>NZ_JAHPZL010000058.1 GCF_019331795.1 Austwickia sp. TVS 96-490-7B
GGGCTGATTGGCGCCGCTCCTAACGCCGCCATCATCAGCGTCTCTTTTGGCACAACCCATTCCACGGTCGATGATTCCATTGCTACCGCAATTAGATACTGCGCCGACCGTGGCGCTAAAGTCATCAATCTCTCTCTTTTAGAGGGAAGTAACGACACCAAAAAAGCTGCGCTCTACGCCCAGTCTAAAGACGTCGTCGTAGTCGCTGGGGCCGGAAATTTCGGCAGCTCCCCACCGTCCGGAATATCTAGCATGTTCGGCATTCTGTCAGTGGCTGGGGTCGATCACAACCTCACCCGTGACCCTCGCTCCAGCTGGGGCAGCGGCGAAAAAGATAAAAACGGAAAAATTTACACCCAAGGTGTGGCTGTGTGTGGCCCGTTCGCGACCACCCCGGACACGGGAGTCCCGCAAGCCTGGCCCGGCGGCGGCTACCGCGACGGCGCAGGCACGTCCATCTCCACCTCGGTCGTCACCGGCATCGTCGCCGCTATCCGCGCGAAACACCCCGACCTCAACGCCGCCAGCATCATCAACCGCGTCTTAAAAACCGCTAAAAAAACCGGCACCGGTGACATCCCCACCGCCGACTGCGGCTGGGGCCTCGTCGACGCCTACGCCGCACTCACGGCTGACGTCCCTACCGTCACCGACAACCCCCTCGGGCAAATCGGCGAAGGATACGACAACCCCTCACGAGACGTTTTCGGAGTGAAATCGATGGGGCTGTGGGACCCCACCTACCAACCTGACCCTGAATATTCCTCCGCCATGCCCCAACCCCCCACAAACACACCCCAAGGACCCATCACCGCCGCCGCACCCCGCAGCCCCGCCACCGCTTCCTGGGCCATCCTCGCCGGACTGGCCACCTGCGCCACCCTCATCGGCGGCCTAACCTGGTGGCTCCGACGCCGCCGCAGACACCCATGACCAGGCCACATCCACGACACGCCGCCACCATCATGCTCATCACCGCCGGATTAGCCTGCGGCGCAGCGGTCCCGGCTCATGCGGGGGACCAGGTCCGGGACCGGCAATGGTGGATCACCCCGATGGGCATCGACCGCACCCTGTCACTATCGCAAGGTTCAGGCGTCACAATCTGCCTGGTGGACAGTGGCATCGACACCACCCACCCCGACCTGACCGGGGTGCGATTTACTGGCGGTAAAGACCTGTCCGGAATCGGAGCCCCCGACGGACTCAAACCCATCACTGGCGAACACGACGCCGACCATGGCACATCCATGGCCGTGAATATCGCTGGACGCGGCCACGGCCCCAACGGAAAAGAAGGGCTGATTGGCGCCGCTCCTAACGCCGCCATCATCAGCGTCTCTTTTGGCACAACCCATTCCACGGTCGATGATTCCATTGCTACCGCAATTAGATACTGCGCCGACCGTGGCGCTAAAGTCATCA
>NZ_JAHPZL010000001.1:0-178616 GCF_019331795.1 Austwickia sp. TVS 96-490-7B
CCGACCGTACGTCGAACTCCCCGCACCCAACAGCTGGTTATACATCCCCGGGGTGGTCGACCCGTACGAGAAGTTCACCCCCGACCCAGCCACCATCATCGCAGTCGTGTTCCCCAGGGCCTACGGACACAACGCCCGTCACCCGAAAGCGGCAATGCCCCGGACCCGTGAAGCATCCACCCGCGCCCACCCATCACACCAGCGAAATCGGGCAAAGATCTCGTAAAGACGTACATGAGGATGGACTCAGCCAACGGAGTTGGGGTGCAGCGGGCGTACGCCACCCGGGCCGAACTCGTCACGGACCTGCTCGTGGGCGAACGCCCGGCGCGGCGTTTACTCCCCGCGCCGAGCGACCCCCGACGCCTCGTCCGTCTCATCCCTCGAAAAAGAGAGTGATCGGACAGGCAGGGTCTGCTCATCTAGGATCCCCGCCCTCCCTACGCCCTTTCCCGCTGACTTGGCGAAGAAATAGAAATACGACACCCTGCACAATCGACACGATGAAAAATGACACTACAGCAGCAAAGGCATATCGCCCCAGGGTCGATGAGGGGTACCACGAAGAGTCAACAAGCACAGGCCAAGAAACAGCCGTTACAATCAGAAACGCCGAAAGGACCACAGAGCCAGCGCGCACCCATCCCTTTCGCTGAAAATCGTGCACAATTCCTCCTATTTGTAACGCATGAGGTACTGGACCGGAGTTTCGCCCGGATCCGCCGCGCTTCCAAGACCTTTTTCAGCTAGATTGCATCCAACGCCTGCACCGAGCGCACCGGCCGCATTGGTCACCGCACCGTTGAGAAAGGCCGCAGCTCCACCCGACAACAAGTCGGCCTCAAACATGATCAGAGAAGCCAGCCCCCCATAGACTGCGGCCCCGATAACACCGCCAATTATGCACGCGTCAGAATTTTCCTCCCCAGACGGATCCACCCTGTTGCAACTATTCCCGCCAGCGTAGAGGTAGTTGTTCTTCTCCTTCCCCGACGGGTCAGGAGTAGTAAACCGACCAGTGACCGGGTTATACCAACGCACCCCGAACCGAGTCAGACCAGTGGCCGACTCGAACAGTCCGCCCGCGTAGCGGTGGATATTCCGCGCAGCCAGGGCGCCAGTAGCAGTGTTAGCACGATTCACCCCAGTCGGGTCATAACTGTACGACCCAATCAACACACCCTTGGAATCAACCAAGCCGATCACCGACCCCAGCTTGTCAGACAAGAACCACGCCTGCCCCTCAGGAGCAACGTAACCAATATTCTGCCCCGAAGGATGAGCGATATACCGGGTCGCCACCCCACCCATATTTCGACTCGACAAAGCCAACCCCAAAATCGACCGACCGTACGTCGAACTCCCCGCACCCAACAGCTGGTTACCTGTGCTCCAGGACTGCACATTCGCCTGATCCTTCGCCCCCGCCAGGTAGTTGTACGCCTGAGAAGTGACCCGAGCCCCCACACCACTATTAGCCGAGATCCCCACCACCCGACCAGACCCGTCATACCCACGGTACTGAATCACCCCACCCGGATACGCCCGCTGCGTCTCACGCCCGCCAGCGTCATACGCAAACCGCACACACCCCGCCTTACCCGACACCGGTTCCGTGGGAAACTCCCCGCGGACGTATGAGAAACCGGCCACAAGAGGTCCTCCTGCCCCGCAACAGCGATCACCCGCGGACATTTCGCGACCCACTTCAAGGAAAGAAACAACTGCCACCTTAACGCAACCGCACCGCCCACCACCTACTCATACCCCTCATCGCCAGCGACTACTCAATGTCCCCCAAATTCGTCCGTGAAGAGCCGCTTTTGTGCATGCGCCATCTGTTAAAGAGGAAGAAAATCAGAGGGCCCGCCGTGATCACGTACGCGGCTGAACTGACCCAAGGCCAAGGATCTGAGGGCAGGAAATATAGAAGCGCGAGATAGAGGACGGAGACTGCGACCAGCCACGGTGCAGCACGGCTGGATGCCCGCTGCCCATGGCTATCAAACTTCACCGCCGAGGACTTGCTTAGGGGAATTAATGCAAGGTGATTCCCTCGCTCGCCCAATATATCGCCATTGCGAGCCAAGAAACTCTGGGTCTCACCATCGGATAATTCGACCATAATGCTGGGTGAGGCGGACCGATCCAACCGAAGTCGCACCTCATGTTTTCCAGATTCCAAAGGTACATAGACCGACTCTCCGCGTCGGAGCCGTGCACGCATCTCGCCGTCAACTATGATCGTAAACCGTCGAATTGCATTGACCCACTCACCCCTACTGCGGGCGATATGCAGCGTTCCCGCCATTCTTCCTCCCAAGAAACGCTCAATTTGATAGCTTTTCTTGCCAACTCACTCCGAGGACAGTACAGGTCCGAACATTTTTGGCATTGCGAGAAGGGCTAGTCCACCCGCGGCGCCAGCGACACAGTCGAAGCCCGGATTCTGGCTTCCCGTGCGCGCACCGAGGACCGTATTAAATGCGCAGCCACCGCCCACGGTGACCCCAATTGAAACACCAATTTCACCACCCAACACACCCACGGCGCCCCCAATAACTCCGCCTGCCACTCCTGCCACTCCTGCCACTCCTGCCAAGAGGAGATTACCTAGGTCATCCCAAGACTCACCAGTTGGGTCGACCCGGTTGCAACTATTCCCGCCAGCGTAGAGGTAGTTGTTCTTCTCCTTCCCCGACGGGTCAGGGGTAGTAAACCGACCAGTGACCGGGTTATACCAACGCACCCCGAACCGAGTCAGACCAGTGGCCGGCTCGAACAGTCCGCCCGCGTAGCGGTGGATATTCCGCGCAGCCAGGGCGCCAGTAGCAGTGTTAGCACGATTCACCCCGGTCGGGTCATAACTGTACGACCCAATCAACGCACCCTTGGAATCAACCAAGCCGATCACCGACCCCAGCTTGTCAGTCAAGAACCACGCCTGCCCCTGCGGAGCAACGTAACCAATATTCTGCCCCGAAGGATGAGCGACATATCGGGTCGCCACCCCACCCATATTTCGACTCGACAAAGCCAACCCCAAAATCGACCGACCGTACGTCGAACTCCCCGCACCCAACAGCTGGTTATACATCCCCGGGGTGGTCGACCCGTACGAGAAGTTCACCCCCGACCCAGCCACCATCATCGCAGTCGTGTTCCCCAACGCATCAGTGACCTCATTCGTACGCGCCGGAATCCCAGACCCACCCGGCCCCGCCGGCGCAGACACCTCGTTACCGTTCTTGTCATACGCGAACGACCCCTTGGAGTTACTCACCAACATCGACGCCGCGTTATACGTCGCAGTATCACTCTCGGAGACACCCATCGTGGCCGTGCCCGCCCTCGTCATCGAGGTCCGGTTCCCCATCGGGTCATACGCATACCCCCACACCGCCCCAGAACTCTCACTGACCTTGATCAACCGGTTCAACGAGTCATACAGATAACTCTGAGAAGCGCCCGCCGCCGGCCCAGGAGCCAAACTCGGCACCGCCCCAGTGCTCCAGGACTGCACATTCACCTGATCCTTCGCCCCCGCCAGGTAGTTGTACGCCTGAGAAGTGATCCGAGCCCCAACACCACTATTAGCCGAGATCCCCACCACCCGACCAGACCCGTCATACCCACGGTACTGAATCGCCCCACCCGGATACGCCCGCTGCGTCTCACGCCCGCCAGCGTCATACGCAAACCGCACACACCCCGCCTTACCCGACACCCCCGCCGACGGCGACAGATTGCCAACGCTGCGATCCCACTGACAGTCCGTCCCATCAACCGAAATCGAGGAAACCCGGTTGTGCCAGAAATACCGATACGTCGTCGTCGCGCCAGTGTCATCGGTGTACGTCGAGACGTTGCCACTGGCCTCGTACGTCACCCGAGTGCTCTCCCCAGCCACCGTCAACGACGTGGCCCGGTTCTGCTTGTCATACGTCAGCGTGGCGCCGGCGTTGTTGGTCAGGTTCCCATCAGAGTCGTGCGCCAACGACAATGACGCGGCCCCACTGACCGCGGTCACGTGATCCCGGTTGTCCCACGTGTATGTCAACGTCGCGCCCTTGCCGTCAGTAACGGTCTTGACCCGCCCGAACCCGTCATAGGTGTACTTCCGTGCGCCCAGCAGCGCGGTGTCGGACCCGGTCGAGGAGATCAGGTTCCCGTGGGTGTCGTAGGCGTTAGTGACCTTCCACCCGCTGTTCTGCCCGGCGACCTTGGGTTGGGTGACCGAGCAGATCTGCCCGGGCTTGCCACCACAGCTGTCCCCGGTGAGGAGGTTGCCGCCCTTCTGATAGGTGATCGTTGAGGTCGCCGCCCCAGCAGTGCCGTCCCCGCTGGTCGAGCTGGTCAGGTTCCCCTGAGCGTCCCAGTTCATCGCGGTCTTGTTCCCCGCCGGGTCGGTGACGCACTTGAGCTTGTCCCCGCTCGAACCAGCATCGGTGCCGCAGTTCGCCGCGGACCCGTACCCTAGCGTCGTGGTCGCGCCGGTCGGCATCTTGACCTGTGAGGGGTTGTTGTTGGTGTCCCAGGAGAACGACGTCACATCCGCGCCGACCCCACCGGCCGCCACGGCCGCAGTGCTGGTCGCGACCGCATTATTCGCCGTATAGGTCTTGCTCCTGGAGTTGCGGTACGGGTCTTTCGTACCGGTCTGCCGCTTCTGGGAATCCATCGCGTAGATCCACGTACCCCCGTTAGGGTCAGTCACGACCGTCTGAGTCGAGGAACCATAATTGAACCCGGTCCGGTTCTCCTTCCCAGCGTCATCCCACCGCGAGACGCTGCTCGCCCGCCCAGAGGAGTCGTACTCGATCGTCAGCTTGACCCCACGCGAGGTCGTCACCGTGGACAACTTCCCATTCCCGCCATAGCTGTACGTCGTGGTCGCGCCGTTGGCGTCGGTGCTCGAGGACAGTCGTCCCGAAGCGTCATAGCCGTAGCTGATCGAGCGGGTCTCGCTGTTGTCCCCGCTCTGGGTGACCTTGCTGACCCTGCTCGTGCCGGGCACATAGGTGTAGTCCACCTTCCGCCCGGCGGCATCCACGATCTGGCGTGTCGTGCCGTCGGTGTTGTAGTACAGCGCCAGGCCGGTGCCATTGGCGTCCCAGAAGTTGCCCAGCTGCCCGGACGGGCTGAAGTCCATCGTCACCCGACGCGGCACTGCGCCAGACTCCGCCATCGTCCACCCACCACCAACCCAACAGCCGAACCGAAACGTCAAGACTTCACCAAGAACAACCCAGCAACCGGTCACCGCCACCGCCGCTGAAGATCGGTCCTCACCTGCAGTACCGAGAGAGCGACATCATGGCTTGGATCAACGATCTCGCGGACCTCGTCGCGATAGGCGATCAGGTCGCCGTCGACCCTTGACCACTAGGGTGCAGTCGCAGCGAACCCGTGCTCGGCACCATCGACGCCGGGTTCCGCGACCCGCGCGTCGTCGAAGCCCTCAAGCTCGTGAATCCGCGGCTGTCATCCGGTCACGAAAAGAGTGGCCCGACCGTGTCGGGGAGGATGCTGTGATTCGTTTCCCCTGGTCTGAGAGCTGGAGAAGGGACTCGAACCCTCAACCACCTGTTTACAAGACAGGTGCGCTACCGATTGCGCCACTCCAGCACGCCCACATGTGCATGTGGACTTCAGGCATCGTACCCGTAGTGGCCGCTGCTGGCCGATTCCGCTGGGTAACGGTGCGGGTCGGGACTCGTCCAGGGGTGAGTCCTGACCCGCACCGTGGGGGGGTGGGGTGACCAGGTCAGCGGTAGGTGACGGGGTTGGTGGCGAGTTGGACGGTGCCCGGGGAGACGAAGCCACCTTCGACGGCTGCTGCCAGGGAGGTGAGGGTGGCTTCGGAGTTTTTCTTGCGGGCGTAGTCGCTGAGCTTGTCCAGCACAGCTTGGGAGAAGTAGTCGACCCCGGTGGGGGTGATCTTCAGGAAGGCTTCGGTGGCTTTGACGGTGGCTTTGTCCATCTTGCCGGTGATGGGGCTGTGCAGTTTGGCTTGGAGGGCCTTGATCGCTGCTTCGTCCCATTTGCCGGAGAGGTTGCCACCGATCCAGGTTTGGATGGCTGCGGTGCCTTGGGTGTCGCTGCGTCCCGGGGCGGGCGGTGCCGGTTTGGGGGCAGGTTTGGGGGTGGCGGTTTCGGAGGGGGTAGGCGTGGGGGTGGCTGCTTTGGTGCCGCCACCGGTGTTGCCGCCACCGCCGCTGTTACCGCCGCCGGGCACGGGGGCTGGGGCTGGTGCGCCGACGCCACCGTTGTCGCGGGTCAGGCCCGCCTTGATGGAGCAGCTGGGCCAGGCGCCTGGTCCTTGCAGCGCGAGGAGCTTACGGCCGACGGCGATTTGTTGTTCGCGGGTGGCGAGGTCGGGCCGGGAGGCGTACGCCGATCCGCCGGCTCCGTTCCAGCTCTGCACGGTGAACTGCAGGCCGCCGTAGAAGCCGTTGCCGGTGTTGATGTGCCAGTTGCCGCCGGCTTCGCAGGCTGCGACGCGGTCCCAGACGGCGTCGTCGGCGTGTGCGGCACCGGTGTTCATTCCCACGCCGATGGCGGTGGTTGCTGCGGTCAACATGCCCACTCCGACGGTCTTGCGGACGGGTCGGCGGGGTCTGGCGTGCTTCGGGGTGTAGCTCATGTGCTGCGTGGTGTCCTTCCTGACGGCGCCTGCGGGGGTTCCTGTTGGGTCCAGGCGTCAGGTGTCTGGCCGGTGTCCCGGTATCACCCCGAGCCGTGGAGTGTTCCACGGCCGACCGGCTGGTGCCGGTCGTGGTCCCCCACCTTCGTCTGACAGTTCCGGCTGGTGGCCGGGTGTGCCCGTCGACGAAGGTGCGGCGCACGGACACGGTCGGTGGATGTGCAGTTGGGTGGTGCTGGTGTCCCGCGCGGATGAGGTGCGGTCCGGTGCCTGGTGAGACCCGCATGGGGCTCGATGGCGGCCGGGATGACGTCATCAGCGTAGCGACTCGCACACGGAAATGTCACAGTTGAGCAACAAAAAGGTCATGGACGTGCGTCCGACCTGACTTCTATGGGTGGCGACCCGCACGTGGCAGTACGTGACTCCCCCGTCAAGAAGCCTCGGCCATCAGATCACGGATCTGACAACAATCTCGCTCAGCGACCGACAGCGCGTCCGCATCTCGGGATGAAGCAGTGGTTGATCGCCTCAACAGTGGTCAGGCCGACGTCAGCCACGCACCCAGGAGAAGGGGTCTGGGCCGAGCCATCCCCACACCGGCAGGTGGCCGGTGGACTGGGAAATCAATCCGACGACGGCGGCGGCAACCAGAAAGAGCAAGGTCATCAGCACCGGGCCTAACGGCGGAGGCGTCAACGCTCGCACCGTCATCCGGGTCCCGCGCCGCACACTGCTGCCACCTGGCCCCCACCAGGCCATGATGAGGGTGCTCACCCCGCCCATGAACAGCGGCACCGGGGCGGACGGATTGAGCGGGGATCCGGGAATCACCCCGAAGTCCTGACCGACAACCCCCAGCAGGATGCCGAGATAGCCCACCAGCAGCGGGAAGAACGCAGAGAGCACTGTCCCGGTCGCGGCGAGGATGATGTTCATCGGGGAGCGCAGCACGGTCCCGATGATGTCGTGCTGCCCGGCGCCGTAACTGCTGCGTCGCAGGTAGTGACCGGTCATCACTCGGTCGACAGTGCGCGTCAGCCACGACCAAAACACTCCGAAGAACAGCGCATACACCGGCGCCATCAGGGTCAGACAGGCCAAGAAGACACCCAACGAGAGGGTCGTCAGAGCACGCCCGCCCCGGTCGAGGACGGTGCTCGGCTGCCCGTACGGCGAGGGGCCTGGCTTGTGGTGCCCGCCGGACATGGCGGCGCCAGGGTGTGGAGGCGCCGCAGCTGGTTTGCCGAGGTGCTGCTGGGGAGGATGCCATCCGCTAGCGGTGGGAGCCGCACCGGGATGAGGAGTGGTGCCATACGGCGGCGGTGCAGTGGGTGCCGCATTCCAGGAGGCATATCCGGCGGGGGGACCACTCTGGGCACGCGTCGGCAGCACGCTCTGCAAATGGGTGCGTGCCGCGTCACTGGAGGCGGCGATGACTCGCTGGAATCTGGTGCGCACAGCCTGAGCGGGAGTGGTGGCTGTGGCGGGCATGGGCGGATTGGCCGGGGTCGGCCAGGCGGCGGTGGCACCGGCCCGTGCCGTCGGGCGAGTCGTTGGCGCGTGAGGCGCACCTCCTGGAGGCCCCCACGGCGGCGGAGTTGCCATGGCGGCAGCTGCTGCTGTTCGGGCAGGAGCGACCCGGTGAGGTCGGGTGGCGCCTGCACCAGGCATCACCGTGGTAGCTGTCATCGCGGGCAGGCCAACGGTCGCGCCGGTGGCGCCGTGGGCGTGGGCGTAGCGCTCGAGTTCGGCGAGGATCTGTCGCTGGGTGGGGCGAGCAAACGGTCGCGGGTCGAGTGCGGCGCGGAGCAGCGGAGCGAGCGCAGGATCGACGCCACTGAGGTCGCATTCTCCGGCGCGGATGCGGGCTAGGACGGCATCTACTGGCCGATCCCCGAAGGGCACCCGCCCGGAGGCGGCGTACGCCAAGGTCGCAGCCCAAGCCCACCAGTCAGTGGAGGTATCGACGTCAGCGCCGTCGAGGATTTCCGGGGCGAGGAAACCTGGGGTGCCCATGACCAGACCGGTGGAGGTGAGGCGGGCATCACCGGAGCCAAACGCAATCCCGAAGTCAATCAGCACTGGATGGCCATCTTGCAGCAGGATGTTCGCCGGTTTGAGGTCGCGGTGCACCACCCCGACGGCGTGCACTGCTGACAGAGCCACGGAGAGGTCTGCGGCAAGGGAAAACAACTCCACCGGGCGCAGTGGGCCTTGCTGAGAGATGTAACGGTCCAGGGACGGCCCCGGAACATACCTGGTGACGACGTACGGTCGGGCGCCAGTGACATCGGCGTCGATGATGCCAGCCACCCCGGGGTGGTCAATACGGGAAAGATGATCGACCTCACGCGCTAGGCGAGCGCGGGCATCCGGTTCGTCCAGGGCTGACTCGCGCAGCATTTTGATCGCCACGGTGTGCCCGGCGTCGTCGACGGCGAGGTGGACGACGCCCATACCGCCGCGACCTAGTTCTGAACACAGTCGATAACGACCGACGCGCGCTGGCGTCTGGCTGGCGCCACTCGGACTCAATGGATACCTCCCGATCAGCATCCGGCTCCGCTGTGGAGTGATGTACTGGTGTGCTGCCTGTGACCTCAGTCGCGTGCAGTGCACCCGACGGCCAGCCTACGGCCCTTGTCCAGGAGGCTGCTGCACTGACGCGCCCGTAGAGTGGGACATGCCTACGGGCATAGAGGGACAGGACGATTCGGTGATTCCGCCGCCCTGACGACTTGACGCGTGAGGAGATGGACGACGGTGAGCGACGCTACCGGAACACCACCGGGGACCGAAACATACGACTTTGTGGTGGCTGCCAACCGGCTTCCGGTCGATCGGCGTGAAGGGCCGGATGGGGTTCCCACGTGGCAGCGCAGCCCGGGCGGGCTAGTCACGGCAATGGATTCGGTGATGCGCGGGCGGGGTGGGGCCTGGGTGGGGTGGGCTGGTGATGCTGGTGACGCCCCGGAGCCGTTTGAGGATTCGGGGATGTTCCTGGTGCCGGTGGCGTTGACCGCGGAGGATATCGCTGACTATTACGAGGGCTTGTCCAATGACACCCTGTGGCCGGTCTACCACGACGTCATTGTTCCGGCGACTTTCCATCGTCGCTGGTGGGCGGCGTATCGGCGGGTCAACGGGAAGTTCGCTGAGCAGGTCGCTCGGGTGGCTGCGCCTGGAGCGACAGTGTGGGTGCACGACTATCAGTTGCAGTTAGTCCCCGCCATGTTGCGCAAGCTTCGCCCGGATGTGCGTATCGGCTGGTTCAATCACATCCCGTTCCCGCCGGTGGAGCTGTTTGCGCAGCTGCCCTGGCGTCGCGACATCATCGATGGTCTGCTCGGTGCGGATTTCCTGGGCTTCCAAAAACCCAGTGACGCTGGCAACTTCCGTCGAGCGTGTCGGCAGCTCGCGGGGTTGCCGACCCGCCGCGACACGGTAACCACGACCGACGCTGACGGCAGCTCCCGGGTGGTGCGCGCGGCCGGGTTGCCGATCTCGATTGATTTCGGCCACTTGGACACGTTGGCCCGCTCCCCTGAGGTGGTGGCCCGCGCCACGGAGATCCGTGCGTCCCTGGGCAACCCGGACATCCTGATGCTGGGGGTGGATCGCCTGGACTACACCAAAGGCATCCGGCACCGTCTCAAGGCGTACCAAGAGTTGCTGAGTGACGGTGAGGTGTCCCCGCCGGAGGTGTGTCTAGTGCAGATCGCCGTGCCTAGCCGGGAACGGGTCGATGCCTACCGGGATCTGCGCGGTCAAGTCGAACTCACAGTCGGTCAGATCAACGGCGACTATTCGCACATCGGGGAAACCGCGGTGGAATATTTGCATCAAAGCTTTGATCAGGCGGAGATGGCGGCAATGTATCTCGCTTCGGACATCATGTTGGTCACTCCGCTGCGTGACGGCATGAACCTGGTCGCGAAGGAGTATGTCGCCTGCCACCACGACGAAAGCGGAGCGCTGGTTCTCTCCGAATTTGCAGGGGCCGCAGAAGAACTCGGCAGGTCTTATTTGTGCAACCCCCATGACATCCAAGGGTTGAAAAACACCATCCTGCGCGCCGCCCACGCCTCCCCGGCTGAAAAACGCCGCCGGATGCGCTCGCTGCGTAAGAAGATCCGAGAGAACGACGTACAACAATGGGCAGCCCGATTCTTGGATGCGCTGAAATACGCACCGGCCCGACCGCCGTACGCCGCCCCCCGAGGCTGACGGTGACCGCGCCGACGTCCGACCCCACTGCCGACCTGACGCACGCCCTCGGCCGATTAGCTCAGCTGGAGACGGTCCTCGTCGCCAGCGACTTCGACGGCACCCTCGCCCCGTTCGCTGACGACCCCATGCAGGTGCGACCGCTGCCAGCGGCGACGGTCGCACTGCGCGAGGCCGCCGCGATGCCCGGCGTGCACGTGGCTCTGGTCTCCGGGCGGGAGCTGGCCGTGCTGCGTGACCTGTCCGGCCTCGCCGACGACCCCCGCATCGTCCTGATCGGCACCCACGGCGCCCAGTCCAGCCTGGACCCAGATTCCGGCAAGCTCACCACTGAGCAGCAGGAACTCCTCGCCGTCCTCGACGCTGAACTGTCAGAGATCGCCGACGCGCATCCCGGCGCCTGGGTGGAGCGCAAGCCCGCCGCGGTGGTCCTGCACACCCGGACCATGCCGGAAACCGCCGGGTTGCAGGCGTTGGCGGCAGCAGCGATCGCCGCGAGCGCGCACCCGCAGGTGCATCGGTTAGCGGGGAAAAACGTGCTGGAGTTGGGGGTCCTGCAGGCAGATAAGGGCAGCGCATTGCGGGATTGCGCCGCTCATGTGGGAGCGGCGGGGACGCTCTATCTGGGTGACGATGTCACAGATGAGAGGGCCTTTGCGGTGCTCACGGGTGCGCAGGATGTGACGGTGAAGGTGGGGACCGGGTCGACGGCTGCTTCCTGGCGGGTCGATGGAGTCGAGGAGGCCGTCACGCTCCTCGCGGAGTTCGTCCGAGTACGACGGGCCGTCGGTGCAGGGCACTGACCACCGCCGTACTGGTGGATCGCCGCACCACTAATTCGGGGCGGAAGACCAGTTCGGCTCGCGGGGAGGTGCGGCCGTCGATCTCGTCGAGCAGGGCAGCGACGGCGGCTTGACTCATCCCGTCGACGTCTTGCCGCAACGTGGTCAGGGGCGGGTCGGTGAACGCCATCAGCGGGGAGTCGTCGTGTCCGACGACGGAGATATCTTCGGGGACGCGCAGGCCGCGTCGTCGTACCTCTTGGATCGCGCCGAGGGCCATGATGTCGCTGCCGCAAATCAGAGCCGTGCAGTCTGCGTCGAGGAGCTGGGCGGCGCCTTGGGCCCCGCCCTCGACCGTATACCAGGTGGTGGCGATGAGGTCGGTGACGGCGTCGACACCGGCGAGTTGGGCCATGGCTTGACGGAATCCGGTGATGGTGCGTTGGGCGGTGACGAAACGTTCCGGTCCGACAGTCACACCGATACGGCGGTGTCCGCTGTCGACCAGGTGGCTGACGATCTGGTGGATTCCGCCGACGTCGTCACAACTGATGAAGGTGGTGTCGATGCCTTCGCGGTAGCCATTGATCAGGACTAAGGGCATGCCGCGTCGGCGCAGATCGACGTACCTGTCGAGGTCGGCGGTGGTGTCGGCGTGCAGTCCGCAGACCAGGATGATCCCGGCAACACCTCGGTCGCACATCATTTGCAGGTAGTCGTCCTCGGCGATGCCCCCTGGTGTCTGAGTGCCCAGGACGGGGGTGAAGTCGCGTGCGGCGAGGGCGCATTCGATGGCCTGGGCGAAGGCGGGGAAGACCGGATTGACCAGTTCGGGTACGACGAGACCCACGAGTCCGGCGCTGATGCGGCGCAGCTTGGCGGGCCGGTCATAGCCGAGCATGTCGACAGCGGCCAGGACAGCGATGCGGGTGGACTCGGCAACGCCTGGTTTGTCGTTGAGGACGCGACTGACGGTGGCTTCGGACACCCCGGCCTTAGCGGCCACATCTGCCAGACGGGGTGCACGCATGGGCCGCTCCTGGTGACGAGTTTGGTGTCGGGTCAGGGTCCGACGCGCCCGGCCGGTCGTGGGCGGGCCCTTGAAGAATGGCGCACCCCAGGTGTCGACCGCAAGGACTTTTCTGCAAGTTCTTGCAGAAAACCTTGTGCAAGAACTTGCAGGGCGGCTACTGTGGCACGCGACGCGGGCACTGGCGCCCGGGTAGAAGATCCCAAGGAGCACCACGACATGCGCCGAAGCATCCAGCTCACAGCACTGCTCACCACGACGGTCATCGCGCTCGCCGGTTGCGGCGGTTCGGGATCGGGCTCTTCCTCCCCCACCTCCGGAGATTCCACCGAGGTGGCCGGGGAGCTCACCTGGTGGGACACCTCCGACGTCACCAACGAAGCGCCCGTCTACAAGGAGATGGTCGCCGAGTTCATGAAGAAATACCCCAAGGTCAAGGTCACCTATCAGTCGGTGCCCTTCGGTGAAGCGCAGAGCAAGTTCAAAACGGCGGCCAGCGCGAAGTCCGGAGCACCTGACATCCTGCGCGCTGAGGTCGCCTGGGTGCCTGAGTTCGCTTCGCTGGGGTACCTGTACAAACTCGATGGCACCGAGCTGACCAAGGACATGGGCGACTTCCTTGACGCTTCCCGAGGATCCACCCAGTACAACGGCGGCACGTACGGCGTCCCGCAGGTCACTGACACGCTCGCCTTGTTCTACAACAAGAAGATGCTGGCGGAAGCCGGAGTTCAGGCCCCCACAACTTGGGACGAGATGAAATCCGCTGCGGCAGCAGTAAAATCCAAAACTGGCAAAGACGGCGTCTACTTAAACCCGGTCGGCTACTACCTGCTTCCGTTCATTTACGGCGAGGGAGGCGACCTGCTCGACCCCGCTGCGAAGAAGATCACCGTGAACGCCGAACCGGCCGTGGCCGGAATCACCAAGGCGCAGGAATTGCTGAAATCGCCGGGATTCACGAAAGCCCCGGCTACCGAGGCGTATAAGGCGATGAACGACGCCTTCATCAACGGTCAGGCCGCGATGATCATTCAGGGTCCGTGGGAGGTCGCCGGCATCACCAAGGCCGCCGCCTTCGGCGGCGCCGACAACTTGGGCGTCGTACCGGTCCCTGCGGGAAGCAAGAAGGCTGGCGCCCCGGTGGGTGGCCACGATTACGTCGTCTACTCCGGGATGAGCAACGACAAGGCGAAAGCCGCCACCGAGTTCATCAAGTTCATGTCCTCGGCGGAAACCCAGGCGAAGGTCGCCGACAAGCTCGGCGTCTTGCCGTCACGGAAGTCCGCCTATGAGAAGGTGACCAACCCTATGGTCAAACTCTTCCAGCCGTCCATGGCGGTGGCGGTGCCTCGCTCGTGGGTGCCTGAGGGCGGCCAGCTGTTTGGCCCCATGGACCAGGCCGCGACCAAGGTGATGGTCAACATGGCCGACCCGAAGAGTGCCCTCACTGAGGTCGCCGACAAGTACAAGGCCGAAGTGGTGAAGGACTACACGATCGGCTGATCCCGTCAGGTGGGGGCGCCAGCTGCCCTGGACCGGCGCTCCCACCGCCGTACGACCGCTCTGAGTCACGCCTGTTGGGAGGCATATTCGGAGCTGGATCCAGGGTGATGACGTTGTGTGTCGTTGTTCGATCTGCGCGAGAGGTCCTCATGACGGACTGTGCCCTGACCTTGACCGACCTGCCATGAACAGGCTCCGGACCACCTGGGATAAACATTGGTATGCCTGGGCCTTCGTCGCTCCAGTGGTGATCGTCCTGGCCGTGATGGTGTTCTTCCCCTTGGTGCAGGGCATCTGGCAGTCGTTCACTAACTTGACCGAAGCCAACCAAGCTGCACAGATCTGCGAAAAGACCCTCGGTGGCGCCCAGACGTGCGTCGACAATCCGAATCGGGCACGATTCGTGGGTCTGGACAATTACGTCGACTTGTTTTCTGGTCGGGTCGGGGAGTTCTGGCATCAACTGCTGATCACATTGATCTGGACCGGGGCGTGCGTCTTTTTCCACTACACCCTGGGACTAGGATTAGCGATCCTGCTGCACCGGGAGATGCGGTGGCGCAGTCTCTATCGAGTGCTGCTGATCCTGCCCTGGGCTGTCCCCGCATTCGTCTCGGCATTTGCCTGGAAGTTCATCTACGACCGGGATGCGGGCATCCTCAACGCCGCAATCCGAGCACTGGGTGGCCAATCCATTGATTTCTTCGACAGCACCCCCAAAGCTTTGGTGGCGGTGATTGTGGTCAACGTATGGTTGGGTGTTCCCTTTATGATGGTCGCCCTCCTGGGCGGCTTGCAATCCATCCCTGGGGAGCTATACGAGGCCGCACAGATGGATGGCGCCAGCCCGTGGCAGCAATTCGTGAACGTCACCCTTCCAGGGTTGCGCCCGGTATCTAACTCAGTGATACTGCTGGGCACTATCTGGACGTTCAACATGTTCCCGATTATCTATCTGGTCAGTCGAGGCGGCCCCGCAGGTGGCACTGAAATCTTGGTGACCGGGGCCTATCGGGCAGCTTTCGAGGGAATCCGCAACTACGGATTCTCTGCCGCGTACGGCGTGGTGATCCTTTCCATCTTGGTGATCTATTCGTTGGTGTACCGCAGAGTGCTGCGACACCAGGGAGAGGTGTGGTGATGGGCCGGAAACCCGCCGGACAGACCCGTCGGGGACGCACCGTTGGCGCGTCGATCGCGTTGCATGCGACGTTGATCAGTGCCTGCGTGATCGCAGTGTTCCCGATCGCATGGATCACGTTGGCGTCATTCAAGCCAGCAGCTCAGATTTCGTCATTAAATCCGCTGGTTTCGCCATCGTTGGACAACTACATCCGACTGTTGTCCACCACAGAGTTCCTGACCTGGTTCTGGAACTCTGTGTCGTTAGCGATCTTCACCATGATCATAGGGATCACCATGTCAGCGACGGCGGGCTATGCTCTGTCCCGTTTCAACTTCCCAGGTCGTCGCACCCTGATGTGGACCTTCCTGATCACGCAAATGTTCCCAGTGTCGATCTTGATCGTGCCGATTTACACGATCATGAGCACGCTCGGGCTGATCAATACGCATGCCTCATTGGTCTTTGCCTATTGCACGATTGCCGTTCCTTTCTGCACCTGGATGCTGAAGGGATACTTCGATTCGATTCCGCAAGAACTAGATGAGGCCGCCCAGATCGACGGACTCGGACCGTTTGGGACATTCTGGCGAGTGATTCTTCCCCTAGCTCGCCCCGGCTTGGCGGTGACGGCTTTTTACACCTTCTTGACTGCGTGGGGTGAGGTGGCATATGCCAGTGCATTCCTCAACACCGACAATCGATACACCTTGGCATATGGAATGCAAATCTTCGTTCCCAGGCCGCCCTCCGAGCCCCACTGGGACCTGTTGACAGCAGCAGCAGTGCTGATCACGATTCCTGCCGGTCTGGTGTTCTTCTTCGCGCAGCGTCATCTCGTCGCCGGACTCACGGCAGGATCAACGAAGGGATGACCTGGCGGGGATGACCTTTTCGACGGACTTGTACCGGCGACCTGGACGGCGTGGATAGAGTGTCAGGCGTCGCAACGGATCACCGTCGTGACCATCACTACATCATGCCTGCCCGGCCAGGGCAGGCCACCTTTACAACGGATCGTCCGGCACGTTCCTGCCGGTGAAGGGAAGACAACGACGTCATGGCCACCGTGCGTTTCGACAATGCCACCCGCACCTACCCGGGTAACGACACTCCGAGCGTAGATGCGCTCAATCTCGACATCGCCGACGGGGAGTTCCTCGTGTTGGTGGGCCCTTCGGGCTGTGGGAAGTCCACCAGCTTGCGCATGCTAGCTGGTTTGGAGGAGGTGAACTCGGGCCGGATTTTTATTGACGACCGGGATGTCACTGACCTCTCCCCCAAAGACCGCGATGTGGCGATGGTGTTCCAGAACTACGCGCTCTACCCCCACATGACCGTGGCCGACAACATGGGTTTTGCGCTGAAGATCGCGGGGGTCGATAAAGCCGAGATCCGCCGTCGAGTGGAGGAAGCAGCAAAGATCCTGGACTTGGGTGAGTACTTGGCGCGGAAGCCTAAAGCTCTCTCCGGTGGGCAACGGCAGCGCGTGGCGATGGGGCGAGCCATCGTGCGGGAGCCGAAGGTCTTCCTGATGGATGAGCCCCTGTCTAACCTGGACGCCAAGCTGCGCGTCCAGACCCGCACTCAGATCGCTTCACTGCAGCGCCGACTGGGCATCACCACGGTCTATGTCACCCACGATCAGGTGGAAGCGATGACGATGGGTGATCGGGTGGCGGTGCTCAAGGACGGATTGCTGCAGCAGTGTGACAGCCCACGCCGGATGTACGACCACCCCAGCAACGTATTTGTGGCTGGGTTTATCGGATCGCCAGCGATGAACCTCGTGCCGGTGCCAGTGGAGGGCAATGGCGTTCGACTGGGTACGGCGACGATCTCCGCGGATCTGGGGAGCACAGTCAAGGCTGGGCAGCAGGTCACGCTGGGAGTGCGTCCGGAAGATCTGAGTATCGCTGAGACCGGCCTGCCGATCACGGTGGAAGTCGTGGAGGAGTTGGGCGCCGACGCCTATGTGTACGGCTCCATGGATGGCGCTGATGCTGTTGACCGACCGATCGTGGTGCGGGTCGACGGGCGGACGCCGCCAGCCAAGGGTGACCGAATTCACTTGCAGCCCAAGGCTGGTCATGTTCACTACTTCGATATGACGACCGGCGCTCGACTCGGCGCCTGATCACGCAGACAGCACGCAGGCAGGGGAGCGGGTGCCGACCGCCCCGGTGGCATCCGCTCCCCTGCCAAGGTCACCCCGTGCGACCAGTCAGGCCATGCGAGCATGGTCGTGTGCCCCTGCAGATCACCGCTTCACGTCCCGACCCTGCCCTCCTGGACCTGCCCTGGTCACTGCCGCTGGAGCAATGGGACGGCCCGTTCATGGCACACCTCCCTCGCGGCATCTCCCGCCACATCGTCCGGTTTGTGAAGGTCTCCGGACGGGTCCTCGCTATCAAAGAAATCACCGAGGACATCGCCCGCCGTGAATACGCCACTTTGCGCGCGTTACGCCGGATGGAAGAACCCACCGTGCGGCCCTTCGGAGTGATCAGTGGCCGGGAAGACGCTGACGGCACACCCTTGGATGCCTGCCTCCTGACACGACATCTGCAGTTCTCCCTGCCGTACCGGGCAGTCTTCAGCCGAGAAGTCACCCCGGACACCGTCATTCGTCTCATCGACGCACTAGCCGTCCTGCTGGTCCGGCTCCACCTCGCTGGTTTCTGGTGGGGCGATGTCTCGTTGTCCAACACCTTGTTTCGCCGCGACGCCGGCGCGTTCTCAGCGTACCTCGTGGATGCCGAAACCGGGCAGATCCTGCCCTCCTTAACCAGAGGCCAACGCGAACACGACCTGGACATCGCCCTCGTCAACATCGCTGGAGAATTCATGGATCTTCAGGCCGAAGGCGGCCGGGACGACGTCGGCGACCCCGTCGACCTCGCTGGACGGGTCGTGGGGCGTTACCACCAACTCTGGCAGGAACTCACCGGCGTCGAGCGGTTTGCCACTGGTGATCGGTGGCGTGTCGATGAACGTATCCGCCGACTCAACTCTCTCGGCTTCGACGTCGACGAGCTCGCCCTCTCCACCGACCTGTCCGGGCGCACTGTCCAGGTGCAACCGAAGGTCGTCGACGCCGGACATCACAGTCGCCGCCTGATGCGCCTCACCGGCCTGGACGTGCAAGAAAACCAGGCCCGCCGACTCCTCAACGACCTTGATTCTTTCCGCGCCGACACCGGTCGGCAGACCGAACGGGAAGAAAGCGTCGCGCACACCTGGATGACCCAGATTTACGAACCGATCGTTTCCAACATCCCGCCTGACCTGCAAGCCAAACTGGAACCAGCGGAGATCTTCCACGAAGTGCTGGAGCACCGCTGGTATATGTCCGAACGAGTCGGACACGACGTGACGACGCTGTGGGCATTCGTGGACTACCTCAACACCGAACTTCCCCGGCGCCGCGATGAGGAAGCGCTAGTCGCTGTCGATGCGACTGAGACACCCATGTCCGCTGCGTTTGATGACTCCCCCACCACCAGACAAGAGTGACCCGGCCCTGAGTGGACCGGGTCACCCCACGCACAGGTCAACGCTCCACATCTGGCGTCGCTGACGAGATCATCAACGACCGGATCGTTGACAGGCAATCGAATACAACGCCACCCCGGCCGCGATCCCGGCATTCAGCGACTCAATCGCATTGATCGGAATAGATACGACCTGGTCACACGTGGCACGAACCAGTCGGGACAGCCCTTTGCCCTCCGAACCGACCACCACGACCAGCGGGACATCAGTCAGCTGCAGATCCGGCAGCTCTACCTCGCCCCCCGCATCCAGCCCCACCACGAAAAATCCTGCCTTGCGATACTCCTCCAAGGCGCGGGTCAAGTTGCCCGCCTGAGCTACCGGAACCCGGGCTGCAGCACCAGCTGAGGTCTTCCAAGCGGCCGCAGTCATCCCCACCGAACGCCGCTCCGGAACCACGACACCGTGCCCACCGAATGCCGCCACCGATCGGATGATTGCCCCAAGATTGCGGGGGTCGGTGATCCCGTCCAACGCCACCACCAGCGGAATCCCCGGGGTCTGCGGGTCTACGAAGTCCTGCGGGTCGGCGTACTGATACGGCGGGACCGCCAAAGCCAGCCCCTGGTGGACAGCGCCGTCGGTCAGCCGGTCGAGTTCGGTGCGCGGCGACTCCAGCACCGGCAATCCGCGCTCATGAGCCAGTTTGAGAGCCTCACGGACCCGGTCATCGGAGTCGATTCGGCTGGCGACATACATCGTGGTGACGGGGATATGCGCCCGCAACGCCTCCAACACCGAGTTGCGACCAGCAACGACCTCGGTGCTGCTTTTCGCCCGTCGCCCTGGGCGCGCGGCAGCCCGAGAGCGCCCCGCCACTGATGTCTGCTGCCCCCCGCGCTGAGCCGCTTTGAAGGCCTTGTGATAGGGACGCTCTTCGGCTTTCGGAGTGGGGCCTTTCCCTTCCAGACCGCGACGTCGTTTGCCACCGGAACCGATGGTGGCGCCCTTCTTCGACCCGGCTTTACGGGTCGCTCCGGGACGTTGTGAATTGCCAGCCATCAGATCTCCTTGTCAGTCCGACGAGCCAGGGTCCACCTGGCTCCGGTCGGGGTGTCCTCGACCACGATTCCCGCCGCAGCGAGGTGGTCCCGGATCGCATCAGCAGCCGCGAAATCGCGGGCCTTGCGCGCCGCTGCACGCTGGTCAAGCCGCTCACCGATCAGAGCTTCCAGCGCGGCCGCCGCACCGTCGTCCTGATGGGTTGTCCCCGCGCTCCACGCTGGGTCGAGCGGATTGATCCCCAGGATCGACGTCATCGCCACCACCGCGCGGGCCGCCTCCTGCGCCGCCTCGGGTGATCCCTCGTCGAGCGCAGTGTTGCCTTCCCGGACAGTGTCATGAATGACCGCCAACGCACCGGACACGCCCAGGTCGTCGTCCATGGCGGCCCGGAACGCTGCAGGAAGCTCCACCGTCCGAGGATCAATCATCTCAACAGCAGCACGACGCAAGAAACCTTCGATGCGTTCCACCGCAGCTTCGGCTTCGGCCAGAGATCCGGCGTGATATTCCAAGGTGGATCGGTAGTGCGACGATCCCAGGTAGTAGCGCACCGCCAACGGACGGGCGATGCGGGTGATTTCCGTGACGGTCATCCCATTGCCGAGGGATTTGCTCATCTTCTCCCCGGCGGTGGTGAGCCAGCCGTTATGCATCCAGTACCGAGCAAACCCGTATCCCGCGGCCCGGGACTGGGCTTGTTCGTTTTCGTGGTGGGGGAAACGCAGGTCCACGCCACCACCATGGATGTCGAAGGTGTCACCCAAGTATTTCCGGGCCATCGCTGAGCACTCCAGGTGCCAACCGGGCCGTCCGCGTCCGTACGGCGTAGCCCAGCTCGCGGATTCCGGCTCGTCGGTCTTAGCGCCTTTCCATAACGCGAAATCGCGAGGGTCGTGCTTCCCTCGCGGATCGGCGTCCTGGGCGGCTTCCATATCCTCGATGCTCTGCCGGGTCAGTTCGCCGTACGACGGCCATGACCGGACGTCGAAATAGACGTCCCCACTGCCGTCGGGCGCGGGATAGGCATGTCCTTGTTCGACGAGCGTGTCCATGAGTTCGACCATCTCCGGGATATGCCCGGTGGCTCGTGGCTCATATGTCGCTGGCTGCACTCCCAGGATCTCCAAAGCTCGGGAGGTCTCTTGCTCGTGCCGGTAGCTCCACGCCCACCAGGGGGTGCCATGCTCGGTGGCTTTGTGCAGGATTTTGTCGTCGATGTCGGTGACATTCCGGACGAGGGTGACCTCATATCCGTGGCCGATGGTCAGCCAGCGACGCAAGATGTCGAACGCCACCGCAAACCGCAGGTGACCGATGTGCGGGGTGCCCTGGGTGGTGAGCCCACAGATGTACATCCCCACCTTGCCGGGCTGGACGGGGACGAACTCACGCTGCTCGCGGGTGGCGGTGTCGTAGAGATGAAGGCTCACGAAAGGAAAGGCTACCGGTCGGGGCCGGTGCTTCAATGCCGCGGGGGACATGACAGGACCGCCCTACGACGTGCAGGGCGGTCCTGTCATGACGAAAAGTATGTCGGCGTCACCGAGCTAGCCCGGCTCACCTCGGCCGTCGAGACGACGTCGTTGGCGCCTCGACGGTCAGGGCATCTGGGCCATCACCAGGACGGCTCGGGGTCATACATTAGTGGCCCCAACAAGTTCAGGACATCTCCCCACAGCAACGAGCTGGGCCGTTCAACCAGTCGGACCATGTCCTCTTCGCGCCTGACCAGGTAGATCCCATGATCTTCAATGTCGGTGTAAATCAGCGAGATGTCGCGCGCATCACACTGGACGCTCCACATCCGCCACCGAGAATTCCACAACCGGGCGGCATCTGGCGCCAGTCCGTCAGGGAGTGGGCGATGTGGATCAGTACACCGTGCCATGACGTCATGGTGGTCAAAGGGTCCCCACGTCCGCTCTTGATGGTTTTCATCGACCGGCCACCGCCCCCACTGGGCGACCAAGATGGGCACCGCTTCGACCGGAAGCCGGTAGAGGTGGCATTCCTGCGGATCGGCGCCCTGCTCGACATACAGCAGTTCCTGACGTCCAGCGTGGATTCGAGCCCGATGTGACACCAGCCCGTCCCCGGCGCAGAGCAGCAACACCGCTGCGTCCTGGAGGTCTTCCTGGATGTCCAGGCCGACGTCGGTGAAGCGGCCATCCTCGGTGAGATAGCCCGATTCGGCTAGGACCAAACGGTCGGCGTCCGAAAGCATCTGCACCGTGCCGATCCCTCGCAGGAGATCAGCCGCGCGCGGTGACACCGTCAGTGGAGCGACGTCAGTGGAGAGGATGGGATACATGTCAAGCCACCTTGGGTCGGATATGGGACACGATGTCGGCGACCTCGTCCTCAATGCCGAGCAGATCGGCGAGCGGACATTCCAGGTCGATACACACCGTGTGGGGACCGTCGAGGAAGACGTAGTAATCGTGAGCGAGGGCGTGATCACCGTCGACCCGAGCTGTTTGCAGGAGTAGACCATCGCCCCATACCGGGTGCGGCCAGACGTCAGTGCTGACGATCACCGACCCGGGATGTCGCTGATCGTGAGAACGGGCGACACCGCCTGCGGTGGACGTGAGGTCAACATCACTGTCTTGGATCTCTACGGTGAGGCGCGGACGACGTCCTCGCCTGCCCCGGGGGCCCCACAGGACGAGATCTGCCGACATGCCCGGGTCGGTGGCGTGGTCCTGCAGCCACCCCCTGGGGACGGCAGCCTCGACGCGGGCACGTCCGGGAACGTGCGTGCGGATGTTCTGCGACATATGTTCACTCGAGACGCATGACCTCAACGGACCGGCGTTTCGCGTTGCCGTCGACCCATTGGCAACGTCCCGTCCCGGTGACGGGCCCGATCGCGTGTCACGCGCTGACCTTCCCGATTGAGGGTGCCCTAAGATCATCCCTTTCGACCAGACCGAGAGGCATCGATTCCATCACTTTTCGTTAACTCTTAGCCCGGTTCAGTGAATCATTGCTCTCTTCACTGAAGGAGCGCTGCGTTTTCACACCACTGATGATCTGTGGCTTCTCCTCTGTGTGAAGAATATGGACAGTCGTCCATATTCTTCACACAGAGGAGAACGCTGAAACGGTTTGCTTTAACAGTTGCTCTCGAAGGCAGGGGGCACTACGCCGCGAGGACTTCCTCTCGGCGTCGGCCGCTCTGCCTCTATCTCGTGGCGGAAGCCAGGCTGGCGCGTCAGGTCACCGACCGCGATCGACGCCGCAACGGCGTTGACCGCCCCGGTCAGTGACGCAGAAACACCACTGCAGTAGCGATCGCGGCGGCGCCTTCGCCGCGACCTGTCAGCCCCAAAGCATCGGTTGTGGTGCCGCTGACCGAAACCGGTGCTCCACACGCCTGACCCATGGCTTCCTGGGCCTCGGCACGCCTCGTCCCGATCTTGGGTCGATTCCCGACGACCTGGACGGCGACATTGCCGATGTCATATCCACTCGCGCGGACCAACCGCGCCGCCTCAGCCAACAAAGCCAACCCGGACGCACCGGCGAATTCAGGTCGATCGGTGCCGAAGTGAGCGCCGAGGTCGCCGATCCCAGCAGCGGAAAACAAGGCGTCACAAGCAGCATGGCAGGCCACATCAGCATCGGAATGACCCTCAAGACCGACCTCACCGGCCCATTCCAAACCGGCGACCATCAATGGCCGACCCGAGTTCTTCGCTGCAAACGCATGAACGTCGACCCCCACACCCACCCTGGGCAGGACGACGGGGGAGGTCACCGCCAGCGCAGGCCCGGCAACATCAGCATCATGAGGGTCCCTGGTCACTCACCGAGCATACGCAACAGGTCCACAGGGTGGCCCGAAGACGAACACCTCAGTGGCCAGGTGGTCATCGACCGCCGATGATCCGTGCCAGAAGGTCCAGATCTTCCGGCGCGGTCACCTTCAACGCCAAGTGGTCACCTGGGACCACGAGAACAGGGACTCCCTGTGCCTCGACCAGCGCAGCGTCATCTGTGGCATCTGCACCGCTGGCATGTGCCCGGACTAGCACCTCTCGGGAAAAACCTTGAGGTGTCTGCACTGCCCTGAGGGTGCTCCGATCAGGCGTCGCGGCGACCAAGCCCTGATCATCGACCTGCTTGATGGTGTCCACGACGGGCAGACCAGGGACGACCGCAGGTGCGCCAGCGCGGACGGCGTCACGAACGCGAGCAAACAGCTCTGTCGGCGCAAGACATCGAGCTGCGTCGTGAACCAGGACAATGTCATCTTCGGGGCGCAACAGTGCCAGTCCGCAGGCGACGGATTCGGAGCGCTCAGCTCCACCGGAGACACTATGGACTCGGGCCTGCTCATCGACGCTCAGCAGCGCATCAGTGGCGTCACGATGGCTCGATGGCACGACGATCACAACATGGATGTCTGGGCCCAGAGCAAGCGCTCGATCTAGGGCGTAACGCACCAGAGGCTGGCCGGCCACCTCGACAAAAGCTTTAGGGACAGAACAGCCGAGGCGATGTCCCGCCCCGGCTGCCACGATGACAACTGCGGTACTCAGGAGGCGAGCACCTCGTCCAGCATGGATTCGGCCTTACCTTCGTCGGTTTTTTCGGCCAGCGCCAATTCGGACACCAAGATTTGCCGGGCTTTGGCGAGCATCCGCTTCTCACCTGCGGACAGTCCCCGGCCCTTCTCGCGACGCCACAGGTCCCGGACCACTTCGGCCACCTTGATCACATCGCCAGAAGCCAACTTTTCCAAGTTCGCCTTATAGCGGCGCGACCAGTTGGTGGGCTCTTCAGTGTGAGATGCGCGAAGAACGGCGAAGACGCGGTCCAGGCCTTCTTGGCCGACAACATCACGAACGCCGATGTCCTCACAGTTGTCGGCGGGCACTTCGATCGTCAGATCTCCCTGCGCGACCTTCAGAACTAGGTAGAGCTTCTCCTCGCCTCGGATCGTGCGTGTCTTGATCTCTTCGATCAGAGCGGCACCATGGTGCGGGTACACAACCGTCTCGCCGACATTGAAGACCATGTGTTCAAATCCCCTTTCGCGGTAACGATCGTAACATGCCTGTCACCACCGCCGGAACTCTGTCCATTTCGTTTGCCCAGGTCAGATAGCCGATGCCGGAACCCCCTAGCGCCGCGCCATACGCCTCACCATGATTCCTTGGCGATCCATCGATCACAGTCCACCGCAGCTGCCTGACCGCCTGTCGCACTGCCTGACCGCCCGCCGCTCCTCCGCGGCGACTCCCGCCGTACCCGCTGTCAGTGACCATTACGCTGCCAGGCGTGATCCGACCTAACGACCAGGAACGCAGCGTCCAGGCCAGTCGCCTCCCTCGCGGCCGTACCGCCCGAACCGTTCTCAGTGCCGGGGGAGCACTGGCCACGGCCTTGTTGCTGAGTGCCTGCCAGTGGACTTCTCCGATCACCACCCAGCTCAGTTACACCCCTGCCGACGGCAGCCAGGTCGACATCGGCTCTTTGCACATCCGTAACGCCTTGGTCGTCGCGTCGAAAGAAGGGGCGCCTGGAACTCTGGTGGCCACCATCGCCAATACCGACACCAACACCACCGGACACCTGATGTTTCGCATCGGACAGGAATCCCTGCCTGCGGTTGAAGTGCCAGCTCGGCAGTCGGTGCGCCTCGGTGCTGGCGAATCGGCCCGCCCCGCTGTGATTGGCAAGGTCCCGGCTGCCCCTGGCGCGATGATGAACATTTCGCTGATCAGCGAGGGTGGCCTGGTCACCGAGCTGAGCGTCCCCATCCTTGCCCCGAACGGGCCGTATGCCACGCTCACGCCCACCGCCACTCCCAGCGCGAGCGGCCCCACTGGCGGAACCGCTGCTCCGACGGGCACCGCTTCCCCGACGCCATCGACATCCAGCACCGCACCCTCCACCGCGCCGGGAACATCGCCATCCCCGGCCCCGACCGAGAGCGCTAGCCCCGCCCCGAACGCGACGTCAGCCCACTGACACCGTCCCGCTCGACGACTCAACGCCGCTCGACCTCTCCGCAGGAGGTCCGCCCTGCGGGAGGTCCACTGCCGACGTGGACCTCCGATCGGCGACGGAATCAGTCCACGACAACCTGTCGCTCCAGCCGAGCCGCGTGATCTGGCCCCTCCCCCTCCTCAAACTTGTACCCCAGCCCGCGCACCGTGACGATGTAGCGCGGCGCCCCGGGATCTGGTTCGATTTTCGCGCGCAACCTCTTGATATGCACATCTAATGTCTTGGTGTCCCCGACATAATCGCTGCCCCAGACTCGGTCAATGAGCTGCATGCGGGTGAGCACCCGACCAGAATTGCGCAGCAGCATCTCCAGAAGTTCAAACTCTTTCAGTGGCAATGGTGTCTGCGCCCCATTGACTGTCACCACGTGTCGTTCAACATCCATTCGCACCGGCCCGGCCGTCAAAGCCGTGGGCAATAGTTCCTCCGGGTCAGAATGCCGACGCAATACTGCCTTGATTCTAGCCAAAAGTTCCCGGCTGCTATACGGCTTGGTGACATAGTCGTCGGCACCGATCTCCAGCCCCACGACTTTGTCGATCTCGCCGTCCTTCGCGGTGAGCATGATCACCGGCACCGTCGACCGCTGCCGAAGGGCCCGGCAGACGTCAACTCCAGAGAGGCCGGGCAACATCAAGTCGAGCAGGACCAAGTCCGCACCGACCCGCTCGAACTCTTCGAGGGCAGCAGGCCCGGTATCAGCCACCGTGACCTCATAGCCCTCCTTCTTGAGCAGGTAGGACAGCGGGTCGGAGAACGAGATCTCGTCCTCGACCACCAGGATGCGGGTCATCGCCTCACCTTTCCGCCGGCCGTTCGGCGCGGCTGTCGTGTGCTGTCGAAGTCGATACGTCGTACCGACTCGGCAGCGGCGAACTGTGAGTCGCCTGGTCGAGCTGTGAGCGGGCCACTGCAGAGGTCGTCTCGGCGGCGACCCGTCGGGACCGATCGGGGGCAGGGCGGACATCGGCAGCGGCAGGGATCCGCAAGGTGAACGTCGAGCCCTGACCTTCCTTGCTCCACACTCGCACTTCTCCTCCGTGATTGGCGCAAATGTGCTTCACGATTGCCAGTCCCAATCCGGTGCCACCGGTGGCCCGCGACCGAGCAGGGTCCACCCGATAGAACCGTTCGAAGATTCGTTCCTGATCGTCCTCAGGGATTCCCTGTCCTTGATCAGCCACCATGATCTCCACGATCCCGTCGACCTGCCTGACCCCCACGGCGATCCGGGTGTTCTCCGCGGAATAGTTCACAGCATTGGTGAGGAGGTTGTCGATGGCAGTGCCGAGCATGTGCGCATCGCCGTACACACTGACCTCATCCTCGGTGGCGAGGACGACCTGAATGTCCTTGGCCTCAGCGAGAGTACCGATTCGCTCCACTGCATCCTGAGCGACAGGGGAGACTTCTACGAGCACTGGCTCGGACAATGAATCAGAAGACTGCAACCGGGACAGGTCCACGATCTCCTGCACCAGCCGACTCAACCGAGAACTCTCAACGCGGATCCGGCGAGCAAACCGACTCACGGCCTCCGGATCGTCGCTAGCGTCCAGCACTGCCTCAGCGAGCAACGAGATCCCTCCCACCGGGGTTTTCAACTCGTGACTGACATTCGCCACGAAATCCCGTCGTACGGCGTCCAACCGCAACGCCTGGGTGTGGTCCTCCACCAAGAGCAGGACATCGTCCTCTCCCAGCAGCGCCACCCGCACCTGCACCGTCAACGTTCCCGGTCCCAGCGGGCCACGGGCCAGTTCGAGCTCAGCTTCCCGAGTCACCCCGTCACGGCGCACCGCGCGTGCCATGTCCCGCAGCTCCATATGCATCAGGTTGACGCCCCGGACCAGACCGAGCGCCCGGGCCGCTTGGCTGGCTACGGTCACCGCGTCCCCGGCGTCGAGGATGATGGCGCCGCTGCGCAACACATGCAGGACATCGGCCACTCCAGCCGCTCTGGCCTGCCGTAATGCCTCAGACGGCGTCACCTCGGCGCCGGGATCGTCCCCTGGCCGGGAGCGCCGCACACCCCCCGCACCCATGACCAAGCCCACGGCAACACAGATCGCCATGGTCAAGGTCAGCAACGCCCATCCGGAGAAGTTCACGCCACGAGATTACGCAACAGGTTGTCCTGTCCCTGCGTTTCACCTGCACGTCTAGGGTGGTGGCGCTTAGTGTTCACCTCAGAGTTCGGGCTCGTTCACCCGAGGCTGCAAGCCTCGGACAGGCTCGCTTATCGACCGTCGATGGACAAGAGGACATTCATGCGAGACGCGTTCCACGAGGATCTTGACCGAATCTCCGACCAACTGGTCGAGATGACGGCCTTGGCCGGGACAGCTATCTCCCAGGCCACCATCGCCCTGCTCGATGCGGATATTTCCGTGGCTGAAGGGGTCATCGCCGAAGACCAGCATCTGGACGAGATCCGGTCCCAGGTCGATGACCGCGCGGTTGATCTGCTGGCACGTCAACAGCCCGTCGCCACAGACCTGCGCATGGTGGTCACCGCGATGCAGATGGCAGCCGACCTGGAACGGATGGGCGATCTCGCCAAACACATCGCCAAAGTGGCCCGGCTACGTTTCCCTGACCATGCCGTCCCCGACCATCTCCGCGGCATCATCGAAGAGATGAACTCGGTCGCGGGCTCCATCGCTACCGAGACCGGCGCGGTGATCTCCAGTAAGAACGCCCACGGCGCCGCGACGCTGACCCAAGCCGACGATCGCATGGATGAACTGCATAAGCAGGTTTTTACTCTGTTGCGCGACGAAGACACCCGGCTATCTGTCGAAACGATCATCGACATCACTTTGCTGGCCCGCTATTACGAACGCTTTGCCGACCACGCCGTCCTGGTCACCCACCGCGTCGCCTACTTAGTCACCGGGCAGTGGCGCAGTCCTGAGGTCCGTGCCGCCGATGAACGACTCGTCGAACGACATGACGCTCCGCCGATCTGAGCACCCGCCCGCACACCGGCAGTGGTGAGGGGCCCCTCCGGGGACACCCTCACCACTGGGGACATCGCGACGGCGCTTACCGCCACCGCGATCCGGCATCGTGACACTCCACGATCAGCGTCCCTGGTTGGCCACCGCCTGCGCTGCCGCCGCAGCCGCCTCGGGGTCGAGGTACTCCCCGCCCTTCACGATCGGGGCGAAGTTGTCGTCCAAGCGGTAGACCAGCGGCTGACTAGTCGGGATATTCAGCGCAGCGATGTCTTCGTCCGAGATGCCATCAAGGTGCTTCACCAGAGCCCGCAGACTGTTGCCGTGTGCCGTGACCAGCACCACCTTGCCCGCTTTCAGATCTGGGATGATCTCGTTCTCCCAGTAGGGCACCAGGCGAGCGACGACATCTTTGAGGCATTCGGTCGCCGGGTTTTCCCCATCAATGTGGGCATAGCGCACGTCATGGGCCTGGCTGAACTCGTCGTCCGCGTCAATGGGCGGCGGCGGGGTGTCATAGCTACGGCGCCACAACATGAACTGCTCTTCGCCGAATTCCTGCAGGGTCTGCTTCTTGTCCTTGCCCTGCAAGGCACCATAGTGGCGTTCGTTCAAGCGCCAGTTGCGCTTCACCGGGATCCAGTGCCGGTCTGCGGCGTCCAAAGCAGCATTGGCAGTGTTAATGGCGCGCCGCAACACCGAGGTGTGCACCACGTCAGGCAGCACATCTTTGGCCTTGAGGAGCTCGCCGCCCTTGACGGCCTCCGCACGGCCCTTGTCGGACAGGTCAACATCGACCCAGCCGGTGAACAGGTTTTTCGCGTTCCACTGGCTCTCGCCGTGACGCAACAACACGAGGGTGTAGGTCATGGCACCACTCTAGTTCGGCCCAGCAGAGCCCTCTGGGGACGGACGGCCCGCCTGATGCAGGTCTAGCCCTGGCGTCGTAGTGATCGCGAACCGTGGGTCGTGCTCACTGCCAGCCAGGTCGTCTCGAAACGCCTCTAAATTGTGCAGTGACTCCCCCCGCGCGATCCGCCACGCCCATTCCCGCTGCATCGACGTCCGAAAACCCAGCAGCAACAGGTCGTTGAAGGCCCCGTCAGCGGCTTCCAACACTGCTCCAAAAAATCGGTCCAGGACGTCTTCGTCCACCCCTGCCAACGGCAGCCGACCCACCACATAGACATCATCCAGAGCATCGAGGGCATATCCCACCGGTCGCCGACGCAGGTTACGCCGCAACAAGGCCCGAAAGAACTCCGTGTGATTCTCGTCAGGGTGACGGATGACAAAGGCCACCGCTGACAGGTCTGCGGTCCCCACGGTCACCGAACACACTGTCCGCAGCTTCTGCTCCCCCGGAAGCACCACCACCATCTCGTCATCTCGCCGACCAGGTTCGAACTCGAGGCCCTGCGCCTGGGCAAAAGACTCGACTAACCGCCAAACCCGCTGCTGCTCGACAGATCCCGCGAATCGTGGGGTTGCCATCAGCGACGCCGCCGTTGCGCACTGGCCCGGGCCAAGGCCATCGCCGTATCCAAACGTCGGCTCGACGCAGCCTGCTCATACACCTGCGCCAATTGGGCTGCCGCCACATCCCATCCGAAACGACGTGCATGCTCCACCCCGCGAAGACCCAGCTCCTGACGACGTGGCACATCGTCCAGCAGTGCCTCAAGAGTGTGGCTCCACGTCGCCACCTCATGTCCCTTGACCAGCACTCCCCCACCGACTGCGGTCGGCAACCCCCCCACATCAGCGGCGACCACTGGGGTCCCGCAAGCCTGCGCTTCCAGTGCGACCAGCCCAAAAGACTCGCTGTACGACGGAACGGCCACCACATCGGCCGCCCGATACCACTGGGCCAGTCGCTCCCGGGGACCTGGCGGCTCAAAACGCACCCGATCAGCGACACCCAATTGAGCGGCTAACTCCGCTAAAGCATCAGGCCGCTCCAGCCCAGTCCCTGACGGGCCACCGTTGATCACCACCCGCACCCGCCCCGCCAGATCCGCCCGACGACGAATCAGGTCTGCCGCCGCAGCAATCAACAGATCTGGAGCCTTCAGCGGTTGGATTCGTCCCACAAAGGCGATCACCAGATCTTCCGGATCCACGCCCAGCGCCGCCCGGGCCGCACCACGATCACCCGGTGAAAACACCGACAGGTCCACCCCCGGATGCACCACCTGCACCCGGTCAGGGTCGGCGTCGTACAACTCGATCAGCTCACCAGCCTCCGCTGCGGTGTTGGCGACCAACCGATCAGCCACCGCCACCACCTGCGATTCGCCAATCTCCCGCACTTCCGGTTCGGCACGATCCCCGGAGGCCAAATGACCGTTCTTCACCCGTGCCATCGTGTGCATGGTGTGCACCAACGGCACATGCCAACGTTCCGCTGCCAGCCACCCCACTTGGCCCGACAGCCAATAGTGCGAATGCACCACCCCGTAATATCCCTCCGGTTGCGCCGCGACAGCCTGCATCACCCCGGCAGTAAACGCGCACAGCTGACTGGGCAACTGCTCCTTGGCCAGCCCTTCAAAAGGGCCAGCTGGGATATGGCGGACCACCACACCCGGCGCAGCATGCACATCACCTTGATCCCCGGAGGTAGCGCGGGTAAAAACCTCAACCTCAAGGCCACGTTTAGCCATCTCCACCGCGGTCGCCAAGACATACACATTCAGCCCCCCGGCATCACCAGTGCCCGGCATCGCCAAAGGTGAGGTGTGCACCGCGATCATGGCCACACGCTCAATCTGGGGGCTCATGCCACGTCCTTCCGATCACAGGACGCACCGTCGACACCGGCACGCCGCGCAAATGACGACACCTGGCCGCCGTGGAAGGCAACAGCAGGACAGCCCCAGGACTTCCCACCCCGGGCGCAGTACGTCGTACCGTGGTCGTCGTGAAAACAGGGGACGTGGTCGGCAGCATCACCCGGGGGACGACCAACCCCAACCGATTACGGCGTTGCGACCGCTGGCTCACCGGCACGCGGGCGTGGCGATGGCGCCATGACCAGGCCCCCATCGCCGTGGACCTGGGATATGGCGCTTCTCCGGTCACCGCGGTGGAACTGCGTGACCGCCTCTTAGCGGTCTGCCCGACCTTCCACGTCGTCGGCATTGAAATCGATCCGCAACGCGTTGCCGCCGCCCACCATCTCAGTGGTCCTGGACTCACCTTCGTCCGCGGTGGCTTTGAGGTCCCGCTGCCCGGAGGGCGCGGCGCCGAAATCATCCGGGCCTTCAACGTCCTACGGCAGTACGACGAAACCGAGGTGCCTGCTGCCTGGTCGCTTTTGCAACGGCGACTCACCCCAGATGGGGTGGTCATCGACGGCACCTGCGACGAACTCGGGCGCCGAGCCACCTGGATCGCCCTGGAACGGTCCGGTCCAGTGTCGCTCACCATCTCCGTCGCGTTGACCGCCATAGATCGCCCATCAGACGTCGCCGAACGACTCCCCAAAGCTCTCATTCACCGCAACATCCCTGGCGAACGGATTTATGACTACCTCCACGCCCTAGACCGGGCATGGACTTATCACGCCCCGCTGTCGGCGTACGGACGCCAACAACGTTTCTTGGCGACAGCACACCAGCTGCGCAGCGACGGGTGGCCCCTGTGTGACAGCGCCCATCGCTGGCGCCTCGGGGAGATCACTGTGGCCTGGGAAGCTGTCCGACCCCGCCCATGACCCCTCGCGCGGCTTAAGCGCGCTGGTAGTCGTCCTCAAGACGCTCAATGTCGTCCTCATCGAAATGACCGAACCCGACCTCCAGGATGCGCGCCTCCCGATCACCGGTATTAGCCATCCGGTGCACGGCACCCTGCGGCACCCAAATCAGCTCGCCCTGACTGGCTTCCCACGTCCGGTCGTCGACCGTGATCTGCATCGGCGCGTCATCGAGGACCGTCCACATTTCCGCCCGCTGCCCATGCTTCTGCAAGGACAACCGCTGCCCTGGACGGACCGTGATGACCTTCACTGTCACCTGCTCGTTCTGGCAGAAACTCCGGAAATCACCCCACGGGCGATCCACCCCAAAGACGTCCTGGGTTTTGTCCTCGATGCTCATGTACGGCTCCTCCCGCAGAGATCTGCTCACCAGCTCGCCCGCATTCACTGCCCACGCGACGCCTTGGGGATGGCGGGCTTCTCACCCCCCGAGGAACTCGCCCACGAGCGACCTCAGCTTAGCGCGATGGGCCCACAACACACCCCCGTCATCCAAGATCTCCAGCCGAGAACCCGGGATGACCTGCGCAATCTCCTCCGCTACCGACACTGGATGTGCTGGATCTCCTCGCTGAGCAATCACCAATGTCGTCGCTGTCACCGCCGCCAACTGCCGCCGATCCGGCACCGGCACCATCCCTGGCACCTGGCGTAGCGCCAATGGCACCGCGCTGCCCCGCCAGTCGCTGATCTGCTCCAGGGCCCAGTCAATGACGTCCGATCGCGCCCGCACCCCCGCAGGTTGCAAGGCCACCAAGGCCGCCACCGCAGCGCGATCTCCTTGCTCCACCAGCCGAGCCAAGGCGTGATATCGCTCGACTTCGCCCACCGGATGTGGCCGGTCCAATGCCGCCGGCAACGCCAAGACCACCCGCTCGAAACGGGTCGGATCCTCGGTCAGCAACCTGCACAAGGCCCCCGCTCCCATGCTCACCCCCAGCGCCCGCGTCGCCGCCGTACCATCGGCGACCGATCGCAGCTCCTCGGCGAGATCGGCGTACGACCACGGTCCTGGCGGGGCCGGTGAACCCCCATGCGCACGGAAGTGAAAAAACACCCGCTGACCCCGCACCCCGGAGGCAAACGGACGGGTTTGGTGAATGCTGGACCCCAACCCGTGGGCAAAAACCGTCACTGGCTCCCCCGCGCCGAAGGTCTGCCACCGGATCGGCCCGGACGCATCCGTCCTCGAGCGCGCTCCGGTCACCAGGAGCCGTACGGCCCGCGCCCCGACGGGCCGCCCTTACCGCGGCGGCGCGGCGCATACCTGCGAACTGCAGGCCGCACGTCGGCGAGGAAGACCCCTGAAGCCACCACCGCGATCAACCCAATCCCCAGGACCGCATTCACACTCACGAACCCGACAAGCACCGCCACACCCGTGATGCCGACCCAACCGGCCTTGGTGAGCTTCTCCGCTGCTGCGTACGCCGCCGCGGGATAGCGCACTGCCTCAACGAACGCGAAGATCTCCATCCCCAACGCCGCCAAGCCCAAGACCAGCATGACCAGCTGTTGCAGGGAGTGTATGGCCGTCATGTCCCCAGGGTAAGGGCAGGCCTGCGAGCCCACCCCATCCGGAGGTCGCTCACCCTCCCCGGGGGGACTCTCACTCGGACGTGGCCGTCTTCTCGCCCTCAGCTCGCGGCGGCATTCCCGTCGGAGCTGCCGATGCCGCGGGCGGAGTCACTGACACCGAGGTCGGCGTCGTCGCAGCATGTTTCACCGCCCGTGGAGCCCGTGGGGTCTTCCCCGCAGCAGCCCGCGCACTGGACCGTCCTGGCGCCGACCGTTGTGCCGTGGGCCTAGCCGCCGCAGGGCCAGTCGACCGCGACGCCGCAGCCGTTTTCGTCGCCGGTGCGGTGCTCGACCGAGCGGCTTTCTTCGCCGGAGGTTCTGCCGCCGTACCAGCAGCTGTCGTGCGACTCCCCGCTCGTCCTGGAGCTGCCCGCCGCGAGGTCGTCGGCTTCGCGGCCGGAGCGGACGTTGCCCCCGGGGAACGCCGACGACGAGCAGTCGGTCGGGTGACCTCTCCAGAGCTCGACCCGGCCGGACGACGCGCCACATGCGTCACAGCTTCCACCACGTGACCAGCCTGTGCACGGCCCTCTTCGACGACGTGACCGGCAGTGTTCAAGCCCTGATCGACGACATGACCGGCCTGACGCCGACCTTGGCTGACCAATTCGCCAGCCTGACGCACCAGGACTGCTGCTGTGCCGAGCGCCTGACCAGGGATATCTACCGCCCGGCCACGACGGGCCAGTGCGTCGTACTGCTGGAGTCCCTTGCTGACCATGCCCAACGCCTGGTTCAACGCCAGCTGTGGCACCTGGCGGGCGCCGTGCACCACCCGTGCCAGGTCATCCCCGGCCCGATGAGGCAGCCCAGCCACACCGTGGGTAGTGTCCTGAGCAGCTCGCGTCCCGATCTCGCGGAGCTTTTCTACCGCCAGGTCGGAAGCACCGACGACGGCGTACAACGGGGTCAGCGAGGGCGCGGCGGCACGCAGCCGGGCGCTGCCCTGACCGGATGTCCGGGCTTGGTCCTTCATGAGGGGCTCCTCGAAGTCGTGTTGCCTGAGGTCCGGCCGCACCGGACCGCTGGATGCAGCGGCGTCATCGACCGCTGGTGTATCAACCACTGCGTACGGAGGTGTCCCCACGACCCGAGCGTAGGCGTCGAGCAGCGCCCGCCGCTGCGCACCATCCAGCCGGGAGTCTCGCCGGATCGCAGTGCGCGTGTCCGTCCCGTACGGCGCCCGCTCCAGATCCAACAGACCGGCGCGCACATACAAGGATTCGGCGGACAACGACAGACCCTGGGCGATCTGCCGAAGAATGTCCGCGCTGGGTCGACGCAACCCTCGTTCGATTTGGGACAAGTAGGGATTGCTGATCCCGGTCAGTGCGGACAGCTGACGCACCGACAGATTCGCCGCCACACGCTGCTGCCGCAGATACGCCCCCAGGTCGCGCATCCCATGAGCAGGGGAAGGAAGGGTGGTCACCTCCCCCAGTCTGCTCACCGGTGCAAGCGCCCGGCAAGGGTGCACGATGCGATCTTCGCCACGTCATTGCTCCTCCGGTCAGGGACGCACGATGGTGGTCTGCGCGACCGTGACCTCGCCAGCATGAAGCACCGCATCGGGATCGGTGGCTCGACGTACCACCGCCAAGGCCACCGGGCCGTCCTCGTGATGACGGGCCACACTGGTGAGTCGTCCCACGACTCGACGGGCATCGCGCAACTCCGCACCTGCTTCCGGCAGCACATGTCCTGACCCATCCAGATGACAGAACACCAGCCGCCGGGGCGGTCGTCCTAAGTTGTGCACGCGAGCCACGGTCTCTTGCCCGCGATAACAGCCTTTGTGCAGGTGAACCGCTGTCCGCAACCAATCCAGCTCGTGCGGAATGGTCCGATGGTCACTGTCCACGCCGCAGCGAGGACGCCATGCCGCGATCCGTTCAGCCTCCGCGGCCCAGCTGCCAGCCATCGGCTGATCGCCCACCACCTCGGCCAGGTTGGCGCGTGCGACGAGCAACTCCCGCCACCGTCGTCCTGCCGCCGGGTGATCCGCCACCGGACCGTAGGTCGCCGTGTCACCTACCGGTCCCGGCCACGGATCCACCCAGGTCGGCCCGGCCAGTTGCCACCTGTCAGCGTCGACTTCCGCAGCGACCCCCAGGACGGCGTACTGATCGCTGACGTCGGTGACCTCCACGCGCAACATGAAACGCATCGAGTCCAACCAGGCTGTCAATGCCCCTGCTGTCCCCGGTTCGACGGTGATCCACGCAGTCGCACCATCGTCGACCAGATGCAGCGCATGTTCGATATGCCCGTGCGGGCTGAGCACCAAGCTCTCCGTTCCCACCCCAGCAGCGACCTCAGTCAGATGCTGAGTGGTCAACGAATGCAACCACGTGAGCCGGTCCGGGCCTGACACCGTCACCACCCCACGGTGACTCAGATCGACCACAGCCTCGCCGGCCAGCAACGCGCGCTGCTCACGCAGCGGATCGCCGTAATGGGCGGCAACTCCAGCATCAACGCCGTCTGCTTCCACTGCCCCGGGTCGGTCCAGCAGCGGCGACCTCATGCCTCGCTCCGGGCGGCAGTGACGTCGGCGCAGTGGCGACACCATCCCTGTAACGCCAAATGACGACTGTCCACCACGAAACCACTCTCCTTCTCCACAGATTCGGCGAGATCACGGGCGAATCGCCCGGTCACTTCAGCGATCTCACCGCAGCCACGACAGACCAAGTGCACGTGGTCGGTGTGCGTGGCCAGATGATACGACGGAGCTCGCTGCCCCATGCTGGTGCAGCTGACGACCCCGACACGCTGCAGCGCCTCCAGGTTGCGATAGACCGTCGACAAGGACAACGGCGGCCCCCCGTCAGCGGCGATGACCGCCGCTAAGGCGTCCGGGGTGGCATGGACCACCGAGCTCACTGCGGCGAGGACCCGTTCCCGCTGCGTGGTCATCCGCATCCCCCGGGCCCGAAGCGCCTTGGTCACCTCTGGTGCCAAGGCGTCATCCGGCTCATCAGCCGCTGTGCTCGCCGTCCCCATGGGGGCCAAGCCTATCCGTGGTGTGGGCGGGCGCCGCGGTGGGAGTGTCGCTGGTCTGCAGCTCAGCAACTTGACCGTCCTGGACGACCGACCCGATCATGAAGCGTTCGTGTCTGCATCACAGATCCATCGCCGGATCAGGAACGACCCGCCTGACAGCAGGTCGGCGCGATCCCGCCGGGATCAGCACGACACGGAGGGGATGACAGCCCGGAATCGCGGACTGCGACGACAGGGCAGGAGGGGATATCGCTGTGTCACGACGTACCCATGACGTGCCGTCACCAGAAAGACCACCAGCGGAGATCGAGCTTCCCGGCACGCACCTTGAGCCCGGAGAGGCGCCGCGAGGACGCAACCACCGCATGTTACGGCGGGTGGTGGTCGCCGCGATCGCCGTGGTGCTCCTCGTGCTAGGCAGCATCATCGGGTACGGCGTCTACCTTGATCATTTGGTCCAGTCGTCCCTGACCCGAGAGTCGCTGTTGCCTTCGGACCATGGCACCGCCGACGGAGCTTCCCGCGATGACGGCCCGATGAACATCCTGGTCGTCGGCTCAGACAAACGTCACGGGGAGAGCGTCGGTCGCTCAGACGTCATGGTCGTGGCACATCTTGACGGCGCCCGCCGCCATGTGACCTTGATCCATTTGCCCCGGGATATGCAGGTGCCCATCCCAGGGCACGGCTCCGACAAAATCAACGCTGCCTACGCGTTGGGCGGATCCACGCTGCTGGTCCGCACCGTCCAGGACTTGATGGGCATCACCATCAACCATGTCGCCATCACCGATTTCGACGGTTTCACCGCAATGACCGACGCGATCGGCGGAATCGATGTCGACGTCGCCGAAGCCTCACCTGGTTTTCCGGTGGGGCGGGCCCACCTGGACGGAAGTCAGGCCTTGGCCTTCGTCCGCGAGCGCTATCACCTCGCTGAAGGGGATATCTCCCGGGGACGTCGTCAACAGGCCTTCTTGAAGGGTTTGCTGTTGAAAGCAGTGTCGGGGCAGACCGTGGGTGATCCGCGCAAAGCGACCGCTTTTGTCGATGCGGTGGCTCGGCATACCACGGTTGACGATCAGCTCACTGCGGACGTGGTGCGTTCGTTGGCGGTGCAGATGCGGTCGTTGCGAGGTGGCGACATCAGCTTTGTGACCGCACCCATCTCCGGATTTGCGACTCGACCTGATGGTGCAGCGATCGATGTGGTCGATCTGCCTCGGATGAAAGCCTTGGGGGCGGCGCTCGCTGAGGATCGGATGTCGACCTTCCGGGGATGATCGTGGGGCACCTCCCGCAGCATTCAGCCGGGGTGCGGGCTGCGAGGTCAGCCGACGCGTTTGAGGGTCGCGGAGGCGTGGCTTTGCATCGGGTGTCCCTGTGCGGCCATGTCCATCGCCCACATTAGTTGGGACTCGACGAAGCCATACATCCGGGTTGCCGCGTTGTATTCCTTGGCTTGAGGACTGCGCATGACGCCGTCGGTGCGCAGGTTGACCACAGGGCGGTGAGCGTCACGATCCCCGACGTACATCTCCACAATGCCGGTGGGGTGGGCGAGCAGGAATTCGATCTCGCCGGAGTCGAGGACGCGCCAGAATCCTAGTTCGGTCGCTAACGGGGCAACTTGGTTGCCGGCATCGTCGAGCTGCCAGGTGCGGCTTTCCCATCGCAGGAAGGCCCGCTGGTCGTGGCTGCAGATGACTTCCTGCCCGAAGTTGGCTGATTCCATTCCGGGGTATCCGATCACGCCGGCGCCTTCCCAACGGCCGACCATCCAGGCCAGTGGCGCCATGATCGGGTTGAGGGTGACATCGAGTTCGAACGCCATGATCGCTCCTGGGCAGGTGGAAGGGGGCGGATTATTGTCTCCCGGCGTGCGGGGGTGGTGCCAGTGCGGGTGATCGCAGCTCAGGATGCCAATGCGACCAGAGCGTTGACGACGACGCCCACCAGCAGCCATGAGCCAGCTCCGGAGGCGAGTTGGGGTCGCCGCCGCGATTGGGTGGGTTGGACGAAGAAGATTTGTCGCAGGGAGTAGGAGCCGAGGCCAGCGATGACCCCACCGAGGATCAGGATCGGTCGGTTGAGCGCGGCGGCGTCGACCAGGCCGCCGCAGGCACCGGCGCCGACGGCAGCGAGGAGGGCTGCGGTCATGACGGCGGGGATGTCGTCGACCCACCGGCCTCGCACGATGTCAGCGAATGCGGCTCCGACGACTCCGGCGGCGACGACCACGACGATCCCGAGGGCTCCGGGACGGGTCAGCGCGGGCAGGCTGACCGCCCAGGAGGCGATGAGGAGGACCCCGGCGACGGTGGACACCAGTGATTCGACGAGGCGGGGGCGTCCGTCCCGGCGAGCGAGTTGGTGGATGAAGGTTGCGGTGATGGCCACGGCGAGGGCGGCGAGGACCGTGTCAAGGTCACCGATGCCAGAGCGGACTGGGCGGGCTAGCCACCCGGTCACTCCGACGGTGGCGGCTGCGGTCGCGAGGACCGCGGTGGTGCCGCGGGGACTGGGCAGGTTGAGGAGGGGAGCCCATCCCAGGACGAGAGCGAGGACGCCGACGCCTCCGACGAGGGCCACTCCGAGCGGCCGTCCGGCTAAGGCTGATCCTGCTGAGGCGAGCGCAGCGGCGACGGCTGTGCCGGTGACCAGTGGCCGCCAGGGGCGGACCGGCATTAACGGGCCGGCGAGCGCGCTGGGCAGCGGGGCCGGATGGGATGTCCCCGGGACGGACGCGGCCTGCTCGGAAGGATCGGTCATGTCATCTCTGCGGTCGGTCGGCTGGGTCATTGTCAGCTCACCCACCGGCAAACGGCGGGAGGACTTCGAGCAGGCTGCCCGCGGGGGCGTTGTCGTCTGTGGTGACGGCCATCCCGTTGAGCAGGATTGAGGCCACAGCCAGGACTGGCACCAGGTCGGGGTGATCGGCCGAGGCGGCTGAAAGGACCTCCGACACCTTGCCGGGAGGGCGTTCCTCCTCGGCGACGGTGGCGGCGGCTCTGGCTGCTGCCCAATAACGCACTGTGACGGTGGACTGACTCACGGGTCTAGCCTGCCACGGTCCTCACGCTGCTCCGACCGGGACGAGTGCTGCGTGTCTCGCGCCCCGAGCGGAAGGAGGCCATACCGCGAGACTGCCTATTCTGGTGTGATGGCGGAGCTGATCCTCATGACTTCTGCACCGGGACCCGGCGCAGATGTGTTGCCCGCCCTGGGGCTGCTCCCTCACCAGGTGCGGATCGTTGCCGGTGATGTCGGGACGGTGCTGGCCGACCCGTCCGTGGATGTGGTCCTGGTTGATGCCCGCCGAGATCTGGCAGGAGCGCGGACGTTGTGCCGCACTCTCGCGACGACCGGTGTGTCCGCGCCAGTGGTGGCGATCGTCGCTGAGGGCGGGTTGGTGGCGGTCTCAGCTGATTGGCATTTGACGGACCTGCTGGTTGACACGGCAGGCCCGGCCGAAGTTGAAGCGCGACTCAGGTTGGCTACCACGAAACGTCAGAATGCCGACGATGACCTGGCTGCGACGATCTCGTCCGGGGACCTCGTCATCGACGAAGCGACGTACTCGGCCCGGTTGAACGGGCACCTGTTGGACCTGACGTATAAGGAGTTTGAACTTCTCAAGTATCTCGCGCAGTATCCGGGGCGGGTGTTCACTCGGGCTCAGTTGCTTCAAGAAGTCTGGGGATATGACTACTTTGGCGGGACCCGCACCGTCGATGTCCATGTCCGCCGGTTGCGGGCCAAGTTGGGCACCGAGCATGAGGCATTGATCGGGACGGTCCGTAACGTCGGGTACCGCTTCGTGCCTGCGGAGACTCCCCGCTAAGCGATCTTCACGGAGGGGCGCTGCTCACCCCAGAGTGATCCGTTCCAACGGTCCAGGAGTGTACGGCGAATGCGCCGTCAGATACGCCTCGAACGCCATCAGGTCAGCGCGCCCCACGACCTTGTTGGTGGCTTGGGTGAACGCGGCGAACCCATCGCCACCGTCAGCGAGGAACGAATTAGCGACAACTCGATAGGTCTTGGCTTGATCCACTGGGACCCCGCCGATCGCTACGCTTCCGGGGACGATGTCCGGGCCGCTCTGCCCGCGGCGCCAGCGATAGGTCAACCCTTTGCTGACCGCGAGGACTTTCGGGGCGGCAGCATTCGGTCCGGTGAATTGCTGCCCGAGGAGGTCATAGATGTGCCGACCTGTCATGTCCATCGACACCAGATAGTTGCCGAACGGCTGGACCGCGAAGGCCTCCTGATAGGTGACTTCCCCTGGGCGGTCAGTGCCGCCGGGGGCATAGGTCAGGTCAGCGCGGATCCCACCAGGATTCATGAAGGCCACCGCCGGGGCGCCCTTCGTGGCGACTGACGGATCAGCCAGCTGCGCGTCGCTGATCAAGTCACCTAGGGCGCTTTCTCCGGCAGGGTTTTGCGCGGCCGTCACGTCCGTGCTGATCCGGCCCACCACTCGGCCAGCAATAGGCGCGACGCGTTGGCTGTATCGGTCGATCAGCGCGCTCACGCCCGGATCAGCAGGAACATCACGGGTCACGACCTGTTGCGCCGCCCAGCTGCGGTCCCGCGCCACCGCCCGGGTCCGCGTGTCATAGGTCAAGTGCAGGTCTGTGATGAGACGACCAAACGACGCTGCTTGAGTGACTAGTCGCGGACGTCCCCGCGGGTCCGGCACGCTGCACACATACGCCTGATGGCTGTGCGCGGTCACTATCGCATCGACCGAGGCATCCGCCTTCGCCGCGATGGGCAGCACCGGGGAGCCCGTGAGCAGGTCGGTGCGCCCAGGTGAGCAGCTCGCGTCGTACGTCGTATTCGCGGGGTAGGTCTTCCCGTCCGGTGCAGTCCACGGCTGCTTCGGAATCGGCCCGCCCTGGTGGACCAGCGCGACAATCGCATCGACTCCCTGCCGCCGTAACTGCACGCTCTGCCGGTTGATCGCCTCCACCTCGTCACCGAAAGTCAGGTCACGGATCCCCTCTTGCGTGACGATAGTGGCGGTGTCTTTGAGGACCACCCCGATCACCCCGAGACGGATCCCCCCGGCCCGCAACACCACCCCACCGGGCAGAATCGGACGTGTCGTGCCTTTGTGGTAGACGTTCGCAGCAAGCACTGGGAAACCCGCACCGGGATAACGGCCCTGCGGACACGACTGGGCGCGACCGCTCTCCACTGACGCGGCCGCGGACGACGACGTGCCCGGCGCAGAGTCGTCCGCGCAGCCTCCGCGGACCAGCCGCAGCAGTTCCTTCTCTCCCTTGTCGAATTCGTGGTTGCCCACCGACGCGGCACTGACCCCCATGGACCGCAACGCCTCCATGGTCGGTTCATCATGGAATGCCGCGGACAACAGCGGCGACGCCCCGACTTGATCCCCCGCGGCCACCGTGAACGTAGCCCGCCGCCCCGCGCGCAGCCGACCTAAATGCGTGGCGAGAAACGCTGCTCCACCCGCATCCACCGTCGCGTCAGTGACCGCACCCCCAGCCCCCACGGTATGCCCGACCACGACCCGGCCGCCGCTGCCCGAGGGCGGTTGCAAATTGCCATGAAAATCGTTGAACGCCAAAACCTGGACGTCCCGGTATCGCCCAGACCGTGCTCGCTCATCCTCAGCAAGCGCCGAGCGCGGATCAGCTACAGCGGCGACTGCAGCACACGACAAGACAGTTAACGCTGCAGCCACGGCGCGCGTACGACGAGAAGACATCACTTGGCACTCCTCGAAGTCGTCGGTGACACCTCGATGTGCCACCGGGACGGTCACTAGTCACCCTAGGCCAGCGTCACCGGCCACAGCGCGCATGATGCAATGGCGATATGTGGGTGGTGGAAGAGAACAGACCTGACGACATCGACGCTGCCGCGATCGATGCCCTCGCGGCAGCGGCAACCCGCGCCGACGGGGTCGCGCCGATCTCCGAGCAGGGACTGCTCAACGTGCACGCCAGCCCCCAGGACGGGGTGCGCCACCTGACGGCATACACCACGTCCTCAGAGGGCGACATCCCCTCGCTGGCTGGATACGCCCAGATCGACGCGCGCCCCGGTGGGGAGCCCGCAGCGGAACTCGTCGTCAACCCCGCCGTACGCCGGCAAGGGCTGGGTCACGAACTGACCACTCAGGTGCTGCAGCGGTGCCCAGCCGCTCGGATCTGGTCGCACGGCATGCTCCCCGGCAGCCAGGAAATCGCAGACACCCACGCCCTGGTGGCAGTACGTGACCTGTGGCGGATGTCCCGACCGCTGCATGGCATTGACGACCGTGAACCCACCTGGCCGCCCGGGCACCGAGTGACGACGTACACCCCGGAAGACGGCCCCGACTGGGTTGCCCTGAACGCTCGATCGTTCGCCCACCACGGCGAGCAGGGCCGGATGAGCTTGGATGACCTGCGCACCCGAGAGCGCGAACCATGGTTTGACCCGGCAGGGTTCTTCCTGGTCCGAGACGCCGAGAATCGTGTGGTCGCCTTCCACTGGACCAAAGTCGAGGACGGCATCGGGGAGGTGTACGTCGTCGGAGTCGACCCCGACCGGCAGGGCCTGGGGCTAGGCAAAGCTGTCACCGCCGTGGGGTTGTCGCATCTGCGTGCTCGTGGCCTGGACACCGTCGAGTTGTACGTCGACGGGGACAATATCGCTGCCATCCGCACATATCAGAAGCTCGGATTTATCCGGGTGGGCCAGGATGTTCAATGGGCGGCCGCAATGCCACGATAGGGGTCATGGCGCGCTCGCAGAAAGCTCACCCTGCTCCTGCTGATGGGCTTGATGAATGTGTCAGGCTGGGCGCGGCGCAACGTTGTCCGTGCGTTCTCCGCCGTCGCTGGCCTCGCAGGGACGATGGCTTATTGCGCGGAAGGAAGGCCGGATTAGCGGCGCGAGAGTAGCGGCGAGGTAGACCGTCCCCAATGTGGTGAGGGCGGCACTCAGGCCCAGACAGCCGAGCAGCTTCGCACCGAGGAATCCCCCGAAGGGCATCAGCATCCATGCCGTAGCTGTCATGAGGGAGCTAACCCGGCTGACTGCCGAGGTCGGGGTGCGCTCAAACTGGACAGCCGAGATGATCGGGTTGAGCACGCCAGAGCCGATGCCAGCGATAGCGAGCACGGTCAGGATGACCGGCAAGTCAAGGTCCAGAGCGAAGACCAGATACCGGGGCAGTCCGGCGATGAGGTAACCCGCCGAATAGGTCGCCAGACGGGGCATCCGGGGGCCGAGTCCCGCCGCGGCCAGCGACCCGATGATCGCGGCCCCGGTCATGGTGCCGAGGATGGTGCCGACCGTGTCTGAGCCGTATTGGTGATGCACCGCCCAGACGGGTACGAGGACAGCGATCCATGCTTGGTCGATCATGTTGGTCACGGCCGTCATCATCGCGATCGCACGCAAGACGGGCTCTCGTCGGACGAAGGACCCACCGTCTGCGAGATCCCGGACGTACGAGCGTAGCCCGGCAGCTGGGCCCTTGCTAGTCTCGGCAATGCCGGGGGCGGCGATAGACGGTCGCACGACAAGCGCCAGAAGAGCTGCCGACCCGGCAAACCCCACAGCGGTGACGACAATCGCGCCTGGGCCTCCCATGGCGGCGATGAGCCACCCACCGCCCGCTACGGCGGCGCTACTGGCAAGCCGCTCGGTGGTGCCGGCGATGCCGGTGACTCGCTCCATGGGCTGCTGGGCCACGTGTGCCACGTCCGGAACGAGTGCATACTTGGCGGCATCTGCGGGCCCGCGTAGTGTGCCCAAAGTTGCGGCCAAGAAGAGTAGCGTGGCGGCGCTGAGGTGCTGTGTCGCGTGCAATGCCGGGATGCAGAATGCGGTCAGTGAGCTAGCTGTATCAAGCCAGGGGGCCGCTCGAGCAGGGCCGACTCTGTCGAGGACCGGCCCGGCCAAGGCCTTCGTGACCACCATAGGGGCAAGTTGTGCCATGACAACCGCCCCTGTTTGTTCTGCTGACCCGGTGGTCGTCAAGACGAACCAGGGTATGGCGAGAGACGCGATACGGCTGCCCACCACGGACACGATGTCGGCGGCGGCCCACGCTGCAAAAACATGACGTCCACCGGGCGTGCGTGGCAGGCCGGTCGACTGCTGGAGGTCCATCTCAGTCACCTCGGACGGCGTCACCAGCGGACCTGGTCGGGTCATCGGCGTCCGTGCGGTATGGGATGCGGCCGGGGCGCGGAAACACGTGGAACTGAAACATGACCTGCTCAATACCGTCCCCGGAGGCTGCACCGTTCTCGGGTTCCTCCTCGGCAGCGTGCATCGCATCGGTGAGCAAATCCGAAATCTGGATCACGAGCTCTCGAGCCTGCTTCGAGGAGAGTCGCATCAACCAGTCGCTATGCGTCGATGCGCGCTTCCACGCGTCAGGCAGCTCATCAAATTCCTCGGCCCCCTGCTGCAGGGTCTGCGTGTGACGGATGACAACCGACTGCAAGAAGGCGCCCGCTGCTGGCGACGTGTTGTCCTCGAGCCGGGTGGAGCGGTGGGCCGCCCGCCACCAGCGCTCCCGACCGGTCCCCAACTCTGGCGCTTCCGTGACATACCCGTGTGAGGCGAGTTGGCGCAGGTGATAGCTCGTCGCTCCGGTATTGAGGCCCAGCTGGCCCGCCAGCATCGTGGCGGTCTGCGGGCCGTCGCTACGAAGGAGCCCGAGCATCTTCAACCGGGTGGGGTGGGCAAGCCCCCTTAGTTGCTCGGGGGTCGGGGCATGTCCACTGGACGACTCCATGGCGCCACGATACCGCTTGCAGAGATTTGTTTGCAAACAAAGGTTTGCAAACATGCCTGACTCGCCCCCCGAGGTCACCTCGTCTTGAAGGCCGTCGATCGAGACCATTCCTGCACTCGAGCACAACCGCCGCACGCGTCGATGCGATCCGACTCGCTGATGAGGCACTTTGCCAGACATGCGGCGCTCGGCGAGGCAAACCAGAGACACGGCAGCTCACAGCGAGGCGACCACCGCGCCTACCGTGTCATCAACGGTGGGCAGCCAGGCCCGCGGACACGACGTACTGATCCCCAACCCATCTCAACTCAAGCAATCGGATCTTGACCATCACAACCCCGGTCAGAAGCTCGGATTTATCCGGGTGGGCCAGGATGTTCAATGGGCGGCCACAATGCCACGATAGGGGTCATGGCGCGCTCGCAGAAAGCTCACCCTGCTCCTGCCGATGAAGCCACTTTGGCTCCGACGGCGATCTCCAGTGCGGTACCTGATCCTTGTGAGGGACAAGAAACCTCGCATGTGGAGACCGCATTAACCGCAGCTCCGGTGCCGCCCCGGCCGCGGGGCGCCAATGGGCGTTTTGTGCGTTTGCCCGAGCAGGAGCGCCAATCCGGTGAGGATGGGGCGCTGCCGGACGAACGTTTCCTGGATCGGGAGATCTCGTGGTTGCAGTTCAACGAGCGGGTGTTGCAGCTGGCAATGGATCCCGACTTGTATTTGCTGGAGCGGGCCCGGTTCTTGTCGATTTTTGCCAGCAACCTGGACGAGTTCTTCATGGTGCGGGTCGCTGGGCTGAAACGCCGGATTGCCACTGGGTTGGCGGTGCGTTCGGCGTCAGGTTTGGAGCCGCGGGAGATGCTTGATCGGATCCTGGTGGGGGCGCGGAAACTGTCGGAGACCCAGGCGCGGGTGTTCGCCGAGGAGATACAGCCGGCGCTGGCCGAGGAGGGCATTGTCCTGGGCCGGTGGATCGACGTGTCCGATGAGGAGCGGGCGTCGTTGTCGGCGTGGTTCGAGTCCCAGGTCTTCCCGGTGTTGACGCCGCTAGCGGTGGATCCAGCGCATCCGTTCCCTTACATCTCTGGGTTGTCGCTGAACCTGGCGGTGACGTTGACAGACCCCAAGACGGGTAGTGAACATTTCGCCCGGGTGAAGGTGCCGCCGTTGTTGCCACGGCTGGTGCGGGTGGAGTCTCAAGACGGTCAGGAGGATCTGTACGGCGCCCGGTTTGTGGCGTTGGAGGAGATCATCGCGGCGCACTTGGATTTGTTGTTCCCAGGGATGAACGTGCAGGAGCATTTCACGTTTCGGGTGACACGCAACGAGGATTTGGAGGTGGAGGAAGACGACGCGGAGAACTTGCTGACAGCCTTAGAGCGAGAGTTGATCCGTCGTCGGTTTGGCCCGCCGGTGCGCTTGGAAGTCGACACTGACATCGACGATCACGTGTTGCACATGTTGACGCGCGAGATGCAGATCGGGCCGAAGGAAGTCTTCCGGTTGCCATCGCCGTTGGATTTGCGGTGCTTGGGGGATGTCGCAGATCTGGATCGGACCGAGTTGAAGTATCCAGGGTTCGTGCCGCGGACCCATCCGGATCTTGCCCGGGTCGAGTCCAGCAAGGCTGCCAACATCATGGCGGCGGTGCGAGCCAAAGATGTGTTGGTACAGCATCCGTACGACAGTTTTTCCACGTCAGTGCAGGCCTTTGTGGAGCAGGCCGCTGCCGATCCGAAGGTGCTGGCCATCAAACAGACGTTGTACCGCACTAGTGGTGACTCTCCGATCGTGGATGCGCTAATCGATGCTGCTGAGTCCGGCAAACAGGTGTTGGCGGTCGTGGAGATCAAGGCCCGTTTTGATGAGCAAAACAACATTGAGTGGGCTCGCAAGCTCGAACACGCCGGGGTTCATGTGGTGTATGGCGTGGTGGGTTTGAAAACGCATTGCAAGCTGTCCTTGGTGGTGCGTCAAGAAAGTGATGGTCTTCGCCGGTACTGCCATGTCGGGACCGGTAATTACCATCCGAAGACTGCACGGTTATATGAGGATTTCGGGTTGTTCACCTGCGCACCAGACGTGGGCGAGGACCTGACCCGCCTGTTTAACCAGCTGTCGGGGTGGGCACCGCGCAGTAGGTTTTCCCGACTACTGGTAGCGCCGAGGTCATTGCGGTCTGGTTTGCTGGAGAAAATTGAAGAGCAGATCGCTCGGGCGGGAGCTGGCAAGAGCGCCTACATCGGGCTGAAGGTCAATTCGATCGTCGATGAGCGGATCATCGACGCGTTGTACCGTGCTTCGCAGGCCGGGGTGGATGTGGAGGTGTTGGTCCGAGGGATCTGCGCCTTGCGTCCCGGCATCCCGGGCTTGTCTGAACGGATTCGGGTGCGGTCGGTGCTGGGTCGGTTCCTGGAGCACAGTCGGATATTTGCGTTCGGCCGTCAGGGCCGGGACGGAGTGTTTCTCGGCAGCGCCGACATGATGCATCGCAATCTGGACCGGCGGGTGGAGGCGTTAGTAGAGGTGCGCGATCCAGGCCATGTGGAGCAGCTGGTATGGGTCATCGCGACGGGGATGAGCGATGAGATCTCCAGTTGGCATCTGGACGGTTCCGGACGATGGACGCGTCGGCATCGGGACGCGCAGGGGGCACCGTTGACGGATCTGCAGTCTGTGCTGATCGAGGAGCACTCACATCGTCGTCAGCAACGGACCCGGTAACACGAGCTTGATCCTGCCCTCCTGGCCGTTGGGGAGGTACGGCGAGGGCGCGACACCTAGGTGGTACCGCGCCCTTGCCGGATATAGTGCCGCAGCGGCGGCTTAGAGGGGATAGTCAGGAGCGGCGTACGCCCTCACCCGCGCCGAACAGCTGACAGCCTTCCATGTTGAGGTCAAACCGGCCACGGTCGAAGCAGGTCGTCACAGTGTAGGTCTGGGTGCCATAGCCCTGACGATGACGGACGGTGATCTCACCGTTTTCATCGACCTCGCACGGGTTATTCATCGTGCACTGCTCGCCATCCTCGTTCATCGTGTTGTTGATCGCGATGACGGTGCCTGTGCGGGCATCCACGACCGGCGATCCGCTGGTCCCGGGCTTGGTGTCACACCCGGATGAGCTGTAACGCACGGCGTCAGTCCACTCGTAACCGGCTTCCCGCAGGGTCGGCACGAAGCCGTTGATCTTGCAGGTGTAGTTCTTGCGCCAGTAGCCGGACGGGATCTTGATGGCCGTCCCGTCGGCGGGATGGGCCGTGCTGATCGGGCGAGCGTTGATCCCGCTGCGCTTGAGCTGGGCGTAGGTCTTAGTGGACCGGTAGAGACTGACATCGTTGCCGGTCATGGTGGCGTAGACGATCCGGTCGAGGTCCATGCGGGCGACTCGTTCGCCCGTGTCGCCAGCCAGGATAGAGACGGTCTGGGTCACCGGCTCGTCGAGGATGAAGGTCCCCGGTTCTGGCATCCCAGCTTTGCGGCAGTGGCCGTTACTGAGAACCAAGGCACGGTCCTGATCTGAGGCGCCGGGGAAACGCACGATCGAACCAGAACAATTACCCATGTTGATGGTGGCGTCGAAGTCTTTGAAGGTGGGGGCAGCATCTGCTGCCGGCATTCCTGCCAGTCCGATCCCACAGGCCATGGTCAATGCCAGGAAGGGGCGGGTGATCTTCTTCATGAACAGTCTCCTTCGACTGGGGAGGTCGCTGCAGTGTCATGACGACATGGCGATCGGGGCAGGCAGAAGCCCAGGAACGATCACCACTGGCGGTGATCCGTGACAGGGATGCGGATCGCCCTCAATGTAGCCCCGCAGTTGATCGAAAAACCGTGTAAGAGAATTCAATTCATGGCAAAAAATAGGTATCTGGAAGATGGAGGGTCGAGGGCGAGGGCGCCTGCGTGGACCACTGAGATCGCGCCATCCGACACGCCTGGGTATACCCCCGGGTTGGGCGCCTGGCGGTTTCACCCGTTACCGTGGTGATGCGCCGGGCCGCGGTAGCCCCGGGTCCCAACATACGCCGCTACGAGCGGCCGCGCGCCGAGAGGCGCTCCCGGTCCGGCGCCTCAATCTCCGGGGCGAGCACACAGCCAGAGACCCGATGCCCCACCAGATCCCGCACCGCGCGATGCCGAGATCGCCGAGCCGGACCAACCCACCCACAGTGGGCACATCGGCCATGGGCAAACGATCCTCGGTCAATGCAACACACCAGGGCGTCGAGCATGACCTCGTTGTGGAAGGAGACCCGTGCTGGATGAGGACCACCCCTGTCATCACACACGGGTCGCATCACCTTCCTCTTGACGCTGAACACAGGCCTGAAGGCCATGTGACCTCCCGAAACTCGCGGAGAGGACGACCACGGTGGCTTCATCATGGCACGGGGTTGCTGCCGCACCGGGAGATACCGGACGACTACTTCATCCCATGAAGCAGCCGGATGCCCCGGCCGCCGCAGCGTCTCCGCACGGCTCAGCCGAAACGACCGGAGATGTAGTCCTCGGTAGCTCGCTGGGTCGGGTTGCTGAAGATCTTGTGGGTGTCACCAATCTCAATTAATCGGCCCGGTTGACCGGTCGCCGCGAGGTTGAAAAACGCCGTACGGTCACTGACCCGAGCTGCCTGCTGCATGTTGTGAGTGACGATGACGATGGTGTAACGCTCTTTGATCTCGTTGATCAGGTCCTCGATGGCCAACGTCGAGATCGGGTCGAGCGCGGAGCATGGCTCGTCCATCAGCAGCACCTCGGGAGAGACGGCAATAGCGCGTGCAATGCACAGCCGTTGCTGCTGTCCACCGGAGAGTCCGGCACCAGGACGGTCGAGGCGATCCTTCACCTCGTTCCACAGGTTCGCGCCGCGCAGCGATTTTTCCACGACCTCAGCTAACAGCTTGCGATGGCGCACTCCGTTGAGGCGGAGTCCAGCGGCGACGTTGTCGAAGATCGACATCGTCGGGAAGGGGTTGGGTCGCTGGAAAACCATCCCGACGGTACGTCGTACCGCCACGGGATCGACGTCTGGAGCGTAGAGGTCCTTGCCATCCAAGGTGATCTCCCCTTCGACCCGACCACCGGGAATCACTTCGTGCAACCGGTTGAGGGTGCGCAGCATCGTGGACTTGCCACATCCGGACGGACCGATGAACGCGGTGACCGACCGGGGCTCAATCGTCATGGTGACGCCCTCCACCGCGGTGAAACTGCCGTAGAACACGGAAACGTCGTTCACGTCGATGCGCTTGGCCATGGGTTCCTCAGTTAATCGTGGTGACGGACGGGACGGATCTGCCGGTCCGGGGCGTGGCAGGACTGCTGCGTACGACGGCCCCGACTGGTGCTGCAAGGCTCACCGTTTCACCGCGCCCCACCGACCGATAGCACGACCGATCACGTTGAGCAGCAGAATCAGCAGAATCAAGGTCAACGCAGCCGCCCACAGCCGGGCAGCGGTCGCTTCCAAGGCGATGTTCTGCCGGTCGAAGGCGATCATCGTCGGCAACGTCGCCATGTTGCCGTCAAACAGGTCCAGGTTGAAGTTCTTGGTGTACGGCCCCAAGATCAGCAGAGGCGCGGTCTCCCCCATCACTCGGGCCAGACCGAGCAGGGCACCGGTGATGATCCCGGAGGCGGCAGTGCGCAGCACCACTCGGATCACTGTCACCCAGGTCGGCACTCCCAGGGCGTACGACGCCTCCCGCAGCTCTTGCGGGACAAGTTTGAGCATTTCCTCAGTGGAACGAGTGACCGTGGGGATCATCAACAGCACCAAAGCCAGGACCACGGCAAAACCGACCCGCCCAAAACCAAATAGCCCCACCCACAGTGAATAGATGAAGAGGGCCGCCACGATGGATGGAACGCCGGTGAGGATGTCGACGGTGAAACTGATCACTCGCGCCAACGGTCCGCGACCGTATTCAACGAGATAAACGGCGGTCAGCACCCCGATCGGCAAAGCGATGAGGGCGGTGACTGCGCCTTGGAGCAAGGTGCCTTGCACCGCATGCCATGCTCCGCCACCGGCGACGTCGGCCAACATGCCCCGCTGGTTTTGCGACCACCACTGCGAGGTGGCGACCACGGAGATGCCTTTGGTGAAGACCGTCCCAATGATGGAGATCAGCGGGACCAGCGCGATCCCGAAGGCTGACCAGACCACCACGGTAGCCAGGACGTTACGGGCCCGCCGACTGCCACCCACGCCCACCCAGGCCTCACCTTGCCCTGATCCATTGCTCTTGGTGGTCGAAGTCATGCGGCGAAGGCCTTCCTGCGGTCGATGACGAGCCGAGCGAGTGCATTGACCACAAAGGTCAACACGAAAAGGACCAGACCGGCGGCAATATACGCCCCAGTCTTTGTCGGGTCGTTGAACTCGGCGGCGTTATTGGCGATCTTCGATGCGAAGGTCTCGCCACCGTTAAATAACGACCAGCTCCACGCCGACCCGACAGGCAACGAGGAGACCAAGAAGGTCACCGCGATCGTCTCACCGAGGGCACGACCCAGGCCGAGCATTGCCGCGCTCATCACGCCCGGTCGACCGTAGGGCAGGACCGCCACTCGGATCATCTCCCACCGGGTCGCTCCCAACGCCAAGGCACCTTCGATATGGGAGGGCGGGACCTGGGCGAAGACTTCACGAGACAGCGCTGTGACGATCGGCAGGATCATAATTGCCAGCACCAGACCAATGAGCAGGAGTGTTCCGCCGGTGATCCCGGCGTTGGCACAGAGCGGGAAGCCCCCCGCATGGGTCTGCAACCAGGTCTGAATCGGCGTAAACAGGGGAATGACCGTGGCGAGACCCCAGAGCCCGTAGACAACGGAGGGGATCGCGGCGAGCAAGTCAATCAGGGTGCTTCCTGGTCCGCGGAGCCACCGGGGCGCGTAATGGGTCAGGAAAAGCGCGATCGCCACCCCGAAAGGTACGGCGACAGCCATGGCGACAGTGGCGGACACCACGGTCGCCCAGATCAGGTCAAGAACACCGAAACGCAGCGGGGTGCCGTCGATCTGCCATTCCCGTGAGGTGAGGAAATCCACCGAGTTGGCTTGGAGCGCTGGCCAAGCTTGCGCTGCTAGGAACGCTCCAAGCATGGTGACCACCAAGGCCACCCCCACTCCAGCTCCCCAGGTTGACCAGGCCAAGATCCGGTCGCCGGTGTGTCCCAGACCAACCACCGTGATGCCGCTAGCGGGTTCGCCTTCTGCTGGTTCCTGCTGTCCGGCGTCCTCGTTCGGGGCCGGTGGGCTGTTGTGCCGTGTCACCCATTCCTCCGTCGTCCGCGATTCACCCGGCGGCCCCACGCCGCCTCCCCTGCACCATCATCGTCCTCCCGTCATCTACTGGACGGGGTGGATGCACGGTATCCCGGGCCGGTGTCCCTGTGGGGCCGACCCGGGATACCGGTCTGCGGTCAGGACACCGCAGCGATCGTGGAAGCGACTTTCTCCCGGACCTGCGAGGGCAATGGGGCATATCCCTTGGCTTGCATAGCCTGTTGGGTCAGGGGGTCCGCCATGAACGACATGAGCGATTTCACTTTGGCGCCCTTCGCCTGGTCGGTGTATTTGCTGCAGATCAGTTCGTAGGTGACCAGCACAATTGGGTAGGCCCCTTCAGCCTTGGTGGTGTAATCCAGTTTGAGGGCCAGATCCTTGCCTTCACCGACTTGGTGGGCTGCCGCCACAGCCCGTCCCGCAGATTCAGCGGTCAACGGCACTGCTGTCCCACTACCGGTAGAGATCGCTGCGGTGGACAACGAGTTCTGGGAGGCGTAGGACCATTCGAGATAGCCGATGCCGCCGTCCTGGCCCTTGACGGCCTGGGCGACACCAGCGCTGCCCTGTTTGCCTTCGCCGACCGCCCCGGTCCATTTCTTCGCCGGGGCATGTGGCCAGTCGGTCGGAGCGGCAGCGTGCAAATACTTGGTGAGGTTGTCGGTGGTGCCGGAGTCATCGGAACGGAAAAACACCTTGACCGGAGTACTCGGCAAATCCACCCCAGGATTGAGCGTGGCGATCTGCGGGTCATTCCAGCTGGTGATGCGACCGCTGAGGAGCTTGGCGACCGTGGGCGCGTCGAGAGCCACCTTCGGTAAACCCTTGACGTTGAAAGCCACTGCGATCGGGCCGACCACCATCGGCAGGTCAATGGCTTCGGAGCCGCACATCTTGTCTGCCTTGGCTTTTTCCTCGGTGGTCAACGCAGAGTCAGTGCCCCCAAAGTCCACCTGACCTGCGGTGAATTGCTTGATCCCGCTGCCAGATCCGGAGGGGTTGTAGGAGATGTTTGCGTCGGCACACTTCCGGCTGTACTGCGAGATCGCCACTTCGATGGCGTTCTTCTGGGCTGAGGAGCCTTCCCCCGTGAGGTTCCCGCTGAAGCAATTCGCGGTCGCTGAGGACCCCGAACCGGTGTCGGAGGCGGTACCTGCCGCCGGTGTCGCGTCGCTGCCGCATCCGCTGAGGGCCAGTGCCCCCACCAGTACGACGCCGAACGCCCATGACCTGCGCTGCGTCTTCACGTGTTTTGTACCTCTCCCCGGTCGTCGGGGGCAGCCGGGGCCCGGCCACCCGTCGGTGTTCGCACGACGCCCACCGGTCAGCACGCTAGGAAGGGCGGGTGACCCCCGGCCATGCACACCATGAACAGCGAGTGAACAAGACACGCACGTGTGGTAGGTGCCATTCGACCACTGCATGACCAGCAGATGAACTGCGCCGCAGTGAGGTTGCCGCCGTACCAGGCACGCTCAGCTCAGGTCACCTCGACGCCAGGACGCCGCTGAACGCTGCAAATCCTCTCCCATCGTCTGGATCGCTGCCGCAGACCACGCCTGCCGATCGACCTGTGTCCACCCAGGACCACGCGCCGCAGAGACCACAGTCGTCGGCCCCGGTTCTTCCCGAGAAGCACGCCCCGCAGCGACCACCACACAAAATGCGGCAGCCCGCTCCAATGCCAACGCGAGATCTCCGTCGTACACCCCTCGGAGGATCTCGTCGGCAAGTTCACGCACCTGTGGCGGGCCGGGCGTCCCCGGCAACACCGACCCGCCCGATCCCGCCACCCCAGCGATGACCGCCGCGACATCGGCGTGACCAATTCCGTCCTCAAAATCGCGTCCCGCCCCCGCCGGATCCCGACGTACCCACTCGCGCAGCAGATAGAGACGCCATAACGCCCCTGGCAGGCTCCGGCCCGGCCGGTCCGACCACAGCTCAGCCACGGTATCCAACCCGATCTCCTCAACCAGGCGGACCAACCTGTCGGTGAGTTCCGGATCCTGCGCTGCCCGACCGGTGTGCACCAGCACCGCCGCTGTCTCATGGGCGACCTCAGTGATCACGGCTGGGTCCAGACGTTCCACGCCGAACCCTTCCCAAGCAGCATGATCGAGATACACCGGTCGCCGATGCATCCGCCGGGCCGGTCGCTCATCCACCCGCAACACCACCGACGGCCATCCTGAGCACACCCGTCATGAGGCGCTGCTCGGTCCGACGATGACCACCCCATCAGGAGCCAACGTGACCAGCCCCTCCTCGGTCAACGTGACAGTCGGGTCAGTCGCCAAGAGCACCACCATGCCTCGGGTCGACTCCATCTCAAGGTCCGCGTCAACGCTGTGCGCACCCAGGTTCACCGCCACCCGGTGCCGACCCCGATGGACTACGACGAGACCACTGTCCTCGTCATGGCGCACCTGCACCGCCGACAAGTCATCGGCACGCAAATCAGCCCGGGAGCGACGCAACGCGATCAACGCGCGATACCACCGCAGCAAGACCCGATGCTCCCCCTCATCGACCTCACCCCAATCCAGGATCGACCGTCCCCTCGTCACCGGGTCCTGCGGATCCGGGACTCGGTCAGGATCCCATCCATGCGTCGCGAACTCACGCCGCCGCCCCTGACTGACCGCATCCGCCAGAGCAGGGTCCACATGATCGGTGAAGTACTGCCAGGGCGTACTCGCCCCCCACTCCTCCCCCATAAACACCATCGGCGTATACGGCCCAGTCAGCAACAACGCTGCGCCACACTGCAACCGACGCGTCGACAAGGTCTCCGAGAGACGGTCCCCGACGCACCGGTTACCGATCTGATCGTGGTTTTGCAAAAACACCACAAAACGAGACCCCGGTACGCCGGGTGGGACCGGCCGGCCATGACGACGACCGCGGAAACTAGACCAGGTGTCGGCGTGGAAGAACGGGGTACGCAGCACCTCCGCCAACGCCCCCGGCGCTGCGAAATCGGCGTAATACCCTTGCTTTTCACCGGTCAACGCGACATGCAAACCATGGTGGACGTCGTCAGCCCACTGCCCATCCAGACCCACTCCGCCCTGCTCGGTCGAGATCACCGTCCGCGGATCGTTGCGATCGCTCTCTGCGACCACCCACACCGGACGCCCCAGCTCGGCACGCAGCGCCCTGACCTGAGCTGACACCTCCTCCAACAAGGTCACCGCTCGCTCATCATGTAACTCATGGACAGCGTCCAGACGCAGGCCGTCCACGTGAAAATCACGCAACCACGACACTGCGTTGTCCACGATGAACTCCCGCACCGCATCAGAGTCCGGACCGTCCAGGTTCAACGCCTGACCCCACGGCGTTTCGTGCCGATCAGTGAAATAGGGGCCGTAGGTGTGCAACACCGCACCGTCAGGGCCCAGATGGTTGTACACCACGTCCAAACACACCCCCAGACCACGCCGATGAGCCGCATCGACGAACCGTTGCAAACCAGCAGGTCCGCCGTACGGCTCATGCACCGCCCACGGCGCCACCCCGTCGTACCCCCAGCCGTGCCGTCCGGGAAACGCCGCGACCGGCATCAGCTCAATGACGTCCACTCCCAGGTCCACCAAGTGATCCAACCGAGTGATCGCCGCATCGAAGGTGCCCTCAGCGGTGAACGTCCCCACATGCATCTCGTATAAAACACTGCCAGCCAACTCGACCCCAGCCCAGTCCTGATCTGTCCAATCACACAGGTGCGGATCGAACACCTCCCCCAGAGCGTGCGGGCCGTCAGGGAGTCGACGAGTCCGCGGCCCCGGCCGGACCGGACCGGAATCGAGACTGTACCCATATCGGCACCCCGGCTCCACCACCGTCTGGGCACACCACCACCCCTGACCCACCGGGGTCATCGGTCGAGCATCCCCGTCGACAATCAAATCCACACGATGCTGCGCCAACGGCGCCCACACCAACGTTTCGTCCGGGCTCACCGCCACCGGCACCCGCGTTTCTTGCTCCGGGACGATCCCCAACGCCTCAGAATCGTCCCCAACCGGTACGTCGACCTCCCCAGGAGGTGACATCGGATCAGGTTCGGTCAAGTTGTCACGCGACATCGTCATGGGGTCCTCGATCAGGGGCACATCGGGCAGGGATAGCGGCGCTCGCCGGGCGGTGACGAGATCAACGGGACACGAGCACCGCCACCGGGAGCTCGGCCAACACCGCAGCGACCCGGGTCGGGCCACCGTCCACGGCTCGACCGGTCAACACATCGTGCCACCGCCCCTCAGGGAGGTCCACGCTCTGGTCGCCCCAGCCGCCACGTGCCGCTAACCGTGCCGGTGCCCGCGTGACGAGAGTCAGCAGAGAAGATGATCCGCTCAGACCTAGCGCCCCAGCAAGCCGACCAACGGCGCCGCCTCGACTCGACCGGATAAACCCGAGCAGGTGCTCCCCAGCAGACTCAATCGGGAGGTAGTCCCCGTGCAGAAACACCTGAGGGTCTTCCCGCCGCAGCCGAGACAGCCGGGATGTCACCCATAGTTTTTCCAGGTCAAGGGCCTCCCCGAGTAACCTGTCGCGCGGCTCGGTGCCCGTGCGCGCTGCCCGGATCGCCTCCCAGGGCTGTTCGTTCAGTCGGGTCAGGAGCTGCCGCCGACGGTCATAGTCAACGGGCCGCCGGTTGTCCGGGTCCACCAAAGACAGGTCGACGATCTCACAGCCCTGATAACAGTCAGGGACTCCAGGCAAGGTGAGCTGCAGTGTCTTGGCAGCCAACACAGTAGCTCGCACCGCCTCTGCATGCCGGTCCAGCGCGGCGTCGATCGCATCATGCAACCGGCCGTCGTGCCGGACCTGAGCCACGAATTCCAGGACGCGGCGTTCATAGTCTTCATCGCCATCCACCCAGGCCGTGTGCTCTTTGGCTTCCCGCAAGGCCTTGAGTAGGTAGTCATCGAGCCGGTCCGGAGCGACATAGCCCACCCCGAGTAGCGTCTGCCAGATCAGATGAGCAGTCGCTGCATCCACCCCGGCTTCAGCTGCCTGCTCCCGCGCAATCCGGGAGCATTCCTCCCACGCCGCGGGATCACCTGCCACCGCCAGCAAACGGGCTCGGACGTCTTCGCTGCGTTTGGTGTCATGGGTCGACAGGGTGGTCATCCCCTGCGGCCACTCCGCTACCTGATGGGCGGCCCAAGTGTGCAGCTCCTCGACCCCGCCACCGTCCAGTGCTGACGGGTCACCACCCACCTCATTAAGGGCGACGAGGCGATGCCATCGGTAAAAGGTGGTGTCCTCAATGCCTTTGGCCATCACCGGCCCCCACGTCTGTTGCAGACGCACCGAAAAATCCCACGCATTGGGGTCGTCATCGTCAGCGACGGTCAACGGCATCAACGCCCGCAATTGCGGCTCCAAGTCCGCTCGAGCAGCGAGCGCGGTGGCGAAGGCGTGGCTGAGGCGTTCCCGGGCCTGGGGGCTGAGGCGTTCGTCGGGTCTGATGTAGGCCCGGTAGACCTCTCCGGCGATGAGGAGTTCGATGATCGCTTCGCGGAGCAGGTCTGGTTCTTGGTGGGGCAGTGCTTCTCTGGCGCGGCGGACGAGTCGTTCGACCTCAGGGGTGAGGGATTGGGCGACGACTTGCCGTTTTGCGGCGGTAGTGGCTTCTTCCAGGGTGGCGTCGCCGCCGGCGGCGGTCCATTGGTCGGTGACGGTGTCGGCGGTGGCGGGGTCGACGAGGGCGGCGTCAATGACTCGCAGGGCGTCGTACCCGGTGGTGCCGTCACAGGGCCAGCTGTGTGGCAGTCGTTCTCGGCCTTCGAGGATCTTCTCGACGACGAGATAGGTGCCGCGGGTCGCGGCGCGGCGGAGCTGGTTGAGGTATCCGGCGGGGTCGGCGAGACCATCGGGGTGGTCGATGCGGAATCCGTCGATGAGTCCGGCGTGGTTGAGTTCCAGGAGAAGCCGGTGGGTGGCGTCGAAGACTTCGGGGAGTTCAACGCGGACGGCGATCAGACCGTCGACTTCGAAGAAGCGCCGGTAGTTGAGGGTGTCGTCTTTTTCTCGCCAGTGAGCGAGTCGGTAGTGCTGCCGGTCTAGGAGGGCACGGATCGTGGCTGGTTCGGTGTCGCCGGGGGTGGCTCCGCCTTCGGTGCCTACGGACACTGGCAGGACATGGTCGGCGTAGCGCAGGACCGTGATGTCGTGGCCGGTGGTCGGGTCGGGGATACGGTCTACGCCGATATCTCCCCGGGTGAGGAGGTCGTCGAGGTCGTCGCCGAGGATCGGTAGTCCCAGTCGTCCTCCACCGGCTTTCCAGTCGATGTCGAACCAGTCGGCGGTGGCGGCGTCGCGGCCGTCGCGCAGGACTTGCCACAGCGGGAGGTTGCTGCTTTGTGGGGCGACGAAGGCCATGTGGTTGGGGACGACGTCGACGATGATGCCGAGGCCGTGGTCTGTGGCGGTGGCAGCTAGCGTCTCGAATCCGCTCCGGCCTCCCAGGTCGTCGCTGATCCGGGTGTGGTCGATGACGTCGTAGCCGTGCATCGACCCGGGGACGGCTTGCAGGATCGGGGACAGGTAAAGGTGGCTGACGCCGAGGTCGGCCAGGTAGGGCACGACGGTGGTGGCGTCGGCAAAACCGAAGTCGCGGTGCAGTTGGAGGCGATAGGTTCCGGTGACCGGCATGGGATGTGACGCTCCTGGACGAAGGGGTTCCCCCGCCAGTGTGTCAGGGTGGGGGAACCTGCGCCCATCGGGGCCAGCCGGGGACGTCGATCAGTTGGTTGATGCGCTCTGCGGGGCGATCTCGGCGATGTCCCACACGAATTCCACGGCGGGGATGTCACCGGTCGCGGAGGGTCGTTCCACACCGGTACGACGTGCGCCGGTCGCTTCGAGGTAGCGGATGACGCGTGGCCGGTCGGCGAGGGTGTCGGTGTAGACGCGTGCGATTCCTTCGGCGACGAGCAATCGGAAGAACTCGTCGATGAGTGGGCGGGACACTGTCAACCATTCGCTGTCATCCGCGGTCAGGTCGATGAAGGATTCCCGGAGGTAGGCGATGCGTTCGCCGTCCTCTTCGACGAACACCGTGGCCATCGCCAGCCAGCGGTCCTCGGAGAGGATCGCCATGGTGCGTCCTTCACCGGCGTCTCCGACCATGCGGCGGCGCCATTCCTGCTCGGGCCAGGCCTCTGGGGATTCACCACCGGGAACGGTGTATTCGTCAGGCCGGTGGTGGAACATGCGCAGCCACAGGTCGCGGTAGAGACGCCAGTCGTCCGAGGTTGCATGAACAAGTCGTGCGGGGGACATGGTGGCGACACTACCTGTCCGTGGCGGGTCCACGGTGGGATGACGCACCCGGCCGGAGACCTTTTTTCGAGGTGGTGCGGGGGCCGGTCGGTGGCGTAGTTCCTCAGGCGCGGGCCAGGTCGGTGACACGTAGCACCAGTTCGCCGGCTTCGTCGCTGGCGGCCAGGTCCACTTCGGCGTAAATCCGCCAGTCGTGGTCGCCTTCTGGGTCGTCGAGGATCTGTTCGACCAGCCAGAATCCGGGTTCGCTGTCGGTGTCGATGCGCAGGAGGGCGGGGCCGCGGGCATCCGGGCCGATCCCGATGAGGTCGTCCACGTCGTACGTCGGATAGTCCTGGGCGAATTCGTCGGTGGCTTGCTCCCACTCGTGGATCTCCAGGGGGTCCCCACCGGCACCACGGGTGGCGGTCTCGGCGTCGAGGGCTGCCAGGTCGGCGTACCGGCCGAGGGCGAGGAGTTCGACTCGCCGCCACATCGCTGAACGCACCAGCACCCGGAAAGCGCGGGTGTTGGCGGTGAGCGGGCGGGTCCCGGCGGACATGACGTCGCCGGGGCGGATGGGGGTGTCGTCGTCTCGGTCGGGGTCGGTGAGGGCTTCCCATTCGTCGATGAGGGAAGAGTCGGTCTGTCGGACCAGTTCCCCGAGCCAGGCGATGACGTCTTCGAGGTCGTCCGTTTTGGCGCTGTCCGGGATGGTTTGGCGCAACGCCCGGTAGGCGTCGGTGAGGTAGCGCAGCACCAGTCCTTCGCTGCGTTGCATCTGGTAGAAGGCGACGTACTCCCCGAAAGTCATCGCTCGTTCGAAGAGGTCACGTACCACTGATTTGGGTGACAGGTCGTCTTCGGACAGCCACGGGTGGGTCTGTCGGTAGGTGGTGAATGCCCCGGTGAGGAGATCTCGCAGCGGTTGTGGCCAGGTGACCTCTTCCAAGAGTTCCATGCGTTCTTCGTATTCGATGCCGTCGGCTTTCATCTCGGCGACGGCTTCGCCTCGGGCAGCGAACTGTTGGGAGTAGAGCAACGCCCGCGGGTCGTCGAGCGTCGATTCGACGATGGACACCATGTCCATCGCGTAGTCGGGGCTCTCTGGGTCGAGTAGGTCGAAGGCGGCGAGCGCGAAGGTCGACAGCGGTTGGTTGAGGGCGAAGTGGCGTTGGAGGTCGACGACGACTTGGAGGGTGCGGCCGGTGTCGTCGGGGGTGTCGAGCCGTTCGACGACGCCGGCGTCGAGCAGGGAGCGCAGGATTTGGATGGCGTGGCGTTGCAGCCGTGCTTGTTGGCGGGGTGTTTCGTGGTTGTCGGTGAGCATGCGCCGCATCGCCCGGACCGGGTCACCGGGGCGGTGGATGACGTTGAGAATCATCGCGTGGTTGACGCGCATTCGGGAGACCAACGGTTCGGGGGTGGCACCGACGAGTCTTTCGAAGGTGTCTTCGCCGTAGTTGACGAATCCCTCGGGGGGTTTTTTGCGTTGGATTTTGCGTTGTTTTTTGACGTCGTCGCCCGCTTTGAGGAGGGCTTTGTGGTTTTCGACGACATGGTCGGGGGCTTGGACGACCACTGATCCGCTGGTGTCGAATCCGGCTCGGCCAGCTCGGCCAGCGATCTGGTGGAATTCACGGACTTTGAGCAGGCGTTGCCGGGAGCCGTCGTACTTGCTGAGGCCGGTGAGGACGACGGTGCGGATGGGCACGTTGATGCCGACGCCGAGGGTGTCGGTGCCACAGATGACTTTGAGGAGCCCGGCTTGGGCGAGGGTTTCCACGAGGCGGCGATATTTGGGGAGCATTCCCGCGTGGTGCACCCCGATGCCGTGTTTGACGAGGCGGGATAGTTGTTGGCCGAATCCTTTGCCGAAGCGGAAACCACCGAGCATCTCCAGGATCGCGTCTTTCTCGGCGCGGTTGGTGACGTTCAGGCTCATCAAGGCTTGGGCGCGTTCCAGCGCGGCAGCTTGGGTGAAATGCACGACGTACGCCGGAGTCTGACGAGTGGCGACGAGTTCTTCGAGAGTTTCGTGCAGGGGGGTCAGCGCGTAGGAGAAGCTGAGTGGGACCGGTCGAGGTGCGTTCGCGACGAGGGCGGTGTCTCTGCCGGTACGGCGGGTGAGGTCGTCCTGGAACATTCGCACGTCCCCGAGGGTGGCGCTCATCAGGAGGAATTGTGCTTGGGGTAGCTCGAGTAGGGGCACCTGCCAGGCCCAGCCACGGTCGGGTTCGGAGTAGAAGTGGAATTCGTCCATGACGACGGTGTCGACGGGCAGGTCGTGACCTTCGCGCAGAGCGAGGTTGGCGAGGATCTCCGCGGTGCAGCAGATGATCGGCGCGTCGGCGTTGACGGAGGCGTCGCCGGTGACCATGCCGACGTTGGCGGCGCCAAATTGATCGCAGAGGTCGAAGAACTTTTCGCTGACCAACGCTTTGATGGGTGCGGTGTAGTAGCTGCGACGTTGCTCTTCGGCGTATCTGGCGAGACTGAAGTAGTGGGCGCCAGCCGCGACCAGGCTCTTCCCGGATCCGGTGGGGGTGGCCAGGATGACGTTGTTGCCGGTGACCAGTTCGAGGAGGGCTTCTTCTTGGTGCGGGTAGGGGGTGATCCCCCGGGAGATGACGCCGTCGAGGTAGGCGGTGTAGAGCTCGTCGGGGTCGGTGGTGGGCGGTGGCAGGTGGGTGGGGGTGGCCACGACGTCAGGCGGGGAAGACGATGGTGGTGGCGCCGCGCATCATGACCCGGTCCTCGATGTGGGCGCGTACCGCTGAGGCCAGGACTCGCCGTTCGATGTCTCGGCCTTTGCGGATCAAGCGTTCTGGCTCGTCACGGTGGGTGACGGCTTCGACATCTTGGGCGATGATCGGGCCTTCGTCGAGGTCAGCGGTGACATAGTGTGCGGTCGCTCCGATGAGTTTCACGCCACGTTCGTAAGCCTGGTGGTAGGGCTTGGCGCCTTTGAAGCCGGGCAGGAAGCTGTGGTGGATGTTGATGCAGCGTCCGGCGAGGGCGTCGACGAGGTCAGCTGACAGAATCTGCATGTAGCGCGCCAGGACGACCAGGTCGACGTGTTCGTCGTGGACGATTTTCAGGATGTGGGCTTCCTGCTCGGCTTTGGTGTCTTTGCTGACCGGAAGGTGATGGAAGGGCACATCGCCGAGGTCGCCGTACGTGTTGCGCGGGTGGTTGCTGATGACACCGACGACGTCCATCGCTAGTTCACCGATACGGACCCGGTAGAGCAGGTCGACGAGGCAGTGGTCTTCTTTGGAGGCGAGCAGCAGCACTCGGGCGCGACGGTCGGCGCTGCGGAGGCGCCAATCGGCGCCGAGGGAAGCCAGGACGGGAGTCAGCGCGGCCCGGAAACCGTCCTCACCGAGGTCTGCCCGCTCGGGGGTGAAGGTGATGCGCGCGAAGAACCGGCCTGAGCGGCGGTCGTCGAACTGCTGCCCGTCGGTGATGTCGCAACCCAGTTGGGTGAGGGTGGTGGTGACGGCGGCGACGATGCCGGGGTGGTTCTCGCAGGAGAAGGTGAGGATGTACGACGCTGTCACGGTGGTGCTTTCGGTGTTGGGGCCTGCGCGGGGCAGACGTGGACGTGGTGGTGCAGGTCAGACCAGGAACCGGTAGAAGGGGCTGTCGGCGGGGATCTGTTCGACGACCATACGTGATGTGGCCATGCGGGCGAGTAGTCCGTCGAGGTCGTGGGGGTCGCCTAGTTCGATACCGACCAGGGCGGGGCCGGTTTCTCGGTTGGAGCGTTTGACGTATTCGAACAGGGCGATGTCGTCGTCTGGGCCGAGGACGTCTTCGACGAATCGGCGGAGCGCGCCGGGTTCTTGGGGGAAGTTCACCAGGAAGTAGTGTTTGCGGCCTTCAGCGACGAGGGATCGTTCGAGCACTTCGGCGTATCGGGAGATGTCGTTGTTGCCGCCGGAGAGGACCACGACCACGTCGCTGCCGGGGGCAGGGTCGAGTTGGTCGAGGAGGGCCGCGCTGGCGAGGGCCCCCGCAGGTTCAGCGATGATCCCGTCGGTTTGGTAAAGCTCCAGCATTTCGGTGCAGATCCGGCCTTCGTCGACGGCGACGAGGGGGACCTGGTGGTGCTGACAGATCCGGTGGGTGAGGTCGCCGACTCGTCGGACGGCGGCGCCGTCAACGAACGTGTCGAGGGTGGGCAGGGTGACGGGGGCGGTGGCGGTCATGGCGGCACGCATGGAGGCAGCTCCGGCTGGTTCGGCACCCATGACCGCGGTGGCTGGGTGCCGAGCGGCCAGCCAGGTGACGCAGCCTGCGATCATGCCGCCGCCGCCGACGGGAAGGACGATCTGATCTGGGTGGTGTCCGAGCTGGTGGACGACCTCTACGGCGAGGGTGCCTTGACCTGCGATCGTCGCGGCGTGATCGAAAGCGGGGACGATCACTGCCCCGGTACGCCCGGCATCTTCGTGGCAGGCGGCAGCAGCGTCATCGTAAGTGTCTCCGCCGACGACGAGTTCGACGTGGCCTTGGCCGAGTACGGCGATCCGGTCTCGTTTTTGCCGTGGGGTGGTGCGAGGCAGGTAGATACGGGCGTGGAGATCGAGGCGGGCGCACGCGTAGGCGACGCCTTGGGCATGGTTGCCCGCTGAAGCGCAGACCACGCCACGTTGCCGATCGTTGGCATCAAGTTGCGCGATGAGGTTGTAGGCGCCTCGGATTTTGTAGCTCCGGACGGGTTGCAGGTCTTCTCGTTTGACCCAAATGTTGGCGCCAGTGCGGGTGGACAGCCGGTCGCTGCGAATCAGCGGGGTCTCGCGGACGACGCTGCGCAGCCTGACGTACGCCGCTTCGATATCGAGCGCGGTAGGCAGGGGCTGCGACGGGCTCATCGTGCCAGTATCGCCCGTACCGCCCAGCTTTCGGGATGTCAGTCTCGATGAGTGAACGCGGCGCCGGGAGAGGTGAGTCGCATTGTGAAGGTGGGTCATGCGAGGACGATGTGCGCGCAGCCCCATCGAGCAGTTACGCTGTTCCCCACCTACACATCGTTCTTGGGTGGCGATCGCTGCTGCCCTGATGCGTAGGGACTCGCGGCCGCCCTGACCGCGAGGGGCCTTTAGCTCAGTTGGCAGAGCAGCGGACTTTTAATCCGAAGCGCGCGGGTTCGAGCCCCGCAGGGCCCACCATTAACGTCATTGTTTTCTTCAGGTAGAGCTCCGACCGGTGTTGATCACGGTCGGAGTTTTTTGTCGATGGCTGGGTTGCCGATGCCGTGGCGCTCGCCAAGGGTGGGCGATCCCATCCAAATGCCTACGGGGAATCGTCTCTTGGAGCGGTTCGCGCCGATCTATTCGACCCGTCAACGGGCTCTGACCAGGGCTGCCCGTGGACCGAGGCGGTTTCTCGCTGAAGGTCATCTGCGGGGAGGACAACAAGACCGAGAGGGCTAACGATCCTGCCGACCGTGCGCGGATGCCAGGAACATCGCCAGGCGGTAGACATGGTCATGGTCGCTGACATCGGGACGCTCTCGTCAATACATCAACAAGGAGTTTCAGGTCACCGGGTTGCGGCTCATTGAAGCTTCGTTGCGGATATCCAAGACCGCACCACCATCCCCGCGTATGCGCCACCCGAAGAAAAAAAGCGGATCCACGAGCACGCAGCCTGCGCCAAAGCACTATGGCAATTGAGTCAAGTCAGGCGGATGCGCCTAATGCCTCATGAATAACGCCTTAACATCCAAAAGTCAAAAGACTGTCACTTATCATTCGCGAGTCACATCACGGTGGCCTCGGTCTAGAGAAACAACCGTGATGTGGCTACATGCCAGCTTAACGAGTAGCTAAGAACTCATTCCACGACTGCTCAGTATATTTGCCACGCACTGGATGCCAGTCCGGAATCAAAGCCCACGGCCGCGGATACTCTTCCATATCTACCACATATTCAATGTCATCCGGATGGGCATCCCAAAGTGTTGATTTATTGTCCCAGTTGAATGTGAAATTAACTTCGTCTGTCAACTTATTTAGATCGACATCAAGACTTAACCATGCACCTTGCTCGGGGTCATACATATCTTTCCGAAGTTGCCTAGCAAAAGCAATAGCTTCGAAAATTTCCTTGACACTATCCTCCTTGGAGTCAAGCCAAAATTGAATACAACCGATATTAATTCTTTTCAAATCAGCCATGTGAAAGTTTGCAATGTCCCAAGCGTATCCCTCAAGTAGTCTTACAAGGATATTAACTAATTCATTTTGACGCTCGGCGAGTTCATTAATTTTCATCAGTTTCTCCATCTATGAGTTGTTGATAGTACTGGAAATGAATTTCCCGTTTCCAATTTTATATCTAACCGAAATCATGTCCGGTCTAGTGCTGAGCGGGTTATTATAGTGAGGTGTCACATCAACCTCCACCTGCTGTGGAGGCGGCCCCTTAATAGCTTTCCTCCAAATATCCTCCAATTTTCCATACTCGCGCGGATTGATTCTATTGACAGAATCTTTCATCGCCAAGTAGTTGATATCTTCAGCCCCACCACCGAACTGTCTCCCAAAGATATGACCTCCATCATCATGGGGCTTGCGGTAAGCACCCCCTGCTCGAAGTTGGGCAGCCGGATCGCGTGGCCCATTTTTAACAATTTTACTGAGCGTGGCCTTAGCCTTGACTATCCGACCATTGACTCCTGTCTCGTAAATGAATTGACCGCCATTGACTTCGTATCGCGTGAAGGGCTTGATGTGCCGCAAGTCGGCATTCCATGCTCCTTTGACCCCAAACGTGGCCCTGACGATATTCCGTTGAACACCGAATAGCGGGATCCCTACGTACACATTCCTGAAGTCAGGAGGTACGATACGCAGGTTAGCGACCCGTTGCGACAGTGATATTACCGGAGCACCGATTTTGGTGGCCGCAGCAGCGAGTCTGGTTCTCACCAGCTGGCCCACCCGTTCCAGGGCGAGAATGATCAATACAATTTTATCAAGAACTGCGGCCAGCCGCGCGCCTTCCACTCCTTGAGCAGCCAGTTCAGCGATACCCAGCGTGAACATACCGGCAAGCGCTCCGATGGCCTCAATCGCAGCGGTCTCGATCAAAAACTGAACTCCAGCCGCGATGAGCGCTTCGTGTGCTTTCTCGATAGCCTGAGCAAAATCGTCACAGCTACTGGCGACCTCGCGGCAGGATGCTGCAAGCTCTGTCATATCCCCGGTCGTGTCAGTTAACGACTTCACCGCTGGTTCGACTTCAGGGCTGGTGTTGCTCTTGATATGGGTGATCGACTTGTTGAATTCTGTCTGCACCTGGAGATACGAATCGGCAAGCTGACGCCACAGTGTGGCTGCCGCACGTAATTTAGCCGTGTCAGCGTTGGGCCAGACCACCCCGGATAACCATCTGCTCGCCACCTCCCACCACGCAGGCGGCGCAGTGCCCCCACCGAAAGCTGAAGGCGGCAGCGCTACACACTGTGTGACCCCAGGGAGCTCTGGGAGATTCTGTTGCACGTCAGAGGTGGGGTGACTTGCCAAATCCGCATTTTCATGAATTGCTTCAGTTGCTTTCGCCAACGCAGCAAGGCCTGCGGTCATCGCGGCGGCATTATGTGTCCCCATGATCAGGTCACGAGCAGTGGCGTCATAAGCCTTGGCCCAGTCTTCACCCACCGGGAAAGTTCCAGCCATGCCTTGACATGCTCTGAGGCCGATCACAGTCTGGACCAGAGCATTTTTCAGCGTCGTTGCCCCAGCATCCAAGCATTCACCTGCATGGCGATATGCGCCGTGATGAACTTCACGGACAGGTGATGTGAATATTCCCATCAGACCTGCCACATCGAAGCGGCATTTTTCCCTGCGGTGGTGTAGTTATCGCTGGCCTCCATCATGGCCCGACGCATCTGCTCAAGACCATCTCGCATCTGTTGCAGCCCCTCCAGCCATGCAGCGTGATCCGCCGCAGCAGCTGTCCCAGCAGCTCCCTGCCAGTGTTCCCCAACGAGTCGAGCTGCTCTCTTCACATCCCCTTCAACAGCTTCCAAAGAAGCCAGGTGCCGACTCACCTCACGAATCGTCAATTCGAGCACATCAAGGTTCACCCGGTAGGCCATGACAGTCCTCCCCCAGCGGAATGAATGCCCTGTTGGCTTCGTGCGTCTACATCTGCGTAATCAGCGCGAGCAGCCTCACACTGTTTGCTGAGGTCAGACAAAGCCTTGCGGGCTTTCGTCGCACCTTGAAGCCACTCGCGAAACGCCTTCTCGTACGCCGTGGCAGCAGCACTAGACCACTCTTTGGCCACAGCATCGACAGCCCCGGACAACCTGGACTGTTCGCGATCTAACTCCTCGGCGGCAACGCGAAGAGTGCTAGCGACACGAGCCAGCTCATCCACATTGACCTGAAACATCGCCCCAGACACACCATGAACATAACAGGCCCCACCGACACCACACACCCCATAGCTGTACCTCAGTCAGCGCCCCATGACGATGATGGCGTGCCCCGCGGCAGCACCCGCACCACGAGATCGTCCCAGGAGGGCTCTCGGGGGACCTGGCAGACCTCGATCGCGATGACGCCGCGCCGGGCCGCGCTGCGCTCTCGGGAGGCCTCGACCCGGCAGGCGTCCGAGCACCAGATCGGGGGACGTCCCCACCCGCAGGTGGGGACGGGGTCCCCGCAGCGAGGGCAGGGGCGGGGATCGTCACCGTCATGGCACCCATCCTGGTTTTATTGGCAACGAAAAAACGCCCTGGCGGAGCAAGCTATCCGATCAGGTGCCCTGATCGTTCCGGCCCCGCTGGGCGCGGGCTGGAGGCGGCCCCACGAGTGCCCTGGTCACGAGCATCGCGAACGATGTTCGCGCAGAAGCGGCCCGTAATGCATGAGGTGTGTCGGAGTCGGGAGGTGCGAAAACCGCGATCGACGGGCACGTCGATCGCGGCCGCGTAGGCGCGTCTGGTGGCCCAGGGGGAGACGGTGACGGTGTGGCGGCCGCACAGGAGGCCGCCACAGACTCCGCCGCGACCTGCATGCATCAAACACACGCCAGGGCGAGGCCGCGGCGCTGGAGGAAGCCGAACAGGCCCGCCCCCTGTCTCACCCACACACCGACATAACCCCCCGCCCACCCTCTTTCATAGGAGACACCCACCCTTACCTGATTTCCACTCCCCGACTGTGCCCACCTGGAAAACCACAACCTATTTACGAGCGGTTGTGGTTTTCCAGGTGGGCACAGTCATCGCAGGTCAGCAAGGGTGAGGGTATTCCTGGCGGAAACACGCTAAGGACACCCCAGGAACACCCTCACCCTTTGGGTTACACCAACGCCGTCACTCCTCATGGCGTTATTCACGAGAGTTTTATCGCCTTGACAAAAATCTGCAAACCTGCAGGTCATAGGCTTATCCGGCGCGCAACTCACTCCGGGGTTAAGAGCTCGTGAATAACGCCCTCAATACATTTCATTCTGCACCATAAATGCATCCAGGAGCTCTTTGGCGACTTTGGGTGAAAGCACTTCTTCGAGAGCCTTTAGCGTTGCGGAATACTCTTTCCAGTGGTCCCCGTTCTTAGTATTCTCGAAGAATGCTCTAAGAATTATTTGAGACTCCGTGCCCTTTTCGCCGATAATGTGGTATTTCGACTGCACTATATGAGTCGGTCGAGCATCTTTATCGTAGGGTCGAGTAACTTCGAGTAGGGACACTCGTTCTGCAAGGTGGATCAGTTCAGTTGCGATATCTTCAGACATAAATTCGCCTCCACCTTAAATGATGGCCCCGATGATAATGCCTAGGGTGTCGGAAATCATCTTCGCATTCCCGCCTGAGAGTCCGGCATTAAGAAGCATGTGGAAAGTCTTCTCTTTCACTACATGAGCGGGAATGTCTGTGAATTTAGCAATCTGATCTAGCACGTCTGCTACGGCGCCTTTATTCGCTTTCACAGCCGCCTTAGCAGCCTTGTCGCCCCAGTTGATTCTGTCGATGACCGCGTCGGCAGCGGGGCTGCGCAGCGCCTTCGCGAGCAGCTTCGCGCCCTGTTTCCCAGCCCAACTAGCACCGGCACGAGGTGCTGCTTCCGCATTTTGGGTATCCGCCCCCCGCGCAATGGACGTCACCGAAATATTGCTAGGGACACTCACCGGTTGTTCTGCGGCAGTCGCCGTGGGGATACCCACGGCCAAAAGCAGGAACGACATCGAAGCAACAACCAGCCTGTTTTTAGCTCTCATTTTATTATCTCCGCTCGTCGTGGGCCTTCACACTATTCAGAGATTAGGTGACTTTTCAAGCTTCTCCCCGGCGAGTCGGGATATGGACTTGGCATGGTCGCCGAAGTGGCCCCGAGCTCTTTCGCGGTCAGGCCACCCCAGTGGCTGGCCTGTGGTCGCAGCGTCCGACGGGGAGGCCGTCTTCGTCCTCGATCCAGCCGGGAGTCGGAGCAGATCGGGCAGTAAGCCCGTGGAGTAGCCGCTCGGATGGCCCTAGGAGCCTCTGGGAGGCCCTGCAGGCAGGCGGAGATGAGTGCCGGGAGGGCCCCCCCTTCCGAACTCTTCCCTGCCAGTGTTCCCCAACGAGTCGAGCTGCTCTCTTCACATCCCCTTCAACAGCTTCCAAAGAAGCCAGGTGCCGACTCACCTCACGAATCGTCGACTCAAGCACATCAAGGTTCACTCGGTAGGCCATGACAGTCCTCCCCCAGCGGAATGGATGCCTTGTTGGCCCCATGCGTCTGCACCTACGTAATCAGCGCGAGCAGCCTCACACTGTTTGCTGAGATCAAACAAAGCCTTGCGGGCTTTCGTCGCACCTTGAAGCCACTCGCGAAACGCCTTCTCGTACGCCGTGGCAGCAGCACTAGACCACTCTTTGGCCACAGCATCGACAGCCCCAGACAACCTGGACTGTTCGCGATCTAACTCCTCGGCGGCAACGCGAAGAGTGCTAGCGACACGAGCCAGCTCATCCACATTGACCTGAAACATCGCCCCAGACACGCCATGAACATAACAGGCCCCACCGACACCACACGCCACATAGCTGTATTTCGGTCAGCGCTTCATGACGATGATGGCGTGCCCCGCGGCAGCACCCGCTCCACCCGGTACATCGTGGTCCCGTGCCCAGGGGTATCCGACGTACCAATCACGTCCTCAGTGGTCATGCTGTGCCCGGTCCACACATCGGTCAGCCGATATGTCCCAGCAGGCAATCCGAGCCCAGCGATCGACGTACGAACCCTTGATGGCACTGCCCACCGGTTGGTGAGCGTCACGCTGAGCGCGCCCCCAGAGAGCGGTCGAGAGGTGATGAGGTGGTTGTCGCGATCCCAGACCACCGTGGGAGCAGCGGCGAGCGGGTCCTGGTCGATCGCGATGACATCGCTGCGTCCCAAGAGTTCCACAGTGGTGGAGTCGGCCCGATCCAGGTCAGTGCCGATCATGAGAGGGGCGCCCAGTTGCGCCCACAAGCTGAGGTGGGTGCGGTATTCCTCAGTGCACATCCCGCCGTTGCCGACCTCAAGCATGTCGGGATCGACCCATCGGCCGGGCCGGTTCCAGTGCGCGTGATCCAAGGTACGTCGGGCGATGTCGATCATCGAGGGCCACCGGTCACGGATGTCTTTGGTGGTGCGCCAGGTCTGGGCGACGTCTCCAGCCCAGGCCGGGATCGGCGTTTGCGGTTCGTAATGGGCACCCAGAGCGATCTGCCGGCCGGTGTTGTCCAGTTCGCGGCGCATCAACCGGTAAGCCTGTCGTCCAGCGACACCGTCACGGTCGGCGCGGCACCAGTCGTATTTGACGTAGTCAACGCCCCAGGTGGCGAAGGTTCGCGCGTCGTCCCGTTCATGGCCGAGGCTGCCCAGGCCAGCTCCGCGGTAGCCGTCGTAGATCTGGGCGCACGTTTTGGTGCCAGGGGTCGCATAGATGCCGAAGCGCAGTCCGCGGGCGTGCACATACTCGGCGAGCGCGGCCATGCCGTCGGGGAAGCGTTTCGGGTCGGCTTGCAACATCCCGTCTGGGGTACGTCGAGGGGCTTGCCAGCAATCGTCGACCGTGACCTGTCGGTATCCTTTCGCGGCGAGTCCGGTGCGGACCAGCGCGTCAGCGGCTCGGCGTACCTTGTCTTGGTCGATGTCGCACCGGTAGGCATTCCAGGTGTTCCATCCCATGGGTGGTCCGGTGGCGTCTGTGCCGGTGGGGTGTGGTGGGTCGTCGGTGGCAGACGCCGGGACGGCGCCACTGATCATGAGGAGCGTCAGTACGGCGACGAGAGCGGGACGCGACGTCATGTCGACCACTTTTCTGCGATATGTCGTTGGCCGCAACTAGACTCCGGAAATCCGCAGGCTCCACCTCATCGGTGAGGAGGCAGGGCATGGCTTCGTCAGCACGTATCGGACAGCCAGTGTGGCTCGATCTGATGACTCATGATGTTGAGGGCGCACGCGATTTCTATGGCTCGTTGTTTGAGTGGGAGTTCACTGATCAGGGAGCTGATTTCGGCCACTATCACCTGATCACTCGTGGTGATCAGGTGGTCGGCGGGATGATGTCGTCGCTGATGGGGATGGATGGGCCCACTGAAGAACCTCAGGGGCCGACGACGTGGAGCGTGTACCTACGCCATGACGACATTGATGTGGCGTTGACGCAGGTGCCGGAGATGGGTGGGCAGGTCGTTTTTGGGCCGATGGATGTCGCTGACCAAGGAAGGCAGGCGTACATCATGGATCCGGCGGGGGCCTATGTGGGGTTGTGGCAGCCGAGGACGATGGCAGGCCTGAGGGTCACAGGCGCGGCGGGGACGGCGGTGTGGTTTGAGACGTTGAGCACTGACTTTGATGCGGCGTTGCCGTTTTACCGGGAGGTGCTGAGGTGGGGCGAGGACGTGGTCTGGATGGGTCCGGAAGGAGAGGAACCCGTCGATGGAGTCCGCTATGTCACGTTTGGGGCAGCGGACGAGGCCTGTGCTGGTCTCTGTGATGCGGCAGCGTTCCTTCCTGAGGATGTGCCGTCGTTTTGGCGGGTGTATTTCGGCGCGAATGATGTCGATGCGGCGGTGGAGCAGGCCGTTGACTTGGGTGGGATGGTGTTGGAGAGTCCGATGGATTCGCCGTACGGGCGGTTCGCGCAACTGGCTGATCCGCAGGGTGCGATTTTCATGGTGAATTCGGTGACCGCGTCTTCACCGGATGGGCTGACCGAGCCTGCCTAGATCGGGAGAGCGCTGCGCAGGTCAGGACGAGCGGCCCTGAACACTGTTCAAGTGAGCCTCTACCCTGGAGGGGTGAACCAGCGTCCCGTCATTGCTTGGCCTCCAGCTACCGCGAGCGCCGCCGAGATCGTCGCCGATATTGACGTCCTGACCCGAGCGATGGACGGCACCGGGCCGGCGATTGCTACGGCTGGGATCATCGACCCCACCCAAACGCCGACGGTGCCCGCCGACGCTGCCGTGGTCATCGGTACGTCGGGGACCACCGGTCCGCCCAAGCCGGCGCTCCTGCCTGCCAGCGCTCTTCTCGCGGGGCGGGAGGGGGCATGTTTTGATGGCACTGGGGCGCCTGGGCAATGGCTGCTCGCCGTACCACCTGCTCATATCACGGGGTTGTGTGTCATGCTGCGTTCGCTGCGCGCGGGATATCTTCCCGTCCCCATCCAGCCTGGACATTTCGGCCCACAATCCTTCGTGGAAGCCACCCGTCGGCTCGATCCCAGCGCGCCCGCCCACTACACCACGTTGGTGCCGACCCAGTTACGACGGGTCTTAGACGACCCGGATGCTGTTGCTGCTGCCCGCACCTACGACCAAATCCTGGTGGGGGCAGCTCCCCTCCCGGATGTCGACCGCCACCGCGCCGAAGCGATGGGGATCCGCATCGTCGAGGGTTACGGACTGTCAGAGACCGCTGGCGGCTGCGTGTACGACGGTCTTCCTTTGCCGGGGACGCGCCTGCGAGTGGAGGACGACGATGTCACCGAGGACACCGGGGTGGGTCAGGGGCGGTCCACCGGTCGGATCGTGATTGGTGGGCCACGGGTGGCTTTGGGCTATCTGGGTCGTCCCGATGCTGACGAGGACTTTTGGACCGACGAGGAGGGGGTGCGTTGGTTCCGCACCAGTGACCACGGCTACCTTGACGACGACGGCCGGTTGCATGTCGTCGGCCGGGTCGATGACGTCATCAACACTGGTGGGTTGAAAGTCGCCCCAACGGTCGTGGAGTCAGCGGCGCGGGCAGCCCGGATCCCTGGTCTGCTCGACCTCATGGTGGTGGGGGTGCCGGACGACGAATGGGGTCAAGCCATCACCCTGGTGACGGTCACTGCTGATGGACATCAGGTCACCCTCCCCCAGGTTCGGTCGCTGCTCGCCGACCATCTCCCGGGATATGCCCTCCCCCGACGAGTCGTCAATGTCCCGGCGATTCCCCTCGTGGGACCTGCCAAACCAGACCGCAGGGCCGGGCTGCGCCTCGCTATGGGGCACATGGTCAGTCTCTGATCTGTGGGGTCACGTCGACGGCGGTGGTGACCTCCCGGATCACCTGGATCGCCCAGTCGACGTCAGCGGTGTCGTGGGAGGCGTGCGCAGTGAACCGCAACCACGAACCGCCGTCAGGCGTCGACGGCGGGCGAAAACAGCCGATCCGCAGGCCTCGTGCCGCTGCCGCCGCGACCGCAGCAACCGCTTCGTCTGGTCCGGGCATCGGCATCGCCAACACCGCACCAGCAGGAGTGGGCAGGCCTAAGCCTGCCGCCAACCGGGCCGCATTATCCCGGCACTGCCCTGGCAGGTCAGGGGTGTCCCGCAGCACCGCCAACGCACCCAAAGCTGCTCCCGCAGCAGCCGGAGCCAACCCCGTGTCATAAATAAACGGCCTCGCCGTGTTGAGCACATGATCCCGCACTGCACCAACCCCTGCGACCAGCCCACCCTGCGCAGCTAGCGACTTCGACAACGTTCCCGTGACCACCACGTGAGACTGACCGGAGACGTCCGCAGCGCGCAGCCCACCGCCACCGCCCGGGCCGACAACCCCGATGCCATGAGCCTCGTCGACCAGGAGCGTGGCGCCTTCCTGGGCAGTGAGCGCGACGAGATCGGCGAGTGGCGCCGCGTCGCCATACACGCTGTACACCGATTCCACCACGACCAGCGCACGCGGCTGCTGACGCGAACGCAGCAGGTCACGCACCTGATCAAGATCGTTATGGCGAGCAATAGCGACCTCACCGCGAGCCAAGCGCGCACCATCCACCAGCGAGGCGTGCACGTGCGCGTCCGAGACGATGAGCGTGTCAGCATCCCCGAGGGTGGTGACCGCCGCGAGATTCGCGTGATACCCCGTGGAGCAGACCAGAGCGGACTCCACCCCGAGCAGCCCCGCCAACTCCACCTCAAGGTGACGATGCGTGGGAGTGGTCCCGGTGACCACCCGGGACGCGCCAGCACCACCACCATCGCGACGAGCCGCCGCCACCGCTCCGTCAATCACCGAAGGGTGACGCAACAACCCGAGATAGTCGTTACCAGCGAGATCGACCGTCGGGACGCAACCCGGGACGTCGGCTTCTCGTTGCAATCCCAGCTCCCGACGCCGGGCGGCGCTCGCCGCCAGATGGGTCAACAACGGTGGGTGCGGGAAAGTAGACACGGCTCCATCCTCCCCCGGCCGGTGCCACGGCCTCCCATCGGGATGTCAGCGCCACCCCACCACACCCACACCTGCTCACCCGCTGAACAACGGCATCCGGGCGATCCGGTCGAAAGCCTCGTCGATGCGGTCTTGGTCCACGGTCAATGCCAACCGCAGGAAACCCTCCCCAGCATCGCCGAATGCGATCCCTGGGATGGTCAACACGTGGGCCTGCTCAAAGATCTGGTCGGCGACCTCCACACTGCTCAGGCCGGTAGAACGGATATCCACCCACAAATAGATGCTGCCCTGCGGGGAAAGCGCCGTCATTCCCGGTGTCGCCACGACTCGTTCATAGGCGTGCACCACCCGTTCCCGGTAGAGCTCCCGGATCGGTGGCTGGATCTCGTGCCGTCGACGTAACGCATGCACAGCGGCGCGTTGACTGACCGACGGGGCCGTGAACACGTTGTTCTCGTTGACATCCTTCATCACCCGGATCAGCGCGGACGGCCCCAGGACATACCCGATCCGCCACCCCGTCATCAGGTAGTCCTTGGAGAGCGAGTTGATCGTGACGGTGCGTTCGACCATGCCGGGGATCGTCACAAACGGCCGGAACGGCTCGGCATAACTGAACAACGTATAAATCTCATCGGCGATCACCACCAGGTCATGACGATCCGCGAGCGAGGCGATCGCTTCCTGCGTGGCCCGGGACAGGCAGGCCCCGGTGGGATTGGCGGGGGTGTTGAGGATGATTGCCCGGGTGCGTTCGGTCAGTGCCGCTTCGAGGGCGTCGACGCGCAGCTGGTATCCGTCCTCAGGGTGGGTGTCGACCACGACGGGCACGCCACGGGCAAGACGGACCTGGTGCGGGTAGGGCGTGAAATACGGTGCGGCGATGATCACTTCGTCGCCGTCGTTGAGGATCGATTCCAAGACCAGCCACATGGCGTGGCATCCGGAGGTGGTGACCATCACCCCGTCTGGGTCGTGCTGGTGACTGTGATCTTCCAGGTAGGTGGTCAGGATCTGCGCGCGGAGCTCCGGATCGCCGTAACTGTCGGTGTAGTGGGTGTGACCGGCGTGAGCGTCGGCGGCGGCCGCATCGATGATGCCTGGGTCGGTGGTGAGTTCTGGGTCGCCCAGGCTGAGGTTGATGGTGTCCGGGTAGAGAGTGGCGCGGTCCACGGAACTACTCATCGGAGTGGTCGCCATGTCCCGATACCGTCCGGAAATCAGCCGGGACGGGTCGGTCCGGTCGGGATGGTTTGCGTCAGTCATGCGTTCTTCCCGCCGTACGTCGGGTCGTCGGTGGTCGTGCCTGCTGGTACGGCGGCGGGCAGGGCGTCGTCGAACTGGAGGTTCGCGGGGCGGCGGTGGGTGTCCAGGACGGTGCACACGGTGTAGACGAGCAATCCGACGGTCATGCCGACCATGATCGGGTAGTTTCCGCCGATGGCCCAGTCCGCAGCAGCTTTCTTCCCGAAGGCCTCAGCGGCTAAGCCGCTCTCCCCGTAACACATGGTGCCTGCGACGCCGACGGCGCTCAGCGACAGCGACAACATGCCGGCGCGAGGTGAGACGGTGCGCAGGAAGAACGCGGCGACGACGGGGACAAAAACACATCCGGAGAGGAACCCGTAAGCCAGGTCGAGTGCTTTGAAGAGGTCTTCGATCACCACGGCGAGGACGATCACGACCAGGCCGATGGCGAGGGCAATCCCCCGGTTGACCCACACCTCATGGGAGGAGCCATGACGTTCTTGTGCGTCTTGGTTGCGTTGCACCGCAGAGGAAGTCAACGCTTCCCGATCGTCAGCTGGAGCCGACACGGCGGCGTCACGCTGGCCACGGACCAACCGCAGGTAGAGGTCGTTGTAGACGACGGTGGAGCAGGCAAGGATGGTGCCGGACGCCACGGACATTGCGGCGGCCATCGCGGCGGCGAGCAACAGACCGGCCAACCCAGGCGGCAAGAAGGTCTCCACCCCCACCGCGAAGGTCTGTGGGGGTTTGGCAACGCTCACTCCTGCGGCCAGGACCGCCAAACCAAGGAGCACCGCAGCGAAGCCGTAAATGATCGAGTAAACGCCGGCGAGGATGGTGCCGGTGCGGGCAATCTTCTCGTTGCGCGCGGTGAACATGCGCTGCCAGATGTCCTGACCGATGACCAAGCCAGGCACATAGAGCAAGATCCAGTAGAGCGTCCCGGAGAAGCCCATCGCCCACGGATCCCAATGCCCTGCCGGCACCTTGTCGATCAGCCCGGACAGCCCACCCACCTGAGGCGAGGCCAACGCAAAGATCGGGATCAGCAACACGATGCCGAGAGTTTTGATGACGAACTGAACGATGTCGGTCATAGTGACCGCCCACATGCCACCCAGGAAGGTGTAGAACACCACGACGCTGCCGCCGACGAGCATGGCGATGCGGCTATCCCAACCAAAAATCTGCGAGAGGATGCTGCCCATCGACACGACCTGCACCACAGTCAATGAGACCGTGTAGACGATGGTGAGGATCGCCCCGAGGACGCGAGCACCGGCACCGTAGTTACGTTCAATGACTTCGTTGATTGACAGGGCGCGCAGTCGGGACAGTTTGGAACTGATGAGGACGCCCAGCAGGATCAAGCCGAGGCCGAGACTGCCACCGACCCACAAACCTGCGACTCCGACAGTCAATCCCTTCTGCGCGCCACCAACAGTGACCGCCCCGCCGACTGCCATAGCCGCCATGCAGCCGAAGAACAGTGGGAAACCAAGTCGTCGTCCCGCGAGGAGATAGTCGTCGCGCTCGCGGGCAAACCGGGTCGAGCCGAATCCAATGGCAATCATGACCAGGACGTAGCCTGCGATCACCGCATAGTCCAGGGGCGACAGCGTCATGCCCGCTCCTACCAACCGTGACTGCCGGTGTGCTGTGGCCCGTGAGGGAGAGCTATCGCTGCTCGGCGAGAGGCGACGGCACGTGGCGGTCCTTCTGGGCGTGGCTGTGGGTGAGCCACGGCCATCGGCTGCGGCGATGGCGGGCCCATCGTTGCATACTTATCGATGCTCGTGAGAACTCATTCATTAATGATTCCCACTCCCCGACGACATGACCTTGCCACAGCTCGCCGTCACAGGCACCACAGATGTGACCAGATAGACAGCGGCGTAACGTGACTGCACACCACCGCAGACTCAGCGACGGAGCAGACCGCGGCACGAGGAGCAGCGCAACGTGATCCATAACACATCATCTCGGTGCATCCCACTCGCTTCAGGAGAGGATCTGACGTGGCTGACCGCATGGTCAGATGAGGAAGGGGCACACCGCGCACGCCACTTGCTGCGGGACACCTACGACGTCGCCGCTGACGGCGTCTGGGCCGCCCCCGGGCGAGTCAACCTCATCGGAGAACACGTCGACTACAACGCCGGACTCTGCCTCCCCCTCGCGCTACCACACCGCGCCTTCCTCGCTCTACGCGCTCGCGACGACCACGTCGTACGCCTCGTCACTGACCTCAACCAGCCCCCCTGGGAAGGAACCCTGGACCAGATTCGCCCCGGCGGAGTCACCGGATGGGTGGCCTACGTCGCTGGTCCCGCCTGGGCCCTAGCTGACTCCAGCCACGACCGACGTACCGGCTTCGACGCCGCTCTCGTGTCATGCGTCCCCCTCGGTGCGGGCCTGTCCTCTTCCGCGGCCGTGGCCTGCGTCACCGCTATTGCTCTCGACGAGACATGGGGCCTGGGGCTCAGCAACGACGACTCGGGGCGGGCCCAGCTCGCCGATGCCTGCGTCCGCGCCGAAAACCATGTTGCGGGGGCACCCACCGGCGGCATGGACCAATCAGCATCGCTGCGCTGCACCTCAGATCACGGCCTACTCCTGGACTGCCAGGATGCCAGCGGACAGCAGGTCCCCCTCGCGTTGGCCGCTGCGGGGCTTGCCTTACTCGTCATCGACACCCGCGCCCCCCACGCCCTCACTGACGGCCATTACGGACGTCGCCGCGCCGACTGCGAAGCCGCGGCCGTCGACCTCGGCGTCGCCTCCCTACGCGAGATCGCTGATCGCCTCCCTCCTGATCGCACCTCCCCCGATCAAGATCAGCCCCTGATAGATGTCCTCGCCCATATCGACGACCCCACTCGCCGCCGACGGGTCCGACATGTCCTCACCGAGATCGCCCGCGTCCGCCACGCTGCCGCCCAACTAGCCACCGATGATTGGGTCGGACTGGGACACACCCTCAACGCCTCCCACGATTCGCTGCGCGATGACTACGAGGTGACCTGTCGCGAACTCGACCTAGCCGTCGACACCGCCCGCGCCGCAGGGGCCCTGGGCGCCAGGATGACCGGCGGTGGTTTCGGTGGATCCGCAATTGCCCTGGTCAACCAGGACAGGGTCGACCAGGTCTCCCGAGCAGTAGCCGACGCTTTTGCTGCCCACCAGCTCATCCCACCAGCTTTCCTGCTCGCTCAAGCCGCCGCCGGAGCCGGACGCATGAGGTGACCTGCTCGGGTCGTCACCCCGTGACGACCCGAGCCAACACTCTCGCCACCACCACCGGCCGCTCTGTCGCCGAACACCAGGTCTGCTGATCCATCGCCACTTGAAAGCCACCGGCGACCGGAGTCACCGCATCCACCGTCATCGTCATCCGCACCCGCGAACCCACCGGCGCCGACGCTGGGAAACGCACCCGGTCATATCCATAATTCAGGACGTGACCTAAGCCACTCAGACGCAACAGATCTGCTGAAAACATCGGACCCAGCGACAACAGGAAAAGCCCATGCGCGATCGTGCCACCCCACGGGCTATCCACGGCCCGCCGGACGTCCACATGGATCCACTGCCGATCCTCACTGGCCTCCGCAAACGCCCCCACCCGCTCTTGAGTGAGGTCAAACCACTCACCCGGGCCCATTTCTACCCCGGCCAGGGCTGCTAACTCCTCCCCCGTTTCCGGACACCACACCTGAGGCACCATCAATAGCTCCCTCTCTCGCTAGGGTGACCATGCCACAGCCAGCTCCAAGGAGACCCCCGTGAACACTCCCCCCAGGACCGCGATCGTCACCGGAGCCGCCCAAGGCATCGGCGCCGCCATCGCCATCCGACTCGCCGCGCAGGGACGCGCCGTGGCAGTCCTCGACCGACGCGGCGAGGACTGCGCTGCCACTGTTGACACCATCCGAGCCGCCGGCGGACAAGCCGTCGCCATCGCCGCCGATGTCACCGACCCCTCCGCCGTCGCGGCCGCCGTCGACCAGACCATCCAACTCCTCAGCGCCCCCACCATCCTGGTCAACAACGCCGGAATCGTCCGAGACGCGCTGATCCACACCATGGACCTCACCGACTGGGATGACGTCATCGCCGTGCATCTACGTGGCGCTTTCCTCATGACGCGCGCCGTGCAACGTCATATGGTGGACGCCCGCTTCGGCCGGATCGTCACCCTGTCCTCAACCTCCGCGCTCGGCAACCGCGGCCAACTCAACTACGCCACCGCCAAAGCTGGCCTGCAAGGCTTCACCAAAACCGCTGCCTTAGAACTCGGCCGCTTCGGAATCACCGCCAACGCCATCGCCCCCGGCTTCATCGCCACCGACATGACCCGACAGACTGCACAACGTCTCGGGCTCACCTTCGACGAATTCACCGCCCAAGCTGCCTCAGCCATCCCGGTCGGACGGGTCGGCACCCCCGACGACATCGCTGCCCTCGCGGCATATCTCACCGGCGAGGAATCAGGATTCGTTTCCGGGCAAGTCATCTACGCCGCAGGTGGCCCAAAAAGCTGACACCACGGCTGAGCCCCACCGTCCGCTTAAGGCTGAGAATCAAGCTGCGGCATCACCGTCGGATCTCCCGCACCGGGATCATCCAGATGTGCCCCGCCCAACGGCTCAGCACACCACCCCGTCATCTCCCACCCACCGCGAGGATCACCCTCCAACACCACCATCCCGGTGTTGCTCAACCAGTGCGGCGCGACGACATCGAACGAAATGTTGTCCGCACGGGCTGCGGCGTACGTGCGGATCATCGCCCCATGCGAAAAGATCACCGCCGTACGGTGACCGGCAGCAGCGATCTCCTGCACCACCTCATCACAACGGGAGATGACCTGTGTCATGTTCTCGCCGCCCGGCACCGCCCGAGAAGGATCCTGCTGCCACGAAAAGACCGCGTCGACATACGCTCGAATCGCCTCCTCGTCATGACGCATCTCGTAGATCCCGGCCGCGATCTCCGCCAAACCAGCACGTACCTGCACCTCCAGACCCCGCTGCGCAGCCAACGGAGCCGCCGTCTGCTGAGTCCGCACCAACGCCGACGCATAAATCGCATCAATGGGTTCGTCGGCGAGTGCTGCTGGGATTGCGGCTGCCTGTTGCCGACCCATGTCGGTCAGGTCAGCGCCGGGAAAAGCAGTGTCCAACGCGTGGATCACGTTGGAGGAGGTTTGGCCATGTCGGATGAGGAGCAAGCGCATGAGGCTCATCCTCGCACCGGCGAGTGCGGCCACGGTCACCGAGGCAGCAAGGTGTAGAGCGGATTAGCTAACGACAGGTGACCGTGGGTCCGACCCACCGCGCCTTCAGCCATCAGCGCCACCCCCGGTTCGATTCCGATGATCTCCCGGCGGCCATAAAACACCAGTTCGATCCCACCCGTCTGGTCGACCAACTCCACCATCAGCGAAGCATGTCCCGCGATCGGAGAGACCTGCACTGACCGGACCCGACCGCACACCCGGACTCGATCCCGGCGAGTGATCTGCCCAATCCAGGTAGCCCCCGGATGCGGGTGCTCCGGCAGGTCCTGGGCGGCGAGATCCGCACCGACCGGACGTGGCGGCGAAGGAACCGAACTCCCCACCGGAGTGGTCACCGCCAACGCTTCGTCCAGCGCCGCGGTGGCAGACATGGTGGCGGAGACCCCAGCAGCAGCAACTGAGCGAGCGTGCCGCAACGGACCACGTACGTCGAACGGCACGATCGTGGCAACGGCGCCTGGCACTGACGACAACGCTGCCGAGATCTTGTCAGCGGTGTGATCGTGCAACACCCGACCCATCAGCCCATAACTTCGCCGAGGCAGGATGACTGTCACCTGCGCGCCACTGCGTTCGTCAGCGATCCGGGCTACCAACTCCACCACAGAGCGCTCCAGTCGACGATCCGGGCATTCCACCAGATGCAAAGGCACCGTCCCAGTGGCATCGGCCGCCCACGCTGCGTGCAGCCGCCGCGCCTGCGCCATATCCAGAACCACGTGCACCGCCCGGATCTCGTCGGCACGCAACGACTTGGCGTAGGACAGCGCTCGCAGCGCAGCAAGATCGACCGTATCGACCAGGACCACGATGGTGCTCCGGCTGGCCCGGGGTGCGACAGCCTGCTCTGGGACTGCTTCCAGCAGGCGTGCCTCGGCGACGTACACCCGTCGAAGACGCAGCAGCACCGGCACCAGGACGGCAAACATGACGACCACCAGCCAGGCGCCTTCAGTGAACTTCGTGACCGCGAAGATCACCACCACCAGCGCTGCTACGCATCCCACGGCGAAGTCCAGGACACCTTTAGTGTGCCGATTCCGGTCAGAACGGTCAGCGTGCTGACCGAGGAAATGTTTGGCCATGCCAAATCCAGCGAGGGTGAACCCAGTGAACACCCCGATCGCGTAAAAAGCGACGAGTTTGTCGACGTGAGCGCCGGTCCCGATCAGCAAGATCAACGCGACAACGGCGAGGACGACAATGCCATTGGAAAAGGCCAGTCGGTGTCCCCGCTTGGTCAACCAGCGCGGCAGGAAACCGTCCTGTGCGACGAAATTTGCCAGGAAAGGGAATCCGTTGAACGGGGTGTTTGCCCCCGTGTAGAGGATGAGACAGGTCGCAGCCTGCACGATGTAAAAACCAAGATGGCCCCAAGTGCTATCCCCCAACGCTGCTCGCGTGACCTGAGAGATGACGGTGGGATTGCCATCGGTGTAGGGAACGGCGTGGGTGACATGCGCGAGCCAAGACACCCCCAGCACCAGCGATCCGAGGAGCAGGCTCATCACCACCAGCGTGCGCCGGGCATTGGGGCCGACCGGGGTGCGAAATGCACTGACACCGTTGCTGATCGCTTCAAGACCGGTGAGGGAAGACCCACCATTAGCAAATGCCTTCAACAGGATGTAGACCGCACCGATGGTCAGCAAGCCACTGCCAGAGCCCACGGGGTAGGCGCCATGCGCTGTGGTCGGGTCATAGGTGGGGAGATTCCCCGTGAGTTCCTTGACGATCCCCGTGACAATGACCACGCCCATGGATGCCACGAAGAAATATGTCGGAAATGCAAACGCCCGCCCCGCTTCTCGCAGTCCGCGAAGATTGCCATAGAAAAGGATGAGGACCACCCCGACAGTGATCTCCAGTTTGTATCCGTCTAAAGCAGGAATCGCTGAGACCACTGCATCCGTGCCCGCCGCAGACTGGACAGCGACAGTGACGATGTAGTCGAGCATCAAGGCGACTGCGGCAACCTGCGCGACCAGCGGTCCGAAGTTTTCCCGAGCCACCACGTAGCTCCCACCAGCCTGGGTGTAAAGCATCACCACTTGGCGGTAACACAGCGTGACCAAGGTGAGGATGAGCAGGATGACCGCGGTCATCGGCATCAGGATGTCGTATGACGCCAAACCAAACAAGGGCAGCAGGACCAGCAAGATCTCTTCAGTGCCATACGCCGAGGAACTGATGCAGTCGCTGGAGAGCACCCCCAGGGCCAGGGTGTTGGAGAGCTTTTCGTGCGCGGCTTCGTCGTTGGTCAACGGTCGACCCAACAGTCGCCTTTTGGCGCGGTAAGAGAGACGTTCCGGCAAGGACGTCGTCACGCTCAGTGGACGAGCAGCGACAGCAGGTACGTCGTGGCGTCGTACCTCATTTTCAGCCGTAGATTGTTCAGGCACGTACGCCGATGCTACGCCTGCAAGTTAGCGTTGTGGAGGCGGGGCGCACCTCTCTCTGGACGCCCCGGACACCGCCGTACGATCAGCATTCGATGACGTTGACGGCAAGCCCTCCACGAGCGGTTTCCTTATATTTTTCCTGCATATCCCGACCGGTGTCGCGCATCGTAGCGACGACTTTGTCGAGGCTGACCACGTGGGTGCCGTCACCTCGCAGCGCGGCGCGAGCGGCAGCGATGGCCTTCACCGAGGCGATCGCATTGCGTTCGATGCAGGGAATCTGCACGAGCCCTCCGACAGGGTCACAGGTCAGTCCAAGGTTGTGTTCCATTCCGATCTCAGCGGCGTTTTCGATTTGCGCAGCGGTGCCACCGAGCACGGCCGCAAATCCTGCTGCCGCCATCGAACAGGCCGACCCGACCTCACCTTGGCAACCAACCTCAGCCCCAGAAATTGACGCGTTGATCTTGTAGATCATGCCTACTGCGCCAGCAACCAGCAGGAAGCGCATCACTCCTTCGTCGTCGGCGCCACGGACGAAATGCGTGTAATAGTGCAAGACCGCCGGGATGATGCCAGCAGCGCCGTTAGTGGGGGCCGTGACGACCCGACCGCCGGCGGCGTTTTCTTCGTTGACCGCTAACGCCCACAGCGTCACCCAGTCCATGCCGCGCATGGGGTCGTCGGAGCCTTCTTCCAGGCGGAGTCGCAACGCCAGTTCAGGGGCGCGGCGCCGGACCCGCAACCCACCGGGGAGGATGCCTTCGGTGCGGATGCCGTTGGCGACGCAGTCCTGCATCACCTGCCAGATCCGCATCAGCCCGTCACGGATGTCGGTGTCGCTGCGCCAGCATCGTTCGTTTTCCCACACCATTCGGGAGATAGACAGTCCTGTTTCGGCTTCCCGGGCGAGCATCTGCGCGCCAGTGGTGAAGGGGTGCGGCACGGGGGTGTCGTCTTCGACGAGTTTTTCGTGCCCGTAGGCGCGGCCGTCGACCACGAAGCCGCCACCGATGGAGTAGTACGTCCGGTCGGTGAGGGTGTTGCCTGCGTCGTCGTACGCGGTGAAAGTCACCCCGTTGGGGTGGGCTGGCAACGTCGTCAACGGGTGAAGCACCAGATCGGCTTCGGGATCAAAGTCGATGGTGCGGCGCCCATAAAGCGAGAGTCGCCGTTCGGCACGTACTGCCGCGACGTGCTCGGCGACAGCTCTCGGATCGACGTCTTCGGGGATCTGGCCGAGCAGGCCGAGAATGACGGCGGTGTCGGTGCCGTGACCGCGTGCGGTGGCTGCGAGGCTGCCATACAGATCAACTTGGACCCGAGCGACCCTGGACATTCGGTCATCCTTGTCCAAGGCGGTGAAGAACGTCCCGGCCGCTCGCATCGGCCCCACGGTGTGTGAGCTGGAGGGTCCGATGCCGACGGAGAACAGGTCAAAGACGCTCAGCGCCATGGTGCGGGAATCTTTCTGCCAGGCGGCCCGCACGGGGGCCGAGGGTCGACCGGTCAGTCAGGACCGGGTGGATGCCCCGCCCCGGATGACGTCAGGGGCGGGTTCACAGGGGGTACGTCGTAGCTGTTCCGGATTTTCGGCGCAGCTCTGCACGCAGTTTCTCAGCTCACGCTGTCAGCGAGGGGTACAGCGGGTGAGCGGCGGCGACGGCTTCGACCCGGGCACGCAAGGCGTCGGCCTCGGCGTCAGTGAGCCCAGCGTGCAGGGCACTGGCAATGATGTCGGCGACCTCGCGGAAGTCGTCTTCCTGGAGCCCACGCGTCGCGAGGGCTGGCGTGCCGATCCGCAGGCCAGAGGTGACCATCGGGGGCCGCGGGTCGTGGGGGATGGCGTTGCGATTGACGGTGATGCCAATGCGATGCAGCTGGTCTTCGCCCTGCTTGCCGTCCAGCTCGGAATCGCGCAGGTCGACCAGAACGAGGTGGACGTCGGTGCCACCGGAGAGAACTTTCACGCCGAGGGCGGCCATGTCTGGCTGGGAGAGCCGCTCGGCGAGGATCCGCGCGCCATCGAGAGTGCGCTGTTGACGCTCGATAAACTCCGGGCTGGCCGCGACCTTAAAGGCCACCGCTTTAGCAGCGATGACATGCTCCAGCGGGCCACCCTGCATCCCTGGGAACACTGCAGAGTTGATCTTCTTGGCCAGGTCGGCGTCGTTGGTCAGGATGATGCCGCCACGAGGCCCGCACAACGTCTTGTGGGTGGTGGACGTCACCACGTGGGCGTGCGGCACCGGGTTGGGGTGCAGGCCAGCCGCGACAAGCCCCGCGAAGTGGGCCATGTCCACCATCAGATAGGCGCCAACCTCGTCGGCGATCCGCCGGAACTCGGCAAAGTCCAACTGGCGAGGGTACGCCGACCAGCCCGCGATGATCATCTTTGGCCGACGCTCGTGAGCGAGCCGCTCCACCTCAGCCATGTCGACCCGACCGTGCTCGTCGACGTGATACGCCGCAACGTCAAACATCTTGCCGCTGTAGTTGATCCGCATTCCGTGGGTGAGATGCCCACCGTTGGCCAGGTCAAGGCCGAGGATGGTGTCACCGTGCTTCAGCAAGGCGAAGTAGACGGCGGTATTGGCCTGCGCCCCAGAGTGCGGTTGGACGTTGGCGAATTCCGCCCCGAAGAGCGCCTTCACCCGGTCGATGGCCAACTGCTCCACCACGTCGACATGCTCACAACCGCCGTAGTAGCGCCGACCGGGATATCCCTCGGCGTACTTGTTGGTCGCCACCGAACCCTGCGCCTGCATCACTGCGACCGGCGCGAAGTTTTCCGAAGCGATCATCTCCAAGGTCGTCTCCTGCCGCTCGCGCTCGGCGTCGAGAGCAGCGGCAATGTCGGGGTCGACGGCGGCAAGCGGAGCGTTGAGCAGATCCATGTCGCCATCCTCCCATGCGGCACCGACGACGCGAGAGGTCCTCCGGCCATTGAATGAGAGACAACTCCTGGGCTCAGGAAGGACGTGCGGACAAAAATATGGACTCAACAGAGGTATGTGGCTCTTGGGGCGATCGAGACCCCAGCGACAGCCAACCGACAAACCCACAGGTCAGAAGCGGCTCCCGCCGCCGTTTTGCAGTTCCGCCAACAGTCCCATATGCTTTCTCAAGTCCTCGACGGATCCGATAGCGGCTCGCTAGAGGCGACGGTCCTGCGGGTGACACCGCACCATATAGGTCCCCATCGTCTAGCGGCCTAGGACCCCGCCCTTTCACGGCGGTAGCACGGGTTCGAATCCCGTTGGGGATACGCAGTACAAGCAGTACCTCTTTACGAGGCCCCGTAGCGCAGTTGGTTAGCGCGCCGCCCTGTCACGGCGGAGGTCGCCGGTTCGAGCCCGGTCGGGGTCGCTCATTATGCAAGGCCAGGTAGCTCAGTTGGTACGAGCGTCCGACTGAAAATCGGAAGGTCGACAGTTCGATCCTGTCCCTGGCCACCACCCAAAACCCAGGCAGAGTTCCTCTGGCCTGGGTTTTTTTTATTGTCGGCGCACGGCGTTGTGTTGGCGGATTGACACTCAATGCCCATGAAACCCCTCCTATGCCCGCACGAGTGCCCTGAACGCGAGCACTCAGAGCTGGTCGAACGGACAGAGTGAGCCACCGGGTCATCGTGGAGCGCAAGAGGACAGCTGAAGGATCGGGCCAAGGCTGGCCGCAGTGCTCTGGTTGGGGTGGGTAGCCTAGAGCGGCTTGGTGCGATCTGCGCAGGGCTGGGGATTGATCGATTGGGGAAGTGATTGATGCAAAGGTTCAGGGCGAGCGATCGTGCGATGCGGTTCGACGCCGAGAGCCAGCAGCGCAGTCCGAAGACACCGTGGTCCGGTGATCACTCGCGCTATGACGAACCCCTGGCGCTACGAGAAGGCGGCGCGGTGAGGCGGCGGGTGGCGATGGTCCTGGCCGGGTTGATGGTGTGTGGGATGACTGCTTGTGGTGGGGGAGGCAACATGTTTGGTGATGAGCCGAATACGCCGGTGGCGGTGTCGGGTTTGCCGTCGGATCCGAAGGACGCGTTGCAGGAGTTGCGGCGTCGGTTGGTCGGTGAAGGGGTCGCTATCGCGAGGGGTTTAGCGTTTCCGGTGCAGCGAGCGGTTTTCGCGTTTGAGGCGGGCCGCAATCGCAAACTGCGCAAGGCGAATCTGTTCATATCGTTGGGGGTGTTCCCGCAGGAGCAGTGGCCGGCAATCCACCAACGCCAACGGACCATGCACCCCACACACCCCCACCAACCGATCCTCCACCCACCGCCCAAACCCACGCTCCAACTCAGCAATGTCGATGTCGATGGTGTTTGTCATGATGTCTGCTCCTTGAAATGGTGCTGTTGTACGTGATGCGAGGATGTCGAGCCGCCTGACGGATAGTCCGCGGCTCCTCTGGGACACCGACGGTGGCGACGTCCCAAAGTCGAGATGACACCAGGTGCGGGACACGATGTGCCCCGCACCTGGTCCTACCGTGACGGCGTCAGGACACCGACGCCCGACCCTCAGAAGAGTCGACGGGGTACTTCGTGCTGAGCATCTTGTCGATCCAGGCGGTCATTGCAGGTTTGCCGACAGCGCCTTCCAGCGGGTCGATAACGGTCTGCACCTTGCCGTTGTAGATCACCATCATCGTCGGGAGTTCACCACTCACCCAGATGTTGTTGTCATACAACAACTCACGCGCCTGGTTGTTGTCGTAATCCAGGTTGGCCAAAGTCCACTTGCCACCACTGGCTTTAGCGAGATCGGCAGCCAGCGTGCCATGGCGACGCGAACCGCTGGACCAGCTGTCGTCGTGAACCCGCAATGCCACCGGGTGACGCTTGGAAATCGCCAACATGTCGTTCCACGACGTGCCATCGGTCACCGTCATCGTCGCTGGGTCGGTCGCAGGAGTTCCACCCTTGATGACCTGATCAATCCAGGTGTTCAGCGCATTCTTGTCGCCGTCGTACCCGGCGCGACGCGCTGTCTCCTTGCCGTTAATGATGGATACCAAGGTGGGGAACCATGGCTTGCCGTACTTCTCCCACAGCTTCGGATACTTCGTCCCATCCAAACGCCCCACAAAGAAGGCACCATTGCTGGCCTTCAGCTTCGCTTCGAGAACGGGCGCCATCTGCTGGCAAGGAATGCAACCGTCCTTAGAGAAATCAAGGATGAACGGTGTCTTCTTCGACCGAGCGATCAACTCGTCGTAGTTTTTATCCGTGACCTCGATGAAACCAGCATGCGACGGCTCAGACGGATCAGCAGGATCGGCGGGGTCACTCGGGTCCGATGGGTCAGGGTCGGGTGCCGGGTCAGGGTCCGGCGCTGACGGCGAGAACCCGTTGACCACACTGTCGATATAGGTCTTCAGCTTGGCTTTATTGTCATAGCCGACTGACCGACCCTGTGGGGCTTCCTTGCCGTAAGTGAACGGCACGAGGGTGGGGTACGCATTGACGCCCAAGACATCCTTGGCGTCAGAGGTATCAGCATCAATGATTCCCAATACCCACTTACCGTTGGCCTGCGCGGCGAGTTCCCGGATCACCGGGTCCATCTGCTGGCAAGCGTGGCACCATGCCGGGGCAGTGACCAGGAAGAAAACCGGCCGTTTGCTGCTTTCCTTTTTCAGCTGGCCGAAGTTTGCCATGGTGACGTCAATGACAGATTCTCCAGCTGGCGTCTCTGGCTCTTCTGGCGCGGGATCTGAAGCCCCAAAACCGTCAATGACGCCGTCCAGATACTCCTTCAGCTGTGGCTCATCGGCATATCCGACGTAGCGGCCCTGGGGAGCTTCTTTACCGTGGGTATACGCAATCGTCGTGGGGAAACCTTTGATGTTGAAGTAATTGCCCACATCGGTCTTGTCGTTGTCGACGACTGCCAAGATCCACTTGCCTTTGGCTTGCTTGGCAAGGCGGGTCACCACTGGCTTCATCTTCTCGCAGTAGCTGCAGCCCTCTTCGGTCACCCAGAAGAACACCGGCCGTTTGGTGCTCTCCTGCTTGAGCTGCTCAATGTTGGCCATCGTCACGTCGACGATCGGACCGAACGATGGAGCTGACGTCCCCGGGCCGCCCGGGTTGCTCGGGGTGGTGGGGTTACTCGGGGGGGTGGTCGGTGTGGGGCTGGGCTTGGACGGCTTGAAACCCTTGAGAATGTCGGCGATAAATGCCTTCAGCGGCGCCTCGCCGCCGTAACCCTCGTGGCGGCCCTTCTTGGCTTCCTTGCCGTTGGTGTAAGCGATCGTTGTCGGGTAGCCCTCAACCTTGAAGGCATCCTTGGCATCTGACGTGTCGACGTCGATGATCGCTAGAACCCACTTGCCCTTCGCTTCCTTGGCCAGGCGGCGAATCACAGGGTCCATCTGCTGGCAGTAGTAGCACCACGCTGGGGCGGTCACCACGAAGAGGACCGGACGTTTGTGGCTCTCTTTCTTCAGCTTGTCCAAGTTCGCCTTCGTCACGTTGACGATCGGCGAGTCGGCCAGATCAGCTGCGGCTGCAGTCGCAACTTGTTCAGGTGTGGACGCAAAAGCCACATCAGTGACCAGTCCACTGCACATCACCACACCAGCAGCAAGGAATGCGATAGAACGACGAGGTCTGATTCTCACGGCTGTTCCCTTTCTGAATACATTTCTGTCGGTGACATCTCACGAAAAGCTAGGATCGAGAGAAGCGGCCAGGGGACCAGGACGTCCAGGGACCACCTCGTTGATCGCTCACCTCCATCTCTTCGAATGGACGCCGTCACCGCACCATGTGCGCCGCAACGGAAGTCGACTCGCACTTCGGAAAAGCTTTACTGCAGGAAAGTTGTCAAGACCAATGCCTTATCAAAGGCCGGATGTTGGCGCCGCGGGCCAGGCCACACCGTCCCGCCAGGACATACACCCCGAACGCCACCACCAGGGAAGTCAACGAAGGAATATTCCATCCCCACAAAAACTCCGGATACTCCATCGAGATCCGCCCCGCAAGATAACCCAACACCCACGCCAACAAACCAGCAGGCACCACCATCGGCACCACCGCCGGCAACTCCCCACGCTCACGCGACTCCGCCAACTCCACCCGCCACGACCGACACACGAAATAATCCGCGATCATGATCGCCGCAATCGGCGGACACACCACACCCAACTCCAACAAAAACGGCTGGAACAACTTCGCAAAACCCACCGCCGACAACACCGCACCCAGCGCACCCAACCCCAACGCCACACCAGCACGCGGCAACCGAATCCCCGCCAACACATCCACCGCGTTGACCACACCCAAACTCGACGGGTACAGATTCCAGTCATTCACCTTGACAATTGAGACCACTAACACCAAGACGCCAAGCACCCCAGATGTCGACTGAATAATCCCGACGACAGCTCCGGCATCTCCGGGAATCGTCACCTTCAGTGCGTGGGCCAAGAGTACGCCGATCACACCGACGAAATACTCACCCAAAGTCACACCCACCACGGTCTGCTTGACCACGTCAGCCACCGACCGGTTATACCGCGACATATCCGGGGTAAAAATCGCCCCAACGATAAACCCACCAGCAACGAACGTCGTTGCCGCAGCCAACGAAATCGGCTGACCTGACGGACCCGAGGAGAACAGCGCCATTCCCTGGTCGGAGAGCACTTTGGAGACGGACCAGACGCAGACCAACAGGAACGCTGGTACGGCGATCCACGCAACCCAGGACATCGCCGCAAAACCCAGAGTGACCACCGCAGTCACGACCAGACCACCAACGATGGCCCAGATCCACATGGGGATGGCGGGGACCAGGGAGTGCAGACCCTCAGCGAAGACCGCGTTCTGCACCGCGAACCAGCCGACCAAGGACGTCGCCATCACCAAACCCACCAACGCCGACCCGACAGTCCCAAAACCAGACCACCGTGCCAACACCGACGTTGACAACCCCTCCTTCACCCCAGCGATCCCCAAGAAGATCGACACGACCTCCAAGATCACCGACCCCAACGTGATCGCGATCATCGCATCCCAAAACGACAACCCCACACCAATCGACGCAGCCAACATGAACTGCGCCAACGCAGACAACATCCCAAACCGCTGCATCGCCACACTGACCCACCCATACCGGGCAGATTCAGGGACCCGCACCAACGAAAAATCGTCGTGGAGTGTGATGAGTGTTTCTTCTGAAGATGGGGCCCCAATCATCGGGTCCTGGGAAGTGGGAGTAGCTGCCATGACATCCCTCCGGCGAAGAACTAGACGAGGAACGAAGATAGATGATCCTGAAACCACATCAGTTGGCGACAGACTCCAATTGCGCTCTCGTCAACGATGTGCAGACAAGAACACGTCACGGTCTTCATATGAAAATCGACACGGTTGTTACCGCGTCGATCACAAGAAGCCCGCCACCCCTCGTTGTTTTCCTTTCTTCGCCTGGTTCATAGACCTGGCCGTGCAGATCACCACAGCCGTAGGGAGTGCTATGTCGCTATTCGCCCGGAATGCTGCTCCGACCGCTCTCCCGATGGCCACATTTCATGGCATTCAGGAAGACGGGCCGGGTTCACCCCGCGCGACACAGCAGAGTCAACTACGCGCCCCCCAAGGAGGGGACCAGGCACAGGTAAACAGTTCCCCCGGTTGTCCTTCGATTCAGTAAGTACACAGCCGGACACCGGTAAAGCCCCGCGTCAGCTGACACGGGGAGTCTCGCTGAGACCCAATAGGGTTCACATCTGGAGGATGGGTAGTGGGCTGCGCATCGGCCAGGGGTCGCTCACCAGACGCCCATAGGTGAGGACGTCAACTCGCTGCCCCTCGGAGAAGAACTTCCCTCGTTCGATCCCTTCCAGGATGAAACCAGCCCGTCGGGCAATTGCTCCAGACGCCAGATTGTCAGCGCGATGCCCGAGTTCCAGCCGCTCCAAGCCCCCGTCGGTCAGTGCCCAATCGGCGACGCTGCGCACCGCGAGAGAGGCCCACCCTCGGCCTCGATGGGAGACATTCATCCAGTAGTACAGCCAGGCGCGCCGATCGGCCGGGTAGACGTCCAGCCCCACCATGCCGACGAGAGTGTCCAGGGCGTCCACCACGGCGACTCCGTGATGTTCGGCGCCGATCTGGGTGTACGTCCGGATGTAGCGCTGCGCTTCATCGATATCAGTGACTCGACCCTGACGGATCATCGCCGGATCTGCGCTGAAGGCCACCAGCACCGCGGCCGCGTCTTCATCGCGAATTTTCCTCAGGGCCAAGCTATTACCGGTCATGGCGCGCATGATGGCATGTCCCCCTCGACCCCAGATGCGCACCCCCTGCGACGGGGCTGCCCGCTGGGCCCTCTTCGCCTCGCAGGCATCCCGTGATCACACCGTCACCGGCTGTCCCAATCACCGGTCATAGTCGGTCGATCGACCCTTAAAAACCCCCTCCCACCTGCGAACTTAAGATTGCAACCCGTGGTCCTGACAGGTACCTTCATAGGGACGTCTTAGATGCAACGGTCCGGCTGTCCCATGACGCTCCACCGACTGCAAGGCGTGTGTGAGGGGGACGATCAACTCAGCACCACACGACGTAGGAGGGAAAGATGGACCGGCAACAGTCGGCCACCGATCGCGCCTATGCGGACACCCGAGCCAAGATCTTGGACGGCACCCTCGCCGGAGGCGATGTCATCACCGAAGGACAGGTCTCCACCGCATTAGGAGTTAGCAGGACACCAGTACGCGAAGCTTTCCTGCGCCTTCAGGCGGAAGGCCTCCTGGAGCTGTACCCCAAACGGGGCGCCGTGGTCGTCCCTATTTCACCGGACGAAGCTGTCTCACTCTCCGAAGCCCGGGAATTAATCGAAACTTTTGCCATCACTAAGCTCCTCACCGAAAGCGACCGCGCCCCCCGTAACCTCGTTGACCGGCTGTGGGAGCTGCTGACCGAACAATCCCGACAGCTTCGGGCCCGAGATCTTCCCGGATTCGTCAGCACAGATGGAGATTTCCACCTTGAAATCGTCACCGCAGCTCAAAATGCCCACCTGACCAGGCTCTACTCAGCGCTCAGGGATCGCCAGCACAGATTAACGATGTCCCATGCTGGACACCCAGCGTTGTCTTTCGAACGGATCATTGAGGAGCACCACAAACTGGTCAAACTCTTAGAGGACGGCGATTTAGACGCCGCGCTGAGCGCCGTACGATCGCATGAACGACCACTGCGCAAGGAGGCCGTCCGCAGTCGGTGAGCCTCGCTCGGTCAGGCTGCCGACTGGTCGGCGCGAACCTCGCCAACCACGGGCTGCACCCCGGCCTGCGATACTGCCGGGATCGCAGCTGGTTCCACCGGCTCCACCGCGAAGGGGTCGCCCGGAATGGGGTGCCCTGACTCATCATGTGGGTCAGAGACGATCCGCCCCGACAAAGCGTCCTGGCGAGCCATCGCGTGAAACGCCTGCTCTGGTGGAATCTCCACGACTGCCTCGACTTTCGGCGGCCGCACCGCCTCCACGACGGCGTACACCAGATGCGACAGCAGCCAGGCAACGGCTAGGGCGGCGAACACCCGCATCATCAACGCATCGAAAGCGAGCCCACCAGCCTGGTACGTCGACAGGCTGGGTAAACACATCACCATCGCCAGCAGCACCACCACCGCGAATGGCACTCCTTCGGGGGCGGTTTCTACGACGAGCTGCGCGCGAGTGCCCTCCTCAGCTTGGCCTTTCTTTCCTCGGCGGCCCTTTTTGCCGCCTTTGCCGCCCTGAGCGGCGGCCTCAGGCTGCCGTGACTTCTTGGACATTCACCACTCCTGCTGTGACGAGGGTGAGCTGACCACCCAGTTCGGCGTAGGACAAGACAGGTAGTCGGGGTGAGGTCGCTTCGACGACCCGACGTACCGGAAGACGTAGTGGTTGGGCGCACACCAACACTGCGGGCTCCCCGGCGGCTTCGTTTTCCGCCGCTAGGCGAGCGGATTCCATCGCGATCCGTTCGGACAGCATCGGGTCGAGCATCAAGAAGGTCCCGGAGTCACCCGCCCGCAAGCATTCCAATAGCCGCTGTTCCAGCATCGGATCAAAGGTGATCACGTTGAGTCGAGAATCGACGGCATGGGACATCGCGATCGCCGCGCCTAACGCTCCGCGGGCTGCTTCGACCAGTCCGTCGGCATCCAAGCTGGTCTTGGCCCGCAACGACATCGCTTCGAAGATGCGCACCAGGTCACGGATGCAGACCCGTTCATCCAGCAGCGCTTGCAAGGTGCGTTGGATCTCGCCGAGAGACAACGGTTGCGGGGTGAGTTCGTCGATGACCACCGGGTGGTTCTGCTTGACGATGTCGACGAGCATTTTGACGTCTTCTCGACCCAATAGTTGCGCCGCATAGGTGCGCACCACTTCCGCCATGTGGGTGGTGATGACGGAAGACCGGTCGACGACGGTCGCATTAGCCAAGGCGATATGTTCACGCAGTTCGGCTGGGATCCATTTGGCATCCAGACCGAAAACCGGTTCTTTGGTGACCATGCCGGGCAGGCCGTCCAGGTCTTCACCAATAGCCAACACCATTCCGGCGGGAGCCTGACCACGGGCGACTTCCACCCCATGGACTTTGATCGCGTAGTGGCGGGGTGGCAGGTCCAGGTTGTCGCGGGTCCGCACGAGCGGCACCACGATGCCAATCTCTTGGGCGAGTTTGCGGCGCAGGGCGCGTACTCGATCGAGCAGGTCACCGCCTGAGGAGGCGTCGACGAGGTCGATGAGGTCGTAGGCGAGTTCCAGCTCAAGGGGTTCGACCCGCATGTCCTGGGCGATGGCGACGGGGCTGTCCTTCTGCGGCTCGCGGGGCAGCTCAGGTTCAGCTTCAGTGACCTCAGGTTGGGTGCGCGGATCAGGCAGTCGGGAGGCGATCAGCAGCGCGAGACCGCCGAGGAGGAGGAACGGGACCTTGGGCAAGCCAGGCACCAGTCCGACGACGATGACAGCGCCACCAGCGAGCTGGATGGCTTGGCGTTGCCGGGCAAACTGCCCCAGCAAGTCGGTGCCCATATCGTTTTCGGTGGTGGCGCGGGTCACGATCAGGCCGGTGGAGATAGACAGCAGCAGTGCCGGGATCTGCGAGACCAGACCGTCACCGATGGACAGCAGCGAGTACGTCGTCACGGCGTCACCGATGGGCATTCCGCGCTGCACGACCCCGACGATCAATCCGCCGATGAGGTTGACCAACGTGATCACGATCGCGGCGATGGCATCACCTTTGACGAACTTGCTGGCACCGTCCATGGCGCCGTAAAAGTCGGCCTCGGAGGCGACTTCTTTACGGCGGCGTCGGGCTTCGTTTTCGTCAATCAATCCTGAGTTCAGGTCGGCGTCCACGGCCATCTGCTTGCCGGGCATCGCATCGAGGGTGAATCGGGCCGCGACCTCAGCGACACGGCCAGCTCCGTTAGTGATGACGACGAACTGGATGACCATCAAGATGACGAAGACGACCAGCCCCACGATCAAGGAGCCACCGACGACGAAATGCCCGAAGGCGTTGATGACCTCACCGGCGTACCCGTCGAGGAGGACCAGTCGAGTCGCCGCGAGGTTCATGGCCAGCCGGAACAGGGTGGCGATCAGCAGCAACGAGGGAAAAACTGCGAAGTCCAAAGGTTTGGTCACCGCGAGGCTGACCAGCATGATCAGGATCGACAAGGTGATGTTGAACGCCAACAACAGGTCCAGCAAGATGGCCGGCATCGGCACGACCATCATCACGACGATGCCGATGATGACGGCCGGTACGCCTATCTGGGCTACCCGATTCGACTTCACGTGACCTCTCGAACGGCTCGTCGCCTGCGACGTCCATGTCCTGACCTGCCTCCAGTCGGCATGGGGGGTGTCGACCTGAGGGTGGGGGCGGCGCCTCAGCCGAGCAGGCCTCTCTCCTGGTCACCTTCCACTGTCGCCGGATCGGTCCCGACCTGCGTAGAGTCCTCAGTGTCAGCGTCCGGGTGGGATCCCAAGCCCAACGCGGCGTCGCTGAGGTCGTCCGGAATGTCCTGCCCGTCAGGATGATCGACCGGACTGTCGTGGGTGCCTGCGGCTTTGCCCTGCTCGTCGAGGAAGAAGACGAAGGCAATGACCTGCGCGATCGTGTCATACAACTCGGGGGGGATGAACTGCCCCACCTCACACGTCTTGTACAGCATTCGAGCGACGAGTGGGTCACGCACCATCGGTACGTCGTACGTCTCCGCTTCTTCACGGATGCGATCCGCGACGTGACCGGCTCCTTTGGCCACGATCTGGGGGGCACCACCGCCACTTTCATAGGTCAAAGCGACTGCAACATGCGTGGGGTTGACCATCACCACAGTCGAGGACTTGACTGCCGCCATCATCCGACTGCTGGCGAGTTCGCGAGCGCGTTGTTTGCGGGCAGCTTTTGCGTGGGGGTCGCCTTCCTGCATTTTGGATTCGCGTTTGATTTCGTCTTTGGTCATCATCAGTGATTTGTCGACTCGGCGTTTTTCCATGAACCAGTCGGCGCCGGCGATGATGAGGCCAGTGATGGCGACGAGGCGGAGGATGTTCATTGCGGCGTCGGCGCCCATCGATACGATCGCGGACAGCTGCCACCGTCCGGTTCCGGTGATGGAGCTGACTACTCCGGCGGTGACCTGATAGGCCACAGCGCCGAAGACGACGAATTTGATGAGGGTTTTGGCGAGGGTCCAGAGGCCGTGGGCGCCCAGCATGTTTTTCAACCCGGGGATGGGGTTGAGTTTTTTCCATTTGGGTTTGAAGCGTTTGGGGGAGACCATGACGCCGCCTTGGACGACGTGTCCGAGGACGCCGAGCACCATGCAGGTCAGGACGAGGGGCGCGACGGTCCGGCCGAAGCCGAGGACTGCTTCGTGGAGGATGGGGGTGAGTAGGTTGACGTCTGGGGTGCGGGTGATGTGGGTGGCGTGCCGGAAGAGGGATTCGAACGTCTCATGCAAGGCCCCGACGGTATAGGGGCCGAGTCCGACGAAGGCGAGGACTGTCAACCAGGCGGATAGGTCTGCGGTGCGGGGGACGTTGCCTTCTTCTTTGGCTTCGCGGCGGCGTTTGGCGGTGGGCTTTTCGGTTTTGCTGTGTTTGTCTTCAGCCATCAGTCGTCACCCCCCGAGGAGCTTGCTGAGGGGACCCATGTGGCTCATGGCGTGATCAACGATGGTGGCCACTGCCCCGGGCAGCAGTGACACGGCAACTCCGGCGAGTGACACGGTGAGCACAGTTTTGACGGGGAAGGCGAGTTGGAAAATATTAAGGCTGGGTACGGCGCGGCTAACCAGTCCCAATGCGATGTCGGCCAACACGAGGGCGAGGACCACGGGCCCGGAAATCTCGAGGGCGGATACCAGGAAGCCGCTGAGTCCGTCGACGAGTCGTCGGACACCGTCGCCGAGGGCTGGCGGGTGGATTGGCGCGATCTGGAAGGAGCCGACGAGGCCGCGCAGCAGCAGCAGGTGTCCGCCGGACGCGAAGAGCATCGTCGTAGCCACCAAGTATTCGATCCGGCCGAAGACTCCGCTTTGGGTGTTGGACAGTGGATCGAGCAGTTGGCTCATGGTGAACATGCTGAATAGGTCGATCAGGTCGCCGGCGGCTTGGATCGCGGAAAACAGCAACAGGACCATGAATCCCATGAGGGCTCCGGTCGCGAGGTGATAGAGGACCGCGGTGACGAGCACTGCCATATCTGTGGTGGGGGCTGCCCCGGCCAGCATCGGGGTGACGGGGACTGCCATCGCCGCCGCGAGGCTTCCTTTGACACGCATCGGCACGGAACGGCCAGCAAACGGCGGGGCGATGACCAAGAACGCCAAGATCCGTCCCATGATCAGCAGGAATGTCACCAGCAGGTCGTACGGCGCGTTGATGTTGACTCCGCCGCTGGCAGCCAGCGATGGCAGGTCCGACCCTGGTGTGAGGACACCGGACAGGGGCCCGTCCACACCGGTGGGGAACGTCATGTCTTCAGCAGGGCCGGGAGGTCAGCGAACAGTTGCCGGGTGAATCCGACCATCTCACCCATCATCCAGTTGCCAGCCACGAGCAACACGATGGCGATCGCGATGACTTTGGGCACGAAGGTCAGCGTCATTTCTTGCACTTGGGTGACCGATTGGATCAGCGAAATCGCGAATCCAATCACTAAGCTGACCAGGAGGATCGGTCCAGCCACTTTAGTGCCCAGCACCATGGCTTGCACGGCCAAATGCATCACGTCGTTGTCGGTCATGGCTCCCCTACCGGTAACTAGTGACGAGGGCGGTGGTGATGAGGGACCAGCCGTCGACCATCACGAAGAGCAACAGTTTGAACGGCAACGAGATCATCACTGGGGGCAGCATCATCATGCCCATGCTCATCAGGACCGAGCTGACCACAAGGTCGATGATGAGGAACGGGATGAACACTACGAATCCGATGATGAAAGCACTTTTCAGCTCGGTCAGGATGAACGCCGGGATGAGTGTCTTGAAGTCGGTGTCTTTCTTATTTTTGGGTTGTGGCGACTTGCTCATCTTGATCATCGTCTGAAGCTCGGTGTCACCGGTGTGGTTGGCCATGAACAGCCGTAACGGTTCGCCGCCTCGATCTACAGCGGTGTTCAATTCGATTTTGTTGTTGAGGTAGGGCTGGACGCCTTGGTCGTTCATTTGGGTCAGCACCGGGGACATCACGAAGAGGCTGAGAAAGAGAGCTAACCCGGCGAGGACTTGGTTCGGCGGGATCGTAGGGGTGCCCAAGGCGTTGCGGGTCAGGGACAGGACGACGGCGATCTTGGTGAACGACGTGCACATCAGCAACAACGCTGGTGCGACAGAGAGCACCGTCATCAGGATGATGACCTGGACCACTTGGGTGCGTCCGGCGGTGCCACCGTCGATGTCCACGTTGACCCCGCCCGAGCCGGGAGACCTGGGGGCCCGCACTGTGGGAGTGGGGATGCCTGGGTCGGCGGGGTGACGACGTACCTCCGCAGCGGGGAGAGCCACAGCCTGGGCATAGCCTGCGGAGGCTGGTACGGCGTACGCCACTGGACGGACCTGGGCTAGCGATGATCCTGCTGAACTGCTGCTGACTGGGAGGTCGTTGTCACCCACTGGCACTGTATGGGTGGCGGTCCTGGGTGTTGGGTCCTGATGCAGCATCCCCATAGCTGGGCCGACGCTGACCGCGAACCCGACGCTGAGCAGGCCTGCGAGGAGCAGCCGGCCCCGGATCCGGCGAGGACGACGGATCCACGGTTTATTCACGATGCCTCCCAATGCGTGGCGGCATACTCAACAGCCTGGTCGCCAGGGCGCGTGCCGAGTCACCGTGGCGTTCAACGTCCTGCTGATAGGGGGTGAATCCGTTCTGTTCGATCAGGCGGGTGAAGGAATCGTCATCAGACGTGGGCTGGGTTAACGCATGGTTGCTGGGGACAGATTCGTCGCGGCTCGGCTCCGGCCAGGCATACATCGAGAGGTCCTCGGTGATCGGTGACGCCAGATCATCCTGAGTGAGCTCGCGCTGGGTGAGTTCGCTCAGAGTAGTGACCTGCGTGTCAGTCACGCCTAAGACCAAGACCCGGTCAGCGACTTGCACCACCGTCAACCCGGCGTGCCGGGACAACGTCTGCCGCGACAGGACGGTCACCGGGACAGGAGCCGGACGGGACCGGGGGCCATGACCACGCTGCCGTCGTTCCAGAGCACGAGCTGCCCAGACGATGATCGCCAGGACCACCGCCAATGAGACCACCGTCCGGATCATCAGGACGACGGTCGACCCGTCGCTCACGCGCTGACCCGCCCTTCCCCGTCTGGAGTGACGATCTCGGTGATCCGGACAGCGAACTCTTCATCAACAACGACCACTTCACCGTGAGCGATGAGCTTGCCGTTAACCATCACGTCGACGGGCGCCCCTGCGGCGCGATCCAGTTCGATGATCGATCCGGGAAGCAACCCCAGGATCTGCTGCACCGGCATCCGGGTCCGTCCCAGTTCGACTGAGACGCCCATCATCACGTCACGCAGCAACTCGATCCGGCGAGGATCAACCGAATAGGTGAACGCGCCACTCAACGGCGCCAAAGCCATCGCTGGCGCATCTGTGGGACCGTGTGGATCCCGCGGTGGTGGTGGCACATACACCCCTTGACTTACCTGTCCTGCCGGCTGACCTGGCTGGCCTGTTTGCTGCTCAACGCCGCTTGCTGAAGGCATTCCTCCGGCTGACGCTTCTGCATCGGCCGCAGCAGCCACATCTGCGCCGGACGCCGCTCCCTCGCTGTCAGCCCCATCGACAGTGCCGCCCTCAGCGTCGCCCGCAGCCTCTGCCTCGGCAGCTTCAATTGCAGCAGCGAGCTGGGCTGCCGCGCCCTGACCGGTCGCCTTGGCCGGCAACGTCAACAACATCGCCGCGAGGGTCTGGCCTTTGAACAGCCCGACCACGTTGCTCTCGTCGGCTTTTTCCAACGCGTCAAAGGCGTCGGTCATGTGGATCTGGCCGGATTTAAACTCCCCCAACGACCCCTTCAAGGCGTCCAAGGTCTCGGCGAGCGCCTTGGTCCATTTATCGCGGGCTTCGGTGCGGTCGAGGATTTCTCCGGTGGCATGGTCGATGAGGCCGGTGACGATGAGGACGACGGTGCCGACGTTGCCCGCGTCTTTGAGGACGCACTCGATGCCGTAGGCGCCACCGGGCAGGGACAGCGTGGTCGCCTGCAGGGCGGACAACGCTTCGAGGGTCAGCTCGGCGGAGTCCGCGAAGTGACTCGGCAACGCCTCGGCGGCCGCGAGGAGAGCGGCGTCGAGTTCTTCGTTGAGGGAGGTCATCGGGGGTTCCTTCGCGGGGCGGCAGTGGGTTTCGACACTTAGAGGGCGATGATCTGGCAGGCCAGGCGGCTGCCGTGGCTGCCGGGGACGGCTGAGCCGACGGGGATGCCGTCGGCGGACAGGGTCAGCGGTTGATTCGTGGGGTGGCGCAGCGGCAGGACGTCACCGACCTGGAGGTCAAACACTTCGGCGCTGGTCAGTTGGATGGGTTCGAAGGCGACGGTGACCACGACGGGTACTTCGTTCATCCGGGAGTGCAGGGCTTTGGCGGCGGCGGCTTGTGCCCCGGTGAGTTCCTGGGGTTTGGCTTTGAGGACTTCCAGAACGGGGGCGACGGTGGAGACCGGGATGCACAGGGTGGCGGTGGAAACCTGGTCGCCGATGCGGATTTCGAATTCGGAGACCACCATCGGGTCTTGGGGTGGGGCCAGTTGGAGGAGTTGGACGTCGGACTCCAGGGACTGGACGTTGGCTTTGACGTGGGCGAGGGTGTCGAAGGCGTAGGTGAGTTCACGCACGATGCGTTGGACGACGTTGCGGACCAGACCAGCTTCGATGTCGGACAACCCCCGGGAGGGTTGTTCTTCGGTGCCCGGGCCGCCGAGGAGTCGGTCGATGATGCTCATCACGATGTCCATCGGCATCTGGAAGACGCCGTCCCCGCCCATCGGGGAGAACTCCAGGACAGCCAGGAACGACGGGTTGGGCAGGCTGCCGGTGTATTCGTCGTACGTGAGTTGTTTGACCTCAGTCAGTGCCGAGTGACCGACGATGCGCAGTGTGGTTGACAGGACGGTCGCCATCTGGCGGGCGAAGGTCTCGTTGACCATTTGGAGGGCCCGTACCTGCTCGCGACTGAACCGGCTGGGGCTCCGGAAGTCATAGAGGACGGGAGTACTGTTCACGATGCCTCAGATCGGCTGAAATGACCTGCACCTGAGACGAACACGACGAGTTGAGGGGCACTCATCCCTGACCTCACTGCATCACGAAGTCGGTGAAGTAGACCTTGAGCACTTGACCCTCGTAACGCTCTTTGACCTCCTTGGTCAGGTCTTCCTGGGCCTTCTCCTTGTTCTCAGGCTTGAGGAGCTGCTGCATGGTGTAGTGCCCCAGGACTGAGATCGCGGCGTCCCTGGCTTTTGACCCGTCGAAGGCCTTGAGTGCTTTCTCGCCGCCAGCTTTCGTGGTGGCTTCCTCAGACAGTTGCAGCGCCAACTTCATCTTCAGGTATTTGCCGTCAGACAGGTTCAACGTCATGTCGTCAGTCAGGGGAACCACTGCGCCCATTTCTTTGGCAGGGTCTTTCGGCGCTTCCTGCGGGGCCATCATCATCTTGAAGACCACCCCGGCTGCGATCATCACGACCAGCGCTGTCGCAGCAATCACGATGAGCATTTTCTTGTTACCGCCCTTGGGGGCTTCGCCCTCAGCGGCGTCGTCTTTGTCCTTGGCCATGGGAGATCTCCTAGTGGGTGGCGGTGACGATCGGGGTAGGTGAGGCGACAGCGCTGGGTGACGCCAGCGGTTGAGTGACATTGGCCATGACCACCACGGCGACCCGTCGGTTACGAGACCGGCCGGAGTCGGTGGCATTGGAGTCGATGGGGCGCTGATCGCCGTACCCGGCGAGCGTCAACCGGTTCTCTTCCAACCCGTCCTTGACCAGAACCTGCAGCACCGCTGCCGCCCGTGCGGTGGATAGTTCCCAGTTCGACGGGAACTGGGCAGTGCGGATCGGCACGTTGTCGGTGTGACCCTCGACAGTGATCTTGTTGGGCAGGCTCTTCAGACTCGGCGCGATCAGGTCAATGACTTTGGCTCCCGCTGAGCGGATCGATGCCGTCCCCGTGTCAAAGAGCACCTTGTCAGTGATGATGTTGACCACTAAGCCCCGCTCATCGGTGACCATCTGCACCGCATCTTTAAGTCCCTTCTGGCTCAGCTCCGATTCGAGCTGTTTTTTCAGCTCGTCCAGACGGGACTTCTCCGCTTCCTGCGCTGCTTTGCGGGCCTGCTCGGTGGCGATCATCTGCGCCGCTTTCTGCGGGTCAAGGTTTTGGCCCTCGGTCGCTGGCGGCTTGTTGTTTTGCATGATGCCGTCCGACCCCGTCTCGGAGCCGCCGTACCCATTGAGTACGACGGAACCGGCACCGCCGAAGGCTTGGTTGGCTCCTTGGGCGAACTGCACGAACTTGGCCTGATCGACCTTGCTGACCGCGAACATCACGATGAACAACGCCAACAACAAGGTGAGCATGTCGGCGTAGCTGATCATCCACCGTTCGTGATTAGCATGAGGCTCAGGCTCGGGAGCTTTCTTCTTCTTTGCCATGTCAAGCGGCCTTCGCGTCCTTGCCCTTGCCCGCCGATGCTGGCAGGGAGCTGCGCAGTTTCTGCTCGACGACGCGCGGCGACGTACCGGCGGCGACCGCGAGGACACCCTCGATGATCATCTCCATGTTCTTAATTTCGAGCTGGCTGAGCCGCTTCAATTTCGCTGACAGCGGCAACCAGACACCGTTGGCGATGAACACACCCCACAACGTGGCCACGAACGCAGACGCGATCATCTCGCCGAGCGCTGCCACATCGTCCAGGTTGCCCAGCGCGTGGATCAGACCGAGGACAGCACCGACGACACCGATGGTGGGGGCATAACCGCCCATGGCCTCGTAGAAGGCCACACCGATTTTGTCCTGGTCTTTCTTCGCATCGATCCGCATGTGGAGAAGTTCTTCGATCTCAGCGGTATCGGTGCCATCCACTGTCATCTGGATGCCTTCTTTGAGCAGTGGATCCTCAATCTCTTTGGCCATGTCCTCCAACGCGAGCAAGCCTTCACGGCGGGCCCGGTCAGCCATTTTTACAATGACGTCGACGAGTTCACTGCCATCGGGGGCCTTCGCGGTGAAGGCTTTTTTCAGGTCCTTCAACGCGGTCGCATACTCCGACATCAGCAGACCACCGGCCGAGGCGCCGAAACCGCCGACGAAGATCAACACCAGCGGGGCCGGCAACATCAGGTGCCCGATGGCCACACCGTCCAGAATGGCGGAAAGAAACACCGCCACTGTGACCAGACCCACGCCAACCAGGGTTCCGAGATCCATGTCAGGCCTCCGTCGTCGAAACCGAGTGCAATCGCATCGGGGCCGGTGGGGCAGAGACGACAGGCGAAGTGGATGCTTTCAACACTGCCGCGCGGAAGGCGCAGACTTCAGTGATGACTTGATCGACTGATTCAGTGATGATGTATTTCGTCCCACTGACGAGAGTCACCACGGTGTCCGGGGTCGCTTCAACCCGTTCGATGAGGTCAGGGTTGAGCGCGAACGTCGTCCCGTTACGACGAGTCACAGTGATCATGGATCATCCATCCGTGGAGTCAGGGGCACGCAGCCGCCGTCCGGCTTGCGCACGTCCTATCGACAGCCGCCCAAGTGAGCTGAGCTGCGGGCCACCTGGGCCGCATGCGACCCCTCACCGGGTTTTTCCAGGGATCTTCCTGAGATTTCGCTGAATCCATATTGGTTGACCAGCGGAGTTGCCCCGAGTCGTCGAAGTATGAGAAAGGGCCTGATAGCTGGCCTCTTGGACGCCAGTACACTTCGACACCAAGCGAACTCGCCTCCACTGTCGTTTGGTGCTGAGACGGGAACATCGCGTCCGCACCAAGACGGCATCGACCGTCGACGCTCTCAGAGAGGCCCTCACGTGCGCGCTACTCTCGCGGTCCTGGCCACCACGGCCATGCTCATCCCCACGTTGTCTGTCACGGCGTTCGCCGCACCCAGTGCCGACCCCACCAGCAGCATCCCGCCGAACGCGCCCACCGCACCGGCGCTGCCTAAGGCTCCGGAAGGCCCCACCGGAAAGCCCACCAGTTCCGCAAAGCCCACTGCTTCAGGCACTCCAACCTCCGGCGCCCCTACCTCGTCAGCTCCCAGCACTCCTGCAGGTCAACCGGACATCTCCAAGCTTGCTGGTCCGAAACTGAAGTGGGCGCCCTGCGAAGGCAAGCCTCAGCTGCAGTGCGCCACCACTCTCCTGCCACTGGACTACTCCAAGCCCACCGGACCCAAGATCGAAGTCTTCGTCGCCAAGAAGGTCGCCACCGGCAAGAACAAGAAGGGCGCCGTCTTCATCAACCCCGGCGGCCCCGGCCAGCAATCGTCCCGGAAGGTCATCTCGTTCGCGGAGACCATGGGCAAGCCCGTCACGGACCAGTACGACGTCATCGGCGTTGACCCGCGCGGCGTCTACCCCACCGCGCAAGCCCGTTGCTGGTCGATGAAAGATAAGCCCGATTACAACGCGCCGAAGTTCCCCCTGAACGAGGCCGAAGCCAAGAAGATCATCATCAACGATGACTTTGAACGAGCCGCCTGCGACAAGACCGGCCGCCCCATCATCGATCACATGTCCACCGCCAACACCGCCCGAGACATGGAGATGATCCGCAAAGCCCTCGGTGAGAAGAGCCTCAACTATTACGGCGTCTCTTACGGCACCTACCTCGGCGCGACCTACGCCGCCCTCTTCCCCAGCACCGTCGGCCGAATGATCACCGACGGCGTCGTCGACCCCATCGCTTGGTCCACCGGACGTGGAAAGAACGGCTCGGAAGCACCCGTATCGGCACGCATGTCCGACTCCCCCAAAGTCACCCTGGACACGCTGAAACTGGTCTTCGCGGAGTGCAAGAAGGCCGGGCCTAAAGCCTGCCCCCACGGCGACGTCGTCGAGAAAGACTGGGAGAACACTCTCGCCCTACTCAAGAAGGGACCGGTGAAGAAGGACGTCGACACGATCACCTATGACCAGACCGTCGGCGAGGTCCTGTCCTCCTTGTACGACCCGGAGTCGTACCCCTCGATGATCGAGTCGATCCACGACATGTGGGAGCGGCTCAACAACAAGAAAGAAAAGAGCGACAAATCGCTCTCCAAGACTGCAGAGGAAGCCCGCAAGCGGGCCCCGGGCGGAGTGCCAGATGCCGCCAATGCCAAACCAGACAAGGTCAACTGGGGCGCACCTGGTCAGGAAAAGCCGATCGAACCGAGCACCCCTCCCGCCGAGGGAAGCAAATGGACCGACACCTTCGGCATCGAGGGGGTCATGTGCGTCGACACGCTCAACTCCAAAGACCCGATGAACTGGTGGCGCTACTCCAACACCGATGAGGCGAAGAAAAACCCCTTCGTCGCAGCTTGGGCATGGTCCTCCTCTATGTGCGCCAACTGGGTCGGCCACGACAAGCACGCCTACCGGGGCCCGTTCAACATCAAACCGGCAAACCCGCTGCTGGTCATCGGCAACACCCATGACACGGCAACCCCCTTGGCTGGCGCCAAGGCTCTGGCCGAGCTATCCCCCGGCGCCCGCCTGCTGACCGTGGACGCATTCGGCCACGCCGGTGTCAACAAGAGCACCTGTGCTCAGAAAGCGCTGCAGGACTACCTGCTGCAGGGAAAGCTCCCCGCAGAAGGCACGGTATGCAAGGCCGACAAGCCGATCTTCCCCACCAAGAAGTAACCCCCTGAGCCACACCTGAGGGTGGTCCCGGCCTGCTCAGGCCGGGACCACCCTTTTTACCCCCTCTGTACTCGACCAGAAATGATGCGAGGCGCACCCTAGCCTCAGCCCTGGCTATGCGAATGCTCATCACCATCGCCCCTAGGACTTGATGCGCAAGGCCGATAAACGCCTCTTTCCCCTCACAAATAAGGACGCCACGCTCGGGATAGAGGATCGCATCAGTGATGCCACGTCAAAGGGCAGCCCACATCCCCCGGGTGCCTCAGTGCAGCCCGGCGTCCACCGCCACCTCCCACGTCGGAGCGCCACGGGGTGAGCCGAGGCTGCACTGATTGCGATTGATGAATATTTTAGGGTAGGTAAATTCTTGACATAAAAGTAGCAGCGTCAGTAGCGGTCACCCTGATGCGCGCACTCCATCAGCAGGCCTACCACCTTGCAGGCCCTACACACTCAACGTCACGCGTGCCGCTTCAACCCATTCAGCCGGTATTGATCTTCCTCTCATGATAAATACGGTCAATCGTCACGGTACCGTAATGAGATATCGTAAACGATCGTTTAATTTTCCGCTAAACTCCTTCAAGTCGGATCCGATGCTCCTCGGATACTCGGAGGATATCGCCATCCGGCGAGACCTCATTGCGTTTCCCATTGGAGGGGCTTTTCGTGCGAGCGACCATTGCCGTACTCGCTGTTTCGGCGATCATTATTCCCACTGTTAGCGCTACTGCATATGCCGCCTCCCCTGCGCCGGCACGTGCAGCCAATAGTGCCGCTCCCGCAACTAAGACTGTAGACATCTCTAAGGCCAAGGTACCTACACTGGCCTGGAAATCCTGCGCCGGCAAGGACCTCAAAGGGCTCCAGTGCGCTACCGCACTACTCCCCCTGGACTACAGCAAACCCGACGGCGACAAAATTGAGATTCACGTCGCTAAAAAAGCTGCCTCCGGAAAGAAAAAGGGTGCCATATTCACTAACCCTGGCGGGCCTGGCATCCTCGCATCTGCTCAACTTAATGACTTCGCATCAATCCTGGGTAAAAAGGTTGGCGAGGAGTACGACGTCATCGGCATGGATCCCCGCGGGATTCATTCAGCAACCGCAGCAAAGTGCTGGAGCGACCAGGCAGCTCCCCAGGGTGAATCGGTGCGATTCCCGATCACCAAGGAGCAAAGCCATCAGCGGCTCACTCACGACCGGTTCTATCGGGCCGCTTGCGACAAGACCGCCCGCCCCATCATCGACCACATGTCCACCGCGCAGGTCGCTCGGGACATGGAAATGATCCGCAAAGCCCTCGGTGAGAAGAGCCTCAACTATTACGGCGTCTCCTACGGCACCTACCTCGGCGCGACCTACGCCGCCCTCTTCCCCAGCACCGTCGGCCGGATGATCACCGACGGCGTCGTCGATCCCATCGCTTGGTCCACCGGGCGCGGCAATGAAGGCGAGACCACCCCCGCGACCGCACGGATCGGGTCGATCGAGGGCTCAGCAGAAACATTGAAAGCAGCATTCGCTGAGTGCAAGAAAGCTGGCCCGAAGGCCTGCGCCAACGCAGCCACCGTTGACAAAGAATGGGACGAGATCCTAGAAACCCTCAAGAAGGGCCCCCTGACCGTAGGTAAGGAAACTCTTACCTTTGACAGTTTTATCGGCGACGTGGCAGCGACGATGTATGACGAGCGCGGTCTCAGGGATGTGATGAGCTCGATTCATTCCACGTGGGAGGCGATGCAGAAAAAACCTGTCGCTAGCGGGACCACCACCAGCCCGAAAGCTACAACTACATCGAAGCCCGCCGCCCCGACGTCCACTGCGACAGGGTCAGCTCAAGCCAAACCGGTGAAGGAAGTCGCTGAAGAGACCAAGAAACGTGTCATGGCCAAGGCGCCCTTCGGCCTACCGGCCGCTGATAAGCCGGTAGCACCTGGGAAACCCGCCCCAGCGAAAGCTGCGTGGTCTGATGCCCCAGGATTGAACGCAGTCCTGTGCGTGGACACCAAGAACCCGAAAGACCATAAGGCCTGGGACAAGTACAGCACTCCGGCAGAGTTGAAGCGGAATCCGTTTGCCGCGAACTGGGCGTGGGGTTCCTCAGTGTGCGCAGGCTGGCCCGGACAGGACAAGAACATTTACCAGGGCCCGTTCAACGTCACACCGGCAAACCCGCTGCTGGTCATCGGCAACACCCATGACCCGTCGACGCCATTGAGTGGCGCCAAAGCGTTGGCGTCGGTCTCGCCAGGGGCTCGGCTACTCACCGTGGACGCCTTCGGACATGTCGGTGGCAATAAGAGCAGCTGCGCCGCGAAGGCCATCGAGACCTACCTGTTGGCAGGCAAGCTCCCCGCGGAAGGGACGGTCTGCAAGGCCGACAGCCCGCTGTTCCCGACCAAGTAATTCCATGACGATGAGGCAGCCTCGGTGACTTCACAGTCCCGGGCTGCCTCCGTTTTCCTCCCCTCCAACGTGAAGGAACCCCTCGTGCGGATCTCCGTCGCTGTGCTCGCCGCCTCGGCGATTATGGCCCCGATATGTGTCACCACCGCTCATGCCGCTTCTCCGGCCCCGTCTGGCAAGGAAACCAGCAAGACCGCCCCAGCAAGAGGGGCCCTAGACCTCTCCAAGGTCACCGTCCCCACCTTGGCGTGGAAGAACTGCACCGATAAAGATCTCAAGGGCTTTCAGTGCACGACGGCGCTGCTCCCCTTGGACTACAGCAAGCCCCACGGTGACAAAATTGAAGTCACCGTCGCCAAGAAAAACGCCACCGGAAAAAAGAAAGGTGCCATTTTCACTAACCCCGGCGGGCCTGGTGAAGTCGCCACTAAGAAGTTGAAAGAATTTGTGGGGATCCTGGGCAAAGAGGTCAACGAGAGTCACGATATTCTTGCCATTGATCCGCGAGGAATTGCCGGATCAACAGAAACAAAGTGTTGGAGCGATAAAGCCGCACCGAAGGGTGACGATATCCGGTTCCCGATCACTTCGGAGCGAGTCTCACAAAAACTGGCATACGACGTGTTCTACCGGGACGCATGCGCCAAGACTGCCCGCCCGATCATGGACCACATCTCCACCGCGCAGGTCGCTCGGGACATGGAGATGATCCGCAAAGCGATGGGCGAGCAGAAGCTCAACTACTACGGCGTCTCTTACGGGACGTACCTGGGCGCCACCTACACTGCGCTTTTCCCCCACACCGTCGGACGGATGGTCACCGATGGCGTCGTCGACCCGATCGCCTGGTCCACTGGTCATGGCAAGGACGGCGACAACATCCCGTCCACACTGCGCGGCGGTGCGGCAGATTCCTCCCTCGACACGTTGAAAGCTGCCTTTGCTGAGTGCAAGAAGGCCGGGCCGAAAGCCTGCCCTCATGGCGCCACGATCGAGAAGGAATGGGACGAGGTCTTGGAAACCCTGAAGAAGGGTCCTTTCAAAGACGGTAAGGAAACCCATACCTTCGACAGTTATGTCAGTGATGCCGGGGTCGCACTGTATGACAACCAGGGCATCAGGGACCTCTTCGCCTCCGTCCATCACACCTGGGAAGCGATGACGAAGAAGAACGGCAAATCCACGACCCCCGCGACGGCCCCGGCTCACCCGAAGGCCACCACGGGTCAAACCAACCCGAAGGCCACCACTCCGGCCGCTCCGAAGCCAGAACCCACGTCAGCCACGCCTGCCGCACCGAGCAATCAGACTCCGGTGAAACCCCTGAAAGAAGCTGCCCAGGAGGCCAAGCAGCGAGCCATCGCGAAAGCTCCGCTCGGGCTGCCCGCCGCGGGCGCGACGGCAGGCAAGCCGGTCGCGCCAGGCAAACCGGCCCCCAATAAACCAGCATGGTCGGACTCACCTGAGCTCTTCGCTGTGCTGTGTGTCGACACCAAGAATCCGAAGGATCCCAAGGCCTGGGAGAAATACAGTACGCCTGAGCACGTCAAGAAGAATCCCTTCTTGACCTACTGGGCGTGGGGTTCCTCGGTCTGCGCGGGCTGGCCTGGACAGGACAAAAACATCTATCAGGGCCCATTCAACGTCACACCGGCAAACCCGCTACTGGTCATCGGCAACACCCACGACCCCTCCACCCCCCTGAAGAACGCTCAAACGTTGGCGAAGCTCTCCCCGGGCGCCCGTTTGCTAACCGTAGACACCTTTGGTCACGTGGCTGGCAACAAAAACATCTGCGCCGCGAAAGCCCTGCGTTCGTACTTCATCAATGGCACCCTTCCTGCTGAAGGAACCATTTGCAAAGCCGACGGCCCACTGTTCCAGTCCACGTAGCCCACATCAATGGCACCATCCTTGTCGCTCCGTGAATCGCGACCAGATATGGCCGTCTTTCAAGGATTGAAGAAAAATCTCTCAACGAAGGACCTTTCATGCGAACCACAGTCGCCTTGCTCGCCGCCTCGGCGATCATTACCCCTATCGTCAGCACCCCTGCACATGCTGCTGCTCCAGTTCCGGCGTCCGCAGCGAGCAACGCAACTGGCCCCGGAGGAAAAACCGCTGGGGCAGCACCTAAGACCGTGGACATCTCCAAAGTTAAAGTTCCCACCCTGGCTTGGAAAGCCTGCACCGATAAAGAACTCAAAGGACTCCAGTGCGCTAGCGCACTACTCCCCCTGGACTACAGCAAACCCGACGGCGACAAAATTGAGATTCACGTCGCCAAGAAAAACGCCACCGGTAAGAAAAAAGGAGTCGTCTTCACTAACCCCGGTGGGCCTGGGGAACTGGCCTCAACCAAGTTGAATGACTTCGCCACCATTTTGGGCAAAAAGGCTGGCGAGCAGTACGACGTGATCGGCGTCGATCCGCGCGGAATTCATGCCGCTAGCCAAGCTCGATGCTGGAGCGACAAGGCAGCGCCTAAGGGCGACGACATCCGGTTTCCTTACACTCCGCAACTCACTGCCCAAAAGCAGGCTTACAACGTATTCTACCGGGACGCATGCGCAAAAACCTCCCGCCCCATCATGGATCACATCTCCACCGCCCAGGTCGCCCGCGACATGGAAATGATCCGCAAAGCCCTCGGTGAGAAGAGCCTCAACTACTACGGTGTCTCTTACGGCACCTTCTTGGGCGCTACTTACGCGGCACTCTTCCCTCAGAACGTCGGCCGGATGATCACTGACGGGGTCGTCGACCCTGTCGCCTGGTCCACCGGTTATGGCAATGACGCTGCCACCAAGCCCATCACCGCACGTGACAGCGCCGGAGAAGCATCACTGGAGACCCTGCAGGCCATCTTCACGGAGTGCAAGAAGGCCGGTCCCAAGGCATGCGCCAACGGGGCAACCATTCAGAAAGAATGGGACGACATCTTGGAGGCCCTGAAAAAGGGACCCATCGTCCAAGGCAAGGAGACCATCACCTTTGACAGCTTCATCAGCGATGTCGCCGTCACTATGTATGACAAGCCCACGATCAGGGAACTCCCTGGGTCAATCCGGAAAACGTGGGAAGGTTTGCAGAAGAAGCCGTCAGCAAGCGGAACACCCACTGCCCCGGCTGGGACCGCCACCACCCCGAGGGTAGACCCCAAGACAGCCAAGCCATCTACGCCAGCTATCGACTCCTCCACTGCTAAACCGATACATGAGGTCGCTGAGCAAGCAAAACAGCGCGTGATGTCCAAGATGCCTAAGGGGATGGTCTCGGCTGACAAGCCGGCGGTACCAGTGAAACCCGCACCAGGAAAGCCTGCTTGGTCTGACAACCCTGAACTTCTGGCAGTCATGTGCGTCGACACCAAGAATCCGAAGGACCCGAAGGCTTGGGAGAAGTACAACACCCCCGAGCAGATCAAGAAAAACCCCTTCATGTCCTACTGGGCATGGGGTTCCTCGGTGTGTGCAGGTTGGCCCGGACAGGACAAGAACATTTACCACGGCCCATATAACGTCAAACCGGCGAACCCGCTACTGGTCATCGGCAACACCCACGACCCGTCCACCCCGCTGAGCAACGCCAAGGCGCTGGCGAAGCTCTCCCCGGGCGCCCGTTTGCTAACCGTAGACACCTTTGGCCATGTGGCTGGAAATAAGAGCCGCTGCGCTGCCAACGCCATTGAGGCATACCTCGTTGACGGAAAGCTGCCCGCCGAAGGCACCGTCTGCAAGGTAGACAAGCCGCTGTTCTCTGCCGACAAGTAAACCTCTACCACATGCTGGTGGTCCGGATCGTTGAGGTCCGGACCACCCGCATGTGCACCATCTAGCTATGAAAGGGGCTCTTGGTGCGCGCAGTCACTGCCGTGCTCGCCGCCTCGGCGATCATCATTCCTACCCTTCCCAGTCCGGCAGGGGCAGCTGGCCCCGCTCCCTCGGGCCCACAGAACGGATCGGGCACTCCCACAAAAACCCTGGACATCTCCGCGGTGAAGACCCCCACCCTGGAGTGGAAAACCTGCGCTGAGAAGCAACTCCGGGACCTGAAGTGCGCCACCGTGTTGCTCCCCCTTGACTACAGCAAACCCGACGGCGACAAGATCGAAGTCCACGTCGCAAAGAAAGCAGCCACTGGCAAGAAAAAGGGTGTGGTCTTCACCAACCCAGGCGGCCCTGGACAACTCGCATCACGACAACTGACAAACCTGGCCAGCATCATGGGCAATCGGGTCACCGAGCAGTACGACGTGATCGGTGTGGACCCCCGCGGGGTTCACGTCACCACCAGGACCAGGTGTTGGAGCGACCAGCCCGCCCCGCCAGGCAAGGACCGGCATTTCCCGATCACCGCGGAGCAGACCAGAGAGCAGCACCGGTTCAACGTCTTTTACCGAGACGCCTGCGCCAAGACCTCCCGCCCCATCATCGACCACATCTCCAGCGCTCAGGTCGCCAGAGACATGGAGATGATTCGGCGCGCCTTGGGCGAAAAAACGATCAACTACTACGGAATCTCTTACGGCACATTCCTGGGTGCGACGTACGCTGCACTCTTCCCCAACCGGGTGGGCCGCATGGTCAACGACGGAGTCCTCGATCCGGTGGCCTGGTCCACCGGGCACGGCAAAGACGGCGAGACACAACCAGTCACCGCCAGATACGGACCCGCCGAAGAATCCGCGAAAACCCTGCAAGCCGCGTTCGCCGAATGCAAAAAAGCCGGTCCGAATGCCTGCCCACACAGCACCACCGTCGAAAAAGAATGGGGAGAGGTCCTCGACCGGCTCCGGAAAGGTCCGTTCGTCAAGGACGGGGAAACCCTCACCTTTGACGGGTGGATCCGCAAAGCCGCCCTGCTGATGTACGACACTCGCGGCTACCGCAACCTGATGATCCTGACCCACCAAACCTGGGAAGCCATGGCCAAACAGCCAGCCCCACCCCAGGCCCCCAGCAGCACCACGACCCCCACGGCCACATCCACCGCTCCGACGGCACCACCCGCAGCGCCGACGACCACAACCCGGTCGACTCGGGCCGCGACTGCACCGGCAGCACCATCAGCCGTCTCAGCTCCGCCCGCTGTCCGAGGAGACGAGCAGCAATCCCTCGTCGGTCCGCTCCTCGGTATCCCCGCCGCCGACACACCGATCCGTCCCGTCGTACCACCCACCGGCCGTCCCAGCTGGTCAGAGGTGCCCGGGTTGCTCGCGGTGTTGTGCTCTGACACCAAAAACCCCAACGACCCCAAAGTATGGGACGCATACAGCACCCCGGACGCCCTCCGAAAAAACCCCTTCCAGGCTTACTGGGCGTGGGGCACCTCCATTTGCGCCAACTGGCCGGGCCGTGACCGCAACGTCTACCAAGGGCCATTTGACACCAAACTTGCCAACCCGATGCTGGTGATCGGCAACACCCACGACCCCGCCACCCCGCTGCGCAACGCCCAAGCGCTCGCGAAGCTCTCCCCTGGCGCGCGGCTGCTGACGGTCGATGTCTTTGGACATGTCGCAGGCAACAAGAACCGCTGCGCATCAAAGGCCATCGAGACGTATTTGGCTGACGGGAAACTCCCGGCGCAAGGCGCGACCTGCAAGCCTGATCAGCCGCTGTTCTCCTGATCGGTCCAGTCGAGCTCGCAGGGGATGCCCCGAGCGTACGACGGTGGGCGGTCACCTCGGATGTCGAGGTGACCGCCCACCGCGGTGTTGCTGTGGTCAGCGCGTCAGGGTCAGCGTTTCATCTGGATGAGGTCTGAAAGCACCTCGTCGGAGGTGGACACCACCTTGGAGTTCGCCTGGAAACCGCGTTGGGCGACGATGAGGTTTGTGAACTCCTGGGCCAGATCGACGTTGGACATTTCCAGCGTTCCGGATTCCACCGTGCCACGGCCACCGTTAGCGGGAACACCCGTGTCAGGAACGCCTGAGTTATTGGTCTGGCGGTACATCGAACCGCCGACTTTCTCCAGTCCGGGCGGGTTGTTGAAAGTGGTCAGCGCGATCTGACCGAAGACTCGCTTCGTGCCGTCCGAGAACGAGCCGACCAGCTTGCCGTCCGGGTTGATCTGGAAGGATTCCATCGCGAGGTCTTTATTCTGCACGGTGCCACCGGCAGCATTGTCCATGCCTTGCATGTACTGATCCCAGTGAAGGGTCCCAGGAGTTCCTGCGGTGGCCTCACCGTTAGCGTTAACTCCTGTCGAAGCAATCTTGAAAGTCTGGTTAGCGCCACTACGGAAACCATTGATCAGCGCGGTTGGCAGTTTCAATGGGACTGCTTGCAGGTCACCTGGAGTAGTGGTGGCGGTGACCATGACACCGTTCTTATCGAGCATGACGTTGCCAGCCATCGCAGCCGCTTGGTCGGCCTGTGAGTTAGTCGCTGCGACTCGCCCACCCGGTGCATACATGTAGCCCAAGACATACGAGCCATTGCTGGTGACCAGGTTGCCGTCAGTGTCGAAGTTGAAGGCACCGTTACGGGTGAAGAAGTTAGCGCCTGCCTTCTCCACTGTGAAGAAGCCATCTCCTTGGATAGCCACGTCGGTGGTCTGGTTGGTGACCTGCAGGCCGCCTTGGCTGAACAGGTTCGTGATCGCCCCAAGACGGGCACCGAGACCGACCTGAGCTGGGTTGACACCACCGATTCCTGGTCCGCCGCCCGCTGCCGGGACAGGCGCTGAGGAGCCGCGGATGATCTGGGACAGGTTGTCTTCGAAGACAGCGCGGCCGGCTTTGAAGCCGAAGGTGTTGACGTTCGCGATGTTGTTACCGGTGACGTCCAGCATGGTCTGGTGGACGCGCAGGCCGGAGACGGCCGAGTACATCGAACGAAGCATGAATGGGTGCCCTTCGTCATCGCAGGGGTGCTGCCCTGCTGCGAGCTGGTGGTGCGGAATGGGTGTGAGGCCGGTGCGGCGAGAAGCTGCTCGCTCAGGCGGCAGGTGGGGTGGCCGGCGGAGGCGTGGGGGCCGCCGTGCTGCTGATCACCTTGGTGACGCTGGTGTAGGGGATGTCCTTGCCACCTATGGACAGGATCGGCCCAGTGCCGTCAAACTTGACCGAATCGACGACGCCTTGCTCAGTTTTTTGCGGATCCTTGGGATCAGTGACGTATTCGACCTTGCGTCCCACCACCGACATCGCTGACGAGATGCGCTGCTCAGCAAGCATGGAAGTGTACGTCGCCTGAATGTTGGCGTTGGACTTCACCATGTTGTTGATCTGCTCGGTCATCGACAGCGTGGCGCTCTGCTGCATGATCTGGCTGGAGTCGGCTGGTTTGCTGGGGTCTTGATATTTCAGCTGGGTGACCAGCAACTTCAGGAAGGTTTCCCCGTCAAACTCGGTCGCGGACTTTCCGGTGGTGTTCCGGCCGTAGAGTCCGTCCATTCCTTTTCCAGGAGTGGAGACCGGAACAAGTTTCCCATCTTTGTCCTTGACATACCCCGTGGTGGGGCGCTCGTACGTTTTCCCGTCGATGACGAGCGGGTGATACGTCGGATCCCAGGTTCCTCGGGGATCAGCGATCGGCATGCTGGGCATACAGTCCTCCCTTAGATCTTCACGTCCAGGGACCGGCTGCCGTCCGTGGCTGCGCGGATCACTGATGAGTCACCGGGTGGGGTCGGTGCGTCTGATTCCGGGGCGGTCGCCCCGTCTGCTCCCGATCCTGTCCGGGAGGTTCCAGTGAAGTCGTGATTCCCCGCGTGTCCTCGGGGGTCCTGCCAGGTGGCCGATCCGTCACCGACGTCCACGGAGGTTTTGCCGAATCCGGCGTCAGCGAGCTGCTGCCGCAATTGATCGAGATTCTGGCGGAGCATGTCGCGGGCACCGGAGTCGGCGGCTTGCATCTGCACGGAGATCTCCCCCGCGTGCATGGTGACGCTGAGTTTGACCCGTCCCAGACCGGCCGGGTCGAGTTGCAAGTCGATCTCGTAGCGGCCGTCCCGTCGGGTCAACGCAGGCAGGACCGCTGCGGCGACCTGAGCGTGCACCGGAGTCGGCGGGGTGCTCGCCGGCGTCAGGTGGGTGTTGGTGGGAGTGATCACCTGATGGGTCGGCATGACCGGGGAGGCGGTCCGCTCCGCAGCCTGGTGGTCACTGGCTGGAGAGGCTGCGGGCGCGCCAGCCTGTCGTGCCGGGTGGTCGGAAGCATCGAGAGAGGCTGTCGCTGTCGCACTGTCAGCACCGACACCGACACCGACACCGGCGAGCGCGGCGGCAAATCGGTCGGGTGCGGTGTTGGTGGGAAGCCGTGGCGTGTCGGTGGTGGTCAATGGTGCGACGGGTGGGGTGCTCGGGAGCGGCGTCGATGCGGTGGGGTCGAGGGCGGGGACCGGCACTGCGGTGGTGGGCACGTTGGGGGTTCCGGTGGTGCTGGGGTGTGGGGGGGCCAGTGGCGCCGAGGGGGTGGTTCTGCTGGTGGCGTCGGTGCTGGCGGGGCCGTCCAGGCGGAGTGCGGTGGATTCAAGGTCGGCGAGGAGTTGGCTGTCGACGGTGGCATTGCCGCTGGCGAGGGTGCGCGCGGTCGCTGCAGCGAGGGTGCTGGCGGTGGTGTCGATGATGGTGATGTCGGTGCGGGGGATGGCGGTGGGGGCCGGAGCGACGGGGAGGATGGGTGTGGGTCCGGCGGATGGGGTCGCGGTGGTGACACCGTACGGCGGGGCTGCGCTGGTGGTGACACCGTACGGCGGGGCTGCGCTGGTGGTGGCAGCTGCGCTGGTCGTGATATCAGCTCCGTGGGTAGCACTGATGGGTGACGTTGCAGTGACGGCCGGGGATGCGGGGGCAGCGGTCATCGGCACGGCGGCGGTGACGTCGTGTTGCTGCGGGCTCGTGTGAGGGGTCATCGGCACCGCGGTGGGCGAGGTCATCGCGGATGGGGCCGGGATCGTGGTGGTGAGCGGGCTGCTTGCTGAGGGCAGCATGACGCTGTCAGTGGCCGTGGAGTCCACGGCGGAGACATCAGCAGTGGCGGGCAGCCCAAAGGAGGTGGTGGGGGACGCAGAGGTGATGGGGGACGCAGAGGTGGTGGGGTTCACCCCGGCGAGGAGCATCGGGGTGGTCGTGACCGCAGTGGTGGTGTCCACGGTGAGGGGTGCAGAAGCAGCCTCGGTGTGGGGAGCTGAGGTGGGGGATGCGATGACCAGTGGAAGCCCGAGTGGTGATACGGCGAGGGCAGATCCGATGGGAGTCGTCGCCTCGCTTGTCGTGACGGTGGCGGCGCTATCGACAGTGCGGGCCCCAGCGGGGTCGGCTGTGGGTGAAGGCACGGTGGTGGGGGCGGGTCGTTCGGCGTCGACAGCATGACGAGCCACGGTGGTGCGGGTGGCATGGGACCGATTCGCGGTCTGGGTGGGGGGTGCTTGCTCGGTGGATGCGGTGGTGCGCATCCGGCGGTGCAGCGCGGTGGCGAAGGTGCTGTCTGCGGTGGGGGCGTCGGCGCTGGACCGACCGGCGGCCTGGTCGGTGCCGAGGAGTTCGGTGACGGGTTGGATGTTCATGCACGCACTCCCGGGTCAGCCATGATCTTGCGGACGTAGTTTTGGGTCTCCGGGTAGGGCGGGACCCCGCCGTACTGTTTGACCGCACCGGGACCAGCGTTGTAAGCAGCGAGCGCCAGGGCGGTGGTGCGGAATTGGTTGAGGCCATCGCGGAGGAGGCGGGCCGCGCCGTCGACGGCTTGAGCGGGGTTGCGGGGGTCGACGCCGAGGCTGCGGGCGGTGCTGGGCATGATCTGCATGAGTCCGATGGCGCCAGCGGGGCTGACCACGCCAGCGTTGAATCCGCTTTCGGCTTTGGCGACGGCTGCCAGAAGTGCCGCCGGGACGCCGTACTTGGCTTGGGCCGCCTGGAAGAGCGCCCGGTATGAGGCGGGGGCGGCAGCGAGTGCTGACCCGGTTGGTCCGCTCGGTGCCGCTAGCGCGTTGCTGGTGAGCGCGGCGTAAGGGGCGGCAGCGGGCGCGTCGGAGACGACTCGGCGGATCGCAGTGGGGGTGGTGTAGACGCTTTGGATCTTGACGTTCTCCCCTGGCTGGGGGGCGGCGATCATCTTGCCGCCGCCGACGTAGATCGCGATGTGGTCGACCGGTGATCCGAAGGCGAGGAGGTCGCCGGGTTTGGCGTGGGACAGAGATGGCACGGAGGTGCCCATTCGGGCTTGGTCGGCGGCGACGCGGGGAAGGGTGATGCCTAGGTCGCCGTAGGCTTTTTGCACCAGACCGGAGCAGTCGAGGCCGGAGCTGCTGGTGCCGCCCCATACATAGGGCACGCCGAGGTATTTTTTGGCGGCGGCGACGACGTCATTTCCGCTGGCGCCGGTCATGGCTAACGCCCCGGAGACGGCGGTCGCTGAGCTGGTGGGGCGGGTGTTCCCGGACGTGAAGGTGCCGCCGATGCCGTTGCCGGTGCCATTGGTGTTGTATGGCGAGACGTCTACGCCGGACCAGGGGAACTTACCGCCGGTGACGGCTGCCGTGTCGTAGAGGCTCTTAAGGTCCTGAAGTTTGTAGTTCCACGCGGTCCGACCGTTGAGGGCGCCGTCGGCGGTGTATGTGCCGGGTTGGGTGACACCGTTGCCGAAGAACTTCGCCTGGATGTCGGCGATCCGGGCCTGGCAGGCCGCGAACCCGGACAGTTCTACACTCATCGGTTTCCCTTCGTGTGACGGCTGGCTCTACTCTCTTCGGCAGTGCGCTGGTCAGCGGCGAGCATTTCTGCAAAAACGACCTGGTCAACGCGCTCCACGAGACGTTCGAGTCCTTGAGTCTTGATGCGTGCCAGGCGAACCCGGTCACGGGTGCGTGCGGCTTCGTCGACAGCATCGGTGACTGCGCGTTCTGAGCCACGCACCATCGCTGCCACCGACCGGTTGCGGGCGAGCTGGGCCTGAAAATCGCGGACGTCACACACCTCAGGGGGTGCGGTCTGCTGCTGGTAGGCCTGCCTGGCCTGCGCCAGCTGGTCCTGTTGGCGACGGATCAGGGCGTTGGCGCGGGCCAGTTCGCCCTTGGCGAGGTCTTCTTCCAACCGGCGGATCCGTAGCAATGTGCCCAACTGGCGCCGTCGCGCTTTTTCACCGCTCATTGCGCCCTCCTGGGATTGACGGCGCAGCTGCCAAGGGTTACGGCGCAGCTGCCAACGAATGCAGCCATGACCAGGTGTGATCCGCCGGGGTCAGATCCTCCATGTCCTGGCGGAGGAATTCATCGATCTGCCCGCTCTGGCGCAACGCCTTATCAACCACCGGGTTGCTGCCCTCGACGTACGCGCCGATCTCAATGAGGTCTTTCGCGTCCCGTTTCGCGGCCATCAGCTGACGGATCGCGACCGCATCGGCGCGCTGTTCCCGGGAGGTGATGGCTTTCTCTGCCCGGGAAATGGACTCCAGGACGTCGATCGCTGGGAAATGGCCTGACGTGGCCAACCGACGGGACAACACGATGTGACCGTCCAAGATGGACCGGACATTGTCGGCGATGGGGTCGTTCAAATCGTCCCCGTCGACCAGGACCGTGTACAGCCCGGTGATGCTGCCTGTCGGGGACGTCCCCGCCCGCTCCAACAGTCGCGGCATGAGGCCGAACACGCTCGGCGGATACCCTCGGGTAGCTGGGGGCTCACCTGAGGCCAAACCCACCTCCCGTTGCGCCATCGCCACTCGGGTCACCGAGTCCATACACAACACGACGTCCTGCCCGCGGTCCCGGAACCATTCAGCGATTCGGGTCGCCGTGAATGCGGCGCGCAACCGCACCAACGCGGGCTCGTCCGACGTAGCGACCACCACGACGGCACGACGTAAACCCTCCGGCCCCAGATCGCCCTCCACGAACTCGCGGACCTCACGGCCACGCTCCCCCACCAGGGCCAACACACAGACCGGGGCGGTCGTGCCGCGCACGATCATCGACAACAAACTTGACTTGCCCACACCTGACCCGGCAAAAATCCCCAACCGTTGGCCGCGGCCGCACGGGATCATCGCGTCAATCGCCCGCACTCCCAACGGCATCGGTTCACTGATCCGATCCCGTTGCATCGCCGCAGGTGGCACCCCCGACGAACTCACCAACTGCACATCGGTCAACGGACCCCGACTGTCCATCGGCTCGCCCAGTGCGTTGACGACCCGACCCAACATGCCCGGACCCACCGGGACCCGCAATGGGCCACCCGTGGACTGCACCGGGCATCCGGCCCGCACACCCCGCAAGTCAGAGATCGGCATACAGGTGGCCCGGCCATCACCCAACGCCACGACCTCAGCCATCAAAGGCCCCTCATCGCCGATGATGCGCACCGCCTCACCGACGCCCAATTCCAGCCCGGCAACCTCAATGGACAAACCCACCGCACTGACCACCCGGCCACTGACCGTCGGTCGAGATGCCTCCAGGAGTTGCGCCATCAACGCTTTCACGGACGCACCACCCGACGTACCCGCTCGAAAGCCGGACCGTACTGCGCGTCGATCTCCACGTTGTCAGCCTGCGCGAGCGCGCCATGGACTTCCACCGACGGGTCAGCCACCACCGTGACGTCACCCCACTCGGGTACCCCGTCGATGTATTCCTGGATTTCCAGGACGTCGGCGGGATTCAACCGCAACGTGACTTTCGCACCGCGTGGCGCCTGCTGCATCGCCCGCAGCATGGCGTCTTTCGCGCCGCATCCGTCAACGCTCAAGTGATGACCGACCAGCCCTTCAGCGAGTTCCACCGTCATCGTCGCCACCACGTCGTACAACTCCTCCAACGTGGGCACCTGCACCTGCAAAGCGTCGGCGACCGCGTGGGACACGCTCGTCACAAGATCCTGCAAGTACGCCGCATGGCGTTGCCGATCAATGTCGTCCTGTTCGAGGAGCATCTGGCGTTGCTCATCCAAGAGCGCCAAGCCCTCTTCCCGACCGGCGGCATAGCCAGCAGCATGACCGGCCCGGAAACCCCGCGCCCGCGCTTCCATCGCCGCCTGCTCAACGACCGCTTCCAAATGCGGATCGACCAGGCGTGGATCGGCGATCCCCGGGCTGAGGAACTCGCTGCTGCGCAGGTCAGAAGACAACCGTGCTGGCCGGACCGGCGATGGATGTTCGCTGCCCCGGATGACGTACCCGCGTTGCGACCTGCCGTTAGGCAACGAACTCGTCGCTTCCGCCGCGGCTGACGACGATCTCGCCGGCCTCCTCCAACATGCGGATCTGCCGGATGACGACAGCCTGCGACTCCTCGACCTGCTTCAACCGCACCGGGCCCAGGATTGAAATCTCGTCGGCCAAGGACAGCGCGGCACGTTCGGACATGTTGCGGGTGATCTTCTCCCGGACGTCCTCGCGCACACCCTTCAAAGCCACCGCCAAATCCTTCGAGTCGACCTTGCGCAGCACGACCTGCACCGCCCGATCGTCGAGACCCACGATGTCCTCGAACATGAACATGTGTGCCCGGACCTCTTCGGCGAGTTCCAAGTCCCGTTTTTCCAAGCCTTCCAGGATGAGGCGCTCCGTCGTACGGTCGGATTGGTTGATGACGTCAACCAGAGATTTCAGACCGCCAACGTTGCTGTAGTCACTCGCCTGGACCAGCGTCGACAAGCGCCGCTCCAAATGCGCCTCGACCTGCTTGACGATCTCCGGGCTAGTGCGATCCATGATCGCCAACCGGTGCGCCACCTCGGCCTGCGTCTCCGGCGGGAGACCAGAAAGGATGATCGCTGCCGCGTCAGGTTGCATATGCGCCAACACCAACGTGATCGTCTGTGGATGCTCGTCCTGCAAGTACGACAGGATCAGCTTCGCGTCGACCCGGCGGAGGAACTCAAAGGGCATCTCCACCATCGACGCCGTGAGCCGCTGCATCACCTCGTGGGCTTTTTCCTGCCCCAACGTGGCGATGAGCACCTCTTCAGCAAAGTTCACCCCACCTTGGACGTAATACTGGCGGGCCTGCGCGAGCTGACGGAATTCCTCCAACACCTCGTCCAGGGTGTCCACGTCGACGCTGTCCAACCGGGCGATCTCGGCGGTCAACGCCTCCACCTCGGCCGGACGCAACGTCTTGAGGATCTTCGCGGAATGCTCGGTGCCCAATTGCACCAGCAAGATGGCTGCTTTGCGCAGGCCGGTCATCTGAGTGAGCGTCGTCATGGGTCAGTTCCGTTCTGAGATCCAGCCGCGCAGCAAGCGCGCGACCTCGTCCGGGTCTTCCTCGACCAAGTTGCCGATCTCCTCGCGCGCCAAGACCCGCGCCGCGCTCTGCGGATCCACCGGAGTGGCTTCGATCACCGGCAGCAGATCCGACTCCAACTGGTACTCCAGTGGCGGATCGGTCGGGGTCGGTGGCAGCGCAGCCTGTGGCGACGCTGACGGCAGCTCGCCCAGATCGACGACTTCCTCACGCTTACGGCTGCGACGGAAACCGATGAACAGCGCTACCAGCAACAGCAAGACCAAGCCGGCGTTCTTCGCCAGGTCGAGCAGCTGCTCTTGTCGGGCAGCAGCGGCTTCTGCCTCAGCCTGCGACTTAGCCGCATCAGCAGCTTTCGTGTCAAAGGCCAACTTGCTGACCTTCACCAGGTCACCCCGGTTCGTGTCGATACCCGCAGCGCGACTCAACAGGTCGGTCAGGTCAGTCGCGTTATACGCGCCAGCGTTCTTGACATCCAAGGCCACAGCCACATCAAGTTTCTTAATCGACCCCTTCGCCGCGTCCGTGGTCGTAGTGATCGTGCCGTAGGGGTTCTGCCGGGTGAAGTCTTCTTTGGTGTATTGGCTGTTGGCGTTGCCCTGGCCTAAACCAGGCACTGTGATGTTGTCCGGTCCGAGGACACCACCGACGGCTTGCCCGCCAGCACCGGTCATTTTTTCCGTGCTGTGCTGCTCCGCCAATGGCGGATCACCCGGCTTCGCCAAGACATATTCTTGCCGGTTGATCTTCGTGTTATCGAAGTTCAATTCAGCCTGCACACTGACCGTCGAATTGCCCGGGCCGACGATGGTATCCAAGAAACGCTGCAGTTCAGCTGTTTTCGCGGCGGACACTGCGCGAATCTGATCGGCCCGCTGATCCAAACCAGCACCACCATCGGTATCGGTGTAGCGCTGCCCCGTGGAGTCAGTGACCGTCACCGCATGCGGATCCATCTTCGGCACAGCCGAAGACACCAGGTAGGTGATCGCGTCTACCTGGTTAGCCTTCAACTTGCTGCCATTGGCCATCGTCACCTGGACCGACGCCGACGGTTTGGTTTGATTGTCGGTGTACGGCGAATCCTCACCCAATGCGAGATAAACATTGGCATCCTGAACCTTATCGATCTTCTTGATCGTCTTAGCCAGTTCACCTTCATAGGCACGTTTTGCAGACAACTTCTGCTGGAAGTCACTCGAACCCAAACTCTGCTTGTCGAGCATCGCATAACCGGCACTATCTGGACTATTCTGCGGGAGTTTCGCCGCCGCGAGATCAAGCCGAGCCTGATTCGCCTTATCCGCTGGCACCAGCACCGATTTGCTGCCATCCCCCAACTCGTACGGAACGCCAGTCTCCTGCAGCTTCGTGGTGATCGCCGACGCATCGGCCGCGCTGAGATTTGTGAAGATCGGAGTCATAGTTGGCTTCGACGACCAATTCGCAAAAACCACCATCCCGACCACAGCCACCACCACCGCAATGATCGTGACGGCACGTTGCCCCGGCGTAAAGCCGTTGAACACGCTCTTCGCGCGTCCCACGACCGCCTGCAACTTGACGTTGTTTTTCACAATGGCATCCGCATGATCTCAGTGAAAGCGTCCACAGCCTTGTTACGCACCTGCACCGCGAACTGCGTCGCCACAGTCGCTTCATTCGCTGCGATCGTGTAATCAGCGATGTCCGTCAAGTCACCCGTGACCGCCTTCACCGCGAGCGTGTCACTGGTCTTATGCAGCGCATCAAGTTCACCGAGCTTGTCAGCCAGGATCGCCCCGAACTCACCTCGACCCGGCGACCCCACAGCCGATGGCATCGTGAGTCGGTCCGCGCCAGACATATCCCGCACGGGCTGGATGCCGAAGGCCGGGATCGTAGCGATACCGGGGATGAAGAAGGTCACTTGCCGATTCCAATCGCCGCTTCGTACATGGATTTGCTGCGGTCCACGACCGCCAAGTTCGCCTGGTAGGAGCGTTGCGCGATCATCAACTGAGCCATCTGGCTGCCCATGTCAATGTCCGGGACCCGCACATTGCCGTCAGCGTCAGCCAACGGATGCGTCGGGTCACTGACCACACGCCCCTTCGGATCACCGAACAACGTGCCAGCGACATACGACCCGCCGTTATTGCCATACTGATTGGCCCGCGCCACGATGTACCGAGCCTGGAAAGCATTGCCACTCGTCGGGCTGACATTGTTAATGTTGGACAGGTTGTCCGACACCGAATCCAGCCATTTACGATCCACAACCAACCCGGTATAGGCGATATTCATCGCACCGAAGATGCTCATCTGACCCCCCGCCCCTCTCAGGCCTGACCGGTGATGGCGATCCGCAACCGCTGGAATTTCGTGGTCATCGCCGCCGTCGCCAACTGAGTGGTCAACAAGGTCTGCTGACTGGCAAGGGTCTCCTCGTCCAAGTTCACATTGCTGCCATTAGTCCGAGTCGGCTCCAACGACCGCGCCCGCCCAATCGACGCCGCACCCGGAGTCCCCTCGGCGTACGCCCGCTTAAGACTGGACTCAAAATCGATCTTCCCGGAGAGGAACCCAGGGGTCTCAATGTTGGCGATGTTGTCCGCAATGGTGCGTTGCCGCAACGACAGGCCCGTCAACGCCTGCTGCAAAGCACCCATGGTGCTGTCGCCGATGGGAAAGGCCATCTGTCGTGATCCCCTCGAGTGTGATGTGCCGGGTGGGCTCCAAGAACACCAGACACGCACCGGCCCATCAGGGCCCGTCCGTATCCGCCAAGATGCCGTCCGTGGCACTCCTAAGATCGGCGCCACAACCCCAGTGCTGAGCCGATCCAGCCAGGTCCCCGACAGGCCCAGCACCACCACAAAGAGGCCACCTGGGATTGTCTACAGAGATCACCCCCACCCATGTCATGATGAGTCGGTCAGGTGTCCGACATGGGGGGCGGACCACCCTCTACCATCGCCACCCCCGCACACCGCGACCGGGAAGAGGGGAATTGGCATGGGGCAGCAACCATATGAGGCGATGAACGCTCACGACCTGAAGAAAATGGTCAAGAGCGTCCAACCAGACTCAATGAACGCCTGCGCTCGCGACTACGCCATCTCGCAAGACCTGATCGTCGACACCTTCCTCACCTTCCAGAAAGCCATGAAAACCCTTAGCGGACAAGGCTGGACAGGCGCCGCGTCAGCTGCCGCCCTGAATGCCTCCCTGAAAACCAGCCAGTGGGGCAGCGACAGCGCCACGAGCTCACGATCGATGAACTCCTCGATCCTGGAAATGGAACGGTCCCTGACCGCGTTACGCGACGAAATCCTCGCCATGCCGTACGACGATCCTGCGGGGAAGCTCCTAGTGGGTAGTGCCTCGACCTATCCGGGGATGGGATCACTACGGGATGCGTACAAGGAAGCTCAAGACAAAGCGGACCGCCAACGCCCCAATCGACGCAGCCAACATGAACTGCGCCAACGCAGACAACATCCCAAACCGCTGCATCGCCACACTGACCCACCCATACCGGGCAGATTCAGGGACCCGCACCAACGAAAAATCGTCGTGCTCGTCGGTGGCAGTGGATCCACTGGCCTTCAGGGGATCTGTAGGGGGTCTTTCGGACACAGGAGTAGCCGACATGGCGTCCTCTCAGCTCAGACAGGTAGGGGCAGCTGGATGTCGAAGGTGGGCTTCCACCTGACATCCACAGTCAGGAGCACAGGAAGTGCAACCGAGACACGATCACGTCAGGGCAGCGGATCGTGGTCGGCAATCAGGGTCGTGGACCTCCGGTGAAGGGGGCCTCGGTCCACGGCCCAGACAGAAGGTGGTCGTCGTCAGGGGTGTCGGCGACCGACCGTGTCGGTCACGGGCAGAGGTGTTGGTGCGCGACTGCGATCACAATCTCCGGGTGTGCTTCGGCTTCCGGCAGCTTGCGATCTTTGGCTTCGCTCTTGATCTGCCCGGCGGCCGCGTCACCTTTTCCGTCGGTTTGTTTGACCACGCACGCGAGTTTCAGAAGGGCTTCAACGTCAGCGGCTTTGTCTTGTTTGACCTTGAGTTTGGCGACGCCATCCTTGACTCCATCCTGGACGCTAGAGACCGGAAGCATCGGCATCGAGGAGGGTGGCGCACTGGTCGGCGAGTCTTGCGCGCCGCTTGCGCCCTTGTCAGACGAGTCTCCGCCGCAGGCGGATAGTGACGTCACGGACAAGCAGAGCACGACGACGGTGGCAGCTTTGGCCAACGCTCCCGAGCCTGCTCGACCGATCCCAGACCGACCGCTTCGCATCAACCTACTCCTCATGCACATCGAGAACCGTTGCGGCAGTAAGGCACTCGAACGCCTTGGGCCGCGCAACACCGCAGATTTAACTACGGCTGTGCCGTACCTGTAAACCCTCTGAGAGGAATTCCGTTGATTTTCAGGAGGTTACACACGTCACGCCTTCTGATGTTTCTCGCATAAGTCCGCTCTGACCTGCGTCGATGCAATCTTGCAGACTGATAGTGGAGTGACGGACGTTAACTTGCGTGACGTCCCAGATGGGGTATGGTCAAGGGTCACAGCGTGGCTCTGACCTTCAAGACTCTACGGATTTCCGTCGAGCTCCATGTGTGTGATATTGAGCGGCAAGTTACCGAGACGTTATTGTCAGCGGACGCAATCTTGCCGAGAAGCTTCGACGCGTCCTGAAGATGCGTCGCGTGATTGCCCTGTGCTTTTTTCCGGCATCTTCAGCTTCAGTAGTAGCGGACACTCTTCCCCGTATCGCCAAGCAGGCGAAGACACCGGATGAATCGCATGACACTGGGCGGCAACACCCCGCGATGTGTCTCACGTGATGGACAGCTGTCCATTTTTTGAGTGTTACCCACTTCACATCGCCTGGCGCTGAGGCCATGTCGACGTACGGCGAGCATTCAGCTTGCTCCCAGCGCCCATCCTCCTCTTTCCCCGGGGACAGCCAGCCTCATGCCAGTCGGCATAGTTGGCAGACAACCGGCTCCTCCAGAGAGATGCCGGAGAAGGTCAGAGCTTCATCGAGGACAGAATCACGTGCTCTTCTACCGAGAACCGGTGCTGGGTGAAGTCCAGACCTTGAGGGCGGAAAATCTCCACAACCCGAGCAATCGGCTCGTCGAGTGCCTCAGGATCGAGTCCTGCTGCGCGACTGGTACCGTATCGGCAGTTTTCCTGAGAGCATGAATCTGTTAAATATCGTCACCAATAAGTGGAGTCGCATCATGGCATCGAAGTATCAATGGGGAGCAGCGGCGGCAACATTAGCAATGACTGGGTGAAGTGATGCAGGACAGCCAGCTAGCCGCCATCATCTCTCTGTTTGAGCAAGGAGAAATATCTACTGGCATTGAGCAGGTCTTGGCCACTCCAGTGGACGAGTGGGCGGCAGATAACAATTGGGATTGGAAGGAGTCGAACCCACGTCGATTCGACTTCTTTATAACCACCTTAGGGCGTTATTCACGAGGGTTTTGCCTCCTTGGTGGAAATCTGCAAACCTGCAGGTCACAGGCTTTTTCGACGCAAAACTCACTCCTGGGCTAAGAGCTCGTGAATAATGCTCTTATAGAGCAGGCTCCCAGCTCAGCAGGGATGCCGCTATCTACGCCTCTACAGGTAAAGCGTCCACTTTGCACTCACCCACCTCACGGTTTTTCTACAACCTACCTACCATCACCGCCTAGAATCGCGTGCCACGAGCCACTGGGCATCGCGAAGACTCACGGGTTTAAAACGCGAGGCGACCAGTGATGGCGCCTTGAATGAATGAAGGAAAAAGACATTAGCGATTTAGAGCGTTATTCACGAGCGGCGAGAAGTCGGACGACCCGCCCGTTGCAGGGGCCTGTAACCTGCAAGTTTCCTGACTTTCCTCAAAGGGGTAAAACCCTCGTGAATAACGCCCTTACTAGACACCCACCCGCCACATCAAGACCTGGAATCGATTAGGGCTGAGGCTGGCTGGGGAGATGAGAGTGGTGTAGATCAGATCGGGAACCGAGGGAACCTTGTCGATCTGAGCAGCAATAAAACTGACTGGTTTCCCGTTCTTTCTCGTCGGATAGATTCGCCTCTTGGATACCTTCGCCGCTCTCGGGAAGTCGAGAAGCCGTGGATCGTGCCCCTCAGATGAAGCTAGGGGCGATTTGCGGAGAACATTTGCCACCGCAGTCTTACCTCCTGCCAGGACAAACAGACACTCGTCAGATGGGCTAGCAGCCTTAATTGCGGCTAGCCGCAGGACGTCGAGTGAGCAATTCCTTGAGCTAGCATGACTCGAACCAGCCCACTTGACTTCAACACACAGCAGGGCCTCTTTCCCCGTTCGCTCCTCAATGTAGAAGTCGATCTCCTTCTGGCGCCCCGAGCCCTCTTCCATCCGCTTAATAGCCGGATGCGCGTAGCCCGCGTGGATACGATAGCGCCCGGGGTCGATGTTGGCAGAAAGAATCTCGTTGACTGCCCCGTGAACGTGGTATTCGCCGAAACTATGGCCTCGATTACAGATATAGTCGAACTCGAGATGTGAAGCGAGCCCATCGCTTAGTCTCTGCCCAAAGTTAACCTTCATGTCTTGATCAAAGCATCAAAGTGGATGCTAGGAGCGGACATCTTCGCCGCGGGAACGAATCTGCGCAATCTAGAGGTCCCGACGGGCGGTTGAAGGACTGGTGACGAGTGAGACATGGGCTCTCGTGCACGCCAACAGAAAGCGCATCGGGTCGCTCACACTGCTGCCGTGTTAAGGCGGGGGAACCTCCACGAGTCGAGGCGAGCGATACTCCCAGGAACTACAGCTGGTCAATAGCTCCTATGAACGAGATCGACATACTTCTCGTTAGGGATATTCAGCCCACGCAGCAATCCCCGCAAGAGAATGACTGCTTGGTCCCCAGCGTCCGCGCCCGGGTCCGTCCAGCTCGTCGGCTGGATCACTTCGACACGTCGGAGTTCATCTGTCCGTAAGGGCACGGGCTGGAAGGAGATGTCATCGGAGTTAAGCGACGCTCCACGCAGATGCGTGAGATGCACCCCGACGCGCCATTCGCCCTGGTATCCGGTGGAGGTGCCAACGTGGTGCACCAGGTTCAGGCATTGAGCAACGAAGGCCACAACCGAGTTGATAGGCACATAGAAGCCCGGTCCGGAAGGGCAAGTCCGGTGCGTGGAAGCTCCGCCGTATACCGCCTTCACGATGAAATTGTCAGCGATACCGACTTGCGCGAGGTCGCGTTCATCGGAGGCGCTCACAGCATCTGTGTGCGATCGCAGACCCACGCCGCTCGGGTCATGTGCGTTGTACGTGCAGCCAGCGAGCAACTCGTATGAAGGGGACTGGCGCAGGTTAGCCAGGACGTTCCGCAGCTCATCCATCTCAATGGGTTTAGCGAGGACCGGCGCGCATGGCTGCGCCACGAAGTAGACGTGGCCGTTGCCAGTGGGCATGTCCTCCACGAAGTCATCCAGCGGGTCGTTTCGCACGAGGTCGTCGAGGATCTGCCCGAACTTCTCCTCTGCGTTCTCGCGAGCCTGGATGAGTCGGCGGACCTCGGGATCTGCGAGCTTGCGCTTGCCATCGCTGGAGCGGCCCCAGTAGCTCCCGTCGACCATGTGCGGCGCAACGGGTGAAGCCGGCACAGAGACGATGAGCACGTGCTTGCCGTCGTCATCCGGGCACGGGATAGGCGGGTTCAGCACAGGAGACAGCGGCGGGGTGACACGAGTTGCCGCCACCTGCGAGATGCGCGTCTCAAAGTTCGTGAGGTCACACCCGACGACCTCGAAGGACTTGTCAGCCACGCCGTAGACGAGCAGGCCGCCATCAACGCTGAGGGAAGCCAGATCCTTAGCCAGCTCGACGTTCGAGGCCTTGCTTGACTGCGACGGCATCTCCTTCACCTCGCACCACTGCGTCTCACTCAGGAGTCCGCCCGCGGCGGCGGCCTTGAGCTCTTGCCACGTCGACAGCGAGGTGAGCGGTCGGCCGGGACCGAGGTAGTAGCTCATGCTGACAGGATGCCACTTGGCGCAAGTGTTACTGACGCGTTATCGCTAGAGACTTCCGCGGGAATGACGAAGGCCCCGGAGCTCACGTAGTTCGGTGAGTTCCGGGGCCTTCCCATGGGCGGTGGCGGTGGGATTTGAACCCACGGTGGAGTTGCCCCCACACACGCTTTCGAGGCGTGCTCCTTTGGCCGCTCGGACACGCCACCGCCGCCCAGGGTACTAGAGCAGACGTGGAGTGTGAAATCCGTTCGGCTGCTGTTGTTCACCGGAGACCGTGGAAGAAGTCCCACAGCAGTTGCGCGCATTCGGCTTCCCGCACTCCGCCGACCACTTCCACCCGATGCAGGACGTGTCGGTCTCGTACGACGTCCCAGACCGAGCCGCAGGCTCCTGCTTTGGGGTCCCAGGCTCCCAGCACGATCCGGTCGAGGCGGGCCAGTGAGGCGGCGCCAGCACACATCGGGCAGGGTTCCAGGGTGACGACGAGGGTGCAGCCGTCGAGGCGCCACCGGCCCAGGGTGGCTGCGGCCTGGCGTAAAGCGACGATTTCGGCGTGTCCGGTGGGGTCGCCGTCGACTTCTCGGCGGTTGGCTCCTGAGCCGATGACGGCCCCGTCAGGATCGACAACGACTGCGCCGATGGGGATGTCACCGGTACGGCCGGTGGCGACGGCCAGGTCCAGTGCCTGCCCCATCCAGTCGTCGTACCGTCGTGGCGTTCCCGGCCCGGCGGGTCGGCGGGGGCGCCTGTCGACGTGAGAACTCTCGGTTGCGCTGCTCACACGGTAAGTTTTGCTCATGCGTGTCCACGTCGCCGATCACCCGCTCATTAATCACAAGCTCACCTATCTGCGTGACAAGAACACCGACTCCCCGACGTTCCGGCGTTTGGCGGAGGAGCTGGTGACGCTGCTGGCCTATGAGGCGACGCGGGAGGTGCGTGTCGAGCCCAAACCGATCGAGACGCCACTGTGCGCGACGACTGGCATCAAGCTGGCGGATCCCAAGCCCGTGATCGTGCCGATCCTGCGTGCCGGTTTGGGCATGTTGGAAGGCATGGTGCGGTTGTTGCCCAGCGCTGAGGTGGGTTTCCTCGGCATGGTCCGTGACGAGGAGACTTTAGAGGTCACCACGTATGCGAACCGGCTGCCGAAGTCGTTGACTGGTCGGCAGTGTTTCCTCGTCGACCCGATGTTGGCGACAGGGCATTCGCTGGTGATGGCGATTGATTATCTGTTGCAGTTGGGTGCGGATGACATCACTGCGGTGTGTCTGCTGGCTGCCCCCGAGGGCATCGAGCACGTCAAGCAGCGCTACGAAGGCCGTGGCCTCTCAGTGAAACTCGTCGTCGGTGCTGTCGATGACCAGCTCAACGAGCAGGGGTACATCGTTCCCGGTCTGGGTGACGCTGGAGACCGTCTGTACGGCGTGGTCTGATTCATGTCTTGGTGGGGCGGCGTACCGGCTAGGGTCGGTACGCCGCCCCGTCGGTGATCGGTGTCGTCCCCGGGCGGGAGACAGCTCACGGGTGCTCCACCGGCAGGTGCCACACATGTCGACCATCACCGGCGTATCCACTGACCTGCCATCCCTGAGCGTCTAAAGCCGTCTCGATGGCGTCGCCTTTCACGACGACAGCGTGGTCCGTGTCCGGGTCCAGGTGAGCATCCAGGATCTGCCGGATCAGACCGGCGAAGGCCGGGCTGCCATGGAAACGTGGCAGCACCGCCCGTTGCGTGAGCGCGAGCCGACCGGAAGCATCTCGGACGACGTCCACCCCGGCCACGGGATGCCCGCGATGATCGTGCGCCATGACCAGTTCAAAACTGTCTTCCACTAGGGCCGTGTTGATCCAGTCCTCTTGGTCGAGTCGTCCCTGCTCACGGTGGCTGTCGTGGATGAGTCGCTTGAGCGTGCCAGCCTGCCACAGCGACTGCTGCCCGTGGTGTCGCGTCCCGGACCAGGTGGACAGGGGCGGGGTGATCATCTCTGCGGAGGCGCCAGATGGTCCGGTGGGCAGGTCGGTGCCGACCGGGTGGGGTTGCCGCCGGGTCGGGATGGTGGGCTGAAGCATCTCGCTAGCTCCTCGGTAGCGCCGTCCCCAGGCGTAGGGCACCGGGATACGTCGACCGAGAGCGGTCGCCACCCGGATCCCTACCTCGGGGATCGATGGGTCATCGACGGTCAGGCGACCGGACTGAGTCGAGTCTGGCGTCACACCGAACTCGAACATCACCGTTGCGGGACAGCGCCGGATTCACACCGGCTTCGCTGAGCAGTCGATAGGCCACAGGTCTGCGGCCGCCCCCACCGTAACACCCGATCATCTCGCTGACCTGGTGGTTCAAAGCCTGTTCGCGTCGCTCAGACAAACGACGTCTCAGCACCAGGAGATGTCAGAGGGCCGGTCCGGAGCCACGCTATCGCATGCTTCAACCGGACCGGCCCTTGATCTATGACGTCAGACTTGACGTCTGGTATTCCTGAAGTGTCGATGTTGGCTAGCCACGAGTAACAACACGCCCGCCACCATTGCCGTCAACCCTGGCAACAGCAGATCCCAGACACCAATCGCACCGGTGTACGGCAAGGTCTGATCCGCCGTGGCTTCTTGATCCCCGCCAGGACCAGACGTCGGACTTGGGGGTGTCGGTGCGGGCGGTTGAGGCGCATCTCCAGGGATCTGCGCGACAACTTTGGTGACTGTGGTCGCGACGCCGACATCAGTAGTCGTAGAACGGCCATCGCTGAGGGTTGCAGTCACCTGACCGCTGCCTAGCGCCATCGGCTTGTCAGCGCTGCCATCAATGACCAATCGCCCTTGCGCATCGGTGCGCCCGGTGAACACCGTCCCTGCCGCGTCTGTGAATGAAACATCAGCGTTACGGATCGGATTGCCTTGAGCGTCACGCACGACCACATCGATCCCGGCAAACATCTCACCGAAATCCAAGCTGCCTAACGTCGCTGCATCTGCTCCCAAGACTGGACCGGTCAACTGAAGCGCCGACGCAGTCTCAGGAACATCCACCACGATCCGTCGATCAGCACTTCCATCCTTATCGTTGGTTGGATACATCCCACGCGGCAAGGTTGATGAAATCAGGCGCAACTGATACATCCCCGGCATGATCCCAGGAAAACTGAATACCCCAGCCCTGGTCGTCGCAGCGCCCAACTGGACATCATCGCTAGTACCAAATGTGCCGTCAGGCCCAGCGGACCCCAGTTCAAGCCGGACACCATCCATGACCAGTTCACCGGCATCCAGACGGCCGTTACGGTTGCTGTCCTTAAACACCGCCCCAGACAGCGTTACCGCCACCGTGAAGTTTCTTACCGGCGATACCGGGCTGACTGGCCCATCCGGCATCTTTTGGACTGCTTTTATCCGCTGCCCCCCGAACGGCAACTGTGAAGACCGACAAGACCATTTCCCATCGAAACCCACTAACGCCGTACACAACACGGCCCCATCAGTCACATTAGTCACACTCACCTGGGCGCCCGGCTTTCCAGTCCCAGTGATCTGGGGAGTCCTCCCCGCAAAACCTCCCTCAGCAGGAGTCAGAATCACCGGAGCGGGCAACGCAGGTAGCTCTATCGTGAACGTGGTCGATACCGAGCCGGATTCCAGCGCACCAGGGCTATTTGCTCGCTGCGTCGCGGTATACGTGTGAACACCTGCGGACAAATCCGCAAGAGGAGTACACGACCACCGCCCATCTGGACCCACCACAGCCGTACACACCACCGCGCCGCCAGAACGCACAGTGATGACACTGCCAATAGTCCCTGTCCCCAATGCCACCGGACGCACCGTATCCCGCACCACTGATCCATTCACTGGACCTGTCAACGTCGGAGCCGCTACCACGGGTGGAGACGGAGGCGGTGCAGTAATCATGAAGGTCGTCGTCACCGCCGCAGACTCCGGATCCTGACCGAATTGCTGCGTTGCACTGTAGGTAACTTCACCCTGCGAAAGATCACTAGACGGACTACAGGACCACGATCCATCGGGCGCGACGAGAGCGGTGCAAATAATGTTTCCGCCACGACGCACACTAACTGTCCACCCCGGAGTGCCCCTCCCCGAGGCCGTTGGCCGCAATGAAGACGTGGACGAGTTATTGGCTGGTCCCGTAATACTCAATGAAGGGATATTCCACATGATCACTACGAGACCAGGCCCGCCCGATGAAGTGCCATTAGAAGGATCAAATCCTCCCCCAACACCTACCCCTGACATATAATTTGGATCAGTGTTACCGGGTGGAATTGCCACGCCAGGAGAGGGAGGATCGCCAGCATTCTGCACACCCATGGCACCATTAGCTGTCGAAGACATCAGATTAAAAATTGACTGGACAGCTCCCGAACCGCCACCGCCCCCACCGGCGGCTTGGTCTCCCCCACAGTCTGGCTGATCAGCATTCGCACCTGTTCCCCCGCCACCACCGAAGACTCCACCTCCTCCTCCACCACCAGCCCCCCCGTTCGCACCCCAGCTGTTCCCGCCTTTGCCACCTGTGAGGGACGAGCCCGATTCCCCAGGGAGGCACTCTCCTCCTGCACCAGGGGAAGTGCCACCGGCAGAAAGATTTCCTCCGCCACCGCCGCGTGATGGCCCACCTGCATCTGCAGTTTCACCGCCACCACCTCCACCCTGACCAGCAGCTGAGGGAGCGGAACCACCTCCGCCACCGGCTATCACTAAATAGTGGGCCGCATCTGGGGATGCCCCCATAAAAACACCGGAGTATCCTCCCCCACTAGCGCCTATGCCAGTGTCATCGACAGGGGTCTCATTGGCTAGCACATGCCGCCCCCCGGCACCCCCTCCCCCATATGTGGAACCAAGTGCCAATTGACCGCCTGCAGGTTTACCCCCGCCTCCAACATTGACCGTGAGCGTGTCTTGACTCTTAATGGCACTGGAACCGTCTATCCGTATAGCCCCTTCTGAAAATCCCCACGAGCCTCCCCCATGGCCAGTGTCAGCATTCTTGGCGAGGCAGACTCACAGAACTCCCCGATATCATTGCCGTCATTACCCGACTCGAGCTCTATCGACTTGGCTGGTAGCCAAGAATGACCTGGAAATGCCTCGTGAATAACGCCCTCATTTTACGAAACGGCAAATACCCCATGAATAACGCCCTTTCTACGATGGGACCTAATGCATTACAGAAAAGTGTTTCAAGATTTACTGTAATGCAATCTTTACATTCAAAGTTTATTTTTCCGGTATTTTTTTTAATCGTCATTTAAATTTTCTTCAAGTCTTGGTTAATTAGGTAAATTTATGGTCAGCTCAGGGCGTTATTCACGAGGTGTTATCGGCCCACCCCCTGCATCCCGGGCAGCAATCGATACACACCTGTCACCATGGCACCGCAGAGGCTGATCTGCGGTGATCCGGAAAATTTTGGGGCGATAGGGGTCCGAGATGGAGGGATCGGTTTCACTTTTTGTCCTTTTCTCACCTACAAAGCAAACCCACCTACGGTCCTATCGTGCTGCTTTAGGGCGTTATTCACGAGCGATTAGATCTTGCGCGGCATGCGTGCCGGAGATACTTGCGGCTTGCAAGCTTCTAGATATTCATTAAAAGGGCGAATCGCTCATGAATAACGCCCTTACCTGTCCTGGGTTAATGGTTTCTGCTGGCACCGAGCCAGCAGATCGCACTTCGATTGCTCCTGCTAAGAGATGCCGGAGGTACGCCGCAGCCATCTGTGAACGCCCCGCATTGTGGATGACAGGCAAAAAAACACAGACGGCAGCGCTGAGGAGCCTGGTGAGGGGGCATGTCAACGGCTCAGCAGGGCTACGATTTCGTCCTGCTTAGGGACTCGCCCAGAGACCAGCACTTCCTCATCGACGACCAGACCAGGGGTCGACATGATCCCGTATGCCGCGATGTCGGGGTAGGCAGTGACTTTTTCGATCGTGGCGTCCAAGCCCAGTCGTTGGACAGCGGCCCGGGTTTCGGCTTCTAATGTGGTGCAGTTCCGGCAACCGGGGCCGAGGATTTTGATATGCATCTGGCGATCCGTTTCTGTGAGGTGGGCGGCGGGTGGTGTCGGTCTTCAAAGTGGTCAGGCGAAAGCGTTGAACCCAACGCCGATCACCATGATGCCCATGGCGACTGACCCGAAGAACAAGGCCAGTAGACGTGGTTTAAGGACCTGTTTGAGCAGGACAAACTCCGGGAGGGACAGCGCCACGGTGGCCATCATGAAACTCAGCACCGTTCCTGGAGCCATACCTTTGGCGTAGAGCGCTTCAGCGATGGGGACCACGCCGGCAGCGTTGGCATACAGCGGAACACCCAGCGCAGTGACGACGGGCACGGCCAGGGGGTTGCCTGGACCGGCGTAGGTCGTGAGGAAGTCTGCGGGCACCCAGCCGTGGATGAGGGCACCGACAGCGACACCGATGAAGACCCACATCCAGACTCGGCCGACGATCTGGTTGGTCTCTTCGCGGGCAGCGGCGACGCGCTCCGCCAGGGTGGGGCGGTGACCGGTGGCGTGGAGTCGTGCGGTGGGGGTGTCCCTAACGAAGTCAGCGACCTGGTCATCAAGGTCGAGGCGGGAGAACATCGCGCCGAGGATGATCGCCAGCCCCAGACCGGACACGACGTACGCCGTGGTTAGTCCCCATCCGAAAGTCTGGCCGAGCAGGATGACCGCCACTTCATTGACCAGTGGGGATGCGATGAGGAAGGTCAGCGTCACTGCCAACGGCACCCCAGCAGCGACGAATCCGATGAACAACGGGATGGAACTGCATGAGCAGAACGGAGTGATCGCGCCAAACAGAGCTGCCAAGATCAGCGCCATGGGCAACGATCGCCCGTGCAGCCAGGTGCGCACGGATTCGGGCCGGATGGCCGTGCGGAGCATTCCGATCACAAAGATCATCCCGAGCAGGAGCAGCAGCACTTTGCTGCTGTCATAGAGAAAGAAGTGAAGCGCTCCGGACAAACGATCGGCAAGGTTTAGGCCAGCTAGGTCGACGAAGAGCCAGGTCCACAGCTGCTCGTTGAGGGCGTAGAGCAGGACCCACGCGGCGGCGACCAGGAGAAGCTGCACCGCGAGTCCCGAGCGGGTCGTGGTGGGCTTGGTGTCGTGTGGCAGCTCAGAAGACACCGTTTCCTCCTCAGTCACCTCACCATCAATATATCGATGGATGTCTATACGTGAGACGCTAGCCCTCATATCGACCCCCGTCAATGTGATCTAGGGTGGCCCCATGACGGCGTCCCCGACCCCCACCTCCTCGCCCTGCGTCGACCACGCCGCCGCCTTACTTCCACCAGAGCAAGCCCAGGCCCAGGCGAGCATCCTCAAAGCCCTAGCCGACCCGGTGAGACTCCGCCTGATGCACCACATCGCCGCAGCTCCTGGCGGCACCGTCTGCTCCTGCACTCTCCCTGAGGCGTTAGGGATCAGCCAACCCACGATGAGTCACCACCTGAGCCGCCTCGTCGCAGCAGGCCTGCTCACACGAGAGCGACGCGGCAGATGGGCCCATTACTCGATCGACTCCGCCGAAGTACGCCGCCAGATCGCGCACCTCAGCAGCCTGCTTCCCCTTCCGGAAACAGACGACCCCACACCAGCCCCCTGATTTACGACGGGGGCAGTTCCCCCACCTTTTATTGTCGTGAGTCGTCGATTCGTTGGCAGTAGCCGGCGAAAGTATCGAGGATGTAGTCGGCGGTCTTGGTCCATACAAACGATTTGAGATCCTTGTGTAGCCAGGTCTTCACTGTCACGCTGGCACACTGCCCTCCATCGAGCTGCTACGAGCGCATCAGCCGACCCCTCGACAGACGTCTCCGTTCTGGCTGGCGGACATTCCCCACCCAGCGCGGCCCGCACCGGGTGCCACAGCTCTAGCAGAGCTCACATAGGAGCGCCTTCAAGCAATGAGCGGCTATCCCTCACAAAGCAAGGTACGTGGAATTACACTAGCCTCAGTGGTCTGAGTAGATCGGACGTACCACCGATTCCGCGAGGCGCCAGGCTTCGTCGGCGCATCGCCCACCTGTTCTTTAACCATGCGGCAGGAGTGCCCGAGTCCTATCGTTCGGGGTGCGCACGCGCGCTGTTCGATCGGTAGGTACCCGGCGGACTGCCCTCAAGCCGAGGCGCCGCGCCACGCGCAGAAGGGATATCTGCATGTTCCCCTTCGCTCAGGACCTCATCACCGGTGCCCCCGCCTATGAGTCGGCGACTGCATTGGGCTGGCGCATTCTTGTACCCCTCGCCATCGCCGAGATTTGCTTACTCGCATTGGCGCTCTTCCGGTGGGCACGAACCCCCGCCGACCGATTTACTGGAAATCGCTGGGTCTGGCTAGCGGCAATTTTGCTCCTCAACTTCATCGGCGCGATCACGTTCCTGTTCTTTGGCCGCCGTCCCGCAGCCATCGACAACCACGGCCGGATCGGCACATCCCATCCAGACCACGTAGCTGATGTGCTCTATGGCAAGCGATGAGCTTTTGCTTACGCATGGTGGAGCAGCCCTTCTTGGAGGGCTGCATCCGCTCCCTGTCGTGCGATGTGCATGCAGGTGGTGGCGAGATACGACCTCGTACCCGTGGCGAAAAATCTCTCCAGCGGTGGAGGCTCACCGAGCAGCTACGCACGTGGCCTGAGGTGACCGCCCTGCGGGGGCGATCCGAGGCGCGGGTCGGTGCCCGACCGACGGTCACGGCTCGTGTCCTGTCGGATGTTGGGGGCACCGAGAAACATGAGCTCGATGCGGATCATCTGCTGATCAGAGCGCAAGGCTGCGAGGCGGTGACGCTCACGGATGGCCCACAAGGACACGGTGTCGGCTCCGCCTCCCCCCAAAAAAAACCACCGCGCGAGGAGAAGCCGTGAGCCCATCGCATCTCTTCACTATGGAGACCCACATGCAATCGGCTGCCATATCGGCCGGGTCCGTGTGCACCGCCTCGGGCGGCCCCCGATGAATGCCGTCGAGACGCGCGGCCTGCGCAAGGCGTACCGCGACAAGGTGGCCCTGGAGGGTCTCGACCTCACCGTGGAGTCAGGCCAGGTTTTCGGCTTCTTGGGTTCAAACGGCGCCGGCAAGACGACGACCATCCGCCTGTTACTCGGCCTGGCCCGGCCGACGGCCGGAACGGCCCATATTTTGGGGCACGATATGGGCCGGGACAGGGCGAAACTCACCTCAATGGTGGGTTATCTACCGGACGTGCCGGGCTTCTACGAATGGATGCGCGCCCCCGAGTTCATGGCATTCGCCGGTCACGCCCACGGACTAGCGGAGAGGACGCTCAGGGAGCGGAGCACCACGCTCCTGGAGATGGTCGGGCTCAACGGAGTAACCACTAAGATTGGTGGGTACTCGCGTGGCATGAAGCAGCGGCTTGGGATCGCACAAGCGCTGATCAATGCGCCGCACCTGCTCATCCTCGACGAGCCGACCTCCGCGCTGGACCCCATCGGACGCCACCAGATCCTCGATCTGGTGGCGTCCCTGCGTGGGCGCACGACCGTCGTCTTCTCCACGCACATCCTGTCCGATGTCGAGCGCGTGGCTGATCACGTAGCCATCCTCGACCACGGGCGATGCATGATCCAAGCGCCTCTGCAGGAGCTGACGGAGCGATACCGAAATCATGCACGTGTGCATCTGCGCGTGACAGACCCGCACCGGACCGGCTCGCTGATTCATTTACGGCAGACCTTGGCGGCTGAGCCTTGGGTCAGCGCCATTGAGGACACCGAGGACGGGTGGATTCTGCAGCTGCGCGCCGCCGAACCCGCGAGTCTTCGAATCCCCCAGCTCATCGCCGCCGAACGGTTGGCCCTGGACCGTTACATGACCAGCGTGGCTACCCTCGAGGATGTCTTCCTCGCCATCACCGGACAAGCGGAGGCATCATGAACGGCTTCCGGGCGATGCTCATGAAAGAAGTTCGCGAGACGCTTCGTACGTGGCGCATCGCTGTCCTCCCGGGTTTTATGCTGCTGAACGCGGTTGCGAGTCCGATCTTGGCCGCTATGGCGCCGCGACTGCTTACCGCGACGATGGGCGCTGGTGTCCCGGCGCTCCCAGATCCGACCGCATGGGACGCCTACGCCCAGTGGGTGAAGAATCTGACACCCCTCACGGTGCTGATCGTTATCGTCACGGCAAGCGGCAGCGTCTGTGGGGAGATTGCGGGAGGGGTTGCCCCAATCGTCCTCACGAAACCAATCAGCAGAGTCGCCTTCGTCATGGCTAAGTTCGCCGCGGCCACCCTCCTCATCCTTGGTACGACGACCGTCGCTACGCTGCTGACTTGGGGCGTGACATTGGCGATGTTCCCCAGCATCCCCTGCGGCCCATTAGTCGGGGCCAGTGCTTTGTGGTCTACCCTCGCGGTCCTCTCCTTAGCGCTGTCGTTGCTGTTCAGCAGCGTTCTACGGTCGGCGGCTGGAGCAGCCGGGCTGGGATGTGCGGTTCTAATCGTCCTGTCGACATTGAGCATGTGGGACACCGCTGCCAGGTATAGCCCGGCCGGTGTCGTCGCAGTCCTGCCCAAACTGGCACAGGGTAATTCAGTGGATTGGGCCTGGCCGGCCGCGACATCGCTGGCCTCGACCGGCCTCTGCCTGTGGGTGGCTATCCTCGCCCTGAGCCGCCGAGAGATCTGACATGCAATCGGACTGGATCATGGGTTGAGCGCGTCGTGTGATGCCTGGCGATGCCGCGTCGAGCGCTGGTCCGCCGCAGCCTGGCCGCAGTTGCCCGGGCACCGTCGGCCCGCCTGCTGGACCCCCGCGTCATTGCTTCTTCCTTGCCCAGCAAAGTAATTGGCTCACCAGACGGAGGTGTGAAGCTAACCCGTGGCCGGTTCCGGTCGATAGGTCAACGGTAGAGGTGGCCCCGACCCCTGCCCGAAAGGACCGGCATGACCACGCGCGACGACTCCGCCCACCCGCAGGGTGAGACCCGCGCCGAACGCCGACGTCGCCTCGCCCAAGGTCACAGCCCCCAGCCTGTCGTCCCCGAGCAGGGGCAATCGCCGTACCCTCCGGGCACGTCCGTGCCCTACCCCGCCTCCGTGGACGCCCCAGACACTGTCTCCTCCTATCCACCGGCAGCTCCGGAATACCTGCCACCGTCGTACGAACCGCTCGGCTACCCTGCACCGCCGTTCCAGGGTCCGTACGACCCCCACCCGTACGGCGTCCACGCCTACCCCGACATTGAAGACGCCGTCGTCGAGGAGTACGTCGAACCCCCCGCTCACCTTCCCCATCTTCCGCCCACCGTCACCACCCCGGTCGTCGATGAGCCACCTGTGGCGAGCGCGCCGGCGTCCCCGCCTCCGCACGAGCCGCGTCGGGCGATGGAGTCTCGCCTCGGGGACGGGGCGCGGCTGGCGGCGGCAGGTCAGGATCCTGGGGTGTCTCGGTCGGCGGCGGCAGCATCACCGTCATCACCATCAACGCCATCGTCAGCAGAGCCGTCCTCGCCAGCAGGTCTGGCTGATAGTGCCGATCCGGCGACGGCTGCTGCCGCGCTGCAATTGTTGGCGGCACAGGCTGCTGCGGCACGCCTCGCTGGTGAGCAGCCTGCGTTAGGTGCGGCTCCGTCGCGTCCGGCTGCGTCATCGGCGCGCCCCGATGCGACTGACCCGCGGGAGCGTGCCGCGCGTGAGCAGCGAGCTGCCGAGCGGATTGCCGCTGACAAGGTTGCTGCGGCGCGGATGGCGGCAGTGCGGGCAGCTGCGGCCCAGAAGGTGGCATCTGCAGCGGCCACGGGGGCGGGCCGTCACGATGAGGCGTCGGTGCCCAGCTCGGAACCGGTGAGGCCTTCATCGTCACCGAAACCGGTTGGGGCGGTCGGGGGCGGAGCAGCTCGGACAGGCTCGTCGACCGATGCTGGTGCCCCCGCGGCTGGAAGCATGTCGCCCGCCACCGTCTCATCGGCGGGTGGGAGGGGGCAGGGACGTACGACGACCCCGCGGTGGGCGCGGATCGTCTTTCCGCTGGCTGCTGTGGTTGTCCTTGCTGCGGGGGCAGCGGTGATGACTCCGCAGATCTTGTCGGTGGTGCAGCCTTCTGGCGCGCCGAGTAGCGCGACCAGCGTCACGCAAGCTCCGACGAGTGCTGAGTCCAGCCCCGCCGGGGCGTCTGGGACCGCTCCGGCGGGGGGTGCTTCGGGGTCACTGGCGGCGGGGATGGCGTGTGATCCGGCGCAATGGTCAGGTCAGGTGAAGGACACGGCTGCGGCGGCGGAGTTCACTGCTGAGGGGGTGGCCCAAGCGTTTTGCCTGACGGCTGGGACGGTCCGCGATATCGGGTTTACCGAGTTGGCGGTCAGGCGTGACAAGGACAAGCCGTACACGGTCGGGGACTTCGCGACGGTCCGCACGTATTTGTCGCCGTCGTTGGTGGCGCAGTGGGATCGGGACGTGGCGGATCTGGTGCGCACCCAGGATGTGAATAGTGCCGCGGCGCAGCGCATCTCTGCGTTGACGCGGCTGGCCTGGGATAACTCCCGGTTGACCTTTGACCCGGCAGCTAGCGGGCGGTCTAGCAATTTTGCGGTGGGGCAGCCGGTCACGTGGACCGCTGAGGGACCTGATGGCAAAAAACGCCTCGGGTTGGGCTTTGAGACCGGCATCGTCACTCACATGCTTGACGGTGGGCGGAAGGTCGATCAGATCCTCAAACGGACCTATCGAATCGCTGTGGTGAAGGGGAATCCGTCGCGGCCGTGGCTGATCGACGCTTATCAGGTGACCTCGCAGACAGCGGCGCTGTCCACGGTGTCGATGTCACCGTCCGCCCCAGGCACACCGGGGGCGCCCATCGTGCCAAGCAGCCCCGCAGTCTCGGGGAACATTCCGACTCCGGTCGTGCCGCCCGCCCGGTGAGCCGCCATCCTGTCGTGGGTTCGGCGCGCGATGATGTCAGCTCAGGACGGCAGCGGTGGGTCAGCAACCGGGTCGCCGTACGGCCCGTCATGCTCGACCACCACAGGAAGCGTCTCCGGGGCGGGCAGCCACGCGGCTACCGCGATGACCATCAGCACACCGGCGATCCCAAAGGCCCAGGAAAATCCGACAATGTCGGCGACCATTCCCGCCAGGATGGGACCGACGATGGTGCCGGCATCCTGAGCCATCTGCACCGCAGCGAGGACTTTCCCGCCGCTGCGTTCGTGCCCGATCACGTCGGCAGCGCACGCCTGCTGTGCGGGAATGAGGATGCCGGCGCCGACACCTGCGACGAAGGACACCGTCAGCAGTGCTGGTGCGTTGGTGGAGAATCCGATCACCGCAGTGGCAATACCATTCACGACTAGACCGATGAGGACCAGCGGTTTGCGCCCCCACACGTCGACCAAGCGGCCAGCCACGCTCAGCGCGGCCGCATCCCCGGCAGCAAAAACGGTCAGCGCCACCCCAGCCCAGCCGACACCCATCCCCGGCACGGTCACCGCAAACAGCGGCAATAAAGCCACCCGGGAGCCGTACGTCGACCAGCCGTTGCAGAAACTCGACACCAGCAAAGCCCGATAGGCCCGCCCCTGACAGGCCTCACGCACCGTCATCACCGGCAGAGCCGTCGTCGTGTCCTGGCGAGGTGAGGACGCTGCGGGGATCTGCCAGGCCACCACTGCCGCAGCGATCAGCAACGTCACGGCATAGGCCAAGAAGGGCACCCGGTAGCCGAAACCAGAGGTCATCCCGCCCAGCACCGGCCCCAGGATGTTGCCGAGCAGGAAGCCCGCGCCGTAATGCCCCGAGATGCGGCCTCTGATGGTCGGTGGCGACAACCGCACGATCAGCGCGGTCGCCGACACAGTGAACATCGTCGAACCGACCCCACCGAGGCTACGGAAGATCAGCAGCTGCCAATAGTCCTGGGCGAGAGCGCACGCCCCTGTCGACAGCGCCACAATCACTAAGCCACTCAAATAGACCGATCGCTCACCCCAGCGCACGACCAGGGCACCCCCCGCCGGGGCGAAAAGCAGTCGCATCACCGCGAAAACGCTGATGATCGCCGCGGCAGCTTGCACCCCGACGTCGAAGCTCCGGGCGTACGCCGGCAGGACCGGAGCGACCAGCCCGAACCCGATGGCGACACAGAATGCAGCCACGACCAGCACCCATATTTCGCGGGGGATGCTGGGGGCAGAGGGGGCGCTAGGCAGGTCAGAGGTGTTCGTCATGGCATCGCCCAGTATCACTGACACTCCCCCAGACCCAGCCGCCGGGCATGCCGACAACCCAGCAGAACATCGAATCCACTTCTGCTTCACTTTCTTTCGAGAGTGTCGATAGGGCACATGACAGACCGCCTCGACTTACCCTCCGGAGGCTGCACATGCGTATTCCTGCTCCGACTCCCGGCATGCCACCCCCCAGGTCAGACGCCGTAGTTCCCCCGGTGCGCTCGCAATTTGTGCCGGTGTCGGCTTCCCCGCATGACGGAGTGGACGCGCCCGTCACGACGGCTGCGACGCAGCGGGTCTCCCGGAGCAGTACGGCGGACCAGTTTTCCGTCCTCAATGACTTCCGGTATCTCACCGACTCGGACAAGCGGATGCTGACCGAGGTTACCGGCGAGAAAATTGAGCCGGGTTTCACCGACAAGCCCGGTTCAGCCAGTGCCTTCGCATTGCAACTGGCCTTGGATCGACGTACCGGCCAGCTGGCCCCGCACCAGCCGGTCACCAGCGTTTATTTAAAAAATGCCGCCGCTGAACTCGACCAGCGCAACGGCGGGAGAGCCGGTTTCACCAATCCGTACTCCGGGGACGTGATGGACAAGGCGGTGGCTTGGCTCGATGCGCACGGCAAGTCACGAGCCGATATCCGGTTGTGAGCCCCGGGGCGTGGTGACCGCCCTCCCGTCTCTAGGCTGCTGCCGTGCTGCAACCACACATGCCTTCTGCAGAACCGTTGACGAAGATGGCCGACGGGACGGTGAAGCAGATCCATCCGTTCACCGGCACGGAGGTGTGGACCGTACCGGGGCGAGGCAACCGTCCCCTCGGGGTACGTCGCAGCGACCCACTCCCGGTCGAGCCTCTCGAGGCGCGCCGCCACTGTGCGTTCTGTGAGCAGCGCTACCCCGAGACGCCACCAGAAAAGGCGCGGGTGACTGTCGACGATGGCACCTGGCACACCCTGCACCACGTGCCTTTCGACCAGATCGGAGCGAGCGTCGCGCAGTTCCGACGTATCCCCAATCTGTTTGAAATCGTCTCCTACGACTATTGGCACGCCAACTACGGCTATGTCCTGCCGCCGAGCATCCAGGAGCACCGCCAGCGCTATCTCGCCGACCCACTGGGTCGGGAGCATGTCCTGCGGGTGCTCTTTCAACGGTGGTCTGCGTCTGGTCGCTCTGAATCCGACTGGGATGCGCTGGGTGAGCAAGACAAGCTGGAACAATCCTCCGGGTTCTTCGGCGGCGGGCATGACGTGATCGTCGCCCGCCGCCACTTCATCGATGGCGCCACCCACGACGACCAACTCGCCGGTTCTGGGACCCTCACGTACGACGAGCACCGCCGGTACGTCGACTTCACCGTCGAATCGATGCGTGACCTCTACCAGCAAAACAGATACGTGCGATACGTCGCTGCCTTCCAGAACTGGCTGAAACCGGCCGGGGCGTCCTTCGATCACCTGCACAAACAGATCGTGGCGATCGACGATCGCGGAGTGCAGACCCAGCTGGAGCTGCAACGGTTGCGCACCAACCCCAACCTTTACAACGAACTAGCCGTGGATTACGCCGGCTACCACAACCTCATCGTCGCGGAGAACGAACATGCCGTGGCGTTCGTCGGGTTCGGGCATCGCTACCCCACCTTAGCCATCTACAGTCGCAGCCCACGCTGCCGCCCTTGGGAGCAGACTCCTGACGAGCGAGCTGCCCTCTCTGACCTCCTGCACGCCTGTCATGCCGCGACCGGACCCGATATCCCCTGCAACGAGGAGTGGAGCCATCAGCCCCCAGACGTGGACTTACCTATGCCGTGGCGGATCTTGGTGAAGTGGCGGGTATCCACACTGGCCGGGTTCGAAGGGGGCACCAAGATTTATCTCAACACCATCGACCCCTGGAATCTGCGCGACCGGGTCGTCCCTGCCCTGCTGCGGTTGCGAGACGAAGGGCGGATCGCGCCGGGTATCACGATCGGCGCTGAATGCTGCTGCGTGCCGAACTCGCTGCTCTACAACCCTGTGCTGCGTTGACCCGCGCTTTCCCCCCACCCCCAGCAAGCCCGCCCAGGCAGCCAGCAACCCGATCCACGTTAACTTCACTAACCCCTGTTAACACCTGAATGCCGCTGCGGATCTGACGATCTGCACCCCCAGTGCTGCCCCGTTTACTGGCACTTTACCCAGGTCAGCGAACGGAAAGTAGACATGACTCGGACGTCCGTCTCAGGATTAAGTCACGGGCCGGACACACGGACCGTGAACCACACGAGGGACACGCGATGTCCTGAACGCATGGGGATGCATTCAGGACGATGGCATGGGGATGCCGACATCGTCGACGTGATCCTGACAGCATCATCGGGGGACAGCATTAACGCACCTGTTGGGGAACAGGAAAACATCCTGAAATAGCTGGGGAGCATCATTTCAGGAATGCGATGACCGGATTGTCGGCTGGGGAGTCGAGACAATCTGGCATCGCTCCCGAAGTACATGGGGATGTGTCCTTCGGGGGCGAAAAACTGATCATGGACTCAGGGGTGACGACATGATCAGTGACATTTCCGCCACCAAGGAAATGTCGCCTCGAGCGATCTCATAGATCATTCGAGGGTGCACAGGCAGGATGTCATGTCTCACCCATGATGGGGGCGGCATGACATCCTGCCTTTTTATTTTCACCTGGCTACGACCAGCGCAGATGTCATTCTGCCAACCTGCTGTCAGTTCTGCTACACATCGCTGTCCCGCCACCATGAAGAGCTCACCTCAGGATTTTCCTGCCGCCTGAATCACCCCTAAAGCAGGGTGATCAAGCTGTGGTCGATCCGCGCCACGATGGCTGATCTAGCTGATTTGACTTTGGGCTTCAAGAACGTGCAACATAGAGATCGCAGCGCAGCTGCAGATCACGATCAGAAAGATATCGGAGAAGGGGTTCTTCGAAGACTTCTGGCGAAGTGCACAAGGGGAAATTGGCACTTCACCCCATGCGGATCCTGGGGAAAGGACGCATGGGTGGTGATCCACGGGGAAAACATTCAAGGGGACAGTTCCATGCAGTTCACGGGGAAGATGCGCCGTCACGCACGCCACATCGTCAGCGCCACCACCGCCGGTGGTCTCACACTCGCCGCTCTCGTCGCAGGAGCCGGCAACGCCCACGCCGTCGGCCCTCAAGGGACCCTGACCGGGGGGACCGCCCAGAACGAAGTCTGGGAAAACACCACCCACGCCTGGATGGGCACCACGCTCATGCAGATCCGCCCGGATGCTGGTGGCAGCGCCTACGTCTACTGCATCGAACGGGACACCCCGACCTACATCGACCGTAACCTGCGCTACGAAGCCCACGAATGGGCGACGTACGAACGCAACGCCAACTGGGACCGCGTCTCCGGCAAGGTCGCCTGGATCCTGTCCCACTCCTATCCGCAGATCAACGCCACCCAGGTCCTACACAACGCCGGGTACACCCTCCAAGCCGGTGAGACCGTCGCAGCCAGCCGCATCGCCGCCGCGACCCAGGCCGCCATCTGGCACTACACCCAGGGCTTCGAGCCCCGCGCCGACGGCTTCTGGACCGCCACCTCCCGCGCCACCGCAGACAGCGCGGACCCTGCCGCCACCGCCGTCTACGACTACCTGACCACGAACGCCACCGACGTGGCCCCACCGAAGCTGAGCGTCAGCCTCACACCGAACAACCCTGCCCGTGACGACAACGGCCTTTTTGCTCCGATCACGCTGAAAGCCACCAACCCGGCCACCGTCAACGGAACCCTTCCCACTGGCGCGACACTGACGATCGACGGCCAGGAAACTACCCTGCCCGCAACGGTCGTCGCTGGCGAGCACACGCTGTCACTGAGCGTCCCTCCGACCACCCCTAGCGGCTCGCTGGACGTGAAGGTGAGCAGTTCCGGCGTAGGGGCCCCGGTCGGCACGATTTGGCAGAGCACTGGTGGCAACTACCAGTCGCTGATCACCGCATCCTCCACCCAGACCACCGCCGAAGCCTCCACCACACTGTCCTGGACTGCTCCCGCACCTGCGCCAGAGCCCACACCAGAACCGTCCGCCCCTGCGCCGTCGCCGGAGCCGACAACTCCGGTCAGCTCGCCAGAGCCGACGCCCACCACTGACGCACCGAGCGTCGCGCCCACGGCCGCGCCCACCACGCCAGCCGAGACCCCGGTGAGCACGCCCACCACTGACGCACCGAGCGTCGCACCGACCGCCGTACCCACCACATCGGCCGAAGCACCTACGCCAGTCGACTCACCTGCACCAACGCAGGCACCCGTGCCGACCCAGGAACCGTCCGCACCGGTCGCCGTACCAACTCAGACCGCTGACGCGCCCGTCGGCAGCCCTGAGCCAAGCGCGATCGTGCCGCCGGAGAAGGCCGCCACTACCACCAGCAGCCCCAACGGCAAGGTCACTGCCTCAGCGACCAGCAACACCACCGCGAGCGCTCCGACCTCGTCCGCGCCGGAAAACACCGGCACCCTGCCCTACACCGGTGCCGGGACGATGATCTGGGGAGGTGTGGCCTTCGCCCTGATCAGCGTAGGTGCCGCCTTCCTTGCCCTCGGACGCCGCGCGCGCGTCTGAGTTCCCCCAGGAGCCGCGATCCGAGTCCCCTTCGGATCGCGGCTCCGCCCCTTTTCGGACGCGGCCACCTCCGATGGGCAATAAGCTGCAGGAATGGATCTCACCTTCCGCCTCATCAACGTGTTCGCCGAGAGCCACGACCCTTTCTCTGGTAACGCCATCGCCGTGTTCGAGAACTGCCGGGACCTCGGCGAAGATGCCATGCAAGCCATCTCCCGCCAGGTGAATCTGGAGACTGTGTTCCTCCTGGAGGTCACCGAGGAGGGCGCAGACATCCGGTTCTACTCACCGGAGGGCAAGGGACGGTTCGCCGGGAGCGCCAGTCTCGGCACCGCACATGTGGTGGACGAGTTGTCCGGTGCTCGTCGTGCCCCGATGCGTCTGACCTCCGGGCCGGAGAGCGAGCCGACGTGGATTAAGCCGTATGGGCGCGATAACTGGCAGATCCGGGCACGGGAGGCTGAGAGCCGCAAGTTGAAGTCAAGCCCGCAGATCCTTGCTTCGCTGGTGGGGTTGCCGACCACCGCCATCAGCGACGACGTGATGCTGATCAATTCGGGCCGCTCTGGGGTGGTGTTGCCGGTCAAGACGGTTGAGGACGTGGCCAAGACTCACCTGGACGCTCGCATGTTGCACAGTTACGCGATGCTGCTGAACACCGACCCTCAGGTGTATGTCTGGGCGCGTCGAGACGAGAAGACCATCGTGTCTCGGATGTTCTACGGGCCAGGCGGGGGCGTGTTGGAGGTCGCGGCGACGGGTTCAGGGGCGGCGAACTTGGGTCATTGGCTCTCTGCGCACGGTGAGAGCGGTCAATGGCACATCTATCAGGGTGCGGCAGTAGGGCGTCCGTCTGTGTTGGATCTTGATGTGGCTGAGGATCAGAGCGTCTTCGTCGGTGGTCATGTCAACCAGGTGGCAAGTGGTGTGCTGAGCATCTGATTCGATACTGAACTGTGGGCTGTGACAGGTAGCTGTCACAGCCCACAGGTGTCTGGTGACAGCGGCTGCTGATGGATGGCTGGAACGCTGCAATGGAAATGTCACTTTGATGATGGGGAGTTTTGCCCGGTTCTCTCCGTGCGATCTCTACCGGAAACCCCTATATCTGCTGGTCAGATGGCTTATATGTGATGGCAGAAGAGTGCGATGTACTCACCAGTACCCCCGATACGACGATCACTGACGTCACGGATCCATAACGACTCATTGCAACTTTATGACCCACTGAACACGTCGTATAGCGGGCTTTAATGCCCCTACCTGGCACATCGTCCAAGACGGGCGTTCATTTATCACTCAACTAACTCTTTTTTGAGTCAGAGGACGCGATAGCATCCGGGAACCATACAGAGAAGTGGGGTCCGTCAACGCCCTGACCTGGTCATCGTTGTCATTGACTCCGCCACGCCCTTTGTCGATCCATGCCCCGTCAGCCAACGGGTCACGGGTTGGCACCTCCGCTGAGGAGAGACACCATGCATAGGCCGTTGGCCCTCGCATCCCTGCGAGAAGAGGCCCCCCTACCGGCGGTCGACTCGCAGGACGCTCGAGTACGACACACGTCTAGCCCCCGTCGGGCCGCACTGCGCACCAGCGCTGTGCTCTGCTCCTTCGCGCTCAGCGCCGGAGCGCTCACCTGCGGGACGGCGCACGCTGCCCCCAACGAGGCACACATTAACGGCGGCAGCCACGAGAACACCGTCCTGCGGGCCCAGCCGGACCCCCAGCGGAAGATGAACACAGCCCTCATCCACCTCAAGGATGACCTGACCGGCAGCGATGTGGGCCTGTACTGCATCGAGATGGACGTCCCGATCGACGTCCGCAACCGCACCGTCCGCTACATCCAGCGGGAGTGGAGTTCCTACAACTCGCACGACCCGAACTGGTCCAAGGTTTCCGGCAAGGTGGCCTGGATCGCGGCAAACTCCTTCCCCAGTGTCGCCCCCGAAGTGGTGCTGCAGAAGGCCGGAATCAACAGCCCGATGGACAAGACCCGGATCGTCGCTGCGACCCAGGCCGCCATCTGGCACTACACGCAGGGCTTCGTCCCGTCCAAGCCGTTCCAGACGCACAACGTCGGCAACGACGAGTCCGCGGAGAAGCTCTACGAGTACCTGGTGGCCAACGCCACGGACGTCAAGGCGCCCAAGGTCACCCCGAGCTTCTCGCTCAACAGCATCTCCGGCACCAGCAACACCACGCTGAAGTCCACCGAGCTGACCGCCTCCGCGGAGACCGAGATCACCGCCAAGCTCCCCCAGGGCGCTCAGCTGCTGATCGACGGTAAGCCGGCGAACTCCCCGGTCAAGCTGCCGCAGGGCAAGCACACCATCAGCATCAAAGCTGGCGCCGAAGCCGGTACGGCCTCGGTGGAAGCCGTCGCCCAAGGCGAACTCGCCCCGGCCGGTACCGTCTGGTACTCGCACGGCAAGCAGTCGCTGATCACCGCCAAGGCTGGCGCCACCAAGGTGACTGCCGAAGCGCACTTCATCTGGTCTCCGGCCCCAGCGAAGCTGAGCACCACCGCGATCGACAAGGCGGACAACGACAAGAAGCTGTCACCCAACGGTGGCACGGTTGTCGACACGATCCGCTACTCCGGCCTCAAGCCCGGCACCACCTACAAGGTCAAGGGCCTGCTGATGGACAAGGCCACTGGCAAGAGCACCGGCATCACCGGTGAGGGCAGCTTCACGCCCACCTCTGAGAGCGGCACGACCACCGTGTCCTTCCAGGTCCCCGCGGGCCACGCCGGTCGTAGCCTGGTGGCTTTCGAGCAGGTCATCACCGGTGACACCCTGGTCGCGTCCCACGAGGACATCAACAGCCCCGAGCAGACGGTGACCGTCGACGCTCCGCCGCCGCCGCCCACCACGACGAAGCCCGGCACCCCGCCGGTCACTCCGCCGTCACCGCCGAACACCCCTCCGGCCACCCCACCGAACACCCCGCCGACGCCGCCGAACACCCCGGAACTCCCGGTGACCGGTTCGCAGACCCTGCTCATTGCAGGTGGCGGTCTGGCCCTGCTGGCCGCTGGTGGCAGTGCCATCTACATGACGCGTCGTCGTTCCGCCAAGCACTGACGACGTAGCCGCACCCACAGGGGTGGCGTCGGTCCTCGCGACCGGCGCCACCCCTGTTGTCATGCCTCTCAGCACACGACCTGGCAGCATCGCTGGCCGAGCCCACCCGGCGATATGTCGGGATCATCATGTCCTGGCAGACTGAGCCCAGACCCGACGTGTCGTCGGGTGTTTCGCGAGAGGAGAGCAACCGTGGGCGACAAGGTGTTCAAACTGGTCGGCGCGGGCGCAGCGGTCGGCGCAGCAGCCGTGGCCAAGATCGTCAGTGAAAAGGGGTGGAAAGCCGTCATGGCGAGCGAACCCCCCACCAACCCCGATGACCCCGACACCGAACTATGGGAAGCCATGGCGTGGGCCATGGCTTCCGGCGCGGCGATCGCTGTCGCTCGGATGCTCGCCAGCCGACAGTGGAGCCGGTACTACGGCAAGTCCGTGGGCGACCGTACCCGGGCCGCAATCACTGCGGACTGACCTCAGGGAGCACCCTGGGCCTCCTCGCCTCCGATGGCACCGCCGTCGGAGGCGAGGGACGCCAGCGCAAGAGACGTCGCTGAGAGCACACCTCAGGCCAGATCAGCGATGCCAGGTCAGTCAGCGGTGCCGGTGGGCTCCATCGACCGCCACGGACCCGGGGTCTCGACGTCGGCGAACACCAGCCACGTCCGAGATGCTTTCACTCCCGGGATCGATTGCAGACGCTCTAGGACCACATCGCGCAAGGTCGCGGTATCCGGAGCTCGCACCAAGGTGATCACGTCGAACTCGGCACCCACTAGGGCGACATGCTCGACGTAGGGCACCTGGACGAGAGCGTCACGGACCTCACGCCACGAATCCTGCTCGATGGACAGACTCACATAGGCCGCGGTGGACAACCCGGCTCGGTCTGCGACCACTCGCGCAGTGAACCCAGCAATCACTCCGGATCGGGTCAACCGCTCCACCCGGGCATAGGCATTCGCACGACTGATGTGCAGCCGCTGCGCCAAAGCCCGCATGGATAGGCGTCCGTCATCCACCAGGGCTGCCACGATGGCCCGGTCTGTCGCATCCAGAGCCGTCGCGGTGGGGGACGTACGATCAGGCATCAGAAGGACCTCTCGTCACATCGTCTTCCACGAGGAGCCTACGGGGCGCCAGTCAGCAGCCTTCGGCCTGGGTCTTATCCACACCACAGGAGCGCCACCGGCAACGCCGCCAGCAGTGAATTCATGATCACCAAGGTGCTGTCGGCGCCGGTCCAGGGAGCTGGCTCAGCCCACGTCCGGGGCTCCCCCGATGCCGCCGCCGCCGAATATCCGCGAGCTTCCATCGCGACTGTCATCCGACCGGCAGCCCGAATCGCCTCCACTATCAACATCACGGCAGACGTCGCTGCATCCTGGGCCAGCGCCACAGGCCCGCGACCGGAAGCCAACCCACGAATCCGCCGGATCCGTCGAATGTCTTCCCATTCCTGCTGCAGATCCTCAAAACGTTGCAGAGCCGCCACAAACGCCAGGACCGGCCTCGCCGGCAACCGCAACCGTTGCCCCAGATGGTCGCCCACCGTGGACGGGTCCACAAACGAAGCAAAAATAATTCCCGGTATGACGAAGAATCCGACCCGAAGGCCCGCAGTGACCGCCGTCATGCCATCTGGAGTGGCGGCCAGCAGCCAGTTTGACCACGTGACCGAGAGGACAGCCAAGACCCCGGGGAGGATCCTGGCCCACGGAAACCGGACCGGACCCACCACGATCACCAGGAGCAGAATCGCCGTACCGGCGCTGATCAGCGCTTGAGTGAAGGTGCGAATGGCCGGAGCCGTCACGACTAGCACCAATGACGATGCCATCAGAGACAACGGACCACACCGCCTGAGCAAACCCCACATCACTGCGGCCCTCCCGCCACCCGCATAGCTCCAGCGTGCAGATGGAGCGTCGCGTCAGCATGCGCCGCCAGAGCATCGTCATGGGTAGAGACCGCGACCGCGCAGCCAGCATCCCGGGCCGCCACGAGAACCGCAGCGACCGCCGCCCAGGTGTGCCGATCTTGACCGACCGTGGGTTCGTCAGCGCCGATCACCGCTGGTCCATGAGCGACAGCTGCTACGACAGCGAGACGTCGTTGTTCCCCACCGGAAAGCCGATGCGGATGCCGACGGGCCAGATGCCCGATCCCCAGGACATCCATGAGGACGTCGACCCGATGCTCCGCAGCACGCCCAGAGTCACCGACCACACCGGCGCCACCGGCGCCACTCTTCCAGCGACCCAAAGCGCGGGGGGTGCTCAGCAGGGCATCTCGGACGGTATGCCCACCCACCGCGGCCATTGCTGCCCGCTGGGGGATCCAGCCGATGCGCGCAGCCACGTCGATGGGTGACCATCGGTGCGGAGCAGTGCGTCCCAGCGGCGAGAATCCCGACGCCGCCCTCACCTCCCCACTGGTGGGAGCATCAAGACCACAAAGGACACCAACCAGAGAGGACTTTCCCGCGCCACTAGCCCCCCGGACGGCGAGTGCGTGTCCGCGGAGCAATTCAGTGGATACCCCGGTCAGGGCGAGGATGTCCGGTTCAGGCTGAGTGAGGGCGCGCAGTCCGCGTCGCGGGCGCCGCCGCAGGGTCAGGTCGGTGCCGGTGATGAGGGGGACGTCGAGGTGCTCAGGGATGACCCCTGGCCATGGGCGGCAGAGGTCATCGGGGAGGGCAGGAAGGTCAGGGGCAGGGGCGCCAGGCACCCAGACACCGGCGTTGAGGAGGGTGGCGGTGTGGGTGTCGAGGACCTTCTGGACTGGCCCGTCGGCGGAGACGGTGCCCTCAGCGTCGAGGACGACGAGGCGGTCCACCAGGTCGACCCAACCGTCGAGTCGGTGCTCGACGACGATCAACGTGGCGCCGGTGCCATCGACGGTGTCGATGACAGCTCGACGTACGGCGGCGGCGGACTGCTCGTCGAGCATGGAGGTGGGTTCGTCGAGGAGGATGACCTGGGGTTGCAGGGCAATCAGTCCGGCGAGGGCCAGTCGTTGGGATTCACCACCGGAGAGGGCGGTGGTCGCATGGTGGGCAGGGTAGGGCAGGTGCACGCAGCGAAGGGCGTGGCGGACCCTCTGGGCGATGTCATCGCGGGGTACGGCGAGATTTTCCGGGCCGAATGCGATATCTCGACCGATGGTGCCTGCGACTCGGGAGTCTGCGGGGTCTTGGACCATCAATCCGACCCGTCCATCACCGGCGTGGGCGGGGGTGCCGTTGATGAGGACGTGCCCGGTGATCGTGCCAGGGTCGACGGTGTCGAGGACTCCGGCAATCGCTCGGAGCAGGGTGGACTTTCCGGCGCCGGAGGCCCCGGCGAGAAGGACCTTTTCACCCGGCTCCAGGTGCAGGTCGAGTGCATCCAGGATCGGACGTCGCCGACCCAACGGGGTCCAGCTGAGGTGATTCAGGTCGATGCGGGCGCCGCCAGAGCGGGGGCCGTCGGCGGGGCGGATCCGGGCGCGCGGGGAGGTCATCAGGGGTGCGGGATGTCGTCCTCAACGGTGGCTTCCGCAGCCAAGAGCTCTTCTCCAGCTGGGAAGGCATGAAGGACTCCGGTGGCGGCAAGCAGTTGAATGGCTTTCCAACTGAGTATTCCAGCCACGACGACCCCGGAGATCACCCCACAGCCGAGGTACGCCGCTTTGTAAAGAGGAGAGTATTCAGCGACATAAGTCCACCATTCATAGAGGACGATCTCGCTGACCGCGGCGAGGGCACCAGCGAGGACAGCCACATCGAGTTTCCAGCGGCGCCAACGGTAAAGAGCTACCGCGAATTCGACTCCACCAGCTTGCAACACGGCCGAGATCAGCACGGCACCGCCCCATTTGTTGCCGAGGATCGCTTCGATGCTGGCAGCGACCAGTTCAATGAACAAGGCCGCGCCGGGACGTCGGACGACGAGCGCGCCGAGCACCGCCGGGAGGAGCCAGACCCCGAGCATCAATTCCCCGGCCGGCGGGAACAGCTGGGTGAAGACTTCGACCAGGGGGTAAATGAAGGTGCTAAAACCCCAGAACACGACACCGAAGGCGACACCGAGAACGGCAAGGGTAACCAGGTCGATGGCCCGCCAGGCAAAAGGCCCACCGCGGGCGAGTACGCCGGTCGGGCGGGTGGTGTCGGGGTGGTGATTCATGCTGATGTCCTATCTACCCGCTGGTCTCCTAGGGGAGCCGCTGGGGGGCGTGCCACCCAGCGGCGCTCCGCGGATCACGGTGCGTCGTCGTGGCATGCCTGAGATATCCCGACTCCCTCCGCCGGTGTGAACCGGATCAGGTTCGAGGGTCTGCGGTGGGTCCGCACTCTCAGCGCGTGGGCGCTCCCCTGTCGTCTGCGGCTCACCGTACCTCAGCGATAGCCACTCCTGCATCCACCGTGTGCTGTCTCAGCTCACCTATGAATGACAATTAGTTTGGTACTAGAGGCTATTCAAGCCAATTAGTCTCGTCTTGCCGGGAGTGCTTGAGCCGAGGGTACGGCGCGAGCACGATCACAACGTGACCCATGGTGACACCAGGCCGTGTCGAGGCCTGCCGATGCACCGCCACTCAGGACCGCGACGAAGCGGGCGAGGAAGGGATTCCGATGACGACGACGTCGACAGATAGGACCGGGCTGATGCCCGCGCCCGAGCCGGTGCGATTCCTCGACGAGCTCGGCGAGCGGGTCACCCCGGTCACTGATGACTATGCCCCACCGCCGGAGGCCCTTCTCTTGGAGTGCTACCGCCTCATGGTCATCGGCCGTCGCTTCGACACCCAAGCCACCGCACTGACCAAGCAAGGCCGACTTGCGGTCTACCCCAGTTCACGAGGTCAAGAAGCCTGCCAAGTCGGCTCAGTGCTGATGCTGCGCCCTGACGACTGGTTTTTCCCGACGTACCGAGACTCGGTGGCCCTCATCTCCCGGGGCATCGACCCCGTGGAAGTGCTCACCTTGCTGCGCGGTGACGCCCACTGCGGATACGACACGATGGCCACCCACACCGCCCCCCAGTGCACGCCGCTATCCACCCAGCTCGTCCACGCCGCCGGAGTCGCCTACGGCGAAGCCCGACAAGGACATGACCGCGTCGCCGTGGCCTTCATCGGCGACGGCGCCACCAGCGAAGGTGATTTCCACGAAGCGTTGAACTTCGCAGCGGTCTTCAAAGCCCCCGTGGTGTTCGTCGTCCAGAACAACGGCTGGGCGATCTCAGTGCCCTTGTCCAAACAAACCGCCGCTCCAAGCCTGGCCTACAAAGGCATCGGCTACGGAATGGTCTGTGAACAAGTCGACGGCAACGACGCGCTCGCAGTGCTCGCTGTCGTGGGCAAAGCCATCGAACGAGCCCGTGCCGGCGGCGGACCCGCTCTCATCGAATTGCACACCTACCGGATGGAAGCCCACACCAACGCCGACGACGCGACCCGCTATCGCAACGCCGAAGACGTCGCTGCATGGGGCGCGCGCGATCCGTTAGCCCGGTTGGAGACTTATCTGCGTGCCTGCGGCACCTTGGACGACGAGACAGCGGCGTTCATTGCCGAGAACGCCGAAGATGCGGCAGCTGACCTGCGCGAACGGATGAATATCGATCCGCAGCCCGACCCGGGCAGCCTCTTTGACCACGTCTATGCCACCCCGACGGCCCAGTTGCAAGAGCAGCGCGAACAGGTCCTCGCGGAGATCGCCGCACAGGACGACACCGACGCCGACGTACCCACCACTGACCAGAAGGGGTGCTGACATGGCACCGGTGACTTTTGCGAACGCACTCAACCAGGCGTTGCGAGACGCCCTTGCCGCCGACGACCGCGTCAGTGTCTTTGGGGAAGATGTCGGCGTCGCTGGCGGAGTTTTCCGCATCACTGACGGCATCGCGCGGGATCTGGGCGAGGATCGCTGTTTTGACACCCCCTTAGCGGAGTCCGGGATCGTAGGTTTTGCGATCGGCATGTGCATGGCGGGGCTGCGGCCGATCGTGGAGATGCAATTCGATGCCTTCGCCTACCCCGCTTTCGAGCAAATCACCTCCCATGTGGCGAAGATGCGCAACCGGACCCGGGGGGTGGTGAACCTGCCGATGGTGATCCGAGTGCCCTACGCCGGGGGCATCGGTGGGGTCGAACATCACTGCGACTCCTCGGAGGGCTACTACGCGCACACCCCTGGGCTGCGGGTCTACACCCCAGGAACCGTGGAAGATGCCTATGTGCTGCTTCGCGCGGCAGTGGCCGACCCCGACCCGGTGATCTTCCTCGAACCGAAGCGGCTCTATTGGTCTAAGGACGACGTCGACTTGCGTGATCTGGCGGCCCGCCATGACCTCACCCCGCCCGGTCAGGCTGTGGTCCGGCGCCCTGGCACGGATGTCACCCTCGTGACCTATGGGCCGTCAGTGCCGGTGGCATTGCAGGCGGCGGCCGCTGCTGAGGACGAAGGCTGGTCGGTGGAGGTCATCGACCTGCGCACTCTCAACCCGTACGACGATGTCACCGTGGTGGAATCGGTACGTCGGACTGGGCGATGCGTCGTGGTGACCGAAGCGCAGGGTTTTGCCGGGGTGGGCGCAGAGATCGTGGCGCGGGTGCAGGAACGAGCGTTTCATGCGTTGGCAGCGCCGGTGTTGCGAGTCACTGGCTTGGACATCCCTTATCCGCCACCGAAGTTGGAGCATCTGCACCTGCCTGGGGTCGACCGGATTTTGGACACGATTGCGCGGCTGCAATGGGATGACGAGCCTGACCTGCGACATGTCGACCTGTCAGCTGGTCAGGGTTCAGTCAATGGAGCCGACCTGGTGTCGCTGGGAGGGGCCCGATGAGCACCCAGACATTCCTGCTGCCCGACTTGGGCGAAGGCCTCACCGAAGCCGAGATCGTGTCCTGGGCGGTGGAGACCGGCGACACCGTGGCCGTCGATCAGGTCATCGTCACCGTGGAGACCGCGAAGGCGCAGGTGGAGGTGCCTTGTCCGTACGCCGGGGTGGTCACTGATCGGCACGGGCGGGCCGGTGAGGTCTTGGATGTGGGGGCACCTCTCGTGACGGTGAAGGTGACGGCCTCGCGCTCGAGACAACCGGTCGGGGACAATACCTCCGGATCGGGCAATGTCCTTATCGGGTACGGCACTTCGGAAACTACTCAGCGTCGTCGACGTCGCGTGCCAGCCGTGGCCAGGGCTGCCCAGGAGCCGGGTTCACGCCCGGGCGGTGCGGTGCGGGTCATCTCACCGCTGGTCCGTCGTCTCGCCGCCGAGAATGGCATCGACCTGAGTCAGGTGTCACCTAGTGCCCCAGGAGGAATCATCACTAAACGTGATATCGAGGCCGTGTTATCCACGGACCGTCAGGAGCAGGCCGTGGCTGTCGTCACCCCAGTGGCGTCGATCGCACCGCAGACCCCGACAGCGCTGCCCGGAGAGACCACGTGGACAACGGATAAGGCGTACCCAGCGGAGCCGATCCCCGACCGGGACCTCCTTGATGAGCTGGAGCAGGACGCTGCTGCCCCGGAATCCGGTCTTGTCGCAGCATCGGACACCACGTCAGAGACGGTCGACGTACCGGTGCCCGTCACCGCGCCCGAGCCAGCAGCCGCTCTCGAACCAGCTGCTGTCTCTGCGTCGGCCGCTGTTCCTGGCCAGGACGCCCTCACCGCAGCACGGACTTTTGGCCATGACGATGTCCGCCTGCCACTGACAGGGATCCGTAAAGTCATCGCCGACCGGCTGTCGACCTCTCGCCGGGACATTCCCGACGCCACCACCTGGGTGGATGTCGACGCGACCGGTCTGCGCAGCTTGAAGGACGACCTGGCCACGTATGTGCCGCACGCCCGCATCGGCTATCTGGCGTTGCTCGCCCGGATCGTGGTGGCGGGGCTGACCCGTTTCCCTGAGCTCAACGCCCGCGTAGATACCCACGCCCAAGAAATTGTGCAGATGGGATCAGTTCACCTGTCGATTGCCGCGCAAGGACCCCGTGGACTGGTGGTGCCGGTGCTCCACCACGCGGAAGTCCTGTCCACGCAGGAACTCGCGGCAGCGCTACGGACTCTGGTCGATCGCGCCAAGGCAGGCGTCCTCACTCCGGAAGAGATGAGCGGTGGCACCTTCACCCTCAACAATTACGGCGTGTACGGCGTCGACGGATCGACCCCGATCATCAACCACCCAGAGGCGGGCATGCTCGGGGTGGGACGCATCATTGACCGGCCGTGGGTCGTCGACGGTCAGTTGTGTGTGCGTCCGATGACCCAGTTGTCACTGACATTTGACCATCGGGTGTGTGACGGTGGGGTCGCTGGTGGTTTCCTGCGGTACGTCGCGGACTGTGTGGAACACCCTGGGGCCTTACTGGCCGGACTGTGAACACACCGCAGTGACCACGCCCCTAACCCACCGTTGGGTGACCTGCCCGGGATAGCGTGACCGCATGAGCACTCACATCGTCGCGATGGGCGGCGGAGGCTTCTCCACGTCGGAGGGGTTCGCTGCGACCAGTCTTGACCGGTATGTCCTGTCTCTGACCGAGGCGCCCAATCCGTTGGTGTGTTTCGTCCCGACCGCATCGGGCGACAACGGCCTGTACGTGTCCCGGTTCATGAATGCCTACAGCCGGAGCCGCGCCAGGACCAGCGTGTTGACCTTGTGGGAGGGCGCCGCCGCTTCTTTGGCCCGCCTGGACGAGGTCGATGTTTTCCTCGTCGGGGGCGGCAACACCGTCAACATGATGGCGTTGTGGGCAGCGCACGGGGTGTCCCGCAAAGTCATGGACATCGCCCATGACCCGTCACGAAACGTGGTGCTGGCTGGCGTTGGTGCCGGTGGCGCGGCCTGGTTTGAAGCGTGCGCCACGGACGGGTACGGCACTGGGGTGTCGCCCTTCCCGCACGGCCTGGGTCTGCTGCCAGGATCGTTCTGTCCGCATTTCGACGGGGAAGCCGATCGCCGCCCCCAGTTCAAGGAGTACGTCGACACCGGCCAGTTGCCCTCTGGGTATGGCGCAGATAACGGTGCGGCGCTGCATTTTGTGGACGGGCAACTGGCCGGGTGTTACGCCGAGCGGGATGGGGCCACGGTCTACCGGGTGGACCAACACGAGAACGGAGCGTCCATCACGGCGCAGCCCATGACTGTGCTAACGACCTGAGCTCGCCGTTCGGAGCAGTTTTGGGACAGGACGGCTCCCGATCCAGCGGATCGGGAGGTACGGAGCTGACCCAGCATGGGACACTTCGTCTGATCAGCGCCCCGAGGACGCGTTGACCTCGACACCTCCTGAGGAGCCATGGCCAGACTGCCCCGCCCTGCCCGCCGCACCCCTGCGGCGGTCCCCACCCGAAAAACTATCCCCGCCGCCACCGATCCCTCCGCTTCGCCGGGTTGGTCCGACACCTCCGGGGCCGATCTGGTCCCTCGGGATGCCGAGGCTGCGATCCCGCACGAGCTGAAAGTGGCAGCGGCGTACTCCTGGCGTTTTATTGTCGTCGGGATCGCCCTGTGGGGCTTGATGCAAATCCTGTCAGCCACCACGACTGTGGTGATTCCCATCGCAGTGGCGCTGCTCCTCACTGGGCTATTAATGCCATTTGCTGTCTTCTTGAATCACCGGCTGGCCTTCCCTCGCCATGCAGCCGCCGCAGTGACCGTGCTGATCTTCATGGCTGTGGTGATCGGGCTGCTGTCACTGGCTGGGTCCCAGTTGATCTCCGGGGTGCCTAAACTGGTCGATCAGGCTGGCCTGGGCATGGATCAGGTGACCCGATGGCTGCAAGACGGCCCATTGCACATCGGCGACGCCCAGATGACTGAATACCTCGACGCTGGACGGACCTGGCTGAAGGAACACGGCCAAAACCTGTCCACCGGGGCCTTACGCGCCAGCGGCACCGCCACTGAATTCCTCGCTGGCATTCTCATCACCTTGATTTCGACGTTTTTCTTCCTCGCCGAAGGCGACCGGATCTGGTCGTGGATGGTGCGTCTGCTCCCCGGGATGTATCAGGAGCGAGTCCACGAAGGATTCCGCCGCGGCTGGGTGACCCTGGGCAGCTACGCCAAGACCCAATGCATCGTGGCCGCCGTGGATGCGGTGTTCATCGCGATCGGCGCTGGCATCCTCGGACTGCCCCTGTTGATCCCGATGGGCCTGATCATCTTCTTCGGATCGTTCATCCCCATCGTCGGAGCCGTCATCTCCGCAAGCCTGGCCGTGTTGGTGGCCCTGTTTGTGAAGGGTCCGGTCGCCGCGTTGATCATGCTGGGCATCATCTTGTTGGTGCAGCAGGTCGAAGGGCACATCCTGCAGCCGGTGCTGATGAGCAAAGCGGTGGCTCTGCATCCGCTCGCCGTCATCCTCGGCGTCGGTCTGGGCTCCTTCCTGTTGGGCATGGTCGGCGCGCTGTTCTCGGTGCCTTTCATGGCGGTCGTCAACACTGTGATGTCTTACTGGGCTGGGCATGACAATTTCCCCGGCCTGGCCCAAGGAGGAAGCGCGGTCGGCATGTCCGCGAAGGACCTCGCGGGCGAATCCTCCGGAGACGACGATGTCCCTGAAGAGGAAGACCGCCAAGAAGATCAGACCCGCAAGATCGGCAGCGTCACCCCGATGATGCTGGCCGAGCAAAGCGAACGCATGGCCGCAGCTCGACGACGCGCCTGACAGCAGGTGAGGAGGCCGGTCGGCGAGTCACCGTAGCGGGCCGACCGCCTCCTCGACAGCTGTCACCAGCTGTCCGCTGCGCAGCACCTCGTACGCCGTCTCGATCTGCGGGGCGAGCCAACGGTCCGGGCCAGCTCCTTCCCATCCTGCAACGTGCAAGGCGTCGACGGCGGCGCTACCGGCCGGGCCGGGCCGAAGGGGATCACGCACAGTGATTCCTCGAGCCGCAGTTAGCAGTTCCACCGCCAGGACCCGGCCTAGGCCGTCGAGGGCTCGGCGCAGTTTGCGCGCTGCGGACCACCCCATAGAGACATGGTCCTCTTGCATGGCCGAGCTGGGGATGGAGTCGACGCTGGCGGGCACAGCAAGACGTTTCAGTTCCGAGACGATCGCGGCCTGCGTGTATTGGGCGATCATGTGGCCGGAGTCAGTGCCTGGGTCGTCTGCGAGAAATGGTGGCAGCCCGTGGTTGCGGGCCGGGTCGAGGAACCGGTCCGTACGACGTTCGCTCATGCTGGCCACGTCAGCGACCGCAATGGCCAGGAAATCCAACACGTAGCCCAGGGGCGCTCCATGAAAATTGCCATTGGATTCGACCCGATCGTCCAGGGTGACCACTGGATTGTCGATCGCCGCAGCAAGTTCGCGGATAGCGACATCACGGGCATGGGCCACCGTGTCCCGGGCGGCGCCGTGCACTTGGGGCGCGCACCGCAGCGAGTAGGCGTCTTGGACACGGGTGCAGGCGTGATTGTCGTGGCTGGCGCGGATGGGGCTGCCGGCTAAGACCGCAGCCATATTTGCTGCGGCAGCGGCCTGACCTGGGTGCGGTCGGAGAGCGTGGAGATCCGGTGCAAAAACCCGGTCTGTGCCCAACAGCCCTTCAACACTGAGCGCGGCAGTGATATCCGCACATCGCAGCAGATGAGTGAGATCGGTCAAGGCGAGGCAGAGCATGCCGAGCATCCCATCGGTCCCATTGATGAGCGCCAAGCCTTCCTTCTCCCGCAACGTCACTGGGGTGATGCCAGCCTCAGCGAGGACCTCGGCGGTGGGGCGGCGACATCCTTGCGCGTCCCGGACCTCACCTTCGCCCATGGCTGTCAAGGCGCAGGCCGCCAATGGGGCGAGGTCACCGGAGCAGCCAAGCGAACCGTATTCGTGGACGATCGGGGTGATGCCAGCGTTGAGGATGTCGGCATAGACCTCGGCGGTCGTCAGGGCGACGCCGGTGCGTCCAGTAGCTAAGGTCGCCAATCGCAGAGTCATCAGCGCTCGAACTACTTCTCGTTCGACCTCGGGACCGGTCCCAGCGGCATGACTGCGGACCAAGCTGCGTTGCAGTTGAGCACGTTTTTCCAGCGGGATAGAGGTGGTGGCGAGCGCACCGAAGCCAGTGGAGATGCCGTAGTGGGGCATCGCGTCATCGGCGAGCGCTTCGATGACGGACCGGGTGTGCGTGATCTGGTGGCGTGCCGCATCGGTGAGGATGACGGGTGCGTCATGGCGGGCGATGGCGACGACGTCGTCGACGGTGAGGGGGCTTGTCCCCAGGGCGACAGGGTGGGGGCGGGGGGCCTCGGCGGCCGACTCGTGGGGGCTCATGTCATCCATGAAATCGGGGGGTGGGGACTTCGTGGCGGGAAACAAGCTGACAACACGTCTCGGATACGAGACAGTGGTGTCATTGCTGCTTGAACGATGCGTGATGGCCTGCGTTGTCTTTGAATGCGTCTGAAGCGGCGTCGGTCATCGTCGTACCAGGCGGAGGAAGCAGCTTGATGCGTGATATGTCGGCTGGGGACGGCACCAGTCCTGGCGCTCCCCCGGCAGCGGTGCAGGTGTTGGAAGTGTTGCGGCTGTTGTCCTGCCATGCTGAGCCGATGCCGGCAGCTGCGGTGGCCCGGGACTTGGGACTGCCCCGCTCCACGACGTATAAGTTGTTGGCGGCATTGTGTGATCAGGGATTTGTGGTGCATCTGCCTGAGGTGCGTCGCTACACCTTGGGGCTGTCTGCTTTTGAGACGGGTTCGGCATATGCGCGGCAGGCGCCGTTAGCGCGGATTGGTCGCCCGGTCCTTGCTCGGCTGGTCGACCGGATAGGTCATTCGGCGCATTTGGCGGTGTTGCATGGGCGTGACGTGTTGTATGTCGTGGAGGAGCGCGCGCCGGGTCGTCCAGCACTGGTTTCTGACGTCGATGTGCGGCTGCCTGCGCATCTGACGGCCAGTGGATTGTCCATGTTGGCGTGTTTGCCAGCGGCGCAGGTGCGTGCCCTCTACCCGGATCGGACGGCTTTTGTCCGGCGGCATCAGAAGGGGCCGACGGGGCTGGTGTCATTGCGGGCGATGTTGACGCAGGTCAGGTCCCGAGGTTTTGGTTATGAGACGGGCACGGTGACCCCGGGGTTTGAATCCATCGGGGTGGTGGCCCGGGATCCGGTGGGGCACCCCGTGGCCGCGGTGGCAGTGACCTGGGCGGAAGGAACGCTCGGGATGTCCACGGACAAATTGGTACGGCGGATCCGCGCCGCTGCGGATGAGATCACTCGACGGTTAGGGGGCATGTCACCGTCGGTGTGAGCGCCTGCGCTGACGCTCACACCGACGGTCGCGGTGCGGTGTTTGCTCGATTAGCCGTTGGTGACCTTCAGTGTGAGCGTCTGGTCTCGAATCGAGGAGCAGGTCACCGTGAGGCCGCTGACTTTGCGGGTGTCACCGGCCTGGCATGTTTGAGTAGCCCCATCGACGGTGTAAGTGGCTGTGCTGCCGGTGATGCCATCGTGCTTGATGACTTTTTTCCCACCGCTACTGCCGATGGAGAGGTCGACCGCTGCTCCCTTGCCGGAGAAGGTGAGATCGCAGGACGTATTGCTGCATTTCGCTTCAGCTTTAGGACTGTTGAATGCTTGCACGACCACGACACCGGCCACGATCACCACCAACACCACGACGATGGCGATCACGGCCATCGTCCCCCTGGCCATTCCTTTACTGCTGGTAGCAGGTCGGAATCCATAGGGGCCTTGCGGGCCATAGCCGGGCTGGCCGGGTTGACCCGGCTGACCGAAGCCAGGTTGCCCAGGTTGACCGCCGAAACCGGGCTGACCGTAGCCGGGCTGGCCGGGTTGACCCGGCTGACCGAAGCCAGGTTGCCCAGGTTGACCGCCGAAACCGGGCTGACCGTAGCCGGGCTGGCCGGGTTGACCCGGCTGACCAAAGCCAGGTTGGCCGGGCTGCCCTGGCTGCCCGTACCCCTGCTGGCCATAGCCAGGTTGTCCCGGCTGGCCGTATCCGGGCTGTCCTGGCCGTCCGGGTTGGCCATAGCCAGGTTGGCCAGGCTGCCCCGGTTGACCGGGCTGGCCTGGTTGACCCGGCTGGCCAAAGCCAGGTTGGCCGGGCTGCCCTGGCTGCCCGTACCCCTGCTGGCCATAGCCAGGTTGTCCCGGCTGGCCGTATCCAGGCTGCCCTGGCCGACTTTGCGGGCCGTAACCGGGGGCACCGTATTGCGGGGCGCCATAACCCTGCTGGCCCTGCTGGGGCTGACCATATCCAGGCTGCCCCTGCGGACCTGATTGTCCTTGCTGGCCGGGTTGACCAGGCTGACCCGACATCGGTGGGGCGCCATACGCGGGCCCGCCATAGCTGGGACCGCCTTGGCCTGGCTGCCCCTGCTGAACAGGTCCGGGCTGCTGGTGAGAAGCCTGCTGGCCGGGCAACGGCGGTGGGGCCATCCCTGCCGGAGGTGCCAACGGCTGCGGCGGGGCCACCGGCTGTGGCATTTTTGCGGTCGCTGTCGGGGATAAGACACTGGTGGCGTCATTCCCGTCGGCTGCGGTTTCGTGGCCGGGCGTGGGTGCCGCGGCGGGTTCTGTCTCGGAAGTGGGGCTCGATTCGCCCTTCGACTGCTCCGACATGGACACCTCCTGCATCGGGCGGCACGAGCCGCCTCCCTATCGTAACCATCAGGCTCAACTGACGTTGCCGCGGTTCGCGCACGCCACCAGCAGCGACACTGCCGCACCGATATCTCTTGACACAGTGACGTTTTCATTTCTCAGCGAGAATGAGTCGATGCACAGGTGCTCAGCAGTGATCCTCTGCGGGGGCCAGTCTCGCCGATTTGGGGCGAGCGATAAGACGGCTGCTGTCGTCGGGGGCCACCCCATTCTGGACAGGACCATCATGGACCTCCCCCCGCACTGGCCGGTGACCTGTGTGGGTCCGGCACGTCCCGTGCCGCGTTCGGTGCAATGGGTCCGCGAAGAACCGGCGGGAGGCGGACCGGTCGCCGGGATCGCCGCCGCGCTGACCACTCTCGCCACGCCGTACGTGGTGGTGCTGGCCGGAGATCTGCCCTTCGGTGGCGCAGTGGCGGCGCAACTGGCTGCCGCCGTACAGGATCGTCGGTCTCTCGATGGCGTCCAGGCGCTAGACGAGAACGGCGAGCGGCAGCCGTTGTTGGCGGCATACCGCACTGACGCACTGCGGCGAGTCATCCCGGAGCAGGCACGTGATCTGGGGGTACGCCGCGTGCTGCGTCCGTTGACCTGCGGATCAATGGACATTCCGGCGTGGGTGGCGTGGGATGTGGATACCCCAGAGGATCTGGAGCGGGCCCGACAGCATCACGCCGGGGCTGATCGTCGGAACAGCAGCTGAGGACAACGACGTCCGGAGACGTCTGGTCGTCAACGCCCCCATCTAAGGTGGGGCCATGAAGGCGATCACCATCCCCACGCCCGGCAAGAGCGTGGATGCCCTGCAGTACGCCGAGGTCGACGACCCGACCCCGGCGGTCGACGACGTCGTCATCGAGGTGGCTGCAGCCGGTGTCAACCGCGCTGACCTGTTGCAACGTCGAGGTTTCTACGACCCGCCGCCGGGGGCATCGCCGCTGCCGGGCCTGGAGGTGTCGGGCACGATCTGCGAGGTGGGCTCGCACGTGCAGACCTGGCGAGTCGGTCAACAGGTGTGTGCTCTGTTGACCGGCGGCGGATACGCCCAAAAGGTCGCTGTGCCAGCAGGCCAGGTGCTTCCGGTGCCGACCGGACTGTCGATGGTGCAGGCGGCGGCGTTGCCGGAAGTGGCATGCACCGTGTGGTCCAACCTCTTTGGCACAGCTCATCTGCACGCCGGTGAGGTGGTGCTACTGCACGGTGGCGCGTCGGGGATCGGCACCATGGCGATCCAGTTGGCTCGGGAGGCGGGGGCGACCGTCGCCGTGACGGCAGGCAGCGCGCACAAGCTGGAAGCGTGCCGCGATTTGGGGGCGGAGATCCTCATCAATTATCGAGATGCTGATTTCGTCACTGAGATTGCCACCGCGACTGGCGGCGCAGGAGCAGATGTGATCCTTGACCTCATCGGGGCGAAATATCTGGAGCGCAATGTCACAGCGTTGGCCACAAACGGTCGTTTGGTGGTCATCGGCTTACAAGGTGGCGTGAAAGCAGAACTCAACTTGAATGCCTTGCTGTCCAAGCGGGCGTCGTTGCATGCGACATCCTTGCGGGCTCGGCCAGTGGCAGAGAAAGCCGCAATCGTCGCGGCGGTCCGGGAGCATGTCTGGCCATTGGTGGAAGCGGGCCGGGTCCGCCCGATGGTGTATGAGACCGTGCCGTTGGCGCAGGCGGCGCAGGCCCATGCGCTCCTCGAAGGTGGAGATCACATCGGCAAGGTCGTCCTGACCGTGGACTGAGCTTCAGGGTTTTCCCACCGGGACCGGTGGGGTGGTGACGGGGTTCTTCCGCGAGGAAGGACCCCGTCCGTCGTACGGCGGGCAGAGCGGGCCCCAGCGAACGGGGATCCAGGACCGCTCGGCGCAACCACCACCCTCACCGCGTGACACCACAACCACAGATCACATACCGGGTATACCTTAACGACGGAACCAGTAATACCCGGTATACGTCCGAGGATGTGGAGACAACCCATGTCGGTGAAGTTTGCACTGATGGCTCTCATGGACACCCACCCCATGTACGGCGCCCAGCTCCGCGCCGAATTCGAAGAACGCACCGGCGGGACGTGGCCGCTGAACGTGGGTCAGGTCTACACCACCCTGGGCCGCCTCGAACGCGACGGACTAGTCGAATCCTCCGGAATCCCCGACGACGAAGGGCGCATCCCCTACCAGCTCACCGATCACGGCCGCACCGTCCTCCACCACTGGTGGGACACCCCGGTCGACCGACAAGACACCCCCCGTGACGAACTCGTCATCAAACTTGCCCTCGCCGTCACTCTTCCCGGAGTCGATGTCTCCGCCCTCGTCCAGCAGCAACGCACCGCCACCCTGCGCCACCTCCAAGACCTCACCCGGCTCAAACGCGCGGATGCCACCACCGCTCCCCCCGACCAGAGCACACCGACGTACGACCTGTCTTGGCACTTAGTCCTCGACCACCTGATCTTCGCCGACGAAGCCGAAATCCGATGGTTAGACCACGTCGAAAGCACTCTGGCCCGCGCGGCCACCCACCGACAGACAACCTCTACCGCAGCGCCTTACGCCCCGGCCCCCTCCCGGCCCCTATCCGCGCCATTCCTCGCTCCCCGCGCCACCAGCGACCGGAGTCCGCGATGAGCGCCCCCACCGCCACCCCCACAGATCAGCTCGCCACGACCCGCCGCTGGTACGGCGAACGACCTAAGTCGTGACCCACGCTGACGGCTCGGTCTCTGCAGAGAAACCGAGCCGTCAGCACGTCATACGGACCTGGCTGTCCTCCACGGCTGATCCGCAGAGGAGATCACCGATCAGCGGAAGTCGCTGCCCTCCGCCGTACCCGAAGAACGACCAGCTTCAAGCCGCGCCACCGGCACCCGGAACGGGCTGCAGGACACGTAGTCCAAGCCCACGGTGTCGAAGAAGTGAATCGACTGCGGGTCGCCGCCGTGCTCACCACACACACCCAAGTGCAGTTCGGGCCTGGTCTGTCGGCCAGCTTCAGCAGCCAACTTCACCAACCGTCCCACACCGCCCTGGTCGAGGGTTTCAAACGGGGAGACCCCGAAGATGCCACGCTCGATGTAGTTGCTGAAGAACGAGCCTTCAACGTCGTCACGGCTGAAACCCCACGTGGTTTGAGTGAGGTCGTTCGTGCCGAAGGAGAAGAACTCGGCTGCTTCGGCAATCTCACCGGCGGTGATCGCCGCACGCGGCAACTCGATCATCGTGCCGATCGGGACGTCCGTGAGGTCGACACCGGTCTCAGCGGACACCTGCGCGGCGACCTTCGTGATCGCGTCACGCATGATCTCGAGCTCCTGGACGGCACCAACCAGCGGGATCATGATCTCCGGCTTGGGGTCACCGCCAGCCTGACGACGCTCTGCCGCGGCTTCGAGGATCGCCCGGGCCTGCATCTCAAACAGTCCCCGGATGACCAAGCCGAGGCGCACCCCGCGCAGACCCAACATCGGGTTCTGCTCGTGCATGCGCTCCACGGCCGCCATGATCTTCTTCTGGTCAGCTTCGAGGTCATGCCCTTTGGCTTGGGCGACAGCATGCGCCGCGGCCATCTCAACCTGGCTGGGCAGGAACTCGTGCAGCGGCGGGTCGAGGAGACGGATGGTGACAGGCAGCCCGTCCATGGCCTGCAAGATCTCCACGAAGTCGGCCTTCTGCAGCGGGGCGAGGCTGCCCAGCGCGGCCGCTTTCTCCTCGTCGCTCTCCGCAAGGATGAGCCGCTCGACCAGCGGGCGACGGTCACCGAGGAACATGTGCTCGGTGCGGCACAGGCCAATGCCCTGCGCGCCGAAACGACGGGCACGAGCCGCGTCCTCAGGGGTGTCCGCGTTGGAACGGACCCGCAGACGACGGGTCTTGTCGGCGATCTTCATGATGCGGTCGACGGCGCGAACCAACTCGTCAGCAGCAATGTCTGCTTCGGACAGGGTGCCTTCGAAATACTGCACAACCGGCGGGTCAACCACGGGGACCTCACCGGTGTACACCTCACCGGTGGTGCCGTCGATGGAGATGACCGCGCCAGCACGCAGGACCGTGCCGTCTTTGAGGGTCATGGTGCGGGCCCGGACGTCAATGTCGAGTTCTTCAGCACCGCAGACGCAGGTCTTGCCCATGCCGCGGGCCACGACAGCAGCGTGGCTGGTCTTGCCACCACGGCTGGTGAGGATGCCCTGAGCAGCCATCATGCCGGACAGGTCGTCAGGGTTGGTCTCCCGACGGACCAGGATGACCTTCTTGCCTTCGTTGACCGCGAGCACGGCATCCGGGCTGGAGAAACAGATCTGACCAACCGCAGCACCCGGGGACGCATTCATGCCCCTAGCGATGCGCTTCTTCTCGGCCTTCGCGTCGAACTTGGGGAACATCAGGTTGACGAGCTGGTCACCGGTGACGCGCTGCAGCGCCTCAGCTTCGCTGATCTTGCCTTCATCGACGAGCTGGCAGGCAATCTTGAAAGCAGCCTCAGCGGTGCGCTTGCCGACGCGGGTCTGCAGCATCCACAGCTTCTTGTTTTGCACGGTGAACTCGATGTCGCACAGGTCTTTGTAGTGCGCCTCAAGGGTGGACATGATGCCCATCAGCTCGTCGTACGCCGCCTTGTCGACACGCTCCATGTCGGCCAGGGACATCGTGTTGCGGATCCCCGCGACCACATCCTCGCCCTGGGCGTTCTGCAGGTAGTCGCCGTACACGCCTTGCTGACCGCTGGCGGGGTCACGGGTGAAGGCGACACCAGTACCGGACTCCATGCCCAGGTTGCCGAAGACCATCGAGCAGACGTTGACTGCGGTGCCCAAGTCGGCGGGGATGCGCTCCTGACGGCGGTACAGGATCGCCCGTTCGGAGTTCCAGGAGCGGAACACGGCCCGCATCGCTTCGAGCAGCTGCTCTTTGGAGTCCTGCGGGAAGTCCTTACCCGTCTCGTCCTTGATGATGCCCTTGAAACGTTCGACGATCCGGGCGAAGTCAGCGGCGTCCAAGTCGAGGTCGGAGGTGGTGCCCTTGGCGGACTTGGCCTCGTCCATGACGTCTTCGAACTTTTCGCCCTCAATGTCCAGGACGGTCTTGCCGAACATCTGCAACAGACGTCGGTAGGAATCCCACGCAAACCGGTCGTTGCCGGTGACCTTGGACAAGCCCACTACGGACGCGTCGTTCAAACCGATGTTCAAGACGGTTTCCATCATGCCCGGCATGGAGAACTTCGCCCCGGACCGCACGGACACCAGCAGCGGGTCGCTCGGGTCGCCGAGCTTCTTGCCGTTCTCGTCCTCGATCTTGGCGATGTACTCGTCGATCTGGGCGGACAGTTCCTCAGGCTCGCTGCCCTGCTCCAAGTAGGCCTTGCACGCATCGGTGGTGATCGTGAACGACGGGGGCACGGGGAGGCCCATGTTGTGCATCTCGGCCAGGTTGGCGCCCTTGCCACCCAGCAAGTCCTTCATGTCCTTGTTGCCCTCGGACAGTCCGTACACGAACTTCTTCATCACTTCACAGAGCCTTTCCCTGTACACCTATGGACCGGGTCGGCTCTCAGCCTAGGGGGTCGCTCATGACGCGATACGGGGGCTTAGGTCCTCCGTTCAGGTAGCTGCGGCTGCTAGCCGAAGTCCACTGTCACACAGTCACACCGGCTCCGTGGCGAGGACCGAGAAAAGCCGCCAGGAAAGCGACGTAATCGGTGATGTCGCTCGCCCCAGCGAGCTCCCGCACTGAGTGCATCGACAGCATCGGCGCGCCCACATCAACAGTGACCGCGCCCGTGAGCGCCGCCGTCACCGGACCCACCGTCGACCCGCACGGCATGTCGCCACGACTGACGAAACTCTGCAAGTTCACCCCTGCTTGTTCGGCAGCCAGCCGCGCCATCGCCACCCCCGTCGCGTCGGAGGCATACCGACCCCGATTGTTGATCTTCACCGCCGGACCATCCCCGACCAGCAAGCGGTGCCCCGGCTCAGAACGATCGGCATAGTTGGGGTGCACTGCATGCGACATATCTGCGGAGCAAACCACGCTGCCAGCCAACGCCCGCAGTAGGTCTTGCCGGTCGCCGCCACGGGTCGCGACGATCCGTTCCACGGTGGCAGTCAAAAACTGGCTCTCCGCACCCCGGTTGGTGGTCGACCCAATCTCCTCATGATCAAAAAGCACCAGCACCGGCACGTACGGCGCGTCACCGGTCGCGTCAGTGCGCCCCTGAGAGATGTCGTCGACAGCGGCGAGCAACGCGACCGTCCCGGCGTACGCGGTGGCCAGATTGTCCAAGCGGGGCGCGGCGATCAGATCACCCGTTCGACCGATCCGTCGAGACGGGGTCACGTCGTGCGTCATAACGTCCCAGCCGAGGACGTCACCCGCTGGGACGTCGAGTTGTCCAGCGATCCAGGCGGCGAATGTGGGGGCGTTCCCGGTGGCGCCCCACACCGGGTTGAGCTGGGTTTGCGGGTTCAGTCGCAACCCATCCCGGTCAATGTCCCGATCTAAGTGGATCGCTAATTGCGGGATCCGACAGATGGGTTCGTCAGTGCGCCACAACCGGGTGAGCGGACGGGACGGACGATGCGGATCCCGGACAACGACCCGCCCAGACAAGCCGAGATCCCGGTCCAGCCACGAATTGACCAGCGGACCGCCATACACCTCGACGGTCAGCTGATCCCAGCCATGGACAGACTGGTCAGGACGAGGTTTGATGCGCAGATTAGGTGAGTCAGTGTGCCCGCCGAGCACTCGGAACGGCACGGCGGCCTCACCGTCTGTGGCGGGAAGGTGCTCGGTGGACCACGCAGCCAAGCTTCCCTCCCGTACGACGACGTACCGACCGGGACGTTGCGGCCACGCCTGGGTCTCGTGGAGCTCTTCAAAACCGGCAGTGACCAGCCGTGACCGCACCTCATCGACAGCGTGATACGGCGAGGGCGCAGCGTCAATGAAGTCAATCAGTCCAGCAGCTTGAGCCTCGACGGTGAACTCCATGCCGCCACTCTAAGTGGTGTCCGCACGACATATCGGGTGAATACGGTGACCGCTGAACCCCACGGCGCGACAGGTGTGGACTGCTGCGGTGCTGGCTGCTGACTGAGTTCGGCACGTACGTCGAAACTCTCCGGAGGCATCCCCCACGTCGAGCGGTGGGTGCCCCCTGTGAGCCGCGCCGCCGCACAGTGAAGATGGCTGCTTAACGGCATTGCCAACAACCTGAAAAAATCGTACCGTGCGTTGCGTGATGGCAGACCTTTGAATCTGCCATCACGCATATTTTCTTTCCTCATGTAGGATGGTTTACCCACCAGGGTGAACACCCTTCAGTTCCTATTTAATGAAGTATTGACGATGACCCCCTCGAAGTGGCGGCAATCAGTGCCGAGCCGGCCGCCAGTTACGCACTGAAGGATGCAGTCAATGTCTAAAAATTATAGGCCTGAAACTGCGGTTTTCATGAACTTTTCAGCTCAAGGATTGGCTAGCATCTCTTGCTTTATGGTGTCCATCACCTCTGGGTCGAGGACATGGCTTTGTGTCAATTTTGTCATCACCTTCCTTTTCGCCGTAGCGGCCAGGAAATATTTCATACCTTCTGGCAACTGGAATCCCGACCCGCGACGAAACACGACAGGAGGGACACTCTTAAGAATTCTCCTGGCATCAACTCTGTGCCTCGCAGTTTTTTGGCACCGCCCTATCGGAGGATTAATGGGATTTGCGCTGCTATTCACCGGCATACAGGGAGCCATGGGCCACCTTAAGAGACCAAGGAAGTCTTGAAAATTAATTGAGGGCGTTATTCACGAGGCGCTAGCGACCCACGTCCCGCACCCCGGGCAACAATCGATACACACCTGTCACCATACACTTATATGAAAACATCGGCCGCTTTGAGATCATGGGGTTAGACGACTCACATCTCTCAGGGAAGCGACCGATGCGGTACCAGTCGTGCAGCAGGACTCGATCACGATGCACTCGATGAACTCGTCAGGCGGGTCATCGACATTTTTCACTCCCGGGGAGTCGACTTGCGTAGACATCGATTGCCCGTCAAAGAACACGTCATCCTCACCCTGGAACTCCTACGGAACAATCTGTCACAGATGTTCCTTGCTGATCTGCTACATATTTCACCACCCACCGCTTCACGCATCTATCGCAGGATGCTCCCGGTCATCAATGAAGCTCTCCTCTGGACAGGTATCCCCATAGAGCAAGCAGCCAGTGATGGCCGAGCCATCCTCATCGACGGCACGTACGCCCCGACGGGCAACCGCCCAGTTCAAGGGCAAGATGTCACCAAAGCCACCTACTCCGGTCAACGCCGTTGCCAGGGTGTCAGCATCCAGGTCGCCTCCACCCTGACCGGACACCTCCTCGCCACGTCTACACCCATTCCTGGAGCTCGACATGACTCTGCTGCTCTCGACCTCACCGGCTGGTCACAGATCCTCGCAGAAAACCACACGCCATGGATCGCCGACACCGCTGACATCGCCCATGACGCTCTCATGCCCCTCACAAAGAAGAAAAAACACGAACGAACCGACAACGAAAAACACTACAACACAGAAATATCAAGCATTCGCGCCTATGTCGAACACGCCATCGGACATCTTAAACAATGGAAAATCCTCGCCACCGGCTATCGAGGCAGACTCACCGCCCCCCCCCCGATATCATTGCCGTCATCACCCGACTCGAGCTCTACCGAATCGGGTGGTAGCCAAGAATGACCTAGAAATGCCTCGTAAATAACGCCCAAAGTAGAACCGTCGTATGGTGAGGGCGAATCGCCCTC
>NZ_JAHPZL010000001.1:178716-287363 GCF_019331795.1 Austwickia sp. TVS 96-490-7B
TACGACGGTTCTACTTTGGGCGTTATTTACGAGGCATTTCTAGGTCATTCTTGGCTACCACCCGATTCGGTAGAGCTCGAGTCGGGTGATGAGGGCGAATCGCCCTCACCATACGACGGTTCATCAGATATAACGACGAATGCTGTCTTTGAAGCTTTTCTGTAATGCTTCAGAGTCGGATTTTCCCACATTCACTCCGAAGAAGACTCTGCCTGCTTCCGCCAGTTTTGAGCTAAAGGCCTCCGGGTCGCTAATTGACATATTATGCAAGAAACCTACGACATCGAAAGGTTCTTTACGACGGAAAGCGTTACCGGATTCTGCTCGGGTAAGAAGCTCTGCTAATGGGCGCAGTTTCGGTTCGTTTGCGGGGTTGGGGGGCCATGTGTAGGGCCTGCCGGAATACTGGGCGAAGAACTGGTCCAGCTTCGGTGAGTGAAACATCCCGTCCATGAAGCATCCCCCTGCCGTCGCGGCGTCGTCGCTCTGCGCTGAGGCTGCAACGCGTGCCAGTTTGGGTGGTGCCCACGCTGACGAGACCGCTCCGATCGACATGCTCACGATTCGTCTCCTTGACGTAGACGGCCAGTCACTTGCTCATCGACAGCGAACGTCACTCATCGAGGTCTTTAGATGCCGAGGTGAATGAGCCGAGGGGAAAGAGCGGCGAGACGTCGGTCTGGAGCGTGCTCGACGTAGCTGGCCACGAGGCATGGCCACTCAAAAGAGAAAGAAGGAAAGAAAACCTAGCGGACGTCCGACATTCGCTGAGTAAGCACCTGACGGTGCGCCGTAGGGGGGCCTTTACTCGTTCACCGTATCGTGGGAGGTCCTGACTTGCGCAGGTGGGGTTGGATTTTGTGGTGCTGGCTGGTTTTATTGCTGTTCAGGGCCCTGTGGGGTGGGGTGTTGACACACTAAGCTGCCCGGGGTGAGCCCGTTCTTGCCGAAGGTGAAGACTGCGTCGGGAGCGAGCATGGTCCAGATAGCTGTCCGTCAGGGAGGCCGGGACAAGGTTGTGGAGCATTTAGGGCTTGCTGCGGGGTTCGCGACCGCGGTGGTGACCGGCACGTGTAGTCGCGTGTTGGCTGAGGTGGTCGCTGCGGCCTATGACCAGTTCGGCTTCAGCCAGCCTGGGCGATGAGGGGTTCTTCCCACTGGTTCTGGCGCGTCTGGTTGAGCCGACCTCGGTCCGTGACAGCCCCCGTGTCCTGACCGAACTCGGGGTTCGCCCCCCGACACCGCAACTCGCTCTTAGCCGCGTTGCGGTGTGCCCACGAGCGGGACTACCGTGCCCGAATCGCGTCAGCGTGTTTCGCCCACGCTTGAACTCACTCAGATCTGAGGCTGGTCTTGTATGACGTGACCACGTTGTACTTCGAAGCCGAACACTAAGACTCCCTGCGCAAGGTCGGGTATTCCAAGGAGCGGCGGGTCGATCCCCAAGTCGTGATCGGTGTGTTGGTCGACCGGCGTGGATTCCCCCTAGAGGTCACCTGTTGGGAGGGCAACAAGGCCGAGACCGCCACGAACCTGCCCACCGTGCGCGCACCCCAGGAACGCCACGGCGTCGCGGACATGGTCGTCGTCGCCGACGCCGGGATGCTGTCCGCGACGGACCTCAAAGAGCTCGACGCTGCAGAGTTGAGATTCATCGTCGGATCCCGCCAGACCAAAGCACCCGCCGACCTGTCATCCCACTTCCGCTGGCACGCGGACACGTTCACCGACGGGCAACTCATCGACACCATCACACCCCGTCACGCCGCCACACCCAACGAGAACGCCCCCAACCCCATGGCCGAACCGGTGTGGGATCCGGTGATGCACCCAAAGTCATGGCGGGCAGTGTGGGCCTACACCACCAAACGAGCTGCCCGTGACGGGCGCACGTTGACATTGCAGAAGAACCGCGCCAAAGCCGTCGTCGCAGGCAAACGCGCCGCCCACACCCCACGGTTCGTCACCATCCACAGCGACACCGCGGTCCTAGACGAGGCATCCCTACCCCGCGCCCAACACCTGGCCAGGTTGAAGGGCTACGTCACCAACATCCCCGCCACCGCCCTAGCCGTAACCCACCACCTGCAGCAACGCACTCAACACAGCATCAACAACATCTCCCACACCCTGCGCCCCCTACACGACGCGACCATCCACATCGCCAGCAACGAAGCAATCACCCAAACCACCATTCCACCCCAAGCCCAAACCATCCTCGACGCCTTAACCCACTAAACCTGTGCAAGTCAGGCCAAAATCTCTGGGTGTTGAGATGACCGCTAGAACCCGCTATGCGTGCGACAGGGGCAGTAAGTCATGCCGAGCCCGGCGACCGTGACCCCGCCCTAGGGGGCCACCAGCAAGGTAACAGGCACAGTGCTGGAGTTCCGCCACTGGCCCCGCTGCAACCGCAGAGGACCATAGTCAATGGCTAGGCCGGGGACACCGAAGAAAATAGGCGATCGTCCAGCAATGAGTCACCGGACTAGCCGATCACCGCGACCCGGAGCAATATGCCACGCCATGCCATACGTGGCGCCTCGAACCTAACGGGCTACAGGGCTCCACCGCGCGCGAGAGCGCGTGGACAGCTCCGAAACAATGGCCTCAACCGCCGCATGTGTTCCACTCCTACCGTGGATGTACGCCAGTACGCTCTCAGCGCCACTCGCGGAGTCATAAAGCCGCCCGATCTCAGCTCGAACATCGACAACTTCCACACCGTCTACTTAGAGAGCAGCCTCGCACCCTTGCAAACCATCTAGCCGCCACACCCCTTCAGGTGAGGACAAGAACCATTGAAACGCAACATCGGGGACCCCCGCTTCGCGAATCGGCCTGGGGAGACTGCCCAATGCACTGGCTACTAGCGCCGCCTTTACCATGTCGAAGCCAGCAGCTCGCAACAACAAGTCGCCAATGTAGCCATCCATTCTGCCATTCACCTCTAGGATGTGTGGCTCGGGACTGGTGAGCTTTACCTCCGCGTGAGTGACGCCATCTTGCACACCCAAAGCAGCCAATTCGCAGTCTACCAGATTTAACAAAGCTCCACGTCGAGTAGAGTCGAGCGCGGCCGGAAATACGTACCCGCCCTCCCGAAATCCTCGGGGTCCCCTTATCCGTCCAGTAAGTCCAACATGCGCTCTATCACCCCCGGCACTGATCGTCTCGACTGAGACGTAGTCAGCGAACGAAGGATAGGGACAAAGGCCCTCGAGTAACTCTTCAACAACGAATCTAGCCTGGCCTAAACCGCATAAGTCCACTTCAGCGAAAAGCCGAGAGAAATCCCCTAAAGTGTCAAGCCTCGCACACCCAGCGCTGCCTACCCCGTCGATGGGTTTGATAAATGCGGGCGCGCCTATATTGCGGAGGGCGGCCGCAGCCCCATCTCGATCGCCGACCACCACACTTGTTACCATGTCAACGCCAGCCTCGGCTAGACAATGTCGCTGCAAAGACTTATCACGCAGCACAGACGCTGTATCCTTGGAAAAATTTACGGCAAACCCAACAGGTCTGCCACAGCGGCTGTCAATAAAATGCAAGACTCACTGAACGTGGTGATACCAGTGGGGTGAAAGCGTGACAGTTCCTCCGCGATGCCCCCGGGAGACTTGCCTTGCGAGTTGACCACTGCGCCCGCTAAGGAGAGCGAGTCGAGTGCTTTGGCGACATGAGGATCAGTGAAATCCGCAACGAAAACGCAGCGGCCCAATTTTCGGAAGCACCTGCTGATCCGTAAGGGATCCGCACCCTCAAGTCGTACATGACTGCGATGGTTGTGTGGTGAAGCGCCACGGCACACCTTTCATTCCTCGTGGATCTTACCAGAGGCTACAAGAAGTAGCATGGCGCTAAACCAAACAACCTGCATGGTGCCAGCTACGATAAACGGAATATTCGAGCCGAACCGCTCTGCAAGTATGCCTCCCAGAAATGCCCCTATGGGCACACTCCCCGCCCCGACTAGTCTGAAAGAACCATTAACTCGCCCCAACATTGCAGAAGGAATAATCCCTTGCCGAAGCGCCACCGTAAGAACCTGGTATATTGTGGTGCCGAGCATTAGGCAAAAAAACATCACGGACGCAACCCATCCCGTATGCGACATCCCCGTCGCGACGCAGGCGACCGCTGATACCAGCTGCGCTGAAATCGCCGCAGGCAGTACACCGTAGTGCTTTGCGAATCGGTGAGCCACTAGGCTGCCTAGGACGCCGCCGAACCCACCAACAGTCACGAATACGGAGTACTGAACCGCATCCAGGCCCAGGTGATCAGAAGCAAAGAATGCCTCTAGAGCCATAACTGCCCCGAAAGATAGGTTAATAACGCCTAGGCTGCTGGCCAGCACTATCATGAGAGAATCACTTCTTAGATAGCGAAAGCCTTCGCGAAGCATCTCCCCAGCGGAGCCTCCCGCCGAACTTTCAGTCTGCACCCGGGGCAGCGCCGACAAGCAGAATATGCCACCCAGAAAGCTAATCGAATCCACAAAGAAAGGAATTCCCATGCCCATGGTGAACAGGAACCCGCCCAGTGGTTGCCCGACCGACGTGCGAAATATAAGGTTCGACGCTTGCAGTTGACCGCCCGCTCGTGCAAGTTCAGATCTATCGACAAGTGTTGGAAGCATCGCCTGATTGCCCACTCCAAAAAGAACCTCCCCAAGCCCCAGCATGCCTCCCATTAAAACGAGTAACGGGTAAGAGACAAGGTCCATCACAACCATCACAGCGAGAAAAGCGACGAGAACGCACCGGGCCGCGTCCACAGCGATCAGCATGTCTCGACGGACCACCTTGTCGGCGACGACGCCGGCTACCGGTGAGAGAAGTAGTGGCAAGGTAGCTACTGCTGTCAGCGCACCCAGCTTTACCGGATCACGCGTGACAGCCAAGCCAAGCAGGGGCAACGCCGTAACACGAACCCCATCGCCTAGAGCCGAGATCGCGGTTGCGGCAAGGTACCACTTAAAAGGCCCCACTCGGAACCTTCCTTCCTGCGTCAGCTCATTCATTGTGGTCTCCACACGGTCGCCCCCATCCGATCACACCTGCGGGGTTTGTGTCCTGACTACGGTCGCTAATGACCATTCCACCCCAAGCCCAAACCATCCTCGACGCCTTAACCCACTAAACCTGTGCAAGTCAGGTCTGATGTAAAGCAGCTTTACAAGCGCGGTATAGTTATCGCATTAACACCGGCCCCTCTGTCGACGGCAACGTCGTCACGGGCCGGTTTTCATGTCTTGGACAGGAAAGCGGCCAGGCGTGACTGCCCCATACCGCAAGCCCCATCTGAGCGTTTCGGGGCAGGTCTGTCTGCTTCGCCAACGCGGTCTAGTCGTTGTCGACGTCGTCGCGGCGGAGCGGCTGCTCGGCGCCGTCGGCTACTACCGCCTCTCGGCGTACACATACCCGTACCGTGAGTTCCTTCCTCCTGGCACTCAGCCGGAGTCACGGACCCAGTTTCGTGCCGACACGATCCGCGCTGGCACCACCTTCGAGCAGGTCGCCGCGCTCTATGAGTTCGATCTCCGTTTGCGTCGGCTGTGCCTCGCAGCTACGGGAACGGTCGAAGTCGGCCTGCGCACGCGGGTAGCTGACGTCCTCGGTGCTCGTGATCCGTTCGGGCATGCGCATATCGAAGCGTTGGACCCAACAGCCTGCCGCACGACCATCCGTGGCGGGCGAACTCGCTTCGATGCTTGGCAGTCCAGGTCGGAGCAGCTTCTTCGCCAGGCGCGCAATGAGGACTTCGTCGCGCACTTCAAGCACAAGTACGACCCGCCCCCACCCGTGTGGGTCGCGTGCGAGACCTGGGACTTCGGTGCATTGAGCCGAGTGATGGGCCTGCTCCGCAAAGGTGACGCCATTACCGTCGCGAGGTCTGTCGGGGTCGAGAACGGCAGCCTACTGGTGCACATTGCCGAGGGACTCAACATCGTCCGCAACATCTCCGCCCACCACGGCCGGCTCTGGAACAGGACGCTCACGCAGAGCATGCGCAGATTCCAGCCAGACGATGTGCCCCACGAATTGAGACACCTGACCAGCATCCGCGCCCGCGGGAGCGTTTATCCCTGGTTGACCTGGCTGGCTTACCTCTCCAAGTCGTTTAACCCGACCGTCACCTTCCCAAGCGAGGTCAGGGCGCTGGTCGAGACACTGCAGTCGTTGACGGGCTTCGCTCCAGTCGTCGACATGGGCTTCCCCAAAACGTGGCGGCAGGAGCAGATATGGCGCCCCGGAACCTGACTTCAGGCCCTGCTGCTCTCCTTGGCCTCAAGGTCGCCTATGAGCAGCTCTCGTAAGAGTGGCCATCCCAGTTGGAAATTCAAAAGCTCTCCAATTTTCTGCCAGCGGCGGGCATCGACATGCGGCTTCCCTTCACCAAGGGGCCCGATGGTCCCTACGCCGACGACCTCCGCAAGAGCCTGCGCGACATGGAAGGCCACTTCGTCTGCGGCTTCGGCGACGGTACCTCTCGGCCGCTGGACCTCGAGCCCATCGAGGTGACGAGCGCAGGTCGCCAGGCACTGGAGCAGGCTCTGGCCGAGGATCCGACAGCTCGCGAGGCGTTCCGGCGCGTCCTGGAGTTGGTCTCGGGCTTCGAAAGCGCCTATGGGCTGGAGCTGTTGGCATCGGTGCACTGGGCTACGACGCAAGACGGCGCGGCTTCACCCCAAGAGGCAGGCCAGAGCGTCCGCGACTGGACGACCCGCAAGGCCACGCTGTTCACTCAACCTCACGTCGCCGCAGCCTGGCTGGCTTTGGATCACGGAGGGTGGCTCCAAAGCGTGCCACAGCCCGTGGCCTGATCAGGCACGCGCTCTTCGTTCGGTGCGCCTCATGCTTACTTCAGGTATCGTCGCTGGCTTGCCCGCGCACTAGTTCAAATCGACCCCAATAATGGCGGCGAACACGGCGGCCCGGCCGCGAGGGTGACCAGCGTCGATGCGGGCTCGGCGCCGAGCAAGCCAATAGCCAGGATAGCTATGCCGGCTAGGAAGAAACGTCTCCACCCTCATGGCATGGTCGGCTGCCGGTTGGTCACGGGTGCAGCATCGCAGCTGCATACCATCTGGTGACGAACATGCGAATGGGCCGGTGGGTCAGCGGCTGCCACTGCCTTTCGCTTTCCATTCAACTTCAGCTGTAATCGCTACATCCGAAGCACAACGTCGCGCATCATCACACGCTCACCAACTTGGACGAGCAACTCTCCGCCTACCCCTTCTGAGCGGGACCAAACGAGAAACTGGACGCCTCCACGGTGGCTTCGCACTGAAACCTTTGACACCGCCTCCCGATACAAGTCAAGCCATTCTTCATCGCCATCGATACAGCGGATGGTCGCGGAACCAGCAATCTCATTCCACGTACAGGTGACGCTGCTTCCGTCTTTCGCCCACGCTGTCACAGATGCAACGCCAGGCTCTTCAGAGACCTCGACAACGACACCGAGTTCGCTGAGGTCATCCAACTGTGGAACCTCGACCTGATCTGGCATCACACACCGCCCTTCAGGATCACTGTCGAGAGCCGAAGTCCATCGTCGGTCACCTTCCCACGTCGACTCAAACTTCGGGAAACCACCAGGACCCGAGAACACCGAGCCACGGATCAGGTCGACGCCATCACCAGCACACAACGCCTCGAGAAGCTCGGACAGGGCAGACTGTGGCATGGCCCCATCGGTGGACCCCTTCATTCAATGAGTACTCGGCCGTACACACCGAAGATCGCGCCGATGGCCCGCTACGCCCTCACGCCGCGCCGCCAGCCCTCAAACCTCACCACTCCCAGACACTCTCCTGACTTTTGACAATCGCTACCCTCGCAGTTCAAGGGCACTTTTCAGGTCACAGCACGCTCACAACCATGAAATCTCCGGGCTAACCCCGGCGCCTGCCAGACCGTCTCCCTCCCATTTCCTGCTACCCGCGATGGCCAGCCTTGCTTCACACCAGGCAGAAGATCGTCCACGCTATTTGCGTCAACACCGAACTGTTCAATCCAGAGAGCTAGCTGCAGCTGGCGCCTCCACGAGCACCGCCGCGATGGGGCGCGTCCGCGCCGATCAACGCTGGGGCTTGGGTCGCGTCGCATCGGTCTGCACCTTCAAGGGGGGCTGGGGCCCACCGGCTGCTACTTGGTGCGTCAGTTCGGCTTGACGAGGTTACTCTCCGGCAAGCAAGTGGGCATCGCCATCGCAACGTCGGCTCCTGATGGGTTCAGCGCGGAGACGGCCGCGCTAAACGCACTGACGGCGGTCGTGCGGACGGCGCTGGGCGACCTAGCCGTGGGCTGCTGAGAGCCTTGCGACCAGGTCGGATTCCGAGCGATTGGCGCCGCGATCCCCACCGCGTCATGAGCTGGCTGCCGTAGATGATAACCACGGCGTTGATGCCGCCGACGCAGTGGGCCACGCCCTTGCCCGTGCACTGCATCGTGTAGTCCTTGTGCGTGACCGAGCTGTACGCCGTTATCTGGCCGTCTAGACCGTCCAATCTCTCGCCCACGTACTTGGACCAGACGATCGCGGCTCGGAGCTCGTCTGGGGTGCGTCACCGCTGCCGGTTCAAGGCGGGCACGAATTGTCGTGCCTGGAACTGCGATCCGCGCTGCGAATATCCGAGGCAGCTGGCCACGTCCCCGCGGCGTGCTACAGCGTTGTCCAGCGCATTCACCGCCAGTCGCGCTTTCATCCGTGAGTCCATCGAGTAGCCCACGATCCGGTTAGAGCACACGTCCTTGACCGCGCACAGGTACAGCTTGTCCTCATCGGTGCGGTGCTCAGTGATGTTGGTCAACCACAACTCGTTCGTCCGATCAGCCTGTTCAACCTCAGCTGCGGTGACCGGCGCGGCTAGCCACCGGTAGCACTGCGCACGAGACACGTTCAGCACCCGGCAGATCAGCGTGACAGGGATCTCGCCATCGGCAAAGTATTCGGACCACCGGGGACATCATTTTCCAGGCAGGTTCGCCTGCGAGAGATACCCCGCAGCCCGACGCAACACCTCATTCACCTGCTCCAGCAGCCCGTTCCGGCGCCACAGATCACCCAGCCCAGCCAACTCACTCACAGTGACACCCGAGCGAGCACCGTTCTCGATATCGGCCTTGAGCAGCCACGTATCCAACGTCATCTCGTGAATACCGAAGCCCCTCGCGATCTGCGCCAACATCACTCCCGGCTCCCGGTGACAGACCACCTGGACAACATCGTCACAAAAACTCCTAAGGAAACACCTCAGGCATGCGCCCTCTCCTTCCAAGCCCACCAAACAAGTGCGCCACGGACAGTTCCTCCTTCAAAGCAACACAACCTGCGGCGAAACCACAGAACGAGCTTCGATAGTGCCGAAGTCGCCGACTAATGTGAACACGCCTTCTTGGACTTCGAAGGAATCCATGGATCCGTAATCGCGCTCTCCCGTTTCGTCGGTGGCTGCGGGGTTTCCCTGGCCCGACCACCTCAAGTCGGTAACGCGGATCAGTCGGATCCGTAGCCTGGTGGTAGCAATACTGGTCGCCGGGCTCTTGCGGGTCACAGGGTTGCCGTAAGGGTCGACCCTGACGCCATCGACATTGCGAATCTCCACGTGTGGCCCAGCGCCACCTGGAGCCCTCGGACTGCCTTGTTTGATAGTAAGCCGTACAACTCCGTTTGAATCGATGTACGTCACCGGCCCTGTTGAAGTCTGACTACGGAGCCATCCTTGAGTGCTCCCACAATCGTCAAACTGCGAGGCGGTGGCGCGCTCACCCCGCGTGATCTGGCCTCGGACAAGGCCGCCCTCCTTGCCCAGCGAACTCGCCAGCCGATCCCCACCCGGCCAGAGTGACAATCTCACTCGTAGACCAGCCCCGCGGCGACGGCCATGGCCATCACCTGCCAAGTCCCCTCACTCGGCGGCTCAACGCCCTGGTTGGCGAAGTATCCGTCCATGTCAGCAATCCAGGCTGCCAGAGCTTCGAGGAAGTCCTCAATGCGGACCATTTCTACCTCGCGTTGATTGAGGCTGACCGCCCTCGCCAAGCCGTCCAAGTAGCGAACCAGATCATCTCTAGTGCGAACATCCGTGGGGTCAATCATGGCCAAACGCCTCCTCCGCCGCGAACTCGTACGACGTTCCGCCGTTGGTAGTGCTGAACTTCCATGCCTCGTTGGCGGCCTCAGAGGGGGTCGCCATCCTGTATGGCACGTCTACCCCAGCTTTCTGGAACGCCAGGAGTCGGCGGTGGTCAAGCTGAACAGATTTCTATCGCGTTCAACCAGCCGGATGGCTGGCACATCAGAGAGTACTCCCAGGGGCTCACCGGTCACGGTGTCGTGAACGACACCGTGACCGGGTCGTCATACCGATACCTGTGATACCCCCACACAAGTTCCTGCGTCCCACATCTGACCCAGCGCTCCGCACCGTGTCACACACCACGACACATCACCCACAACACCATGCCGAAGCCCCCATCAGGGGACTCCGGCACGGTGAAAATCAAGCCTGCGCTTAGACCCGAGCGGCCTCGCCATCAGAACCGTGCGGCGAGTTAGCGACGCCTTGAGCGTGGTCGCTGTGCCAGACATCACCGGGGATGTCATCAGGAACGTGTTTGTTCCCAGACAGGTCAAACACCCGCGACATCAGTGATCCGGGCTGAGCTTCGAAGTCTCGCAGCGCACCGGCGGCGTACCGTCCTAGCAGGACCAGCGCTGTCAGGTTGATCACGGCCATCACGGACATCGCCACATCCGCGAGGTCCCACACCAAACCGAGCTTCTGCATGCCTCCCCACAGGGTGGCCACGACCACCAGGATTCGTATGGCGAGGTTGCCGGCTTTCCCACCGCCGATGAAGTCCTGATTGATCTCGGCGTAGGCGTAGTTACCGAGGATCGACGAGAACGCGAAAACGAAGATGAGTACCGCCATTACTGGGTTGACCCAGGTGCCCAGTTCGGAGGCGACTGCGGTCTGCGTCAAGGTGTCTGCTGCGGACTTCTGTGTAACGCCAGCGGTGTAAATCTCCGGCCCGGCGAGCAGGATCATGACGGCGGTCGCGGTGCAGACCACGATGGTGTCGACAAAAACCCCGGCTGACTGGATCAACCCTTGGTGCACTGGATGGCTGGTGGTGGCGGTCGCAGCGGCATTTGGTGCCGAGCCCATGCCCGCCTCGTTGGAGAACATTCCCCGCTTCACGCCGTTGAGCAGGGCGGCAATGATGCCACCGAGAGCCCCGGCGATCGCCGGTTCCATACCGAAGGCCGCTTTGAAGATCAGAACGATCTGTGCAGGAACGTCAGTGATCCGCAACGCCAGGACCGCGACGGCCAGCAAGACGTAGATCAACGCCATCAACGGCGCCATCCACTCGGTGACTTTTGCGACCTGACGGATCCCACCGAAGATCACCAGCGCGGTCAACACGGTCAGACCGATAGCGACATAGACCCTGTCCAGACCCCACGTGCTGGAAACCACACCGGTGATGGTGTTGGCTTGGACCCCGTTGAAGCTGAATCCGAAAGTGAAGACCAGGGCGGCGGCGAAGACCACCCCGAAGGTCCGCGACTTCAAGCCACGCTGGATGTAATAGGCAGGGCCACCACGGAACGATCCGTCTTCGTGCGGGATCTTGTAGAGCTGAGCGAGGGTCGCTTCGACGTACGCCGTGGCCATCCCCAGGAAGGCCATCACCCACATCCAGAAGATCGCACCGGGACCGCCCAAGGTGAGCGCGATGGCCACCCCAACGATGTTGCCGGTGCCGACCCGGCTGGCCAGGCTGATGGCGAACGCCTGGAACGAACTGATCCCTTGGGCACCGCCGTTACCTCGGCTGGAGAAGATGATCCGCCACATATTGCCGAGATGGCGGAACTGCACGCCGCGCGTCACGATCGTGAAATAGATCCCAGCGGCGGGCAGGCAGACAACCAGCAGCCAGGTGAGTTTGTCGTTAAGGACATCGACGACGGATTGCATGGTGGCACTCCAGGTGTGCGTAGGAGTGGACAGGGCTCAAAGCGGAAGCCTAAGGCCGACCGAGACATGCGTTGACCGCGTGATCGACTTCAGCGCCTCTCCGGTGCCCTTCATGAACAGCGTCGATAGCACTTACCTATGGCGGACTTCCTTGCGGGAGAAGCTACCCCGCGGCAGCGAAATCAGCTTCTCCCTGTGAAAACTTCTTCACCAAACTGGAGATCCAGCACGTCCGTCCATCCGTGAACGGAACGGACAGAACAGCGCTGTGACACCATCAACTACGGATGAACCGGACCCGATACGACACGCCCTGGAGCTCGTCTTCATCCACGGATTCGGTGACCACTGTGTACTCACCGGGAAGTTGCTCAGCAAGCAGATCTGCGACCGGCTCAGGGTCCTGATCCGTCACCACCACCACTGACTCTTGCGAAGGCAGACCAATCAGCACCCCAAAAATTGCTGATTGACGAATCACCGGGTCAATCGTCCGGGCGTCAAGCAACGGAACATACTGCACCGTGTGTCCGCCACAACCGCCACCACTGCCGCAGCCACCCTGGCCATCGCATCCTGGGGCTTCGCTGCCGCATCCACCAGCCGGTGACGTCGTGGTCGATTCAGCTTCGACGATCTGATCCGCCATCGCCCTCTCCCCTTCGAACTCGTCGATGACGTCGAGCTCACACAGGTCGACGCCTGGGACCGGACACCTGCCACGGTTCCTCGCGCATCGTACCCGGACAGCTGCTATTCCTGGACTGCCCACAGAGACGGTCGTTACAGTGCGCCCGTGAAAAGCAGCAGATCAGCCGACGACGGCGTCCCCCCACCCCCGGGCCAGGAGGAGCCCCTGGGGCCACGACCTGCCGCGCCCCGGAGAGATCCCCTGCTGCATTTATCTGTGCCACGTGCCGCGGTGTGGGAAACCCTCAGCCGGTTTTCCCGACCGGTGACCGTGTTTGATCTGGCTGACGCGTGCCATCAGCATCCCAACACGGTCCGGGAGCACCTCGACGCCCTGGTCCGGGCCGGACTAGCAACCCGGGCCACCTCGCCAGCTCGGGGTCGGGGACGACCTGCCATCCTCTATCGGGCTGATCACTGGGAGACCCAGCGACCTGACACCCGCGAATTATGCGCTTTAGCCGACTTGTTGATCACCCAGCTCGAGGAGACGGACCTGGACCCTCAGGACTGGGGCATCCGGGCGGGAATCCGCCGGGGCATGTCCTTGGCTGAGCCTTCTGCTCCTGGCGTCAATGCCGCCACTGCGCGCGCCCGAGCGCTCTTGACGGAGCAGGGATATTCTCCTGCTGACGCGCCAGATGGCACGATCGCGCTGCGAGAGTGCCCCCTGCTCAGCATCGCACGTCGCCACCCCGACGTGGTCTGCTCACTGCACCGCGGCACCCTGCTAGGCATCTATCGTGCTCACGGTGTCGACACAGCCCGTGCCATGAAACTGACTCCCTTCGCCCGCCCGGGATGTTGTCTCGTCGAGATCCCCTGCGACTCAGGCAGCGCTTCCGTGGGTCCTGCGCCGCGGGCAGGCACCACGCCAGGACAGATCGGGTGACAGACTGGGCCAGCCAGAACACCGTTGCTTCAGGAGTGTGAGAAGGATGCTCGTCCGCGAGATCATGACCGCGCCGGCCCTCAGCGTGCGCGCAGACTCAGACCTCGAGGAGGGACTGAAAGTGCTCGCCGAGCACCGAGTCACCGCCATCCCCGTTGTCGACGACGAGCACCGGGTCATCGGCATCCTCTCTGAGGTTGACATTCTGCGTCGTGCAGTGGAGCCCGATTCTCGGGCGCACGCGCTTCCCGTGGCACAGAGCGAGCCGCTGCCTAAAACGGTCGGGGAGATCATGACGCCTGACCCGAAAAACACCACTGAGGGGACCGATGTTGCTTCCCTCATCGACCTGTTCACCCACACCTCGATTAAGAGCCTCCCGGTGGTTCGGGACGACAACCAGTTGGTCGGCATTGTCAGCCGCAGCGACGTGATCCGTGCCCTGTGGCGTGACGATGAGGATCTTCTCGACGACTTGCACTCCGCGTTCCACGATTACGGCCAGACTCATTGGAAGATCACTGTCGATCACGGCATGGTCGAAGTCGCAGGCGCCGGGAATGCCACCGAACGTGAAGTGGCCGTTGCCATTGCACGTTCCGTGCTGGGAGTACGCCGAGTCCACGTCGTCGAGGCTGACCAGCTCGCCTGAAAACTCCTGTGCGGCATCCGTTCCCGTGATTCACCGGGATCGGATGCCGCCACCGGCGGAGCGGTCCACAGCGTCAACCCGGGACAGTACTCAGGCTGTTCTCGGCAGCGCACCCTACCGTTGAGTTATGCGTCGACGCCTTCCAGCGTTTTTGTTGTGCGCAGCTTTGGCTGCCTCGACAGCTGCATGCTCTGTGTCCGAGAAGAAGAGCAACGTGCCTGCCGCTCAAAGCGGTCAGGCTATGACCCGTTCCCAACCGGTCAACTGGGCTGGTGGCGGCCCTGACGAAGTGTTGCTTTCCGGGGACAGCTCACAGCATCTGTCACACAATGACCCCGCACTTCCTGCGTCGGTCCGCTGGCCCGGCCTCACAGGCGCAGCGGATCTTGATAGGACCCTTGCCGACTGGGCCAAAGGCGAATTCGATCGCTTCTTGCGAAGTCACAAACCGTCGGCCAACAATCCCCCTGAATTATCGGCCTTTGCCGTACCCATCCTCGCCAGCGGCGATGTGGTCGGCGTTCGCTCTGAGACCGGACTGTTTGGCAGCGGGACGCACAGCCAAATCAGTCATCGCACCTGGTACGCCGACACCAAGTCCCGGCAGGTGTGGGGTGCCACCCAGCTGTTCGATAAGGACAAACTGGGTGACGTGTGGCGCCTGATGATGACGTCCTTAACCCAGTCCGGACACAGCCCCACCACGACCAAAGTTAAAGTCGACGACACCGTGCGTGACATGTGGTTCACCGATCAAGGTGCCGTGGTGATGTCCCTCGACCAAGGGACGGTCCTCCCGTTGGCTGACGGGGTGAAGACCGTCGTACTGGCCCGGAAGGACACCGATCCGCTGCTGTCCGCTGCGGGCAAGCAAGTCCGGGACGCCACCACCAAACCCACTGTCTACCACCCCACCTCACCGACTTCTGGGAGCACGACCACACCTGGAAATAGCACCCCGAACGGCGCAATCTCCCCAACTCCCAGTGGCACCCCCACACCAGTGAAAAACAGCACCGACTGTGCTGTCGCCAAATGTGTCGCGTTGACTTTTGACGACGGTCCCGGCCCGCAGACCAACCAACTGTTGGACACCTTGGAGCATGCCGGGGTCAAAGCGACTTTTTTTGTCGTCGGTCAGAGCGTCGCTGCCGCCCCTGAAGTCGTCCGCCGCGAAATCGCGATGGGCATGGCCGTCGGCAACCACACCTGGGACCACCGTCAGCTGACAGAACTCAACGCCGTCAAACAGCAAAACGAAGTGGATCGCACCAATCAGCTACTTCAGTCGATCATCGGAACTTCACCGACGATGATGCGACCGCCGTACGGTGCATTTAATGCGAAGACTCGCGCCCTCGGCTCGTCGATCGTGCTCTGGGACGTCGACACCGAAGACTGGAAGAATCGCAACACCGCCGTCACCACTCGTCGAGCCCTTGCCACCGCACGCAATGGATCGATCATCTTGATGCACGATGTGCACCCCAGCACCATCAATGCAGTGCCCGGAATCATCGCCGGGTTGAAGCAGCGCGGCTTCACCCTGGTCACCGTCCCTGAGCTTCTCGGGACGATGACTCCGGGCAAGGCCTACTTCAGCCGCGGCAATATCACCTGACCTGGAAGCTGCGCGACCTTCCGCCAGATCCCAGCTCAGCTCACCGGCGGTGATGTTCGAGTCTGGCGATGACCATGGTTATGGTCCAATCCCAGCTCTTCCACATCATCGAGTCCTGGTCGAGTCATGATCATGCCCGCGCCATCCGCCCGCGCGATCATGTCCGCGGGTGCCAGCGCCCGCGCCAAGTGGTACGTCGCGACCGTCACGATCGTGCCCAATGAGATCCCTGTCAACGTGAAGGCACCCATCGACACTCCGGCGACCTGGGTCGGACCGATCGTCAACGTCACGTCACCGATGGCGATAATGATGCCCGCAGCGACCGGGACCAGATTCAACGGCGTGGAGAAATCGACGTGGTTTTCCTTCCAGATCTTCGCGCCAAGCAACCCGATCATCCCGTACAACACCACGGTGATCCCCCCGAGCACCCCACCGGGAGTGGCCGACACGACGGCTCCGAACTTGGGGCTGAACCCAAAAGCAATCGCCGTCAGCGCCGCCACAAAGTAAGCGGCAGTCGAATAAATCCGGGTCGCCGCCATCACGCCGATGTTCTCGGCGTACGTGGTGGTGGGCGCACCACCAACCGCGGTGGCAGCAACCGAGGTCAACCCGTCAGTCATGATCGCTTTACCCATCAAGTCATCCAGGTCAGCGCCTGTCATCTCCGCCACAGCTTTGACGTGTCCGACATTCTCCGCAACCAGCGCAATCACTGCGGGCAGGACGATCAACGCGTAAGTCAGCGAGAAATGCGGCAGGTGCCATCCGACCACACCAGTTGCCGCATCAGTCGCCGGGGGGAAACCAAACCACGGCGCAGTTTCCACCGCAGACCAGTTCACCCGCAGATGCGTATCGATCGTCTGCGTGGCCGCGTTGAATGCCGTGATCGGACCGGTGACCTTATCCAAGATCGCCGACAACACATAACCGAAGACCAAGGCGAGCGCGATGGAGACTCGTCCGAAGAACCCTCGCAGTCCCACGCTCATGGCAATGACGGCGATCATCACGGTGAAGGCGACCCCTTGGTCTTGGGGCCAGTAGATTTTGGCGACCACTGGAGCCAGATTGAATCCGATGAGCATGACGACGGCGCCAGTGACGACCGGTGGGAGCACTGCGGTGAGCGCTGCGGCGCCCACGAGGTGGATGAACAGGCCGATGAGGGCGAGGACCAGGCCGGAGATGAGGACGGCGCCCGAGATGTCTTGTGGGGTGCCGCCTAAGCGGTGGATAGCGACCGCTCCGCCGACGAAGCTGGCTGAGCTGCCCAGGTAGCTGGGTACGCGGCCGCGGAGGGCGACGAGGAAACAGAGGGTGGCGAATCCGCTCATCATGATGGCGAGTTGGGGGTTGAGGCCCATCACTACCGGGAAGACGAAGGTCGCGCCAAACATGGCGACGACATGCTGCATGCCTAATCCGATGGTCCGTCCCCAGGAGAGTCGTTCTCCGGGTGCGACGACGTCGTCTGGGCCGAGTGTTTTCCCGTTTCCGTGCAGGGTCCATCCCAATGCCATCGATCTACCTCCGGGCCGTTCCTACGGCCGGGGATGCTCCGACCGGAGCAAGCCTAGAGGTTTTTGAGGGTGTCCCTGGACTGCGTCTTCTGGCGGGCAGCGTCCATTCCGGTGACGGGTGATCCCCCCGAGAGAACACCCGGCACCGGAATGGCAGTCGTGGACCGGCGATGTGGACCGGTGGGTGGGGTTAGGCGACGAGGGATCCGGTGGATCCTCCTCGGGCTTGGTCATCTTGCCTGGCCAGATCACGGCCGGTCAGGTAGGCCAAGGCGAGGTCGAGGAGATCCCCGGAGAACGGGTTGCCGGCAGGGCAGTCCGCGTCGTACGCCGAGTAAATGTCTTCCATGTAACTGATGGACACGTCTCGACCGTCGTACAGGGGGCCGGTGAGTCGGTCTAAGGCGAGTTGGAGGGTGAAGAAACTGACCCGGACCCCTAGGCCTTCGACGTGCTCTGGGAGGTGTTCTCCGGTGACGACGGCGATGAGGTCCCGGTCGGATTCGGTGAGGGCGGCCAGGTCCCGTGGACCGGCGTAGAGCCAGCGCAGATCACCGGTCACTGGGGATCCGATCGCGGCGGAGGCCGACCTCAGGAGGGGGGACAGTCCGAACGTCGTCATGACGATCTCCTTCCGCAGGGTGGCTCAGCGCCGGTACATCCCTCACATCGGCAGCGGGTCCTCGGGCTTGAAGGTTTGCCGTCGAGTTGGCCTGTCTTGGACAGCGGGAGCGGACGGTGTCATCGGTGGTGGGGGTCGATTCAGGTGCTGGCCGTGGCGCAGGGTTCGCGTTGGTCGTCGGGGTGGTCCACCGATGTGGCGGTGGTCGGCGTGGGTTCGGTGGTGGGGGTGCGAGGGGTTCGGTGGCACGTGCAGATCGTCGAGGTGGGGTCTTCAGGCGAGGGGGTGGCGGCTCGTACTGCGACAAAGACGTTGTTGACGACGGCGACGAGGGGGACGGCAACGAAAGCGCCGAAAGCGCCGCCGACGATGGTGCCGCCGGTGACGGTCGCGAGGATGACCAGGGGGTGGATTTGGACGGCTTTGCCGAGGATGTAGGGGTTGATGAGGTTGCCCTCGACTTGGACGACGAGGAAGAGCGCCACGACCATCGCCACAGCGGTGAGTGGTCCTTGGAGGACGAGGGCGACGAGCATCAGTACCGCTCCGGCAATGACCATCCCGATCATCGGGATCAGCGATCCGAGGAACAGCAGCACTGCGAGGGGGACCACGAGGTCTAGGCCGGCGATCATCATCACTGGGACCATGCTGAGGGCGTTGATGACGGCGAGCACGATGGTGCTGCGCATGTAGGCGACCAGGGTCCGCCAGGCGGCGGTGCCGCCAGTTTCGACACGAAGGCGCTCGCGGGCGGGGAACAACCGAACGACCCACCGCCAGATCTGGCCGTCATCCAGCAGCAGGAACAACAGGGTGAACAGGCACAGGATGGCCCCGGTGATGATGTTGAAGGCGCTGCTGGCGGTGGCCAATGCGCCGTCAGCGACATCTCCGCGGGCGACGGTGAGTCGGGAGGTGAACTGTCCTTGGAGTTGTTCGACCTGGTCGCTGGACATGTGCGCTGGACCGTTTTGCAGCCAGGTCGAGACTTGCATGGCGGCTTCTTGCAGTCTGGTGGTGAGCACCCCGGTGTTGCCGGTGACTTCGCTGACCACAAACCACAGTGCCCCGACGATGGAGCCAATACCGAGGAGGAACACCATGGTCGCCGCAAACCATCGTGGCACTCCGCGGCGTACGAGGACTCCGACGATGGGTTCCAGGATTGCGCTGAGCATCACCGCGACGGTGAGGGTGACGGTCACCAGCCCGATCTGTTTGAGCAGCAGCACTAAGACGTAGAGAAATCCGACGATCAGTAGGGATCGGCCGGCGAGGAGCGCAGCGGCATGGTAGGCGTCACCATCGGCGGTGGTGCGGTCGTGGCGTTCCTGCAGGTCCATTTCGGCGCGCATGATGTCTCGGGCTCTGCGGAAGCGGGCAAACCCCGAGCTTTGGGTGCGTCCTGAGGTGTCCGAGGCGTTCACGCGCCTACCGTACGACGTGCTCACGTGCGTGACCTGACCGACCGGTGGGGGGCGTCAGAGAGCCCACGACCTGGCCCGGGAGGCGGTGCAGCTCACTGGCCGGTCTTCTTGCAGTGTGCAGTCAACGCGGAGGTGGCTTTGTTGAGTGCGCTGCCGTCGATGTCTCCGTCGCTGGAGTAGGCGTCAGACACCTTTTTCAGCTGGCCGGCGACTGCGGTGGTCAATTTCACCAGTTCGGTGTCGTCGCTGCGTTTGGCCATCGCGGCGATCTCACCGGCAGCTTTGGTGAAGGCGTTCGCTGCGGTGCGCATCTGGGCTGGGTTGTTATTGGCTTTGTTTCCTGCCGAAATCGCGTCGTTCATGACCGGGATGATCTCTCGGCAGGAGATGTTGGTTTTGGCGGTGCTCTCCGCCACGATCGGCGGCAACGTGGTGGGGGTGATCCCCGGCGCGGTGGCGCCTGATCCTTCCGGCGGCGCAGAGGAGGGGTCGCTCTTAGCCGTCGAACTTCCGCTGGCAGAGCTGGGGCTTGCTGACGCTTCTCCTGGTGATTCAGCGGAGCATGCGGAGCCGACCAGGCACAATACAGCCATCGACGCCACCGCAGCGACGGTACGACGGACGTCCCGGGCGGGCGTCAGGGTTCGCAACGGCATCCGAATAGCTCCTCGTAGGGGATGGAACAGCAGATTCCAGAATGACACGGTACGCCGACGCCTTCCCAGCCGAGCACGTCACCCGGTCAGCTCTCACGCTCTGGCGACGTTCATGTTCGGAGGCATCGGTCATCTCAGGGAGGATGGGAACGCATTGTTCTAATGGCTGTCCTCCCTTCGAGGACACCGTCCCTGGCGAAGGTCGGTGTCGGAGGCTGTGGACGGCGGTGGACCGGCGTCGCGCAAACGGCTTGAATGTTGTGGTCGTCACCGACACGCCATCCCACCATTTCGCGTATCGGTCTGACGCGGACCGACGAGGACGGAGAAGTCATGACACAGCCGCTGCAGCCGCCACCAGGTATGGGCGCCACCGCCGGGGAACCAGTCCTCACCTTGGAAGCCCCGCCTCCGTCGCAACCGGTCGCGTCGACCGCCGCTCCGAAAATGGCACCAGCGGTGGACCCGGCGACCGTGCCTGCGTTGGATGACAAAGTCGACCAGTTCCTGAGCGGACTCAATGCGGCTGCCTTGAAATCCCCGGAGTTTGAAGCGCGCGCAGCCGACATCCGCACCATGGGTGACGCTGACATCCGGCATGCTGCGGAGAGTTCGAACCGGTTGTTGAAGACCCCGATCAAGGCGCTCCAAGAAGGCGGTGTCAGCAAGGAGTCCAAGGTCAGCCAGACCTTGGTTGACCTGCGTAAAACCATTGAAGGACTCGATCCGGGGCAGGCGAAGGGCACCAAAAAGTTCCTGGGGATGATCCCGTTTGGTGACCGATTGACTGATTACTTCCGCAAATACGAGTCGGCGGAGAAGCATCTCGATGGGATTCTGCATTCACTCCGCAGCGGCCAGGACGAGCTCGCCAAGGACAATGCCGCTCTGAACCTGGAGAAGCAGCAGCTGTGGGCGACGATGGGCCGGTTGAACCAGTACGTCTACATCGCGGAGCGGCTGGACGCCAAACTGGCCGCGCAGGCCGCCGAACTTGACACCACCGACCCGGACAAGGCGAAGGCGTTGCGTGAAGACGTGCTGTTTTACGTGCGTCAGAAACACCAGGATCTGCTCACCCAGCTGGCGGTATCAATCCAGAATTACTTGGCGATCGACATCGTCATCAAAAACAACCTGGAGCTCATCAAGGGTGTGGATCGGGCGTCGACCACCACGGTGTCGGCCCTGCGGACCGCCGTAATCGTCGCTCAAGCGTTGAACAACCAAAAATTGGTGCTTGAACAGATCACCGCTTTGAACCTCACCACCAGCAACCTCATCGAGTCGACCTCAGCGATGTTGCGAGACAACTCGGTACGCATCCAAGAGCAAGCGGCGGCTGCCACCATCGGTTTGCCGCAGCTTCAAGCGGCCTTCGCGAACATCTACCAGACCATGGATGCCATCGACACCTTCCGGGTGCAAGCCCTCGATTCGATGGCCGGGACCATCGGCGTCCTCGAACATGAGGTCGCGAAGTCACAGCACTACCTGGCCAGAGCTCAGCAACACGACATGCGGGTCAACAGCGGATCCCTCGACATCACCGGCCCCACCTCCCGCTGACCGACCCGGAACCACCCCGGAGACACCCGAGGGTCGCACCACAGCCATAGGAACGGATCATCGTGCTCAGGACGACGGACAAGGACACGCTCATGGCGCTGGGAGATTTCCTGGCGAAGTTCGGCACCTCCACCGCTTCGCCAGAGGACGAAACCCCCGAGCAGGAGACTTCCCGTGCCGGGGGGACACCGACCCGGGAGGATCTGGGTGCGGCCCTCGACCGGGTGGAGTCGATGGTCACCGGGGGCGCGGTCCCTGGATGCGTCAGCGCCCGCGTCGAACGAGTCACCCACGTCGTGCGGGACACCATTCCCCGCCTCGACACCATCCGCGGCAGCACCAGCGCCTACTCAGTGATGGCCACCGCCACCGACTATCTCCCCGAAGCTGTCGGCGGATACCTCCGATTGCCACGCCGTTTCGCCGACACCCGCCCCGTGGATCAAGGACGCACCTCACTCATGGTGTTGGTCGACCAGCTCGACCTGCTCGGAGCCACCATGGACCAAGTCTTTGACGCGGTCTGCCGGGACGACGCCACCGCGCTCGTCGCACACGGACGGTTCCTCACCGAAAAATTCGGTCAAGGAGCGAATGGAGGCGACTTGGAAGTCGACCACAGCCTCCCCACCCCGCCACTGCCAGACCCGGCCAGCACCGCGACCGCAGCGCAGGATCCACCGCAACCTGCTGCCACCACCAGCGCTGATCAACCACCCTCTCCGCTGCATCGTGGACCGGCCAACGACCAGAGCTCCCCGCCCACAGCCACCACCCCAGACGAGCCTCGACGACTCGCCCCGCCCACCTGGACCTGATCGCAGCACCATTGCCGTCCGATCGCCCTGGACATCCAGGCCACCGGACCCGCAGACCGAGGAGAGCAGAATGACGGACCCGTCGGCCACGCCGACTTCCTCGCTGATCGATGCCCTGGAGCACTTGACGGCACTCGGGAAGAGCATCGGCATTAGTGAGGACGACGTCCTCGCCGAAGGCTTGGCCCTGTCCGCAGCGGTCTTGGAAAGCGGCGGCCCCCACCGCGCGCCCACCACCTGGGCGGACCTCCTTGGACGGCGTACCAGCGATTTCTTCGACGCAGCGCCGCGGGGTCGGCGCTACCTCAACGGACCGACGCTGCTGCTGTCCGCATTAGTCGACACGACCCACCCGGACGCTTCCCGATATGCGCACGCCCTCGTGGAAGTAGCCACCGCAGCGTGCACCCTGGACGGCGCACCCCCCAGCGCACCAGGTCGAGCCGCGCAGGCTGGCCAAGCCCAACTGTCTGCAGCCGGGATCGGTGCTCCCCGATCAGGGAGCTCCGCGAGTATGGGCCTACCCGGACCAGCTGACCTCCGTGAAAGCAGCCCCCTGGACAGTGGCTGGGCCCGATTCCCCGCAGCACCACCGCTGGTCCTACCCGGCGCCACACCACCAGGGCCGATGCTCCCCGGATCACAAGAGGCCAGTGAGCATCCCGGTCAGTACACCGTCATGGACCGCGCTCGCCGAGACGCCCAAACCATGTGGGACCAACTGGCCGCCGTACGGCAAGCCGCCCACGACCTGTGGCGTGACGGCATGGCACCACCCCCAGATGGCTCAAGCCCAGGGGGGCGCCTTGAGCATCCTTCCCACGCTGACCTGGCAGCTGAGCCGATTCCAGCAGCACCAGTGGAGGTCCCAGCGGTCGACGTACCTCAACGATCGGTTGAAGAGTTACTCGCTGAACTCGACGATCTCGTCGGCCTGGACGCCGTCAAACGGGAAATCCACCGCCAAGTGGCGTTGCTGCGCATCGAAGCCCGGCGAGAAAAAGCCGGTTTGAAATCGGCATCGTTGACCCGGCACCTGGTGTTCGTGGGCAACCCTGGGACCGGTAAAACCACCGTGGCCCGACTGGTGGGGGGCATCTATCGGGCGTTGGGGCTGCTCAGCAAAGGTCAATTGGTCGAAGTGGATCGGGCCGAACTGGTCGCTGGCTATCTCGGACAGACCGCGCAGAAAACCACCCAGATTGTGGCCTCAGCGCTAGGTGGAGTGCTTTTCATCGACGAGGCCTACACCCTCAAAGGTGACCAGTACGCCCAAGAAGCCGTAGACACCCTGGTCAAAGAGATGGAAGACCACCGCGACGACCTCGTGGTCATCGTCGCGGGATATCCAGGGCCGATGGCCGGTTTCATCGCCCAGAATCCCGGGTTGGCCAGCAGATTCCGTACGACGGTCGAGTTTGACGACTACTCGGATCAGGAATTGCAGGACATCCTCACCGGCATGGCGGCACGCACCGATTACGACCTCACCGACTCCGCCGTGACACGGTTCCGCGAGATCCTCGCCGCCACCCCACGGGGTGAAGGATTCGGCAACGGCCGCTTTGCCCGAAACACCCTGGAAGCCGCGATCGGCAGGCAAGCCTGGCGACTCCGCGACGAGGACGACCCGACATTGACGCAATTACGCACATTGGACCGAGTCGACTTAGAAGACCGCGACGGCGTCGACTTGCACGCCGACAGCCATGACCATTCGGTCGGTGAGGCTGCCCCCGCCACAGGCAGCAAGGGTGGCCCGGTCGGTGCCCGAACTGGCACCGACGACGACATACCGGAGGGGACCCCGTGAGCACACCGACACCTCAGCCGCCAGGGGCACCCGCTCCCGCCACCACATACCGTCCCCAACCTCCGGCACCGTCGCGGGGCGCACCCATCGGCTCGGCAGCTAGGGACCGGCGGGCCACTCCAACCATCGCCCCAGGACCGGGGGTGGGAGTGGGCTCTCGCGGGGAGGTGGGTCGCGCCCAGATTCGTCGCTTCACCGGGGCTTCTTCGACACCAGCCCGACTTCGGTTGGCTCGAGGGATCGCCGCCGCAGCATGTCTGCTCCCGGGGGTGGTCGGGATGGTCCAGATCGCTACCGCAGCGACAGCGCCACCGACCTCACCGACACGCACGTACGCCGACCTGCGCGCTGGGGTGGACACCTATTTGGCGAGTTCGACGGTGTCGGCAGCTGGACCGGGCGGGGACACCAAGGACGCCAACGCTGCCTTGAGTCTGGTGACTTCCCGGATCGGCGCGGCGGCGCTGCTATACCCAGACCGGGCCAAGCAGTTATACACGGTGTCCGACCAGTTGGCGGAGCGTCAGTCACAGGTCGACAGCGCCCGGACAAAGATCACCACCAATTCGTCGTCCCCCGTGTTGAGCCAGCCGTCCGATAACTTCAAAGAGTCCATGAACCTGCTCAACACTCCACCGACTGGGACGTCGGTCAGCGCAGGTGGGTCGTTGGCTGCCATCGGCGGCATCGGCCTTTTCGGAGGTTTGGGGGTGTCGGTATGGCTGGCCAGGAAGACCCGTCGCATGGTGAACCCTGGTTTGGTGGGCGCGATAGTCCTCACCGGTGTGGTCACCATCATGGGGGTGCAGGTGCTGAGTTCCGCCAGTATCTCTGGGGCCAGTGACGACCTGGCATCGCTGCGCGCCGATGCGGCAGCGTCAGTGGAATGGGAGGCTCGGACCCTCCTACAGGGGATCGATTCCACCCAGGCATTGCAGGCTCGTGACGAAATCTTGCGTTCCAGCGAGTCCCGGATGAGCAATATTTCCGCAGCAAAACCACTGTGGCGCGAATTCACCGGGAAAGCCATCAAAGCGGACCAGATGACACGCTCCTCCATCCCGACCCGACAGACAGCGGTCACGCAACGCCTGGCTGACCTGCGTGAGCTGAGCAAGGGACTAGCCACCTTGGATCGCGCGGACAACAACGGCATGAACCGGCCCAACGCCAATGTCGGATACGGCCTGTTCGCCTTGTCACTGATCGCCGGTGCCAGCGCCTGGGCTGGTGTCGGACGGCGCCTGGCGGAATACCGGTGATCCCGTGGCACTCCCTCCCCCTCTTCGCTCGAACAGGAGCCGATCACCGATGAACACGCAGCTCGCTGTCGCCCCGGCCGCGCCGGGAAGCCTCGGCGAAGACATCGCCCCCGCCGCGTTATTGGAGTACCTCACGTCGCTGGGCGAGTGGCGAGACCGCCGCCGGGCGGAACTCGACGTCCTCGACGAAGCGAGTCTGCGCTCCTCAGAAGGTGACCAGCTGACCGCTGACGTGATGTTGTCTATGACCTTATGGAAAGCCGTCTCCGATCGGCATGACCTGCTCGTCGCCACCTGGGACGATGGCAGAGTCATGGAAGCCGACCGCCGACGCATGAGCACGCTGATCTGGGGTCGGCTGGACCCCGGACATGACAGCAGCTCTGCATTGGCGGTGTCCTTGCCGGAGGCCTGCCGTCTCTCCGATTCGTTGGCATCCTCGCTGCGGGGACGGCTGCGGATGGACGGTTCCGAGCCGGACGTGGACGCCAGAGTGCGGGAGGTACGGGCGACGATCGCGCGGATTCACGACCAGATCGCCTTGGTGCCCTCCGCTGCCCGAGACAACGTCGTGGGGGTGCACGATCGTCTAGAAGAGCGGGCTCGGGACATCACCGAACGCTCCCGCCGGGGCGCAGACGTCGGTGGCCTGTTGCCATCACTCGAGTTAGACGCTGCGCAGGCCGAACGGGACCTGATCGTGGGGGCGGCCCGTCGAGCCCAAGCCAAAGCCGATGCGCAACGAGCTCGGCAGCGTCGCGACGAACTGGATGCGTGCAGCAGGGCAGTGGAGCAGCTGGCGACACGCTGTGTGCAGGACGTGTGGCCTGCGCCGCGGTTCGCCGTACCCAATCCGGACGTTTTGGGTGATCCACCCACCGACCCCACCGCATTGACGGTTTATCTCGAACGCATCGACATGGTGAGCCAGGCTCTGGCACAGTGTCATTCCGCGTACGCCGGGGCGTTGGAACATCGTGATGAACTCCTCGGTGCCGCTGACGCCTATGCCGCCAAAGGTGCTGAGCTGACCGACCCGGCGCACCAGGAGGACCTGTCTTCGCTGGTGGCGCTGATCGAGTCCACTCGGGCCACGCGCCCCATCCATGTCGGCAGACTGGGCGCCCTGGTCGCTGCGCTTCAGGCGTACGTGACCGCAGCCAGTCAGGTCGGTCCACGGAAGGAGCCCCGGCCGTGAGATGCCATGAGCCTGGATGCGCCGGGACCTACATGGACGGCTACTGCGACGTCTGTGGCGCACCTGAACATCCCTCCGGATTCCTGCCGACTCAACTCAGCACACCCGGCCCAGCCGGTCCCGCTCCACCGCCGTCATTGCCGACCCCGCCAGGGATGTCGACCCGCAGCCGGAGCAGCGGAGTGTCCGTCCTCGGCCCGCAGCAAGCTGCCGTCACCCCCGCACCAGCCAGTCGTACCGGCGGCCTCCCCACCACGCGCGGCGGCAGCACCCTGCTTGGTTCCGCCCGAGGCACCAAAGCCACCCGACGGTTCGGCACCAGCAGACGCACCCGTGCGACCTCCTTAGGCGCCGGGCTGACCAGTGTCCCCACCGTCCCGGTCAGTGACCCGTCCACGGTGATCCTGATCGACCCGAAAGTCCCCGAAGAGCGCCGTAACTGCCCGAACTGCGGCGCGGCAGTGGGACGGTCCCACGACGGCCAGCCAGGGCGCGAAGAGGGCTTCTGCCCGCAGTGCCGAAATCCGTTCAGCTTCCGACCCAAACTGGGCAAAGGGGACTTAGTCGCGGGACAGTACGAAGTGGAAGGCCCGCTCGCCCACGGGGGGCTGGGCTGGATCTACCTGGCACGGGACAAAAACGTCTCCGACCGGTGGGTCGTCCTCAAAGGCCTGCTCAACGCCGGAGATGCCGACGCGCTTGCTGCCGCTATCGCTGAGCAGGAGTTTCTCGCCGAAGTCAGCAACCAGCTGATCGTCGAGATTTACAACTTCGTCACCCATGACGGTGCCGGCTACATCGTGATGGAGTACGTCGGCGGGACCCCACTCAAGGAGCTGCTGAAAACGCGAATGGCCACCGCGGGCCATTACGATCCGTTCCCAGTGGACCAAGCCCTGGCCTACGTCCTGGAGATCCTCCCCGCCTTCCAGTATTTGCATGACAAAGGGCTGCTGTATTGCGATTTCAAACCTGACAACCTGATTCAGACCGGCGACGAAGTCCGACTCATTGACCTCGGGGGGGTCCGTCGGATTGACGACGTGGAGTCACCGATCTACGGCACGGTGGGCTACCAAGCGCCGGAGATCGCTCAGGTCGGCCCGACCATCGCCAGTGACATCTACACGATCGGCCGGACGCTGGTGGTCCTCACCACCGAGTTCCGTGGCTACCAGTCGACGTATGCGACGTCGCTGCCGCCGATGCAGCAGGTCCCGGTCTTCGTGCAACATCCCGAGTTTTACGCACTGGTCGCCAAGGCGTGCGCTCCCGACCCGGATGACCGGTTCACCTCCATTGAGGAGTTCCGGGTGCAATTGCACGGCGTCCTGCGCAGAGTGGTCCTGGATCGTCGGGGCGCGCCCGCCGCAACTCAGACCCGCCCCTCCCTGTTTTTTGACCCACCTGCGCCGAGTGGCGAGGATTTTGGCTGGTGGGAGCTGCCCGCGTTGCGTCCGGACGACGCCGACCCGATGACCGGATGGTTGCAGACGGTGCAGGCCCAAGAGCCGGGAGCACGGTATGACCATCTCGCGCATGCGCCAGTGATCTCGGCAGAAGTCCTCCTGGAGCAGGCTCGGACTGGGATCCGGGGCGGCCGCCCTGACTTGGTGACCAGCGCCACCGAGACTCTCCTGGCTCAAGATCCGTGGGATTGGCGTGCAGTGTGGCTGGTCGGTTTGGAGGCACTGTCCCGAGATGACAGATATGCCGCGCAGGCGGCGTTCTCCTCGGTAGCGGCGCAGGTCCCCGGGGAGTTGGCGCCGGTCCTGGCGATGGCGTTGACCGCTGAGCTTGATGAACGCCGTACCGCTGCGGAGAGCGGATATCTGACCTGTCTGCGCGCCGACTCGGCGTACGTCCCTGTCGCTGCATTCGGCTTGGCCAGGCTCCGGGCGGCGACCGGCGATCTGCGCGGCGCCATCACTGCTCTAGACCATGTGCCCGCCAGCAACCGTACTCACCCACGGGCGCAATGGTTGCGGGCCCAGATGCTGTCCCGGATTACTGACGGCGGCTTGGTCGTGCTTTCTTCCGCGATGGAGACGGTGCGCGGAGCTGATGCGGACATCGTGGAACGGACCCGGTTCCGTGCGGACGTTTTTGACCGTGCTTTGCAGATCGTCACCCGGCATGGCCCGCAACCCGATGTCACGGTGGACGGTGTCCCGGCCCGTCGGGCAGCTCTGCAGCGGGCCCTGGAGTCGACCTTGCGTGATCTTGCACATCTCACCCCTGACCCACAGATCCGGACCGCTCTGGTGGACCGGGCGAACGCAGTAAGACCTTGGAGCCTGCGATGACCACTCCACCCCTGCCGGCGCAGAGCCCCGACGACCCGGGACGTCGTCCCCCTGAGGGATCCGAGGAGGACGCCCTCGCTGAGGACCCTCCCGCACGGCGAGAACGTGCGTGGTGGCAGTTAGGGCGGTGGCGTGACGCAGGTCGGGGACGAGGCGCAGAGGCGACCGGTCCCCGTCAGCCGCAGACTGATTTTCCGGCGGACAACGCTGTCCCGGACCGGATCGACCCAGCTGACCCCAGCGGTTTCGTGTGGCTGGACGAACCGCACGACGCTGGTTCCGCGGAGTTTCCTGCGGCCCGAGTCACGTGCACGGGTTGTGAGTCGTCGGTGGCAGCGGGGCCGTATTGCGAGGCATGTGGGCGCGAGTTGGAGGTCTACTCGGGGGAATTAGCGGCAGGGTACGAGCACGAGTACGGCTATCCCGCAGAGGGTGAGGAGTACGTCGTACCAGCAGTGGACGACGGGACGTCGGCCGATGGATACCCGCTCTCCGCCGACGCATATCTGCCGCAGCACGAGAGCGGGGAGAGCGCTGTCGTCGGCGCCGATGATCAGGGGTACGGCGGTTTTGTCGACGCATCTGAGGTGGCGACGGTGTCGCTGCCCAGAGTGCCGGACCTGCCAGCGACGACACCGTTGCCGATGGTCGACGCCACCGCGATCCCCGAGGGATTGGCACCGGCTGCACCGAGGCCGCATGACGTCGAAAACGGAGAACCCACCATGGCATCGTCGGTGGCGCCATCAGCCCCCTCCGGGAACGAAGTTCCCCCCGGCGGGACCGGATCGGCGGCCGCTGCGAGCATTCCGACCGGCCGTGACGTCGATGGCTTGCTGGTGCTGGGCGGCGCGCACCCGCCGACCTCAGGGGCACCGAGCGAGACCGAATCCCCCGCTCCCGGTGCACAGGACCCCTGCGGAGAGTGTGGCGGCACCTATCTCGATGGCTATTGCGGCAATTGCGGCGCCAAGGCCGTCGATCCCCGGCATCACTTCGAATTTGACCTCGCTCCCTGGCTGGCGGGCATCTGTGACCGAGGAGTGCGCCACCCCGGCAACGAAGATGCTTTGTCGATGTCGATAGGGGCCAGCAGCGACGGCGTGGCCCGTGCCGCCATGGTGGTCTGCGACGGGGTCTCCACGGCGCCGTACTCCTCGCATGCCAGCATGGCTGCGGCGCAGGCTGCGACCGACCTGTTGTCGGCTTCCCAGGCTCGTGGCATGGCGGGGGTGCCTTCGGCGTTGATCGGGGCGATGGGGCACCGGTTGGAGGCCGCAACGGACGCTGCAGCTGATGCGGTGGCGGCGACAGCTCAGGAATATCGCGATCTCATGGTCCAGGAAGCAGCAGCTCAAGGTACGCCGATGATGGATCCGGCGAGTTTGAATGGCCCGTCGTGCACCTTGGTCGCTGCCGTCGTCGAAGGCGACCTGGCAGTGATTGGCAATATCGGTGACTCTCGCGCCTATTGGCTCCCAGATGCGGGTGATCCTTTGGTGTTGACGACCGATGATTCGTGGGCCACGGAGCAGATCCGCGCGGGCCTGTCTCGTGAGGAGGCGGAAAGCGGCCCGCATGCCCACACCATCACGCGATGGCTGGGAGAGGATTGTCCTGACCGGATGCCGTCGTTGACCTCGCTCCACATCGCCGAGCCGGGATGGTTGCTACTCTGCTCGGACGGTCTATGGAACTACGCGTCGGAGCCGATCGTCTTGCAAGCGGTGTTCCAGGAACGCGCCTGGGATCTGACCCAGGGGCATCACACGTTCGGTCTACCGGCGTCGGTGCAGGAACGCCCGTTGGCCCTTCCGTTGGCGGCTGCGCTGGTCGAGTGGGCCATTGAGCAGGGCGGACATGACAACGTCACGGTGGCTCTGGCGCGTCTGGCGCCGGGTATGGCCCCGGCGAGTCCAGAAGATTCAGCAGTGGTGATCACCGGCGTGCCGGGGGAGGCCGCGCCGCACGGGACCGGGTCGGCAGCGTAGCCTCGCAAGCGACGAAGGAGTGAGAGTGGCTGATTTCAGCGCGTCGGTCTATCAGAACGAGTTCTTGCCCGAGGGCGGCACCGATGCTCATGCCATCGTGACGCTCAGTTGCTCCGGAGCTGGTGGAGCGGGCCAGACTGGTGCGGGCGACGCCGGAGAGATCATCGTCGTCGATACGTCTCGATCGATGGAAGCGGCCGGAGTTGCGGCGGCGCAGTACGCGGCGAGTGCCGCTTTGGACCAGATCCTGGACGGGGTGTGGTTCGCGATTGTGGCGGGGAATCATCAGGCCCGGTTGTGTTACCCGGACGGGTATTCGGCAGCGATGGTCCAGATGAACGGACAGACCCGGCAGGCGGCGAAGGACAGTTTGCATCAGTTGCGTGCCGATGGTGGCACGGCGATGGGGACGTGGTTATTGGCTGCGGCTCAATTGTTTGACACGGTCCCGTCGTTGGTGCAGAAGCATGTGATTTTGTTGACGGACGGTGAAAATCAGCATGAGTCGCCGGAGCAGCTGACCCGTTCGATTGACACGGTGCGGGGGCGTTTTCAGTGCGACTGTCGAGGGTTGGGTGCCGCGTGGCAGGTCGATGAGGTACGTCGGATTTCGCAGGCGTTGTTGGGGACGGTGGATTTGATCCCGCGTCGGGAGGACATGGCTCGGGAGTTTGAGTCGCTGATGCGCACGTCGATGGGGCGCGGTGTCGCTGAGGCGACGTTGAATGTGTGGGCGCCGCAGGGGGCGCAGGTGTTGTTTGTGCGGCAGGTGTCGCCGACGTTGGAGGATTTGACGGCGCGTCGTCGGGATGTCAATCCGTTGACGGGGGCTTATCCAACGGGTTCCTGGGGGGATGAAACTCGGGAATACCATGTGGCTGTTCGCTTGTCGCCCAAGGCGATTGGGCAAGAACAGTTGGCTTCTCGGGTGCAGCTGGTCGTAGGTGGTCAGATGGTCGCGCAGGGCTTGGTCAAAGCCAAATGGTCTGGTGACTTCGGGCTGACTGCTCAGATCAGCCCAGAGGTGGCGCACTACACCGGCCAGACCGAACTGGCCAGCGCAATCCAGGAAGGCCTGGCAGCCAAGGCGGTCGGTGACGCGGAGACGGCGACCTCCCGTCTGGGCCGAGCGGTGCAGCTGGCAGCACAGACAGGTGACGATGCGGCAACAGATCGGTTGCGACGGGTGGTAGATATCGACGACGCCGCGACAGGGCGGATCCGATTGCGGCACGATGTGGATAAATTGGATGAGATGGCCTTGGATACGGCGTCGACGAAGACGATCCGTGTCAAGAAGTAATGACATGTCGTCGTGCCCTCCGTGACGGATGGACAGCCTCCGACGACGAGATGACACAGGTGGCTTCATGACCAGCGTCTGCCCAGAAGGGCACTCGAGTTCGGCGTCGGACTACTGCGATGTCTGTGGTTCGCCGATGACGGCGCCTGCCTCGCCGCCACAATGGGCCGGGGCATCGGGCGCACCTTCGCTGACCGGATCGGCTGGGGCGTCAGCTGCGCCGACCCCGGCGACACCAGCTGCATCGACGCGTCCGTCGCGGGAATGCCCGCATTGCGGCACCGCAGGGAGTACGACGTACCTGTTTTGTGAGGTCTGCGGCTATGACTTCACCACAGGCGCGCTGCCCCGTCCGCTCAGTGAAGGCCTGGCTGGAGTCGACACCCGAGTCAGCGCGTGGGGGATGTCGGCTGCCTCGCCCCCCTCACCCTCATCCGCTCCCCCACTCTCCCCGTCACCATCGCCAGCGCCAGCGCAATCGTGGGAGTCGCCGCTCCCCACGGCGCCACCATCGTCTGGCGTGCCCAGCAGTGGGATGGGCGGATCGATCCCGGAGATCCTGTCGCCGAGTTCGCTGCCCTCCGCTCCGTCGACCCCCTTGATCTCCTCGTCGTCGTTGTCAACGCCCGGGTCGCTGTCCCTCCCCGCGTCGTCGCCCGCCTCGTCGTCGCTGTCTCCGGCCGCACCCTTATCGGCCTCGTCCACGCTGTCTTCTTCCTCGCATCTGCCCGCTACCCCACCGATGCCATCCGCCTCCCCGCTGACCTCGTCGGCGACTGCCGACACCTCCTTCCTGGAGGTGACCTCTCCACCGCACCAAGCCCCCTCACGGGGTTCCACGGGGGACTGGGTAGTCGAGGTGTGGATCGACCCGGCATGGCATGCCGTCCAAGACAGCGATGACATCTGCCCCTCACCAGGAGTTCCAGACGTCGTACGAATCGGTGGACGGGCCCTGATCGGGAGATACTCCGCGAGTCGACGGGTTGTCCCTGACGTGGACTGCGGCGCAGATTCCGGTGTGAGTCGACGGCACGCGGAGTTTTCCACCGATGGTCGTCGATGGTGGGTCGAAGACCTCGGATCGAGCAATGGGACATTCGTGGGTCCAGCCAGCGGACGCCTCCCAGAGGATCCGATCCCCGCTGGTCAGCGTGTGGAAATCGACGACGACAAGCGTGTGTACGTCGGCGCCTGGACCCGGCTCGTGGTCCGTCAAGCCACCGCCTCGGAGCTGGCCGGTCAGGGCTAATCGGCTCACAGTGAACTCACCGGCCCAGGTTCACCAGCCCAGGTTCACCAGCCCGAGTTCACCAGCCCGGCGTTGCCGCAGCCAGCAACATCCGCTCAGACGAATGTCAATCCTTTCGTGCTGTCGCGCCGGTGAGCCCGAAATAGCGCATCCCAAGCGACGCGAGGGCCTTCTTCAGTGTCGACCTCTCGGGCGACACGATCAGCTCGTTCCACGGCCAGCGCGCCGGAGCTGATCATGTCTTGCACATCGGAGGCGATGTCGCGAGCGGTGTAGAGATGCGCTGGATCCTGGGGCCCACCCCACCCGTCGGTGAGATTGCTGGTGTCGTGCGCTACGACCAGCAAGGTGCCGCCGGGTGCGAGTGTCGCTGCGGCAGCACGAATCAGGGGGGTGCGTTCGAAAGCCTCAATCTGGACATAGGCAGCCAGGACGAGGTCGTAGTGACCGGCCACCGTGCCTTCCTCAGTCAGGTCGGCATGGATCCAGCTGATCGGTGAGCTGTCAGTCTGGCCCGCCGCCCGACATTCGGCTTCGACCTGGCGGCCTCGCTGGAGAGCCACCTGGGAGTAGTCGACGGCATCGACCTGCCAGCCCTGCTCTGCCAACCAGAGAGCATTTCGCCCTTCGCCGCAGGCGGCGTCCAGCGCTCGCCCTGGGGTCACCCCGGACAGTTCGCTCACGACCCACCGATTGGGTTCGACGGACCAGACCCGTCCTGCGGCGTATCGCTCGTCCCAGTCATGTGCGTCCACGTCGTCCTCCTTCGTGTCGCGACTCTCGGTGCGCGAGATGGTGAGGTACGTCGGGGACGTCGTACCCCTCTGGCTCGCCAGTCTCGTCCAGCGCGAGCATTCTCGCCACCGGGAGCCACTAGGACACGCTCGATATGACTCCCTCCGGGGATGTCAGACCACAAGAGCTTGGGTCGCTTAGGGGGAGTGAGGAATCGGAATGAGTGCCAGCTTCTGAGTCGATGACATCGACAGCACAGCCCTCAGACGATTCCCCGGATGTTCCAGCTGGTCATTCGTCTTGGACGGATGGATGGTAGTCTCGCGGCGACCGGAGGGTTTACCACCAAAACCGGTCAGTTCCGTAACAAATGCACCTCACGCGTCACCACCACCGTGTGAAAGGCAACACGAAAACAAAGAAGAACGCCCCCGTCGATCACGCCATACCCATGGTGATCACCAGTTCTGGACGGATTTATCCCGTCCATCTGACGTTTCCGAAGACCTGTGACGCGAACGGAGCACGGAACAGCTCCGGAAGAGATGCGAACGACCGACAGGAGGGCTATGGACGCGCTGGATCTGGCGCGATGGCAGTTTGCCATCACGACCGTTTATCACTTCTTCTTCGTGCCGATCACGATCGGACTGTCCGGCATCGTCGCCGGCTTCCACGTGGCGTGGGTCCGCGGGCACAACCCGCAGATGTACAAGCTGACCAAGTTCTTCGGGAAGCTGTTTGTCATCAACTTCGCGCTCGGCCTGGTCACCGGAATCGTCCAAGAGTTCCAGTTTGGCATGAACTGGTCGGACTATTCCCGTTTCGTGGGCGACATTTTCGGCGCCCCCCTGGCATTCGAAGCCCTGCTGACCTTCTTCTTGGAGTCCACCTTCCTGGGGCTGTGGATCTTCGGCTGGGGCCGCATCCCGGAGAAGCTGCACGCCCTGACCATGTGCCTGGTGCATCTGGGCACTGTGATGAGCGCCTTCTTCATCCTGTCGGCCAACTCGTTCATGCAGAACCCGGTCGGGTTCACCTTCAACCCCAAGACCAACCGCGCTGAACTCACCGATTTCGTTGCGGTGCTCACCAATAAGGTGCAGCTGGTCACGTTCCCGCATGTCATCTTCGCGGCGTACATGACCGCTGGAGCTGTCGTCATGGGCGTGGCGCTGTGGCACCTGCGTCGGCCAAACCTCGGTGACAACGCCAGCATGTATCGCAAGGCCACCCGGGTGGGTGCTGTGGTGACTCTGGTCGCCTCGCTGGGCGTCATGATCAGCGGTGACCTGCAGGGCAAGATCATGACCGAAGTGCAGCCCATGAAGATGGCCGCCGCCGAAGGGATTTACGAATCCCAGTCGCACGCGCCGTTCTCCGTGCTGTCCATCGGATCGTTGGATGGCACCAAAGCCACCCGCATCATCGAGGTTCCCGGCCTGCTGTCCTTCCTGGGCCACGGCGACTTCAACGCCGAGGTCAAGGGCATCAACCCGCTGCGCGACGAGGCCAAAGCCAAGTTCACTGGCGGAAAGTTCACCAGCGACAGTTCCACGTCGTACACCCCGAACATCCCCACCACCTACTGGACTTTCCGGTTCATGATGGGCTTCGGCTTTGCCGGGACGGCCGCCTCGCTGCTCGTGCTGTGGGCCACCCGCAAGAACGCCGGCGAGAAAGCCCTCGCCCCGCGATGGTGGCACTGGGTCGCTGTGGCAACCCCCTTCCTGCCGCTCCTGGGCAACTCTTTCGGATGGATCTTCACCGAAATGGGTCGCCAGCCGTGGATTGTGAACGGGCTCATGACCGTGCAGCACGCCGTATCCCCGTCAGTCAGCTCCGGCGAGGTGCTGTTCTCGATGATCGTTTACACACTGCTGTACGCCGCCCTGGCTGTCGTCGAGGTCAAGCTCTTCCTGAAATACGTGCGGATGGGCGCTGAAGCCGTCCCCGAGCCAGGTCACGAACCTGAGCACGACGACACCGATGCTCCCCTGGCCTACGCCTACTGAGTCGGGGCGAAGGAGAGAACTGTCATGAGCTACGAAATGCTGCAGAACCTGTGGTTCCTGCTGATCGCCGTCCTGTGGATCGGTTACTTCTGCCTTGAAGGCTTCGACATGGGCGTCGGCATGCTCATGGGGATCCTGGGCAAAGACCCCGAGGGCGACCCCGAGGAGAGCGAGCGCCGTAAGCGCCTGCTCATCACGACCATTGGCCCGCACTGGGATGGCAATGAGGTGTGGCTACTCACCGCGGGTGGGGCGACCTTCGCGGCGTTCCCGCACTGGTATGCCACCTTGTTTGCTGGTTTTTATCTGCCGCTGCTGCTGATCTTGGTGGCGCTGATTCTGCGGGCCATGGGTCTGGAGTACCGCGGCAAGGGTGAGAGCGAGACGTGGCGTCGTAACTGGGACTACTGCATCATCGGCGGCTCTTTTGTGCCGGCGCTGCTGTGGGGTGTGGCCTTTGCCAACATCGTCAACGGGGTGCCATTGGACAGCGCCACGATGGAGTTCACCGGCAACGTATTCACGTTGTTGAACCCGTTGGGTCTGATCGGTGGCTTGACCACGTTGTTCCTGTTCCTGACGCATGGGGCGTTCTTTGTGGCGCTGAAAACTGAGGGCGACATTCGTCACCAAGCCCGGGCTGTGGCGATGAAGTCCGGTCTGGCGACGGCGGTCCTTGCTGTGGTGTTCCTGTCCTGGACCAATGTCAACACTGGCAACAAGCCGCTGGCGTGGGCGTTGACCGCACTGTCCGCGGTGTGCCTGCTCGCGGCGTTGTGGGCGGCGAAGCTGGGTCGTGAGGGATGGGCGTTCACGGGGACCTTCACCTGTACGACGTTGGGTGTGGCCAGCCTGTTTGTGGCGCTGTTCCCCAATGTGATGCCCAACTCGATCGCAGGTCAGACTGGCTTGACCATCGCGAATGCGTCCAGTTCGGAGTACACCTTGCAGATCATGACGGGCGCTGCGGTGGTCTTTGTGCCGATCGTGCTCGCCTACCAGATCTGGACGTACTGGGTGTTCCGTCGTCGCCTGAGCACCAAGCACATTCCTGCTCCGGCACATTACTGATCGATGTCGGGTCGGTCCGTTGATGATCTGATCGGCCCGTGGTCACGGTGTGATGTGCAGCGTCGGGTTCGCCTCGTGGGGCGGGCCCGACGCTGTGTGTTCTCTCCCCTTGGATGCATGTCCGGGACATGATGACCCGCTATTCGCCAAGAATGCTGTCGTGGAAGGCTGCTGCCTTCTCCTGAGGTGTGCCTTGAGCATGGGAGGCGTGTTGAGGCGCCTGATCGATGTCCTGCCGGGGGACCCCCCATTCGGTCCGAACCCAGAAATCTGGTGAACTAGCTTCCGTGAAGCCTTTCGACCCTCGCCTGTTGCGCGTCGTGCCTGACAGCAGAGCCGGGATCGTGGGGCTGCTCGCTCTCGGAGCGGTCCAAGGGCTGGCCGCCATTGGGCAGGCGTTCGCCATCGCTGCGTTGGTCGTCGCTGTCGCGCAGAACGCTCCGTGGTGGCCTGCGGCGACAGCCACGGCTGTCGCTTTCGCCGTACGAGCGCTTGCGACTGGGGTGACTGAGGTCGTGGCGGTACGGACCGGGGTGGCAGTGTCCGGGGCGATACGGCGGTTGCTGTTGACTGCGGCGTTGCATCGGGATGCGGCTTCGCGGGATGCCGGGGCGCGGCTGTTGACGTTGGCGACGCAGGGCGCGACGAGTATCGAACCGTATGTCGCCCGCTACCTTCCCACCTTGGCGAATGCGGCGATCTTGCCGCCTGCGGCGATCTTGGCGATGCTGCTCCTGGATTGGCGCACGGGTCTCATCCCCGTGCTGACGGTGCCCTTGTTGCCGTTATTTGCCGCGTTGATCGGGTCAGCGACTGCCGAAGCCACCCAGCGGCGGTGGCGCACGTTGGCGGGGTTGTCTGGCCATTTCCTTGACGTGATGCGGGGGTTACCTACGCTGGTCACGTACGGTCGGGCGCGACGCCAGACGGAGACGATCCGTACGGTCAGCCATCAGCATCGTGCCGCGACGGTTCGGACGTTGCGGTTGGCATTTGTCAGTTCGGCCGCGTTGGAGTTGTTGGCGACCATTTCGGTGGCGATCGTGGCGGTCTGGGTGGGCATCCAGCTTGCCGAGGATCAGATGTCGTTGGCGTTGGCGATGCCGTTGATCCTGTTGGCGCCGGAGGCGTATTGGCCGATCAGGCGGGTCGGGGCCGAATTCCACAATGCCGCTGATGGGGCAAATGCCCTGGATGCGGTGTTGCAGGAGTTGGGTGAGCAACCCGCAGCGGTGGAGTCAGCTCGGGTGACGGGGGTGTCCGAGCCGCAGCAGACCGCGCCGGTGCGGTTGCGCGGGGTGCGGTATGCCTACGGCGAGGGCCTTCCCGTGATCCTTGACGGCATTGACGCTGACCTGCCGTCACCAGGACTAACGGTGATGATCGGGCCGTCCGGGGTGGGTAAGACCACGTTGGTGGAGATCGTGGCGGGGTTGCGTCAACCGGATGCGGGCACCGTCGAGGCACCGCCAGCGCATCTGATCACTCAACGCCCGTTCCTGGCGGCGGCGACGCTGCGGGACAACCTGCTGTTGGGCTGCGCGGGCCGATCTGGGGGGATGCCCACTGATGGGCATCTGCGCAAAGCGTTGGCCGATGTGGGATTGACTGACATGGTGCGTTCGCTGCCGTTGGGGTTGGACACCCCGGTCGGTGACGATGGTTTCGGGTTGTCTGCTGGTCAGCGGGCCCGGATCGCGTTGGCTCGGGCTGTGCTGGCTGATCCGCCGATGGTGGTCCTGGACGAACCGACCGCCCACCTGGATCGGGAAGCGGAAGCTCTGATCGATGATCTGGTGGTGTCCATGTCGCGCACCCGCCCGGTGGTGGTGGTGACGCATCGTCAGGGGCTGTTACGGCGCGCTGATCGTGTCCTCGATCTGGGAGGTGGCGCATGACCCCGCAGCCGTCCGCTGCCGATGGGAAGCGCACTGGATCGTCAGGGTCGACGACCGGTGGCGATGACGCTGCGGTCCCGGGTCGGGTCGGGGGTCGACCACGGATCGTCCCAGGGGTGATGTCTGCCGCGTTGGTCGGTGGGGTCGCTCTGACGTGCGGGGTGGCGTTGACGACGACGGCCGGGTGGTTGATCGTTGCGGCGTCGTACCATCCGCAGATTTTGACGTTATTGGCGGCGATCGTGCTAGTCCGGGCGGTGGGGATCGCTCGGCCCGCGTTGCGGTACGTCGAGCGGGTCCGCAGCCACGACGCCGCATTGCGGTTTCTCGCTGATGAGCGGGCCCGCACGTATGAACGGTTGATCCCGCTGACTCCGGCGCGGCTGGGTCGGCGTAGCCGCGGTGATGTGTTGGCCGGAGTGGTCGATGACTTGGACGACATCGCGTATGCCCAGGTGCGTGTAGTGGTGCCATTCGTCGCGTTGGTGGTGACGGCAGGGTTAGCAGCGTTAGCCAATGCCGTCATCCTGTTCCCCGCTGCGGCCGTGACCTTGTCCACAGCGGCGTGCACCTTGGTGGTGGGATGGGTCGACCATCGTCTGGAAAGCCGACGCCAGGAAGCGGTGGTCGCGGCACGCGCCGAGGTGTCTCGGGTCTCGACGCTCATCACGGACAATGCGTTGGAGATCGCCGCGATTGGTGCGCAAGCCAGTGCCACACAATGGTTGGACGACGCACAGGCTGCCTTAGGGCGGGCGTTGCGCAGCCAGTCTTGGGGCCGTGCGGTCGGAGTGACACTAGTGCCGCTGGTGACGGTGGCCCACGCTGCCGTCATGGCCGCGGTGGTGTCGACATGGGTGCCGCAGGGGTTGCCTACCCCATTGGCGGCGTTCCTCCTGTTGACCCCGATCGCGTTGGGCGAGGTGACTGCGGCTATCCCAGATGCGGTGGGTGCCGCGGCCCGCGCTCGTGGTGCTGCTCACCGGCTGGATACCTTGCTGAATCAGACTGCTGCGGTGCGTGACCCAGCGACGGTGGCGCCGACCTTGGCGGTCGGTCCTGGTGGGGTCACTCCCCCACCGGTGTCCTGGCGTGATTCTGGTGGACACGACACTGTCCCGCCGGAGTTGTCCTTGGACCGGGTCACCGCGTCGTGGGATGGTGAACGCGCCGCGATGCAACGACTGTCCACGGCGATCAAGCCGGGACGTCATGTCGCTGTGGTCGGACCGAATGGTTCCGGAAAGTCGACTTTGTTGGCGGTCTTGGCCCGCCATATCGATCCGGCCAGCGGTGCTTATCGCGTCGATGGGGAAGATGTCACCCGATTGGCCTTAAGCCAGGTACGGGCGCACCTCGCGGTCGTAGATGATGAACCGCACGTGTTTGCCTCGTCGTTGCGGGAAAACATGCGTTTCGCGCTGCCGGACTGTTCTGATGCCCAGATCGAATCAGCCTTGCAGCTGGCAGGTTTGCACCCGTGGTATTCAGGGCTCCCAGAGGGGTTGGATACCCGATTGGGCTCCGGCGGTCAGGGCGTATCCGGCGGAGAAAGAGCTCGACTGTCCATCGCCCGGGCCGTGCTCTCTCACCGCCCAGTGCTGTTGCTGGACGAGCCGGTAGCCCATCTGGACCATCCCACGGCGGTTGCGGTGATGGCTGATGTCCGTCGGTCCAGTCAGGGCCGCACTGTCGTGGTGGTCGCCCACCGCGCCGAAGGCATTGACAACGCGGACGAGGTGCTGGATCTGACTCCTGAAGCACCGACCCCACTGGCGGGGCCTCGGTGAAGATACCGCGCAGCGAATCGCGGTGACCTGTGCCAACAGTCCGTCAACGAGCACGCCCTAGAGCTCTACGGGTGTCTCGAGGCACGGACTATCGGCACCGTATGGCGCCGGGCCGTCGGTATGACACAGTGGTGATCACACCCATTTCCAGGAGGTACCCCTGATGAGCGACAGCCAGGGCCACGGCGGGCCTTCGAGCGCCCACCCCAACCAGCCCCATCCTGAAGGGCGCGTGCCTGCGGGGCCCAGCCCCACCCCCGCTGCGGAGGCCGAGGAGTCGCACCAGTCGGCGCCAGCGCCGCAACCGTCTGCGGCAGAGACGGCAGACGCCGAATCCGGGGTGCATCCGGGATGGGGAGCTCAGCCTCAGACGAGTTATGAGAGCGCGTCGTCGGGCGGATGGGGGACCCCTGGTCACGCCGAATCAGGGCCGCTGCGGTTGAATGTCCCCTCTGAGCAGCAGGCACGCGCCACGAGCACACCGCAGAGCGGATCAGCGCCAGCTGCTCCCGCGGCGCCGAAGCCGGGTGAGGCGGCGTCGCCGTACGGTCAGCAAGCTGCACCCATGGGGGGCTACCAGCAGAGCAGCTATCCGCAGCAAGCCGGATATGCCGCTCCAGGGTCATACCCGCAGCAGAGCAGCTATCAGCCCCCTCAGTTTGGCGGGTATCCGCAGCAGGGTGTTCCGGGTGCGCCGACCGGTGCACAGACTGCGCCAGGGGCTCAGCCAGGTGGGCAGCAGTGGGGCTGGCACGAGTCACCACAGTTTGGTACGCCGTCGGCACCGGCACATCACGACGGTTTCGGCGCGATGCTCGACTTTTCCTTCTCATCGCGAGCGACCCGGGCGTTAGCTCCGGTGTTGTTCTGGGTGGTCGTGATGTGGGCAGTCATCGATATCATCACCGCGCTCCAGCATTTGCTGAATACGGCTCCGTATTCAGCTCCGACAGCCATCCTCGCCACGATGTTCATCAGCGCCATCTTTTGGGGTGTCGTGAAGGTGACGGTGGCCCGGTTGTTCCTCGAACTGTGCGTCAACTTGACTGACATGGCTGCGGCGTTGAAGGACTCGGACTCGCAGTGAGCAAGATCTCATCGGACGGTGCTGTCACTGGGCGGAGGCGACCGTTCCGAGTGTGTGTGGTGTGCTCCGGCAACATCTGCCGCTCCCCGATGGGAGAGGTGGTGCTCCGCTCGATGCTCGACGACGCTGGCTTAGCGGCCCTGGTCGAGGTGGACTCGGCAGGAACCGGTGGCTGGCACGCTGGTGACGGTGCGGATCCTCGGGCGGTGGCTGCGTTAGCGCGAGCGGGGTATGACGGGTCATCCCATGTCGCTCGGGAGTATGACCTCGCCTGGTTCGACGTCCACGACCTGATCCTCGCGGCTGATGAGGGGCATGTTCGTCAGTTACGACGATGGGCAGATCAGGCTGGAGTGCCGGTGGGTCCCCGACATGCCGGTGGCGACGTAGAGATCGAGCTGTTGCGTCGGTACGATCCGCAGGCTCGCGCGGCAGGTGATATCGGTCTAGACGATCCGTATTACGGGAACGCCGAAGACTTCGAGCGATGCCTGGCCCAGGTCGAGAAGGCGTGCCGGGGTGTGGTGGTGCATCTCCAGGGAGTCTTAGCGGACCGCTGAGTGAATCCCCGCTGCGTCATCTCGTCACATTCGTCACTGGCGCAGCGGAGTTCACCACAGGCCTCACCGGTGCTGAGAGAGGGGCGGGGTCTGGCACGTTGCGGGCAGATTGTCCCGACTCGTCCCTGGTGGATATGTCATCATTCTTCAGGTCGGTCGTCCGACCGGGCGAGAGCCCCTGGAAGAAGGTGGCCCATGGGTGACGAGTTGTGGTCGATCGAGGACTTCGAGAACGTCCTGTGGGATTACGGCATCTCCCTGCCATTTCCGTTGCATCTGGGGCCGTCAGGGCCAGTGGGGGTGTCCACATCGCGCAGCCGGACCGGCCGTCGCGTCGAGGACGACATTGACGCGTTGACCCAGCGATGGGGGCCCCTCAGGACTCGACACTTGCTCACGTTGGTGTCCACTCTGCGGACAACAGTCAGTTCAGCTTTCCTCTATGTGGTCGCTGAAGATCGGGACGAATTCGACTCCCGGGTGACAGCTACCGCCATCGTCGGCGATGACCGGCCCATCGTGGTGGTTGAGTCACCGACCGGGATCTGGATCACCATGACGCCTTGGGACCGCCTCGGCACGATGTTGGCCGGCTTCCTGCCGCAGATCCCGTCGTGGTCTTTCCCGACGCTGTCGGTGCGTGCTGAAGGACTCCAATCGATCGCGGAGATGACCACCCGTTCCGTGCCTGCCGCCACCATCGATCGAGCCATGGCCCGGGAGGGATTCCCGATGGGGCTCTACCGGATGATGGAGAAAATCTCTGAGCGCACCGTCGCGCACGGGTTCTTCGGCGCCGCCCGTGAGGATCGTGAGGGTCGGCAGCTCGGCGATATCGCCGGTGATTTCGTGGCCGCACCCCACGGTGGGTTTGTGCGGGTACAGGAAGGCGGCCGGATTCTGTTTGAGCCGTTGGAGCCGACAGCCCTGCCATCCTTGCTGGTCCGGTGTTTAGCCAGCGTCCCCGCAGCTCGTAGCTCTGCGGAAGAGCTTCGATCTCCGGTGGTCAGCAGAGTCCACTGAGCTGACCCGCGCCAGGGTTGTCGGCTGACGATGGGAGGATGACGCTATGGGTTCACTTGCTGACGCCTCCCCCGCCATCGCCCTCACCGCGCTCGACGGTCGTTACCGGGGCGCTGTCGCACCTCTGGTGGATCACCTTTCCGAGGCTGCGCTCAACCGCGAGCGCGTCCACGTCGAGGTCGAATGGCTGATTCATCTCACCACTGAGCAGGTCGTTCCCGGCGTACGAGCCCTCACCGGTGAGGAGCAGGCAGCCCTGCGAGCTGTTGTCGAGGATTTCTCGGCGGAGGATGTTGCTGAGCTGGCCGCCATCGAACGCGAGACCGTCCATGACGTCAAAGCGGTCGAGTATTACCTCAAGCGGCGCCTCGCCCAGATCACCCCGGAGGAGCCTGGACTGGCGGAGCTCATCCATTTTTGCTGCACCAGCGAGGACATCAACAACCTCTCTTATGCCTTGATGGTCAAGGGTGCTGTCACTGAGGTGTGGCTGCCCGCCGCGACCGCTCTGGCCGACCAGGTAGCGACGATGGCCCGTGACTTGGCGGAGGTTCCGCTGCTGGCGCACACTCATGGCCAGCCTGCGACACCTACCACGATGGGCAAGGAGTTGGCGGTGACTGCGCATCGGTTGCGTCGTCAGCTCGCTCGGATTGATCGGGCCGAATACCTCGGCAAACTCAATGGCGCTACGGGTACCTACGGCGCTCATCTGGCCGCCGTACCCGATGCGAACTGGCCGGCTGTGTCACGCAGGTTTGTGGAGAAGGTTTTGGGCTTGACCTGGAATCCTTTGACCACACAGATCGAGTCACATGACTGGCAGGCCGAGATTTATGCCGACGTGGCCCGCTTCAATCGGATTGTGCACAACCTGTGCACTGATATGTGGACCTACATCTCGCTGGGCTATTTCGCGCAGGTGCGGGGTCAAGGCACGGTCGGGTCGTCGACGATGCCGCACAAGGTCAACCCGATTCGGTTTGAGAACGCCGAAGCTAACGTGGAGGTCTCCAACGCTCTGCTGGACGTCTTGGGCTCCACGCTCGTCACCAGCAGGCTGCAACGCGACTTGACCGACTCGTCCATGCAGCGCAATATCGGCACCGCTCTGGGGCATTCCTTGTTGGCGGTGGATAACGTCGGTCGCGGGTTGGCCGGACTCGATGCCGTGCCGACCGCCATGGCCCGTGACCTCGACGCCAACTGGGAAGTGCTGGGTGAGCCGATCCAGTCGGCGATGCGGGCGCTGGGTGCTCAAGGCGTCACCGGGATGGAAAATCCCTACGAACGGTTGAAGGAGCTGACCCGGGGTCGTCGGATCGGACAGGACGAACTGGTCGAGTTCGTTCGGGGGCTAGGGCTGCCTGCTGACGTTGAGGACCGGCTGGTGGGTCTCACCCCGCTGACGTACGTCGGTGCGGCGCCGCGCCTGGTCCACGACTACCTCGACTGAGCTGACGCCCCGGCCATGACTGCTTCTGTGCCCGGCATCGCCGATGTCGTCCCTGACCTGGTCGGTCAGCATGTCTTGACCGCCGCAGCACACCGCTATGACGCCATTGCTGCGGCGGCGCGCCGCCACGGGTATCTGCTGCGAGATCTGGACGGCGCCGCGTTGACGTCACGGTCGCGCGTGCTGCCTGCTTTGGCGGGGGCGTTGCGTCTGCCTGGCGCAGCCGACCACAACGTCGATGCGATCGTTGATGCCTTGCGCGACTTGCCGCAGTGGTGGCCTGAGCACCAGCGTTTGCTGTTGTGTTGGCACGGACCTGACTCTTTTGCCGCAGCTGCTCCGCATCTGTGGACGGTGATATGTCAGGTGCTCGCTGATGCCAGTGGCGATCTGGCCACTGCCGGTTTCGCCTTTGAAACGGTGCTTTTCCCGGTCAGCCCCGATTTTGATGACAGGGCACTCCCGCCGGGTGCATCCTCTTCCCGATCAAGGACAGAAAACCGTGGGTGACCGTCAGTTCTCAATGTCCCGGGGTCCGTGGGCGGCCGCGCGTAAAATCTGGGCACCGCTGCTAGTGGTCCTCGCCATCGCGGTGGTGCTCATCGCGCAGCCGTGGAAGGACAGCAGTGCCCCACTGGTACAGCCGGGAAGCACCGCGAGTAGTCGAGCTGCGGCCGGGAGCGCTCGCAGTTCGACCGGTGCGGCTGGGAAGCCCAGCGCCTCCGATGCACCGGGCCGCACTGGCTCCTCGGCTGCTCCTGGTGAGCCGAAGAGCTGCGAATTAGCTTCACTGCCGGAAGAAGCACGCCGTACGGCGGAGTTGATCCGTGCCGGTGGTCCGTTCCCGCATCCGCGGAATGACGGGGTCACGTTTGGTAACCATGAGGGGCGCCTCCCTGCCCATCCGCGTGGGTACTACCGCGAATACACCGTCCCTACTCCTGGGGCGAAGCATCGGGCGCAGCGACGGATTGTCACCGGCGGTGATCCGGCGACGGCCCCACCGCAGTGGTATTACACCGGCGACCATTACGACAGCTTCTGCCGTATCACCGGGGTGTAAGCCCAGCCGTTCTCAGCCGAGGGTCACCCCAGCAACCCTCTGACCGAAGAGAAATCGGACCGCGGCAGGGGCGAGCTGCCACCCGAGTTCGGTGGCTGCCTCACCCCTGCCCGCGGGCGGTCCTGGATCAGATGGTGATCTGTCCGGCTGGAGTATCGAAGGTGACCGAGAGCAGACCCGCGTTGCCCTTGGGCGCGATGAACGAGAAGTCGATCACGGTGGAGGTCTTGTCTGCGGGCAGCCCCAACCATTCGCGCACCCGGGCCGGGTCGCCAGCCAGAGTCAGACCGCTGATGTTGACCTCAGGCTCCACCTCGACTGCGCGGGACGGGTGCAGCTCCGGGTTGAGGAAGTGAATGAAGTAGGGCAATTGGGGGTCGTTGATCAAGCCGTGGACACCGATCTGACGCCAGTCGAGCCGTCGCCCGTCCGGGAAGACCCGGTGGCCTTCGTCAGAGGCCCGGTCAAGGCGCTGCTCTACCGCGGCGATGTCCTCGACTCGGACGACCCAACCCATCCAGCCGCCACCGGCTTCGCAGGCGGTTTTGACGGCCTGCCCGAAGGGGGCTTTGTCAGTTGCCGGGTGGTCTAGGGGTTCCACCACCTCGACGTATCGCTCGTGGGCCATCGGCAGGATGACATTGCGGGTCCCAAAACTCGGGTGGACCCCGCCGTTGACCGCTCGGACACCGAGCTGCGCCGCAAGGCGGTCGGCGGTCGCCCGCACCCCATCCTTCTCAGCGGCATAGGACACATGATCGACTCGCATGGGTTCATGGTGGCATAGCCCCCACGCCTGCCGGAAAACGCCTGGAGCAGAAGGGTTTAGCGTATTAAAAGGGAAGCTCGCTGAATGGGTGGTCGACTGACGATGCCAGGGCATTGAGAGCCACTCCCAGGCAATCACACTAGCTTTACTGAATCACTCCGGAAACATCTGCCCCAGAAGTCACAGAACGCTGCCGTACGGCCTCATACAACACAATTGCCGCAGACGTCGCCACATTCAAGGAATCCACCCGCCCCGACATCGGAATACGGACCCGATGATGCGCTGCCGCCAATGCCTCAGGGGTCAGACCTGTCTTCTCCGCGCCCACCATCAACGCCACCCCACCGGTGTAATCCACCTGCGCATAACCCACCTGCGTCTCCGGCGTCGTCGCCACCAGTGCCAGCCCTCGGTCGCTCGCCCACGCGGACACGTCAGGCCACGACGCCGCCGCCACTGGCACCGAAAACACCGCTCCCTTGCTGGAGCGCACCACGTTGGGGTTGCCCCAGTCCGTCACCGGGTCCGCCGAGACCACCGCAGCCACCCCCGCCGCATCAGCAGTGCGCAGCATCGCCCCCAAGTTGCCCGGCTTCTCCACCCCTTGAGCGATCAGCACCAACGGCGATTCCGGCAAGGCCAATTCCGCCAAAGCTCTGCCCGGCGTCGACACCACCGCCAGCACCCCATCCGGGCCCTCCCGATAGGCGACCTTCTCGAACGCCTGCCGGGACAAGCGCACCACCTGGCCACCTCCCTGAGCGACCAGCGAGATCAACGTCTCCGTCGCGGCCAACTCCCCCGCCAACTCGGGACACCAATACACGCATTGGGGGCGCACCCCGGCCGCCACCGCCAATCCCGTCTCGGCCAAACCTTCTAACAACGTCAGGCCCTGGAGGTCACGCACTCGGCGACGGCGTAACGCCACCAAGGACTTCAAGCGGGGATTAGCAGGACTGGAAATGAAGAGGTCATCGCTCATGGCAATTCCATCATCCCATCCCCTACCACCGTCAGCAGCGCTGACTAGGCCGCACGACGGCACGTCGAGGACGCGGTACGCCCCGGACAGTCAGCACACATGCCGAAGCGCCCACATAGGGGGTGGGCGCTTCGGCAGATGACCAGGTGGGGCGCCAGGTGTAGAGGAGCCTGGCTCGGCGGTCGTCGATCTGAGGCTCAGCTGGCCTGTTTTTCTGGGCAGAACATCCCTCCGGGACACATGTCCCCCGCAGTGAGGGCTTCGGAGAAATCGGACATTGCGCGGGCATAACCTCGCAAATATTCGTCGTCGGGCGCTTCGCTGTTGGTCCGCGTCTCGGCGAGGAGTCGCTGAGACAGCGCGGCCGCAAAATCGGCGATTCGCAGATGATTGGCGAAGATAGGGTCGGCCACCGTCGGCGTACCCTCCCCGACGGCGGGGCCGGTAGCAGCTGAAATGAGCACGATCCTCCTTTCTGTGCGTCAGAGGTGTAGGGGCGATTGCACCCTTTCAATCGACCCGGAAGAACGGTCATGTAGGACTCTCGGAAGAGAGTCGTCATACTGCTCGAATTTCGTTGACGCCGAGCTTTGTCGCCGACATTTACCCAGGCGAGAACTCATCTTCGGACGACCGATAAGAATGACAGCGTCGGCAATAAAAACATTCTGGACGTCCAATACGGACAGGTGTCCATGGCCGGCTATGACGCCTCAGGCGCAGCGTCGGCGCGCACGCGCGGAGGGCACCGCCCGCAAGACACGCACCAATCCGTCCTCATCGACCGTGCCAGTGACGTAATCCGCCGCAGCGCGCACCTCAGCTGGCGCATTGCCCATCGCCACTCCGCACTGCGCCCAGGCCAGCATTTCCAGATCGTTGCGTTGGTCACCGGCGGCGACCGTACGTCGATCGTTGATCCCTAAGCGACGACGTACCTCCTGCAGCGCTGACGCCTTGCTCACGCCGTCCGGGGCGATATCCAGCCATGCGGTGAATCCCACCGCATAATTCACCCCATGCAAGCCCAGCCGGGAGGCCAGCGTGATGAAGTCCTGCGCGGTGCCGGTATCGCTACGGAACGTGACCCGAGTGGCCGGGCCAGCCACCAGTTCATCCCAATCGACCACCCTGATACGGCCGTCGAGCTCCCCCGGTGCGAACGGCGCGCTCACCTTGAAACCCACACCGACCTCCTCGACAGCGATCTGCGCGCCCGGCCAGGCATCCCGCAACCGAGTCAACGCGGGGGCCGCATCAAAGGTGTGAGTGAGCAGCAGCCTCGCCCCCAGCGGACGTTGCGGGTCGATCTCAGCGAGGACCGCACCATTGCTGCAGACCAGATAGCCACGCCGTAAACCCAGCTTGCGCACCACCGGGATAGCTGCCAGGAGTGAACGTCCCGTGGCAATGACCACCTCATGACCGGCGCTGACGCAGGACCGCACTGCCCGAGAAACCCGCGGTGACAATGTGCCGTCATGACGCAGGATGGTGCCGTCAATGTCGAGGGCAACGAGGTGTCGTCCCGTCGCGGTAGGCAGCACCGTCGGGCAGTACGGCCGATCAGTGCGAGCTATCAGCTCGGCGCGCTCCGCAGTGTCACTCCGGCCGTCATGTCCCACGGTGATGCTGTGCCCAGTCCTACCCATCATGTCCTCCTCGCCGCCGGCGCCCCGTCCGCTGCGCTGACCTGCGGCCCGGTGTGCCCGGGCGACCAGGTGGCGTCCCACTCCTCGTCCCCCTGACGGCCAGGGTGTTGGCGGCTGTCGTCAGTCTGTGTCGTCGGTCGACCTCTGCGACCGTACTGTGTCCGCCACCGACCGGGCATGTCGCCCCGGCATCGCGCGGACGAACAGTCGTCGACCTATCGACCGGTCCGGGGCGGATCGGATCTCTTCGCCCCGGACCGACTGCCGACTCAGTCGGCGGCAGACCAGGCCTGACGCCACCCGACGCGCCCCCCGGACGCCAGGATGCTGCGACGGTACAGCCGCTCAGCGACGTACACACTCACCGCAGCGAAGGCGAGATTGCTGGCCAAAGCGATCAGCGGCTGCCAGATCGGGACCGGACCAGCCAGCAACCGGATCGGCATGGTCACTGCGGAAGAGATCGGCACGAAGGACAGCGCGACCTGCACAGTGCCGCTGCTGAACATCCCGCCAAAAAAGGCCAGCATCACCAACAGCAACAGGGGTTGCTGCGTGGCTTGGAGATCTTCGACCCGACTCGCCAGGGACCCTGCGACAGCCCACAAGCAGGCCAGGGCGACGAACCCGACGAGGAAGAACCCCACAAACCAGCCAACCGGGCCACCGACCGAGGCGAGGACAGCCGAGTACGGCGTGAACTGCAGACCCACCAGGCCGGTCACCACGAACAAACCCATCTGAGCCAAGGCCAGGGCGGTATTGCCGATGACTTTGCCGAAAAGCAACTGACGCAGCGACACCGCGCTGGCGATGATCTCAACGATGCGGGACTGTTTTTCTTCGACCACGCTCTGCGCGATCGCCACCCCAAACATCAGGCTGACGAAGTAAAACAGCATCGCCAGGACATAACCAGCGATCAGCTGGATCAACGGAGCTGATTGCGACCCGTCGAGATGGTCTTGGGCCAGAGCGCTTCCTGCGGTGAGGGCTTCCACGGTGGTCCCGGCTTTGGTGGCGTTATCGGTGAGTGCCCGAGTGCGCACGAGGTCGGCGGTGGCAGCGCTGATCTGCTGGGATGCGGCGCCATCTTTGGTGGTGAGAGTCCATCCGCGGTCTTGGTGATGCAGGTAGGTGTCTGCGGTGCCATCACGGAGGGCAGCGTGTGCAGCGGAAGCGTCACTGACCTGCCGGACCGTCAGCGTGTTTTTGTCGTTGGCGCGGTGGACTTCCGTGCTGACCGCTTCAGCGAGTTCTTTGCCCTGGGTGCTGCTGACGACCATCGTGTGGTGGTCACCCCGGTCGGCGAGCCACCCCTGCAGGACCATGATCCCGATGAGGACAGCGGTGGTCATGGCGGTGGCAATGAGGAAATTCCGGTCGGTGAGTCGAACGTGGATCTCACGCATCGCCACCAGTGGCCAGGCCAGCTGGTGGCGAGCGGCGTCACTGGCAGCTTCGGTGGGGCGGTCGGCCGAGGTGGGATCAATGGGGGCGCTCATGCGGTCACCTCGCGGTAGATCTCGGAGAGGGTGGGGACGACTGCACCGAATTCGATGATGGTGCCTCGTCGGAGGGCTTCGCTGAGCAGAGCATGTTCCGCGCCAGACCCCTGAATCTGCAGCAACGCGCGAGGACCATCCACATCCTCCACGGCGATCCCCGGGACGTCTCTGATCCAGCCGGCGTCATGGTCGACGACGAGGCGGTGCCGGGTGGTGGCTTGAGCCCGCAGGTCTGCGACAACGCCGCTGGCCACGACCCGGCCATGGGAGAGCACCACAACCTGGTCGCAGAGACGCTCAACCAGGTCGAGTTGGTGGCTGGAAAACAGCACCGGCACTCCCCGTTTGGTGTGCTCACGCAGCAACCCGACCATCGCGTCGACGGCAATCGGATCCAACCCAGAGAACGGCTCGTCCAGGATCAGCGCGATGGGGTCGGCGAGCATCGCCGCGATGATCTGCACCCGTTGCTGATTGCCGAGGGACAGTTTTTCCACATGGTCCTTAGCGCGATCAGCCAGGCCAAAACGGTCGAGGTGTTCCGTGACCGCACGACGGGCTGCCCCGACCGGCATGCCATGCAACCTCGCTAAATAAATCAGCTGATCGCTGACCTTCTGTTTGGGATAGAGCCCTCGCTCTTCGGGCATATATCCAAAGCGCCGCCGGTCAGCAGCGGTGATGGGTCGGCCTTGCCAACGCACCTGCCCGGCATGGGCGGCGAGCACCCCCATCGTCATGCGCATAGTGGTGGTCTTTCCGGCGCCGTTCGCTCCGACAAAACCGACCAGGGTGCCCTCTGGCACGGTCAGACTGAGATCGTCGACCGCGGTGAAATCGCCGAATCGCCGCGTCAACCCCTCGAGCTCAATCATCATCGTCCTCCCTCGGCGGAGGCACTTCTCACGCTCCGCTAGAGGAATCACGCTAGAGGCCGCACCTCCGATTGCGGATCCCTCTTGGGAGGGATCCGGCGGGGGAACGACAGCGATCCGAAGGGGTCGTCTCTCCGGTCTTCTCCGACTCAAGGGGGAGCCGAACGGCGATCTCAGGACCGGACGAGTCCGCCCTGATATGCGACCACGACCGCCTGCACGCGGTCACGAACTCTCAGTTTGGCCAGGCAGTTGCTGACATGGGTTTTGACGGTGGCTTCACCGAGGAACAACGTGGTGGCGATCTCCGCGTTGCTCATCCCTCTGGCGACGAGCCGGAGCACCTCACGTTCCCGGTCGGTCAGCAGCGACAACCGATCGGCTGAGCCGTGCCGGGCAGCATCCCCGGGATCTGGCTGTCCCGACGCACCGGAAAGGGACACGCGGCGCCCGGCTGGGGACATCGCATGGGACAGCTGGATCGGGATTCGCGGCCCGTCGTCAGCGCGGGCTGTCATCCTGGCAATGACCCGCCTGGTCACTTCCGGTGCTAGCAAGGCATGCCCCTGCCCGACGGCCCGGACGGCGTCGACGAGATGCTCCGGGTCAGCATTCTTCAGCAGGAACCCGCTGGCGCCAGCTTGCAAGGCATCGAAGAGATAGTCATCTCGGTCAAAAGTGGTCAAGATGATGACCTTCGAGAGGTCTTCCTCGGTGATCTGCGCGGTCGCCGCAATCCCGTCAAGGACAGGCATCTGCACATCCATGAGGATCACATCTGGTCGGAGTCGCCGCGCTGCTTCCACCGCTTGGGCACCGTCCGCGACGGATCCGACAACGTCGATGTCATCTTCCACCGACAGGATCAACGCAAAACCGGACCGCACCAGTTGCTGGTCATCGACCAACAACACCCGCAACGTCTGCTCTGGTCCAGTGATCATCTGCTGCATGGTCATGCCATCCTTGCCGGGTCGGCCGTGAGTGCCGTCGGAACGAGCTGAGGTTCCAGTGGGAATCGGGCCCGCACTCGAAAACCCCCCGACAGGCGGGGACCGACATCTAACTGCCCGCTGTGAGAAGTGACCCGTTCCCGCATCCCGACCAGGCCCAACCCAGTGCCAGTAGTCGCCCCGCACGGGCTCCCGTCGTCGACGACCTCCACCTCGACGTACGGCGAGATTCCGGAGCTGCCGTGGCGACGCACCCGGACCACGACCGTGGCACGCTTCGCCGTGGAATGTTTTGCCACATTGGACAACGCTTCCTGCACGATCCGGTACGCGGAGAGCGACAAGGGCGCACCTACCGTGTCCAAGGCGCCAGGGGTGTCTTCGACCAGCGTGTACGTCGGAGTGAACCCGGGCCGGACGGACTGCGCGACCAGCGCAGGCAGATCGCGTAATCCCGGTTCTGGGGCCCGATCCACCAGGTCGCTCATGTCGGCTCTGGCCGTGCCCGAGGACACATCCCGCAGTGTCCCCAGCAGGTTCCTCAACTCTTGGACCGCTTGGCGGGAGGAACTTTCCACCGCTGACAGTGCCGTCGCTGCTGCGTCGACATCTCTGGTCAGCACCCGTCGCGCTCCCGCTGCCTGCACCCCCATCACCGAGACGTGGTGGGCGACGACGTCATGTAATTCTCGGGCGATGCGCAGCCGTTCCTCCACCACGGCGCGCCGCCGTAAATCTTCTGCCTGTTTCTCGATGGTGACGGCTTGCGCTTGCATGACCGCCAGCCGGCGAGCGCCACGCCAGTTGCTGCGTCCCCAGATCAGCGCACCACCGAAGAACGCCCCGTTGACCATCAGGACGAGCAGAGTAGTGGCGGTGGCGAAGCTAAACAGTCCCTGTGGTTGCCGGACTGCGGAAAAGTTTGAAGTGATCTGTTCCCAGGCTTGTCCCAGCGCGAATGACCACACGGTCCCACCGAACATCATGGTCAAAGAGGCCAGCACTGCCCAGAGGAGTGCCCAGCGGTCTTGAGCCCAGGCCATCCCGGTGACGAGGGCCAGAAAATAGACGACCAGCATGATCCACTGTTGGGCGATCATCGGGAGCCACACGCTCACCACCAGCAGGTGAAGTTGCAAGATGACCATGACGGTGACGGGAAATCGACGGCGCCATACCAGGGGGATCACCGCTGAAGCGGTGACAGCATGTTGCGCCCAGATGGGCACCGACACTGTGGTCAGCATCGACATGCTACGAGCTACTTCTAATGACAGCGCAGCCAGCAGGTAAAACAACACCGCGACCCAGACATCGAAGCGGCATTCAGCGCGGGTCGGTCCGGGTCTAGTCCACGGATCGTCGACGTCAAAAAACACCCGCACGGCTTCTGCTCCGCGCCCCACCCACCGCTGTCCCGTGCGCATGGTGCCGAGCGTAACCGCACCAGAGTCAGCGCGTCGGCATCCTTCCATGAGGCATCAACAGTTTGGCTTGCGCACTGATCACGGATTGGGCTTGTGCCAGAGGGGTCTCTGGGAGTCGGGTGGTGTAGATCGCCACGGCATATCGGCCGCGGTCGACGTATCCGACGCTGGGGGTTCCTTCAACGTGGCCGGAAGCGACGTCGTCTCCACCCCAGCCTTGTTTGACGACCGCTCCAGGATCAGCGGCGCGCAACCCGAAGATCTGATTGGTGCCATCCGCGGCAACCACCGTCATCTCGGACATCGCATCGGTCAGCCACGGACCGACCCGCTGATCGTTCTTCACCGCGGCGAGGAAGGCTGCCATTCCTGCCGGAGTGACCTGGGTACTCCCCCACACTCCGGGCCCTGACACCGGTGGCGTCCCAAACCGGGAAATTCGGTAGCGAGCAGCAGCCCAGGTCTGGACGCCATCACCGCCGGCAGCGGCGTACAAGGAGTTGGCGGCGTCGTCGTCAGACAGGGTGATCATCCGACGTGCCATCGGCTCTGTCCTGCCATCCAAGTGACCTTCCGCGAGGAGGCGGGCGGCGATGAGCAGCTTCACTCCGGACTCGGTGCGGTACAGACCCCACGCGTCCCCGGCGTACGTCCGATCCCCGGTGGTCACGTCGATGACGGCGATTCCGGTGCGCCATCCTCGGGAACGCGCATATTCTGCGGCCTGGTCAGCGGCCCGCTGTCGGGCCCCGGGTTCTTCATCGGCTGCCACCGATCGCGCTCCGACCGGGGCACCGAGCACTCCGACTCGACGAACACTCGGGGACCCTGACGGGGCGGGTTGCGCCACAGCCACACTCGGCCCAACTTGGGGCAATAGCTGGGGCGCAAACACCGCCACGCCCATTCCCATCACCGCAGCCACCCCCCACGTCACCGCAGCGGTGCACCACAGACGCCCGTTACCCGTCACCGGTCCCCCTCTCTCACCTCCCACTCGACAGGACAGCTGAGAGCCTGAGCATCGGGATGCATCAGACCGGCGACAACCTCACCGGCGGCGACCCCTCACCGAGCGCCGGGGACGAGCACATCTGCGCCCATGAAGGGTTGTAATGCGGCCGGGATCCGCACCGAACCATCCGCCTGCTGATGGTTTTCCACCAGCGCAACCAACCATCGCGGTGAGGTCGCCAACGTCCCGTTCAACGTGGCGACGATTTCGGTGCGGCTGTCACGTTTCTCACGGATCGCCAACCGGCGTGCCTGGTACGTCGTGCAGTTCGAGGTCGACGTGAGCTCGCGGTATTTGCCTTGGGTGGGCACCCACCCCTCACAGTCATACTTCCGGGCCGCTGGGCCACCCAGGTCGCCCGCAGCGACATCAATGACCCGGTAGGGGATTTCCATCAGGTCGAGCATGTCTCGTTCGTGGCGCAGCAACCGCTGGTGCTCGGCTTGTGCGTCCTCAGGACGGCAGTAGATGAACATTTCGATTTTCTGGAACTGGTGCACCCGGATCACGCCGCGGGTGTCTTTGCCGTAGCTTCCCGCCTCCCGGCGGTAACACGTCGACTGGGCGCAATACCGTTTGGGCCCACCGGACAGGTCGATGATTTCGTCGGTGTGGAATCCGGCCAAGGCGACCTCAGAGGTCCCCGTCAGGAAAAGGTCATCATCACGCAGCAGATAGACCTCCTCTTCATGGGCATCGATGAATCCGGCACCAGCCATCGTGGGCCGGTTGACCAGCGTTGGTACGGCGAGCTGAGTGAACCCGTTGTCGTAAGCCTGAGATAAGGCCAGATTCATCAACGCTGACTCCAGCCGGGCTCCCTGCCCGACCAGGTAATAAAACCGCGACTCGGCGACTTTCACGCCACGACCCATGTCGACGGCGCCCAGTCCTTCCAAAATTTCCAGGTGGTCCTTCGGGGCAAAACCTTCCGCGGCGAAATCACGCGGCGTACCGTGCTCCTCCAGGACGACGTAATCATCCTCGCCACCGACGGGGACACCGTCGATGATCACATTGCCGACCCGGCGTAACAGCGCGTTGAGCTGTTTGTCGGCCTCAGCGGCTTCTGCCTCCAACGCTTTGACCCGGTTGGACAGGTCTCCAGCGAAGCGACGAGCTTCGTTGGCTTCACCTTCGAGGCGGGCGACATCCTGCGCGGACTGGCCACTCTTCTTCGCAGCTTGCAGACGACCCATGGCGGCGCCGACGTCTTTGCTGGTGATCTTCTGCTCGGCGCGGCGCTGCTCAAACTCTGCGAGCGCTTCACGGCGGTGCTTGTCGGCATCGAGGATCGCGTCGACGAGACCGACGTCCTCCCCTCGGGCCTGTTGAGACTTTCGTACGGCCTCCGGGTCGTCACGCAGCAATTTGATGTCGATCACGCATGTCAGCGTATCGGTCGCAGGTGCAGACAGGCCAGCACATATCCCCACGGTGCTGGTGGTGACTGGCCGTTAATCGGCGCGGGTGGGGTCAGATCCCAGGCGGATGGGGCGAGGGGGGCATGGTGGTGACGCGCGAGGGGCCTAGGCGGCGGCAGACCGATGACCAGCAGCGGCTAATCTCATGAGGTGAATCATGCGTCCGACCTTGCCGTGGTACTGGCATTTCTGATGGTGGGCGCAATAGCACTGGCTCTCTTGGTTTTCGGCGTACTTTCCCGCAGGAGACGGCAGGGCGCGCAGCAGGCAGGTGGGCGCCGATCCTCGACGAGGCCTGCGAGGGCGGCTCGTCCGGCGAGGTCGTTGGCTGCGCGGCGGCGGCGTCGGCGGATGCTAGGAGGGCGCACTCGGTGGGGTCGTCGACGTGGTGAGGAGTTGATTGCGGTGACACGGGATCATGCTGGTGATGGACCACGTCAGCGAGCTGCGGTGGTGGTGAACCCGACAAAGTTCGACGACATGGCTCCGGTGGTGGAGGTGTTGCGTCGGGTCAGCGAGGAGCAGGGCTGGGATGACCCGTTGATCCTGGAGACCACGCCGGAGGAGACGGGTACGCCGCAGGCTCGCCTGGCGGTCGAGCAGGGCGTGGATGTGGTGTGTGCATTGGGCGGGGACGGGACTGTCCGGGCGGTGGCCACAGCGTTGGTGGGTACGCAGATGCCGTTGGGGTTGTTGCCTGGCGGGACCGGCAATTTGTTAGCCCGCAATTTGGACTTGCCGCTGGAGGATCTTGAGTGGTCGCTGCGGATCGCCTTGACCGGGCATGACCGGAAAGTCGACGTGGGGGTCTTGCACATTGACTCGCAGAGCGGCGATCCCGCACCGACTGGTGACGGGTTGCCGACTGGTGACGGGTCGCCGGAAGGTGACAGGTCGCCGGAGTCAGGGAGTGCTGCTGCTGCGGACGAGCCGTCAGGATCTGAGGGACAGGAGCATCTGTTCCTGGTGATGGCGGGGGTGGGTTTTGACGCAGATGTGATGGTGCAGGCCCCGGAGGATTTGAAGGCACGGGTCGGGTGGGCGGCGTACCTGGTGTCGGGGGCGCGGAATCTGTATGGGCCACGGTTTGGGGCGACGTTGTCGTTCGATGACGACGCACCGCAGCATCGACAGATCAGGACGGCGATCATCGGGAATTGCGGCCGATTGCAGGGCGGGGTCGAATTGCTGCCGGGGGCGAGTGTCGACGACGGCGCGTTGGACGCCCTGTTGTTATCCCCGCAGGGGATCGTCGGGTGGGCTGGAGTGGCCGCGCGGGTGCTGACGAAACAGCGTAAAGGTCATTCCCGGGTGGAACATCGCCGGTGCACGACAGTGCGGGTGGTGTTGGATCATCCGCAAGAGGTGCAGCTTGATGGGGACCCGGTCGGTCAAGGATCAGTGTTGACGTCGACGGTACGTCGAGGGGCGTTGACGGTGCGGGTGCCGCTCGCGTCGTCATTGAATGGCGATACGACGAGGGTTGTCGAGGATGTCTCTACGGTCCCGACCACCACCAACCCACAGATCAGTTCCTCATCTCAGTCAGCATCAGCGACTGGGTGAACTCCGGTTCCGACAGGCCGGTCCGGGCGGCGGTATGCCCGCCTGGACCGGCCAGCGGTGTCCCGAAGGGGACGGTGTGGGAGTGACGGATTCAGATCAGACGGCGGCCATGGCGGCCAGGTCTTTCTCCGGGGTGCTAGTGGCGCGCAGACCGAATTCTTGGACGAGGACCTCAAACACTTCTGGGGAGACGAACGCTGGCAGTGTCGGGCCGAGGTAGATGTCTTTGACACCTAAGGCGAGCAGGGACAGCAGCACGCACACTGCTTTCTGCTCGTACCAGGAAAGCACCAGGGTGAGCGGCAGATCGTTGATGCCGCATTCGAAGACCTCAGCGAGAGCGACGGCGACTTTCACTGCGGAGTAGGCGTCATTGCACTGGCCCATATCCATGATCCGCGGGAACGGCCCGATCTGGCCCAGGTCGAGGTCGTTGAAGCGGTATTTGCCGCAGGCCAGGGTCAGGATGAGGCTGTCAGCGGGGGTCTGCTCCACCAGGTGGGTGAAGTAGTCACGGCCGGGCTCCCTTCCGTCGCAGCCCCCGACGAGGTAAATGTGGTTGAGGGCGCCACCCTTGATAGCGCCGACGACCTGGTCAGCGGCACCGAGGACAGCGTCATGGCCGAAGCCGGTGGTCAGGGTCGAGCCGCCGTTGATGCCGGTGAAATGCCGGGTGTCGTCGTAGCCACCAAGTTCTTTAGCGCGGGCGATGACGGGCGAGAAATCTTTCCAGCCGTTGGCGTCCGCAGGGATGTGGGCGACGTCGGGGTATTCCACGACGGAGGTGGTGAAGATGTTGGACTGGTAGCTGAACCGGGGTGGCATCAAGCAGTTGGTGGTGAAGAGGAATGCGGCGGGGACGCCTTTGAATTCTTTCTGCTGGTTTTGCCAGGCGGTGCCGAAGTTGCCTTTCAGGCAGGAGTATTTCTTCAGCTCGGGGTAGGCGTGCCCGGGGAGCATCTCACCGTGGGTGTAGACGGCCACCCCTTCGGGTTCGCACTGTTCGAGCAGCATTTTCATGTCGTGCAGGTCGTGGCCGGTGACGACGATGAATGGGCCTGGTGCGACGTCCATGGTGACGTTGGTGGGGATGGGGTTGCCGTAGCTGCTGGTGTTGGCCCGGTCGAGCAGTTCCATACAGGCGAAGTTGGCCATGCCGAAGTCGTGGAGCAGTTGCAGCCAGGTGGGAACGTCGTGGTTCTTGCTGGCTTCGGCGAGGCCGTGGACGAGCCACTGGTCGACTTTGCCGTCGCGGTAGCCCAGGACGTAGGCGTGGTGGGCGTACGCGGCCATGCCCCGCAGACCCAGGATGAGCAGGCTGCGGCAGGATCCAGCGGCGCCGTCCTGACCGAAGATCGTGTCGGGTCCGGTGATGGCCTCAAGGGTGCGTTCAGCGGTGGTGTCGAAGGTACGGCGGGTCTGGTCGATGCGGGCAGCGAAGTCGGCGGAGGCGTCAACGCCGAAGCTGACGTTGGTGATGGTGGTGAAGAGACCTTCCATCAGCAGGACAATCTCCTGCTCGGTGGCGCTGACAGCACCGCCGGGACGGTCCTGAATCGCGGCGGCCAACCGGAGGCATTCGTAGGTGAGTTGGTCCTGGGCGGCCGAGGTGGCCGGGGATTTGCCGCAGATGCCTTTGGTCACGCATCCGGTACCGTGGGCGGTCTGCTCACATTGGTAGCAGAACATGCTGGTCAGAGAAGTCGACATGACAATCCTTGCCTTGTTGCGTCGTTGCGTCGTCGTCGAGTGCCCAGGCGTGGTCGTCGCCGACCGTGGGCCTCTGGTCCTGGCCCCGTCCGATGCACCGGCAGCACCCCTAGATAATTTCACGGAATAGACAGGAATCGTAGAGCAGGGGTGTCCTCCCGCGCAGCAAACTCGTCTACAAGACCAGGACCAGCACCGACGTACGACGAACCACCGACATTCGCCCTCCCCCACACGACTGAGGGCCGGTCACGCGCTCAGCGCGACCGGCCCTACTGTCTGCAACCCGACCTCATGTCAGGGGCAACGATCACCTCCGGATGATCACCGCAAGGTCAACTGACGACTCAACAAGCCGTTCTTCGCACGCCGCTGCTCCACCGTCAACGGCTCGGTCACCGCGAGCGCCGCAGTGAACCGTGCTGCCAGTGCCGCCATCGGCTGCTCGTAGTCGGCAGCCTCAGCTTGGGGGTCAAGGTCCCATACGGGGCAGAGCAGCCCATCGGCACGGAATGCGCCGAGCAGTCGAGTGCCCTCCCCGAGGAGGTCGTCACCAGCGGCGTGGAGTCGGGCCAGTGCGTCGGTGGCAGCGTCCTCGTCGTAGGGCAGGATCCACCGGATGTGGGTGCGTTCCCCGATGCGGCACCAGTACGCCGAGTCGACGCCAGCGAGTTTGACGGTGGGGACGATCGCGGCGTTGGCCTGTTCCAGGGAGGCTTGGCCTTCGGCGTCCAATTCGACCTCGGGGGCGACCCAGAAGCCGAAGTCGTCGTGGACGGTGACGTCAAAGTCGGCGTCCAGGTCGAGCAGGTCTTGCAACCTGGGGGTCTGCGCGGTCGGGGCGTGGACCACGGTGACCGGTGAACCCGGGGCAGTCGCAATCGCCGCCAACATCGCCTGCGCGACATCCCGTGAAGCGTCCCCGGTTGTCTGGACCGTTTGCAAAGCGACCATGAGCTCGCCGTCGACGCGACGCAACGCTGGCCAGGCCATGGGTAGCACCGTGCACACTGTCACCTGCGCGGGCAGGTCCGCTGCGGAGAGGCCCAGTTCGGCGATCGCTGGAGCCTCTGGACGCAGGGTGACCTTCGCCCCTGCTGCGGGGACAATTTCCCGCATCGCCACCCAGTCGGTTTCTCCGGGCAGACCGTGGAAAGGTCGGGCCACGAAGGGCGCCGGGGCGACCTTGACCGGGTGTAAACCTTCCGCTGCTGCGGCCTGACGCTTCTTACGCGATGCCTTACCCATGGGATTTACCTTAACGGCCTGGGATTTCCCGTTCCGGTAGGAACGGCCATACCCACCGACGTACGGCGCCTGGGACGGTCACAGCCGTCGGCGCCGGGATGGACCACCCAAGGCTGCCCACACCGTGCGGCCGTTCTTGTCATCTTGGACACCCCATTCGTGGGCGAGGCTGCGCACGATTCGCAGGCCACGGCCACTGTTGGCCCACGGAGACGGAGGCACAGGTCGGATGGTCGCCCCTGATCCGCCGTCGCTGACTTCGACTTCGACGGTGCCACCTTTGACTTTCCAGCGGATCCGCACGCAGCCATCACCGAGGGGTTTGGCGTGTTTGATGGCGTTAGCGACGAGTTCCGAAGCGACGGTTTGCACCTCTTCGATGAGGATGTCGGGGACAGCGCGGGCGACCAAGTCGTCGAGGAGGATGTCGCGGATCGTGGGGACGGATTCCACTGCGTGCGGGATCCGCACGCTGCGTTGTCCTTCACCGGAGGGGCGGGCGGCCTGGCTGGTCGCTGTCGGCGAGTCGGGATCGAGGTCGCCGAGGGCGCTATCCGCACCGGTTGGGTCCGGCGTGATGTTGACGGTCATGTCGATGTCGATACCGCCGTCAACGGGGTCGCGTTCACTCACCGTGGCTCTTCTTCCTGCTCGACTAGGTTCCGGCGTATCGCCCTGGCTGCGGTACACCGTCTGGTTTGACCTCGACGCTAGCGAACCATCACGGTGTCTGCACCCGTGACGGCGACAGTCGGCTCATCGAATCTCTTGGGATGGAATCGTTTTCGCACTCGGGGCAGTGGCCCTCCTGGTGGGGGATGGCGTCTGGCGCTGCGGCAGATCCGCCTAGGCTGAGGGCATGGATCTGACATCGTGGCAGCTCGACGCTGGCCTGGTGGACTGCGCTGACGTGCGATATGCCCGGCGGGGACGGCTCGCGCTGATCGTCCTGGACCGTCCCCGGGCGTTGAACGCCTTGACGTTGGACATGGTGCGTTCGCTGCGGGCGCAGCTGACCGCGTGGCGGGATGACGACACGGTCGGTGCCGTCGCCATCACCGGCACGGGCGGTCGCGCCTTGTGCGCGGGCGGGGACGTGGTCGCTGCTCGCCGCGGTGCGTTAGCTGGTGGCGCCGAACGGGATCGGGCAGCGGAGTTCTTCACCGTGGAATATGAGGTCAACCGGCTGATTGCCCGATTCCCCAAGCCGTACGTCGCGTTCATGGAGGGAGTCACCATGGGTGGCGGCCTCGGGATGTCCGCGCATGGCACGGTCCGGTTAGTTGATCCGGCGGCGAAGGTCGCGATGCCAGAGACGGGCATCGGTTTCTTCCCAGATGTGGGCATCCGCCACGTGCTGGCTTCAGCGCCCGGACAGGTCGGTGCGCATCTGGTGATGACTGGGGTGACGATTTCCGGTGCGGACGCCGTGCACGCTGGACTGGCCGATGCCGTCGTACCCTCCGCTGAGTTCGCGCAGGTGGTGGAACGCTGTGTCGACGGCCCTCCCCCGACCCTGACCGAGTTAGGTCTCGACGCGTCGGCCTTCGCCCCGCAGAGCGCGCTCAGTGAGGCCCGCTCATGGATCGACGAATGTTACGTCGGTGATGACGCGGCGCTGATCCTGGATCGACTGCGGGCGCATCCGCTCCCGGCGGCTCAAGAGGCGGCGCAGATGATCGAGGGCCGGTCGCCGTTCGCGGTGACATTGGCGTTGGCGTCCTTGCGGGAAGCGCAGCGTCTCGCGGATGTCGATGCCGTCTTGGACCAAGATCAGTTGATCGTGCGGTCGATCCTGGACGAGCCTGATTTCCATGAGGGAGTTCGGGCTCAGTTGGTGGACAAGGATCGGCGTCCACAATGGCGTCATGCCGATCTGGCTGAGGTGGACGAGGCGCAGGTTCGGGCGGTGTTGGACGGTTCCGCGGTGCCTTCCGGGGTGTGACTGATGGGCGGGATGACGGGCCGGCTGCCCGATTTTGAAGCGATGTACACCGCTAATCCGGATCCGTGGGAGGTGGGATCCAGCTGGTATGAGCGGCGCAAGATCGCCGTGGTGCTGTCCTGCCTGCGGCGAGAACGCTACCGGCTGGGTTGGGAAGCCGCGTGTGGGACAGGCCACCTAGTGGATCGACTCGCAGATCGGTGCGGTCAGGTCGTGGCCACCGATGCGTGCCAACGAGCAGTGGCGTTGACGACGGCCCGTACGGCGGGACGCCCGCACGTGCACTGCGCAGTGTCGGCGCTCCCGGCCCACCCTGAGGGGCTGGGCGTCCCCGACCTGATCGTGCTGTCCGAAGTGCTGTATTACTTGGACGAACCAACTCGGGAAGAGACATACCAGCTCATCGACACCGTCGCAGCGCCCGACGCAGATGTGGTGGGAGTGCATTGGCGACCTCTCGGGGAGGACTACACCCTCCCCGGAGCACAGGCCCATCGAGACCTCGGAGAAGCGCTGACGCGGCGCGGATGGACCAGGGTGGTCACCCACACTGACGAGGAGTTCCTGGTGGGGGTGTGGTCACGGGCCTTGCCGGAGCAGATCGGCCGGTGACCCCGCTGCTCGGCCAACCCGTCAGTTGCACACTCTGCCCCAGAGCGCCTGGAAGTCGCCTGCCACGCTGATGGAGCGGTGCCCGATGGGCACCGCCGTAGTGGAGCTCACCGACCTCATCGCCAGCAAGTACCTGCTCATCGGATACCCGCCCGGAATACAGGTCATCATCCGCCGCAAGCCTCCCCACTCTGGCACCCAACTAGAATTCACCAACACCCAAAGCTACTGATTGACCACGTTCGTTACTAACACCACTCACGGACAACACAGCGAACCGGAACTACGCCACCTACGTCTAATCGCTCGTGGATAACAGCCCAAGGGTGTTATCCACGAGGTATTTAAAGCGCCAATCAGTGCGCGACAAAAACATCAACTGCAACTCCGTGGGCATGTCGTACACATAAAAACATCGACCACCTTGAGATCGTTGAGTTAGAAGACTCAAAAATCTCTGAACGGCGGCCGATGCGGTACCATTTCTGACATCCCCCGTGAATTCAAGGCGAGGCTCGTCACAAACCATGAACCGACAACAACCTCTAAATAACATGTGTAGAAGCTGGTATCTTACTGGATGTTTCAACATATGGATTGCAACATGGAGTACGACTAGGCTAACATTTAAAGGATTATTAGCCGACATCGATCAGCGCGCCACCGTAGTGCTACTGCTTGCACTTCTTACAGCTAGCGCATTAGGATTCGTAGGCTTTCAGCTTATGAGGATCCCTTTTATTTCAGTTTTCGCCTCGCCACTCCTCCTGAGCCTCACAGTTGCATCATGCGTCATCTCTTGGACGATTCCGGAATGGCTACTGTTTGGCGTTGACTTTTTTGATATCTTTTGGGTTTTGATTTCATCAGGATTAATCGGTATTATAACCTTGTTTCTATGGAATGCATGGATGAAGCGTAAGGTGCCGAACTCCACCATCGGATTAGATGAGTGAAAGTGTCATCTACGAAACGCTGAGACCTGGAGTAAAAGGTCCGCCGAATAAGCCCTTTGCCTGCAGATTTCAGATTCTCCTTAAGGGATAGAAATCCTGTCAATAACGCCCTCATCTTGGATGTATGTATTGACGACCTAGCACTTCACCCCGACCACATGCGGCGCCCATGCCAAGGGCAGTTCATCCATCACCGCAGCCACCCTCAAGACCTCGACATGCGTGATGTTACATTCACCGACCCTGGCCTGATCATCTTTACCGGCCGGAACGACCTGGATCTGCTGGCGGTCAGAAATCACCTGGATGGGGATATCGAAATCAGCTCACATGGCATGAGTCAGGTGATAGGGGGTCGCCACTGGCCTTGCCGGAGCAGATCGGCCGGTGACATTCGCCAACGACGTATGTCACCGACCGCCACTCTCTATAACATCCATGGGATCTGTAAGGGCTGCTTTAACACTTGGGTAAACAGCACCTAGAACCATGACCATCAAAGTTCCTGCAGTAAGTTGAGGAACGAGCGACCAGTCCAAGAGATTGAACGTAAAACCTAAAGAATTACGGGCATATGTTGCCACTGTGGGTCCGAACGCAGCTGCCACTACTAGCCCCGCACCTACCCCAGAAACAACCACGACTACGACTTCACAAATCACCATTGCTGCGACATGGCGCGGGTTTGCACCCAATGCACGGCTAAGCCCGAAGAGCCAAGATTTATCACGCAGAATGATTAACTGTGCGATAAGAATACCTAGACCACCAAGCGCAAGAACAGCCCAGCCTATGACTGAGTAAACTCGAGCAACCCCGCCCGCAGCATCCCGGATCTGTTGCCCTGAGTCAATATGAGTCACAGAGATCACGGCACGTGGATCAAATCCAGAAGGCAGTAACGATGGAGCCAAACCGTGAGCAAAAGCCGCGCTCAAAGGTACACTAATATCGTTTTTTTCCGGAATGGTAATCAGATATTCAGTGGGATGATCCTGATTATTAAGAGTGCGGCTTGATTCAAGGATTGAAGAGGGAACAAACAAGGTTTCTCGTCCCCAAACTGCAGTGTCTTTTTCAGCTGGAATAGCTACATCAGCCGTAGACTGAACAAGCCCACCAAGGCACCACTCACTCTGCCCTGGGCCAGAGGTTCCCGCTGGAAGCCAGGGTTTACCATCAGAATCTTGAACGGAGACAAGAGTGCGCTGGCCCAGATCTTGCCCCCCCGGGCAGCTTATTGGAAGCGGACCCGACTTAGAAATAATTCTAAGTGATGTCTGATGATAAGGAGCTAAAGATGCCATGACGGTCTCTGTTAGTTCCTTACGAGGCACTGGAATAGGACCGTTGAGCGTCAGTCGGTAGGCGCCTTCTTCCCCAAATGAGTTGACTACGGCCGAATCAAGCGTTTGAGTTGAAGCGCGAGAAAATCCAGTGACGATCAAGAAAATCAACACAGCAAACATGATCATTACTACCTGCAACGAAGATCTGCCCAGATTTCTACGAACTGAGCGCATGCTATAAGCAAGAATACGGACAATAGTCACGATATCTCACCCTCGATACAACCCTTTGCTAGTCGGATACTTCGATCAGCCATAGCCGCTACATCACGATCGTGTGTCACGATAACCACGCTGGTATTGCTATCCTTAGGAACTGCGGTAAGCGTTCGAGCAATCATTTCTGCAGTATCCTCATCCAGCGACCCCGTAGGTTCGTCAGCGATCAGCAGCGCGGGGTCATTCATCAGAGAACGTGCAATTGCCACTCGCTGTCGTTGCCCACCGGACATCTCTCGAGGTCGCCTATCTACGAGATCGCCAAGCCCGCACCGATCTAGCAACTCCACAGCACGAAGACGTGCTATTTTCTTAGATGTTTTTCTACGAGAGAAGAGCCAGGGCAACATCACATTTTCAACAGCAGTCGAGGCCCCATCAAGATGAAATGCCTGAAAGATGATTCCAATCTTTTCACTTCGCATTTGGGCCTTCACAGCCTCAGGCGCAGATTCCATGGAAGCGCCGTCAATGATAACTGATCCACTGGTAGGCGAGCGCACCAACGCAAGTATCGATATGAGAGTTGACTTACCGCATCCCGATCGACCTACGATTGCTAACGATTCGCTTTTATTGAAACTGATACTAATTTCATTTAGTGCGCGAACCTCGCCTACATTTGTAGAATAGACCATGCTCACTGACGTCAGTTGAGCTGCTAGAGGGCTAGTCATTATTTTGTGAAATCAATTTTATTCCTGCGCGGAGCGGGCCTTTAATGACTTGTCTCACTCCATCAGTTGGCCCAAGTTCAACAGGAATGCGTCGATTTGGCTCATCAATTTTTACAACATAATAACCATTTTTTTCATCACGCCCCAGAGCTGAGGTTGGGGCCATCAAGACATCTTTTACCACTGTTGAGGTTACCGTCAACGATCCGGGCAGGCCTGCTGCAGATTCAATATTAGAAGGGAGCCTACAGAGTAACTTCCGTGCTGAGGGCTCGCCATCTCCAGTTCCTGGCGGCGTCCCAGGAGATATCCCCGGATCATTATTTTTAATCCCACCACCATTCTTATTTTCTCCATTACTGCCTGGACTGGAAGGCTCTCCTGATGAGCCACCTCCCCGTGAATTGATAAGTTCAGTCTTTACTCCTTGAAAAAGAGCTGATTGTCCCACGCTAGAACTTGACGCAGACCCTTCTTGCCATAAAGCTGAGCACGGGAATGACTTTTTCCCGTAAACCGTATCTATGGTCCCTACCCCCGAGAAAGGAATTGCTCTAATGCGGAGATACTGAATAGGGGTCAAGCTAACCTGCAAGTTAAGGCCCTCAGATTTTATTGTCAGGCTATTTTTATCAAAATTCACAACTCCATCAACTGGACTGGAAAGGCTTCCCTGCCAAAGTTTTAGGCGTTCTTCCTCTTCAGGTTTGATTTCTTTGCGATGAATTTGAACTAGCTCACCGAGCTTTATACCTTTTGAGACTCGACTCAAATTTGCTACAGCTGGATTTATTGCAAGTCCTTCAGGCCATGTGACTAAAATGCGGGAGCTTGATTCGCTCGTAGCACCAAGAACAAACTTGGCTGAAAAATCACCACGCCGAACCTCAGGTGCTGAATCGTGCGATCCACCTTGTTGTCCAATAGTCTGATTATCCTTCAGCGCTGACTGGTCTGATTGGGCAGCGCACGAGGACAAACCAACTACGGTAATCACCGTCAGACACTGTGAAATTACATTTTTTTTCAAGAGTGGCTCTCGATACTTTGTGCGATGGTCTGACCACTACTATCGCCGGGCTTCATAGGGATCCACTCACCACAACTTCCGGTACCTGTGATCATTTTTTTTAAAATTTGAGGATCGCCACTTTGGATATTCTTTATCATGTCTTTTCGGAAGTTGCTCATATCTGAATCAGAAGGCTGAAGTGGTGTTTTTGGGACTGGCGGTGGAGGAAGCTGAGGAGGCTGCCCCGTGTTCTTCCAACTCTGATAAGCCTTTGCTGCAGCGCGGCACTCTATGAAGTTTCGCACCATGCCTTGCCAAAGCGAGTTTCGCGATTCGACATCTTTAACGTCAGCCACGTTTTTTTGCGCCTTAGGATTATCTATAACCTCTTTAACTGTTTCATTGGGAAGGCCTGCGAAAATAGAGTCAGTTGGCTCTATTTTCGCAGGTTCCCCAGAGCATCCTGCAACGACGGGCATCAGTGCCCCCAAGCTTAGAACCACGCCGATGACATAGTGACTCCGGCGCCGAACTGATGATGTACTCATTAATCATGCCCGCCTTTTAACTATGGAAATCAGAAGCTAACGCGATAGGCCATCTGAGTATTGCCATCCCCAGGGAGCCACCCATTGCAGTTTTGCGAAGATGCTCGATGTGTAAAGAATGTGTAAGTTGACGCTTTCACGTCACTCCACCCCGAAAAATTCGAAGCACCTGAGTCTGCATTGACTGGGGGCAAATTATTTCCAGATGCAGATTTAGCCCAGAAAGTGTACGTTCCTGGATTATCAGTCCGCTGCCTGATCCCCAAGTAGCCTTGGGTGTGGTAAACGGACGTCACAGTATCGACCACTGTCGCGTCGCAACTCACAGTGAGGCTCCCTGAGGTCTGGGAGGCGTGTGCTGGCACCACTGCAGCTAGCGAACAAACCGCCAGACCGATGGCAGCAGCAGACGTCACTGATTTTTGTAACAACATAGCTCTCTTTTTGTTGGGTGACTAGTCAGAGCAAGACCAGTCACGGCAGGACCGTTCAGCAAGAGCTTCTCTCCAGCCATCAACAATCTAATCATAAGTCATCTCTGGCATCACCAGTTTCAAAGTTGATGTTTTAAGTAACGCATATCTGACAAATTGGACATTTCATTCAGCTTATTCAGCTAATTTGAATTAATAGAGCGCCTGTCAAGCCACGGTGTGTGCTGCTCCATCACGCTTGCACAGCACACACCGTCCGGGCCTTGAGCGGAGCTCCTCAGTTAACCGGGTTGCTGCCCGGTTTGGTGCCGGGAACGTGCCCGAACCGGTGCATGGTCCGGCTCACTGCTTGTTCGCGCAACATCACGAGCAGTTCACGCCGTCCGGTGGCCAGCACCTCACCAGTGAAAGCGGTAACGTCTTCCGCCGCCATTTCCCGCACCAGTTCCGGCGCGTCACCGACCAGTCGGACACGTCCACTGACCTGTCCGCGTTCAATGCGGGCAAGGAATTGGTCATCCGTCTCGGCGCGGTCGACGTACCGACTGAACGCACGCAACGCGGCGGTGACCTCGTCGTCGTGCCCGTCGAGTCCTTTGAGGTACGCCGACGTCTGCGCGTCCAAACTGACCCGGATCGGAGCACCAGCGGCAAGACCACCGAGGACCATCCGGAACACCTCAGCGAGCCGACACCCAGGAGTGGTGCGGATCCACACGTGCGGATGAGGGCGGTAGCGGAACACGTTGGATTCCACGACCAACTCGGAGTCGTCGACCTCCCGCGAAAATTCGGTGTCCATGGCGTACGCGTCAGACCCGGCGGCGGCGCGCAGCCAGGTCCGCTCCGCGCGCTCCGGGAGCAATGGCAGCAACGACTTCAGGGTGGCCCTGACGTGGTCGCTGGGTTCAGCGATCTGGCGGGGCAGACCATCGGCGTGCCAGGTGCCGAGTTGAGCCACATAGTTGGGTCCACCCGCTTTGGCGCCCGGACCCATCACGGATTGTTTCCATCCGCCGAAGGATTGGCGCCGCACAATGGCACCGGTGATGTGCCGGTTGACGTAGGCGTTGCCGACGTCAACGCGGTCGAGCCAGTGGTCGATTTCTCGTTCGTCGAGGCTGTGCAGGCCACCGGTCAAACCAAACGACGTGGCGTTCTGCCAGGTGATGGCCTGGTCGAGGGAGTCAGCGGTCATCAGACCCAGGACGGGACCAAAAACTTCAGTGAGGTGGAAGAACGAGCCAGGACGGACACCTTCTTTCAGGCCGGGGCTCCACAATCGGCCGCTGTCATCGAGTTGGCGGGGTTCAACGAGCCAACTCTCGCCGGGCTCAAGGGTGGTCAGGGCGCGCAACAGCTTGCCGTCGGGCGGTTCGATGATCGGCCCCATCGTGGTGCTCAGGTCGCCAGGCCAGCCGACGCGCAGGGAGGATACGGCGTCGATGAGTTGACGGCGGAACCGTTCCGAGGTGGCGACAGATCCGACGAGGATGCCCAGGGACGCTGCGGAACATTTCTGCCCAGCATGTCCAAAAGCAGACCGGACGAGGTCGGCGACCGCCAGGTCAAGATCCGCGGACGGGGTGATGATCAGCGCGTTTTTACCGGAGGTTTCGCCGTACACTCGCGGCCCCAACGGCATTCCCGTGCGCCAGGAGGTAAACAGTTTTCCGGTCTCACTGGACCCGGTGAGGATGACCGTTTCGATGTCGCGATGCTCCACGAGAGCCCGGCCGGTGGGTCGGTCCGCAGCCCGTACGACGTGCAAAGCCTCGCGGGGGATACCCGCTTCGTAAAGCGCTTCGACACCCACTTCGACGCATCCGACGGTGGGGTGGGCCGGTTTGATGATGACAGCAGAACCGGCAGCGAGGGCTGCAAGGACCCCGCCGAGCGGGATCGCGACGGGGAAGTTCCACGGCGGAGTGACCAAGACCACTTTGCCGGGAGTGAACGTGGCGCCATCTGCAGCCGGTCCGTGGGTGAGGTCGAGAGCCCGGTCGGCGTAGTAGCGGGCGAAATCGATGGCTTCAGAAACTTCGGGGTCGGCTTCAGCGACCGTTTTCCCCCCCTCAGCGGCCATGACGGTGATGAGTTCGCCGCGGCGCCGCTCCAATTCGCGGGCGGCTTCGCGCAGGATGTCGGCGCGTTCGGTGACCGGACGGGCCGCCCAGGCGTGGTGGGCCTCAACGGCTTGCCTCACGATCGCGTCGACGTCGCCAGTACCGTTGAGGACCGGGCTGTGCAGCGGCGGTGGGGTGGCATCGAGGACAGCGCGGGCCCAGGACCGGGTGGCGGGCAGCGACGGATCCGAATCGGGTGTGTTGTCGAACGTCGCTGTGATGGCTGGTCGTTCGGTGGTGCGTCGCGCGCCGACCGGGACGTCGAGGGCGCGGGTCACTGAGTCACGGAAACGGTGTTCCTGATCGTCCATCGGGGTGCCGTTGTGGCCGTTGTGGCCGTTGTGGCGCTGGTGGCCGTTGTGGCCGTTGTGGCGCTGGTGGCCGTTGGTCTCCGGGAGGGAGAACAGAGCGTGAAGGAAGTTTTCCTCCGTCGCGTTCTCCTCCAACCGCCGGATCAGATAAGACACGGCGACGTCGAAGTCCTCCGGAGCGACCACCGGGGTGTAGAGCAACACGGTCCCGACGTCCGCTTTCACCGCGCGTGACTGTGCTGGCGCCATCCCCTGCAACATTTCCACATCGAGGGCTTGATCCACGCCACGGTCTTTGCTGAGCAGGTGGGCGATCGCCACATCAAAAAGGTTATGGCTGGCCACGCCGAGACGGACCGCGTCCACGACGTCGGGGCGCAACGCCCGTTCGACGCACATCAGATAGTTCGCGTCGACGTCGGCTTTGGTGGTGTACGGCGCTTGCCGCCACCCGTGCACGATGGCTTCCACCTGCTCCATCGCCAGGTTGGCGCCTTTGACCAGGCGGATCTTGATGGGTGCGCCACCCCGAGCCCGTCGGGCCCGCGCCCAGGTGATGAGACGTTCCATCGCGGGCAAAGCGTCAGGCAGGTACGCCTGCAATACGATTCCAGCTTCCAGATCAAGGAATTCATCCTCGTCCAGGAGGCGAGTGAACAGGTCGATGGTCAGGTCGAGGTCGCGGTATTCCTCCATATCCAGGTTCACAAACGACTTCGGGGACTTCTGATTGGCGACCTGATAGAGCGGGCGAAGCCGGTCAATGCAGCGCTGCACGGTGCCTTCGGTGTCCCAGGTGGAAATCTGCGACACCAACGAGCTGACCTTGATGGAGACGTAGTCGACGTCGTCGCGTTCCAGCAGCGCCGTCGTACGGCGGGTGCGGCTGGCGGCCTCCCGCTCCCCCAGGACAGCCTCACCGAGGAGGTTGACGTTTTGCCGGAAGCCTTGGGCACGTTGCGCCGCCAAATGCCGACCCAACTGAGGGTCACGGGAGTCGACGACCAGATGCCCGATGATCTGGCGAAGACGCCACCGCGCCAACGGCACCACCACCGGCGGAGCCATCGGGGCGACAACCGTGCCCATCGCGAGCAAACTCAAGTCGATCTTCCCGAGGAATCCGGCGGCATCACGAGGAGAGATCCGGGAAAGGTCACGCGCGGCGACATGAGAATCCTCTGGACGAGCGACCCGATCGACGAAGGTCACTGCCAGATCCAGCCCGGTCTCGTCACGCACCAGCGAAGCCAGTTGCGTCGACGTAGCTCGTTCGGACGAGGTCTGTCCTTCTTCAGTAGCGTCATACCAACGTCGCGCGAGAGCAACAGCCTCCTCGACGTATGGCGTCAGTGTGTGGGGACCATAGGAAGCCAATGTGGCAGTGGCGGGCGTCATGACGCCAGTATCGTGACCTGAAGGCCTCGACGTGCGGTGATTGAAGCGACAAAACTATGTGAAATACCACAGCGATCCGAAAAGCTGACCTCTGGTTTACCTCCGGAACGCTGAGACGTCGCGTCGTAGAGACCGATGCCCCATCAAGACCGTCCGTCGTGAACGAGCCGCGGCCGCCTCATCACGGGGAAGACATTGCCGCCCGGACGACACCGATCATCGCTTCGGTGCCCGCACGGTTCGGATGCAACCCATCTTTCAACAACGACCGCACCGTCTCTGGTCCCCCCGCAAAAAGACCATCCCAGGACACGACAGTGACCCCCGGATGTCGGGCAGCAGCCGACCGAATATCCCGGTTAATCCACGACGTCAACCGGGTATCGGCGTCGCCACGGGAAGTCCCCGGATGCCGAGAGATGAACGTGGTCACCCAAAACACCTCACGCCCCGTCCCCACCCCCCGCAACAACCGATCCATCTGTGGCGCGAACAACGGCGGATTGAAGATGTCATTACTTCCGGAAAACACCACCACCCGCCGCGGCAAGCCATACCGACGGCCGATGTCCAACAGAGCGTTCGCCGTACCCTCGGTGGGACGCCCTGGCCACGTGTCATAGGCACACTCCACGCCTGGATCGACACGCAACTGCTCCACCATGTCCTTCACCACAAAAGTCGCCATCGAATCCCCCACGATCAAACACCCATTCGATGCAGCCGCTGCAGCACGCAACTGCTCCGGCGCCGACGTCTCCCGGCGATACACGCCGTAATCACCGTGGAACCCACTGCCGAAATCATGGTCAGGCGGACGACGGATCACCGCATCTGGGTCCTCCCTGTCATCCGGCCCCAAAGGCACCGACGGCCACATCCCCGATGCAGACGTGCCCGCCGTCGTCGACGCGCCATACCCCGGCCCCTCCGAACCCGTCACTAATGTCTCCGCCGCAACCGGCACCTGCCCCGGGCCCACCCGCCCCGCCACCGACCGAGACGGGCGCGCAGTCTGCGCTCCCCCAGCCGAAGACACGGCACGCCCCCCACCCACAGACACCCCCGCTGACGGTCCCGCCGACACGCCCCCACCAGCCAACGCGATCGCTACCCCATCCACCGGGGCCCCCACCGGCTCCACCCAGCGACGTACCGTCGGCATCCCCACCGCAGTAGCCGCAGTCGCCACCGTCATGATCACCGCGCAGAACAGCCACGCACGACGTACACCCACCGTCCGCATGTCCACTCCCACCGGCATCGATCCCACGCGTGACTCGACGATATCGGCGACAGCCACCTTCGACATACCAGGCACACCAGCGTGTGCCACAACACATTGATATCGGCGCCCCAACCCTGTGTTATTTCAAGGGCATTCGGGAGGGCCACGGCAGCGTCAACTCGTTGGGCAAGACCCTTACACCCTGTCTGACCTGCGGAAACTTCCTTCGAGGAATACCAACGAAAAGGCCACCAATGCGTAAGGAACGTCAAGACTTCGTCAATAAAAGACCCACCTTCTCACCCCATCCAGTCACCCACCGATGAGCACGGTGACACGAGCGAAACCTCACAGCAACACAGGCCACCGCCCCGGACACCCCGGCTGACGCCACCGACCTGACGGCGACACCACCGCCGACGAGGCCATCGCCCTTCCACAGATTTCACCTTCCCGGCCGCATCAGCCGGAACCCACCGACGAGGAGTCCCGCCATGAGTGCTGCACGCCGTCACACCGCCCCAACCGACAACGTCCACCGCATCCGCCCCGACCGTCGCACCGACACCCGCTGGGCCATCGGCGGAGCTGCCCACGAACCGCAACACACCACACCCTGTCCCACGTGCGGGCTGACCGCCGACTCCCCCGATGACACTGCCACGACAACCTCAGGCGTCGCCCCAGCCACCTGCCATGACTGCGGCATCACCAGCATCGACTACGGCCTCACCCTCGCCATCGACGCCCTCGTGCACGACGCCCACGGCTGGGATGCCCTCAGCCAAGCCGTGTTCGCCTCCGCCGACACCATCGCCGTACCGCATGCCACCTCTGCGTGAACCCCGGCTGGACCGCCGCACTCCCTCGTCCTGGCAGGCCCCCGATCGCGTTGACGATCGGGGGCCTGTCCGTGTCCACAGGGCCTGTCCATGTCTCCACAGGGCCTGTCCATGTCTCCACAGGCGACACCACCCCCATACCCCCACCAAACCCGCCCACGGGCGACATTTCGACACGAAACCCCAGGACACCACCCGCCAAACCCGCCCACGGGCGACATCCCCGCCAAGCAAACCCGCCCACGGGCGACATTTCGACACAAAACCCCAGGACACCACCCACCAAACCCGCCCACGGGCGACATCCCAGCCAAGCAAACCCGCCCACGGGCGACATTTCGACACGAAACCCCAAGACACCACCCACCAAACCCGCCCACGGGCGACATCCCAGCCAAGCAAACCCGCCCACGGGCGACATTTCGACACGAAACCCCAAGACACCACCCACCAAACCCGCCCACGGGCGGGTTTCTGCGTAGGTCTCACAGGGCACGTTCGACGACTCCAGGGGCCAGCGAACACCAACGCAGACCGGCAAACACCCACACAGTCCGGCAAACACCCACACGGTCCAGACGGTTCAGCGAACGCCCACACGGTCCGGCGGCACTCATATGGACGACTTGATCCATTTCAGCTCCGCCTGGTGTGTGGGGAAGGAGAGGATCTGGAATGGGAAGAGTAAACATGTTCAAGAGTTGTTAAATTGCTCATCGTCGCCCTTAGAGCGCACGTCAGAGGGCCGAAAGGCACAGCGTGAAGGCCAACGTAAGGCTTCACCCGAGGACCACTTACCAGGGGAGAAAGATCATGGACACCACTCAGGGCGCGACGATCAGCCGCACCAACTCCACGCACGGTCGTCGCCGCGTCGCGACCCGCGCAGCGGCAGTTGTGGAAACGCCCGGAGTGACTGCTTCTTCTCTTCTCGACCACTGCCCGACGTGTTCAGCAGCGAATTCGACGGCGTTGGATGTCGCTGAGGGCGACAGCTACCCAGGTGTTGCTGCGGCGATCTGCCCGACGTGCGGTGTCAGCTCGATTGAATACGGTTTGACGCTTGCCATCGACGCGACATTGCGCGAGATGGCCGGCTTGGAGCGTCTCGACGAAGCGCTCTGATACATCACAGACGACGACGCGCCGGTGTGGGGCCGGAGGCGCTGGCGAAAACTGCGGCGGGCTCATCGTGGGGGTGAGTCCGCCGCAGTCATGTTGTCAACCACTGGGGTGTCTTTCCTCCCCGGAGGGAGACGACGTACGGCGGATTGATGTTTTGTCGGCAGGTGAGCCAACACCGCGACACGGGACGGCCTCGGCGCCGTCATCAGCCATTCATCGAACCAGGACAGGAGTGAACATGCCGATGACTCGAGTGCTGATCGTGGAGGATCAGCAGCTCATCCTGGACGCGCTGGAACGTCTGATTCGCGCTGCTGCGGATATGACCGTTGTCGGGGTGGCGCGCACTGGTGTTGAAGCGATCGAACAGGCTGAATCGTTGAGCCCTGATGTGATTTTGATGGATCTGCAGTTGCCGGTGATGAATGGCATCGATGCGACTCGTCGGATCACGTCGACAGATCCGACGGTGAAGGTGATCGCGGTGACCACGTTCACCTCACCGGAGGCCGTCGTACCCGCGTTGTGTGCTGGAGCGGCGGGCTATCTGTCGAAAAGTGGAGATCCGCGCGCGCTGGTCCCTGCTATCAGGGATGTGCTTGCCGGACGTCATGTGTTGTCGTCGGCGGTGACGGCGGCGCTGGTGGAGGCGGTGCGGGCACGTCCGTCGTTGGCTCGGTCGTCGGCGGTGGCGTGCCCGGATGATCCGGCAGCGTCGTTGACTGCCCGGGAAAGCGATGTCCTGAATTTGTTAGCGCAGGGCTTGTCAAACGCTGAGATGGCCACTGAGTTGTGCATCACTGAAGCTGCGGTGAAGTCCCGCATCATTCAGCTCACCACGAAATTAGGGGTGGATAGTCGGGTGCAGTTGTTGGTTCGGTCGATCGAGCTTGGCTTGGTCCGTCCGCGACTGCGCCGCCCGGATGAACCGATTCCATCGCAGGTGCCTCGGCGTCAGGTCCCGCAGGACAGGTCAGCGCGGCCGGTGCGGGTTACACGGAGCGGGCATGCCACTCAACGCCACTCGTGATGGTCTCGGCCATGACGAATGTCAGGGTTCTTTTGTGACGATCCGGCCAGGCGCTGGTCACTGACCAGTCGGATCGTAGAGGTCATGACTGGGATCTCACACGCATCTACCTCTGCCGTGGCCGCACCGGCACCTCCCCCGCTCGCCGCAATATCGGCACGGGGCTTGTCTCGTCGGTACGGCGAGGTCCACGCGGTGGCGGGGGTGGATTTGACTGTCTGCCCTGGTGAGGTCGTTGCGTTTCTCGGGCCGAATGGCGCGGGAAAGACCAGCCTGATTGACATGGTTCTCGGTTTGGGCCGCCCTGATGAGGGTGAGGTCGAGGTGTTTGGGTTGCGCCCTCGAGCTGCGGTGGAGCGCGGGTTGGTCTCTGCGGTGTTGCAGAGCGGCGGTTTGCTCCCGGATCTGACGGTCCGGGAGATCGTAGAGCTCACCGGTGGTCTGTTTGCGCAATCTTTGCCTCCTGAGCAGATCCTGTCCTTTGCTGGCATCGCGCATTTAGCGGGGCGGAAGGTGCGGACGTGCTCTGGGGGTGAGCAGCAGCGGATTCGGTTTGCAATGGCGTTGGTCAACGATCCGTTGTTGTTGGTTCTTGACGAGCCGACGACAGGGATGGACGTGGAGGGGCGTCGGCGGTTTTGGGGCGCGATCCACGCTGACGCTCAGGCAGGTCGGACGGTGCTTTTTGCCACGCACTATTTGGAGGAGGCTGATACCTATGCCGACCGGATTGTGTTGATGTCTCATGGCCGGATCGTTGCTGATGGGACGGTCGCCCAGATTCGGTCGACAGTGGCGGGGCGCAAGGTGCGCGCCACACTAGAAGACGCAGACGAGGCGGCAGTGCGTACGGCGTTGGCGGGCCTGAAGGTGGCCGATGTCGAGGTTCGCGGGTCGACGTTAATGGTGACGACGGACGATTCTGACGGGGTGGCTCACGTGTTGCTCCGAGATCGGTTGGCGCATGATCTGGAAATTATGTCTCCCGGTTTGGATGATGCATTTTTGGCGTTGACCGGTGACGTCCGATGAGTGCCGTTGATGTTGTACGTCGTGATGTCGCTACTGAGGTCGCTGCCCGCCGGGTGGTGGCTGGGGGCATGAATCGGGCGTTGCTGCGGGTTGAGATCCGTCGAGTGCTGCGTGATCGGAGCGCTCTAGGTTTTGCAGTGCTGATGCCGGTCGCATTTTTTCTGATGTGGGGCCGCAACCCGGCTTATGCTGATCTTCCTTATGGGCGAGGCACTGTGGGGGCAAACATCATGACTGGGATGGCCTTGTATGGAGCGCTGATTTCCACGATGTCTGCAGGGACCGCCGTGTCCACCGAACGGGCCACGGGGTGGAGCCGGCAGCTCCGTCTCACTCCATTGCAACCCGCGACGTATATCGCGGTGAAATGTTTCACCGGCATGCTAGCTGGGGCTCTATCCATCACGTCCGTGTATGTTGCTGCTGCGATTTCCGGCGTACGGATGCCGGTGGATTTATGGTTCAGCACTGGCGTGGTGACATGGGTGGGCTCTGCGATCTTTTCTGCTTTTGGTCTGTTCATGGGTTACATGTTCCGCTCGGAGAACGCCATGAAGGTCATTGGCCCATCAATGGCGCTTCTGGCGTTCTTTGGTGGCTTATTTATGCCATTAAATCAGATGGCAGATATAGTGCAGACCATCGCGCCATACACCCCCATGTATGGCATTCACGAAATAGCGTTAGCCCCATATGGCGAGGGCACGTTGGCCTGGACCTCGGTCATTAACGCGGCAGGATGGTTGGCGGTGTTCGCTGTGGGAGCAGCATGGCGTATGAGCAAGGACACCGCACGCGTCTGACCTGCAATGTCAGTCGTCACGAAGGCCAGCAGTCACGAAGACACCGTCAGGAGCATCATGGATCTACGGCGGCATGTGAGGGGTCGAAGTGAGTCCCTGGTCGGCGTCTGGTGGACAGTTTTTTGGCTGAGCCTCTTGGTGCCGAGTGTCGTGGATGCGGGGCGACGCGGTGGCAGTGTTGGGTGGCTCACGGTCGGGCTGTATCTCGTCGGCGCGACAGGTTACGCCGTAGCGACCTTTGCGGGGTTCCTTGCCGTCGCCACGGAGACCAGGCCGAGTCGAGCGGTCTGGATCGGGACAGCGGTCGCTGGGATAGCTGCTGTCAGCGCTTATCTGGTCATCGGCCCGGCGGGGTTGGCGTTGTTGCCCTATCTCGCGGTGGCGGTGGTGGCGGCAGCACCGGCCTGGGTGTCATTGCCGATCGTGGGGATCCTCGTCGCGGGGCTGTGGTATGACGTGGGTGGGGTGACTCGCGGGGCTGATATCGACGGAGTGCTCATAGGGACAGTTATCGCAGCAGCAAGTGTCATCACGGCGAAATTTTCTGCGGGCCGTCACGCGCTCACCCAGCGGTATCAACGAGACATTGTCGCTTTACAGATCCATAACGAGCGCAACCGGATGGCTCGTGACCTGCATGACATTCTTGGACATTCTCTGACAGTCATTGCGGTCAAAGCGGAACTGGCGGGAAAGCTTCTCGATCGGGACACTGATGCTGCTCGTCGAGAGCTAGCTGATGTGGAGATATTGGCGCGCGCCGCACTCAGTGATGTGCGTGCCACCGTCAACAACTACCGGGAGGTCTCATTGTCAGCCGAGCTGGTCCAAGCACGAAAGGCCCTGACTGACGCTGGAATCCGCGCGCGCCTCCCCGGAGTGGTCGATGATGTGCATCCCGATCTGCGCGATCTGTTCGCGTGGACAGTGCGGGAAGCAGTCACCAATGTGGTCCGCCATTCTCGGGCGACACAGTGCGACATCTCCGTGACCCGAGACCAGCTGACGGTCATCGATAACGGCGTGGGGCCGGACAGCACCGCAACGGCCTCTGCTGGGCATGGACTTGACGGACTGCGGGAGCGGGCTCGCCTCGCTCAGGCTCGCCTTGATATCGGGCCCGCACATCCCGACAGCCACAGCAGGCCCGGGTTCCGCCTCATCATGTCCGCCGACTCTGTCACCTGCGGCCTGGACGCCATCGCAGAGGCTGGGCAGGAACAGCCATGACGCTACGGCTCCTCCTCGCTGACGACCAGGCTCTCGTCCGAGGTGCGATCGCTGCATTGCTCAACATGGAACATGATCTTGACGTGGTCGCCCAGGTGAGCCGCGGCGATCAGGTGGTGGAAGCTTGCCGCGTCCACCGTCCCGATGTCGTTTTAATGGACGTTGACATGCCAGGGATGGATGGCTTGGCTGCCACGGCGGCGTTACGTCAGGCTTGGCCCGACATCAAGGTTCTTGTCGTCACGACGTTTGGACGGCCGGGTTTCCTCAAACGCGCGATGACCAGCGGCGCGCATGGCTTCGTCGTGAAAGACACTCCCGCTGAGGAGCTCGCTGACGCCGTACGGCGGGTCGCGGGGGGTTTGCGTGTCGTCGATCCAGCTCTCGCCGCGGACAGTCTGGCTTTTGGCGAGTCTCCGCTGACACCCCGCGAGACGGAGGTGTTGCAAGCTGCTGCGGACGGGTCGACTGTCGCGGTGATCGCTCGGCGAGTGCATTTGTCTGAGGGGACGGTGCGCAATCATTTGTCGGCAGCGATGGGTAAAACCGGTGGTGGCACCCGCGCGGAGGCGGTACGGGTGGCGTCGGGTCATGGGTGGATTGTGGGTTAGTTCCAGACGGGATGTGGCGGGCGCTGTCCCCAGCCGCAGACAGCTTCGCCAACACCGTTGAGGTCGTAAGTGATCGGGTCGTCTTGGGTTTGGCTCCGCCTGGCCGATGGGGTCATGGTTGCCCGCTGACGGCAGCCAAGAGCTGTTGCCCCCGTCCTGGATCTTCGACGTCGAAGGAGCCGTTCATGGCCGTGTTCACCCGACGCACCTCTCAGGAAATGCCCCGTAAGGAAGCTGCCGGGCCAGTGGATTTAGACACGGTGTCACTCGCGGTGCAACGGTGCTGCGCGGCTTCTACTTTCGACGAGGCCATTGAGCGGGGTTTTGCGGATTTGGTGCGTGATGGCGGTTGGACGTTTGGGGTGGTCTGGCGCGTCAGCGCCTCTGATGACCGGCTGGAGTTTGAACGGTCGGTAGGAGTCATTCCGGAACTGTTCATGTCACGCGGTCAGGGTTTTACGTATCGTCGCGGGGAGGGCGCGGCTGGGCAGGCATGGTCGACGGCAGGGGTGGCTTTCGTCGCGGACATCGCTGATATTGGCGGTGAAACGGCCCAGTTCGCGTTGCAGGCGGGGATGCGTTCGGCATTGGCGTTTCCCTTGACCGAGGATGACGCGGTGGTGGGGGTGGCCGAGTTCGTCTCTGATCATCCGTTGGATCCTCGGGTGGTGCCGGTGATGCGGATGGTGGCGTGCACGTTGGGTCTGGTGTTGAGCAGGTTGCGTTCGGCTGAGCGGATCAAAGAGTCCCGGCAGGATTTGCGGGCGACCAGCGCAGTGCTGCGCAATGTCAACAGCGCAGCGGACGAACAGGACGCCGTCCGGGCCGCGTTGGAGACCATCCGCACCGAATTTGGGTGGGCTTATGGGTCGGTGTGGCGGATCAACTCGGAGGGTGTGCTGGCGTTTGAGGTGGAGTCGGGTGATGCGGGCAAGGAGTTCCGCACGGTGACTCGTTCCGCGACGTTCGCTAAGGGGGTGGGATTAGCGGGGCGGACGTGGAGCAGCGGCGACCTGGTTTTTGAACCTGATATGTCGCTGGTTACTGATTGCGTGCGGGCTCCCGCCGCTGGTCGAGCCGGGGTCAAAGCTGGGGTGTGTGTGCCGTTACGGATCGACGGAGAAATCGTAGGCACGATGGATTTCTTCAGTACGTCGTCGATGGTATTAAGTCCCGATCGGAAAGAAGCGCTGCGTAATACCGCTTTTTTGGTGTCGGATTCGCTGGACCGGCAACGGTCCACAGCACGGATCCGCGGCGCAGGTCAAGATTTGCTGTCCTCAATCACCGATGTGGAACACAACGTGCAACTCGCCACAGACGTAGTGACTCAAGCACAACAGATCACCAGTAATGCCAGCACGATCGTGGAGCAGCTGTCCGCGTCGAGCCGGGAGATCGGTGCCGTCGTCAAAGTCATCACGGGGATCGCAGAGCAGACCAATCTGTTGGCGTTGAACGCGACGATCGAAGCGGCCCGCGCTGGAGAGGCCGGTAAGGGTTTCGCGGTGGTCGCTGGTGAGGTCAAGGAATTAGCTCGGGAAACGTCGTCAGCAACGGAGGAGGTGGGTTCACAGGTGCGAGCGATCCAAAATGATGCTCACAGCGTGGTGGGTGCCTTGGCGCAGATCCAGTCGACGGTAGAACGCATCAACGAAGTGCAACAGGTGATCACCGGGGTGCTGCATGAGCAAAACCTGGTGACCCGTCGGGTCCTAGACAACAGCTGAGCTGGCCCACCCGGATCGGGTAGACCAGCTCAGTGCAGGTCCGGCTGGGTGTTTCACCGCTGATCAGCGGCCTGACTCCGGGTGAACTGGGGGTTCCAGCCGCCCCCGCCGTCGTACCGTCGGCAGGTCAATGGCGAGGTTTAAACCCGGGGATCGACTGCCCGAGCCAAGCGAAGACCTTCGGGGTCTCGCTCTGCCACAAATCCCACCGGTGACCACCGTCGAGGAGCACCACCGACTTCATGGAGGTGGGGGCGTGCGTGGCGCCCATAAATGCTTCGACATCGGGCCAGAACGGACTTTGTTTGCCCACCTGGAGATACATGGCCACTGCCGGTGGTTTGTTTTTCATTTGAGCCACCAGGTCATAGCGTGCGGCGCGAGGACTTCCCGCAGCCCAGGGGGCGCCGGTCGCAAAGTCCGGTTTGACGTAGCCACCGAGGTTGGCGATCGCTCCGAAGGTTTCGCTGTGATGCATTCCCATCAGAGTCGCGCAGTAGCCACCGATGGAATATCCCACCGCAGCCCACGAGTCTCGGTGGGGTTCGGCTCGGAAGTGCTTACGGATGAAGGTGGGCACGTCCTTGCTCACCCAGGTCTCCATCTGGGCTTTGCCGGGGTCGCCGTTGACGCATTCGCTGTCGACGTCGGAGGGGATGGTGATCTGCGGCGCGACAAAAATGGTGTCGCGCATGCGTCCGCTGGAGCTCGCTTCATCGAGGAGCACGGGAGCGTTCATCTTGGAGGTCCACCCTGAGGGTGATCCCGGGAAACCGTGGAAAGCTTCGATGACCGGGTAGCGCTTGTCCTTAGCCTCAGGCATTTCGTAGTCGTGTGGCAGATAGACCCAGATCTGTCCGGTGAGTTTGCTCTCGGTTCCGGTGTAGGTGTACTTCTGCAAGCGCTCGCCCGGTTGGGGCAGCGGGGGGTACGACGTAGGAACTGGCGCGGCCGGAGCAGCCCCAGGCACCTGGACACCGGCGGCCTTGGCGGCGTCGCCGTCCTGTTTGACCTGTTCCTTCGGGGCAGCGCCCATCAGGTCAGACCAGGAGGAATACCACCCGTTGCTGCTGTTCATGTAGGTGGCGACGGCCAGGATGACCATGACGTTGACCAAAATCTGCAATCCGGCGCGGGAAATGGCTTTCAGCCAGGTCCCGGCGAGTTGTGGCATCACCCAGATCGCCACGAAGAGGCAGATGAAGGCGAGCGAGATCATCGTGGCCGTGAACGGTAAACCGGTGAGCTCCACCAGATCGGGACCTTCCTGTTTGCGAATCTCTGCCGTCGCCCTCTGACGGCAGACGCCCCGGTGCCGGACTGGGTGTTCCCGTCACCCTGCCGCCCCGTTGCAGATACTGTCATCGACGCTAGCGGGTGGACCTGCATGTGGGCTGAGCCTGTGACCTGTGGATGCACTCACCGAGCGATCCCCCACCTCTGATTGAATTTCTTTGACACCCAGTGATATTCACAATATGGGCCACAGGTGGGCCCCTCATTCCGCCGGCACCAGCTACCCGATGCAGACATTCCCTGACGCGGCACACCTGTGGTGCGGCCCAGGATCACGGTTCCGGTGGGCAGGAGTAGGGTTCGAGGTGACACGTCACACCAGTCGAACGACCGCACTGAGGTGTCGTCAAAGACTCTCGGCTCGACTTGTCAGCGCGACGCAATGAGCCTCCAGCACTGACTGTGACGCACATCACATGACTAGGGTCGACAGTGGCGTGAATATATGCCGCCACGCGACCGCGGCATAGGACCAACAACCCTGTGTGGCTATTCATTGGCGCCGAACTTTCCCACACAGACGTCTGGTTCGCCCTGGACATCGCGTCCTAGAGTCGTGGACAACCCCCTCGAACGCCACCACGGACGGTCGACACGACCGATTCCACGGAAAGGATGGGTCATGCCCAAGGCCTATGTAGGATCCGAGGTCGGGCAGCTGAAGAGAGTCATTCTTCACCGCCCCGGCCAAGAACTCGCCCGACTCACCCCGAGCAACAAGGACGAGCTCCTTTTCGATGAAATTCCCTGGGTTGAAAAAGCCCAGGAAGAGCACGACGAGTTCGCCAACACCCTGCGCGGCCTGGGCGTGGAGGTCCTCTACCTCGAACAACTCCTCGCGGAAACCCTCGACATTCCTGAGGCCCGCGAGCACCTGTTGAAACAGCTGCTGGATATTGAGGTCTTCGGGCCCGGCGCGATCGACCCGCTGACCCGCCTGCTGTCCTCGGTCACCGCCGACGAACTCGCTGGCTTCCTCATCGGTGGCCTCACCAAAGCCGAGGCCCTGGAGCATGGCGTCGATGTGAAGAGCTCCCTGGCCTTCGCCACCATGGACTCCGACCGCTTCCTGCTGGCCCCGCTGCCCAACCACCTGTTCACCCGCGACACCTCCTGCTGGGTGTATGGCGGCGTCGCCGTGAACTCGATGCGGTGGAGCGCTCGCATCCGCGAGTCCATGAACTACGACACCATCTACCGCTACCACCCGACCCTGTCGGTATGCGCGCCATTCGAGCGGTGGGGCGGCGGACTCGGCGTGGGCCACGCCACCATGGAAGGTGGCGACGTCCACGTCCTGGGCCGCGGTGCCGTCATGATCGGGATGAGTGAGCGCACCTCCCCGCAGGGCGTGGAGCGCCTGGCTGGCCAGCTGTTTGCCAAGGGCGCTGCGACGAAGGTCCTGGGGATCCAGCTGCCGTCGTCCCGCGCCACGATGCACCTGGACACCGTGATGTCGATGGTCGACGACCACAGCTTCACGAAGTTCGCCGGGCTCGGCATGCTGCCGTCGTACACCCTCGAACCGGGCGACGGAACGGACTTGAAAGTCACCGCGCACGCCCCGGAGAAGATGCACGACGCGATCGCTGACGCCCTAGGCATCGACTCCGTGCGCACCTTGACGGCCCCACAGAGCATGGGTGCTGCCGAGCGCGAGCAGTGGGATGACGGATGCAACGTGCTGACCGTGCGTCCCGGTGTGGTCGTCGCCTATGAACGGAATGTCACGTCGAACCGTTTCCTGGAAGAGAACGGCGTCGAAGTGCACACGATCGCCGGTTCCGAACTGGGCCGTGGGCGTGGTGGCCCACGGTGCATGAGCTGCCCCATCGAGCGAGAGGACATCTGAAGTCATGGCCTTCAACCTGCGTCACCGTAATTTCCTCAAGGAGATCGACTTCACTCCAGCGGAGTGGCGTCACCTGCTGAAGCTGTCTGCCGACCTGAAAGCCGCGAAATACGCGGGCACCGAGCAGCCGCGACTGAAGGGCAAGAACGTCGCCCTGATCTTCGAGAAGACCTCGACCCGTACCCGGTGCGCCTTCGAGGTCGCGGCGTACGACCAAGGCGCCGGGGTCACCTACCTGGAGCCGAGCGGCTCCCAGATCGGGCACAAGGAGTCCATGAAGGACACCGCTCGCGTGCTGGGTCGCATGTACGACGGCATCGAGTACCGCGGATCCTCGCAGTCTCTGGTGGAGACCCTGGGCGAGTTCGCTGGCGTCCCGGTGTGGAACGGCCTGACCGACGAATGGCACCCCACCCAGATGCTCGCTGACCAGCTGACGATGATCGAGCACTGCGACAAGCCGTTGTCACAGATCGCGTTCGCTTACCTCGGTGACGCCCGCAACAACGTGGGCAACTCCCTGCTCATCTCCGGCGCGATGGCTGGCATGGACGTGCGGATGGTCGCTCCGAAGGCGTTGCAGAACTCCGAGGAGATCATCGCTCAGGCCAAGGAGATCGCCGCGAAGACCGGGGCACGCATCACCATCACCGACGACGTGAAGGCGGGAGTCGCGGGCTGCGACTACCTCTACACCGACGTCTGGGTGTCAATGGGTGAGCCCAAGGAGGTCTGGGACGAGCGCATCACGTTGCTGAAGGACTACCAGATCAACGCTGCGGCGATGGCAGCCACGGGCAACCCGAACGTGAAGTTCATGCACTGTCTGCCGGCGTTCCACGACCGCAACACCAAGGTCGGCGAAGAGATCTACCAGGCGACCGGCATGGACGCCCTGGAAGTCACCGACGAGGTGTTCGAGTCGGACGCGTCGATCGTTTTCGACCAGGCTGAAAACCGTATGCACACGATCAAGGCGGTCATGGTCGCCACCCTGGGAGACTGAGGAACCCATGCGTATTGTCGTAGCGCTGGGCGGTAACGCCCTCCTGCAGCGTGGCCAGAAGCCGGATGCGGCGACCCAGATCGCCAACGCCGAGCGGGCCATCGCTTCTCTGGTGCCTCTGGCCCAGGAGCACGAGCTGGTCATCACGCACGGCAACGGCCCCCAGGTAGGTGTGCTGGCGTTGGAGTCCGCGCAGGACCCGAACTTGACTCGCCCGTACCCGCTGGACACCTTGGGCGCACAGACCCAGGGCATGATCGGCTACTGGATTTTGCAGTCCCTGCAGAACCATCTGCCTGGACGGCAGGTCGCAGCGATGGTCAACCAGACCCTCGTGTTGGCCGACGACCCGGCGTTCGATGACCCCACCAAGTTCGTCGGTGAGGTGTACGACGAGGCTACGGCGCAGGCCAAGGCCGAGGAGATGGGCTGGGTCGTCAAACCCGACGGGAAGTATTGGCGTCGGGTGGTGCCCTCACCGAAACCGCAGCGTGTGGTGGAGACTCGGATCATCCGGTCCCTGCTGCGCTCCGGGGTTCTCGTGGTGTGCAGTGGCGGCGGCGGCATCCCCGTCGTCCGCAACGAAGAGGGCAAACTCAGCGGCGTCGAAGCAGTCATCGACAAGGACCTCAGCGCCGCCGTGTTGGCTGAGCACCTTGAGGCCGATGCCCTGCTGATCGTGACCGATGTGCCCAACGTGATCCGGGGCTTCGGGACCGACCAGGCCGAGCCGATCCATCGTGCGACGCCGAAGTCGTTGCGTGACCTGGGTGCACCGGCCGGTTCGATGGGACCGAAGATCGAAGCGGCATGCCATTTCGTCGAGTTGACTGGCGACATGGCAGCGATCGGCAGCTTGGAGGACGCTGCCGGGATGCTGGCCGGCACGGCAGGTACCATCATCACGCCTGGCGGCGCCTACGGTTCGGTCGATGACCTCGGCCCGGACCGTCGCCCGACGGCATTCTGAGGGATCTCCCACTCGGCAGGGCGGAGGTGGCGTACGACCGTCACACCCCGGTTCACTTCCGCTCTGTCCTCCCCTCCGCCTGGTGGGGGCTGTCGCTGACGGCCCCCACCAGGTCGAGCGGGTCATCTCAGGGCGTGAGTGAAAACGGCGTACAGTGCCGACCTGGGGGTCGCATCGCCCTGATGTTGACTTTCCTTCCGCCCATCCTGGATTCTCACCTGTATCTGCCCCCGGGGCCGGTGTTCGGCCACACGTCATGAGCCTGTCAGACCGCGCCGACGACGGCCCCTCGACCCCGCATCGAGAACGGCAACTGCCATGACCACCAGCTCGTCTCCCACAGCTGCATCGGACAGCTCTTCTTCCGGCGTCGATGGCCGACTGAAACTGGGTGCGTTGATCGCCCTGGTCGTCGGTTCGATGATTGGCGGTGGGATTTTCGCCCTGCCGCGCCAGATGGCGCAGAGCGCCGCGCCGATCCCGCTGATCATCGGTTGGTTGATCACCGGTGTCGGCATGTTGACCATGGCGTTCGTTTTCCAGACGTTGGCCAACCGCAAACCTGACGTGGACGGCGGTGTCTACGGGTATGCCCGCGCCGGTTTCGGGTCGTACGTCGGATTCAACTCGGCGTGGGGTTACTGGATCAGCGCCTGGCTGGGCAACGTGGGATATCTGTTCCTGTTGATCTCGGCGTTGTCGCAGTTGATTCCTGTTTTCCAAGGACCAGACAACACGGTGGGCATTGTGACGGTGTCTGTCCTGTTGTGGGGCACCACGTTGTTGTGTGTCCGTGGCGTCCAGGAGGCAGCGTTCGTCAATACCGTGGTGACGATCGCGAAGATCGTCCCGCTGGCGATGTTCATCGTCTTGGGTTTGGTGGCGTTCAAATCGGGGATCTTCACCGCTGACGTGTGGGGCACCACCACGATCGTCACCACGGTTCAGGGCCCCACCTCGCTGGGATCCACCTTGGACCAGGTCAAGGGCATGATGCTCGTCACCGTCTGGGTGTTCATCGGCATTGAAGGCGCCAGCGTTTTCTCTTCCCGGGCACAGAAACGCTCGGACGTGGGCAAAGCCACTGTCATCGGCTTCTTAGGTGTGTTGGCGCTGCTGATCCTGGTCAATGTCATCTCGTACGGATTGATGGAGCAAGCCAAGCTGTCTGGCGTGGAAAACCCTGCATTGGGCCAAGTGTTTGTCGAAGTGGTCGGCCCGTGGGGTGCCACAGTGATTGCATTGGGTTTGGCGGTCTCACTGATCGGTGCGTTGTTGAGCTGGACGCTGCTGTGCGCGGAAATCTTGGCGTTGCCTGCGCACGACAAGGTGATGCCGAGCTTCATGGGGCGCCTCAACAGCAAAGGTGCTCCAGCGGTGGCGTTGGTGATCACCGCAGCCTGTGAACAAGCCTTCTTGCTGGCCACAGCCTCCAATCCCGGCGCTTATGACTCGTTTGTGCTGCTTGCATCGTCGCTGATCCTGATCCCGTACCTGCTGTCCACCGCATACCAGTTGAAACTTGGCATCACGGGGGAAACCTACGAACAGGATCCGTCAGCGCGGACTAAGGACCTGGCGATCGGGGCCTTGGCGACCGTTTACGCGATCTGGTTGTTGTACGCCGCCGGACTGCACTACCTGCTGTTGTCGGCGATGTTCTATGCAGTCGGTCTGATCGCCTACATCCCGGCACGACTCAAGGCTGGCAAGAAGATGCTCTCTCCTGCCGAGACGATCCTGGTCGCGGTCATCCTCATCGCAGCCGTGTACGGCGTGTGGTCGTTGGCGGTCTGACAGGTCAGTTCCTCCTGATCCTGCTCCGCTGAAGGCGGGGTCGATGACCGCCATCGTCATCGACCCCGCCTCTGCCGTGGGGAGCGGGCCCACGCCGTGGAGTACGGCGTCCCAGATCAGGGGCGGGCTCGACCGCCCGGTTCGAGGAGGAGGTCGCAGATCTCTTCGGCGCTCGCGTCATCGGGAAAAATCAGCAAGGCGGTGTCGTCACCAGCGATGGTGCCCAACGTGCCCAGATCAGTGGTTTGGTCGAGGACCGAAGCCATGTAGTCAGCAGCGCCGGGTGGAGTGCGGACCACGACGAAATTTTTCACGGCGATGGCGGAGACGATGAACTCTTCACAGACGTGACGCAGCCGCTGATCCAGCGTTTCTTGATCCGGTGCCGGGCGGGGGGTGGTGTCACCGCCGAGGCCAGGGAGGGCATAGACCAGTTCGCGGCCTTTACGGACTTTCACCGCCCGTAAGGTCATCAAGTCACGCGACAGCGTCGCCTGGGTCACGGTCACGCCGTGTTCAGCCAGGTGGGCGAGCAGTTCGCTCTGCGAATGGACACTTGAGCGCGACAGGATATCCGCGATCAGCTGATGTCTGGCACTCTTCGTGTTGGCGATCATGTTTCACTCCTAGGCACCCACGCGCCGTCCGAACCTCCGTCAACCTTGCATGAGCCGGTGTCCGCCACCCCCCTGAGGTAGCGCCGGCCCAGGACCGCCGTACAGGATGCCCCCCGCTGCGGTCAGCGCCTCCCGGCACCTGTCTTTACCACCGCAGCCGGGCCCTGAGGGATCCACGCTTCCCCACCCGTCTGGTACCGACGAACGTCCGGAAGCGACGAAGGCTGAGCTTGCCTATTGTGGCATCTCTCCCTGGTACGGCGGGCCTTCCCGGGAAGAACCAGTCAGTCGTGGCACCCTCCAGTCACCCTCGACCCGACAGGACCCGTGCAATCGGCTTTTTACCCCATCGCTATAGCACGATTGGGACCTTTATGGTGCGACGCATCTGGGGATACGCCGCATCGGTCTCAGAGCGCCCAGCGCTACAAGCGCTAGGCCCACCGCGATGACGATGAACGTGGAGCTGATGCCGATGGCTGTAGCCACGAAACCTAATACCAGCGAGCCGAGCGGCAGGCTGGCCATGATGGCGACTCGGGCGCTGGCATTGACTCGCCCGAGAAGTTCCTTTGGGGTGAGGCGTTGCCTGAGTGTCACGAGGGAAATGTTTATGAGCGGCCCGCTGACGCCAAACATCAACTGCGCCGCCAGGAAGAGCCAGATACCGCCGTGCCCGAACGCAGCGGCCGTGCCCATTAACACTCCTCCTGCCGCCATCAGCACGAGTGACGCCAGCACGAGCGCGCCCTCTCCACACCACGCGTTCAGTCGGGGCGTGACAGCGGCAGCCAGGAGGGCACCAGCTCCCTCGACAGCAAGAACAAGACCAAGCTGGGTAGCAGACATGCCCAGCGTCTTAACGGCTAGTAATACTTGGAGCGCCATCACTCCCGAGATAAAGAAATTTGACGCCGACGCAGCGACTACAACTGCCCTGATGAGAGCATGGCGTCGGATGAATCTAAGACCTTCGCGGACCAGAGACAACAACGCAGGGGGCGGGTCGTCTGGACCTGATCCCGTCCCACATTGATCTAACGTTGCTCTACGACGCTGCAGGAGTGGCAGCAGCAATAACGTCGCGACCCCGTAACTCACGGCATCCAGGCTTAGGGCGTCAGGCGCCGAGAGGACAGATACCAGTGCGCCTCCCAAAGCAGGCCCGGTCAGCTGCGCCACCGACCGGCTGAGCTCGAGCCGACTGTTCGCTGTGGCCAACTTGTCGGGTGAGACAACGTCGGCGACGTACGTTTGGTAGGCGACATCGAAAAAGACAGCGAAGACACCTGCCGAGAGGGCGACACCAAGCAGCCACCAAATGTTAAGCATCCCCAGCAGATGGGCCATGGGGATCAGGGCGATCAGCAGCATACGGACGAGGTTCGCAGTGATCATGATCGGCAGCGGACGTCCGCGATCCACCCACACCCCGACCAAAAGCCCGAGAAACACTACGGGCAGCCAGCCAGCCGCCGTGAGCACGCCCATCTCCAACTCTGAGGCACCCAGCAACTCCACGGCGGTGAGCGGAACAGCGATGAGATTGACCTGGGTGCCGAACATTGAGACGGTCTCCGCTCCCCACAGGAACCAGAACGCCCCACGATGGCGACCAGACACCGACGATGTGGGTGCTCCAAAGTGACGGTCTGGCCTCTTTGCCTGAGAACCGCGGAGCTTCATCCGGTACTCCAGAAGGTGACGTTTAGAGAGCGACGGGGGATGTCAGTGAACGATTCCTCGACGGCATGCCAGGACGAGTTGGGCCTCACAAGCACAGCAGACGCGCCTGCCGTGGGGGCGAGTTTACACACCGCCTGGCCAGAATAAGGCGTGCTCTGAATCAAAAGCCGGCCTCCGCCCGATTCTGTCCACCTCTCAGTCAGATAGAAGATTTGGGTCAAGGCCTTGTCCGGTTTGTCTACGTGGGGTGCGAGAAAGTCGCCAGATCTAGACTCCCAGATGGTCGCGGTGCGTCTGATGCTGGAAAGGCTTACGCTTGTCACCTCTTCCAACATCTCTACATACCGTTCACCAAAGACAATATCTAGGAAGCGGCTCCAAAGATCGGCCAGGGCCGAGCAAGTCATGTCGGCTCATTTCTTCGCCCCAGCCGTAAGTCCGAGCCTGAATTCCACCGAGATCCGGCTCGGACGGCCACCTGTCACGATATCGCTTTGCTCAAGAGCGCTCGCCGAACAGGAGTTGCCATGAGGCCGAAATCGGATCGACCTCAGGCATCGTCGACTTTGATGCACACGGTGCCGGCGAGCCTCGGCACTCCTCCCGTGACCTGACAGACTAGGCGGCATGCGCCAGTTGGTGGGGTCATGCCCGGCCACGGATGGCAGAGCTGCGTTCGAGCTCGCCGGGATGTATGACTCCATAGGATTTGAAGCCGAGGCCGGCGCCGAATACGAACGCGCTCTCGCACTAGGGCTAACCGAGGATCGACATGCCCAACTTGCCGTCCAGTACGGTTCAACCCTGCGGAACCTCGGCCGACTCGACGAAGCGATCAGTGTCCTTCAAACCACTCCCACACATGTGACGACAGGCTGTGCACCGCAACTCGTTCTTGCCCTCGCCCTGCACAGCGCCGGGCGCAAAGACGAAGCCTTGCAGGTAGCCCCGAACACTCAGATCGACACGCTACCGCGTTATCAGCGCTCAATGCGCAACTACTCCGCCGCACTCACCGAGCAGCCAACATCAGACGAGCCATAGACACGCTAGAAACCAGAACGCAATCAAGTCACCCTCCTGCAAGATGCACTCCTTGCCGTCGATCAGGCCTTGATTGTCGGACCGCTTGGCACACAGCGGGCAGGGCGGCAGCACCACGTCGTCAGACGTTGAATCGAAACTGGTTTTTCCAAGAAGGAAACAGCTGGAGTGGCCCGGATTATCAGAAAATCGATTCGTTGCCAGATGAATCGATAGTTGTCGCAAGCATATTTTACGACCCCACATATACCGACATATCAAACCTGCATGTCCCAATTTATTTATACGCGCCATGGGGCTGGAAAATGGAATTCCATTCACTTTGCGCCATCGATCGAAGTTTTCGTTGAATCTCTTGCGATTTTTGAAGAAGTACTGCTTGGAGATTTTGCTGAAGACGTGTGGGGTAGTGCTGGCTTTATCGAAGGGTTGAATAATCGCCTTGAAGTGCACCTTGAAGCCCAGTGACCTCTCCAACCTCCTCATGATGTTAGATTAGCAGGCTCCCTCTCGCGCCACTTCAGTATTATCAGCAAAAAGGAATGGGTTCCATTCGGTGATGAGGTCGATAGTAGATGAATAAGTAAATACCAAAGGTTGCATTGTCGGCGTGTCATGAATACAGACGACGGGTTGTCAGAGAGCATGGTGTTACCACATTCAATCCTCGCAAAGACTGCCGTCGCCGTGTCCTATGCCGCAGGGATGACCAGCAAGCAGCGCACCGAGCCGATCCTGCTGATTGAGGAATTTTCACGGCGGCAACATCCCGAACTGCCCACCCTCTGATGCGGGTCCATCCCCACCACCAGGACCGCCGTTGATGGGGGGCGACAACCCCTGGCCTTGGGGCCGTGTCTGGCCTGGCCGGGCCCGGACCAGGTCTCAGTTCCGGTCGGCAATCGATGAATCTACGTTGCACACGTTGGGATAGGGCCTCTACCGTTGGTGCATGCGCAGTTATCAGCAGCAGACAACGACGCCGGATACTTCCGGCGCCGATACGTTGTTCTGACCAGCGCAGCGACTACCAGGCCCCGGAGTGATCCGGGGCCTTCGTCATTTCCGAGGCCGCGCAGACGGCTGCATCGATGTTCACACCCCAGTGCTGGGCAAGCGAGCCCTGTTCGAACGCTCCGGCCACTGGGCCAAGTTCAACGAGGATATGTTTCCTCCGATGAAGATCGGCGACGACGAAGTCGTCCTCCGGCCAGCGAACTGCCCCCACCATGCCTTGGTTTACGCCCAAGGCCGGCATTCGTACCGTGAATTGCCGATCCGCCTCAACGAACTCGCGCCCATGTTTCGCGCCGAACGCTCTGGGGTGGTCTCCGGCCTTCAACGGGTACGGCAGATCAGCCTCGACGACACCCACGTCTTCTGCCGACCTGATCAGGTCCGTGCCGAGGTCACTGCGGCGTTGCGCTCCGCACTGCAAGCACAACGCATCCTCGGTTTGCCGGTCGATTACGTGCGCTTGTCGCTGCGCGACGACTCAGATGCATGGTTAGGGTCCGCTCAGGATTGGGACACCCATCAGGCAGCGCTGCGTTCCGCCGCTCTGGGTGTCCTCGACGAGGAGGCTGTTGATCTGATCGAGGCCCCTGGCGAAGCAGCCTTTTACGGCCCCAAGCTGGACCTCCAGGTCCGCGACGGTCGGGGCCATGAAGAGACCATCGCAACTGTGCAGCTCGACTTCAACCAACCCGAACGATTCGATCTCATTTACGTGGACCAAGACGGTGCGCACAAGCGAGTTGTGATGATCCATCGGGGAACCGTGGGCGCGATGGAACGCGTGGTGGCTTCCCTCTTGGAGCGATACCAAGGGCGCCTACCGCTGTGGCTGTCTCCGGTCCAGGTCGCGATCCTGCCCGTCGATGAACGCCATGACGAGGCCGCAGACTTGGCCGCGCGTGAACTGCGACAACGTGGATTGCGCGTGGACGTCAAACGGGACGGCAGCCTCGGCAGCCGGATCCGGCAAGTACGACGGGCCCGAGCAAGTGTGGTCGTCGTCATCGGCGACCACGAAATAGCCCAGGGAATTGTCCAAGCCACTGACGGTAACGACGGCACGAGACACTCACTGTCCGCAGCCGAGCTCGCCGACCGCCTCGCCACCGCACACCAGGAAAGGTCAGCCATCGGATGGTGAGAGTCAAGCAGGGTCGACTTCGCCAAGGACCGCCGTATCCGCTCTGAGAGTGTTAGCTCCTATGACTCATTCAGGACGATTCGCTCTACGTCTAGCTTGACAAAGGCGATACCGGCGGCACCGCCAAGGATTACGGCTAGCCCTCCCAAGGTGCCAAGAGCAGTTGATATATTCGGAACACCGCCCGTGAAGAGACCAGCGAAGCCGAAGCCAGCGACGCCTAATATCGAAACCTGAACCAGTTTAGCTGCATTTTCTGACAGCATCCACATGGCATATCCGATCAGGACGCCAACAGACAGCGATATGGCCACTAGAAGTATTTGGACCAGGATCCCTAACAGTAGCCATGTTCCCCATGCACGCGAAATCAGTGCGAGCGTAAAAGTGATCATGAGATTAGCAGCCAAGGAAACCACGGCAGCAGCCGTCACCGGAAAGGCAAGCTTGCCCAGAAATCCTGAGCGCACACCCCACGGAAGGCTCAGATAGGTCTCAAGGGTTCGCGATGCCCTCTCTTCCCAAAATCTTACAGTCATCATAACAGTGGTGATAGCAGCGTAGAGGCTTCCATATATGGCATAAAAGAGAATAGCTGCAACGCTTTCTTGGGACGATATTTTTTGCATCCCCGTCACCACGGCCAGAATGGGTACCACCAGGACAAACATACCCGCTATGACTATTCCGGACCGCCGTCGATACGAGAGCAGATCCTTTTTACCCGCTGCAATAATCAAGTGCATTACTCGCTCTCCTGCACTTTCTGATAAAAGATCTTCCGATACCCGGCGTACGCTCCGCTGGTCTCGTCCCTGAGCACATCAACCGATCCATCGAAGACAACGCTTCCCGACAGCCCGATGACTCGTGTGCACAGACTGGATACTGCCTCGAGATCGTGCGAGCTCAGCAGGATAGACGTGTCAGTGCCCAGTTTCCTCAACTGCTCGATGAACTCCGCCTGCCCATCGGGGTCTAATCCCAGCAATGGTTCATCAAGGAGCAGCAGAGTAGGCTCCGATAGCAGTGACCGCGCGAGCCCCAGCCGCTTTCGCATGCCCAGTGAGTACTTGGATACGACACGCCCGTCAGTGGCGTCTAAACCTACCGTACTTAAGAGTAACTCCACACTCTGCTGCGAGCGGTAACACCTCTGGAAAAACTCCATGTTCTCCCGAGCCGTCAACGATCCATATAGTCCGTCGTTATCGAAGCAGAATCCGATGTGCTCATGTCGCTTGCCGACGGCCTGCTCGTCAAAGATAATTTCACCCTGGGTCGGCTTCAAGAGTCCCAACAGCAGTCGAAACAGCGTCGTCTTCCCGGCTCCGTTAGGCCCGATCAAGCCCACGCGCTCATTCCTGTTTATTTCGAAAGAAATATCAGATAGCACCGCGCGAGAACCAAATACTTTCGTGAGTCCAGCAACTGAGATCAATGCCATGGCTTTCCTCCAATCCACCGATAATAGGCGTGAACTTCATCGAGCATCGTCTCGATTTAAATCTCTAGGAAACAACGTTCTGCACATGCCAGTCGTGACTGACGTCTACGAGACGGCTCCACGAGACCACGACGAAACATCTATATTTTCTTAGACTTTTCACCCGGAGCGCGTCCACAATGCCCCACTTTGCCGCCACTAAGGAATCCTCCGGATCCAGACGCAACGAAACAGCTCCGCAGGAGAACACACTGAGAGGTATCACCAAACATACCCCATACGGGGTCGCGTGGAGGGCGTTTCGGCATTGGAGCGTAAAAAGGGCCTTGGTGAGGAGTGATGGACTACCTTGTACCCAGTATCTCGGCAGCCTCCATGCTGGCTTTACGCTCTCGGCATGGCTCGGCCATCAGCTGAAAGACCTGGCCCTCTTATTCAACATCAGCATCATCTTCGCTGAGCCACGGACGCCCCACATCTTCCTCATAACGCACTCATTGAACAGCGCACGCGTATTGATATTGACGCCGCCGAATTCTCAGTGCTGAAAACCGCATGTGGACTCACCTTGGTCAACAATTCAGCGGGATTCAAAAAACGTGATCTGCAGCATGAGCGGGGGACATAGCGTAGCCACCCCGAGAATCGCTACTGGCGGGACTCGTTAAACGCGCCAACTCGGGCAAGCATTTTCAGACCCTTATCAACCTGCCCCACGTCCCAGGGAGGATCGAGTGCCGGTGCCAATTGCTTTCGATCTCGCTGCCCATTTATAACCCCGACGATGCGGGCAAGCTCAGCGGTTATCTTAGCGCTGAGCTTGCCCGCACTTTATAAACCAGCAGTTTTCCCTCCGCTGCGGCTAACAACACGAAATCCGTTGAGAGGGAGGGACATTTGCTCACCACAGGGGTTGACGCGACCGTCATCAACGGATGTCGCCTTTCCTGAACAACATGTAGCCAGCGAAAAGCGGGATCAGGTTCCCAACTAGCGAAACATCGACAGCAGACCAGAGTACGCAAGGACCGCGCCTCTCAGACCGCCTCAGTCACCGTGCGAGCTTCTAGTAGCAACGAACAGGGAAACCATCTCCCACACCTCGCATGCCTCCTGCATGGTGGGTTCAAGCTCATCAGCCCCTCTTTTCTCTCGAAATCGTTAGCGCAGTGGCACTAACTTGCCCTTAAGCCCGCTGCGCATGTGGTAAAGATGCTTCTTGCATTGCCCAAAACCGCCATCCACCACCTTCGTCACTGAGGACATCGACCAAGAACTCTTCGAACTCAGCAGCGTGAATCACGCCCAACAGAGGCAGCCCCTACCCCCCGCCGATACATCATCGACCCAGCGAACTCTGTTATGTCATTCTGGGATGTTCTGAGTTTGGGTGACCACAGTCGAGAACGGTGATTAGCTGAGCCAGTCCTGCGGCAGGTGAGGACACAACATCGGCGCCTCCCTATGCCACGTCGTACGCACACTTCAAGGTCGTTGCCACGTTCTCTTGACCATCTCTGAGTGCCACGTGGATCCCACCGCGTCTGTCCCGTGGATTGCCTCCGGGGTCAGGCTGTCGCGGACACGTCCTTGGCCCGGCCGCCGCCAACGCGAGCAGGCAGCATGTCGCACCGATCGAGCCGAGCACATGCGCCGCCGAAGTCCGAAGGCGGTTGGCCGGTTTCGACGTATTGCCGGACCTGCCCCGGGCGGTGCGGTTAACCTGCACGCATGCGTAGCACAGAGATTGCTGTAGCCGCGTCCGACGGCGTGACGGTGCGGGGTCGTCGGTGGCTCCCCGATGAGGATGGTGCGGTGCGGGCGGTGCTGATCCTCGCGCATGGCATGGCTGAGCATGGCGCCAGATACGCGCCGCTCGCGGAGGTCGCTACCGCGTCGGGGTGGGCCGTGTGGGCTCATGATCACCGTGGTCATGGGTTGACGGCGACGGACAATGGCCAGCCGTTTGGGCACTTGGGTGATCGGGACGGGTGGCGGCTGCTCAGTGATGATCTTGACGTCGTACGGCGTGCTGCGGAGCAGGAGCATCCGGGGGTGCCGGTGTTTCTGCTGGGGCACAGTATGGGCAGTTTGGTGGTGCGCACCTATGTGTTGGATCATGCCGCTGGTCTGGCTGGGGTGGTGCTTTCTGGCACGGCTGGCGACCCTGGGGTGATGCGTCAGCTGGGGTTAGCTGTGGCTTCAGCTCAGGTGCGGGTGCGAGGGGTACGCCGTCCCTCGCCGTTGATGAACGCGTTGACCTTCGGGTCGTTTAACCGTCCGTTCCGGCCCGCTGGGGGCGCGGAGACGGGTTTTGAGTGGTTGTCTCGGGATGCTGAGCAGGTGCAGGCCTATCTGGATGATCCGTGGTGCGGGTTTGTGTGTTCGGCGGGGTTCTTCCGGGATTTGTTGGCTGGTGTCGCGCAGATCCATGACCCGGGCCGTTTGGCGGGGCTACCGGTGGGTTTGCCAGTGTTGTTGATCTCTGGTGAGGACGACCCGGTAGGGGGCCGCGGGGTGGGGGTGCGGCAGTCGGCGGCGGCGCTGCGGGTTGCTGGTCTGCGTGATGTGACGGTGCGGCTGTATCCCTCAGCACGCCACGAGATCCTCAACGAAACGTGCCGTGACCGGGTGACGAGTGAGCTGATGTCATGGCTGGAGGAGCATCTGGCACCGGCTGGGACGCAGGCTTCCTGACGGTGGGGCCGTTGCTGGTGTCGTGATCGGGTGGAGCACCCTCTCGACTTTGCCGTCATCCTGTCGTTAACATTGATACCGACAGGATGACGGCATGATCATGCCCTGAGCTCACCCAGGTGATCCCATGACCGCAACACCACCCCCCTACCCCCGCACTCCCCCCGCGCCAGCTGCCACCGACCGCCGACGCTGGTGGTCCCTGGTCGCCCTCGCTGGCGGACTGTCCATGATCGTCCTCGACGGCACCATCGTCGGCGTCGCGCTGCCCGCGATCATCGCCGACCTGCATCTCGACCTCACCGACGCGCAATGGATCAACAGCATGTACGCCGTGGTCTTCGCCGCCCTCCTCCTCACCTCCGGCCGCCTCGGCGACCGTCTCGGACGACGCAGGCTCTTCCTCACCGGCGTCACGCTCTTCGCCCTCGCCAGCGTGGCTGCTGGTCTCGCTGGCACGGCAACCGCTCTGATCGCTGGTCGAGCGCTGCAAGGGGTCGGTGGGGCCATGGTGCTTCCAGCGACATTGTCGACGGTAAACGCAACCTTCCGTGGTCCGGAGCGGGCCACCGCGTTTGGGATCTGGGGCGCAGTGATGGCGGGGATGGCTGCGGTGGGCCCACTCCTAGGTGGCTGGTTGACCACCCAGGTGACCTGGCGATGGATTTTCTTCGTCAATGTCCCGGTCGCTGTGCTGGTGGTAAGCCTAGGTGTGTGGGCGGTCGTCGAGACGCGAGAGCCTGACCGACGCCCCGGAGCTGACGTCGATGGCTTGTTGACCAGTGCGATCGGCTTCGGCTTGGTGGTCTTCGGGCTCATTGAAGGCAGCAGCGCGGGATGGTGGCGGCCGACGCGAGCCTTCTCGGTGGGCCCGTGGACCTGGTCGGCCGATGCGCCGCTGTCAATCGCGGCTTCAGCGCTCATTGCCGGGTCGGTCTTCGTGATGTTGTTCATCGTCTGGGAACGGCATCGGGCAGGAAACGGCCGGTCAGCGCTGCTGGACGTAGGACTATTTCGGATTGCGCCATTTGCCTGGGGCAATGTCACCGCGATGGCGGTGGCAGTCGGGGAGTTCGCACTGGTGTTTGTCTTGCCGTTGGTCTTAGTCAATGCCATGGGGTTGAGCATCATGCAGGCCGGGGTGGTGTTGTCTGGGATGGCTGCCGGGGCGTTCCTCGCCGGGGCGAGTGCCCGTCATGTCGCGGCCCGGCTGGGCGCTCCTCAGGTGGTGCTGTGGGGCTTGGCACTCGAAGTGTCGGGTACGGCGGGATGCGCGGTGCTGGTCGCTGCGTCGGCGTCTCCGTGGTGGGTGGGCGCGGCTTTGGTCTGGTATGGCGTGGGCTTGGGGTTGGCTTCGGCGCAGTTGACGTCGACTGTCTTGGCGGATGTCCCGGCGCGACTGTCAGGGGCGGCGTCAGCCACGCAGAGCACGGTGCGTCAGGTCGGCGCCGCGTTAGGGTCGGCACTGGCTGGGGCCATGCTTGCCGCACGAGTCGATGAGGCAGTTTCCCAGCGGCTGTCTGCGATCCCCCAGCTCCCGGATTCGGTGGCTGCTGCACTGGTCAAGGGCACTGGCGATTCTGGGGGCGGGATGATCAGTGCGCTACGAGCGCAAGGCGTCCACGGGCGTTTGGGGGACGTGGGCCCGCAGGTGGTGTCCGCATTGTCGGAGGGTTTTGCTCAGGCTGGTGCCGCTGCGATCTGGGTTGCGTGTGCTTGTCTGGCCTTGGGTCTGGTCGGAGCGGTGCAGGTGGTTCGGGCGAGCCGTCGTACGGCGTGTTGAGGACGCTGTTAGCAGCGTTCTCTGATCTCGTGCACTGCGGCGCGGATCGCTGCGGGACGCCACCACATCATGTTGTGTCCGCAGGGGATGATCTGCTGGTGGTGGACACCTGCTGTGCCCCAGGGGTGTTCGGCGCGCAGGTCCTCGACGAGGCGTTGTTGGTGCGACAGCCACCTGCGGTCCCAGGGCGTCGCCCCGGACCATGCTGCGGACAAGACGGTGATGGGGCGGGCTGGAAGTGGCCAATGGTGGGCGGCGGTGGCTCGGCGGGCTGCCCAGCGGGGATAGTCCGCCAGGTCGGCTCGTAGTCGGCTGGCCCAGGCCCACGGGGTGAAGCTGGTGGCGGTGGTTGCTGCGACCGCCAGGATGGGTGGCTCATCCGCGGGGATGGAGACGGCCGTAGCGGTCAGTTCGACGCTGGGGTCGCACAAGACCAGTCCAGCGACATTGTCCGGGTGGCGTCTGAGGTGTTCTACCGCGGCAAAGGCTCCCATGGAGTGCGCAAGCAGGACCGGTGGGGAAGCTGATTGATCGATTCCGCGCAGCGCAGCGCGGTAGGCGCCAGCGGTCAGTCCGGCACCGGGGAAGATCAGCACTGCACCGTCCGCGACCCATTGCCCTCGCGGTCTCATCATGCGTCCACTTCGCGGGCGATGGGGCGTCGGGCCAGTGGCGCCACCGAACCGGCCCGCCCGTGCCACAGGGCCACAGACAGTGTCGCCAGCCACGCTGAGGCACAGGTGAGTTGGGTGCGTTGGGCGATGCCCAGTAAGGATGGCCAGGGCCATTCGATGCTGGCCCGGGAGATCTCCATCATCGCCCACCCAGTCGCGACAAGATATCCCGCGGCGGCGGCCACCAGGATCGTCCCGGCGATCTGCGACCAGCGCCGAAGCCGAGGGACCACGATGGGGGTGAGCATCACCACGGCGACCAGCAAAGCCACTGACGCTGAGACGCTACTTCCGGTGTGCACGAGGTGCAGCCAGGGCACGTCACCAGCGGCTTCCCGGGCAGCGCATTGCTCATCGACGGTCGGCGCGCAGGACAGCGGAGCTCCGGAGTCGATGACGGTGGACAGCCCAAAGAGCGCCAGCGCCCACCAGCCAGTGGTCACCCACCGGGAGCGGCGCCGATTCAGCGCGGTGACTCCCCCAGCGAGCGCCACGGACGTCCCGGCCATCAGGTCGGCGGCGCGGAAGAACGTCGATCCTTGTTGGTCGTCGGCGGCGAGTTCGCTGGCGTAGCTGCGCACGGGGTCGATGCCGTCGGGGGCGATGATCGGCGCGAGGATCCAGGACATGTAGAGGATTGCGCCGACCATCAGGAGCAGGGCCAGCCATGACGATCTGACGCATCGGCTGGTCCCGCTCCTGATGATGCTCATCGCGGGCGAGCCATGGGGAAGGGCAGGGTTTCGCGGATGCTCGCCCCGGTGATGAGCATGACGAGTCGGTCGACGCCCATGCCCATTCCTCCGGTGGGTGGCATGCCGTGTTCGAGAGCGACGAGGAAGTCCTCGTCGAGTTCCATCGCTTCGGGGTCACCGGCGGCGGCGGCTTCTGATTGGGCGGTGAGTCGGCGGCGTTGTTCGAGGGGGTCGGTCAGTTCGGAGTACGCCGTACCAAGTTCGACTCCCCAGGCGACTAGGTCCCATCGTTCGGTGACGCCGGGGGTGGAGCGGTGGCTGCGGGTGAGGGGGGACACGGAGAGGGGGAAGTCGGTGTAGAAGGTGGGGCGGGTGGTGTGTTCTTCGACGAGATGTTCGTACATTTCGAGGGCGACGGTGCCTGCGTCCCAGGCTTGTTGGTAGGGGACGCCGGAGCGGTCGCAGAGTCGTCGTAACTCGTCGACGGAGGTGTCGGAGGTGATGCCTGGCCCGGCGGCGGGGAGCACCCCGGCGGCGACGAGCGCCTCGGAGATGGCGCCGTGCAGGGTTTTGACTGGCCAGTCTCCGGAGATGTCGACCCAGTCACCGTCAGGGGTGGGGACGACGCAGTTGCCGTTGGCGGCGATGGCCGCGTTCTGGATGAGTTCGCGGGTGAGGTCCATCATCGTGAGGTAGTCGCCGTGGGCGGCGTACGCCTCAAGGATGGTGAACTCGGGGTTGTGCGAGAAGTCGACGCCTTCGTTGCGGAAGGTCCGGCCTAGTTCGAAAACCCGGTCCATGCCGCCGACGCACAACCGTTTGAGGTAGAGCTCGGGGGCGATCCGCAGGTAGAGGTCGAGGTCGTAGGCGTTGATGTGGGTGCGGAATGGCCGAGCGTTGGCGCCACCGTGGATGGTTTGCAGGATCGGCGTTTCGACTTCAAGGTAGCCGTGCGAGCCGAGGGTGGAGCGCAGGGACGTCAGGACTGCGGAGCGTGCGGCCAGCCGGTAGCGGGTGGCTTCGTTGACGGCGAGGTCCAGGTAGCGCTGACGGACCAATGCTTCGGGGTCGGTCAGGCCGCGCCACTTGTCGGGCATCGGGTGCAAGCATTTGGCTTCCATCCGCCACGACGTCGCTAGGAGCGAGTCATGTCCGGCGCGGGAGGCGCCGCGGGTGCCGGTGATGCCGAGGAGGTCGCCCAGGTCGACGCCTTTGCGGAAGGCGGTGAGTTGGTCGGCGCCGCAACGGTCCCGTTCCAGGACGACCTGGACGCGGCCGGTCCAGTCGCGGATGTCCACGAAGACGACACCACCGAAGTCACGCACGCCGAGGACACGGCCAGAAATACTCGTCTGAGTGCCTTCAGGGAGGTCAGCCAGGGCGGAGGCGTCGTGGCTGGGGGGTTGGGCGATCGGCCACGGGTCGACGCCGTCAGCGATGAGTCCAGCCACTTTGGTACGCCGTACTCGCTCTTGTTCGCGGTACGACGGTTCAACCTGATCGGCGACGTAAATATCCAGGTCAGGGGCATTGCTGGCGACCCAGGCGAGGACGCCTCGACCGGCACGCCGGGGTTTGGCGCCGGGGACGAAGCCCTCGGCGATGGCCACGGCCAAACCGATGCGGGGGAGCTGTCCAGCTTCAGAGAAGCACAGGTAGCGGGAGACCCATTCCGGGGAGTACTTCACATTGGACCGATAAAGCGATTCCATCTGCCACCAGCGGGACAGGAAGATCAGTACCTTGCGCCACAACCGCAGGATCGGTCCGGCCCCGATTTCAGCGCCCTCTTCGAACACGGCCCGGAACATCGCGAAGTTCAACGAGACTCGGCGGATGCCCACCTCGTCAGCGCGACGACACAGGTCGGTGATCATCAGTTCGACGGTGCCATTGGGGGCATCTGGGGATCGCCGCATCACGTCGAGAGACACTCCGGCGCGGCCCCACGGGACGAAGGACAGCAACCCGACGGTGCGTTCCTGCGGGGTCCCGGCGTGTAGGACCGCTTCGGTGAGCAAGCAGCCGCCGTCGGCGGGGTCGCCCCAGCGACCCAAAGCCATCGAGAAGCCGCGTTCGTCGTCGCCGACGCGCCACTGGTCGACCAGGTCACCGAAGTGGGCGAGTTCGTCGGCGGGGATGTCATGCCAGCGGCGCATGCGCACGCTCAAGCCAGCTTTTTCGGCATGACCGACAGCTCGGCGTAAAGGAGCAGCTTCCGCTCCTCGCAGGGAGAACTTGCCGGTGTTGACGATCGCTTCGTCGCCGAGTTCGAGGACAGACATCCCAGAGGCGTGATAGGCGCGGGCACCGTCCTTAGAGGCACCGATCACCGCGGGAATCCAACCGTAGGGACGAATCGCGGCGAGCCACGCCTGGATCGCCCCCGGCCATGACTGCGGGTCACCGACAGGATCGCCCGCTGCGACACACACTCCGGCTTCAACGCGATAAGCGACTGCCGCAAACCCGTCCGGGCTGAACACGACGGACTTGTCCCGACGCAACGCGAAGTACGACAACGAGTCGTTCTGTCCGTGCCGGTCCACCAAAATTCGCAATGCCTGCTCATCGGCAGGGGTGAGCGCAGCTTCGGCGCGGCGTACCCGGAAGAGCACCACGAACGCCGACACCAACGCCGCCGACCCGAGGAAACCGGGGATCAAACTGACAATGCCTGCCGGTTGCGCGGAAACATAGTCATTGAAGTCGAAAAGCAGCGGGAAAATCTGCTGAAACACCCAGGAGAGCCGCTTGTCCGCGGGGAGAGTGCCGGGGAAGAGCTCCACCAACGCCCACCCCAGCATCACCGCGCCAAACAGTCCCCCACCGAGAGTGGCGGCAGCCCAGGCATAAGCGCCGCCGCGCACCCGAGTCCAAAACTGTCCGTACGTCGCCAACAGCACCATCAGCAGCAGGGTGTGCGCCACGACCCCAGACAGGTAGATGCCATTCTGCGGGTCGTCGACAGCGAGCATCAGGATGTCCATCAGGGTGTTTAACCCCGCCCATCCGACACAGACCGCCCACGCCACTCGTTTCCGGGCGGCCAGCGCACTGGAGACGAGCAGCAAAATCACCGACCAGACCGGGCTGGGAATGATGTCAGCGACGACACTGATCCACACCCCCAGGTCGGAGCCAGAGGCAAAGGGATCCTCCGACATCAGCACCAACGCCCCAGAGACGATGGCGTTGAACGCCACGATGGTGGCGAAGATGGCCGGGAACGCCCCTGAGAACCGCTGCCAGAGACGTCGGGGGGCTTCAGGGACCTCTCGGGGCATAGTGACCGTCATCGCGCAGCGAACCCCGGGATCGACTCGCCCAACCAGGTCAACACCTTCGGCATCTCAGCCTTCCACAGTTCGAATCGGTGGCCGTTGTCGAGCAGGATCACCGAGTGCAACGACGCCGGAGCTTTCACTTCGTCAAGGTACTGCTTGATCTGCGGCCAGTAGGGGCTCTGCTTACCGACCTGGATATACATCGCCACCGGAGGCATCTGTTTCCGGAGGGCATTGACAAGGTTGTAGCGCTCAGCAAGGGGACTGCCAGCAGGCCAGGGGTGAATGTCGGAGACAAAGTCCGGTTTGGGATACCCACCGAGGCTGACGACCGCCCCGAACGTCTCACTGTGGTAGGTGCCCATCAGTTGAGCGCAGTAGCCACCCATCGAATACCCCATCGCCGCCCATGACGCCCGGGCCTGATCGACACGGAAATGCGACCGGATGAAGTCGGGAATGTCCTTGCTGATCCAGGTTTCGATCTGCGGTTTGTCCTTCGTGCCGTTGACGCATTCGCTGTCATACCGGGCAGGCACAGTGACCTGCGGCACCACGATGATGGCCTCACGGATGCGGCCCTCATCGACAGCCGCGTCGAAATACTGCTGGGCGTTCATCGACTTGGTCCATCCGGTGGGGTTCGCCGGGAAACCATGGAAAGCCTCCACGACCGGGTAGGTCTTGTCGTGGGCGCTAGGGTCCTCGTAACTGCGCGGGAGGATCACCTGAATCTCCCCGGTGACTTTGCTCTCGGGGCCGGTGTAGTCGAGGTACGTCTGGATGCGCTCGCCCGGATTGGGAAGTGCCGGGAAGGTCGTGGGCGCTTTGGTCTCCTTGCGCTCCCCGGAGACGGAAGCCTCAGCGGCTTTCGCTGCGCTGTTGCCCTTCTGATCGGTCTGGGAGCGTCCTTCCGATCCGAGCAAGTCACCCCAGGACGAATACCACCCGTTCTGGCTGTTCATGTACGCCGCAACGGCGACCACCACCATCACGTTGACCATCGCCAGGGACAGCACGCGGGAGAGGACCTTCACCCAGGACCCGGTCAACCTCGGCAACCACAGGGCGGCGGCGACGAAAGCGGTCACCGCAACGACCACTGTGGTCGCTGTGAAGGGAATACCGGTGAGCTCCACAAGAATCCTTTCCTCGACGTATGTGTCGACTGCCGGTATGGCGGCGGTGGTGACCGATCGCTAACCGACATGGGTCGTGCCAGGGCCGCCCTGGTAGACCAGCCTGGTCTCCCGTGACGGCAGTGGGTCGGCCGGGGCGCTCCGACACCACCGCTCATGGCATTCTGCCAACGCTGGCACCACCATCAGAGGTTCCTCAGCGTCGCAGGCCGCCCCACAGTCGCTCCTGGCTGGTGCGGATCTGCTGCAACGTAGGGATTTCAGCACGGGCAATGAACCGCGCCAAAGCTTTCCGGTAGCTCGCCACCGTGACATCAGCACTGGCATGCCACCCCCCAGCAACCGGGATCACATCTAGAGCGTGAGGTGCCACGATCTGCGCGTACGCCGCCGTGGCCCGTTGGACGTCGACCGTCGTATCAGCGTCAGCATCCATCGCCCGCAGATACCCAAACGAGGCGTAGGGCAGCGCTCGCGGATCGGGACGCGGATAGAAGGACTCGATGTAGTCGAGTTGCTCCCCCATCCCGTCGCTGGTGACTGCCATCGATTTGACCCAGGCAGCGTGCGCTTCCTCCCAGGACAACGGCCACTTCCCGGCATAGGTGTTGTCAACAACGTATTCGCCCAGGTGGAGGGCAAATCGGTCCAGCGGCCCGCCCTTCAGGGGGTTGGGGATGTCGCCGGGAAGGTCAGGGAGTCGCTGGATCGCGGCGCCGACCTCCACCGCTGCTTGTTTCACTCCGGCCACACTGTCTGGTCCGGCTGGGCTGGAGTCAAAGACCAGCGCCCGGACAGTGATGCCCTTCTTGCCGTCAATGAGGCGGGCCACGTCGTAGGCGATCATGCCGCCCATGCTGATGCCGTAGAGATACACCGTGACCGGTGCCTGCGGCCTCCGGGTCGCATCGAGTCGGTTGACGACGGCGGCGGAAATCTCCGCCGGGTCGAGGTGGCCGCGCGATGGGGCGACGCAGAACGAATGCCCAGTGCTGCTGGTCACCGGCTCGAAGGAGGCCGCCACTGCGGGACAGAAGTCAATCCCGAAGCCAGGGAAAAAAATCCAGTACGCCGGTGTCCCGGTCTCGCTCTCGCTACTGGCGCCAGTGACGGTGGTGCTAGGGAAGCGGGCCCGGTTGATGGCTTCGAGAGCAGTGTTCGCCGCCACCAACACGAGGAAGGTCAGCATCAGCACCACGAGTCGACGGGGACGCCGCCGACGAGGCCTGGAGGTGCGCAGGCTGGATGTCGCCATATCCCCTCCCCCTGGTCGAGCGTCCGTCGTAGATGCCGTGCACGTGGCACATCGGCACAGCATCCGGGGAGGCAAGAAATGTGGCCGGATTCGGACGTGGATCGCGCGGGTGGCCGTCTCAGCTCCGACCCACCTCAATGCATGAATACACAGACTTAGCAATAACTTTCCCAGCCTGTTCCCTGGCGGCGCAGCGCAGAGGCCCAGGCGCGCGGATTACCGTCACGGACACGACCGACGGCAGCGGAAAGGACACCTGACCCCACCGCTGTCGGCGCAGCCGCCGTGACCGACCATCTCCAACCCCAGTGGGCTGTCACAGCGGTACGGGACGGCCACCCAGCCACACCCACGCGCATCGGTCAGGGCATGATGCCTCGGACCATGACACAGGACGGGCCGCGACATTGACCCGGTCGGCATCGTCCTCGACGATCCCCCCGGTACCCGCACGCCCCCTGCGGGTGTCGCCCCGCTGTGCCTTGGCCCGACGCGTACGCCCCGCGGAGACCGACATCGCCCCTCCCTGAGGTGTCGGACCCTCCCCTGCCGGTCGACCGCGCTTGTCCCTCGTGC
>NZ_JAHPZL010000001.1:287463-451747 GCF_019331795.1 Austwickia sp. TVS 96-490-7B
GCACTGGGGGCGGGCGCATACTCGGTCGGGCACGCAGGGGGGCCGGGCGGTAGTGCAGGGGCTGATTTTGGGGGCCTTGCTGTTGGCGGTGTTCTGCGCTGGGGCGCTGGTGGTGGGGCGGGTGTCGGTGTTGCGGGAGCCGGTGGATCGGTTGTTGGATCATGCCCGTTTCGGGTCGGTCGCGGCGGTGGCTGCGGTGACGGTGATCAATGGGGTGGCCGAGGAGTTGTTTTTTCGGGGGGCGGTGTATGCGGCGTTGCCGCGGCGGTGGGCGTTGAGTGGGTCGACGGTGATTTATGGGGTGTCGACGGTGTTCAGTGGGGTGCCGCTGTTGACGTTCGCGGCGGTGGTGTTGGGGGTATTGACGGGGGCGCAGCGGCGAGTGACTGGCGGGGTGCTGGGGCCGATCGTGTGTCACCTGACGTGGTCCTTGGGGATGTTGTTGTTGTTGCCGGTGGTGTTGACCGGTTGAGGTGTCCGGGTAAGTCGTCGAGGAGGATCGCATGTCACGTACGGCGTTGGTGACCGGTGCCAGTGGGTATGTCGGTGGCCGGTTAGTACCGGAGTTGTTGGCGCGGGGATGGTCGGTGCGGGTGTTGGCGCGCACCCCAAGCCGGTTGGCGGCGCAGTGGCGGGACCAGGTGGAGGTCGTGCAAGGCGACCTGGGTGATGAGGACTGTCTGGATGAAGCCATGGCGGGGGTGGATGTCGCCTGGTATTTGGTGCATTCCATGGACGGTCAGGGCGATTACGCCGCCCGGGACCGGCGGTTAGCGCAAGGTTTTGCGGCGGCCGCGGAGCGGGCGGGGATATCCCGGATCGTGTATCTGAGTGGATTGCATCCGCGCGGGGTGGAGTTGTCGGAGCATCTGGCGTCGCGGGTCGAAGTGGGCGAGGTGTTCTTGGGGTGCGCGGTGCCATCAGTGGTGGTGCAGGCGGGCGTGGTGTTGGGAGCGGGATCGGCGTCGTACCGGATGTTGCGGCATCTGACGGAGCGGCTACCGGTGGCGGTGGGTCCGCGCTGGCTGCGCAACCGGATCCAACCGATTGCGGTCGATGACGTGGTGTTTTTCTTGGCGGCTGCCGCGGAGGTGGACTCGTCGGTGAACCGCACGGTCGATGTGGGGATGGCGGAGGTGTTGACCTATGCGCAGATGATGTCTCGGTATGCGCAGGTCAATGGTTTGATGCGGCGACGGATGGGCATCGTGCCGGTGCTGACGCCTGGGTTGGCTTCGCATTGGGTGGGGTTGGTGACTCCGGTCCCGTCAGGGGTGGCGAAGCCGTTGGTGGGCAGCCTCATCAACGACGCGGTCGCTCATGAGGACGATGCGGCGCATGTATTGGGGGTCCCGCCGGGTGGGGTGATGGGGTACGACGAGGCGGTGCGGGCCGCGTCGTCGTCGTACGACCCGCGACGGTGGGGACGCACTGCCTGGCGAGTCGGCGCGGGCGTGGCGGCCTGCGCGGCAGTGGGTTCGCTGCTCACTCAGCCGGATTCGTCGTGGTATCGGGAATTGCGCAAGCCGTCGTGGCAGCCGCCGCCAGTGGCATTCCCGGTGGTGTGGACGACGTTGTATGCGGTGATCTGGGTGGCCTCGACCAGCGCTGCCTGCGAGTTGGCCGAGGACGGTCCAGGGGGATCATCGACACCGCAAGGGGCGCGGGCGTCGCGCAGGTTCACCCAAGCGTTGGCGGCGAACCTGGCACTCAATGCGGCGTGGAGCGGGGTGTTCTTCCGGGCCCGGGCACTGCCCGCAGCAGCGGTCACCGCGGGGGCGTTGACGGTGAGCGCAGCAGATCTCGCTCGCCGAGCCGCACCGACCGGGTGGGGCAAAGCTGCCGGGTTGGGGGTGTACGCCGGATGGTCGGCATTCGCTACGGTGCTTTCGACGCGACTGGCCATGGTGAACAGGAGTAAGCGATGAGCGAATTCGTCGTGATCGGTGCAGGTGTAGCGGGGTTGCGGTGCGCCGGGATCCTCGCTGACGCCGGGCATGCGGTGACGGTGCTGGAAGCTGAGCCCACAGTGGGAGGACGGCTGCGCACCGACCGCGTCGATGGCTATCTGTGCGATCACGGATTTGCTCTGGTCAACCCGGCATACCCGGAGTTGCAGCAGGCCGTGGATCTGACCGAATTAGACGTGCGGCCGTTCCGGACCGGAGTGCTGGTGCGCACCGAGAGGTCAGGGTTGACGGTGGTGGCGGACCCGCGCCGTGAGCCCCGGTTGATGGCTGCGACGCTGCGCAGTGGCTATCTCTCCCCTGGGGAGGTGGCTGCCCTGCTGAAGTGGGTGGCTCCAGCGTGGGGAGGCTGGTCCGCTGGCCAGGATGTGTCGGTGGCGGATTCGTGGGATACGGCGGGGGTGCACGGCCGGTTGCGCACCGAGGTGATCGAGCCGTTCCTGGCTGGGGTGCTCGCTGACAGCTCCGGGTCGACGTCGACGCAGTTCGTACGCCGATTGGTGCGTTTTTTCCTGGAGGGAACGCCGGGAGTGCCATCGCGGGGAATGGCGACGGTGCCGGCGTTGATGGCGGCACGAACCACGGCGTCGATTCGGGTGGGAGAACCGGCCCGGGAGATCCTGCCGTGCGGGTCCGGCTGGTCGGTCCGCACCGACACACAGACTTATCAGGCTGCTGCGGTGGTGGTGGCGACCGAGGCGTCAGCGGTGGCTGGGTTAGTGTCCGGACTAGCCAGGGACACGTTCCTCAACGGGTTGCGTGACATGCGGGGGTTGGCGACCTGGTGGTTTGCCACGGATCAGGCGCCACATCCGTGGCCGATGATCGTAGTGGATGGGCGACGCAGCGGCGGCCGGGTCCCCGGGCCGGTGTGGAATGCGGCGGTGGTGAGCGCGGCAGCTCCGACGTACGCCCCAGCAGGTCGGCACCTGGTGGCAGCAACGACACTCATTGACGGACCATCCGACCTTGCTAGCGACACTGAGGTACGCCGACACCTGGCGCACATGTATGGCTGCGACACCACTGACTGGGAGGTGGTCACCCACCATGTGATCCCGCGAGCACTGCCGCAGGTGCGACCAGGACATGCTGAAGCCATGTCGGTGCAGGTCAAGCCGGGACTCTATGTATGCGGTGATCACCGGGATGACTCGTCGATCCAAGGCGCCCTGTCATCAGGTCGTCGAACCGCACATGCCATCTTGTCTCCATCATCATCTGGTCGGTGATTTCATCCGTGAGTGCGCGGACCAACACGATCACCGTGGACTGAGGGTCGGACCGACCTGAGTCATTCAGGCGCGATGACTCGCCAACCACTCGTCCACTTGCTTCTTGAAGTCCTCATCACCCGTCGAGCGTATTGATTCATAGATGTCCTCCCCGGGATCTCCCCACAGGTCAAAAAGCGAGTTGTCCGCGGCCGGGGTGACCGGATCGTTCGGCCACATCGTCACCGCCGCACTCGTCCTCCTCACCAGCAAGACCGGCGGACACTCCACAATCCCACCACGAAAAAACCAACTGGAACAATCCACGATTCGAGTGTCGCCGCTGGAGCACTCACAAAATTCACATCTAAAGGCTGACCATCCGCGCGATAACCCCAGAAAATGATAATCATAATCCCCATAGCGGGACCCAGCCACATCATATTTCGCCCGCCATAGTGCGCCGAAATAAGGGTGAGTCCAACCCACATCATTAAAGCCCGAAAGATGCCGAGCAATTCACCACTATCAAGGGAGTGTAAAATCAGCGGCACCCCTATAGATAATAGGCTGAGAACGAGCATTCCAAGCGTGAGAAACCTCCTGTTATTCTGCGCTGGACCACTCCCTATAGTGGCACACTCTGCACTTCTCGGAAAAATTGTGGCGACAGCGACGATCACAAGAGTTATGGGGATAAGATGAGCTACTGGCACATGCACCGAAACTTTGTGTCCCGGCAGTGAAATCCACGCCTGGGCTGTGTAGGCGTTAAGGATGCCCAGCATGATGATCGCGGCTACGCCGTGCCACAGTCTGTGGGCTCTCAAATCCAGGATTATGTCTTTCATGACATGCCACATCGACCCTGTGTGAGAATCTGGTTGCGCTCAGCCAACCATGTTTTTTGATCACCTTTTTGACCTAAAGCTATTTCAGATATTGATTTCACATCAATGGGAGGTCCTCCATGGACATCTGCTGGCTGAAAATTGCCACTTCCTTGAACTGTGAGATAGTACGATAATTCCATATAGGCCTGGGAGTACTTATCAAGATCAAGGTGCTTTTGATCCAGACATCCCGTGCCTTGAGTGGCTGAGATCATGGCGTCTGCCATACTCGCCCAGGCTGCCCACTCAGGAGGAATTGAAAACGAGTGATCTCCTGATGCTTTGGTGATTCCACGCTCACGGTAATGACTGGGTTGCTTGAGCCACTGTGGTTTGTTCGATGACAACCGCATATACCCGGATTCGAGGGTGCTGAGATATTTTTCATGCTCAGGCCACACACAAAAATGTGAAGAACATGCTACAGATTGCTCACTGACCTCCCGAGGCCTTGAAATATCGGAAGCTTGGACACTGCCGGTGACTAACATCAATGCAACAAAAAATGTCATGAGCGTGTTTCTCAGATGTAGGCTGAGGGAAGGCCAATATCCCAGAGGTCGAAAAGAAGACGCGGCAATCAAAAGTGACATGGCCATGACGCCGTGCCAGATCACCTTGGCGGGATCTAATATCATTTCAACTCTGGCTGAAAGTGGCGGAGCAAAAACTTGTGAGATCAGCAGGTAATAACCTGCCAGCGCGATGATGGGAGCAAAGGGCCGTTTGGGAAGCAGTGATCCCATCAGCGAACCTAGCGCCAGAGCCTCAAGAAGGACGAATAAGCTCAACGTGACATAGCTGATATACAGCCACTGGCCACGGTGAATACCGAGCCGCAGCTGGGCAGTCAGTACCATCGCTGCCCAACCAATCAGGATGCCACTCCCCAAGGGCCAGGTGAGAGAAAGCCATACTCGCCACCATGAACGTGCCCCGCCTCGTGTGAGGAGCAGTAATTTCCCCAGCGCAGCTGTTGAATGTGCTGACATAGCCGCTACCAACGGAGAGAGCACCACACTCGCGGCTACCAGTAACCCACTAGCGAATAGAGCAACTGAGGGATCTTCGACATGCCGCCAATACAGTACAGATACGGCCAGCATCCCTGTTAAAACAGAGTAAATGGCTAGCTGAATCATCTGGGAACGCATAGCGAAGATCGTCATTTGATGCCATCAACAATCGAGAGGTATCCTGCTTCTGCATGTGATCCTGCAAATTTTAAAGTTTCAGCAGTTGCCATGTCTTGCAGCACGTTGGACGGACCATCAAATACCATCTTTCCAGCTTTGATGATGACAATCCTGTCTGCGAAGACCACGGCGTCCTCTACCAGGTGTGTGCTGACGAGAACAAGGGGTCCTTGAAGTTGCAACAGAATCTGGCGTAAGGAGATTCTTTGTTGAGGATCCAAGCCCGCAGCAGGTTCATCAAGCAGGATATAATCAGGTTTACCAGCTAGAGCAGTAGCAATTCCGACCCGCCGAAGCGTACCTCCCGAAAGTGTGCGTATTTTCCGATGAGCGACTGAATCTAAACCCAAAGCAGTGACTAAATCCTGAATTTCGGAGAGGTGGGCGGATCGTCCGTGAAGCCATGCACAGTAACGCACTGTTTCGATGGCAGTAAACTCTGGTATTCCCCTAAAAGTTTGAGGTAAATACCCGATCCGTCGTCGCGCTGAACGCGCACTTCTTTCAGTCATCACATGATGACCACAGATTTTTAGCATCCCGCTCTGCGTGGGGATTTCTGTCGAAGCCAGCTTGAGGAGGGTGCTTTTGCCCGCACCGTTCGGACCAAGAATCACGGTCACGCCTGGCGAGGTCTTAAGACTAAGATTTTCCAGAACTAGTTTATTATTGTACTGATACGAAACATTGGTGAGCGACAAGAAATGCTGCCCGGAACTAGTGCTAGATATCATCTCTTCAGCATCTCTCATCATCCCCAGACGTTAACCTTGCCATTTGTGACCGAAGTTCTGCATTCTTTGCCACCAGGACTTTTCACAGTGGCACCACTACTTATCCACAGGAGTTGACCATCAACCACAGGAGACCAGCCGCCCCCAAAACCGGTGTGATAGTGGCCACCGGCGGTCACCGGGGTGCGAAATCCTTCCCCAGCCGAGCCATGTCAGTGTGCGAGGCACCTCTCGGTCCGGGATGCTGCCATGAGCGCAAGCAGACACGCTTCCCATGCCAAGGAAGTCTCATCTCAGCGTTATTGTAGTCAACCCCATTTTCACAAACTTCTTTCGTCGGTCCAGAAGCTACCCTTTCAGCAGGCTTAAGTAGGCGCTAACGCACGTGATACATCTCACTCGTCACGCACCAGATTTGTGCTGAGGGTCGCACTGGAAGCCACGTATTGCGCGACTAATCCGGCACGGGCGTCACCGAGAGCTGGACCACCCGAGTCTGGGTGATGACGAGTCTTGCTCAGGGTGCGGATTCGACAGTTGTGCTAATTAAGAAGTTCACCATCAGAGAGTCTCGGAATGGAGTTCTCGCACCACTGTCAGGTTGACCGGCGCAACAGTAGCTCTGGGGGTTGGGCTCGTCGCTGGGGTTGCGGACGCATCCCCAGCGCTTGCGTGCATGATCTAATGGTGATATTGGTGCGGCGTTTCGGCGCAAGGCGCTGAAGCGTCGCACCCTCATCGGCACAGCAGAGGGAACGTCAACGTGAAGAATGCCCACCACATTCGTGAGAACAGGGCGCGACGGGCGTCCATGAGACGATCAGGGCTTGGATTGTGGGCGGCCTCCCTAGCTCTGGCGGTGGCCGCGCTGATGACTCAGATCGCGGGATACCCCATTTTCATTTGGGCATACTTGGCCGTCCTGCTGATGACAGGGGGTCAGATTCAGTTGTCACTGACCAAGGAGCCTGATCCTGAGGAATTTCCCGAGTGGGTCCCCGCCCTTGAGTGGCTTGTTTATGGCTATCTGGCGCTCTGTCTGTGGTGTATCTTCAGCATTCCGACGCCACAGTGGCAGCTGTTTTGTGCGCTTTTCTTCACCAACAGCGTGGTTTTGACGTTCTGGCCGACCAGGGGCCTGCCCGGGTGGGAGTGGCCACGTTGGCGTTCCGGTTCGAGCTGACCGCGTCTCCGGGGGTGCGGGTTTTGCCTTCTCTGTACGCTTTACCGAGGGCTCGGCACCGAAACAGTTTTATATGGTGGCGACGTAGCCGTCCTCAGCGATGGAACGTACGTCCCGACTGGCAGCCGCCCCGTCAGTGATGCTGTCCCGCTCCCCCCACCCCAACACCACCGAGACCACCAATGATTAGCTGGTGGCAGCTTGATAGCGACGTAACGCCTCGGCGCGTTCAGCGGCATGATCAACGATGGGTCGCGGATATCCGTGGGCATACCCGTCAGGGTGTTTCCACGGCTCGTGAACGGCACGCCCAGGCAGGTGCGCCAATTCGGGGACATACCGGCGGACATAGTCGCCGTGCGGATCGAATTTCTGCCCTTGAGTGATGGGGTTGAAAATCCGGAAATAGGGCGCAGCGTCGGTGCCGGTGCCCGCGGTCCATTGCCACCCATGGCTATTGGATGCGGGGTCCCCGTCACGCAGATGCGCCATGAAATGGCGAGCGCCGTACGGCCACCACAGGTGGAGGTCTTTGATGAGGAAGGAGGCGGTGACCATGCGGACTCGGTTGTGCATCCATCCTTCGGTGCGGAGTTGGCGCATCCCGGCGTCAACGAAGGGGAAGCCGGTGTGTCCGGTGCGCCAGGCGTCGAAGGTGTCGTCGGGGTCGTCGTAGTCCATGGTGGACAGTGCGGGGCGCAGGTCGGTGTCGAGGGAGTCGGGGCGGTGCCAGAGCACGTCGGCGTAAAACTCCCGCCAGGCGAGTTCGGCGGTGAATCGGTCGGTTCCGGGGGTGTGTCCTGCGGCGGCGACGGCGGCGAGGATGGTGCGTGGATGGATGGTCCCGAATTTCAGGTGCATGGACAGTCCGCTGGTGCGGTGCAGGTCGGGGCGGTCACGCAGGGTGTCGTAGTCGGCGAGGTCGTCGGCGATGAAGTCGGTGAGGCGTTCGTGGGCGGTGTCTTCGCTGCAGGTGGGCAGGGTGAGGTCGGCCGGTAGGTCGGGGGTGGGTGGCAGCGGTTCGCTGTCTAGTCCGTCGGCCCAGCGCAGGCTGCGCGGCAGGGGGGCGGGTGCGGGGTGTCCGTGGTCGCGCCAGGCTCGCAGGTAGGGGGTGAAAACGCGGTACGGCGTGCCGCCGCCGGTGTGGAGCAGTCCTGGTCCGATGGCGTACGGCGTGCCGGTGGCGACCCAGTCGATCTCGGCGTCCGCTAGCGCTGCCTGCACGGTGGTGTCGCGGTGTCGACCGTAGGGTTCGCTTTCGGCGGTGACGTGGACGCTCGACGCGCCGACGGCGCGGGCAACCTCGGGGACGATGCGTTCGGGTGGTCCGGTGCGGACGACGAGGCGCCCGTCGCAGGCGTCGTGCAGGTGACGGAGCGCGTCGTACAGACAGGAGGTGCGGACGGCACCAGCATGGTCGAGCAGGCCACGGTCTAGGACAAATAAGGGGAGCACGGGCCCCGCAGTGGCGGCTTCTGCGAGCGCTGGCAGGTCGTGCAGGCGCAGGTCGCGGCGGAACCACATCACCGAAGGCATAGCGTTCACCCTAGTGGGGGATGTCCTGGCGGAGATGGGCAGACCCGACCCGGGAAACGTTCCGGGTCGGGTCTGTGACGGCGTGAGTTGAGGTCAGGAGCTGTGCCCGACGTGGTGTTCCCGGTCGGCCGGTGCATCGGCGGTGCTGATGCCCCCGGAGAGTCGCCGGGTCCATTGGTAGAGCCAGGCGGTCAGTCCGGCGAAGACGATCAGTCCGATCCATTGGGCGGGGGTGGCGAAGTTTTTGTCGAGCAGCGCGAGCGGTTCTTCTTTGCCTGTTCCAGCGACGATCCCGGCGAAGAGCACTCCGAAGAGGCTTTCGCCGACGATCAGGCCGGTCGCCAGGAGGACTCCCATTCGGGAGCTGCGTTCCGGGTTGTCTGTACGGGCTGCCCACCGTTCGTAGAACATGCCGAGGAGGGCACCGACCGGGATCATCAGGGTCAAGTCGATGGGGAGGTACATGCCCATGCCCACGGCCAGCGGCGGCAGGCTGAACCGGGTGGTTTTGCTGAGGACTTCGTCGACAGCGACGACGCCACACCCGATGAGTGCGCCCATGCCGAGGAGATGCCAGTCGAGGTCGCCGCCGAAGACACCTTGTGCCAATGAGGAAATCAGCGACGCTTGGGGGGCGGCGAGCGCGTCTGGTCCAGCGTTGGGTGCGCCTGCGAATCCGAAGCTGGTGTTCATCAGTTGCAGCACTGGGGGGATGACGATCGATCCGAAGACCACTCCGATGACCAGGGCGACCTGCTGTTTCCACGGGGTGGCGCCGACGAGTTGGCCGGTTTTGAGGTCTTGTAGGTTGTCATTGGAGATGGTGGCGACACCGAAGACGATCGCTGCGGTGAACAGGGTAAACGCGACCAGGGTGGTGGTTTGGTCTTGGTTGCCGCCGTGCACCAGTTTGATCAGGACGGCCGCGGTGAGGACCACGAGGATGCCCACCCCGGAGATGGGGCTGTTGGACGCACCGATGAGACCAGCCATATAGCCGCAGACGGCGGCGACGACAAGCCCGATCAGCAGGATGAAAATGATGGCGATCGCGATGAGACCGGCTGCGCTGCCTGCCAGGGGCGTGTCGTGCAGGAACAGCCATAGCAGCGCCCCGATGGGCAGCATGGACGCCAGCACTGTGCCACCGACGACGCTCATGGATAGGTCGCGTTCGGTGATGTCGATGTCACCGCCTTGGCGGCGAGTCCGGTTGGCGACGAGCGCCTCGTTGATGCCTTTGATGATGGGGCCGATGATTTTTAGCAGCGTCCAGACAGCAGCGACAGCGATGGCTCCGGCACCGATGAATCGGACGTCGCTTTTGAAGATGCTGTTCACAGCGGTGAGTAGCGGCACGTCAGTGGCGAGGTTGCCGGAGGATTGCAGGGGGAGCAGGACGCCGTACGAAATGAGCAGCCCGACGATCATGGCCACTCCGACGCTCATGCCGACGAGGTGACCGACGCCGATGAGCGCCAGGGAGAGGCTGCCGCCGACGAGGGTGCCGCCGGAGCCGACGCGGAAGGCCGCTTTGACGCTTTCTGCGGTGAGCTTGATGTGGGTGAGCAGGATGTATCCGGCGGAGGCGATGGCGCCGCCGATGATGACGCGCAGGCCGCGGGCGTTTTCTTCGGCTCCTTCATGGCTATCACCGACCCGGAGCACCTCGGCGGCGGCGACGCCCTCGGGGTAGGGCAGGTCAGAGCCGGTGACCAAGGCCCGGCGCAGCGGGATCGAATACATGACGCCGAGGGTTCCGCCGACGGCGCAGACAGCGACAGTGGTCCAGTAAGGGATGTCAGTCCACCAGCCGACGATGACCAGGCCAGGGACGACAAAGATGATCGCTGAGAGCGTCCCCGCGGCGGAAGCGATGGTTTGGACAATGTTGTTTTCCACGATGCTGTGGTCAGCGAAGAATCGCAGCACCGCCATGGAGATCACGGCCGCGGGGATAGATGTGGCGAAGGTCAGACCAACCTTCAAACCCAAGTAGACATTTGCTGCCGTGAAGACGATGGTGATCAGACCACCGATGATGATGCCTCTGATAGTCAGTTCGCGGGCGCCCGATCGTGTCGGGGCTGATGGTGCGGACAACGCACTCTCCTCCTCCGGGGCGTGTCGCGCCCCTAGCCACGCCGCCCTCAGGTTGGCAGCTGATGTGACGACCGGACGGCGTACGTCATGCTAATCCTTTTCACGTTCAAGAATGGCGAGATTTAGTGGCAGCGCGACTCGGCGAGTTGCCTGCCGAACCTGTTGCACGCGTAGCGAATCCGCTGATCAAAATGCGTTTCCGTGGTGTTTCTCAGTAGCCGGTGCACACCATCTCTCCCGGCGGCGCTGGAGGCTTTTGGTCTGACCGCGCCTATGCTGCGCTGCCGGTCAGAACAGCCCTTTCAGCATGAAGTTCCAGTACATGACGGGCAGTGCGACCTTCTTAAACAGGTTGAAGTCGAGGATCGGGGCGGTGGTGTCCGGCCACGGCAGCGGGTAACTCGGGGCGGGTTGACCGGTGTAGTCGAATTCGGCGAGTAACAACGTCCGGCGAGACAGAGTCAACGGGCACGACGCATATCCGTCGTACCTTCCCGGCAAGGAAAGTCCCTGATAGGCGGCTTTCATGTTGGCGACCACGATGGGGGCTTGATGCCGTACGGCGGCGCCGGTCTTGGAGTTAGGCGTCGCAGCGACGTCACCGAGCGCAAAAATCTCCCGGTGCCGGACGTGTTGGAGCGTGCGCGGATCCACGTCGACGTACCCGCCTGGGTCGTCTGGAGCGGCGAGAGGTGATCTGGCCACCCAGTCTGGCGCCGACTGGGGCGGGACAAAATGAGCCATGTCGTAGGGGAGGACGCTGTCCTCGCCGGTGTCATCACGATGAAGGTGCACACAACGGGCGGGGCCGTCCACCGCAGTGACCCGGGTCGACAGATGCACGGTGATGCCATAGGCAGCGGCAGTATCGGCGAGGATCTCCGCAAACTGTGGAATCCCAAACAGTGCTGGAGTGGGCACAATGAGGTGGATGTCTATCCGGTCAAGCACCCCTTGCCGCCGCCAATAATCCGCTGCGAGATAAGCAATTTTTTGGGGAGCGCCAGCGCATTTGATCGGCCCGGGCGGCATGGTGAATACGGCAGTCCCCGCAGCGGTAGTGCGGATGAGTTCCCAGGTCAGCGGGGCCAAGTCGTAACGGTAGTTGCTGGCGGTGCGATGCGCCCCAATCGTGCCTTGCAAGCCAGGGATGCGATCCCAGTTGAGCTGGATGCCCGGCGCGACCACGAGCTGGTCGTAGCTCAGCGGCCCACGCTCCCGCAATAGGACGGTACGTCGTTCGGGGTCGATGCCCTCGGCAGCATCGGTGATCCAATGCACCCCGACCGGCAAGACGTCCTGGCGGGGCCGTTCGCTGGCGGCCCGTGACGCCCGTCCCCCACCGACCAACGTCCATAACGGCTGGTAGTAGTGCATCGGATAGGGGTCAACGACGGCGACATCACGAGCCCCAGCACGGCACAACCGCGCCGCGACAGTGTTCCCAGCCGTGCCAGCCCCGATGACGACGATGGTGTGGTGGATCACGGGCCAACCTCCTGGGATGTCGTCACAGCGCAGGCCCACCGCGCCGTCCGGATCTCAATCAAGGGCCTTCTTCCACTGTGCCGCAGTGTGATTCAGTGGAGGTGGGGCGTGGGGGCAGCAGATCGGTGAACGGGCGGGCCACCCCACCACACCCGCTCTCCCCGCGGGAACAACGCACCGACCAGGCCCCCAACGCATCCGGACTAAGGAGTACCGATGATCTTCACGCAGTACTACCTCGACTGCCTCTCCCAAGCGTCCTACCTGATCGGCGACGAGACCACCGGACAAGCCGTCATCGTTGACCCCCGCCGCGACATCGACGACTACCTCACCGACACCCGCGCCGCCGGACTGCACATCATCGGCGTCATCAACACCCACTTCCACGCCGATTTCCTCTCCGGACACCTGGAACTCGCCGACGCCACCGGCGCCTGGATCGGATACGGCGACGCCGCCCACCCCGACTACCCCCACCGCAGCCTGCACGACGGCGAGATCATCACCCTCGGCGACATCCGCCTGCAGATCCTCGCCACCCCCGGCCACACCCCCGAATCCATCAGCATCCTCATCCACGACCACGACACGCCGTACGGCGTCCTCACCGGAGACGCCCTGTTCATCGGGGACGTTGGCCGCCCTGACCTGCTCGCCTCCACCGGTGTCAGCGCCGACGACCTCGCCCGTCAACTCCACCACTCCGTGCAACACATCCTCATGGGACTACCCGACCCCGTCCGGGTCTACCCCGCCCACGGCGCCGGATCAGCCTGCGGCAAAAACCTCTCCACCGCCCGCGAATCCACCATCGGTGAGCAACGCCGCACCAACTACGCCTGCCACCCCATGAGCGAAGCCGACTTCGTCGCTGTCGTCACCGACGGACAACCCACCGCACCCGCCTACTTCAGCTACGACGCCACCCTCAACCAACACCGCCGTCCCCTGCGCGACCCCCACACCCGCCTCCCCGCCCTCACCGACGACCAGATCACCGCCGCGCTCGCTGACGGCGCCGTCATCCACGACGCCCGACCCGCCACCGACCATGCCGTCGCCCACCTCATGGGCTCAGTAAATATCCCCGCCGACGGCCGCATGGCCGAAACCGCCGGGATGCTCCTCACCCCCGACCAACCCGTCATCGTCCTGACCGACGACGACCCCGACATCATCGCCATGCGCCTCGCCCGCATCGGCTACGACCACGTCATCGGCTACCTCCCCCACCCCGATGACTACCTACGCCGCCACCCCGGTCAGGTCGCTCACGCCCGCCGACGTACCGTCGCCGAACTCGACGACATCGTGGCGGACCCGGCATCGACATACCAGATCCTCGACCTGCGCAACCCCGGCGAAACCAGCGACGGCACCATCCCCGGAGCCCGCACCATCCCCTTGCCCCAACTAGCTGCACGCCACCACGAACTCGACCACACCCGGCCCGTCGTGGCGTACTGCGCTGGAGGATGGCGTTCCGCGGTGGGCGCCAGCTACCTACGGCACCGCGGATTCGCTCACGTCTCTGACCTGCTCGGCGGCTACCACGCTTGGTCGCAACACCACCTCAGCACCCAGGCCGGCAGCCAACACTGACTTCACCCACCGATGAGGCCATCCGCTCTAGCCTGGCCATTCCGTGCCGTGTTAACCTCGACATATCACGACCGGTTCCGCCTGCTACGGCAGGTCCAGGGCCGGTCTTCATTATTTCAGGGCACCTTCATGACCGATGAAATCAAGTCATACCGAACGTACGACGAGCAAGTCGATAGGTCAGTTCGGCGAACCAGCGTTCGGCGAGGCCCCGCCAGGACGGGCGAGGTCGCGGTGTAGTGCAGGACCACGCGGGGGTGCGTGAGCAGCCAGGCCTTCACCGCCCCGGAGAGGATGCCCATCGCCGCGACTCCCCCCACTGCGCGGCTTCGCCACTATCGCAGTGGGAGGTACCCCCACGGTCGTGGTCCCGTGGCGGACGTAGTCGTGGGTGGCCCGTGCCGGGGTGGTGGGCAGCATTGGCAGGATCGGCGCGGTCCGGTCTAACGCCTGCACCTGAGACTTCTCGTCCACGGCCAGGACCAGCGCATTCTCAGGGGGACAGGTACAGCCCGACGATGTCACGGGGCCTTATCCACGAAATCGGGATTCTTCGACAGCTTCTAGGAGTCCACCGCCCGCTCATGCTCGGCGAACCCCAGCGGCTTCGCTGCAGGACCCGACATACACGAATCCCACACAACAATCATCGCATTAGTGACTCAGAACACTAGAGTCCGCTGGTGAGGGCGCAGGATATGAGTCGTCGGCAACGATGTGCTTGAGGACATCATTCACGAGGGTATCTTGCCATTCACTATACTAACATAAAAGAAAAGGCTTAGTAGAAACATTAAAAACCCAATAATGATTGCCGCGATCCCCTTTGACCTACATGCTATTATAAGTGAAACCAGCGAAAGCAAGACGATCGGCGGCATTAAGAAATTGCGAATTGCAGCATTTCCTGAGATGTCACTTAAAATGAATGCTAAAGCTAAAGCTATAAAGCTTATCCGAGAAAGGCCGATTGAATAAGATGCCCCATACTCTTCTTTGGGGTCTTCCGGCGCACGCGCTTCCATGACCTTCCTCTCGTGACGCTCGGGGTGGGAAGTGAGTTCGTAAGATATATCAAGCAATTCTCATCCAGTAAGGGCGTTATTCACGAGCGGTTCACCCCTTGAGTGAAGATCTGCAAACTTGCATGTCACGAGCACCTCCGGCGCACATGCCGCGCAAGATATAATCGCTTGTGAATAACGCCCATAGTTAATGGCCCTAACTGCAGATAGGGGGTCTTCGTAATTCTCAGTAAATTCGCAGTCTATTTTTAAGGTTGCGCGAGATGCTTGGCTCGGAGATTTCATCGGTGATGTGAGTGGTTAGCCCGGATGTTTCATGAGGTGACGCGGCTTCGGCGTACCTGGTGCTCGACCGGCGGTGCATCCGTTACGACGGCACCGCCTCGATGACCGGCGCCGCCACCACGGTGTGCTCGATCCGCCCGATGCCGTCCAACACCAATGTCAGCTGATCGCCTGGCTCCAACCAGCGGCCCACCTCCATGCCGCTCCCTCCGGGCAAGGTGCCGGTGGCAAACACCTCACCTGGCAGCAACGTTTCGCTGCGCGACGCGTGCGCGAGCATCTCACCGATGCTCCACTGCATCCCGGCCGCGCTGACCTCGCTGACCAACGAGCCGTTGACACTGACGCTGCCCGTGATCTCATCAATCCGCGGCACCACTTCCTCCGGTGTCACGATCGTCTCCGACAGCGAATTTGCAAAATGCTTCGCTTTCTGCGGCCCAAAACCACTGGACATCTCTTCACGCTGCACATCGCGTGCACTGAAATCATTAAGGACCATAAACCCACCAATTGCAGCAAGCGCTTCCTCGCTGGTTGCGTCACGTAGCGGACGTGACAGCGCAAATCCCAACTCCAACTCCCAGTCTAACGCGGAGGAATAATTGGGAAATGCGACCGGGGCCCCACTGGGCAAGAAGGTCACATGATTGGACATGTAATACATCGGCTGACGGTAAAACAACCGATGCGGCCGCAACATCGGGAAGACTCGCCGCGTGGTCTTTTCGTAGGCACTGGCGACTCGGGAGATGCGCGGATGGAATCGGCGTAGCAAGCCTCGTGCCGCGTCAACATTATGTTGCTCAAACAGCATGAAGTCGCGGAAGGACAGTGGTTGCAGCGGCAGCGCACAGTCAGTGTGTCGGCGGTGCTCGTCGTCCCGGGCGACCTGATAGTCCACTGAGTACGGCGACGGCCCGAACGGTTCCCACCCTTCACGGGCGACCCAGCAGTCCCATTCCCGCACCTCATACACGAAACCGTCGTCACGTCGCACCCGCCGGAACTGCATCCGCACACCTCTGTCTTCCTGACTGACCGCATCACCACACCTCCCGGACGGCGGCTGTGACCAACCCGGGGCCTCCCGTCACCAGCACGAACACCGCAGGCCAGGAGGTGTGTCGCACCGTAACAGCGGCACCTGTATTGCCCCTGACGGTGCGCTCCATCCAGCCTCCTGAGTCCTGGAGGTCGTGGGTGGTAATAGCTGGATCGCGAGGTGGCTTTCTCGCCTCAGCGCTAGCATGAGTTCCATGTCAGGGGGTTTTTTGAGGTCGATATCGTCCGCCTACGCGCCGCTGCGCGCACCTTTCACGACGTCGCGGCGCAGGTAGGCGCAGGGTCATTGTCGGCAGGTGTCGATGCAGGGGCAAGTTCGCAGGAGTTGGGTTCCACGTTAGATGCATTGCGTACGGCGTGCACGAAGGCGACGGAGGCAACGAAAAGTTTCGGCGATGAGATGTCAGCAGCAGCTGACTGTTACGCCCGTGGAGACGCGACGGAAGCAGATCGGCTCAAGGCCATCAACTGCGGCGGGGCGAAGCGACGATGACATCTCGTATCGACACTCGCGTCCACGGTGATCCACGGGCGTGTTTCGCGGTAGCTCAAGAACTCGCAGATCAGCACACTCGTATCACGAAAGCCACCGACGATCTGGTGCGGGCACGGAACAGCCTGGGTGGGTCGTGGGAAGGTGCTGCCGCTGCTGGCTTCTTTGAACAATCTCGAATGCACCTGGAAAACCTCGACAAAGTAGGCAGAGACCTGGACAGGGTCCATCATTCTTTGGTCTATTTCGCGACGACTTTACGTGACATCCGCTCGTGCTTTGAGGGGATGCGCAAGCAGGCCGCTGCCGACGGCTTAGTCGTTGATGCTGACGGCATCACTGTGCCGGCAAGTTCTGCTATCGCTGCTCGGAATGGCGTTGCCGTGCAAGACGCAGCAATGCGAACCTTTCATCGACTGTCCGGTGAAGCCAATTTGCTTCGAGAACGGGAACGCTCTGCCCATGACCTGCTGCAGAGCAGCATCGCCCCCCTGACGTCCCGCACGGGTTTGGTGTGGTTCCTCGACAAAGCAAGCCTCATCCCTCCAGACGGAGGCGATGGCTTTAAAAACTCAGTGTTTGGTGCGCAAGTCGGGAACAATGGTGCATCATGGAATGCGACATGGCAGCAATCCCAACTTCAGAAATTCCGCCCACGATGGCCGAAAGGCAGCACCCAGGGTCGACCAGGGGCATTTCGCTCGATCAATGACATGAGCGCCTGGGAAAAAATCATGGCGACACGCAACCCAGACAATCTGTTGAAGCAGTCGTCGACGAACTGGATGTCCGCACCCAAAGATGCCGCTGCGGTGGCCAAGTGGGCCAAGTGGAGCAAAGCGACTGGGATCGCCGGAGGCGCGCTCACCGGAGTGGCCAGCGCCTATGACCAGTGGACCAAAGACGCTGACGATCCAAGCATGTCCACGGGGATGAAGACAGCTCGAGCCACACTCACCGGGGTCGGCGCCGGTGGCGGCGCTCTCGCCGGAGCGACAGTAGGCGCCGAGGTTGGTGCCGCTATCGGAGTGCTGGGTGGCCCCGTCGGCGTGGCAGTCGGCGGCATCGCAGGCGGCATCATCGGCGGAGTTGTGGGTTCCAGCGGTGGCCAATGGTTCGGTGAAAAACTCGGAGATGCTATTAGAGGATGACGCAATGACCAGCAAAACCAATTCATCCAGAACAATAGTCTCCATTCGCCCACACAGCATGATATTTATCCACCCCAACAGCATTCATTAGGAAATCTGTGATGGCAGGGTCTATTGGATGTATTGCCATCGGTTTAGTGATGGCACTGATGGCACATTGGCGCCGATCCAGCCCAGAGCGTGGTGACTGGTTGTACGACGACAGCCACCCACAACGTCAACGACTGTTCAACGGCTACATCGGGGTGCCAATCGGCTGGTCGTTCATCTGGGGAGGGACCTTTATATACATCAACTCAATCCTTCCACATTCACATGAGGCTAAAAGAATATTTTCACTCCTACCTCTTCCAGCTATACTAGGATTTTTGTTGGTGATAGTTGGGTTTTTCGGTGTGCCTCTCCCCTTATGGTTCCTCCCCCGATGGGCCCGCCCCATCGAAAAAGACCGCCGAGCCCGCGAACGCGCTGAACGCCACTACCGCTGGGCCACACGTTGGGCACGATGGCACCACCAACCCGAACCACCACCTCCTGCCATCCGCGACATCCCCCCACCACCACCGGTCGGCTCAGCCGCCGTACGTGCCCAACAACGAAAAAAACAGCCAGCCGGGAGCCGACCACGACGACGCCCCCAACGCACCGGACCACGCAACGCCACCATCCAGGTCACCCGCCCACGCCGCTTCGGCGCCCACATGCTGCGCGCCATCACCATCCACATCGACGGCACAGCCAGCGGCACCATCCGCCCCGGCCACACCCTGACCATCCCCGTCACCACCGGATTCCACACCATCGACGCCCACATCGACTGGGGCACCTCCCCCACCCTCGACATCGACCTCACCGAAGGACAAACAGCAACCTACGAAGTACGAAGCGCCCCCATCGCCTTCGGCGGAAAACCCATCGGCGACCACTACCTCGAACTCGAGGCACACCCCACCACAACACATCCCGCAACGCCAACGACCAACGAGAAAAGCCCATGACATCCCGCTCACTTCATCCAGTCCTTGACGCTTCCCACGACATGGAAATCGCCGTACCGCCCGATTGGGATGTGCTTGATCCTGCGACGGTCGGTCCAGCAGTGACATGCGCGGTTGTCGCTCCGATAGAGCCTGACCTGGAGTTCCGCCCTAACGTCATCCTCACCCGCTCTGACATCGACCGGTTGAGTGTGGCCGAGTGGCAGGAACACAACGAGACCGTGCTGAGGGACACATTGACGGCCTACACCGTGGTGGACCGGTATGAGGAGTTCGCCGATTATGTGGTGACGGATCGTCGTCTCGCGGACTATGTCACACCGGATGGGGTGAATGTCACGATGACGCAGTGGAGTCGAGCTCGGGCAGGGCGTGGGGTGACGCTCACTGTGACGGTGTCCACCGCGGATTTTCCCGAGATGGTCCCGCTGGTCGAGGCGATCGGCGCAACGTGGCGTTGGGTGGATCAGGCATGATCAGGTACGACGCCTCTACTGGCGTCATAGAACTCGATGGACGCACCTTGCAGGGTTTCCTGTCATGGCTGGCGATGGATCACTCTTCATGCGACGTGCCAGATGAGGTGCGCGCTGACAGCGCACTTTTGGACCTCTCCGAAGCCGAACGTGCTGGGATATTTGTTGAGGGTCGGCCTGCACCCGAGTTGGCGTCGCTGGTGGAAGCGCTGAGTTCCCCGTGGCTGGTGGCGGCTGTGGAGGTGACCGGAACTGGGGAGCGGGCGTCGCATCAAATCTGGGTCAGACCTGAGGGTGGAGTCGGTGTCGTAGACACAGGGGCGGGCCAATACCGGTTGGGAGCGGTGCTACCTGGTTCGTTGCCAGCTGTCCTAGTCAGGTTGGCGTTGTGGGGTCCACGCCCGCACGGCGGCATCGCCGACGACATGGTCCTGCCTCTGGAGTTGGTTGATCCGGTGCGTACGTCGGGGGGCCAGGCCGCCGCGGACGCGCTGGCGGAGATGCTGTCTCCTTCGCCGATGCGTGATGACCTCAAAGCTGGGCGGTGGCGGTGCGTCACCATCACCACAGACTGGTCACCAGCATTGTTATCCGACGTTCCCGCCCGATCCGACGCGATAGTAGTGATGGACACTCCATCGGGGTTGGCGCGATATGAACCGCTACCAGCGGGGATACGGATAACCCCGACAACGATGACGGCGTTATGGCCTGAGCTGATCCGTCTCACCCAGCCGGCTTCGCCCCCACCTGACAGAATCAGTTGAGGACTGCGGCACATCGATCCGCGAGCGCGCGGCAGGTGTGCCGGAATTGTGGGTCGGGCATGGGTCCGCCGTTGCCAATGGCGGCGAGGATGGGGAGGACGTCGGTCCCTATCGCGGCAGATCGTCGGTCGGCTTCTCGGGTTCGTTCTTCGGCTTCGATCGCGGCGAGAGCGGCTTTTCGTCGTTCCTGTTCAGAGTGGGTGACGTGATCGCGGGTGGTGTCCATCAGGATTCGGATGGCGCCACCTCCGAGGGCGGCCGCGAATGGGCCGACGTACGCCGTAGCAACCAGCACCACGAGCAGGTCACCGCGGGCCATTTGGGTGGCGGCGAAGATCGCCCCAGAGACGAAGGTGAGCGCGACTCCAAGCCAGGGCCGCACCCTGAACGACAGGATGGCTACGGCGCCGTCGAGCGCCACGTTCGCGTACCAAAACCGCCAGTCGTCCTGCCAGGGAAGCTGCAGGTTGTAGGTCAGGGCTGCTGGCACTGCCAGGAGGGCGAGGACGGTTGCGACGTACGTCGTGCGGGCGCGCAGCGGAATGAGCAGCAGCCCGGCGGTCAAGGTGGGGATGAGGACCATCCCAGCCAGCACCACGGGGACGCTGCTGACCACGTCGAGGTGGAGTAGCCCGATCAGTTCGTGCAGGACGATCGCGATGACACCGCAGGCCACCAGCGGAGCGAATGACTTCCCGGACCATTGGGCGGCGCTCGGGATGTCTGTCCCTTCCCAGGTGAGTTGGGTTTCGAGGTCGTCACCGCGGGTGGTGACGTGCACGTGACCACCGATCCGGGTCATCGCAGTGGTCGCTCCCGGGGTTGGGGTGGTCGTTGATGATTCAGGCTGTCCGGCGCCGGGTTGGGTGAGGAGCATGTCCGCGAACGTTCCGGAGAGACGACCGTGCACGTGGAGTTGGCGTGGTCCGTCTGGTGGGCTGGTGTTGGCGAGCGCGGTGAGGGTGGCTGTTGTCGCTTCGATCAGTGCGGTCCGCACTGGTGGGTTGGTGACTTCGCCGATGATGTCGACGTGCAGGTGTACGCCGAGGCGGGCGGCTTCAGCGGTGATGGCGGTGGGGGTGGGGGTGGTTTCTTTGTCGCGTCGGCGTCCCACGAGGACGGCGAGTGCTTCGCTGGCGGGTTGTCGGGCGGCGTCGGGGATGGTGGGGTTTTTTGTGTCGGCGACGAGGTGCAGCGCGGTGACGATTTTGTCGTGGAGCACTCGGGTGGAGGCGTCTCGTTCGAACGCTCGTCGTTCGGTGCGCAGGGCGGTTTCGTTGGCGTTCCTGGCGAGTCGGGCGCCTTCTTCGACGTGCCGTGCGGCATCGCGGGCGATGGCGAAGGCCCAGCTGACGAGGACGCCCATGTTGGCGAAGATGCCACCTTCGAGGACGGCTTGGGGCACATCGGTGACTGGAGCGCGCACCATGGCGATCCACAGGCCGTAGATCAGGGCGCAGGGGACAGCCCCACGAGGCGCGAGGCGCATCAGCAGGGAGGTCACGCCGAGGGAGACAGCGTGGAGCAGCACCGGGTATCCGGGTCCGGCCAGGCCGGGACGGTCCACGATGGGCATCAGTCCGAGGGTGACGACGGCGATCGCGCTGTACGTCGATACGCCGACGGCGGGGCTGCGGCCGGACACCAGAGAGGTCACCGCGATCAACACACTCGCGGCGAGACTGGAGACGGCTGCCAGGGTGAACATGGAGATGGCACCTGGTGTGGTCAGCAGCGCCAGGAAGGTCGCGATGAGCCCCACGACTTGCATGGCGAAGGCCAGCAGCAGGCGGGTGCGGTGGATGACGGCACCGCTGAGGGAGGGTCGCTCCGGAAGGTCACGACGGAGGTAGCCGCGGTGGGGGCGCGTTCGGCTGCGTGGCGTCACCGCACCCGACCACCCACCCCGTGTCATAACTCACAGTGTGGGGGCCGAGCCGGTCAACGACAACGATGTCTGGGGTCAGTTGCGTCGTATGGCAGTGGCGGGGTGAGTCAGGAGCGTCGGACCCCAGCTTTGTTGCCGTCGCCGCGGTCAGGCGTGAGGTGTGTCGCCGTCGAGGAAAGCGGTGAGTTCGTCGTCGAAACTTTTCTCTGTATCCATGAGCGCTTCGAGGTCGAGGAGGGTCAAGACGTCACGCACCGGCACCCCAGTTTGAAGGCACAGCAGGATCGCTTGACCCATCTGTACGGCGGCGAAGTTGCGGGCAAACCCTTGCCGAAGCGCGTCGGAAACGTCCGGGTGACTGAGCGGGTCGGTGCCCTCCCCGAGTCGTCGTTGGATGCCACGGGCGATGTCGTAGGCGTTTTGGTTGGCGTCGTTGACGACAGCTTGCAGCCGCGCGACGGCGTCCGGGTCGAATTCGAGGTCCATCTTCAACTCCTGTGTGCTCCACGACGGACGTCGCGGGTGGCCTGCTGGTCGCGGTGGCGCTCGCGGCAGGGACGCGTGCAGTGGTGTCTGCCCTGACGTACGCAGTCTCGGCGTACGGCTGTCAGGTCGACTCGGGCCCCACCTTACGCGTCTTCGCTTGGGGCCTTGTGGTGCGTTGAAGTGAGCCCAGAAGGGCTGGATGTCATGGCTGGGAGGGGCTGATCTTGGCGTGCCCGTGAGTCACGTGGATCCGCGCCGTCCCGATGAGATCAGCCCACCCGGCATCCTTCATCGTCTCCCAAGACGATTCACCAATGGCCGATGAAAAACTCACAACCCGATCGTCACTACCCCCACGAATGACATGACCCCTAGTAAAAGGTTTATGTTTTTTGAAATATCTATTTTTCAGTCCTAGCGATATTGAAATCACAATGAGAACCACCAGCATCCAGGAGGCCGCCAGGTCACTCAGCAAGCTCTCATGTCTGAGGAAAAGGAGAAACAATCCGCTAGCAAACAGCACCAACACCGGCACCCATGCACGAATATCCCTCACTGCACCACCCATCCCTGTCATGATAAATCTTCAGGCATAAAACGACCCCGTAAGGCCGCCAACCTGAAGATTAACACGCCACACACGCCACATCAGGCCAGTCGCGAAACATTGTTATTTAACCAGGCTCGTCATTTTTAAGACGTCTGACTGCACACTGACTCAGCTACGGCGAAGGGTTTTTTATCAGCGAACCATTCGCAACTCGTGAACACCACAGGACTCATCCCACCGTCGGTCGTGCGCGATAAATCCGTGACGTGCGTAGAAGGCGATCGCCCGCGCGTTGCTCTCGACCACCCACAGGTACGCCGGATCATCACCCACCAGGTCGCGCATCATCAGGTCAGCCAGACCGCTGCCTTGAGCACGCGGGCTGACATTAATCGCCCGCAACTCATGATGTGTCGGGGCGTCATCGTCACGCGCTGGACCCGCCGATGCCATCGCGACGACCTCGCCTTGCGGGTCGACACCCACCCACACGGTGCGATCCCATGCCGCGCTGCCCATGAAATTTCGCCAGCGCTCCGCCGCAGCCACCGGATCCAACGCATCAAGGACTTCCTGGCGCATCACACCCGTGTACGTCGCCCGCCACACATCCACATGGAGAGCAGCCATCGTGGCGGCATCATCCACACAGGCAAGCCGCGACACATACCCCGCCGCCAACGCCCGACCAGCCCGACCTGTAAGCACCATCGCCCCAGTCTGCCCGGTCATGCACACACACGTGCCAGAAGAAAGCCTCGGCTTATGAGCGAACACGTGGAGACGGCGTCGTACCTACCTGCTGATGGCCTCAGCAGCCGTCACAGTCGCCCCTTCTACGTCAGGCAGCTTGGTGTACGCCGCATACAGATTGAGCATGGCAATCGACTGCTCCGGAGTGAACTCAGCACCCCACTGCCGCAGGTCCCCCGTAGTGTGAGCATCGCTCACAAGCTTCATCTGGTAGCCGTGATACAGGCCGCCGTAAAAAGTTGAGCGGATACACGCGTCACTCTGCGCGCCACACAACACAATCGTCTGCGCACCCAAAGCAGCAAGACGGTCAGACAAATCAGTCGCAGCGAACGCGTCGCCGTACTCCTTCTCCACCACAGTTTCGTGCTCTGCGGGGTGCAGCTGGTCGACGATCTCCCATCCCGGGCTACCCATGGGCAGATCGTCCGAGTGGTGACGGACCCACATCACCGGAACGTCAGCGGCGCGAGCCCGATCCACCAAACCCGCAATCGTGTCGATGACCTCTGCGGCGCGCACCGACTCAGCCATCACATCTCGCTGCACATCCACGACGAGCACCACTGTGTCAGACATCATGACTCATGACATTACAACGAGATGGTCTGGCCGCAAAGACTGATCCGGCGGTCAATAAATAGAGCCGTGGTCCTGATGCCGCGCAGCTGAGCGGCATCCCGTTTGACATGTCAATCCGAGGCAGTGGTGACTATTATTAACTCCTTAAGACTCAGCTGCTTTATCGCGGGCCTCGAAGACATCGCGAGCAGCAAAGGTGGCGTTGAGAGCTCGAGGAAAGCCCGCGTAGACGGCAGCGTGCAACAGGACTTCAGTGATTTCATCGCGGGTGATGCCGACGTTAAGGGCTGCGCCGATGTGGACCTTGAGTTGGGGCTCGCAGCCGCCAAGGGCGGTGAGCACCCCGAGAGTCACCAGCTGGCGGCTGCGAGCATCGAGGCCGGGGCGGTCGTAAATGTCACCAAAGGCAAACGCAGCGATGTGATGCCCGAGTGCAGGGTTGATATCGGCTAGGGAGTCGATGACGGCTTCACCGTGATGTCCGTCGATGCGGGAGAGGACATTTTGGCCATGCCGGCGACGTGCGACGTTCTCGGGGGAGCTGATGTCATAGTGAGCAGACGGGTGCTGATCTTCATGAGTGGCCATGGTTGAGGTCCTTGATGGTCAGTGGTGATCTTGTCTTCCGTGACAGCAAGGGCGAGCTGAAGTTGGTAGCGGATCGGGTCAGGACTGACGACCGCGTACTCAGTCACGAGCGTGGCGGTGATGTGAAATTCACAGTAGCGGGGTCGCGGTGATCCTGAGTGGATCTGCGACGGCGCCCCCATTGCCTGGTCGCACCTATGATTTTCAATGCCGCCATCCGCGATAAGCGCAGCGGCGAGATCTCGTGATCTGACTCGAGATGAGCGGAATCGGAGCGTCGCCTTTCGAGAATCAAATGGCCAGGATGTTGAGGACCTCCATGGCGGATTGTTTACTCATATTTGCTGGCTTAAAGAATCCATACGAGAAGGCATCAGTGGAACTCGCCACCAGCGATGCCTTAGAAGGACCCTCGATGACAGAGGCTAGGATTTCTCCGGAATAGGTGCGGACAACCGGTTCACCTGGGAAGCAGTCCTTTCTTCCAGCTGGGGATTCCAAGGAATCGCCCTGCTTCGCATAATCCAGTCGGACATCAGTCAAAGCCGAATCGGGAAACATACCCAGAAGAACCCCCAGGATCATCTCCGCACTCAAAAACCGTGCAACATGCTCGGGCCCGCGAATGCCTCGCTTTAATGCACTGGCTAGCTGAGGCCGCAGAGGGGATGACCGTGAGAACCCGCCAAAAAACTCATCATACGATTGAAGATTCTTTTCACGGTCGAGCAAGGAAGAACTCCAACCGCGATCAATCAAGAGACTGATGTCTTCTGAGAAAGGGTGCGGCTTTGGCTTAAAGATGAAGAGGTCACACTCGGGGATTGTGTGTGTACTAAAATTCGCAGCCACGACAACTCCTAACTGATCTGTGGAAATAATCTTGCTGCAGGTCGAGCAGTCAGCCCTGCCACCTGATCCTAGCTATTCATGGGGAATATAGCCAGTAGTTTTCTCAAGCAGTTGATAACCTGAAGAGAGCATGCAGGAGATAGGTGCATCTGGCGTTCAAAAAACATGCTTATTTTCATAGTAGCTGAACTACAATCCACCGACTTCCTGATATCAAAAAAAATGATACCCCGATCATCTTCAATGAGTTCGCGGCATACTGAAAGCCAAAGAAAGTGGAACCCATCTTGAGGGCAAGTCACCATCACCCGATCCCGCCAGCTGGCCGTGCCGAAGGGCTAGCAGATCCACACCGCCCGACACGTCGGTGGCCTACCGCCGCAACATCTGCTCGGGCGGGGCGATCGTTGCCCCCCCCGAACTCATCGACCCCGATCTCCAGAAGCACTGAGACCCCAGCTTCCCGCTCTGTCGGGATAGTTCCTTAAGGCGTTCCAGGAGAAGATCGGTTGGCCTCATCGCGTCTCCTTCTTTACGTCCCGGCGGGACGTGGGCATCCTCACCAACGGCACTCAATGGCAACTGCACCACCTCGTTGTAGGCGACTTCACCGATCTTCACCGTGGGCTGCAGGTTGATCCACACGACGAGTGCGGAGTCGACGCGGACTCCAGGTTCTGCGCTGCCACGGGGCAGGCCCCCTTCAAGGGGAACGCCTTTGATCTTGCGTCGGTAGTGCTGGACGCTCCAGTGGTGGAGAGGTCTCCACATAGCAACTAGCGAGCTAGCTGGTCACCTGGATGACCAGCTCAGCGTGGGTATGCGGACCTGACGCGATACCAGGCCCTCGTCACTCACTCGCGGGGCGGCTGCAGGCGTACGTCGCCACTGCCGAGGCCCGCCGTGAGGCGGCGGCGACAGCGGCGGCGCGGGTGGCCCGCCCCGTGACCCAAGGGTCGTAAGGATGCGCGCTTGACCCGGGCGCGGCCCACTACGCCAAGCACCCCGATCTGTATGGGCGCTTCCTCACGGTGCCAGACCCAGTCCATGCCCCGCTTAGACAGGTTCCTTCACAGCCGATAGACGTACGCGAGGTACGTGACGTACTCTGGCACTTAAGACCCTGCCCAGGAGGCACCATGACCGCCGGCGCTGCCCGTCCGGCCGTGCTCACTTACACCGAAGCCCGGTCGTCGTTCCGAGCCACCATCGACGCAGCCGCCAACGGCGGACTGCCCGTCATCGCCCGCGGTACGGACCGGGTGGCCATGGCCGATGCCGAAAAGCTGCGGCGTACCTTGTCTGCGCTGATCACCGACAGGCCGCGGGTCTACACCGAAGAGGGCCTCTACACGTTGATCATGGAAGGCGCGGGGATCGGCACTGAGTCGGCTGACTTCGAGGCCGCGATCGTCGATCTGGTGGTGGCCCTGCGCGAGTACGCCGAGGACTACCCGCGGCTGCTGAACGCCCCCAACCACCAGGAAAACTGGAGCCTGGTGCAGCTGGTCAACCTGAGCACCGACGAGCAGCTGCGAGAGTGGATGCTGGGCCAGTGAGCAGCCGGGGAAGCCCCAAGGACCATCTGCAGTTCTGCCAGCGCGAGGGGTGGACCTCGGTCCGAGGCGCCACCGGCAAGCTGGTCAGCCACCACCCGACGTTCGAACTGGTGCTCCCTGACGGGCGGATCCTGCGCACACGCATCTCCCACCCCGCCGACGCACCCGAACAGTACAGCGCACACCTGTGGACCGTCATCCTCAAAGACCAGCTGGACGTGACCGAGGACGAGTTCTGGGACTGCGTGCGCGACAAGAAGCTGCCTGATCGGGGCCGTGTGGCGCCACCGGCCCGGCCTGCTCTGTCTTTGGGGATGGTGAGTCAGCTCCTGGATAACGGGGCCACCCGCGAACAGATCGCCGGGATGGACCAGCAGTCAGCACAGGCCTACCTCGCAGAAGTGTGGTCCCAACCCCGCCAGTGACTCCCTCGCCGCCGCGCCCCCAGAACTGTCCGCGACGAGGCGACATGAGACTGCCCCGACCACACGCCCTTGACGCAGTTGGTCTTGGCAACCGCCTGCATCAAGGAGGCCCGCCGTGGTGGCCGCTATGCAACATACGTGGCCGTTTGGGCAAAGTAGGCGGCTGTCGAGACGCTGCCCTACCTTGCCCAACCCTACGCGGCATACCTTGCAGATATCGCGGCGCGACGAAGCGGCCGCGCAACATGCCTCGTCTCAGCCAGTGGATGCGGGCAGCGAGGCGTGGTTGCGATCCACCATGTTGAGCACTCGCGCGCGAAGGACCACGTAGGGCTCGGCGAAGTGACGCGGTGCTCCTGCGGGGCGCTCGACGACCTCGCACCCGACGACCGTTTCTTCCTCAGCGAATTGCTCGGCAGTAAGGTCTACCACCGTGCCGTCGGGGAGACGGTTCCAGTAGTGGTATCCGATCTTCTGCCCATCGACGAAGACCTCGCCCAAGAGCAGGTCACCGCCGAGGAGATCCTGAATCACGAGCGCGCTCATGCCGCACTGCTCGCGAGATGGGTTCTCGTCGCTCCACTGCTCACGAGCGTAGGGGTAGCACGTGTCAGGGCCCCATGCGCTGCGTATCACGGGCGCGAGACGGTCAATGTCGAGGGCCATCCCAGCACCCTCTCATGGACCAGATCGGTGGCGCCGCGCAGCGCAGCTTCTCGGACGACGCGCTGCGACCCGGACACAGGCCCTGACATCGACATGACCTGCGACCACCACCGTTCGACCACGACCAGGCGGACGCGCGCAGGGCGGCCGTGTGCAGGGCGGCCGTGTGCTAGCGGCCCGTGTACCTGGCGACGTGGCTCCCGTTGCAGCAGCGGCCTTTCCTCGATACTGGCTTCGGCGAAGTCGGCCAGGATCCGGGACAGATCAAGGAGATGCGCGCCGAGCTCAAGGGGCTGGGCCTTCCCCGGCTCGGTGTCTCCGTACCCAAAAGGTCCCCCATTTCGAAGAAGCGGAAGCAGTCCGAGGCTTCTCTCCAGAGGTGACGCACAGGCATCACCTTTGTCCGCTCAGGAGTGCTACGGAAGGCACCCAAGATGCCAGGTGGCCAGGGTCCGCGAACTGAAGGCCCAGACCCCCATGTGCCCTTCGCGGTTCGTCGCTCTGCCGTCGACAGGGAGATGCGCTGACCGCGCCTAGCCATGTTGTCAGTGCCAGCGCCTACTGTCTGTCATAGTTGAAAGCCACGCTCTGGAGGTGCACTGATGGGGTCTTCTACGACTGAATACATGACGCCGTCCGAGCTCGCCGAAGAGCTTCTTCGCCTCGAAGCCAAGCTCGGCATGACCGTCGACCTGGCTGAGCACCTCGCTGCTGCGAACGCGCTTGACGCCGACCTGTACCAGGTGCTTCGCCGCATCCGGGACCTCAAGTGGCTCCAGACCGCGTGAGTACGCTCGAGGAGGAATCCGAGGCGTTCGCTCGTCGCATCTCCGATGCTGTGTCATCCTTCATCGGCCATACGGTGCCATTCAAGGCGACGAGCAGTGGTTCACGTTTCGTGGTGTCCGATGACACGAACGGCATTACGATCCCAGTCGGCGAAGAGGGCACTCTGGCGTTAGAGGTGAACTACCGCTGTGAACTCGACGGTTCCGGTCGATACCTCAAGGTGTTGAACTCCAAAGTCGCCGTCTATGCCGGGAGCCGCCCGAAGGGCGACCCTCTCTTCAGATACGAGTATGTCCACAATCGAGGCGAGGGGCTTCCAGCCGGGCATCTGCATGTCCACGCTCATCGTGATCAGTTCACCCGCGTCATGACACTCGCCGCAATCTCAGGTGTGTCTCGCCGCCAGTCCGCCCCTAACTCCGAGCTTGAGGCAGCACGGATGTCACGGATTCACTTTCCCACGGGTGGCCACCGGTCCCGGCCCACGCTCGAGGACGTGATCCAGATGATCGAGGAGGAGTCCGGTGCCAAGCCGGGTCCGACCTGGCCCGAAGTTCTCCGCAGCAACCGTGTTCAGTGGCGGCGACACCAGACCGGCGCCGCCGTCCGTGACTGCCCGAGCGAGGCAGTGCGGGTGCTCAAAGAACTTGGTTACGTCGTAGCTCTGCCAGCTGCGGGTCCAGCGCCGGACCGGGTGGAGCGACTCGCGGAGTTCTGAAAACTTGGGATACCAACCCCATAACTGAAGGCACTCAACACGCCCGAGATGCATAACGTCAGCTAATTCTTAGAATCGGCCCCCAGTCTTACACGATTGAGCGCACCTCGACACCGATCCCCCCTCAGCGACCAGGGGCACAGCAGCCATCTCGACAACAAATATCAGTAGTTCGTCGCCATGTTGGTGAATCGGCTGTAATGGCCCTGGAAAGCAACAGTGATCGTCTTGGTCGGGCCGTTACGGTGCTTAGCGACAATGATGTCGGCTTCACCTTCGCGGGGGGAATCTTGCTCATACATGGATTCGCGGTGCAGCAGCATCACCATGTCGGCGTCTTGTTCGATGGAGTTGTGGACGGCGATGCCGTCGGCGACGAAGTTGTGACTGCCGAGGACGGTTGCGTCGTAGACCTGTTCGACACCGTCGAGGTCGATGCTGGTGATGGTGTCCCAGTGGACGTCGTTGATGGCAGTCAGGTCCATTCCGGCGTGGTCGAGGGTGGCGGCGACGTCGGGGAGGGCGCCGGTGTCGGGGCTGGCATGCAGGGTGGTGGCGATGGCCTGCCAGGTGGTGCCGACGGTGACGGGGCTGGTGGGGACGGCGGTGGCGGCGCGCACGATCCCGAGGAGTCGTACGGCGTCGACGACGGATTCTCCGTCGATGCCGATTTCTTGGAGGAAACGGCGTTGGCAGTCGAGGTCGACGATGTCGAGCATCCAGCCGGTGTGGTCGTGCACGATGTGCCCGGTGATCCCGAAGCGCCACAGCAGGGGGCTGATGCGGTCGAGGAGGTCGCGGTGGTCCGCGAAGCAGAAGATGTGCCCGCCGGGGTGGTCGGTGGCGAGCATGACGCCACCGACTTCGGTGAACACGGCCCGTAGGAATAGCGCGATGTGCCGTTTGGGCAGGCTGGATATCGCGCTGGGAAGCCTCAGGTCAGCCATGCGGCAGCTGAGCCGCGCGGCGGTGACGACGTCTTCGTCGCTCCAGCTGGTGTCTTCTTCGGCGGGTGCGGGGACGTGGCGGGGCACGGCGAGGCGTTCGCCGCGGCGTAGGTCGCTGAGGGCACGCCAACCGTCGTAGGTGAGGAAGGGGTGGTTGGCGGTGGCGCGGATGGTGCGGCCGTCAGCGGTGGTGAGCCGAAAGACCGGCCGGGTCCCGGTGGGGAACGCGTGGGTCATGAGTCGGGGCACGTACCGCAATGATTCGTCGAGGGCCCAGACGGGGATGTCGGTGGCGCCGGTCGCGGCGAGCGCGCCGATGGTGGTGGGGGCTCCGGTGTCGGCGCGCAGGATGGTGGTGTCTGCGGTGAGGCATCCGGATTCACGCAGGTCGCTGACTTGTGGTTTTTTGTCGGTGCGTTGTTCGGGGCCACGGTTGAGCTGGGAGAGTGCGATGACGGGCACGTCGAGCTCTTTGGCGAGGAGTTTGAGGGCGCGGGAGAATTCGGAGACTTCCTGTTGGCGGCTTTCTACGCGTTTGCCGGAGCTCATGAGCTGCAGGTAGTCGATGATGACGAGTTTGAGGTTGTTGCGTTGTTTGAGACGGCGGCATTTAGCTCTGATTTCCATCAGCGACATGTTGGGTGAGTCGTCGATGAAGAGTGGCGCCGTATCAAAGTCTGATGCTAGTCGGGCGAGTTTTTCCCAGTCGCGGTCTTCGAGTTTGCCGCGCCGGATTTTTGACAGGTTGATGCCTGCTTCTGCGGAGATGAGGCGCATCGTGATTTCTGATTTGCTCATTTCCAGGGAGAAGATGACGGTGGCTTGTTGGTTTTTGATCGCTGCGGCTCGTGCGAAGTCCAGGGCGAGGGTGGATTTGCCGACGGCTGGTCGTGCCGCGATGACGATCATTTGTCCGCCGTGCAGGCCGTTGGTGAGTTCGTCGAGTTCGGTGAATCCGGTGGGGACGCCGGACATTTCGCCGCTGGCGCCGCCGGCGGCTTCGATTTCGTCGTAGGTGGGTTCGAGGAGGTCGCGCAGCAGGTGGTAGTCCTCGCCGCCGCGTTTGTCGGCGACGGCGTAGACCTCGGCTTGGGCGGCATTGACGATTTCTTCGACGTCGCCGCCGCCTTGACCGAATCCCATTTGGACGATGCGGGTGCCGGCGTCGACGAGGCGGCGCAGGGTGGCTCGTTCGGCGACGATGTGGGCGTAGTAGCCGGCGTTGGCGGCGGTCGGCACTGAGGAGATGAGGTCGTGCAGGTAGGCCTGTCCGCCGATTTTGGTGAGGTCACCGCGTTTGGTGAGTTCGTCGGCGACGGTGATGGCGTCTGCTGGTTCGCCGCGGCCGTAGAGGTCGAGGATCGCGTCGTAGATCAGTTCGTGGGCGGGGCGGTAGAAGTCGGTGCCGCGTAGCGCTTCGACGCAGTCGGCGATGGCGTCTTTGGAGAGCAGCATTCCGCCGAGGACGGATCGTTCGGCGGTGACATCTTGGGGGGGCATCCGGTCGTTGGGGCCGGAGGGGGATGCGGCGTATTGCTCTTCGAGTTCCGAGATGGACATGCGCTACCCGACCCTCCTTCTCCAAGCCGTGCGTCGTCATGACGATCAGGTCTGTGCGGCTCCCCGTTGAGCAGTCTGCCGCTGCGCTCTGACAACGCGTCGACCTGCACAGGAGACCTGGGCGACCGGCGCGATGGGACGTTGTCATCTTGATCGGCAGGAACCGCGCCCGGACAAGGTCGAGCGCCCAACAAGACGTTTGTGCGAGTGCGGCGTGCACACGTTACGGCGTTGGAAGCGTCCGCTCAATCACAGCTGTGGATAACGCTGTGGACAACTTGTGGACAACTGCCTCTCATCGGTGGAGAACATCCACAGCCTGTGGATACAGCTGGGGATAAGCGGGGGATTTATTGCCGCTTCCCCCGCATTGACCGGCCCGAATACAACGCACAGCCTGTTGATTGTGGAGAAGTTGTCGCAGGGGCACCCTGCGAGACAGCATGTCTCACAGAGCGGATATCAGGCCCGCCACCATGCCCAGCCTGGCCCCCTCCCCCTCCGGTCGACGCCGTACGGCGATCACCGCACCCCTCTCACCAGCCCTGTGGAAACTCCTGTGGATAACTGCATGTTTATCCATGCCCCCTGACCTCCCCTCTTTACCACGACTTTGATAAAACCCGACTTCAGGAAGCTGCAACCCAGCATTCGGTCAATGCCACGTCAATTCCCCAGATCACCCGGTCCCCTGGGGACAAGGATGTGGAAAACTCGAGTGAGCAACCGGGACACACCACCACGACACGCCGTCGGTATCGTTCCTTCGTGACCGCCAACACCCCTGCCCCTCAATCAGCGCAGGGGTATACCCGTGACATCCTGCGGCTCGCTATCCCCGCCTATGTCACTCTCGTCGCAGAACCCCTCTTCCTTTTAGCCGACTCTGCCATCATCGGCCACCTTGGCACCTCCAGCCTCGCTGGTGTTGGCATCGCTGGCGCCATCTTGTCCACCGCCGCTGGCCTTTTTGTCTTCCTGGCGTACAGCACGACAGCTGTCGTCGCCCGCACTCTCGGCGCTGCAGGGACCCGCCACGCCTTGGGCGCCGGACTCGACGGGATCTGGCTGGCTGCCGCGCTCGGAATCCTCAGTTGCGCTGTCGTCGGTCTCGGCGCCGCACCTCTCGCTGCTGCTTTCGGACCGTCCCCTGAGGTCCTGAGCCACGCCATCACCTACCTGCGGATCAGCGCCCTCGGCCTGCCCGCGATGCTGCTGACCCTGGCTACCACCGGCATCCTGCGCGGACTTCAGGACACCCGCACCCCCTTGCTGGTCACCACCTTCGGCTTCACCGCCAACATCGCCCTCAACGTGTGGTTTGTCCTCGGCCTGCACCTCGGCGTCGCCGGATCAGCCTGGGGCACCGTCATCGCCCAAAACTCCATGGCGCTCGCACTGTTGGCGGTAGTAGCTCGCGCCGCGCATCACCACCGCGCCCCTCGACGTCCTCACCTGCGTGGCATCCTCACTGCCGCCGTCGACGGCGTACCGCTGCTGGTGCGCACTCTCGCGCTGCGCACCATCTTGTTGCTGACGACGTGGGCAGCTGCCGCGCTCGGCGATATCCCGTTGGCTGCTTATCAGGTGTCCGCGACGATCTGGACTTTCCTGACGTTCTCACTGGACGCCCTCGCCATCGCCGGTCAGTCCCTGACCGGGCATGCCTTGGGACGCGGCGACACCGCCGCTGCCCGCACCATGACCACCATGATGACTCGCTGGGGCACCTGGTGTGGCGTCGCCTTGGGCGTCCTACTGCTGCCCCTACACACTGTCCTGCCAGTGCTTTTCACCCCGGATCAGGGAGTGCGGGACGCTTTGGCGATGGCGCTTCTGGTCGTCGCCCTAGGCCAACCGATCTCCGGGTATGTTTTCGTCCTCGACGGGGTGCTCATCGGCGCCGGAGATGCCAGGTGGCTGGCACTCGCCCAGGTGTGGCTCCTGGTGGCTTATGCCCCGCTCGCGGTCGCCGTGCACGTCTGCGCGGACCAACTCACCTCAACCGGCCCTGGGATCGCCGTCATGGTCCTCTGGGGGGCTTTCCAGATCTTCATGGGGCTGCGCGCGGTGGCCTTGGGGCGGCGCGCCCGCACCGACTCGTGGATGACGGTCGGTGCCGCATGACCCCACCATCCCACCGTCATCCCCTTCGAGGAGCCGCCCTCCGAGGGGCCACGCCCCGCCGTGGCTCGCTGCGCCACCCTAGCTACCCTGGGAAGGTGACTGTCCCGCTGCCCGTGCACCTCGACCGCAGCAGCACCTCCCCGCTCTACCTGCAATTGGCTGATGCTCTCCTCGCTGGCATCGAGCACGGCCGCCTCCAACCAGGCGATCTCGTCGAGACAGAGTTGGACTTGGCGCACCGCCTCAAGTTGTCCCGGCCCACAGTGCGGCGCGCCATCGCAGTCCTCGTCGAGCGCGGACTGTTGGTCCGGCGACGCGGCGTGGGGACCGTCGTCGCCAGCGGCGGCGTCCAACAGCACGCCGAGCTCAACAGCTTGTACGACGATCTCGCCGCAGCGGATCGAGCCCCGCGCACCACAGTGCTGGATTTGCAGACCACCGCCGTACATCCTCGGGCGGCACGCACCTTGGGATTGCCAGAACGCACCCGGCTGATCCACTTGACTCGACTGCGGTACGTCGGTGAGTTGCCATTGGCGATCCTGGAAAACTGGCTGCCCCCAGACTCTCCCGCGTTGGCCGCGTTCACCACTGAACGCCTCGAGCGAGAAGGCCTCTATGCCATCCTGCGCAGCTGCGGCCTGAGCCCACGGACTGCGCAGCAGACCTTCGCCGCCCGCAATGCCACCGGCGCTGAGCGTCGACTACTCGGGCTGACCCGCGCCGATCCGTTGCTGACGATGTGGCGCAGCGCCTACGACCCGTCCGGGCAGATCATCGAGTGCGGCGACCACCGTTATCGCGGTGACCAATACACCATCTCAGTGACAGTCGCTCTCGACGATTAACCAGCCTCAGCAAGGTTGCGGCCTGCTGTTTCAGGCCTGATATCCGTGGGGGTTCGCCGACTGCCACGCCCATGCGGACGCGCAGATGTCGTCGATGCTGCGGGTGGCTTCCCACCGGAGGTCGCGGTGGGCCCGGGTCGGGTCAGCGTATGACGTGGCGATGTCACCGGGACGGCGCGGTGCCACGGCATAGGGCAGCTCTCGCCCGCATGCTTTCTCAAACGCTCGCAACAGTTGCCGCACTGACGTGCCTTGGCCGGTCCCGAGATTCCAGGTGTTCACGGCCTCGTCGCGATGGCCGAGCGCTTCGAGAGCGGCGACATGGCCCAAGGCCAGATCGTCGACGTGGATAAAGTCCCGCACCCCGGTGCCATCGACGGTGTCGTAGTCGTCGCCAAAGATGAGCAGCCGGTCGCGGCGGCCCACCGCAACCTGAGCGATGAACGGCAGCAGGTTGTTCGGGATACCGCTGGGGTCTTCACCGATGCGCCCAGAAGGGTGAGCACCGACCGGGTTGAAATAACGCAAAAGGGCGATGCGCCACTGGGGATCGCTGACGGCCAGGTCACGCATGATCTGTTCGATCATGACTTTGGTCCAGCCGTAGGGGTTGGTGGCGCTGGTGGGGAGGTCTTCGGTGAAGGGGGGCGTGGCGTCGGCGCCGTACACCGTCGCTGAGGAGGAAAACACCAGGCGGTGGACGTCGTGGGCGCTCATCGCTTCCAGCAGCGACAGGGTCGCTCCAATATTGTTGCGGTAGTAGCTGATCGGGTGAGCCACTGATTCACCGACCGCTTTGAACCCAGCAAAGTGGATCACCGCATCCACACGTTCAGTGGCAAGGAGATGGTCCGTGCGAGCGCGATCTTCGAGGGTGAATCGGTGCACTGGGATAGGTCGGTCGGCGAGTTCTTCGAGTCGGGGGATGACCGCTGGGGAGGCGTTGGAGAAGTCGTCGACGACGACGACGTCATGGCCGGCGGTGACGAGCTGGAGGACGGTGTGTGTACCGATATAGCCGCAGCCACCGGTGACCAGGACGCGCATGCCCAGAGTCTAGGAGGACGACCCCGCCCGGTGGCTTGAACGTCATTGCCTACCTGGCGGATCGGCGCCAGGGGAGGTCGCTGGCCACCGGTCGGACCAGGCGGTGCACAGGGTGTCCGTGGCGCAGCAGTTCCGAGACGGTCATCACGCGCAGACCTCGGTCTGTCCAGGCCGTGAGGATGTCGTCAAGCAGGGTGACTTTGTCGACATCGAGTGGGGTCAGGTCGGCGGGTTCGGTGGCTCCGTCGTCTCGCCCGGCGCGGCCGTCGTGGGCGAGGACGATGTCGCCAGGTCCAGCGAGGGCGGCTTTGTCGAGGCGTTGCTGATGGTCGGTGTTTTTCCAGTCCCAGATGGTCGCTGACCACAGCACAGGGGTCAGTGACAGGGAGCGGGCGAGGCGACGGATGCGCCATCCTTGGGCGCCGTAGGCAGGCCGGAACCAGGGCACAGCGTGTCCCGTCAGGTCGGTGAGGTCGGCGTGGGCGCGGCGCACGTCCGCAGTGACTTGGGCTGGGGAGAGGACGGTGAGGCGGCGGTGATGCAGTCCGTGCAGTCCGATCTCGTGGCCTTCGTCAAGGAGGCGTCGTATGACGTCAGGATGGGCTTGAGCGCGGCGGGTGAGGACGAAGAAGGTGGCGCTCGCGTGGTGGCGGGCGAGGACGTCGAGCAGGGCAGGGGTGACGTCTGGGTCGGGGCCGTCGTCGAAGGTCAGTGCGAGACCGGGTGTGTCGGTGCGCACTGACACGATCGATCCGAGCGCGCCAGCCAGGCCAGATGATGCCGGTCGTGTCGACGAGGCAGCGGTGTCGGGCCGGGCGCGAGCAGGGCGGAGGCGACGTCCGGGCTGGTCATCACGGGCATATTCGACGTACGTCATCCCGGCTGCGCCGACCACCATCCCGGCGCCGCGCACCAGCAGTCGCAGCCCGCGGGCTTGATGACGCAGGTTGCCGGTGAGCAGGCCAAGGCTGGCTCGTCCAGCGCCCAGAGGAATCCGGGCGAGGCCGCGAGCAGCCACGCTGGCCCGTTGCGGCAGCGCGCTGGTGGTGTCGGGGAATCCAGTGGCCATCAGGCCGCTGCTGACGGCGTGGCTGAAGGTCCGGGCGAGCACCCAACGGGGACGGGCCCGTTCGGTAGGGACCAGGTCTTCTACGACGGATTCGCGACAGCACACGACAGTGCCACCGAGGCGGGTCAACGCCTGGGTCAGGACGGTGTCTTCCCCGCCGGTCAGGCCGGTGCGCGGGTCGAATCGCAGCCCGTGCCGTCGCAGCGTGTGCAGGTCAAGGAGGAGATTCCCGGCAGGAGCGGTGGGTACGACGGTGCCGGTGGGTAGGTCGCGCCGGACAAAGAATCCCCCGGCGTCGATCCACGGGCTCGGCGGGCTCTGGTAGCGCGGAACAACTCGTCCGGCCACCGCGTCAGCTCCGGTCCGTCGCCAGGTGTCGACCAGCGGGGCAAGCCACCCGGGGTGGGGTTGTTCGTCATCGTCGATGAAGACGATGACGTCATCGGTGGGGCATTCGGCCACGGCACGGTTGCGGGCGGCAGCGATGCCCGGGTCGGGTTCGTGGACGTAGCGCACTGGCAGATGTGTGGCGGCGGTGTCGCGGACGACAGCTGCGGCGCTGCCTTCCGGGTCGTTGTCAACGACGAGGATCCGCACCATGGTGCTTTCCGGGAGGGGCCCGGTGCGTTCCGCTAGCAGGGGAAGCAGGTCGCGCAGCATGGCGGTACGTCGAAACGTCGGGACGGCGATGGTGACGGAGATGGACGCTCGATTCACGAGGCGTCTCCAGCGGGGTCGGCGTGGCCGTGCTCCAGCAGCGAGGTGAGATAGGCGCCGTACCCGGATTTGGCGAGTTGTGCTGCGCGTTGGGCGAGGTCGCTGTCGCTGAGGAAGGACATCCGCCACGCGGCTTCTTCGGGGCAGCCGACTTGCAGACCTTGGCGCGCTTGGATGGTGCGCACGAAGTTCCCGGCGTCGTTGAGGTCGGCGAAGGTGCCGGTGTCGAGCCAGGCGGTGCCGCGCAGCAGGATGTCGACATGCAGCCGACCGGCTTGCAAGTAGATGCGGTTGATATCGGTGATCTCGAGTTCGCCTCGGGGTGAAGGTTTCAGGTCACGGGCGATACTGACCACGTCGTTGTCGTAGAAATACAGGCCAGGGACGGCGTAGTGGCTGCGGGGGTGGCTGGGTTTCTCCTCAATGGAAATCGCCCGACCATCGGCGTCAAACTCGACGACGCCGTATGCCTCAGGGTTGGCGACCCAATACGCGAAGATCAATGCCCCATCGGAGCCGTCGATCCGGCCCAGCTGAGTGCCCAACCCTTGGCCATAGAAGATGTTGTCGCCCAATACCAGTGCGCAAGAATCATTTCCGATGAAATCAGCGCCGATGGTGAACGCCTGAGCCAAGCCCTTCGGCTCAGGCTGGCGGGCATAGGTCACGGTGATCCCAAACCGGGATCCATCCCCAAGCAGCCGCTCAAAACCCTCCGCATCATGGGGCGTGGTGATCACCAAGATGTCGCGGATCCCGGCCAGGATCAACGTCGACAACGGGTAGTAGATCATCGGTTTGTCATAGACCGGGAGCAGTTGTTTGCTCACACCCTGAGTGATCGGGTGGAGCCTGGTCCCAGATCCCCCCGCCAAAATTATCCCGCGCATGATATCGATTGTCCGGCATCGCCAGCGGCAATGGTGGTATCTGACACCAGATCTGCGCGCCGCCACTGGCCGCATGATCCATGACGGACGTCTGCGTTGATCTCAGCGAGATCTCCCCAGATCTCGATGTGCCAAAATGAATGCGCGGCAGAGGGGGCAAGAATGTTGCGGGGCAAAGCGATCCGAAACAACATCCTTCCGCCAGGAGCTGACCGAGACAAGCGCTGACGGAGCACACCATGACCAGCACACCCGGCAACCCGACTGAGCGACGACGGTGAGCGCGTCCCCACCCTCGAATCTGGGACGTCGAGCCGCCCGCGGAGCAGCAGTCAGCCTGACCGGGTCAGGGGCTCGCACCCTCATCCAAATCGGCGGAGTCATCATCCTGGCGCGGATGCTCACCCCCGGGGAGTACGGCCTCCTGGCCATGGTCTCAGTGATCATCGGGATCGCCGACATCTTCCGAAACTTCGGGTTGTACACCGTGGCGGTGCGGGCCTCATCGCTGTCAGTAGCGCAGCGCTCCAACCTGTTCTGGATGAACCTGGGGATCGGAGTCGCCCTGTGCGTGGGGATCTTCCTGGCCGCGCCCCTGATCGCGCTGATGTATCGCGAACCACTGCTGGTCCCCGTCGCCCGCGCACTAGCATTCACCTTCATCCTCAGCGGCGCATCGACGCAGTTCCGGGCATCCCTCGCACGCGACCTCGCGTTTGCGCAGCTGGCGATCGCTGACACCCTGGCCCCCGCGGTGGCGTTGGCTGTCGGGATTTACGGCGCCTGGCAAGGGTGGGGTTTCCACGCCTTAGTCGCCCAACAGCTGACCCTCTACGCCACCATGCTGGCCTTGCTGATGCTGCTCGCCCGGTGGCGGCCACAACGCTACGACCGGTCCGTGCCGATGCGCCAGATGTGGTCCCTGGGCTGGGGATATGTCACCATCCAACTCATCAACTACGTCGGCAACAACGCCGACCAGTTCATCATCGGACTGCGTTACGGCAGCATCCCCACCGGCCTCTACAACCGGGCCTTCCAACTCTTGATGCAGCCGTACAACCAGGTCCGGGTGCCTGTCACCGACGTCGGCACCCCCATCCTGGCCAAAGTGCAAGACGACGACCGCGAGTTCCTGCGTGTTCTCAGCCGCGCCCAGATCACCCTCGGATACACCGTCGGATGGGCGTTAGCCCTGGTTGCAGCCGGATCTGCCCCGCTAGTCCACCTCTTCCTCGGAGACCGGTGGGAAGCGATCGTGCCACTGTTTGCACTGCTGGCCGTCGCAGCACTATGCCAACTCGTCGATTTCGTCGCAGGCTGGGCGTTCACTGTCCGAGCCATGATGACCACCTACCGCAGATACACCCTGGTGACCACCGTGATCCGGGTCGTCACCATCCTGGCAGGCAGCCACTTCGGAGTGCTCGGAGTCGCCGCCGGATACGCCGCCGTCCCCTTCGTGATGTGGCCGGTGACCTTCGTGGTGCTAGGTCGATTCGGCACACTGCCCACCCGGGAGCTCATCAGCAACGGCCTACGCATCGTCAGCGTCAACGCACTTGCTGGCGGCCTCGCCTTCGCCGTTGTCCTCGCCACCGCAGGACTGCCCGACATCCTCCGGCTACTCCTCGATGGCCTCACCGGAGCGGGCGTGGTCGCCCTCGTCGCGCTCGCCGTCCCCGCCGTACGGCGTGACCTGCAATCCTGTGTCGCTTTTGCCCGCCTACTCGGCCCCGACCGCGCCAGCCCACCCGCGCCTGACGTCAGCTGACCACCACATCCCGGATCGACACCCCCGGCGCCGTCGGAGTCCGCCCGAGATGAAAATAGCCACCCCGCCAACGCACATCATCGGCCTTCACCGTCGGCCCACCGACGTACCCCCAAGACACGGCCCCACGGTCCATCGTCACCACCATCCGCACCCACCGACCAGGAGCCAACGGCGCCGTGGCCTTCGCAGACGAGAGTTCTTCCTGTTCGCGACGCCCATCAAGATGAGCACCCAGAATCAGCTGCCCATCAGGACGCACCAACCCGTGATATCCATCCCCATGACCTGCGCCATATTCGGCGTACCGATCGTCGTCATGCCCAAATAAAATGACCGCCGCAGCATCCTTGTTATCCGGAGAGTGCGGAACCTCAAAACGCAGGTCAAACTCGATCCGCACCACCCCGGTGTCCTTGCGGACCGGACACAAACTGCCCGGCATGACACACCCCGCCTTGAGGCGCTCCCGCAACCGGATCACCCCCGGCTCAGGCCATTCCAGCCGTTCCGCTTCGTCGTACGGATCCTTCGTCAGATCGCCAGCGGCCAACCCACCCTGCACCCAACTGTCATGGGTGGCTGATGGCGCATGCGACGAGACATAGCCGACATGGGAGGAAATCATCCCCTGCACACCCAAACTCAACGCCCGATCCACTTCACTACGCCGATGCACCGGATGCACCCAGACCGTGCGGCCCGTCGCGACCGCCGCAGTGATCAATTCGTCAGGCAACGGGTCACCAGCGATGGTGCGAATCGGCAACACCAGCACGTCATGGTCGCCGCGCAACGCTTCGGCAGCCTTCTCTATGGCTTGGGGTGTGACCCCTTTCTCTGACCCAAAATAGGCAAACACCGGGAACCCAGCGGCGCTCGCCTGCGCCAACCTGGCTGAATCAGTCGGGACTTTGATGAAGACCTGATCGCGCAACCCACGTTGGTCGATCGTCGCTATCAGCTGGTCATACCCGCCATCATCCTTCGCTTCCAGACACAACACTGCCCTGCCAGCAACCACGTCCAACGCTTCCCCGAGCGTGGGGATGCCCGGAGCGCGAATCCCGGACCACCGAGTCCCCAACCGTGGCGCAGCGGACCGCACGGATCGCAATGCTGTCAGCGTCCGCCGCGACACCGGACCGGTGGCGTCGGTCGTGCGCTCCAACGTCAGGTCGTGGTGACAGACCAACGTGGCATCGGAGGTGAGGACCGTAGATATTTCCATGCAGGTCGCGCCAGCGTCGAGAGCATGACGGTATCCCTCGAGGGTGTGTTCCGGGGTGGTCGCCGCAGTCCCACGGTGAGCGATGAAGGTGGGAGTATGCGCGCGGCGACGCCAGGTCGCGACGGTGAGCCGTTCAGGGCTGGGCTGGACCGTCGGGCTGCTCTGGGCCTCGACGGGGCGGTCGCGCAGTGCCCAAGTGCCCGCCGCGCCCAGGAAAGCGCCCCCGAGGCCCCACCCCAGGACCATTCGGCGTGTGAGTCGTGCCATGTCGTTCCCCCTGATCATGCTCGCGTCCACCGGTGTCGCTGGTGGCGCGTCCCCCGTCGTACGTCGTGCGGCCGGCCGTGCCGGCATTCTGCGAACTGGTGCTTTGCTTCGTAGTGCTTTGCTTCGTGGTGACCTCGGTAGCGGTCTCCTTCGGTTTCTTGGTCGGTTGCTCTGCTTTCTTGCTGAACCATCGATGAGCAGATCGTTCGCGGGGTCGGCCGATCCAGACGGCCAACACCAAGCCGATGATGCCTCCTGCCAGGGCCCCCACCATTGTGTTCTGGCTGGTCTGGGGACTAACAGGCGCAGAAGGCGGTCCAGATCTGGCGACAGTGACGACCTGCACCATGGGCCGCGCATCAGTGTCGCGGGGTGCGAGTTGCCTCACCGCCGCGCCGAGTTCATCGGCGACAGCGTCGGCGATGTCAGAGGCCCGTTGCGGATCAGTATCGGTGGCCTTGATGGTGATCAAGACGGTTTCCTTGGTGGCTGACCCGGTGACCACGTCGGCGAGTTTTTTCCCGCCACCGTCGACGCCCAGTTTCTTCGCCACCGGTTCGAGCACAAACGGTGAGGTCACCAGGTCGGCGTAGGACGCAACCTGGGACTGAACGAAGGTGGCGCCCTGCGACAGGTCCGTGGCGCTCTTGCCCTTGGCGATGGAGACAAACACTCGCGCGGACGCGGCGTACGTCGGGGTGGTTCGGCTGGACAGGCCCAACATCGCGCCCGCCCCCACGAGGGCACAGATCAGCGCGACCCACCAGGCGCGACGGATCGCCGTCAACACTTCTACTGCTGTCATCGTTCCTCCATCCCTCGGCGCGAGGCCGTCACCGACCCCTGCGCAGCTCTTCCAGGATGCTGCTCCGGGTCGCTCAGATGGGGGGTACGGATGGGCGCGGTGGCGGCACGAGGCAATGCGAATGCCGCGCGGTAGGCCTGCAGGTGGGCGTGGGCGGTGGTGGACCAGTCGCGACCGTCGAGGCGCGGATGGGTGTCCTGGAGGGTGCAGTCGCGGAGAGCCCGTTCGATGTCGTCGCTGGTGAGGGTGCCGGTGAAGGTGTGGATCCAGCCGGGACCGACTTCAGCGGCGAGGTCGCGGTTGACGGCATTGTCCGGGATGAGCACGGGTCGGTCGAGGGAGAGCGCCATCAGCACGGTGCCGGAGTTATGCATGTCGGGAGCAGGTTGCACCAGCAGTGCTGCGCTGCGGACGGCATCGACGAGGTCAGCTTCGGGCAGGAAGGTCAAAGCAAGTTCGACGCGCGGGTCACGGGCGGCGAGTTCTTCCATGTCCTGGGCTAGTTCGGTGCTGGAAGGTTTGCCACCGATGAAGAGGGACCGGGCGGGCGAGTCGGTGGGGGTCTGGATGAAGGCCCGGATGAGGGTGTCGACCGCTTTGTAGCGTCGGATCAGCCCGAGGTAAGCGACGCGGCCGGGTTGCGGGGCGGCGTCAGGGTAGTGGGCGAACCAGTCGCGGTAGTGCCCGTGCGGGATGGTGCGGGTGGGTTCGGGCGCTGGAGTGTGCGGGTTGAGCACGATCCTCAAGTCGGTACGTCGTTCGAAGCGGCGCAGGAGGGCTCGTTCGCGCCAGCTGATCCCTTGGGGCAGGTCAATGTTGTGCACGGTGCGCACGATCGCGGTGCGTCGGGCGCGCATCCGGGTCAGCATTGCGGCGAACAAGGCTTGCCGGATGAGGGCTTTGAGCGGGGTATGGCCGGAGACGAGGATCTCAGGCCAGTGAGCGTGAAAGAGGTCGTAGTCGCCGGTGAGGGCACGTCGCCAGGTGAAGGTGTCGAGGTGGATCTGCGGGTGTGCCTCGAGGCATTCCTTGAGCATGACGATGTAGGGGTTGGTGGTGGGTCGGGGTTGGGGGAAGGACGCCAAGACTCGCAGGGGTCGGCTGGAGTTGCTGGGCGGAAGCGGGGTGCGCCTGGCCACGGCGATGCCGTCGTACGTGCCGCGCAGCGCGGCGCGAACTAGCTGCGGTGAGCGCAGGGCGGTACGTCGTCCGCTCCAGGAGAGGACCTGCCAGGCGGCGGCGGGTGCGGTGCGGATCCATCGACGGCGGGTAGACCGGTCGAGGTTGCGGGCGGCGAAGAGCAACCGGTTGCGCACGTTGTAGTAGGTGAAAGTCGGGGAATGTCCTTGCCGGTCGGCGTGGCGGTGGGTGCCACCTTCGTCGTGGACGGCGTGGGCATCTCGGATGAGGCGCAGGGTGCCGCCCACGCGGGTGGTCCGCCAGGACAGTTCGACGTCTTCCCAGTAGAGGAAGTAGTCGTCACCGAATCCGCCCACAGCGTCCCACAGGTGCGCGGTGAGCATCAGGCAGGCCCCCGTGAACCATTCAGCGACAGCATCGTCGGGCAGCTGCGGGTCCCGTCGTCGAGTGGCGCGGGTGGTGCCATCGGCGAGGTACAAGTCGTGCCCGTCAGACCACAGGGTGCCATCGGGTCGGGTAATGACCGGCGCGGCGAGGGTCATCGGGTCGGTGTCGACGGCGTCGAGAAGCGCACGCACCGAAGGGGCGTCGATGTGGGCATCCGGGTTGAGTAGCAGAAATCGGGTGGCTCCGGCAGCACGGGCGGCCTCGACACCGCGGTTGGTACCGAGGCCAAAACCCAGGTTGTCCTGTTGGGGCAGGAGCGTCCAGTGGTGTTCGCTGGCGAGCGCGGTGATCTGGGCGCGGGCGGTGGGGGTGCTCCAGTTGTCGACGACGATGATCTGCGCCTGGTTGAGGCGCGGGTCGGTGGCGCTGATGAGGTCGCGTTGGACAGCGGTGAGGTGGTCGCGCAGCAGGTCAGCGGAGTCGTAATTGACGACGATGACGGCGAGTCCGTCGGTCACGAGTCGGTCTCCTCGGCGGGGGAGGTCGGGCGGGCGGTGACGATGGTGGCGACGGTGTGGCGGTATCGCTGCGGGGCGAAGGCGTGGCGGGCGTGGGCGCAGGCGGCGTCGGTGGCGGCGGCGATGGTGGGCCAGCGGCTGATCAGGTCGTCAATGGCGCGGGCTAGGTCGTCGGGGTCACCGGCGGTAGCCAGGGCGGCGCTGTCAGCTCCGGCGACGGCTTCGACGAGTCCGCCGATTCGGCTAGCGACGACGGGGCGTCGGGCCAGGATGGCTTCGACGGCGGCGTTCCCAAAGGGTTCGGGCATGACGGAGGGTACGAGCGCGATGTCAGCGTGGGCGAGTTCGCTCCAGATGTCGTCGGTGAAGCCGCGCATGGTGAGGGTTCCGTCAGCGATGTCGGTGGCGGCGTCACGGCGGAGTTGGTCTTCGAACCATTCGTAGCCGGTGAAGACCGATCCGATGAGGGTGAGCCGGATGTCGTGGCCTTGGTCGCGCAGACGTCGTACGGCGGCTAAGGCGATGTCGGGGCCTTTGCGGGGGGAAAGCCGTCCGACGAAGACGACCCGGATGGGTCCGTCCAGGGTGGTGCGGGGCGGGGTTGGTTCGTGGGGTGGGCCGGCGACACCGTTGGGGACCACGGTGATCCGTGATGCGAGGGCAGGGAGGGTGTCGGTGAGAACTGTCCCGGCGAAGGCACTGTTGAGGATGAGCGAGTCGGCCAGCATCAGCGGGGAGGCCAATCCGAGGCGCACGGGGCGTGGAGCGTGGGGTTCGGCTTCGTGAACGTGGCAGACCACCCGGGTGCGATGCAGGCGGGCAGCGGCGATCCAGGTGGGGATGGTCAGGGTGCTGACGTAGACAGCGTCGGGTCGGTGACGTCGCAGCAGGTCTCGGGTGTGTCGCGCTGAGCGCACGGTGTCGGCGATGAGAGTGGCCAGGCCTGCGGGCTTCAGCGCGGATTTACGCAGGACGGGCAGGGGCGCGAAGTCGACGTCGGCTCCGGCGTCGGTGAGGTCAGCGCAGAGGGGGCCTGGTCCGGGGAGGACCGCGATGACATGACAACCCGCGGCGAGGAGCCCGCGCACGGATTCGACGAACATCCGGTCTGAGCCGTATCGCTCGGCACCGGGATGGACGGCGACGACGACGCGCTGGTTGGGGGTGCCCATCAGGACTGTCCTGGTAGGGCACACATGTCGCGATACCACTTGGGCAGGCCCAGCAGGACGTATCCGGTGGTGCCGAGCAGGAGGACGGCGTACGCACTGAGGAAGATCGGCGGTGCGCCCCACAGCAGGAAGGTCAGACACATCAGGCCGTAGTCGGTGGGTGCGACGAGCAAGGAGCGCAGCACTGAAGCGGGTGCACCTGAAGGTTTACGGGTGACTCCGTGTTGCCGTTTGAGCTGGTCACCGAGGATGAAAGCAAAGAAATACAGGTTGGCGACGAGGACATACCCGGCCGGAATCAGCAGCCAGCTGCGGTCGAGGTCGGTGTATCGGTAGAGGGAGATCAGCACGGTCAGGTGCAGCAGGCTGATCTTGATGCAGTCCACGACGTGGTCGAGCCATTCACCGGCGGGGGATCCGCCACCGGTGAGTCGGGCGAGTTGCCCGTCAGCGGAGTCCAAGGCATACCCCAGGACGAGCAGTGTCGCGGTGAGGATACCGGTCATCCAATCGGCGGGGCGCAGCGCGAGCGCGGCAATGCCACTCAGCGAAGTCAGCCCGGAGATCAGGGTGACCTGGTTGGGCGTGAGGTTCAGCCGATCAGCGATCGCGGCGAAGACGCGGCCCAGGGGCCGGTTGACAAACCTGGAGTACGCCGGGGCGCCTTGGGAGCTTTTCTGGAATCCGGCAAGAAGTCGCACCGTGTCGGGAATGGATCGGGACTGACGCTCGGGTGCGGTCACCGGTGGGTCTCCTGGGTGAGGCGGCTGTCTAGCAACGGCGTCGCCTCCACGGTGCGCGGGCGCGGGCGCCGATATCCACGAGATCCACGTTTACGCAGGTCGCCGTTGGCGAGGCGGGCACACAGGTGTTCATATTTCGCGGCGACATCGTCCCAGTCATATCGCTCAGCGCGCTCCCGGGAGCTCTCACCACGGGCGAGGGTCGCCGACAGGTCGGTTTCGGCGTCGGTCACCAGGGCGGCGATGTCGTCCGGTTGGGAGAAGTATCGGCCAGCGGCGCCGAGGACCTCCCGGTTGAAGGACACATCGAAGGCGTTGACGGCCGCACCAGCGCCGATGGCGCGCAGCAGCGAAGGGTTGGTGCCTCCCACGGAATGTCCGTGCCAGTAGATCAGGGAGTTCGCATAGAGCTGGTCGAGCAGTTCCTGATCCCACACTCCGCCGAGGAAGCGGACTCGCTCGTCGGCAAGCGCCCGAATCGAGGAGATGTATTCGTCGGCGTACGGCGCCGAACCCACCAGCACCAGTGGCGCGGTGGCATTGCTTCGGACATAGCCGTCGACGATGAGAGAGACGTGGTTTTCCGGTTCCATCCGAGCCACGACCAGGTGGTATCCGCGGGAAGTCAGGTCGAGTTCGGTGAGACCGGGGTGGTCAGCGCGCTCGACGTGCGGAGCGCCGTACGTGATGAGGTGGGTGGCGACCCCGAATTCGTCTTGGTAGTAATCCTGGATGCCGATCGCGTCGGCGATCAGCGCGTCAGACCAGCGCACCGCGAGGGATTCAGCCATCCGGTAGTAGCGCTGCCCGACTGGGCCCCATTTCGCGCGTTTCCATTCCAGGCCGTCGACGTGGGTGGCCACTGGGATACGCGACATGCTGAGTGGGGGGATGAGCGGGGAGTTCGCGGCGTTGAAGACAATCGCGGCGTCCGGGCGGGCTTTGCTGATGCCGTGGGCCACGGACAGGGCGGTATGGCTGAGGGTTTCCGCGACGCGGTGGTGCAAAGCAGGCAGCCATACGAGTGACATCCCGAGGTAGGTGTCAGGGCCTCGTTCGTCGGCGCGGCAATACACGATGACCTCATGCCCGGCGTCAGCGAGTCGACGACCCACTTCCTCCACGCAGGTCTCGAAACCTCCGTATCGAGCAGGTACCCCTCGTGTTCCGACCATGGCGATGCGCATTCCCGCAACTCCTCTCGCTAAGACCTGTCTCCCCCACATCGGCTCGGGTGTTGCCCTGCCATGGCATCGGCTGGTTGCACTGTGCGGTCTTCCCCTCGTCCCCCGTCGGACGGTTCAAGGTCGACGCACATGTGGATATGGCATGACGCACCGATATAGCGCGTCGTGCTACCGATGTGGTGGCGGCCCGTTGGTGCGGGTCGTCGCACCTCCCCCAAAGCTGCTGCGCGAAGGTATCTGAACTCTCTTTGCTACGATACCTGAAATTGGACGACTGTTTCATAGGCGTTCACCCGGGGCGCGAAGCATCATGGTTGTGGGGGTTCTCCCCGACTACCCACGCGCCGCGGGTCTGACGAGGGGACTGCCATCATCACCAGTCGTCAAAAATCATCTTGATATGAGTACTGCGGCCTACTCGAGCGGCCGAGAGGGCAGACTCAGGGGAAGAAAGTCCGGGATCCAGGTGAGATACATCTGAATCCCCTCGGGGTGCCATTGCTGGGGAGGGGGGACGCCTCTGCGTGACGGTCAGGTGACCGTCAGTGCCGACGTCCCCGCAACAGAAATGAGGAAAAGTGGTCAAGGGGTACGTTTCGGGCGTTTTCGACATGTTTCACATCGGTCACCTGAATATCATTCTTCAGGCTCGTAAACACTGCGACCACCTCATCGTCGGGGTGGTCTCAGACGGGGTGGTAGAAAAAGTCAAATCAAAAACCCCGGTGATCCCCCTGGATGAACGGATGGCAATCGTCCAACACCTGGCTGCCGTGGACCAAGTCGTTGTCGACGACCACGCTGACAAGTTCGACTCGTGGCAGGAGTTCCGTTACGACGTCATCTTCAAGGGCGACGACTGGCAGCACACCCCCAAGGGAGACAAACTCGAAGCTGACCTGCGACAGGTCGGCGCGCGGGTGGAGTACTTCCCGTATACCCGGCACACGTCGAGCACCTTGCTGCGGGAGGTCCTCTCCAACCTGGCGACCACCCCCATCCAGCCGCTGCCCGACGATGACGACGAGACGTATGACGACCAGGCCGGACCAGCAACATGTGAGAAGTGCGGGGCCCACCTGCCCTCGCAGGACCAGACTGACAGGAGCCCAGCATGACTGACCTACGATCCATCCTGGTGACCGGTGGCGCCGGGTTCATCGGGGCCAATTTCGTGCGGCATGTCCTGGACCACACCGATGCGTCGGTGGTGGTGCTGGACAAACTCACCTACGCCGGGGATCGCCGTACCCTCGAAGGACTATCCCCGACGCGATGCCGCCTGGTTGTCGGTGACATTGCTGACGCAACCACCGTCGATGAGCAGGTGAGTGGCTGCGACGCGGTGGTGCATTTCGCGGCGGAATCCCATAACGATAATTCTTTGGCTGACCCGAGCCCGTTCGTGCAGACCAACGTGATCGGCACGTTCCAGTTGTTGGAGGCGGTACGTCGCCACGGGGTGCGTTTTCATCACGTGTCCACTGACGAGGTGTACGGCGACCTGGAGTTAGACGATCCGTCGCGGTTCACTGAGTCCACGCCGTATCGCCCGTCCAGTCCGTATTCAGCGACTAAGGCTGGGTCGGATCACCTGGTGCGGGCATGGACCCGATCGTTTGGGGTGCAGGCGACCATCAGCAACTGTTCTAACAATTACGGCCCCTATCAACATGTGGAGAAGTTCATTCCGCGACAGATCACCAATGTGATCGACGGGGTGCGTCCCCGGTTGTATGGCGCGGGAGCCAACGTGCGGGACTGGATCCACGTTGACGATCACAATGCTGCGGTGCTGCAGATCTTGACTCGCGGCCGCATCGGGCAGACCTACTTGATTGGCGCGGACGGAGAAAAAAACAACCGTGAAGTCGTCGAGATGATCCTCGACGTGATGGGTCAGCCTCGGGACGCCTACGACCTGGTCACTGATCGTGCTGGGCATGACTTGCGATATGCCATCGACGCGACCACGTTGCGCACTGAGCTGGGGTGGACTCCGCGCTACCAGGATTTTCGGGCTGGTCTCGCTGCGACTATCGACTGGTATCGCACCAATGAGGCGTGGTGGCGACCGCAAAAAGCCGCCACCGAACGTAAATACGCGGCTGCTGGTGAACGCCCCCTGAGCGGGGAGGGTGCGCGCTGATGCACCGGGAAGACACCACAATTCCTGGACTGTCCGTGTGGCGGCTACCAGTGCATGGCGACGCCCGGGGCTGGTTCAAAGAAAACTGGAACCGCGAACGCATGGTCGCTGCGGGACTTCCCGATTTTGGTCCGGTGCAGCAGAACGTGTCGTTCAATGACGGCCCAGTGACACGGGGGTTCCACGCCGAGCCGTGGGACAAGTTGGTGTCCGTCGCCACCGGGCGGGTGTATGGGGCCTGGGTGGATTTACGGGCCGGTGAGTCCTTCGGCCGGGTGGCCACGATGATGATTGATCCGGGTGTGGCGGTGTTCGTTCCGCGAGGGGTGGCCAACGCCTATCAGTCGCTTGATCCGGGGACGGCGTACGCCTACCTAGTCAACGACCATTGGAGCGCGCAAGCCACCGCGGAATACACCTTCGTGAACCTGGCCGACCCACAGGTGGGGGTGGCCTGGCCGATCCCGCTGGAGCAGACTGTCCTTTCCCCAGCTGACCAGGACCACCCGATGTTGTCGCAGATCACCCCCATCCCTCCGGCCCGGATCGTGGTGTTGGGCTCCTCAGGCCAACTCGGGCGAGCGCTGCAGGCAGCGGTGCCGCAGGCCACCTTTGTGGACCGGGCCACCTGTGACCTGGCCGATCCGCACAGCTTGGAGCAGTTGGACTGGCGGGGGGTGGGCACGGTGATCAACGCCGCGGCGTACACCGCTGTTGACGACGCCGAACAAGCAGAAGGTCGCCGTCGAGCGTGGGCGGTCAATGTGGACGGCGTACGTCGTCTGGCCGATCTGGCGCGGGATCGTCGACTGACGTTGGTGCATATTTCCTCGGACTATGTCTTCGACGGCACTGTCGAGGAGCACCTCGAAGACGAACCGGTGTGCCCCTTGGGGGTATATGGCGCCACCAAAGCAGCAGGAGAGGCGCTGGTAGCGCAGGTGCCTCGGCACTATCTGGTGCGCACCAGTTGGGTGGTTGGGCAGGGTCGCAACTTCGTCGCGACGATGATGTCGCTGGCTGGTCGGGGGGTCTCGCCCCTTGTGGTTGACGACCAATACGGTCGGCTCACCTTCGCTGATGACCTCGCCGCCGGGATCGTTCACCTCCTGCGCGAGAACGCCCCGTACGGCGTATATCACCTCACCAACTCCGGCCCGGTGACGAGCTGGGCGGAGGTCGCCGCACAGGTTTTCGCCTGGTGTGGACGCGACCCTGGAGACATCGGCCGAGTCAGTACCGCTGTCTATGGCAGCGGTAAAGATCTGGCGCCGCGGCCACAGCACAGCGCGTTGTCACTGGCGAAGATCACTGCGGCGGGGTTTAGCCCACCAGCAGCACCTGATCGCCTGAAGGCGTGGGTGCAGGAGCTCCAGACCGCAGCACGCGACGCGTCATCGAGCTAATGTCGACGACACGCCGCGTGCGGTGGGATGTCGGCGTCAGCGCACCGCGCCGACGACCCCGGTGAGCTTTTTACCCAGAAGTGCCGCAGTCACTGCGGCAGGCAACGGTTGGGCGATAGCGGTCAGTGCGGTGGTGCGGGCTGCGGCAGTGGTGCTGACGCTGTGCTTTTCCTGGCTACGGGCCGCCCGGAAATCCGCGAGCGTGGTGTAGACATACGGGTCGGTGCCACGACGCGCCCAGACAACTTGCCACCGTGGGGCGCCGTACGCGGGCACCTGGTAGATGTTGCCGTCGCTGGTGATGCGCAGTGCGTCCGCGTCGTACTTGTGCTCGTAGTTCTCCACCGCGAGAGTGGCATTCGCGCCGTGACCGGCTTGCAGGATGTTGTTGCCAATGGAGATGTCCCGCAGGATCCACGGCATCAACGGGTCAGGCAAGCCCATCCGCGGGTCGTGACCGGCGACGGACAGGTTGCTCGCTTCCCGCCAGTCTTGGACCAGGTTCAACGCCCGCTCGTTGTTGACGATGGTGTTGTTCCACACCGACACCTTGTCGCTGTTTTGGACCCGGATGCCCTCCTCCAGGTTGCCGGTGACGACGTTATCCGCGACGACCGCGCGGGAGGACAGTTCCACGATCAGACCGGTGCCCTCGTTGTCACGGATGTCGTTGCCCACGACGGTCATCTTCGCCACCGACTCGTCAAACCACAGACCGGGGCCGGGGTTGTTGACGAACTTACTGCCGCGCACCACGACGCCTTGGCTCTTGACGACTTTCATCGCCCCCGCAGCTGGTGCGAAGTTGAAGCGTTCGTCGTTGTTCTTCTCGAACAGGGAATCCGTGACGACCAAGTCGTCGGCTCGCCACCCGTTCAGGCCGGTCTCGCCATTACCACTGACCGTGATACGAGATAGCCGGGCGCCTCCGGCGTACACCCCCAGACCGGTGGTGGCATTGTCTTGAACGATCACATTTTCCATCTGCAAGCCGGTGCCGTAGCCCAGGATCGCGCCCATCTGCGGGACGGAGTTGGCATATCGACGCACCGCGATGCCACGCAAACTCACTTGGGGGGCTTGGATGTTCATCGCCGCGGTGAGGTCGCTGGCCTCAACGACCTTGCCTTGCGGATCTGATCCGAGATAGAGCTTGCCTGCGGCGTCGTCGACATAGAACGTGCCTGCTTTGACCTCAGCTCGGGAGCCGACCTGGCGTTGTTCGACACCGCCAATCCAGACCATGTCCGGGTGCGATGCCATCGGGTATTTCGGGTTGATGAACTGCCATCCAGGGGTGTCATTGTCAGGTGCGCCAGTGGTTTGGGTGGGGCTGTCATCGAAATTGGTGTACCAGCCGGTGGCCACCCACGCTGTCCCGTCCGCGCGCCAACCGCCGACGGCCCGTGACCCGTCAAACCAGGCTTTTTCGCCGGGGAAAGACTGGATGGTCACTGGCTTATTCGCCGGGATGGTGACGCTCTCGTGGTAAGCACCGCCGCGAAGCACGATCGTTCCTGACGCGCCGACTTTGCGCAGGGCCGCCGCCACCGTTTTCACCGGGGTGTCCTTGCCGCCGGCAGCGCTGTCGTTGCCTGCGGCCGCAGAGACGAAGACCGCACCTGCGGGAATCGAGTAGTTGGTGGACCCCAACGCTGCCGATCCTGCTGTCGCGGCTGGCTGGATCGCGGGCGGGCCCGACGGCGTTGACGGTTCCTGAGTCGCAGGTGGCGTCGTGGGTGGTACGGCGGGAGCCAAGGACGATGCAGTGACGTCGTCGAGCTGGACTGAGGTTTTGGCCCCCGAGCTGGACACGTAGGCACGCACCCCCATCCGACCAGGTTGGGTGACTCGATCTGCTGACGCATCGGTCGCATCGATCTGCCAGTCAGGAGCGGTGCTTCCGGCCCAAGCCTTAGCCCGCAATCGGACAGGATCCGTCCCGGTCACCGCCATCTCGACCCGGACCACCTGGCCAGGCTTCGCCGTCGCTGACAGGTCGCGATGCCCGACAACGGTCTCTGAAGAGCCATGAGCGCGCACAATCGTCAAGGCCAACCGCCCTGATTCGGGCATCACGACGACACTCGCCCGATAACGAGGACCGGTGGTCGACTGCACCCTGGCTTCGACGGCGGTGTAAACGCGCGTCGCCGGGACCACGTAGGACACCCCGCATGACATGTCTGCTGGCAGGGTGGCGTTGTGCAACAGGGTTGATGCGGTCGCCGGAGCCAAGCCATCGATCTGGCCGCGACCGCCGATGACCTGGACGGTCGCCGCGCTAGGCGCCGTCCAGGTTCCACCGTGATCGCTAGAACCCCAAGAACCAGAAACGGTGCGGGTGAAGCTGTCTTGGATCATCATCGTCGAGGACGTTGCCGCAGGTGAAGCAGCAAAAGCCGCACCTGAGCTGAGGCCGATCGTGGCGGGGACAGGAGTCAGGGCGCAACACACAGCCAGAGCTGTGGTGACACGGTGGGGGAAAAATGAGCGCAGGGAAGTATGGGACACGGAGAACTCCAAGAATGTGGGGAAGACGTGTGGGGCCGTCCCCGCACAGATCGTCAGAGATCACCCAGGGTTGAGCCGATCACCAGCCTCAGGCGACCTCCAGGACCTCAGTCCCCACAGCGGGGAGCGACTCACGCTGCCCCCCTCAGCCGCCAGTTCGTCACTCCCTCGGACCAGCTCAGCTGTCGCAGCACAAGCCATCCCCACCATCGCCCAGTAGAACACTTCGTATTGCGTAATGAAAGCGACACTGAATACCGCCGGAGTTTGAGCCAGCAATCCAGCCAACGGCGCAGAGTACCCGCAGCGCAGTATGGAGACGACGCCACCAGCCAGGAGAACGACCGCCAGGACCAGCGGCAACCACCCGTAGGTCAGCCCGGTCAGCAGGAAAGCGTTATCGATAGAGCGGAACTCACCGAAATACAAGGTGCCGGTCGGAGAGACATGCGCGGCCGGCGACGGACCGAACGGCACCAGGCCGTCCAACAGGCTCCACAACCGGTCCCGGTATTCGGCGCTGCCCTCCGCCTCGTCACCGGCCTGCTCGACCGTCGCGCTGATAAACGGCAAGGAGAGCGCTGCGAAGCCGACCACAGCGACGATGCCCATTTTCCGGGTACGTCGCTGCAGATGCCCACCGGGCAGGAACAACGTGAGCAGGATCCCCACCAGAGCAGTGATCTGCGAGAGCCTGCTAAAAGTGAGCACCAAGGTCACCCCCACCAGGAGTGAGATGGCCGCCTTGATCATCGGGCGCAGCCGAGAGCAGATCACTGCGGGCAAACACATCGCCAGGACACTGCCAAAAGCGATCGAATGCCCGAAGGCCCCTTCGACGCGCCAGAACCCGGCCCGGATCTGCTCTTCAGCCCACACCTTGTATAACCCGTTGCCGCGCCCCATCGGGAAGGAAAAAAAGATGTTGTGCGCCGTAAAAAATTCGACGAGGCCCAATACAGCAGCGACCCCGCAAGCCACAGCGAGCGCCGCGGACATGAACGCCGCTCCGGCCCGAACCCACAGGATTCGCGCGACTGCGTAGCCGAGCGCCCATTGCAGGATCGGGGTGGTGATGGCGCCGAGGGTGCCGGAGTTGAGGATCGCCGACAGGGTGCAGAGCAGGCAAAACAGCATCACCAGCAAGTCGTACCAGCGCAGAGGGACCCTAGGGCCAGGGCCGAAGTAGGCGAAAGGAAGGACGGCTAATCCGACGTATGTGGCCGGTGGTAGACCGATTCCCAGGGTGATGGTCGCCCAGACGGGGACGACGAAGAACGAGACCAGCCACAGTGTTGCCAGAATTTTGGGTCGGCCGCGGAGGAAAAACACCACCAATGGCAGGAGGGAGACTGCCAGGGCTGTCGTCGCTAAGCGATCGGGTGCCATGGTGTCTCCCTCCTGTCTCGGTGTTCAGCAGGTCACGGACGCACGGTCGTGACCTTCACATCATCGATCAACCAGCGCAGGATCGGAGTGGTCGCCGTGCCAGAAAGGTAGGTCTGTACGGCGATCCCGCCAGCTTTCTGCAGGCTGTCGGTGGTGTCCGTCGTTTCCACTGTCCAGGCGCTGGGCTCGGTCTCACCCGACACCCACATCTTCACCTTCACCTGGGTGGGAGCACTGCCAGTGACCTGCACTCGGATCTCGTAGTCGGTGCCTGCCTTGTGGGTCAGACCAGGAACCACTTGCAGCGCGGCCAAGTCAGTGTCGGCGCGAGCGACCCGTTTGATCGGAGCGATGCGGACGCTGCCGTTCTCGTGGATCCACAGCCGCGCGCCGTACCCGTCAGTGAAGGTGCCACGACCGATGATCTGCGAGAAGATGCCACCGCCGGTCGCTGCCTGATCGTAGGAGAAACGCATCCGCAGGTCGTTGTCCTTGCCGGTGTTGTCACCGAGTTGGGCTCCCACGGAGGTGCGTGGCGCGATGGACATCCCGCCTTTGTTTCCGTCGACCGAGTAGGACCCGGCACCGTTGTCGCGCACCCAGGCGCCACCGGTTTCGGCGTTACCCCAGCCACGCTCGAGAGTGCGGGTGAAGCTGTCAGCGAGCACCGGCGCTGCGGGATCGACGGGTGCGCTCGCTGTGACTGTCGACTGGGCGGTCGAGGTGGCGCCTTTGTCGTCGGTGACGGTGAGTTTGACGACGTAGCTGCCAGCAGCGGCATAAGTGTGGCTGCTCTGGGCGGTGTCGCTGCTTTGGGCCGGAGTGTTGTCGCCGAAGTCCCAGGAATAGGAGACGACCTTGCCGTCGACATCGGTGGATCCGGACGCATCCACGGCGACCTTGAGATGGTCGACGGTGGAGGTGAAGCTAGCCCGAGGCGGGGTGTTGGGCATCTGGGCGGCGCCGCCCTCGATGCCGAGTTTGGCGTGTCGGGCCACCTGCTCAGGAGACAAGGTCTTGCCGTAGACGGCAGCCTCATCGACGTCCCCGGCCAGCGCCCAGCGGCTGGGCCAGGTTTGTACGCCGGTGCGGTCCCCACCGATATACCAGCGTCCGGTGATGGCTCCTCCGGGACGGTAGTTGGGGTCTTTAGCGACCTCTTCACCGTTGGCATAGAGCACCAGGCCGTTGTCACCGGTGGTGGCGACCACATGCACCCAGGAGCCGTTGTTGTAGGTCTTGGTGGACTCCACTTGCGTGGTGGTGCCGTCGGGACGGACTCCCAGTCGACCGTCAGGGGTGAGGTAGAGGTGCCGGTCGTTGGTGACGACGGTGCGGTTCCACACGTCTTTCGTCTCAACACCTACGCCCATGAATCGCCCGCCCTTGGTGGAGGTGGTGCGGATCCACGCTTCCATGGTCGTGGCTCCGGCCATGTTCTCGACCGATTTGGCTTTGGCGTTGCCGTTGACGGAGCCGTCGACGGTCATCGCAGTGTTGGTGTCGTCCTTGAGCGCACCGGACGTCCCGGTGCGAACTCCGCTGCCGAAGACGGCGTCCACGCCGCCAGCGAGGTCAGCGGTGGAGCCAGCAGACTCGCCCAGGCGCCAATAGTGGCGGGCGCCGTCTTGGAGCACTGTGGTGGCGTAACCACTCAACGTGTTGCCAGCGCTCACAGTGACAGGCGCTGATGGTTTGCTCCAGATTTCCTGCCCGGTGCCATCGCTGACTTTCACCGAGTAGGTGTGATCTCCCGCAGGGGCGTTGACGTCGACAAGTTGGCCGTCGGGCAGCGTCCAAAAATTGGTGGTCATAGTGCTGGTGGCCACAGTGGTTTCTGCGTTGGTGCCCCGGTCACGGACCAGGTCGTAGCGCAACGTGGCGTTGTCGGGATCCCACGCTGAGGGGAACCGGGTGGTCACGACCGCTCCGCTTGCCGTGGCGACGGGGTCGTTGATCTGCCGCTTCGGGCGAGTCTGGAAGCTGGGAGCAGCGGTGGTGGTGGGCCGCAATGCAAACCGGGTCAGCCCCTGCTGCGGAACACCGTTGACCGTGGGGAACTCTCCACCGACGACGAGATAGTCCGCGTTGCCGTCGACTGTCCACGATGCCTGATACTGCCCCGTAGCTACCCCGATCCCCAGGTCGGGGTGGTAGTGCAGCAGGGCAGGTGCTTGCTGATCCGTGAAGTCGTACCCGTAGGCGTCTTTACGGGTGATAGGACGCGCCGAGGTGGTGCTCAGCGCAAGCATGTGCTCCCAGCGCTGACGTGGCGAGGTGTCTGGGAAGCCCTCGATGGCGCTGCAGTCATGCGCGTGGCTCGCGACGTACACCGCACCACCCAACGGTTTGGTGCTATAGGTGTCGCCGAGGCAATCACCGACCCAACGGAGTTTGCCGTCACCGATCTCAGCGGCGAAGGTGCCTTCCAGGTTGGCGACCTGGCCGTAGACGTATCCGCCGCCGTACACGGCCTGGCCGTCGGTGGACAGGTTGGTGATGGCAGAGCTGCCGCCGGAGACGAAGATCTTCCGGTTCATCGCCCAGGGCAGCAGCTCACCGGTCTCTGGGTGCAAGGCGGCCGTTCCGGAAGCGTCCTGACCACTGATCGTGGTGAAGGCGCCAGCAGCGATGACTTTCGATGCGTCCGGTACGACGAGCAGCGCCCAGACGTATCCGTTGTCAGCCTTGGGGTTCCAGTTGGTCATTGTCCCGTCAGAGGTACGGAACGATGCCAGACGTTTGCGGGCTTGCCCTTGAGCACCCTCGAAGGCACCACCGACGTACAGGGTGTCATTCGTCGCAGACAGCGCTTTGACCTGGCCGTTGACGTTGGGGTCGAAGCCCTCGACGAGTTGCCCACTGGCGACATCGAAGGCAGCGACGTGGCCACGGGGAATGCCGTCAACGGTGGTGAAGTCGCCACCGACGTAGAGGCGCTTACGGTCCGGAGACACCGAGAGCGCCAGACCCTGCGCGTTCAACTGATGGGAGAACGACGAGATACGTTCGCCGGTCCGGATGTCATAGGCCATCAGATGGGCCACATCGATTTCGCCAGCACCTCCGGCGTCGATGCCCGGCGGCCGTGCCTTGGTGAAGTTGCCGGTCACGTAGACGGTGTCTCCGACGACGACCTGTGCCCACACCACGCCGGTGATCTGCCAGGTGGGCAGGGCGACTGCACCGGCGGTAGCGGGAACCCCCTGAGGGGGTTGGGTCTCGGCCTGCGCTGCGCTGGCCGGCACCAACTGAGTCACCGCGGTGGTCAAGGCCACGACACTGGTAGCGCATGCCCACCGAAGCGAGCGACGGCGCAATTCACTCATGATGATTCCTTGCAGTGAGAAGTGGATATCGCAGGCTCAGGTGGCTCTGAGGGGTGGTCGGCACGGCTGAGCTTCCGTGCGGGCACAGGTGCATACGTCCGGTTAGCACCGGTGGTTGCACCGACGAGCGTGAATTCAGTGATCAGCTACGGCGCATCCCCCGGAACACGGCGGGCTGATGAGAACCGTCGATGTCAACGACGACTCGAACTTTGTCACCGGCGTCCGCGGGGACGACAAAGGTGTAGGTCGCTGTGGCGTGCGCACCGGGCTGGAGTTTGCCGGAGAAATCAACCGATGCAGCGTCGTACGAACCGGGAGCAATCCGCTCCGGGGAGCCGTAGCGCAGTGACACCACGACTGCTGACAGGTCAAGAGGTTTCGAGGAGGAGTTACGAACGACGACCTGGACGCTCAACAGCGGCGCGCCGGACATCACGCCAGGTCCCTGACCAGAGGCTTTGCTACGGGTCATTTTTTCGATGGCGATGGTGACTTTGTCTGAGTAGACCGCGTCATCAGCACTGGATTTTTCGGTGACGGGCAATCGCGATGCAGCACTGGCCCCAGGTCGAGACACCGGGGTGATCGTGGCGGCTGCACGGCGGTCAGGGGGCCTGTTGATGGGTGCGGTCCCTGCTGGTGGCTCGGGGATCGGAGACCGGCTCGGCCGGGATGTCGGCGCAGATACTCCGGTCGGAGTGTCCTTCGCTGTCGTCTCGGCGGAGCTACATCCGGCGATGGCACAGATGAGCAATCCGCACAGCACCGCCACTTGAGAGCGACTCTTCACAGATCTCCCCACTCTGCGCCAGGTGCGCCTGTTGTGCTTCCCCCTGGAGTCACCGCCCCCGCAGCAACTCAATCGGCCAGATATGGACGACCGCCCAAAACGATACACCTACTCGCCCACTCTGTTCAACGACTCATGCATCTTGAGACGCCCGTTCAAACCACGAGAAGACGCCACCAGAAAGCACCTGACCTGCGCTTTTCGCTATCACGAGCGAAATTCATTGGGATACTTTGTAATTCATTGGAGGGGAGATGATTGACGTGATGTCACGATTGCGACACGTACGGTATCCCCAAAAGACTCTCAGAAAATCCAAATACTCTGCCGCACAGGAAAATAGAGTGACATTCCTCCTGACGGCCTCCGCGACGCCAGGCCCCCACCCCTGATCTAGGGATGCGGTCGCACCCACATGCCGAAGGGCGCTGGCCGCCCCTGATGGGGAAACCAGCGCCCTTCGGCGTCTGCACCGATCACCTCATGATGGAGATGCGTGATGGAGACAGTCAGCCAGAGACGACCTGAAGCTTGACGGTCGCTTGCACCTCGGGGTGCAGCCGAACCGTGGCCTTGGCGTCACCGAGGGAACGGATCGGAGCTGCAAATTCGACGGTGCGCTTGTCGATGGACAGCCCGTCAGCGGCAGCCGCCTGAGCCACATCGGCCTGGGACACGGCACCGAACAGACGGCCGTTCGCCCCTGCACGTGCCGCGACCTTCAGGACGCGGGACTCCAACTGGCCCTTGAGGCCCTTGGCGTCGTCGAGGCTAGCAATCGCCCGGGTCTCACGAGCCTTACGGATCGAGTCAACCTGCTTCTGACCGCCACGGGTCCACGGGGTCGCCAGGCCGCGGGGCATCAGGTAGTTACGGCCGTAGCCGTCCTTGACCTCAACAATGTCGCCAGCAGCGCCAAGTCCGGTCACTTCATGCGTCAGGATGAGCTTCATCTGTGCACTCCTTCTCGTCGCGTCGTGTCGCCCGGCTCAGCGAGCCGAGCTCGAGTACGGCAGGAGCGCCATCTCGCGGGCGTTCTTCACGGCCTTCGCGATGAGACGCTGCTCCTGAACGGAGACACCGGTCACCCGACGCGCGCGGATCTTGCCGCGGTCAGAGATGAACTTGCGCAGCAGCGCCGTGTCCTTGTAGTCGATGTTTTCGATCTTGGCGACCTTCAGCGGGTTCGCCTTCTTCTTGGGCTTACGCACAACGGGCTTGGCCATCGTGGTGCTCTCCTTTGGAAGAGCCCGAGGATCCCCTCGGGATGGATGATGTCGTCGAGACCGTGACCGAAGCCACGGAGACCGTCACACGCCAACCCTGCTCAAAAGCATGAGCTTACGTGGAACGGTGAGGAAGTTGCGAGACAGTACCTGTCGCTCACCGCGACGCTCCTGACACTGGCGGGGTCGCACCCAGCGTCGGTCAGCAGCGACCGCTGATCAGAACGGGGGTTCGTCGTAGCTGGGTCCGTTGCCCCAGCCACCACCAGGATGGCCGCCGCCGGAGTGTCCTCCACCGTGCTGCCCTGGGGCGGGAGCTGGGGTATTAGCCGGGCCAGTGGCCCACGGATCGGACATGGGCTGCCCGCCGTAACCACCATTGCCACCCTGACCACCCGGGGCGCCGTAACCGCCCCCAGGACCGCCATAACCGCCGCCCTGAACCTGACCGGGACCACCAGGGCCACCGTTCGGGCCACCGAAACCGCCACCATTACCGCGCTGGGTTTTGGTGATCTTTGCCGAGGCATACCGCAACGAGGGGCCGACTTCGTCGACGTCCATCTCGATGACCGTACGTTTTTCCCCTTCTTTGGTCTCATAGGACCGGGACTTCAGCCGACCGGTGACGATCACCCGGGTGCCACGCACCAGCGACTCAGCCACATTTTCAGCGGCGTCACGCCAGATTGAGCAGCGCATGAACAGCGTTTCGCCGTCCTTCCACTCGTTGCTCTGCCGATCGAACGTCCGGGGAGTCGAAGCCACGGTGAAGTTGGCCACGGCCGCACCGGACGGCGTGAAGCGGAGCTCGGGGTCGGAGGTGAGATTGCCGATGATCGTCAGCGTGGTCTCGCCGGCCATGCGTTTCCCCTCGTCAAGGTCGCGTCCCCCAGGTCAGCATCGGAAAGTGCCGACCATGGTGACTGCAGGATGGTGCTGGGTGGATATCTCAGGTACCGCCGTCAGAGCGCTCAGGCGCTCGGACGAAGCAACTTGGTGCGCAGGATCATCTCGGACAGGCCGAGCTGGCGGTCCATCTCCTGGGCCGTCGCCGGCTCGCAGGTGAAGTTCACCACCGCGTAGATCCCCTCGGACTTCTTCTTGATGTCATAGGCCATACGACGGCGGCCCCAGACATCCAGGTTCTCGACGGTGCCGTTGTCGTTCTTGATGACGGCGAGGAACTTCTCCAGCGCGGTCGGGACCTGGCGGTCGTCGATCTCAGGGTCGACGATGATCATCATTTCGTACTGACGCATGCGAAACACCCACCTCCTCTGGTCTAGGCGGTCACGGTCTCTCCGTGACAGGAGGGTTGCAGCGTCGCTCTATGCCTCGCTCAGCGATCTGTCGCAGAGCGGATGGCACGAGCCAACTGTCCAAGACTACCCGTTGCGCCACACCCAGACCCAATCGTCATGACCATGGTCTGCTCTAAAGGCCGGGATGCCTCAGCGTCTCCGATCAGACCGGCGCGATGATCATCCGGTCCGCCCGTCCAGCCAAAGGACCGGCCAATTCATCCGGTTCAATGGCAGCATCACGCATCAAAACTTCAGGGTCGCCGTCATGATCAGCGCGAGGCTCTCGGTTCCCGCCCTGCGGCCCAGCGGTGACGAGGTCACTCAACGACAACTCGCCTGACTGCTCCTCAACGGCAGTGACCGGATCAGGATCAGCGCTGGATCGTCGCCATGCGTGCCGCCATGCCATCGCCACCAACCAGGCCACGGCTAGCAGTCGCATCGTGGCAAAAAACATCAACCACGGCAGTGGCAGAGCCCGATTGGGATCACTCTGGCCAGCGAGATAGAGCCAGATAGCCACGAAGTACAGGATTTCGCAGGAGGCCCAAATCAGGTGGTCCCGCCATCGCAGCCGAGTCATTGCCAGCAACGGCAACACCCACAATGCGGTCTGCACCGGCAATGACCGGCCGGTGAGAAGGACGATTCCCACGACGATCAGACTCACTTCGGCGATGGTGGGGCGATGCGGAGCGGACAAGGTGACCAGCGCCCCAGCCAGCACAGCCAATACCCAACCGATCACAGTCAACGATGCGGTGATGGACGGACCCACCGTGACTCCGAAGACGTGCGGGAGATACCAGAGTGACCCGTAGTCAGGACCAGCGTTGATCCACTGCTGGTAAGGCAGGAGCATCCAGGACACGTCGTCCACGCTGCGGAGCGCCCCGGTGGCTAAACCCACCCCAGCCAGGAGCGCCAGCGTCCCGACGTATGTCAATAGAGCTGTCCCCGCAGTCTTGGCCCACACCGGGATCCGACCCGCACGCAGTGACACCATGCCAAGGACGAGAATCAGCAAGATCGGGTAGGTGCGGGCAGCCACGGCGAGCCCCAGCAGGACGCCGGCCCAGACAGGTTGCTGTCGTGACCACAGATAAAGGCCGTACGCCGCAAGAGTCACGCCCAGGAGGTCTGGGGCAACCAGCGCGACGGTGATCAGGATGGGACTTGCCGCCACGTGCGCTGCCCGCCACGGGTCGCGCCGACTGCTACGGGCCACGGTGCGCACCAGCATTGCCAGCAGTGCCACGGTCAACACCGCCCAGGCCATGAAAAACCAGCGCTGGCGGGCACCCATGTCCGCGCTGGGCACCAACAAAGCCACGAGCCACATCACTGCACCGGTCAGGGGAGGTTGTGTCGTGCCAGTCACACCATGCCCGTAAGGAAAGCCGCCGTTGGACAGTGGAGTTCCGGCGTAGAGAAATGGCAGGTCGGAATAGCAGGCCCGCCAAAACACATCCGGGACATGCCATCCGTTGGCAACGCAATGCCCCTTCTGCAACAGACCTGCCGCAACCATGAGCGACGCGATCAAGGTCAGCGCCGAACTCGCCGCTGACCATCCCATCGCCTGACCAACTCGGGCATACCTGCCGATTGGGCCACCGATCAGGGTGCTGGCCGCTCGAACCACCGGGTCGTCCGCGGCAACCGGGACGTCCCGGATGGACAGCGGTGTCTGTCGCAGTGAAGGGTCAGGCGGCGCCTTGGTCACGGTCATTCACCCCAGCCAACCGGTGGCCGGAGTGGTTGACCTGGCTGTGGTGGTGGGATCGGGAAGCCTCCTGATCCGGGCCCCCCCGGTCGGTTCCCTGGCGGTGGCACGCTGTCGCCCCCAGGGATAGTCGGGACGGTGAACGTCGGTCGAGGAGGCCGGGTGTACGTCGGCTCCGGCAGACGGGTCTGGCTCGGCACCGGGGCAGTCGGTACTGGCACGGTCGGCACCGGCGTAGTGGGCTGGAAGGTCGGAGTCGAGGTCGGCATGACCTTGTCGTCACCGATACCTGCTCGCGGCGGGAACTCTTCCACCGGCTTGCCCTGCAGGTAAGCAGAGGTGAACGCCGTCCAGATCTTCACGGGTAGTTCGCCTGACCCGAGGGAGGGGATGTCCGTCATCGACTGGGGCGTCTTGCCGTCTGGACCGGGAAGTTCCATGCCGATCGCGGTGGACACCTGGGGGGTGTATCCGGCGAACCAGGCCGATTTACTGTCCGTCGAGGTACCGGTCTTACCAGCGGCTGGGCGACCCAGCGAGGACGCGGCCGAAGCTGTGCCACCAGGCTGAACCACCGCCTGCAAAGCGTTGGTGGCGTCAGCGGCCTGGTCCTTCTCGAAGGCTTTGGTCAGTTCGGGTTTGTTCTCTAGCAAGACCCGGCCATCAGCAGCCGTCACCGATTTCACGATGTATGGCCGAGCCCGCATCCCCTGAGCGGCAATTGTCGCGTAGGCATTGGCCATGTCGAGAGGACGAGCCGCAGCACTTCCCAGCACATTTCCGATGTTGGCTTGCAGACCGATTGTCCGAGCATCGCCTTCACCGTTTTCTGGGGGGAGACCTGCGGCTAGAGCTGCCTTCAGCGTGCTCTCGGGGCCAACCTTCTCATTCAAACGCACAAAAGCCGTGTTGATCGATCCGGCCAGCATCTGTTTGATATCGACCATGCCGTGCCCGGCAAAGTCCCAGTTTTGAATAGGTTTAGGCTCTCCGGGGATCTTGAGCGGCGTAGAACTGTCGAACGTCGCTTTCGTGCTGATTCCTTGCTGCAGAGCTGCCAGTGTAGTGAATGCCTTCATTGTCGATCCGGCCTGCATATGAGCCTGGGTGGCGTTGTTATATTCCTGTTTCAGGAAGTCCGATCCGCCGTAAATAGCAAGGATCGCCCCATCGCCCGGCTTGATCGATGCCACACCGATTCGCACACCAGCGCCTTTACCCTGAGTGGGCTTGTTGTCTTCGACCGACTTGACAGCCATGGCCTGAATGCTGGGATCGATCGTACTCACCACCCTGATACCGCCACCTCGGATCTGCTGGTCCGGGATCCCGCGATCCCGCAGTTCCTGCATCACGGCCTGAACAAGGTAGCCATTGGTGCCACCGAGAGCTTGCTTCGGTTTGTAGGCGATCACCTTGGGGAAGGTCTGCTTGGAGCGTTCCGCCTGGGAGAGCCACCCCTTTTGAACCATCCCATCCATGACGTAGTTCCAGCGCTCCTCGGCTGCCTTAGCTGCAGCCGGGCTGAGGTTGGGGTCTAGTCGAGATGGCTGGTTGATGATGGTCGCAATGAGGGCGCCTTCACCGACAGTGATTTCGCTGATATCTTTACCGAAATAAGATTTAGCAGCAGTCTGGATCCCATAGGAGTTTCGACCGTAATACACCGTGTTGAGATAGTTCTCGAGGATCTGATCCTTCGTCAGTTCACGGTCAATCTTGATCGAGATGATAATTTCCTTACCCTTACGTTCCATGGTCTGGTCCTGGGTAAGGAAGTAGTTCTTCACATATTGCTGGGTAATCGTGGATCCACCACCGGCATCCCGTCCTTTGAGAGCACCCACCACGGCGCGCCCAATACCGGATACCGAAATTCCACCATTCTGATAGAAGTCACGATCCTCAGCGGCAATGACGGCATGCTGGACACCCTTAGGAACCTTACTAAGGGGCACTGACTCTCGGTTCACACCTGATGGTCGATCAAGTTCAGTCTTACCGTCTGCAAAATAAATAATAGATGCCTGGGCCTTGGCTAAATCATTAGGGTTAGGAATGCTGACCATCGAATAAGCGAGGCCAGCAAGGCCTATTCCTGCCAGGAAAAGTGCCAGCATCGTGAGGAGGATGCCCTTCCAGGGAAACCTGCGACGACGCTTCGGCTTGCCAGGACGCCCCCCGGAGCTACCCGCCCCTCGCGACCCGCTGCTCTTCCCTCCAGACCCTCCACTCTTACCGCCGGAGCGCCCTCCACTACTACTGCCGCGACCACCACGGCTCTGGCCACTCTGGCCACCACTATCTCCGGAAGTGGCACGGCTAGGGCGCCGTCGGGCATCGACGACCATCACATCTGGAGACGTCCACGTCCCCCTGGTCGGGTTACTGGAAGGCGTCACACAGTCCTCTTCCCATCGGGCCTGCACCGGCGTCGAAACCGACGCAAGACAGCGACAGGCGCTTGAAGGCATCAGCCTCAGTATGACGACAGACACCACAGAAGCCCCACCAAGTAGTACTTGAAGATCCCCCGACCACCCTGGGTCCGCATGGCTGTCGCCGTAGACGAGTCTGACAGACGTCCCAGACAAGGTCCCACAAGTTGGTGACAAAGACATAGTTTGTTCTGTATCGTCGCGTGCAGCATCTGCTCCGGCAACGAGCGCCGGAGCTCCCTGGCAGTTGCCATCTCCCCTGGGCCTTCAGCACCCGGAAACAAGCAGGTCGACGTACCTCATTGCTGTCACCCCACCCCGGAAAGGACCCCTATGAGCACCATCCGTGTCGCCATCGTTGGCGTCGGTAATTGCGCCAGCTCTCTCGTCCAAGGTGTGCACTACTACGCCGATGCCGACCCTGGGGTCAGCATCCCCGGACTCATGCATGTTGAATTCGGTGGCTACCACGTCCACGATGTGGAATTCGTGGCCGCTTTCGACGTCGACACCCGCAAGGTCGGCACCGATTTGTCCAAGGCGATCATGGCCGGGGAGAACAACACGATCCGTATCTGCGACGTCCCTGAACTCGGGGTCACCGTGCAACGCGGCCACACCTACGACGGACTGGGTAAGTACTACCGACAGACCATTGAGGAATCGCCCGAAGCGCCAGTCGACATCGTCGAGGTTCTCCGCGAGCGTCAGGTGGATGTCCTCGTCAGTTACTTGCCCGTGGGCTCGGAAGAGGCCGACAAGTTCTACGCACAGTGCTGCATCGATGCGAAGGTCGCCTTCGTCAACGCCTTGCCCGTCTTCATTGCCAGTGACCCCGAATGGGCTGCGAAGTTCCGTGAGGCTGGAGTCCCGATCATCGGAGACGACATCAAGAGCCAGGTTGGGGCCACGATTACCCATCGAGTGATGGCCAAACTGTTTGAGGATCGAGGCGTCGTCCTCGACCGGACCTACCAGCTCAACGTCGGCGGCAACATGGACTTCAAGAACATGCTGGAACGTGAGCGACTGGAGTCTAAGAAGATCTCCAAGACCCAGTCAGTGACCTCAAACCTGCAGCAAGAGATCAAGGGTCGGGACGTTCATATCGGCCCGAGCGACTACGTGCAGTGGCTTGACGACCGCAAGTGGGCGTATGTCCGTCTGGAGGGGCGCGCCTTCGGGGATGTTCCATTGAACCTGGAATACAAACTGGAGGTTTGGGACTCCCCGAACTCTGCGGGCATCATCATTGACGCGATTCGAGCAGCGAAGATCGGACTCGACCGGGGCATCGGGGGGCCGTTGCTGTCTCCGGCGGCGTACCTGATGAAGTCCCCCCCGGAACAACGTCCCGACGACATCGGACGGGCCCAAGTGGAAGCGTTCATCCGAGCTGAGACTCCCTGCTGACCTCGTCGATCACGAACCAAGCAGGGCCCCGCACCTACTCCGTGGAGTACTGGTGCGGGGCCCTCGTCGTCAGTGGCGGAGTGCGATCGGCCATGGTGCCATTGACCATCGACTGAACTTGTGTTTAGCATATTAAACATGAGTTCAGTCGAGGATGATCTGACTGCCCGTGCTCGCATCCGCAACGCGGCTCTCGCTGAATTCGCTGACAGCGGTTTCAGCACAGCGACCGTGCGTAGCATCGCCGCTCGGGCAAAAGTCTCCCCCGCTCTAGTGATCCACCATTTCGGCAGCAAAACCGCCCTTCGCAGATCCTGCGACGAATACCTGCTCGCCTGGTTCCGCCGGGAACACACCGCCGTACTCTCTGGGATGTCACTGCCGACGCGCGCTGAATACTTCGCTGCACGGCCAGAGTTCGTCGTGCTGTACGCCTATCTGCAACGCAGCATTCATGACGGCGGCAGCACCGCCGACGCTTTCTTTGACCACTTCGTCGCTGACATCACCTCTTCCTTGAGTGTCGGCGAAGCCAGCGGGACGATCCGTCCGTACGGCGATCCCCACGCCCGAGCCGTCATCACAGCGGCCATCAGCCTGGGCTTGATGCTCTTTGACACCCAGATCGCTCGTCACCTTGGGGGCGAGTCAATCCTCGACCCAGCCGTCTTGGACCGTTACACCGCATTCACTGTGGACCTCTACACCCACGGGATGCTCACCGCCCCGGTCGATTTCGCCCCAGAAACCTCCCCCGAGGCCCCCGCCGCACCGCCCCAGCCACCGCCGACACCGGAGGAGCCATGACCGCAGCCATCGACGTCCGCGGACTCCACAAGAGTTACGGCGTCCACGTCGCGCTCCACGGCATCAACCTCACCGTGCCCACGGGGGACGTGGTCGGCTTCATCGGCCCCAACGGCGCTGGAAAGAGCACCACCATGCGGATCCTGCTCGACATCCTGCGCCCAGACCGCGGTGAGGTCCGGGTGCTCGGACACGACCCCCGCAGCGGCGGAGCCGCCCTCAGGTCACGGATGGGCTATCTGCCCGGCGAGCTTCGCCTCAACGGTCGGTACGACGTGGCCACCTTGCTCGACCACTACCTGAAGCTGTCCGGAAACGATCGGACAACCCCTTGTCGTACGGCCTGGCTCCCGCTGGCCGAACGGCTCGACCTTGACCCCACCAAGACCGTGCGTGGTCTCTCTAAAGGCAACAAGCAGAAGGTCGGACTGATCCAAGCGTTTGCTCACCGCCCTGAACTGTTGATCCTCGACGAACCCACCTCCGGCTTGGATCCGCTCGTCCAAGCCGAATTCCTCGGCATGGTTCGGGAGGCTCGAGATGCCGGTCAGACCGTTTTCCTGTCCAGCCACGTGCTCTCCGAAATTGACCAGGCAGCGAACCACGTGATCGTCCTACGCCGCGGCGAGGTCGTCCTGGAATCAACGGTTGCAGTCCTGCGCGCCAGCGTGGCCCCGCGGATCACCCTGCGCTTGGCGGGCTCCATCTCCCCTGAGGTGTTCGCTTGCCTTCCCGGCGTCAAATCCGTCGAGGTCATTCCCTCTGCGACCGCAGGCGAGCCGACAGAGACCACCACGCTGGCCATCACCACGGACGGGCCACCAGATCAGGTCGTGAAAACAGCGGCCAGATTCACCGTGCTCGACCTGGACGCCGCGCGTCCCGATCTGGAGGAAGCCGTGATGCGGCTCTACACCGACCCTGCCTGTTGCCCCCGGCAATTCGACCACGATGACCCCTCGACCGGCACCGGCAGGACGATCCGATGAACACCTGGACGATCTGCGCTCGATGGCTGCTGGATGCACGACGTGCCCTGCTCGGGTGGGGACTCGGCTTGATCAGCATCTGTCTGCTCTACCTGCCGCTATTTCCGTCCATGCGAGACAGCGGTCTCATCGGCGACAAGCTCGCGGTGATGCCTCAAGGCATGATCGATTCGTTTGGCATGGACATCGTGACGATCTCTACGGGGTGGGGATATACCCATCAGATGATTTTCGGGATGCTCGGGTTGCTCCTCATGCTCGTCCTGGGAATCAGCACCGGAGCAGCCGCCATCGCTGGCGACGAGGAATCGGGATCGCTAGAGATGACTCTGGCCCATGCCACCGACCGGCGCGCCCTGATCAGCGCGCGACTGGTCGCCCTACTAGGCATTGTGCTCGGCATGACCGCCCTGCTCGCTCTCACTGTGGCGGCTTTCTCCGCACCATCACAGTTGGGCCTGACCGCTGCGGGACTGCTCGGGGAAGGACTCGCCCTGGGGTTACTCACCGCGCTCCACGCGTTAACCGCGTTCGCAGCCGGAGCAGCAGGGGCCCGTCGAGCAGTAGCTTCGAGTCTCGCCACGCTCGTCGGCATCTGCGGGTGGTTCCTCCACCACATGGGAGGTAAGGTCGCCGACTGGCTCCCGCAGCTTTCACCCTTCCACTGGGCCTACGGCGCAACACCCTTGCGACACGGCGTCGACATGGGCGGATTGGCGCTCTTGGGCGCTGTCTGTCTCATGCTCATCGCCGTGTCGTACCTGCTCTTCGAGCGTAGAGACCTCCGGGCCTGAGCCAGCTGCAGCGGTATCACGAGTCACCCGCAGGGTGCGTCAGTCACCGCACTCAGCTTGTTCTGCCCACCACCGACGCAGTTCAGCCTCAGCGGCTTCCTTGCCCACCGGACCGGCGTCCAGGCGGAACGCCAACAGATGCTTGTAGGCACGTCCCAGAACCGGCCCTGGGGGGATCCCGAGAATCGCTGAGATGTCGTTGCCGTCGAGCTCAGGCCGGACCTTCTTCAACTCCTCCTCAGCGGTGAGTCGGGCGATACGTGCCTCCAACTCGTCGTACGTTCGCCAGAGTCGAGCCGCTTTCTTGGCGTTCCGGGTGGTGCAATCCGCCCGCGTCAGACGGTGCAGTCGAGACAACATCGGCCCCGCGTCCGTGACATAACGACGTACGGCGGAGTCGGTCCATTCACCCCCGCCGTACCCATGGAAGCGCAGATGCAGCTCAACCAGCCGAGCCACCGACCGAGTCGTTTCCTTGTCATAACGCAACGCGCGCATCCGTCGGGTCGTCATCTTCGCCCCGACTACCTCGTGATGATGGAAGCTGACCCCGCCCCCACTTTCAAAACGCCGAGTTGGCGGCTTGCCAATGTCATGCAGCAAGGCTGCCAACCGCAGCACCAAGTCCGGGCCTGGTACGACGCCTCCCACCACCCCGGCATCCTCGTCAGGGTCGGCATCAGGGGCAGATTCCAGTGCGATGGCTTGCCGCAACACCGTCAAGGAATGCTCGTACACGTCCTTGTGGCGATGATGTTCATCAATCTCTAGCCGCAGCGCGGATAACTCCGGCACGACTCGCTCGGCCAAGCCGGTGTCCACCATCACCCGGATCCCCGCGACCGGGTCAGCACCCAACATCAATTTCGTGAACTCATCCCGCAACCGCTCCGCCGAGACCATTCCTAGCGACTCAGCCATCTCGACCATCGCCGTACGCACCTCAGGAGCCAAGTCAAACCCGATCTGAGAGACAAACCGGGCCGCCCGCATCATCCGCAAGGGGTCATCAGCAAAACTGACCTCAGGAGCCCCAGGAGTGTCCAGGCGCCGTGCTGCCAGATCAGCTAGGCCCCCGTGTGGGTCGACGAACTCCAGGGAGGGAAGCCGCAATGCCATCGCGTTGACGGTGAAATCTCGCCGGACCAAGTCCGCGACCAGATCATCACCAAACTCCACCGTCGGTTTCCGCGTCGTGTGGTCGTAGGAGTCAGCCCGATAGGTGGTGATCTCGATGAGATCTGCACCCTTGCGCAGCGCAATCGTGCCGAAAGCCCGCCCCACATCCCACTGGGCATCCGCCCAGCCAGCCGTGAGTTTCTCGATCTCTTCTGGACGAGCTGAGGTGGTCAGATCCAGGTCAGGTGCGCACCGACCGAGGAAAGCGTCGCGAACTGGACCTCCCACCAGGGCCAGCTCATGTCCTGCGGCCGCGAATATCTCGCCGAGCTCGCCAAGGACAGGTAGGACAGGGGCGAGACGGCGTACGGCCTCTTTCAAGAGGTCGTCGATCTGGGTCTGAGCAGGAGAAGACACAGTTCCCAAGCCTAGGGGAGGTGCCATAGATCTGTGGACGGCGGATGCGCTCGACCGGGCTACCACCGACGTGAGGTCGCCCCAGGGGGAGGCCAGCACGCAAGAGAGCGAGCGCTAGACCCACATGGACTGGCACCCCGGTCCCGTTACAGTGACGGAATGAGCACGCCTCCACGACCCGACCGGCCAGTGCGCCGGTTACCGGCGGTGGTGGAGACCTCAGCCGGTGGGATCGTGGTCGACGTCGTGGAAGGTCAGGCCAGAATTGCGGTGATCGCCCGGCGGAACCGAGCTGGGCGGGTGGAGTGGTGTCTTCCAAAGGGACATCAGGAAGGATCAGAGACCTTGGAGCAGACAGCTGCTCGGGAGGTCGCTGAGGAGACCGGCATTGAGGGCCGGGTGCTCACCGTGTTGGGGACGATCGACTACTGGTTCTCGACGCAGGATCGCCGGATCCACAAGGTGGTCCATCATTATTTGCTAGAAGCCATCGGTGGAGAACTCACAGTGGAGAACGACCCGGACCATGAAGCGATCGACGTGCGGTGGTTTCCGTTGACGTCCGTGCACGAACGTCTGACATTCCCCAACGAGCGCCGGATCGCGAGAGTGGCCTGGGAGAGGCTGGCTGGACAACGATGACGCCCCGAGAGCGTCGTGACCGCGCAATGGCACGACGCAGGCGAATGACCCGGAACAGTTGTGCCACGACAGTCGTCGTGATGGCCCTCGGCTGTGGGGTGATGCCCGCATGGGCGGCGGATCCCGCCTCAGCCCCCGCGTCTGAACCCGTCACTGAAGTCATATCGAAGAAGATGGTGACCAATGCGTCACCCGCGGATGTGCAACCTGGTACCGCGACTACCCCCCACCCCGAGTTGATGCCCCGCTCCACGGTTGCTGCCGGTGTTGCGCTGAAGGTAGATAATCTCAGCCCCACCGTCGCCAGCCCAGGCAAGGACATTACGGTCCAGGTCAATGTGAAGGCCCTGACCGCCGATCGACTGGACACCACAGTGCGGGTGCGCGCCGGTGGTGCGCTCTTATCCCGCGCCGAGTTGGACGCCGACCGAGACGTCGCGACCCTTCCAGTGGTCTCCGCTGACACTCCGGTCACCGCCCGCAAAGACGGCACCCAGGTGACCGTGAAGATTCCTGCCGCCCGCCTTTCCTTCCCTGCGTCGTACGGCGTCCTTCCTCTGGTCGTGGAGGCGAGCCGACAGGGTCAAACGTCCACCCTCGCTACGTTCTTGCCATTTGAACGCACTAAAGAATACGAACCCATCTCTTTAGCTGTAGCGATCCCTCTGACCGCTGACCCGGACCCGGAGATGGTCTCCCCTGACCCGGGCACTCGGGAACGCGCCTGGGAGAGAGCGGTCAAGGACGGATCCCGCATCGACCGGATTCTCAAGGGCACTAATGACGCCGACGTGACCTATGCCGTCGATCCTGCGCTGACCGGTGCCTTGCCCAAGGACCCTGGCAAGGACAACTCGAAGAACGGCACTGAGGCGCCACCATCTGGTGCTGCGACCAGTTCTACGTCCTCGCCCAACGGCTCATCTCCCTCCCCATCACCATCGCCAGGGTCTCCCGCAGGCAGCGGGCCTCGTGCTGGGCTCGCAGAACGACTGTCTTCGCTGGCCACGACTCATCCGTTATGGGAGCTTCCCTCGGGGGACCCTGATCTGGCCGCTTTGTTGGGCAGTGGGGTATCCAAGGAACATCTGGCCTCGGTGTTGCGCTCTGACCGTCGCCTCGCTGATCGGGTGTCTCCAGACAGCACCCCGGTGGCCTGGCCGACCTCTTCGTTGACTCAACAACAATTCGGGGAGCTCAAAAGCGGTTACGGCCCAGATCGCCCTGCGTCACTGCTCCTCCCCTCCGGCGCAACGGCACCAGGATCGGCTGCTGGACCAGCAGGACCTGCCGCACCCGCTGCGGCGGCAGATGCGGCCCGGCGACTATCTGATGGCACAGCTGTCTTGGCCTATGACGAGACGCTCAGCAAACTCTTGGCCAACAGCTCCGCACCGGACCGGGTCGGTCTGGTCCAACGCTTCCTCGCTGAGACGATGACGCTGCTCCAGCAGTCACCGGGCAAGGCCCGTCGCCTCCTCGCGGTGGCACCTCGATCGTTGAATCCGCAGCCGTCAACGTTGAACAGCATGTTGTCGATTGCCCGATCGACACCCTGGCTGCGCAGTATCTCCACCGGAAGCCTGCTGACCACCGCCCGCAGCCCCGAAGCTACCGTCACGCAACTCCCCACTGGACAAGTCCCTTCAGGTGCGATCGATGCTGGCGGGTCGCCGCTAGACCCGTCCCGCCTCGGCGCTATGGAACACGATGTCGACCGGCTGCAGGGCTTCTCCAGCGCGTTGGCCGGGCCGACATCGACCACCGCTCCAGCGGCTCAGCCCACCGCTAACACTCGCCCGGTCGACCCCTCTGCAGTGAGCCAAGACTTGTGGAGCCTGCTCTCGGTGCGTTGGCGGGGCCGGGCTGGCCAATGGGAAGAGGCCCGTCGACTTTTGGACGGCAGAGTCTCTTCCTTGATCGAAGGTGTGTCGGTCATCCCGAGCCAGGTAAACTTCTTTGCCGACTCCGGAATGATTCAGGTCACAGTGGTCAACAAGTTGAGCATTGATGTTCATGACCTCCAACTTCGCCTGGTTCCTCCCGGACGAAGCCCACGACTTCGTGTCCCTGAATCAGCACAGCCAGTGAGCGTGGCAGCAGGAAGTCGAGCCACGGTACGAATCCCTGCCGAGTCAGTAGCAGCCGGAACTGTTGTCATCGCTACGGAGTTGACTACTCCTGATGGCACACGACTAGGTGTTCCGGACACCACTTTGTCGGTGCATGTCCAACCGACCAATGGTTGGCTCATCCTGGGACTCGGAGGAGCCACCGGGGTGATCTTCCTCGTGGGCCTATTGCGGACGATCCGTCATAATCGTCCCCGTGTCAGCGCTGAGGACCTCAAGGAGATCGACCTCGAATGACCACCGGAACCGCTCCTGAGGCGTCCGCGGACTCGACGTCGCCCACCCCAGGGGAGAAGAAGTCCACGCAGGACGACGGAGTGGCCCGTGGCAGCGCTCTGATGGCCTCCGGGAGCTTGGTCTCCCGAGTTCTTGGCGTCGTACGAATGTCGTTGATTGCTGCACTATTTGGGGTAAACACTGCCGCGGGCGATGCCTGGCAAGTAGCAAGCATTCTCCCTACCACCGTCTACATGCTGCTGGCGGCTGGTGCCATCAATGCCATCTTCGTCCCACAGCTGACCCGTGCTGAGCAGTCAGCGGACGGGGGCAAGGACTTCATCGACCGTCTGCTGACCTTGTCATTCATCTGTTTGGGTGTGACAACGGCGCTGACCATACCGCTAGCACCCGTGCTGGTGTCGAGTTTTGCCTCATGGCCGACTGACTCCCCGACGTTTGCCTTGTCGGTGAAGTTTGCCTACACGGTGCTGCCAGCAATCTTTTTCTACGGCGTCTACACGGTCCTGGGTCAGGTGCTCAACGCCAAGAAAATGTTCGGCGCTTACGGGTGGGCCCCGGCGTTGTGCAACATCGTCTGGTTGATCGGGATGGGATCGTTCATGATCCTCCACCCCGACGTGGGCACCAAGCTGTCGGATTGGTCAATGTCTTCGATCATCATCATCGGCGGCTCCTTCACCCTCGGGGTGACCTTGCAGGCCTTGATTCTGATCGTGCCGTTGTTGCGGTCCGGGTGGCGGTTTCATCCGAAGTTCGGTTTCCGCGGGATCGGGTTGAGCTCCGCAGGGAAGGTCGCTGGATGGACGTTCGCGGGGATCGGGGTGACACAGGTTGCCTTGGCGGTGAGTTCCCAGGTATTGACCTCCAGCACTGGTTCTGGTCTGGGAAAACTTGGTTATGACAATGCCTTCTTCCTGTTCATGACGCCACATGGTCTGATCACCGTGTCCTTGGCGACCACCTTGTTCACGCAGATGTCCACTGCGGCTGCTCGGAAAAACATCTACGGCGTACGCACGCATCTTCGGCGGGGTTTGCGGCTGATTGGTGTCGCGTTGATTCCGACCACCATCGCCGCCTTGTGCCTGGCCAACGCGGGCACCTCCATCGTTTTCAGCGGCAATGACATCCAAACCACCCGTGAGGTGTCACAGGTTTTCATGTTGTTGTCGTTGGCTCTGCTGCCCTACGGCGTGATGTACCTGGTGCAGCGGGTCTTCTATGCCTTTGAGGACGCCAGGACTCCGTTCTGGTTGTCGTTCTTGGCAGCAGTCATCTTCTCGATCGGTTCAGTGGCGGCCGTGATGCTCTTCGGGACGGAGCACCGCGCTTTGGGGGTGGCAGCTGCCGCGGTGGCCTCAGACATTGTTGCCGCGCTGGTAGGGCTGCGGTGGGTGGGTCAGCGTCTGGATGACATGCCGATGATCGACGTCTGGGAGAGCTGGACCCGGGCTTTGTTCGCCTCACTGACTGCCGGGTTGGGGACTTTGCTGGTCGTAGGAATTCTGCAATGGTTGCTCCCGGATCGGTTTGGGGCTCTCCTCACTCTCGTCCTCGGCGGTGCTGCCTTCTTGGTCATCTACGTCGTGTCGGCGAGGTGGCTGTGGATCCGCGATCTGAACGACTTGTTGGGACCTTTACTACGACGTGTCGAGGGCCTTTCCCGCAAGAAAACCGGGGTGCAGCACGATGCGGCTTCCGGATCGCGCAAGGGCGCGCACAGGGCCTGACCCGCACTCCCCTCTAAGATGGCCGTGGGAGGTGAAGGGCACGCCGTGGGGCGCGCCGGCCACACTGAAGGAGTTGGCGTGCAGGAGTTAGCGCCCGGGCGCATTATTGGCGGCCGGTATACCCTCGACGAGCGTCTGCTCACCTCCGCGGACGGTCGAGAGTCCTGGACGGCGACAGACACCACGTTGCAGGCCGAGGTCAGCGTCACGCTGGTGCCCGCAGATTCCGACGGAGCAGCGGGGATGTTGGATGCGGCACGGCGTGCTGCACATGTCCGAGATCACCGATTGGTGCGGGTTCTCGACGTCGGAAGCACCGATGGAGTGTCCTGGGTGGTCGAGGAACACCACCGGGATACCCGCTCCTTGGTTGACGTCATTGAGGACAAGCCCCTGACTGGCGAGCAGGCCAGGACATTACTGGGTGAAGCGTCGTCGTGTTTGGCGGTCGCGGCCCGCCGGGGGATGCACCACATGAGGTTGACGCCGTACATGGTGCAGGTCACCACCACCGGTGGTGTCCTCATCAGCGGGTTAGGTACGGCGATCGCTTTGGACGGTGGTGAAGAACCCACCACTGAGGATGCCGCACGCGCTGACAGCGTGGGTTTGCTCGCTTTGGCGTATTACGCCATGACCACGCGGTGGCCATTGCCAACCTCCGTGGCGGGCGTTCTTCCTGCGCCGAAGGTCGTGGGTGGGGTCCCGGCACCATCAGAGATTGCGGCTGGTGTCCCCGCTGATCTCGACATGCTTTGCCGGACTGCACTCAACGGCAAACCGGGACCGGTGGGTCCGGCCCAACTGGCTCGCGAAGTCGCGCCGTGGCGTCCGTCTTTATACAACCCGGACCCGGTTTCTCAGAAGTCATCAGCACGACCGACCACACCAGCAGTGCCAGGGGCTAAAAAACATGAATCAGCTGCAGCTGCAACACCTTCGACCGAAGAACCCGATCTTCCCGGTTCCGATCCCAGGCCAGGGGACACCATGAGCGTCCGTGATGATGACGCCAAGGAGCCAGCGAAACCACACCGACCGTCGAGTGGCCTCAACATGGATCAGCACCCACAGGGTCCTGACGATGAGGTCACGACCGCTCTGAAGAAGCACAAGCCCTCTCCTGCCGCAAAACCCACGTCTGACAATGACGACGACACCACTAAGGCCCTGCCGGTGCAGTCGGGGCGTCCAGGGAAGCAGCGCAAGAACACCGCCGCACCGTCCCAGGACCAGTCAGCCCCCAAGGAAGCCACGGGCGACGACACCCCAGCAGCGGCACCGTCATCCCCAGCGGAATCGTCGGCATCGGCTAAGAGTGGGGCCCGGCCTACCGCGAACAAACCTTCGAGAGAAGACCGTCTCGCCTCCGCTGCGCAGAAAACCCAACCCATGCCCCAGCAACCTGGACGCAAGCGCCCTCCCATTTCGGCGCCGCCGCCGCAGGGACCTCCGGTGGTAGGCCCGGCAACACCAGGTGTGCCTGCGACCAAAGACAGCAAAGCTCCAGCAGCACAGCCGACAGCGCCTCCCCGGGGCGAGTCCGCGCCGCCATCGTTGGCGACAGCCCCGCCTCCTCAGGGTCGACGACAGGAGCCTGCTGCGCCTCCGCCTAGCCTTGCGGCAAAGTCGCCAACGCCTCGTCCGGCACGCCCTGCGCCTGCTTCGGCCGCTCCTGCTTCGCCCGCTCCTGCGGGGCCTGCACCCATGCAGATCTCGCCGGGCGGTCGGCCAAGGAAGACCGACGCCCCAGTAGCGGCATCAGTGCCGCAGAGCCCGGACAACGCCACGGAGAAGGCCTCGGACCGCTCTGGACCTCATCGTTCTCCCAGCGAAGAGACGACGGAAGCGGCTCGCCACCATCCGGGTGAAGCCGTCGCTAAATTAGGCACCTTCGCTCGAGCTGCTGCAGATAAAGCACAACTGAAGAAAGAGCAGTACGCCACCCGGAAAGCCGCAGAGCAAGCTGAGCGTCGAGAGCTAGAGCACTCGGTTCGACTCTCTGACATTCCCAGTGCCCCGTCGGAGTATCCGTCCGCTGGTCCTTTGCTGCATTTCGTGCCTGAGGATCCGCCGGGAACGCATTCACGGTTGGTATTGAGCATTGTGGCTGCGACAGTCGTGGTAGCGCTGCTCATTGCGATGGTGGTGTTGTTGCAGGCAGTAAGTGGCGGTGATGACGCACCTCAACCTGCGAAGCCTTCAGCAGCGGGTCCGGCATCAAGTCGAGTGCCTGCGGATTCTTCGACGCCGGCAGCCCCAGGCAAGCCGATATCCATCGTCAAGGGAGTCAGTGTCGATCCGTACGGTGACGGTTCGGAGAACGACGGCCAACTCCCCAGGGCGTTCGACGGTGATCCCGCCACCCGGTGGGCTTCAGAGCGGTACCTCAGTGATCCCGGCTGGGGCGGCGACGGAAACCGTGGGGTGGGCGCTGCCTTTCAACTGGGCTCGCCCACAGCGCTGAAACAGGTGAAATTGTCGTTCGGGGAAACATCGCAGACCGGTGCGATCTACGTCTCGGATCGCCCGGAGATCACGGGTGCGACGAAGGTCGGGTCGTTCTCCGAGGCCACGGGGACGACGACGGTTGAGGTGACTGACGCGCCACGTGCGGCGTACGTCATGGTGTGGTTCACCAAAGCGGCGAAGGACAACGGTGGGTTCCGGGTGGCGCTCAATGAGATCGTCCCGCTGGGTTAATGATTTCCTGAATCGACCTGTTGTCACCCTGTGAGCTGGGAATATGTCCTTGCTGAGAGCCTGACATCGTCCACAGCGGTGCCCGGATTATCCCACCTCTGAGCTGCATCATCTTTCCCGTCATCGTCGAGACGGAGATCACTTTCAGACTTTCTGGGAACCTCTTCGGGGGTCCGAACCGTCCTCTGAGTGGAATCCTTCCAATGGGGCACGCTGTTGAGCACAGGTCACGGCATGCTGCGGGTGGAGGAACTCAACCCTCATTTCGGGAGATAGGGGATTCGCCAGGTGGCCAGCAAGGAACCGGAAACGCCGAAGCACTCTCCCCACGACGACGACCCCACCGGCGTGCAGCGCCTGCTGTCGACACTTCCTGATCCTGCGCCGATGCCACGAGACCTCGTCGATCGCATCAATGCATCGTTGCGGGAGGAGTCGCAGCGTGCAGAGGATGTCCACTACGCCCTTTTTGCTGGGCGAGGCACCAAATCGATCTCTCGGCGGTGTTGGCGAGCCTTAGGTACGGCGACGGCGGTGTTGGCTGCCGGTGTGATGGCAGCGACGTCATTGCAGCAACCTGAGTCCGCGTTATCTCGTGCGCTGACCGGCCCTGGCCCCACAGATGAGGGTACGCCGTCACTCAGCACGGAGGTCGGTGAGTCTCCTGACCACGGGGCAAATCCGCATGAATCCCACGATTCATCGGCAGTGATGGCACACGGTCAGAGCGGAATCAACCCACCGAGCAGTCCGCAGCGGCAAGGGTTAACGATGTGGGGAGAGTCGCCACACACCTATGTGCCGGCTGAGCTCCTCCCCAAGGCGAAGCAGTTGCTGTCCTCAGCTTCAACTGCGCATCTCGGTCCGGTCACGTCAAAGTCGGGGCGTCTCTCGACCTTGACGGGGTTGGAGCGATGTCTTCAGGCGTTGGACATCCCCAGCGATGCCTCCGTCGTGGTGGACGTTGCCACCTACGAAGGCAAACCAGTGGCAGTAGTGGCATCTCAGCACGAAGGGGTGGAGCAGGTACGCGTCGTCAGGCGCAGTTGCACCGAGGGGGATCCGGGGTTGATCGCGGGACCGTACGGATTATGAGCATCCGTCCTTTTCCGTTCGACACTGATTCTGGCCGGCAGTTACGACATCGACGCGAAGCCGCTGATGATCGGAGGGTTCCTGGAATGATGGGAGTCCTCGCGATGTTTCATCGTCGACGAGTGGGCCGGGCGACGGTTGTACCGCGGGCAACCTGCCTCGGTGCTCTCCACTGGACACCCGCGGGTGTCTGCTGATCGTGATTGAGGAGCATGTATGACGGACGACGTACGCCAGATCATCATCATCGGTTCGGGCCCCTCCGGCTACACCGCCGCCGTGTACGCGGCCCGCGCAAATCTGGCTCCCTTGGTTTTCACTGGTTCGGTCACTGCCGGTGGCGCGTTGATGAACACCACCGAGGTCGAGAACTTCCCGGGGTTCCCCGAAGGCATCATGGGCCCCGATCTGATGGACAACATGCGGGCCCAGGCTGAGCGCTTTGGCGCTGAGCTCGTGGCTGACGATGTCACCGCAGTGGACCTGTCTGGCGACATCAAAGTCGTGACTGACGGAGCGGGTGTGGAGCATCGCGCCCACGCTGTGATCCTGGCGATGGGCTCGGCGTACCGCGAGCTCGGCTTGGAAGACGAGAAGCGACTCTCTGGCCGCGGTGTCAGCTGGTGCGCCACATGCGACGGTTTCTTCTTCCGTGACCACGACATTGTCGTCGTCGGTGGCGGGGACTCCGCTGTAGAGGAGGCGACCTTCTTGACGAAGTTCGCCAAGTCGGTGACGTTGGTGCACCGTCGCGACGAATTGCGTGCCAGCAAAATTATGGCTGAGCGGGCACACAGTAACCCGAAGATCACTTTTGCCTGGAACTCTCAGATCAGCGCGATTCATGGGGACAACAAAGTTTCTGGAGTCACGTTGAAGGACACCCAGACTGGCGCCGAGCGCGATATTTCGGTGACAGGGGTCTTCGTCGCCATCGGTCACGACCCGCGTAATGAACTGGTGCGCGGCCAGGTCGAGCTGGATGACGAAGGATATGTGGTGTGCCAAGGCCGGTCGAGCATGACCAGCGTCCGTGGCGTTTTCGCCTGTGGTGACCTGGTCGATCACACCTACCGTCAGGCCATCACCGCTGCTGGCTCGGGTTGCTCAGCAGCGTTGGATGCGGAGCGTTTCCTCGCTGAGCTCGAGGATGCCGGTACAGCTGTCGCAGCAGAGGCCTCATTGACGGTCTGATCATTTAGCTCAGATCTGCGTGACGGTGTCGGAAGTGTGTCTGACCAGCCCCCACTGCGTTGCTGTGCAGCGCACTTCCTGGACCGACATTGTTGTGGAACATCGATGAAAGGAACTTCTGTGGGAACACTTAAAGAGACCACTGACGCCACATTCGCTGAGGACGTGCTGATGAGCGACAAGCCTGTCCTCGTGGACTTCTGGGCAGAGTGGTGCGGTCCATGCCGTAAGGTCGGCCCGATCCTTGAAGAGATCGCAGCGGAACACGGTGAGAAGCTGACCATCGTCAAGATGGACATTGAGGCCAACCAGGCCACTGCTGCCGAGTATGGCATCGTGAGCATTCCTACGATGAATCTCTACTCTGGTGGACAGGTCGTCAAGTCGATCACTGGCGCTCGGCCCAAGCCAATGCTGTTGCGTGAACTGGCCGACTTTATCTGAGTTCGATCCACGCTCCAGGGCTATTCATTGATCCGAATCGTTCCTGGTGATACCCGGATGGTGGGAGACGATTTCTCGTCTCCCACCATCGGTTCATGTGACGTCCGGATGGGATCTCGGAGAGTGTTCACTGCTGCTAATCCGAATCGAAGCCCAGCGACGACATCAGTGACACCTGTCCCGCAGCCAGCTGAGTCAGGACAAACAGTTCTGTGCGAGCAACCGGCGTCGGCAGGACAGAGAGAGAAAACCAGTCGAGGCCACCACATTTAAGTGGCTCTTGGATCGTGGGAACCCCGTGCCACCGATCACACGTGAAGAAGAAATCGACGCGTTGGCTGAGAGGCGCGTCATCTCCGTCCCGTTTATGCAACACCGTTAACGGGACAAGATCATCTGCAGTGATGGTGATGCCGAGTTCCTCGCGGACTTCCCGTACTGCTGCGGCGTGAACACTTTCACCCAGTTCGACATGTCCCGCCGCCCCACTGGCCCAATGTCCATCCATGAATCCCGTGTTGCGCCTCAACTGCAAGAGGACCTCGCGGCCACCACCATGAGTCCGCTGCAGGAGCACATACACCGCGGGGACCAGTCGAAATCGGCCCTCGACAGCGGTCGGCATCTGGTCAGCGCCCTTCTACGAGAGCCAAGATACGGTCGAGGTCATCAAGCGTGGCAAACTCCACCGTCACCTTCCCTTTTCGCTTCCCCATCGCTACTCGGACTCGAGTGTCAAGGCGCTCAGCGAGCCGGGTCTCGACGTCATCAAGCCGGTGATTCCGCTCTGGCAGGGACCTCACCTTCCGCGGTGCCACCGGCTCTCCGGGACCACCAATCGCGATGATTTCTTCGACTGAACGCACCGACAGACCCTCAGCGACGATCCGTTGAGCCAGGCGTTCCATCGCGGCTCCGTCGTCTAGTCCGAGCAATGCCCGGGCGTGGCCAGCCGAGAGCACCCCTGCAGCCACCCGACGAGCAACCAAAGGAGGAAGGCGTAGGAGCCGGACGGTATTGCTGATCTGTGGTCGCGACCGGCCGATGCGCTGAGCCAGCTCTTCGTGCGAGCACCCAAAATCGTCGAGAAGTTGCTGATAGGCCGCAGCTTCTTCAAGGGGGTTCAGCTGGCTGCGGTGCAAATTTTCCAAGAGAGCGTCGCGCAAGAGGTCATCATCAGCGGTGTCCTTGATCAGTGCTGGCACGGAAGACAAGCCAGCTTCTTGGCAGGCACGCCATCGTCGTTCCCCCATGATCAGTTCAAACTGCACCGGGCTGGGAGCCCCCGAGAGCACCGCTGAGTCAGCGTCGGGCATCGGGACTCGTCGTACGACGACAGGTTGAAGAACTCCGATCTCCTGGATGCTGGCCACCAACTCCGCGAGCTCGTCAGGATCAAAGACCGTACGCGGTTGTCGCGGATTCGGCCTGATCATGTCAAGAGGAATCTCTGCATAGTGCACACCAGGCACATCTCTGAGACCGGTCGGGTCAGACTCAGCCGATGTCCGTTGCGGGGAATCAGTCAACGATGTTTCACGTGAAACATCGCCGGTTTCACGTGAAACCTCTCGGTCTGACGCCAGCTGTCCCGGCGGCGCTGGGGAGCTCGGGGGGTTCGCATACGCCGTACTCATTCGATCCCCGACTGGCGAGTCCATCGGTGATGTTTCACGTGAAACCACGTCGGGAATCGGGAACCGGCCCACGAGGAGGTCTGCACGCGATGTTTCACGTGAAACATCGCTGGTTTCACGTGAAACATCACCCGCATCGGGAAAGAAGACGTCGGTGGGCCTGCCTTCGACCACCGGAGCAGTGGGGATCAGGGCTCCCAGGCCGCGACCAAGGCCGCGTCGCTTCTCAGTCATCGCTGCCCCCAAGCACGCATCGCCAGTTCTGCTGCCGCCTCCGCATAGGACAGGGCACCGGTACTGGCTGGGTCGTAGGTCATCACAGACAGTCCGTGGCTAGGAGCTTCGGAGACTCGGACGGATCGAGGTACCCGACTTCGCAGCAGCAGTTCTGGGAAGTGGGTCCGCACTTCGTCGGCTACTTGGGAGGACAGCTTGGTCCTGGCGTCATACATCGTTAAGAGCATGGTGGACACGTGCAGCGACGGATTCAGGTGTTTGCGAATCATCTCAATGTTTTTCAGCAACATCGAGAGACCTTCCAGGGCGTAGTACTCACACTGGATCGGAATCAACACCTCATCGCCAGCGACGAAGGCATTCAAGGTCAGCAGGCCAAGACTCGGCGGACAATCGACAAAGACGTAGTCGGGTCGCTGTTCGCCGCATTGCTGCAGATAAGACCTGATCGCGCGCTGAAGTCTGGTTTCTCGTGCCACGAAAGAGATGAGCTCCACCTCGGCACCGGCCAAATCGATCGTGGCGGGCGCACAGTCGAGACCTGGCACATCAGGACAAGGACGCACCACGTTCAGCAATGGGACATCGTCAATCAACACCTCATATACCCCTGGGGTGCCGGGTCGGTGCTCAATGCCCAGAGCAGTGCTGGCGTTACCTTGTGGGTCAGCATCGATGACCATCACTCGGAGTCCGCGCAGAGCTAACGCGGCAGCCAGATTCACTGCCGTGGTGGTCTTACCCACCCCACCTTTTTGGTTGGCCACCGTAATCACCCGGGGCGACGGAGGGCGAGGCAACAACGGCATTCCCGTAGGAATCGGAGCAGTCACCTCACCAGCCAGCACCGTGGACTGGGAGTCCAAGGAGACGGCGAGACTGAGGTCCGGCCTGAGTCGAGTCTCCCTCAATGATGTATCCACCGGGTCATCCTGCACTGTCGATGACGCTGGCATCCACGGCCGACGACTGGTGGACGGTGATGTTTCACGTGAAACATCACCAAGAGCCTCGCCATCTTCCCACCTGGTGCTGGCCCATGTTTCACGTGAAACAGTCGCATGAGTGTCGTCCAGTGACACTGTTTCACGTGAAACAGCGACAGTTCCCCACACAGACGGCCATCCGAGACGGTCCTGGTAGGCGCGTTTTCGATCCACTGGTGGCCACCCAACACCGTCGTCGTCGCGATGGGGCATCCCGACTTCTCCTCTGTCATCAAGACGGATCATGGTCGATGACTGCCCACGCTATCGCGTCAAGGACATCAGAGGTGGCGGCCGCGCCGATCGGTATCTACCGTTGGGGGCGCATTCTTCCTCGGCGTCGATCTCGACCAGCCGCTGGCACCCTAGCTGTGGATGAGGAAGAGCCTTGTCGGCGCTGGCCTGGCCGAGGCTGGCGTGACTGGTGAGCGTCGTACGTCAAAACCACTACTGTGGTGGGCTGCGACAGCACGTCGATGCCGACCTGTCGAACTTCAGCATCGACAAAACCGAGGGAGCACAACTCCGCCCAATCCTGGCGGAGCTCCTCTGGGGCAGACTCTCCTTTCAGCGCCATCAATTGTCCGCCGTCCTGAAGCAGCGGAGAGCACCATGATCCTAGGTTGCTCAGTCGTGACACAGCACGTGCTGTGACCACTGGAGCCTGGAGTTCTCCCGCAAAAGCCTCAGCTTTACCTCGACGGACAGTCACCTGCGTCAGGTCCAGTGACTCGATGGTGGCGGTCAACCACCTCGTACGCCGTAACAGCGGCTCTACCAAGGTCACCTGAAGATCAGGCCGGGTGATCGCAAGGGGAATGCCGGGCAGTCCTGCCCCAGAACCCACGTCGACAACGCTGGCCCCGGCAGGGATCAACTCTTGGACGACGGCACAGTTCAAGACATGCCTGTCCCACAGCCGAGGAACCTCTCGGGGGCCGATCAAACCATGCGAGACGCCGCTTCCAGCTAACAAATCGACATAAGCCTGAGCCAGACCGAGACGATCCCCCCAGAGATCGACAGCAGCCTGCGGTGGCGGAGGGATCTGGCCGCTTCCCTCGCTCAGCTGCCCCTCATCTGTCATGTCTCTGACCTTTCCTGCACACCGTGGCGTCTCCGGCGTTGCCTCATGTCCCATCGGAGCGGCCCCCCATCGTCCTGCGAATCTTCACCGATGGTGGTCGGACGACAGACCCGCAGGATCCTCAGAATCCTGCGGGTCTGCTGGTACATCAGTGCGGGTAAATCACCACGAACCGTCGAGGTTCAGCACCATCGGATTCACTGACCAATCCGGAAGCCAGTACTTCGTCATGCACAACTTTGCGTTCAAACGCAGTCATGGGTTCCAGCGCGACCTTGGTTGCTCCTTCACGCACCTTGCTGATCGCGTCCCGAGCCTCCACCAGTACCGCCTCCCGACGAGACGCGCGGTACCCTGCCACGTCCAGCATGAGGCGGGTGCGATCACCAGTCGATGCTTGCACCGCGAGCCGGGTCAGTTCCTGAAGGGCTTCCAGAACTTTGCCCTCAGTCCCTACTAGTCGACGGGGCACGCGCCCGTCCTCGGAGTCAACGATGGCCACGGCAGCCCGATCACCATCGACATCGACATCGATGTCGCCGTCGAGATCTGCGATGTCCAAGAGCCGTTCCAAAAAATCAGCGGCTACTTCACCTTCGCGCTCCAATTCTTCGGCGCGTTCCTGGCTGAGAGGTCGCTTGACGCGTACAGCGCCTCCCTCGCCCTGGGAGATGTCATTCTCGTCTTCCCGCGACACAGCTGGGGTGTCTGGCATGACCTCCGTGGCACCGGCGCTCAGGCCTGCACTGTTCTCCTGCTCACTCATCGCGATCTCCTCGAGGGACTGGGCGGATTTCATCCATCCGCTGGGTGGACATCCATCGATGTACCCAACAGCCAGGACACCGATGTCGATCGGACAATTCAGCGGCGCTTGCTCTTACGCCGTACCGGCTGCTGTCGCTGCCCAGAAGGCTTAGATCCATGCTCCTGTACAGCAGAAGGCAGATCTTCTGAGTCCTGCTCATTGTCGTGGCTCAGACCAGGGATACTGAACTTTTTATGTTCCTTACCCTGACGGCGCCGGCGTTCCTCCAGGTCTTTTTCTGCCTGGCTGCCAGGGGCTGGCATCCGCTTAATGACGTAGTACTGCTGACCAGCAGTCCACAGGTTGGTGACCAGCCAGTAGATGAGCACACCGATGGGGAAGTTCACACCTGAAACGGCAAAGATCACCGGCATGACGTACAGCAGGATTTTTTGCTGTTGGGCAAATGGGTTGTCCAGCGCGGACGCAGGCATGTTCTTCCGCATCAGCTGATGCTGGGTCCAGAACGTCGTCACAGACATCAAGATGATGAGGACGACCGTGAGGATCTTCGCGGAGGTAGATCCTGAGTACATGAAGGTGCTGCTCAGGGGCGCACCAAAGAGGGTGGATTCGTCAGCCTGTCGCGCCAGGTCAGCAGTCAACGGTCCGGCAGCGTGCACCCCGTTACTGGCGACCCGTCCAAGGTTATTTAAGACGCTGAACAGCGCGAAGAAGATCGGCATCTGCAGCAGGATCGGCATGCAGGAGCTGAACGGGTTGGTACCGGTGCGCTTATAGAGCGTCATCGTTTCTTCGGTCAGCGCTTGACGTGACTCCGGGTCCGTCTTGCCTTTGTACTTCGCCTGGATCTTCTGCAACTCCGGCTGGATGAGCTGCATACGGCGAGAACTCTGGATCTGCTTGACAAACAACGGGATCAGGAGGATCCGTACGACGACAACGAGACCGGCGATGGAAGCGGCCCACGTCCATCCGCTGGCATGGGGGGCTCCCACCGCGCTGAAGACTGCGTGGAATCCCACGAGGACCCACTCGACGGCCCACCGCAGCGGCCACAACATCTGGTCATACCAAGACATCAGTGCATTCCTCGTCTCGGGGCGTTGTGCCGCCCGATCATTGCGTCTGTCGTGCCGGTCACGACAGAGTCGACTCTGTCGGTCATGATTCCCATCGAGTGATGTTCCGCTCCACCAATCGGGGATTGCCGCGTCGAGGCTAGGCCTGACGGTTCATGATGAGCAGGGGTATCAGGATCATCGCCGCGTGCGGTGTGTGCCCATACAGCTTCCTTTCGGGCTAACTCAGCACGAGCAGCTTCCCAGTTTGGGCGACCATTAGCACCTCGAGGTGGGACATGGTCGACACCTCCAGCATTCCAAGGATGGCACCGGACCAGTCGTCGCAGCATTAACCACACCCCGATCACTGGTCCGAACCGGCGAACAGCGGTGAGTGCGTAGCTCGAACAGCTGGGGTAAAACCGACATGACGGTGTGACCTTCAGTGGTGAGAGAAACGATCTGTAGAAGCGGATCGCTGCCTCTATCGGAAGCGTCATCACCTGCATGGGTCTGATTGATGAAAGGTTCATCAAGTGACCTGTTCGCTGGGTCCGTCGCCCGACAGCGCGCGGCTGGGTACTGGCGTCCGGCGCAACACAGCTGCGATCTGTCGGTCTAGGTCTCCCTGGAGCTGAGTGAATGCGCACTCAGCAGCTGAGGGAAGCGCCCGGATGACAAGGTCCAGCCCGGTGGGCAAGAGCAGCATCCGAGGTGCCATGAGCGCACGAAGCCGACGTTTAGTCCGATTCCGCACCACTGCCGTACCCACGGCTTTGGACACGACGAAACCGACGCGGGGCGGTGCACCCGCCCGCGCGCCGGTGTTGATCGCATGCACCACGAGGTGCGGTCCGCCCTTGCGCTGGGCACGCACGGCAGCAGTGATGTCGGTGCGGTCCCGTAGGCGATGGCGCGCAGGGAGCACGCCGACAGCGCTCAGGCCGACAGCTCGAGGCGACCCTTACGGCGGCGCGCAGCGAGGATGGCGCGGCCGGCGCGGGTAGCCATACGCTTGCGGAACCCGTGCGTCTTGGCGCGACGACGGTTGTTGGGCTGGAAAGTGCGCTTGGTCACGATGGTCTCCGGTCACGAGCGGGTACGGCTTACGGCTTCTTTGTGGCCGCAATCGGACGTCCACACCGGTCAGGCCGACGCTCATGAACCGCACAAGGCGCGTGAGCAAAATCATCGGCACCCGGATGCGGGCATGCGAAGACGGCCACGAAGGCCAGCAACTCACGTTACTTGTCCTGGCGAACCAAGGTCAAACTGCCTGTCCCGATCACGGAACCATCCTGCTGTAGCAGCCTAGAACAACTGTGACGTGCCTTGATGAACGGCGCCTGCTCACAAAGGAATAGCCCCGCGTCTTCGCCATGGTGCACATCCGTCAGCATGTCCACATCCAGCTTGCATCGTTCGCGGTGACCCCGGCACAGAACTGCGGTGACAACACGATGACGCCGAACATGATCGATACACATTCAAGAACAAGGGTTCACACCCGGGACACCGCCAAGGCGCATTTATACACAGCTTGTTGATAATCCTGTGGACAACTCGTCACGTCAGTAGCTGCAAGACAACCCGAGAGCGTACGATACTTGCTTGCCCCACCGGGCAGACAAGGCCTCGACCAGCAGGGATATCCACGTGACAGACCAGACCGATGCCTACGCCGCTGTCTGGCGTGACGCTCTCGAATCACTTGATCTGACATCCCGCGATCGCGCTTTTTTGAATCAGGCCCGTCTCCTCGGCCTTCTTAACGGCACGGCGATCTTGGCCGTCCCTGACGACTTCACCAAGGATGTGGTTGAAACCCGGTGCCGTCAGGACATCGCCCGCGCTTTAAGTGCCCGGGTGGGCGAGGCGACGAACGTCGCGGTCACGGTGGATCCCCACCTGCGCACTCAACTCGGTGCGGTCGAAGAGCAGCCACTGACCGACATCGGGTCAGGGTCACCTGCCCCGACCATGGACGAGCCCTCCCCACGGATGGTGCCACCTGTCGAGATCGATGGTCCGGTACGGCGAGCTGAAGCGCCCACCACCGTGGACGCTGCCACTGAGGCTCGACTCAACCCGAAGTACACCTTCGACAGCTTCGTGATCGGTGCCAGCAATCGTTTCGCTCACGCAGCTGCCGTCGCAGTAGCTGAGGCACCTGCTGAGGCCTACAACCCGTTGTTTGTCTATGGAGACTCTGGGCTCGGTAAGACGCATCTCCTCCACGCCATCGGCCACTACGCCCGCCAGATCTACCCGCATGTCCGGGTCACCTACGTCAATTCCGAGGAATTCACCAACGATTTCATCAACTCCATCCGCGACGACAAAGCTGCGAGTTTCCAGCGTCGGTACCGCGAGGTGGACGTCTTGCTGATCGACGATATTCAGTTCCTCGGGGGCAAGCTGCAGACGCAGGAAGAGTTCTTCCACACCTTCAATACCCTGCACAACAGCAACAAGCAGGTGGTCATCACCAGCGATGTGGCCCCGAAGATGCTGCAGGGTTTCGAGGATCGAATGCGCTCCCGGTTCGAGATGGGGCTCCTCACTGACGTCCAGCCTCCGGACCTGGAGACCCGGATAGCCATCCTGCGCAAGAAGGCGATACAAGAGCGGCTCACCATCCCCGACGAAGTGATGGACTTCATCGCATCCCGGATCTCAACCAACATTCGGGAGCTTGAGGGTGCGCTGATCCGGGTGACTGCCTTCGCCAGCTTGAACCGTCAAGGCGTGGACATGCCGCTGGCCGAGATCGTCCTGCGCGACCTCATGCCAGACGGTAACGCTAACCAGATCACTGCTGCGGCGATTGTGGCGCAGACTGCTCAGTACTTCGGCCTGAGCGTGGAAGACCTCTGTGGCAGCTCACGATCACGGGTCCTGGTCACCGCTCGACAGATCGCGATGTATCTGTGTCGTGAACTGACGGACCTGTCACTCCCCAAGATCGGGCAGCAGTTCGGCGGCCGTGATCACACCACGGTCATGCATGCAGACCGCAAGATCCGCACCTTGATGGCGGAGAAACGCAGCGTCTTCAACCAGGTGACCGAGCTGACGACGAGGATCCGTACCACGGTCGGCTGAGGCCGGTGACGTCGTGATAAGTCACCGTCCTGACACCCGGGATGCCGGTGTCAGGACGGTGTTGTCATGTCTATCCACAGGTCTGTTGTGGGCTGAGTGGACGCGGAGCCCGTTCCCCAGGTTCTCCACAAGCAGCCTGTGGATTGTGGATAACTCCTGTGCACAGCACGTTTGACCAGGTCAAAGCAGATATTTACGACTGTATTCGGCTCTTGGAGCCGTACGACACGCCCGGAGTACTGTGAATCATCACCCTGTCCACACACTTGTCCACAGGTGTGGACAACTCGGCGATGAGGCCAGGGGAAAACGTCTCCTTATCCACAGCGACGTGCAGTGATGTCATGCACACCTGTGGAAAAACCTGTGGACAAGCCCGCGATTCAGCAGCTCTGACCTGCGATGCCGCCCACAGGGGGCTCGGCGACCTGTGCAGGGCCGGTGGATAACTGCCTCAGATCTGTGGAGAAGTTGGGGACAACTTGTGGAAAAATTAGGGCCCCCCTGTGGATAGCGTGTGATCATCCACAGGGGCCCTTGTGTATCCACAGGGTTATCCCCATGGTTGTCCACACCTAAAAACAGGCCCTGAGCTGCTGTTACGTCGGTTTTCCACAGTATCCACAGGGCCTATGATGACGATGAACGATAACTAGGAAGATGAAGGTTCTGAGTACGAGCGCTGTGGACAACTCGGGCTTTGGGACCTCATCGGCCGATCGGGGGCGGAGCTGAGCGAAACCGTGATTCCCGTGCATCCTGGACCCCGAGACACCCCGACAGATCCGATTGGCCGGTACGCTGAACCGCACTACAGTCGGGGGCATTGACCTGCAGCAGAAGAGGCGGAGAATCCCGTGAAGTTCCGTGTGGATCGTGACGTCCTCGCCGAGGCCGTCACCTGGGCCGCGCGAGGCCTACCGAACCGACCGCCTGTCCCCGTACTGGCTGGAGTGCTAGTAGAGGCTGATCCGTCAGGGACGTTGACGTTATCGGCGTTCGACTACGAGACCTCAGCGAAGATCACCGTGCCCGCCGACGTGACTGAGGGCGGAAAGGTCCTCGTTCTCGGTCGGCTGCTGGCGGATATTTCCAAGAACCTCCCTGCGCGCCCTATCGAGGTGGCGACGGAGGGCAACAAGGTCCAGCTCACCTGTGGATCGAGCCGGTTCAGCCTGTTGCAGATGCCGAGCGAGGATTACCCCACGCTCCCAGTGGCACCAGACCCGAGCGGATCGATCGCTGGAGATCTGTTTACACAGGCTGTGGCGCAGGTCTCCGTTGCGGCAGACCGCAGCGACACCCTGCCGATCCTCACCGGAGTCAAGGTCATGATTGAAGGGTCCACTATGACCCTGCTCGCGACCGACCGCTACCGCCTTGCGATGCGGGAACTCCAATGGAACCCTCGGCACAGCGATATGTCCGCGGTGCTCCTCGTGCCTGCTCGCACACTGGCTGAAACGGCCAAAGCCCTCGGTGCCTCGGCCTCTGTTGAGATCGCTATCGGTGATGCGGCAGGGGGTGATGGTCTGGTCGGGTTTGAAGCTGGTCAACGGCGTACCACCAGCAGATTGTTGGACGGGGAGTACCCGAAGGTGACGTCCATTTTCCCGTCCAAGGTGGAGACCTCGGCGGTGCTAGAGACAGCCTCACTGGTCGAAGCAGTCAAGCGAGTCGCCCTTGTTGCGGAGCGCAACACCCCTGTTCGACTGCGGTTTGCTGAAAGCCACGTCACCATTGATGCGGGTGCAGGTGAAGACGCTCAGGCCTCAGAAGCCATTGAGTGCTCTCTCAACGGTCCAGACATTGAGATTGCCTTCAATCCGCAATACCTCCTGGACGGTCTCCACGCGGTGGGGACACAGTTCTCGCGAATGGCCTTCACACAAAGCTCCCGTCCTGCGGTGTTGTCAGGTCAGGGGCAACTGGATGCCGAGCCGGATACGTCGTACCGGTATGTGTTGATGCCGGTCCGCTTCGGCAGCTGACCCCGAGGCACCCCCATCGGGATGTCATGCTGGGGAGCGGTTGGGAACTCGTTGATGAGTACACCCGCCCCGCTGGACCACCTTCCTGCGGGTTAATGTCGTCTCAGGTGCAGGCCGGTGCCCAGACCAACCCGGCACATCGCACCGAAGTCAGCACCCCACGAACGGAGGCTCACGCCATGCAGCTCGGATTGATCGGCCTGGGGAAGATGGGCCACAACATGCGCGAACGTCTCCGCCGCGCTGGGCATGAGGTCATCGGATATGACCGCAACCCTGAGGTCAGCGATGTCTCGAGCGTGTCGGATCTCGTCCGGTCGTTGTCTGCTCCGCGAGCAGTGTGGGTCATGGTGCCAGCCGGGGCCGCTACCCAGCAGACGGTCCGGGAGCTCTCGGAGGTGTTGTCACCGGGCGACATCGTCATTGACGGGGGTAACAGCTACTTCAAAGACGACGCTGTCAACGCTGAGCTGTTGGCTGCCCAGGGGATCGGCTATCTGGACTGCGGGGTCTCCGGAGGCATCTGGGGCTTGAATAACGGTTATGGGCTGATGGTCGGCGGTGAGGCGGAGCACGTCGATCAGCTCATGCCTATCTTCGATGCGTTGCGCCCCGAGGGTCCGCGGGACGAGGGATTTGTCCACGCAGGCAACGTCGGAGCTGGTCACTACGCCAAGATGGTGCACAACGGCATCGAGTACGGATTGATGCATGCCTACGCCGAAGGATGGGAACTCCTGGAAGCGAAGGATCTCGTCACTGATGTGCACGGCTGTTTCAAAGCGTGGACCCGGGGCACGGTAGTGCGGTCGTGGCTCCTGGACTTGCTCGTGAAAGCGGTCGAAGAGATCCCGCACCTTGAAGGGGTAGACGAGTTCACGCCTGATTCAGGGGAAGGGCGTTGGACTCTGATGGAGGCCATCGACCACTCTGTGCCGATGCCAGTGCTGTCGGCAGCTCTGTTTGCCAGGTTCGCCTCTCGTCAGGAAAATTCCCCCACCATGCAGGCTGTCTCGGCTCTTCGTGGCCAGTTTGGCGGTCATGCGGTCGCGATGATTGACGACGGGTTCGCCCCCTCGCCAGACCACGTTCCCGACCACGTCGCGCCGCAGTAATTCCGGCAGCGGCAGGTTGGGGTGTATCTGAGGCATCTGTCCCTGGGTGATTTTCGTAGCTATCACAGTTTGGAGTTAGCGCTCTCTCCTGGCGTGACGACTTTGGTCGGGTACAACGGCCAAGGGAAAACCAATGTGATCGAGTCGATCGGTTATCTGGCTACGTTAGGCAGCCATCGGGTCGCTCAGGATGGGCCGTTGGTGCGATTCGGCGCTGCGAGAGCTGTGGTGCGCGGTGCCGTGGTCAAGCACGGGCGGGAACAACTCCTCGAGATCGAGATCGTCCCAGGGCGTGCGAATCGGGCCAAAATGAATCGCTCCCCGGTGCCACGGCCGCGGGATGTGCTCGGGGCGATTCGTACGGTGCTTTTCGCACCCGAAGACCTGACTCTGGTCAAGGGAGAACCTGCTGAGCGTCGGCGTTTCCTTGACGACTTGTTGGTCTCCCGCCAGCCGCGCTGGGCTGGAGTGCGAGCTGATTACGACAAGATTGTCCGGCAGCGAAATGCGCTATTACGTTCCGCCACAGCACAACTACGGCAGTCAGGTCGACGGTCCTCAGCGCGCAGCGCCCCAGGGATGGCACTGTCCGCACAGGTGGCCGACGCGCTTCACACCCTTGATGTGTGGGACGACCAGCTCGCTGGGGTCGGGTCGCATTTGCTCTACGCGAGGTTGCGTCTCCTGCGAGATCTTCGGCCGTTCTTGACTGACACGTACGAACAGGTGAGTTCTTCCCCGGTGCGGGCCCATGCGGCGTACAAGTCCTCGCTCGGTGACGTCGATGCCGAACGGATCGCGCAGGGAGAGGTGCCCGAGCAGGAAGAGCTGAGAGAGGCGATGCTGCGCGCCTTGGCAGCAGTGCGATCGTCAGAGATCGAGCGGGGCGTGTCGTTGACCGGACCGCACCGAGATGATGTCGTGCTGACCTTGGGCGATATGCCGGCGAAGGGGTATGCCAGCCATGGTGAGTCGTGGAGCTTGGCTTTGGGCTTGCGGCTAGCTGCTTTCCAGCTGCTTCGCCGTGACCTCAGAGACGACCCGGTTCTCATTCTTGATGATGTGTTTGCGGAGCTGGATGCTCGTCGGCGGGAGAAGCTGGCGTCCATGATTGTTGACGCCGAACAGGTCGTGATCACTGCAGCGGTCCCTGAAGATGTCCCCGAGATATTGTCGGGCGCGACCTGCCGGGTGGAGCCAGGACAGGTGATATCGATGGAGGGGCCAACCTCGGTGGAGGAGCCATCCACATCTGTGGATATATCGGTGGACAAGTCGATGACTTCATGAACGCCACAGTAGGAAAACAGCATGTCAAACGATGATTCTCAGCGCGATCCACAGGATGTGGACGATGATCCACAGCCTGTGGATAACCCGTTGGACGATGCTGCCGCCGGTGCCTTGGCGCGAGCTCGCTCAGCAGCTAAAGCCGCTGGGCTGAGTCCGAGTTCACGGGCCGTCTCTCGCAGGCGCCGCCGACCGGCCAGCGACATCACCTTTAGCTCCTCGCGAGCTGATGGCCGTGATCCTGTCCTTCTCGGTGACCAACTAGGTCGACTGTTGGCTGAGCGTGGATGGTCCAGTGACGTTGCTGTGGGGTCAGTGGTCTCCCGATGGCCATCGGTGGTCGGAGAGGACGTCGCGCACCATGTGGTCCCGTCGACCTTTGACCAGGGAATCCTTACGGTCCAGGCGGATTCGACAAGCTGGGCGACCACCTTGCGATATATGACGCCGATGCTGCTGGAGCGTCTGGCCGCCGAGGTTGGACCAGGGGTGGTCACCGAATTACAGATTCTTGGGCCAGCGGCTCCGAGCTGGCGGCGCGGAGGTCGGGCCGCGCCAGGAGGGCGAGGACCGCGCGACACCTATGGGTGAACCGCGACGTCCAGGCTTCACTGATGCAATCAGGTGCATTGAAAACGGCGCTCTGAGGCTCAGCCACCGCTCTCCCATACGGGGAGTCGACGGAGGGCCTTTATCGCCTCAGGGCGGCTCGCCGGTGCCCCGGTGGTCGGTCAGCTGACTGGTCCCCCGGTAGGATGGCCGGGCTAGAACAGTTTCGTCGTTCGTGCCGGAGCCGTACGCCGACGCCCGGAGAGTGCTGCGCCGGGTACGGAGCGTGTGCCGGTATGACGGCCCATGTCTGCAGGAGCGTCGTGACCGAGACCAGTGCGCACCAGACCGATCCGGCGTACGACGCCAGTGCCATCACCGTTTTGGAGGGCCTTGAGGCCGTTCGGAAGCGCCCGGGAATGTACATCGGTTCCACCGGGGAACGCGGTCTGCATCACCTCGTGTGGGAGATCGTCGACAATGCGGTGGATGAGGCATTGGCCGGGTATGCCACCCGGGTCGATGTCACCTTGTTGGCTGACGGAGGCGTCCGAGTCCGCGACGACGGCCGGGGCATCCCCACCGACATTCACCCGGTAGAAGGTGTCTCCGCAGTCGAACTGGTCCTAACTCAGCTGCACGCTGGTGGCAAGTTCGGTGGCGGTGGCTACAAGGTTTCCGGTGGTCTGCACGGTGTCGGCTCCTCAGTGGTCAACGCCTTGTCGACCCGGTTGGAAGCTGAGGTCCGCCAAAAAGGCCACGCCTTCCGGATGGCCTTCGACCACGGTGTTCCCACCGCGCCGCTGCGCCAGATGGAACCCAGTGACCAAACAGGCACCACCATCACCTTCTGGGCCAACCCAGATATTTTCGAGACGACCAGATACGACTTCGAGACTGTCCGGGCCCGTTTCCAGCAGTACGCCTTTTTGAACAAAGGCCTGACCATCACCCTCACTGATGAGCGTGAACAGGCAGTGCAGGCCGCTGAAAGTGTGTTGGAAGAGGAGTCTGAGCTCGCAGCAGCCGAGGGATTCGACGAGGCTCCTCGAGTTGAGGAAGCACCTGTCGAGGCCGTCGCCACCGACGAGCAGGGGCGAGCCAAAGGACGGACAGTCACCTACCGGTACGACGGTGGGCTGGTCGACTACGTCAACCACCTCAACAACAGCAAGCGCAGTGAATCGATCCACCCTGACGTCATCTCCTTCGAGTTGGAGAACTCGGACAAGAACCTCTCCCTCGAAGTCGCCATGCAGTGGACCACTGCCTATAGCGAGTCGGTGCACACTTATGCCAACACCATCAACACTCACGAGGGCGGCACCCACGAAGAAGGGTTCCGGGCAGCCCTGACCCGGCTCGTCAACGAATTCGCCCGAAAGCAAAACCTTCTCAAGGAGAAGGACGACAATCTCACCGGCGATGACATTCGTGAAGGTTTGACTGCAGTCATCTCCGTCAAACTGGGTGAGCCCCAGTTCGAGGGACAGACCAAAACCAAACTGGGCAACTCCGAAGTCAAGGGGTTTGTCCAGGGCGCCATGACCAGTGAGTTCAGCGACTGGTTGGAACGTCATCCGGTTGAAGGTAAGGACATCGTCCGCAAAGCTGTCCAAGCTGCAGCTGCCCGCATCGCAGCCCGGAAGGCTCGGGAGAGCACTCGCCGTAAAGGTCTGATGGAATCCGGAGGCCTCCCTGGCAAACTCCGGGACTGCCAGTCCAAAGACCCGAGCGTGTCAGAGATTTACATCGTGGAGGGTGACTCGGCTGGCGGCTCCGCCAAGGACGGCCGCAACCCCTTCAACCAGGCGATCCTCCCGATCCGAGGCAAAATCCTCAACGTCGAGAAGGCTCGCATCGACAAGGTCATGGCCAACCAGGAGGTTCAGGCCCTGATCAGTGGTTTCGGTACCGGCGTCGGGGAGGACTTCGACCTGGATAAAGCCCGCTACCACAAGATCATCCTGATGGCTGACGCGGATGTGGACGGGATGCACATTCGCACCCTGCTGTTGACGCTGCTCTTCAGGTTCATGCGGCCCCTGATCGAAGCCGGGTTCGTCTACCTCGCTCAGCCGCCGCTATACCGCCTCAAGTGGAGCAACCACCCGCACGATTTTGTCTTCTCTGACAAAGAGCGCGACGAACGGGTCATTGCTGGTCAAAGCCAGGGATGGCGGCTGCCCAAGGACGGCGGCATCCAGCGCTACAAGGGTCTGGGCGAGATGAACGCACAGGAGCTGTGGGAGACCACCATGGATCCCGCGCACCGAGTGTTGCTGCAGGTCACCCTGGATGATGCCGCCGCTGCCGATGAAATCTTCAGCGTGTTGATGGGTGAGGATGTGGAATCCCGACGGGGCTTCATCCAACGCAACGCCCGCGACGCGCGATTCCTGGACCTGTGACGATGCCACCGGACGAGCAGTGGACAGCGCCAGCCCTTCGACGTACGAACCGATCCGAACAGGACGATGAATCGTGACTGACGAGCAGAACCCGCCCACCGGGGACACCGACATCACCCCGGGCACCGGCGAGCCCGACACAGGCCACGCCGACCACGACCGTGTCGAACCGGTCGACCTCAACGCCGAAATGCAGCGCAGCTACATCGAATACGCGATGAGCGTGATCGTGAGTCGGGCGCTGCCGGACGTGCGGGACGGCCTGAAGCCGGTGCATCGACGGATCGTCTACGCCATGTATGACGGCGGCTACCGCCCCGACCGCGGCTACAACAAATGCAGCCGCGTCGTCGGGGACGTCATGGGTCAATACCACCCGCACGGTGACTCAGCTATTTACGACGCCCTGGTCCGGCTGGTGCAGCCCTGGTCGATGCGTTACCCGCTGATCGATGGGCAGGGCAACTTCGGTAACGCCGGTGACGACGGTGCTGCCGCCGCGCGATACACCGAATGTCGTTTGAAGCCATTGGCGATGGAGATGGTCCGCGACATCCACGAAGACACCGTGGACTTGGTGGACAACTACGACGGGAAAAACCAAGAACCCGACGTCCTTCCCGCACGGTTCCCGAACCTGCTCGTCAATGGCAGCGCCGGAATCGCTGTGGGTATGGCCACCCAAATCCCGCCGCATAACCTGCGAGAGGTCGCCGAAGCGGCGCAGTGGGTGCTAGCTCACCCAGACGCCACCAAAGAAGACCGTCTTGAAGCGTGTATGCGCTACATCAAAGGTCCGGACTTCCCGACGCGGGGCCTCATCATGGGCCGAAAAGGCATCGAGGACGCATATCGGACCGGCCGCGGATCCATCGTCATGCGCGCCAGCGTCGAGGTCGAAGAGATCGCTGGACGCACCTGCTTGGTGGTCACTGAGCTTCCTTACCAAGTCAACCCTGACTCCTTGGCCCGTAAAATCGCTGAGCTGGCCAAAGACGGAAAATTGGCAGGGATCGCCGACGTCCGTGACGAATCATCCGGTCGGACCGGTCAACGACTCGTCGTCGTCCTCAAACGGGATGCTGTCGCCAAGGTTGTCCTCAACAACCTGTACAAACACACCCAACTGCAGACCACGTTCGGGGCCAACATGCTCGCCCTGGTCGACGGCGTGCCCCGCACCCTGCCGATCAGTGCATTCGTGCGTTACTGGGTCGAGCACCAGATCGAGGTCGTCGTACGTCGGACCCAATATCGGCTCAATCAGGCCGAAAAACGCATCCACTTGCTGCGTGGACTCCTCAAAGCCCTCGACGCTCTCGACGCGGTGATTGCCCTCATCCGGCGCTCGCCCTCAGCTGATGCAGCCAAGAGCGGTCTGATGGAACTCTTGACCATCGACGAAGACCAAGCTCAGGCGATCCTCGACATGCAGCTGCGCCGTCTGGCCGCGCTGGAACGTCAGAAGATCATCGACGAACACGACGAACTCGCCCGACTGATCGCCGACTACCAGGACATCCTCGCCACTCCGGGACGTCAACGCACCATCGTCTCCGAAGAACTCGCCGAGATCGTCGAAAAGTACGGCGACGACCGACGTACCCAAATCGTGCCTTTCGACGGCGACATGTCCATGGAAGACCTCATCCCCCAAGAAGACGTCGTCGTCACCATCACCCGCGGTGGGTACGCCAAACGCACCCAAGTCTCGGCGTACCGCTCCCAGAAACGCGGCGGCAAGGGAGTACGTGGAGCCCAACTTCGCGGCGATGACATCGTCGAGCATTTCTTCGTCACCACGACCCATCACTGGTTGCTCTTCTTCACCAACCTGGGACGGGTTTATCGGGCTAAGGGATACGAACTTCCCGAAAGTGGACGGGACGCCAAGGGACAGCACGTCGCCAACCTCATGGCGTTCCAACCTGACGAACACATCGCCCAGGTCATGGCCATTGATGATTACGACGTCGCGCCGTACCTCATCCTGGCCACTCGTAACGGCCTGGTGAAGAAAACGCGCCTCGCTGAATACGACTCACCGCGGTCTGGTGGCCTGATCGCGGTCAACCTGCGCGACGGCGATGAGCTGGTGGGAGTGCGCGTGGGATCAGCAGATGATGACCTGCTGCTGGTCAGCAAGCAGGGACAAAGCCTGAGATTCCATGCCACCGACGAGGTGCTGCGTCCCATGGGGCGTGCCACCAGTGGAGTCACCGGCATGAAGTTCCGAGACAGCGACCAACTGCTGTCCATGTGTCTGATCCCCGAAGGGGAAGACCCGGACATCTTCGTGGTGTTCGAAAATGGCTTGGCCAAGCGGACACCAGCCTCCGGCTACCCCGTCAAGGGTCGCGCCGGCCTTGGCGTCCGTGTCGCGGCGTTGTCGGAACGCGGCGGCGACCTCGTCGGAGCACTCGCTGTGGGCGAGAACGACGAAGTCATGGTGGTCATGGAGAAAGGCAAGATCGTGCGCAGCCGCGTCGACGGAGTCCGTCGCACCGGTCGCAACACCATGGGAGTGCAGTTCGCCAAGCCCGATAAAGGTGATGCGATCGTGGCTGTCGCCCGTAACGCGGAAACAGAGGAAGATGATGGCAACGACGAGGAACCTGAGGCGACAGGTACTCCTGGTGGGCCAGAGAACACGGTCGGGGCAACCACTGAAACCGGCGTCCAGAGCACCGACGGCAGGAATGATCCGTCGATGAATGGGGCAGGTAGCGTAGTTCCGAAAGATGACGACGCCGGAGGTGGCGAGTGAGCACGAAAGTGCCAGGTACGACGACGGGAGCGGAAGGGAATTCACGTCCCGGCGAACCGTCTCCACAGCCTGGAAAGAACCCCCAGGCGGGAAAGCAGCCTCAGGCTGCTAAGCAGCCACCGCCAGCGCAGCCCTCGCGTCCTGGTCAAGCGGCTCGTCCCCCGCAGCCGCAACCAGGCCGGCCGGCAGGAGCTCCTGGACGTCCAGTGCCCCCGCAAGGGCGACCGGCACCGCAAGGCAGCCGACCGGCCCAACCAGGGAACAGGCCTGCGCAACCAGGGAAACCCCCGGCTGGACAACCACCCAGGCCAGCGCAGGGATCACGTCCAGGACCGGCCCAACCGGCCCGCCCGCCCCAGGGACAACGCCCACCGACGCCTCCAGGGCGGCCGGCCCCGCAAGGGAAACCGCCGACGCAGCCCACTAAACCGGCAGCGGCCGCTCGTCCCCCGGCCCCACCCAAACAAGCCACACCTCCGCCGAAGGCACCGCCGCAGCCTTCTCGTCCGGCTCCGGTAGCCGCGACGACCGCGGCAGCGCCCACTCCAGCTCCGGCACCATCAGCGCCGAGCACACCGCGCCCTGAAAACACTCGCCGCGTCAAACTCACCTTGTCGCGGATTGACCCGTTCTCCGTGCTGAAGATTTCCTTCCTGCTGTCTGTGGCCTTGGGAATCGCCTCAGTGGTGGCGGTGGGGGTGCTCTGGGGGATGCTCAGCGGAATGGGGGTTTTCTCCACGGTCACTGACACGATCAACGAACTACAGTCCGGGGCATCCAGCGCCACCAAAATCAACATTGCTGACTGGTTCAGCCTGGCCCGTGTCCTGGCGCTGGCCGTGGTCTTCGCCGTCTTCGATGTCATCCTGCTCACCGCGATGTCCACGTTGACTGCTGTCATCTACAACCTGTGCGCTGCTCTGCTGGGCGGAGTGCAGATGGTGCTTTCCGACGACTGAGGAATCTGGCGGCCATCGTCGACCGGCGGGGCCAGCTCGACATGGCGCCAGCTCCTCTCGTTTTGTCACTGATGAAACAGTGGGGTAACCTGGGGAACCGCGCGACTCACAAGGTCAAGCGGGTTCTCATGGGCCTATAGCTCAGACGGTTAGAGCGCTTCCCTGATAAGGAAGAGGCCACAGGTTCAAGTCCTGTTAGGCCCACTAGCAGAACAGACGAAGGGCCCCGAAGCTTCACCGCTTCGGGGCCCTTCGTCGTTGGTTCACCTGCCGCCTGGGATGATCGTCGATGAACAGACGACCTCGACGACGGGAGTGGCGATGGACCAACGCACGAGGTCGCTGCTACACGACTGGACCTTCGTCGTCCCCCTGGTCGGCATTGCGGTCCTGACGCTCGCCTGGGGCCGCGCACTGCCGTGGACTGCGATTCTCGTCGTCACCCTCGCCCTCGGTGGCAGCGTCATCGCCGCAGTGCACCACGCCGAAGTCGTCGCCCACAAAGTCGGCGAACCTTACGGGTCATTAGTCCTGGCCGTCGCCGTCACCGTCATCGAAGTGGGCTTGATCGTCTCCTTGATGTCAGCCGGTGGCGAAGGAGCCGCCGTACTGGCCAGAGACACCGTCTTCTCCGCAGTGATGCTGACCCTCAACGGCATCGTCGGCCTATCCCTGCTGATGGGTGCGGTCAAACATGACATCGTCTCGTTCAACGCTGAAGGAGCAGGCGCGGCTCTGGCAACCGTGCTCACCTTGGCCACCTTGTGCTTGGTGCTGCCGACGTTTACGACCGCCGAGCCCGGCCCCAGATATTCCGGAAGTCAACTGGCGTTCGCTGCCGTGTCATCACTGGTGTTGTACGCCGTGTTCGTGCTGACCCAAACCGGACGGCACCGAGACTTCTTCCTCCCCGTCAACACCGACACGGAGGACACTGAGCAGCATGCTGACCCGCCGACAGCCACAGCGGCATGGACCAGCCTTGCGCTGCTCCTGGTCTGCTTGGTGGCCGTCGTCGGACTAGCCAAAGCAGAATCCCCCGCCATTGAAGCTGTCGTTCGCAGCGCCGGCCTTCCCCATTCGTTTGTCGGCGTTGTCATTGCGATGCTGGTCCTGGCCCCTGAAACCCTGGCGGCTGTCCAAGCTGCTCGGCGAGACCGGATGCAGATCAGTTTCAATCTGGGGCTCGGCTCAGCGATGGCATCTATCGGACTGACCATCCCCGTGATCGGTATCGCCTCGACCTGGTTCACTGAGCCACTCCACCTGGGACTGGACTCCCTGCAAATGGCGCTGCTCGCTATCACTGGCGCAGTCACCATGCTCACTATCGTTCCCGGCCGGGCCACCAGACTCCAAGGGGGAGTGCATCTGGCGTTGTTAGCGGCATTCGTGTTCCTCGCCGCCAACCCGTGACCCAGGCCCGTCGTACGAGGTCCGTTCATGGCTGGGGTAGATGCCCCGTAGGCTGAAGAAACCCGCGAGGAAAGGACCCTACGTGACGATCCCCCTGGTCATCGACACTGACACTGCTCAAGACGATTGTGTCGCCATACTCGTCGGGCTGCTCGACCCCCAGGCAGACCTGCAAGCCATCACCATGGTCGCTGGCAACGTCGGTTTTGACCGGCAAGTCAAGAACGCCTGGATGACCCTGTCAGTAGCCGGGAAACTCGGTGACGTCCCCGTATACCTCGGATGCCGTCGGCCACTGATGCGGGAATGGGTGTCCGCAGAAGACGTCCACGGTGATGGCTCTGGTGGCCTGAGCATGGACGACGACGGATGCCACCCCGAAGACGAACACGCCGTCGACGCGCTTATCCGACTAGCCGCAGAGCACGCCGGTGAACTCACCATCGTCGCCATCGGTCCGCTGACCAATATCGCCTCCGCCGTCGTCAAAGATCCCCAGTTCGTGGCGAACGTCAAACGACTCGTCGTGATGGGCGGCTCCAACAACGCTCGCGGCAACATCACCGCCGCTGCCGAATTCAACCTGTACGTCGACCCCGAAGCGGGCCGCATCGTCTGCGAAGCAGGCTTCACCGATCTGGTGTTCGTGCCCTGGGCGCCGCTGACATTGCGTGACGCCACTTTCGGCCGAGACGCACTCGCCCGCATCGACGCGCTCGACACCCCACTGTCGCGTTTCTTCACCCGGATCGTCTCAGCGACCCTCGCCTATGACGAATCCGTGGGCATCCCCGGATCCACCCACCCCGACTCCCTGTCCGCAGCGATCGTGCTGCACCCCGAACTCATCACCGCCGCCGCTCCCTACCACGTGGCCGTAGACACCTCCTCAGAGCTCACCAGAGGCTACGCGGCGATGTCCTGGCTCCCACCGGAGGCCTCGGCCGCAGAAAGCCAGGAGACGGCCGCAACGGCGCCCACGGAGCGACGTACCGTCCACGGACTCACCCCCAACGCCACCGTCATCGAAGCCATCGACGCCACCGCATTCCACACCTACATCTGTGACCTCCTCGCCACCCCCACACAGCCCACCAGGCCTGTCGCGTAAGGTTGCTCACATGCGAAAACTCGTCACACTTGCCGCTGTCGCCGCCGTCGGGTTCGTGCTCTACCGCAAGGCCCAAGAGCAGCGCGAAGAGCAGCAGCTGTGGGCCTCCGTCACCGACCCGGTGCCCCCGATGCGGAGAAACGGCTGAAACCACGTATCCTGAGGGAGGTCACCGTCCACGCCGTGGTGATGACCAACCGAACAGCACCAGTCCGGTGCTGGCCGGGGCCTTGGCGCAATTGGTAGCGCACCTGCTTTGCAAGCAGGGGGTTAGGGGTTCGAGTCCCCTAGGCTCCACCCAGGCTGTCACAGACAATGTGACTCCATCGACTCAGGAAATGGCTGGCCAGAGGTCCTTCGGGGCCTCTGGCCAGACCTATCTCCCCGCTCGACCCTCCCACCCAGCGCTCCACGTCGTCACGGCGGGCGGTTGAGCGCGCGCGGACCGCTTGAAGGCACGAAATGGCCCCTGCTCGGGTGTTTCCGGGCAGGGGCCGTCGCTATGGGTGTTACTTCGTCTTGACGCTTCTCTTGCCGGGGGACTGGGCTGTCCGCTTCACCGTGACCCAGGGCGTCGTCGGGGGTCCGGTGTGGGCAAGACCGGGTGGTGCCTGGGCGCGATGCGGTCGGCTGAACTTCCGTTGCCGGTGCAGGGCCTTCGTCGGCCTTGCGCTGGGCAGCGGCTCGATCACCTCGTCGTCTGCGACCTGCGGCGGATCGCCCACGTCGTAGCCGTAGCGCGTCAGAAGGAGCGACGCGTAGACCGCCGCGAGGATGAACGACAGCAGGATGCCGTTGCGCTCGGTCCCTCGGACCCGGGTCGAGTGCCGGGTGAGGCGGGCATGGTGCACCTTGGCGCAGGAGTTTGTCGACTCCACGGCGGAGCGGCGACCGTAGGAAGCCTTCCACTTGGTGGTGCCGTAGAGGACACGTTGGCGCAGGTTGAGCAGGTCGTCGGGGCCAAGGGTCACGGTGGTGCCGCAATGGCACGGATCGCCTTCGACGCACTGGGTCTGCGGGTAGCGGGCTGCGTCGAGGCGCAGCGAGGCGGGGTTGTTCGCGCAGCGCATCGTGCCGGAGAGAACCGGATCGCGGTAGCGCTGCGTCGCTCGCCTATAGTTCGGCGCTCCCCACGGCTGAGGTGTCCAAGGGGATGACGGTGCATGAAGAGTGTGAATAATCCAGAAGCAACGGTCCGTCTCCTCGAACACCTGTACATCTACGCTCGCTAGCACCCATTCACACAAGCCCGGCCAGAGAGGACCGTCATGACCCAGCACAAACCCGAGGACTCGCTCCAGGCCGACCTGGAGGCGCTCGCTGAAGTCTTCGAGGCCGAGGACCGAGAAGACCGCCGCCGCGAGGCTCAGCGCCGCCGTGACGGACTCCCAGAGCCGAAGCGGGACATCCGGGCCTTCGGCGGCTTCGCGGACGGTGGGGCCGCTCCCCGAGACTGAACGCCCGCTGCTGAGCCGCTACTTTTGCGCCACCCACGCCTCCTCCAGCAGTAACGACGCCAGCGCGTACTCGGTGCGGTCTCGGTCGAGATCGGGGACGAGGTGGGTGAGGCTGGTCGTCGCGCGCTCGGCTACCTCGAAGACGGCGGAGATTAAGGGCTGCTGAGATGTCGTGACATCGTTGGTCATGCACCTGGACGGTAGCCTGGCGTGGACCCTCTCGCCTTGCTTCCCAAGGCTTCGACCCTTGCGTACTACCGTGCCGACCGCTGGAGGTAGACGCCCCGCTGATCCCGCAGCCCCAGCGAGACACGGCCCCGCTGGACTTGATCGCTGCCCGCGCGGAGGGTACGGTTCCTACCAATAGTCCCCCCGCCGCCTCTCATCGCGTCAGCGGTGATGCACACTGCGGGGGTCCTCTTTTTTTCTAGGTCCAAACGTGCAGATTCCGCCCTTCCTCACCGTCGATGAGCGGGTGGACTATCTGTACGCGCGGGGGTACTTCGAGCCAGGCTCCGTCACCGACGAGCACGCAGAGCGACTCTCCCGGCTCAACTTTCACTACTTTCTCGGCTACGCCCGGAACTACCGTGCCCTCGTGGGTCGGCGGCAGGTTCAGGTCTCTCACAAGTCGCCTGACGACGTGTTCCGGGTGATCGACCTGGACGCCAAGGTCTCGGCACTCGCTCACGAGGGATTGCGGACTGCCGAGTGGCGACTGCGTGCGGCGGCTGTGGAGCACTACTGCGCCAAGTTCGCCTCGGCCAACTCCTACCTCCAGGCCGCTCAGTACCGGGCCACCGACGCCGATAGCCCGAGCCGTCTGGTGGAGGGCATCCTGCTGCACATCTACCGTCATGACGAGCCCTACGTCGATGAGTGCCTCCGCGAGGCTGCCACCTCGAAGTCGCTGACCAAGCCCCGCCGGTACGAAGCCTCGTGCCACGACACGTGCCTCGACCTCGCCACCGACCTTCCCTTGTGGGCCGTAGTGGACAGTTTCAGCCTCGGGCTGCTCGGCCAGTTCGTCATGAACTGCGACAAGGACACCGAGTCCCCTGTCTGGAAGGCGGTCGCCAAGGACCTAGAGATCAGTGCTCAGGTCTTCGAGACCCAGGTCAAGTCGCTGGCCTACCTGCGCAACTCAGTGGCCCACCACGCCCGCCTGTGGATGCGCCCCACGTCGGACAGCGCCAAGAAGCCCCGCCTCTTCAATAACCGGCTGAAGAACGTGCACCCCAAGTCCATGCACTGGGCCTTCATGAACCTTGCCACCTTCCTGCCCAAGGAACAGCGGATCGACTTCGCCCAGCGGATCGACACTCTGACCGGCTCCGACGCCATCTACCGGCACGGGATCACTAACGTCCACGAGACGCCGAAGGCTGTCTGAGCGGGCGACGCAATCCCAACGGCATCCGGTTGTACGGTTTCCGCCACCTACGGCGTACCTGGCTCAACCGGAGGGGTCGCAAAGGCCCCTGTCAGCGCATTGACTGGGGCACCCACCCAGGTCAGAGGCCCTTTTCCTTCCCGGCGAGGGGCCTTTTTCATGCCCCGGCATCTATGCCGCCGAAGTTGGTCACAGCCGGACCCCCAACGACGCGTCAAGCTGGGCGAGGGCGTCGCGGGTCGAGTCCGAAGACACCTGGGCGTAGATGTCCATCGTCACGGCGATTTGAGAGTGCTGAAGAATCTGCATCGCCACGCGCGGGTGCACCCCGAGGTGGACCAGCAACGAGGCGCACGTCCGCCGCGTCGAGTGCACCGGAATCACCGGTACGCGGGACTTGGCCGCGCGCTCTTTGAACTTGCGGTAGAAGTTGCGCGGGTCCATCGGGGTCCCGATAGAGGAAGTGACGACCAGCCCCGAGGGCTGCCACACCTCACCGAGCCGAGCCGCTTCGACCGCCTGCCTCTTGGCTGGATCGAGCAACGCATCGACGCAGGTCTGAGGCAGCGGAAGCACTGCTTCAGAGGAACGCGCCTTCACACGCGAGTGTGAGCGGACAGGCACGGGTCGAAGACCTCCGCCAGCCACCGACGCAGGTACATATCGATCGTGGGACTCTCCGGATCCACCGGCCCCCGGCGTGCCTGCTCCTGCAACCTCTGTTGCTTGGCCCTGACGTTCTCGCGCGTCTTCACTTTGACGTACTTCCGCACGCGCCGTCCCTCAGTGGTCGTCCCCGCCCGCAGGCCGCCGTCAATCTCAGCCTGCTTCACCCACGTGCGCAACGCCTGCGGATGCACCTCTAGCCGATCATCGATCCGCTTGATCGCCCCAGCTCGTGACGCCGGGTCCTGACGGGCCTCCACCGCCATCCGCGTGGCCCGCTCCTTCAACTCCAAGCTGTACTTCCTCGGTGCCGCCATGACACTCATCATCCTTCCGAGGAATCAGAGCCTCCAACGAACCCGGGGCGATTCACGACGTCGAGGACCCGCAGGCCCGCAAGCCCAGCCACGTGTCGCATGATGAGCAGGAACCGGCAGCAGGGTATGGCGAAGTAGAGTCAGGCACAGTCGAGGTCCTTGGCGCACAGAGGGGGTAGAAGTCCTCTGATCCTGCCAGGGACCTCGACCCTCACACCCGCCATCACCCCGCCGCGCTCAACCCACGCTCAAGTCCGAAGAACCGGTTATCTCAAGCTGGTCCGCATAGCTGGCCAAGGCGGCAGCGGCGGTCAGGAGAGTACGTGCGCGTATCTCGAGTTGTGCGCGCTAGCGCGATAGAGATAATTCCAGTTTAGCCACTTCCTGCGTGTGCACGGCATTGATTGTTTCCGCGATCTCGCGAAGTCCGTGGCCTGCTCGGCGTAAGAGGTGGGCAAGTTCGGCATTCCGCACGTCGGCATCGCGGTACTGACGCCGACCACTCCCCGGTTCGCGCTGTGGGTGAAGGATGCCGGCATCCTCCCATGCACGCAGGGTGGTCGTAGTCACCCCGACCCTTCGCGCGAGCTCGATGGGAGTGAAGAGCTCGTGGAATGCCTGTGAGTCGTCCTGAGGGGCTTCGAAGATCCGGACGACGAAAGCATCAATGACGTGACGATCCGCGAGAAGCTGTGCATGGGCGTGATCCAGCTCCATCAGGGCCGAATCCAAGTCCCGTTCGGCCATGGGACGCATGATGGCGACGGCCTGCGGCCGGCCGGCTGCTCGAGTCAAGGCCAGGAACGCGCGCAGCGCGTCAGCGTGTGTTGTGGTGTACCGCCTGTGCCCCAATGCCAACCGGTGTGAGGGTGGAAGGACGCCTTCAGCTTCGTAGTTGCGGATGGCTTGGGTTGAAAGACCTATAGCCCGCGCCAAATCGACTGGCCTGAGCGTCTGTTTGAGGTTTGGAGGAATCTCTATGCATGAAGTGTCGCAAAAATCTCACACAGAGTCTTCAGTTGTAACTTAATGGGTGTGACACTCCAAGATGCCCCAGACCCCGCAGACCTGACTTTGGCCGAACAGGACAGGAAGGAGCTAATCAGATGGGCGCGGGATTGCGCAGGCCGACTGCTCCCGGTGTTCGAGGCCCATCAACCCGACGATGATCGCCTGATCAACGCGCTGGGAGCCGTTGACGACTTCTGTGAGGGGTCCCTGGGTGTGGGGCCCATGCGCAAGTTGGCCTTCACGTGCCATGCCGCGGCCCGTGACTGCGAGGACCCCGCCGCGACTGCCGTCGCGCGTGCCTGCGGTCAGGTGATCGCCATCGCCCATATGGGCGCGCATGCTCGCCGCCTCGCGGGCTACACGCGCAAAGCGCTGTCAGGGTCCCAGCTGGCGAATGAGCTACATCGTCAGAGCGATGGCCTCCCGGCTCGCTTCCAGCAGTACGTCTACGGCGAGTGAGGGGCTGCTGCAACGGTAGTGGCATCTGCGCGGAGTCGGAGACGTACGCTACCGCCGCTGAATTGGGACCAATATTCACTGTTTGAATCTGGGTTTGTCCTCAGGCTTCCTGCATGCAACAGCCACTGCTCATCGTGGACGAACTCTCCCCTGACACCACCGACGCTGGATGACGCGGAAGACTAGGCTGACGCCCAGGACGACGAGTGCGCCCGCTGGTTCGGCTGGCCATGCCGACCACCCGTCGAACGATGCCGCGACCACCTCGCGCACGTGACCGGCGCCCACGATCCCGACAGCTACACCTGGGCCATCCGCGCACCCACCGGGTTCGCTGGCGGCATCGACCTGAAGCTCGACGAGGGGGCTTGGAACGTCTCCTACTTCGTCCATCCCGCTCATCGAGATCGCCACATTGCCCGCCGGGCCCTGCTCGCAGTCACCGACTGGGCCCTGTCGGAACGGGACCTGCCCGAGGTCCCCACTCGCGTCCACACTGGCAACATCGCCAGTCAGAAGGTCCTCGAAGCCGCAGGATTCACGAGGACTGGCCCGGTCGACACCACCGAGGCGGGGCACCAAGAATTCACCTACGGGCGCCACCACTGAACGCACTACTTTGACGCTGAGCGATTGAGTGCTAATTGATCCATTCTGGTCGCACGGCGGGCGAGGTGGCAGCCCCACGGGCAATACGGAATCCTAGGTTGCCGAATGAAGATGCGGTGTTCGTTTTGCGTCGAACACCTGCCCGGCAACTTCACTGCGGATCCCTCCATCCACCGCCGCGGATGATCCGGTAGGAGCCATAGACCGCTCAGTCGTAGAGGTCCCAGCACCACTCCTACACCCCGTCTAGCATGTCAAATAATCCCCATGCATTGGGCTGGTTGAGTCGCACGGGATGGATGCGCCCGCCGGAGTTTTCTGCGTACCAGCCGATGTCGTCCAACTCCCCGTATCGGGAACCCGTTGTATCGGCGCGGCACGCGAGTTGCCACTCCGCGACCGTGGGTAGTCGATACCCGTCAGCCTCGTGGTTCCATCCCACCACCCAGTCATCGGCCACGGGCTGATTGTGTGGGCGCCACTGGGTCGGCGTGGGAACGGTGCGGCGTGTGACCGTGTAGACGGGCGTGAGTTCGTCCTGAATCGAAAGGGCGTTGCAGAACTAGATCGCGTCGCGCCCACCGCAATCGTCGCCAGCAGGAGTCCACTCTGCAGGGGTGAGAACCCACGAGTCAATTGAAAGTGTTGAGAAGTCACCTCCCCAACTCCGGCAAAGACGAATGTGGCCAGCCCTGCCGCCACGACACCGGCAACCACCGCTCGGCTACGGAAGATCGTGAAATCCAGCAGCGGCGTTGATCGCGTCCTACTCCAACGACCCCACCGGCAAAAAAAGAACAACTACCTCTACGCCAGCGGAAACACCTGCAAGCGGGTGGATCCGAGCAGCGTGTGTGGTGATTTCTGGGAGTGGACGGGAAAGGGCACGATTGTCGGAACGTTCATCGGTGGGGTCGGCGGCGCCCTCATTGGCGGTCTCGCAACTGGGGGAGTTGGCTGGCCGTTAAGTGGTCTTCTAGGAGGCGGATATGGCGCTGTTGCGGGTACTTTTGTCGGCGCGGGCGGTTGGGTTGTTACCTGCATCGCGGACCTAGATTTCGAGCCTGCACGTCGGCCACGGCATTGGATAGACTACTGAGGCTGCTATGGCGAATACGGTATGTGATGCTACTAGATTGCTTGCATTGTGGGAGGTTTCATGAAAAGAAGTTGCCGCAGGTTGGCCCAGGCTCTGGGGTTTGTCTATAACGACGATGGGACTTTGACTGCCTTTCATGTTTTAGTCAAGCCCAAGCCATCTAATCAGCGAAAAGGCGGCTGCGGTCTGGTTCGCAAGTCAACGTTTCCCCCGGATGGGGCCCATCGAGAAGCCAGACGGGAGGACAAATAGGAGTGCCGGTCGTCTGCTTTGGCGGCCTACGTGTTTGCGATCAGCGGCGCCTCCTGTAATTGGGGTCGCCAAGCGACCCCGGCGCAGACCTTGCCGGGTACGGATCTGGTGGGGAAGGCTCAGGCGGGGTGTGTGAAGTTCCGGTATGACAACAACGGTGCCGAGCTGGCCCGGGTCTACCCTGGTGGGGTGATCCAGTCCCGGCACATGGACGCCTCGGGACGTATCGATGCGATCTCGTCTCAGTTGAACAACGCGGGGCCGTTGTTGACCTCTCAGGGATACTCGTTCAACAACGGCGGGGACAAGACGAACGTGCAGTCCTGGTCCACCGGCGCGGCCACCTCGTCCCCGGGACCGGCTAGTGGGGCGTCGCAGACGTTCACGTATGACTCGTTGAACCGCCTCACCAAGGTGGTCGAGACCGGCGGCAGTGCGGCGTCGTGGACCTACGGCTATGACCAGATGGGGAATCGAACCTCCCTGGCCCGTACCGGCGCCACCGGCCTGGCCGCGGGGAACGAGACCGCCGCCTATGACGCGGCGTCGATGCTGACCTCGAACAGTTATGGGGCGTTCGGCTATGACCGAAACGGCAACGAAACCACCGCCCCCGCCGGGCCCAACGGCACGGGTATCCCGGCCCGCACCGGGCAGGTCACTGACCCGGTGGGGAACACCACGGCCATGACCGTGGCCGGGTCCGGGCTGTCCTTCGGCTATGGCGGGACCAGCCCGGGCATGTACAACCAGCTGTTGAGCGCCCATGGCAGCAGGTATGGCCGTTCGATTCTGGGGCTGGCCCTGTCCAGCCACACCACCGGCGGCACAACCATCCGCTACCTGATCCACCCCAACGGGAGCAACATCGGATATGCCGCCCCCGAAGGGCAGGCGTGGTTCCTGACCGACCGGCTCGGCACGATCATCGGCCTGGCTAACGACACCGGTGCGTTGATCGCGTCCTACTCCTACGACCCCACCGGCCTACCCCGCGCCACCACCGAAACAGGCACCCTCGCGGGGTATAACATTCACCGTTACGCTGGCGGCATCCTGGACAAAACCACCGGCCTCACACGGTTCGGCGTCCGCTGGTATAACCCCGCCACCGGCCGCTTCACTACCCCCGACCCGAGCGGCAAAGAAAAGAACAAATACCTCTACGCCAGCGGAAACACCTGCGCTAAGACCGATATCACTGGCGAAGGCTGCGGTGAGGATTTCTTGTTCGGAGCCATCTCCCTTGTAGGTCTGGCGGCGTCCACCGTAGGCCTGGTCGCATCGACGGTTGCTGAAGTTCCTTCCGGCGGTCTGGCCACTGCAGGACTATGGGCGTCGGTGATCGGGTATGAAGCGTCGTGGGCCGGACTCGCAGGATCGTTGTATTCAATCAAGAATGATTGCGGGTGATCATGAGAGCGACTTGGCTGTTCTCCTTTGCTGCTTCGACGGTTGGTGTAGTTATAGCGACTGTCCTAGTGCTTCGTGAGCGGTCGACTTTCGGCATCTTCATGCTGTTGATGATGTTCGTCATCGCTGTATGTTCCGGAGTTGGATTTGTCGCTTCTCTCCGCCGATGCCGTCACGACTCGTAGTTGAAGACCAAAACTGCGAAGCGCAAGCGACGGGGCAATGGGACGGAACGAGGCTTGTTCAGCCCAGCATATATATGAAAGTGCAAACCCCAGCACGGCTGTTATGGGGCTCATCAGAAAGCAGGGTGTAGTCGGGGTCTGAATCCGCCGGTCTCGAGGAGGGATCGGGCGATGTAGTTCGTGAGTTTGCGGACCCCGAGGGCGGAGCCTGGCAGGTGTTCCGGGCGGCCGTTGATGGCCTCGGTGGGGCCGTTGGATGTGCCGGGTCGATCAAAGTAGGCCAGGGTGTCGCCGGCACGCTTCTTCAGGGTTCGGCCGCGGCGGCCGTGGAGCGGCCCGCGACCATGTCCAACAGCCGACACGGGCCGGTGCCATCACGGAAAGGAGAGCAAGCAGTGCGTAAATACCGGTTCAGGGATGTCTTCGCGGTGACCGTCATTACGACGATCCACCTGACGACCTACCAGCTGCCGACGTGGTTCCTGGTGGTCTTCGGTGTGCTACTCGTCGCCGACATCGCCACGCTCATCAGCACCGAGCGTTACAAGCGACTGGAGGCGGCGCAGTGAATCTGCTCACCACCGCCCAGGCAGCGGAGCTGGTCGGGGTTTCCCCTAGTTCGCTCCGTGGCCTGGCCAGCCGTGCGCGTCAGGAGGGCATTGAGCTGCGTGCTCCTGCCGAGACCTGGCCCGACAAGCGCACACCTATGTACGACAAGGACAAGGTCACTGAGTGGCTGGCTGGTCGGCCAGGTCCTGGCAATCGCACCCGCGGCGAAAATCGGCGTGGAAGCAGGCCTCGCCAGAGCGAGTGACCAGGCGAAATAGTGAAGGGCCCCAGGGCTATCCCTGGGGCCCCTTTCGTCGCGCCCTTATCGTCACGGTCCAGTGTTGCTAATCAACAACAGTTTGCGTTGGTGTTCTGTTGTCAACAAGGAAGGAGGTGGAAGAGTAAAGAAGGAGCTGCGCCAGTACCGCAAGGCACTGGCGCCCCAGGGGTTCACGACCCGAGTGGCCAGCAACAGTCGCCTGTTCGTCAGCCTGAACGGCGTCCCCGTGACGACGTTCTCTGGAACGCCCAGCTTGCAGTAATCATGGCTAAACGCCCTGATCGCTTGCCGTAAGGCAGGCTTCCAGTGGCCGCCGCCACGGTAGGCGAGAGCCCCGCCCGGAGCACTCCAACTGCCCCGGGTGGGGCCCAGCCCCTTCATTCTCCACCACGTCGAAAGGCAAACGAATGAACACCTACAGGGTCGAGGTCGAACTGGACCGAAGATTCCCCGATGACGACGAGATAGACACCATCATGGACCGCCTGCACGAGTTCGACGGAACCATCGGCAGTAACCCGGGCGCCGGCCCCGTCATGAGCATGTTTGTTCCGGCGGAGTCGGCACGACAGGCGGTCGTCATGGGCGAGTCGATCGCGCGAGAGTTCGGCGAGGCAGTCAGTATCGAAGCGTTGCGGGCTGACCTCTGGGAGAAGCGGGAGGGGTGGGAGCCCATCCCTGAGCTGATGTCAGTGACAGAGGTTGCCGAAGACCTCGGCGTCTCACGTCAGAGGGTGCAGGTCATGATTGACACAGGTAAGGTGCCAGCGAAAAAAGTTGGCAAGACCTGGGTTGTTGCCAAGTCATCCCTTGGCGCACTGCGGGAAGCGCGTGGTACTCGGTGAAGCTATCTCGGCGCCATCGAGGAGAAAGCAGCGAAGGGCTCCAGGGTCATACTTGGGGCCCTTCACTGCTGCCGGGGGAACTAGGTCGCGCACGAGCGCCACGGGCTCGCCCCTGGGGTTCAGCATGGGTGGATGGCCGCGGCTTCCGCCTCCTGACCGAGGACGAGGGATACTGGGACGTCGTCGCAGCCCACCAGCTCTGAGAGACAACGAAGCGCCGCTCCTCACTGTGAGGGGCGGCGCTTCGGCATTCCAGGCGTTCCAGCTATTACTTGTTTTCATGAATACTTTTTGAAATAAGGGCGTTATTCACAAGCGATTATATCTTGCGCGACATGTGCGCCGGAGGTGCTCGTGACATGCAGGTTTGCAGATCTTCACTCAAGGGGTGAATCGCTCGTGAATAACGCCCTAAGTTCATGTCAGGTTTTTTACTTGGTTCGCGGGAATGCGTGTTTCATGTGACGTTCGTCGACTGTGTCATCTACGTGCAAACTCTGCCATTGCTTCTTGCCGAACTTCGTCGATGTCATCGATACATCTGCTGAACCCCCTGAGGACGTCCTTCTCTAGGTCAGTCATGGACTCACTGTCATGCTCCTGCATAGCCAGCAACTCAGCGTGTCGCTGCCTAATCTCCTGCTCAGGCACCAGGTAGCCGTCACCGTTCACGTAGGCAAAAACGCCAGCGTATCCTTGTGATGGCATAAGGATCGCAGGCTTGCCCCAATATAGATCGATGAGGGCATCCACATTTTTGAGCTTCTTATATGGCGCCATCATGGCTCCTTTCAACATCCCGGGACTTTCCCGGGTTGTTTCCAGTTTGCAGCTCCTTTCTGGGCGATGTCAAGCAACACCCAGTTTTTACCAGTGGGCACTCTGGTGGAAACAGAAAGCAGCCCCTCGCCCTGATATCACGTCAAGGCGAGGGGCTGCTTTCATGTGACGAGGCGGCCGGTGCCGATATTGCGCCACCCGGTAGTGGTGCGCACCCAGGTCTGGTGTGGGATCGCCTCGACCTCGATCCTGCCGATGCGGGCGGTGGCGATCACTGGGGGACGCTGACGTCGAGGTGGGCGATGCGGGCGGTGGTGGTGGACACGGGGACGGACGCGCTGATGCGGCCGATCCGTGCGGTGCTTATGCTCCCGCCGTGGTGATGATCCCCCACTGCAGGCCGGACCGGTCACCGAGGTTCTGGTTCTCGGTCGGGATGGTGCGGGAGATCGTGGCATCCGAGGCCACCAACCCGCAAAGGCCCGGCTCGGCCCGTAGCAAGACTGCATCCCGCGACAAGCATCTTCACCAGGTGCCAACGACACCGCCTCATCCAGCAGCACCTTCGCGGGATCGTGCCTGGCAGCTGGCTTACCCACGGACGCCTCACTCAGATACCGGTCGATGCCCGGGGCCCTCACCGTACGCGTCAACAACACCCCGCCCGCATGAGCCACCACAGGCACCGCCGCGGCATCGACTCCGATAGGCCGGTGAACAGTACGTGTGTGCGCCACTATCGGTTGAAAATCGCGCACAGGGATCAGCCATCAACGTCAACGGTCAAGTTGAAGGTGGGACCACGACGCACATACCAATGCGGTGAATGCACCTGGCACTGCGAGTGCAAGAGCGAGTTGTGTGCTGGTCACGGCGGTCCCGCCGGACATGGCCCACAGCGCCGGCGCAGCCAGCGGCATCCAGCCTCCGGCTCCCGCGAGGGCGCCGACTTGGGCGATCACCACGAGTGCGACCGTGCATCCAACCGCGGCGAGCAGTGATCGGCTGAACGTCGCGACCCATGCGATCGGTACGGCGATTCCCGCGGAGAGCAAAGCCAGGACGAGTACCCGCCCAAGCGCGCCCCAGGTTTGACTGCTCGGCGGACCATAGGCGAGCGTGAGTCCGAGGACCAATACGCCTGCTGTGAGCGCGACACTGACAACGGTGGCCCATAGCGCGTAGACGGTGAGCTTGGCGAGGGCGATCCGGGTGCGGCTGACGGGCAGTGCGAACAGTCCCGTGACGGTGCCCTCCGTAAACTCGCGGCCGAACATCCAGGCCAGTACGATTCCGAAGCCGAGGATGCTGGCGACCGCGGTGATTTGGGCGGCTCCTGCGAGTAGGCCGTCCCAGTTCAAAGCTCCCGCAGGCCCAGCCTTCGAAATCAGTTCCGGGTTCCCACCCGCTACGCCCGCGGTGATGCCGCCGAGCAGGGCAAGCATGCCGGCGACCACAGCCAGGGTGGCGATCACTCCGACCAGAGAGTGTGTCAGTTTCAGCGCCTCGACGCGCATAGCCGCTCTCATCAGAGCACCTCGGAGGTTTGATTGTGCTCGTCGTCTTCTCGGATGCGCTCGAAGAAGACACGTTCGAGGTCGTGTCCAGTCGTGTCGAGCGACCCGATCAGTCGGCCCGTGTTCATCAGCAGCACGCGATCCGCGATCCGCGCCACCTCATCGAGATGGTGGCTGCTGACCAGGATTGACGCGCCCTCCCGTGCGCGCCTGATCAGTTCTTCGCGGAGCAGGATCACCGACGCAGGGTCAAGCGCGTTACTTGGCTCGTCCAGAACAATCAGCCGAGGATCGTGCTGCACCGCGGCCGCAAGGCCGACGCGTTGCCGGTTGCCTAGCGAAAGGTGACGAAACCTACGATCAGCGACCGGGGTGAGCCGCCACGTCTCGATGGCACTGTGCACGCACTTGGGGTTTGCATCATGCAGGAGCGCGGCAAGGTGCAGGTTCTTCTTGACGGTCAGTTCGGGATAGGCCAAGGGCACCTCGATCAACGCGCCCACTTGCGCCCACCGCGCGGCGGGTAGCTCACTCATCGGGTACCCGAGCACGCGCACCGTACCGGCCTGCGGACGGAGCATCCCGAGCGCGAGACGCATCAGAGTTGTCTTGCCGGCACCGTTCAATCCGATAAGGGCGACCACTTCACCCGGCTCGACGGCGAACGTCAGGTCGGTCACGCCGGCGCCGCCGTGAAACACGCGGGTGACATTCTCGAAGGTGAGCATGTCACTCACCGCCTAGCACATCTAGGGCGGAACTGAGGGCGGCGTCCAGCGGGTCCTGCTCCGACTGCGCCCAATCCAGCAGAGCCGTGCTCAGTCCTGCGAGTACCGCGGTTACCGCGACCCTCGCCTGCGCCTCGGGCACGCCACGATCGACCAAGGCGACCGTCAACGCAGCAGCAGTGTCGTTGCTGTTGCGTTCGATAGCACCCCGCAAAGCCGGAGTCTGCGCCACGATCCGCAGCAGGTCGCGCAGCTCCCGGGCGCTCTCCGCATCGACATGCACCCACGCTTGCCGGATGCCTTGCACTAACGCGTGCATCGGGGGCTCGGGTGCTGGACGTGCTCGCACCGCCTCCGCCATCAGCGGATCGAACGGGTCAGCAAGTAACAGTGCATCCTTCGTCGGGAAGTGTCGAAATAGCGTCATTTCGCTCACTCCGGCACGCTCCGCGACGTGAGCGGTTGTTGTCGCCTCATACCCGCGCTCAGTGAACAAAGCGAATGCCGCTCGCTTGAGCGCCTGGTGCGTCTGGTCCCATCGACCCATGCCTCAAATGTTAGTAACTAACTATTTGGATGCAAGCCCGCGTCGAAGGGCCGCTCGGCACATCATCCGGTGGGAGTCCGCCCACGAGCAGGTCGGTGTCGGCGATGTGATTCAGTCGCCAGGACGGCCATCGTCTGACTGCCGGCAGCGAGCACGCTCCGACGCGCCGGAAGCAGTGTGCCGAACTCGCACTGCTCGGCCATGATCATCCACTCCAGCAACGTCGCAATGCTCAATGTTTTTCCACTCCGAAGTCACTGACGAGGTGCGGAATCGTCTGCAGCCATTAAAAGGGGAGCAGTCTGCGATTCGCTGAGACAGATGCTCATCAAGACGGTCATCACCAATGGCGCGAGCCCGTCCCGCGGGGTGTTCTACTTGCAAATCCAGGAATGAGTCGAGAAAGCCAAGTGTGGATACGACGTTTAAACGCTGCGTCAGCATAGACGTCAGCCGCTGGGCGAAGAGGGAAAGAGAAGGGGGTGATATCCCCGCAGCTCGTATGCCGAAGGTCAGCTCTGTCAAGGCAGCCAAGCCACAGTGCTAGCATCACGGCATGTCTACGCGCGCATGGAAATTGGCTGGAGGGGTGGCCTTGATCGCGCTGAGCGTGGGCCTTTTTGTTGCGGGATTCGTTCGACAGCGCAGCATCACCGGAGTGGTGGCGGCAGCGTTCTCGTGGGGGGCTTTTTTGGTGTGGAGTAGCAGCCGACCTGTTGATCGCAACGAGGATTAGCCAAAACGCCAGTCCCGGTCACACGGTTGGTGGCTCCTGCCGCACTGTCACGCCAAGAGCCAAGAGCCAAGAGCCAAGCATCTGACGGTGTGACAGGCACCTCACCAGACGCACACGGGGTAGGGGGCGCGGCTGGAGTCGGTGCCAGGAAGTAAGGACACACTCACTCTTGACATATGCGCGATTGCGCATGCATTGTGGAGGGGTGATGGTCGAGAGGCAGCAGCCACGGAGTCATTGGGTCGCCACTGGGGACCTGTTCAAGTGTCTCTCAGCGCCGTTGAGGATCGGCATCATCGAGCTGTTGGTGACGAAGCCACACACTGTCACCGCGCTCGTCGACGCCTTGGGAGTCCCGCAACCCTTGGTGTCACAGCACCTGCGCGTCCTGCGCCAGCACTGCCTGGTGGAGGCCGAACGCAACGGGCGAGAGATGCATTACCGCCTGATGGACGAGCACATCGCCCACATCGTGCGTGATGCCGTCGCCCATACCGCTGAGCACAACCACCCCGCTGTTCCTGATCACCGAGAGATCACTGGAGAGGATCAACCATGAGCCACACGCTCGCCGAGCCCCACACCGACCACACCCACGGCGCTGACTGCGGTCACCAGGCCATCGTCCACGAGGACCACGTCGACTACCTGCACGACGGTCACGCTCACAAGATCCACGGGGACCACGTCGACGAGTGTGACACCTGCCAGTGCGGCAACTGCTCAGACCTGTGCGCCACCTGCGACTGCACCGACTGCAAGTGCCCCACCTGCAACCACAACACCTGCCAGTGCGGCAACTGCTCCGACTCGTGCGCTAACTGCGAGTGCACCGAGTGCAGCTGCCCCACCTGCAAGCACGCCGCCTGACAGCGAGCGCTGTCGCGCGTCTCATAGTGAGACACCTCTGGAGAGGACCTGCCAGACATGGCGGGTCCTCTCTATATCGCACCGGTCAGGGGCGTCGACGTACCCCTGCTTGTAGCTGTTGCAGCAGCTCCTCCGGGTCGTCCACTACCGCGACGGCGTCACCCCACTCTGCTGGTTCGCCGTAACCCCAGCTCACCGCGATGGTGGGGAGGTCATGCGCGGCGGCACCGGTGATGTCATGATGCCGGTCGCCGACCATCACGGCAGCGGAGATGTCCACCTCGGCTTGGATCAGCGCGGACAGTGCCGCGCCCACTACGGCGTCCTTCGATCCGGTGGTCTCGTCTTGGGGTGATCCACACACCGCGACGAAGCAGTCGCTGACACCGTACGACGCGATCACTTCCTGAGCCATCCATTCGACCTTTGATGTGGCCACAGCCAGTGGCATGCCTTCACGGTGTAAATCCCGGATGACGTCTAGCATTCCGTCGTACGGCGGCGTCGACGCTAACCGCGACCGCAATAACGAGCGGTACTGCGTGACCACCTCGGGGATCTCCGGTTCTGGCACCCCCACCAAGTCACGCAAGGTCACCCCAAGGGGAGGGCCCACCACCTGCCGGGTCTGGTTGGCTGCTAGTCCTGGCCAGCCCCGGGAGGTGAGGACTTCGTCGAGTGTCGACGTAATCACTGCCCCTGAATCACTGATGGTGCCATCCAGATCGAACAAGACCGCAGTGACCGGCACGGGGGTGTGAGACAGCACAGGCATCCTCTTTCGCAGGCATGTATCAGGAATGACCATGATGCCCCCGACAAGACATGGTGCAGCCCCCGCCCAGATGGGACGAGGGCTGCACCGCCTGGATCAGAACGTCTTCTTCTCCGGGTCGTCTTTTTCCGATTTCTGGCTCATCACCTGGGTCGGCTTGGTTTCCGGGTCGCTGCTCTGAATGGTCGGCAGGACCTCGGTGCCAGCGACCGGCGTCTGCTCCTCCACCGCAGGGGTGGTGTAGCTCACCGGGCTGCTGTACGGCGTGTAGGAGCTGCTGTGCTCGCTCAGCGTGCTGAACGTGGTGGTCTCCGCCGTCGCTGCTGACTCGGCCGCCGGAGCTGCCGGGGTGCTGTACGGCGTGTAGGAGCTGCTGTGCTCGCTCAGTGCGCTGAACGTGGTGGTCTGCGCAGGCGCTGGGGCTGCGGCGGGTTCCTCGGTCACCGCAGGTGCCTCCGGCTCGGTGACTGCTGCCACCGGCGCGGGGGTTTCCACGGCAGGAGAAGCTGCCACGGGAGCCACCGTGGATTCCCGACCGGTGGTCGGAGGGACGTACGGGTCAGCCAACGGGCGTGCCCACGGGTCATCCGCCGGAGCGGCTTTCTTGGAGACGTACCAGGCGATGCCGCCAGCGACCGTTGCTAGGCACACAGCGGTCATCAGGCCGCGGCCGCGGCGACGCTTCTTCGGGGCGGCCGGAGTTCCGGACGTCACTGCGGCGACAACGTCCTGTGCGCGGTGAGCCACCTGCGAGCCGTGACATTTTTTCTTGGCTTTTTTGGTCATTTTTGCGACATCAGCTTTGGCGACCGCGTCAGACACGGCGTCCACCACATGGCTGGTGGCTTCGCTGACCTTGGGGAGCACATCGGACTCCAGTCGAGCCTTTGCCTCCTCCAACTTGGGGGCGACAGCCGCAACGGCCGACGCCTTCCCGGCAGCGACCTTCTTCTTCTTGCACTTGAACACGGCACTCCTCGCTCTCTGGCCGGTACGTCACGGCCTCGCCGGGCACGTCATGGGTGACGTGTCCACATCCTGTAACACGCCCCACCATGCCGCTCAGTGCCCATCCTGCCGTGAGACATGCGCAGGCCGCCAACGAGGGCACAGATGGAATTATCTTTTCATGCCGGAGGTTTCGTGCATGCCGGACTCGACCAGGGGTGCGCGACCGCGGATGTCGCACCATGACGGTCACGACAGACATGGGAGGATGACGGACATGAACGTCACGTTGCACACCAACCACGGCGACATCGACGTCGTCCTCTTCCCCGACCACGCGCCGAAGACGGTCGACAACTTCGTCGGACTGGCCAAGGGCACCAAGGAATACAAGGACGACGCGGGCCGGACCAACCCGACCCCGTACTTCGACGGATTGACCTTCCACCGGATCATTCCTGGCTTCATGATCCAGGGCGGATGTCCTCTCGGCGAGGGATTCGGTGGCCCCGGATACACCTTCGATGACGAGATCAGCCCGGACAAGACCTTCGGTTCGGCGTACGTGCTGGCCATGGCGAACGCTGGCAAGCGCGGTGGGCGCGGCACCAACGGAAGCCAGTTCTTCATCACTGTCGCTCCGACCGCCTGGTTGCAGGGCAAGCACACGATCTTCGGTGAGGTCGCCGACGACGCCAGCCGCAAGGTCGTCGACGCTATCGCTGCTGTCCGCACCGGTGGCGGCGACAAGCCCGTCGAGCCCGTCGTGATCGAAAGGGTCACTGTCTCGGAGTGACGTGCACATCCGTCGACATGACCTGTCGACGGGTCCATCCACGACGAGCGCCTCAGCTGTGAGGCCTCGCCGTGACCGGTCGACGACGCCTCCCGGGCTCCGGGGGGCGTCGTCCGTCCACGGGCCAACCGCCACGACGGAGCTCGCCCAGGGCTTAGCTCGGTTGGGCGTTCAGGACGAGGAGGAACCAGGAAAACCATGGATTACGGTGCCCCACGACCAGTAGACGGTCCTCGTTGTCCCCGCCACCCCGACACTGTCACCTATGTGACCTGCCAACGGTGTGGCAGACCCACGTGCCCTTCCTGCCAGCGCCCAGCGTCCGTGGGGGTGCACTGCACGGACTGTGTTGCCGCAGCACATCGCAACCGGCCCCCCGCCGTACGTCGCGCTTTGCGGGCTCACGACCAACCCTGGGTGACCTACGGGATGATCGCCCTGATCAGCGTGATCTATCTGGGACAGTTGGCATCAGACGAGGTCACCGCCACGTTGGCATTGGTGCCGCTGTTGTCGTGGCATGAACCGTGGCGCTTGGTGACGAATGCCTTAGTCCACGACCCGAACTTCCCGCTGCACATCATCGGAAACGTCCTGCTTCTGGTGTTGCTTGGTCGGGCTGTTGAACCCGCTTTAGGCAAACTCCGCTACGCCATGATGTGTCTGATCAGCGCATTGGGTGGCACGGTCGGCGTGTTGTGGACGACAAGCCCGCCGGAAGGAGTGAGATTCACTGATACCGGCTGGATCTCCACTTATCTCGGCATTTCCACAGTCGGCTACGGGATCATGTGTGCCTTGTTGATCCTGGAAATCAGGCGTCGCGGGGAAGTGCGCAGCATCGCCGTGCTCATCATGATCAACGTCGCTTTTTCATTGACAGTGTCGAACATCTCCTGGCAGGGGCATCTCGGCGGGGGGATGGCCGGCCTGCTCGCCACCTGGGTGTTCACTAGGCCATCCACGTCGCGGCAACCTGGAGGGTCAGGTACGACGATTTTTCGGCGGATCATCTCGGACACCACCGGCACTGTGGTCGCCCAGGGCTTGTCCGAATTGGGGTGGACCCTGGTGTGGACGATCTTGATGGTCGGTCTGCTCGGGGCGGCTGTGGTCGGACGCTACGCCTTGGTCGCGCCGCTGTGGGGTGGGTTCGGGGTGTAACTAGAGGTGCCGACCTTGCTGGTGTACGTCGGTACTCGCCGTCATAGGGGGCAGCCCACCAAGAGATATCCACAGGCTTTTCCACAGGTGGGGATGAAAACTACACCGTTGTGATCTGCAGAGATGTCCACACATGGGGACATATCCACATCGTTCTCCACACATCTTGTGAAAACAGGGATCCGGTCACAGTGCGGGCTGTCGTGGAGACACGACTGCCCGTCGCATCTCCCGTGCAGATGCCTCAAAGATCAGGAAAGAACCACCTGAAATAGATGACGTGTCAACGCCAATTCGTTGTCATCAAGAATCCGGCCATCACCAGACCAGAGCCCGCGCCGAGGTTCCAGTTGCCCCAGGAACGCACCGGGTATTGCCCTTGGCTGAGGTAATACACCACGATCCACAACAGGCCAGCAAGCATGAGGGTCAGCATGACCGGCGCATACCAGGATGGGCTGGCTTCCTTTTTCTTGCTCTTCGGCCCGACCGTCCGCCGCACGCTGGTCGGTGCCGGACGTGGCGTCTTCTTGGCCGGTCGAGACTCGGTCACTGCTCACTCCTGTTCAGGGGGACGGTCGAGGACTCCTGTCGGAGTGCCCAACCCGAGGGGACATCAGGACATGCTCACCAACGATGAGTCAAGATGTCCAGCCTATAGCTCAGAATTATGGCCGAGGCTGAGCTCCTTCGGTGAACACCGTACGGTGGACCCGTGGCAGGCAGACATAGAACTGACACCGGATCGATTCCCTACGCCGAGACCGTGTATGACTCTGGAGAGTTCAACGATATCGGTCAGGGATCTGAACTTCCGACTCGACGACAACGGCGGAAGCAACGAAACGCCAGGCCAAGGCGCTCAGCAGCGAGCCGTTTCTTTGGTGTGTTCGGTGAACTTTTGGTGACCCTCGGGGTCGTCGTCCTGTTGTTCGTCTCCTGGCAGGTGTGGTGGGTCACCCAAGAAGCGACCCATGCTTCTCAGGAAGTCGTCAACGAACTCGGTCGCCAGTTTTCCCATGCCCCCCGCTCGACCGCCCCTGCCACGCCAGGCGCAGCCAAAGGAAGCTCGTTACAGAGCAAAACCATCCCCGCTGGCACCCCGTTCGGTCTGGTCACTGTGCCTCGGTTTGGCAATGGCCCCCAGCCCATCCTGCAAGGCACCGCCATCGCCCAGCTCGACCAAGGCGTCGGACATGAGCCGAAATCGGTGATGCCCGGGCAGATTGGGAATTTCGCCACCGCCGGTCACCGCGACACCTACAGCCACCCCTACAACAAGATCGACGCTTTCCAACCCAACGATGCGATCGTGGTGGAAGTCGCTGACGGGTGGGCCATTTATCGTTACGCCAAGCATCGCATCGTCGACCCCAAGCAGGTCGAGGTCTACGCGCCGGTGCCTGACCAGCCCGGCAAGAAACCGACCGAGGCGTGGATGACCCTGATCGCCTGCGAACCGCACTGGACGGCGCAGCGACGCTGGGTGGTCCACGCCAAACTGGAATTGTGGGTCCCCCGAACCTCTGCGGCACCCACCGTAGAAACTAACCCGCAGGTCCAGGCCGCCCTGCGCGCTCCGTAAGGAAGTGAGACATCCGTGTACGCCGCTCTGTGGCGCTGCCTGCCCGGTCCGTTGATCGTGCGGCTGCTGATCTGCCTCGTCCTCTTTGCCGGGTTCGTCGCAGCCTGCTTCACCTGGCTTTTCCCGTGGGTCGCCGAACATCTCCCGGTGAACGACCCCAGCGTGGGAGCATTCGCCATCGACCCCACCTTCCTGCCATGACTCGCATCCTCGTCGTCGATAACTACGACAGCTTCGTCTACACGATCGTCGGATACCTGACCCAGCTGGGGGCCGAATGCGTCGTCCACCGCAATGACACCATCACCGTTGACACCGCGGCCGACTATGACGGCGTGCTGATCTCCCCTGGCCCCGGAACTCCCGAAGCCGCCGGAGTCAGCATCGACATGATCCGCTGGTGCGCCGACCATGGCACCCCCATGTTGGGAGTCTGCCTCGGCCATCAAGCGCTGGCGGTCGCATTCGGTGGTGTGGTCTCTCGGGCGCCAGAACTCCTCCACGGCAAAACCTCACCGGTGCATCACAACCATGCCGGGGTATTTTCTGACCTCCCGTCGCCGTTCATCGCCACCCGCTACCACTCGCTGGCTGTCGTCGAGGAGCATCTCCCCACTGAGTTGCAGGTCCACGCCCGCACACCCTCCGGGGTCATCATGGGCATCGCTCACCGTGAATTGCCCTTGTACGGCGTCCAGTTCCATCCAGAAAGCGTCCTGACCGAAGGGGGACATGCCTTGCTGGCTACCTGGCTCAGCAGGTGTGGTCTAGCCGAGGCCCGCCACCGCGCTGAGAGCCTCAGCCCCCTGGTCGGCGGCTCAGCACAGGGAATGACGCGGTCATTGCAAGGGTGACCATCGACGTCTGACCTGGGGTATCCCGCCGCAGGTCAAGGCGACCCGGTTGGCGACAGATGATCGCTAACTCAGGGCAGAACCGGTGGCAGGGGGGTGATCGTCGCGGTCGGTGACGGCGGTGGAGTTGGCGAGGGCACCGTCGGGACAGCAGGCGGTTGTGGGGTGGCAATCACCGTGCGGGTGACCGTGGTGGTGGGGATCGGACGAGGTTGCTCCCGGACCACCGTGACTTTCACCTCGGTGTTCCACGGCACACTCACCCCGATGTAGTCGTTCGCGATGACCGTGCCAGGTGAACCCCCAGAATCTGAATACGTCACTGCCATCCGCAGCGCATACTTCGTGATCACTGACCGCGCGTCACTCTCAGACTTGCCCCGCAGATCAGGCACCGTCACTTTGCCGGTGCTGACCTGCAATTTGACCGTCGACCCTTCCTTCACGGTGGTGCCTGCTTTGGGATCGGTCGAGACCACATTGTTCTGATAGATCTCAAAACTGTCGACATACTCGATCGCATAGACCAGCTTCCGATCACGCAGCATCGACTCGGCGTCGTTGATCGAATAGTTCGTCAAGTCAGGTAGTTCCACATTTCCAGGACCGGAAGAGACCTCCAACTTCACTCTGCTATTGGGGTCTGCTTCCTCACCCGGTTCCGGGCTTTGCCGCACCACCACACCCTGCGGGGCTGTGTTGGGGACCATTCGTACATCAGTAGCCAAACCGATCTGACTCAACGCGTCCTTGGCTTCACTCAGCGTCTTCTGGCGGACATCAGGGACCGTCACACCGTTACCGCCGCCGATCGACCCCTGAGCCCACACCCCCACCACGAGCAGGAGCAGAGCCATCACCGCAGCGAGCGAAGTCATCACTATGCGTCGACGTGACCACGTCGACGCACCAGTCACCGCCGGAAGCGTACTGGTGTCGCTTTTACCTTCGGGCCCATCGCCATCCGTTCCCGCACCGTCAGGTTGCGGAAGCTCCGCCGTACCCGGATCAGCACCCGGATCACCCAGCTGACCGGCCGCTGGGATCGTCGCCAGCGCTCGAGCGCTAGGTCGACGGCCCGCGGCGATAGCCTCCAAATCCGCAGCGAACTCACCGGCACTGCGATAACGCTCGTCAGGTTTTTTTGCCAACGCGTGCAACAGGACTGCGTCCAGTTCGTGGCTCAGAGACTCCTGATGTGTTGACGGTGGCTCCGGCGCCTGCCCGACCTGCTGATAGGCGATCGCCAACGGACTATCACCCATAAACGGCGGACGGCCCGTCAACAACTCATACAGCACACAACCAGAGGCGTAAACGTCGGCACGAGCGTCCGTGGCCCGCCCCTGAGCCTGCTCCGGGGAAAGATACTGAGCGGTCCCGACCACGACGGAGGTATTCGTCAACGTCGACGCAGAGTCGGCGATAGCTCGGGCAATCCCAAAGTCGGTCAGCTTGACCTGACCGTCGTCGGTGACCATCACATTCGCCGGTTTGATGTCCCGGTGAATCAACCCGTTGGCGTGACTAAACGCCAACGCCCGCAAGGTCGCCGCCATGATCCGACACGCTTCGTCCGGCTCCAACGGTTCACCGTGGTCATACAAGACCTCACGCAACGTCCGCCCGTGCACATACTCCATCACGATGAATGGGACAGCCAGATCCGCGCCGCCCAACTCCACCGTCCGGTCCTCACCGGAGTCATACACCGCCACGATCGACGGATGGTTCAACGCTGCCGCGGACTGCGCTTCCCGACGGAAACGCTGCAAAAACGTCGCATCCCGAGCCAACTCGGAACGCAACACCTTGATAGCGACCTCCCGGCCCAACCGGGTATCCCACCCGGCATGCACCTCAGCCATGCCGCCCCGACCGATCAACTCACCGATCTGGTAGCGACCGACCAAGACACGGGGGGTCGTCGTCGCCGGTTCGCTCCCTTCGGACATGGTGAGATACCTCAGTTTCTCGGATCAGTGGAGGACAACGGACGAGGAGCCAGGGGATCAGAGATGATCGTCAAACCCGGGGACCCGGATGTTCCCGAAACCACCCGGAGTCTTCGACGGTGATGTCGGAAGAATAGGGGTTGGATCCGCCGGGGTCGGAGTCGGCGCCGGACCATTGGAAACCTTGATCGTGATCAACTGACTCAACGGCACACTGCCGTACGGCGAGATCTCCACGACAGTGCCCTTCGGCTGCGCCGAATCGACGTTCTCAAAACTGACACTGGTGAAACCACGGGCCTGCAAGGCCTGCTGCACCTGCTGCGCGTCTTTTTTGAGATAAATGTCCGGGTTGATCTGACCCACCGACGGCGCTGCCGACGAGGGCGGCGGCGCTGCACTAGAAGACTTGCTCGATGATTCCGAGGTCGTTGACGACGACGAACCAGAACTGGCTGACATCGTCGGACCAGCTGACGACGCTGACGGCTTCGACTTCTCCTTCGAGTCAAAAATGCCACTCATCAACAACACCGCGACCAACGCCACCACACCCAACACACCGAACCCGGTGATCAACCAGGGTGAGGTGCCGCGTCGTTCCTCTTGCTCCTCGATCGCCACCGGCTCCCGGCGTGGGGTCCGGCTCACTGGCGCCGCCCGCCGCACCGGCTCCTGCGCATAGCCAGTCGGAGCCGTCAACTGCTGCGTCCCGACCGCGCGTTCCGGCAACACCTTCGTCGTGTCGAAGCTCGCCGGAACCGCTGCCGCTGCCGCAGCAGGGCCGCCCTTCATCGCTGCCGCAACGGCTTTCGCGCTCGCCGGGCGCTGTTCTGGATCCTTCGCCATGCAGCTGGCGACGACCGCTGCCATGGCCGCAGGCACCGTCGGCGGCAGCGGTGGCGGCGGCTTATGCACATGCGCCATCGCAGTAGCTACCGCCGAACCCTCCTCGAAGGGCCGTTCACCGGTCAGCAACTCAAAAGCCACACACCCCAACGAATAGATGTCCGAACTCCCAGACAGTGTCTTGCCCATCGCCTGCTCCGGGGAGATGTACTGGGCAGTGCCCATCACCTCGCCCGTGCGGGTCATCGGCGCGGCATCCTTCGCCCGGGCGATCCCGAAGTCAGTCAGCTTCACCATGCCGTCCGGGCGCACCAGGATGTTTGCTGGCTTCACGTCACGGTGAATGACACCCGCCTCATGCGCGGCCTGCAAGGCGTCTGCGCACTGGCCGATGATCATCGCCGTACGACGAGGAGACTGAGCCCCCTCTTCCCGGATGATCGACGAGAGCGGCTCACCTTCAACGCACTCCATCACCAGCCAGGACGCCCCATCGTCCTGCCCATAGTCATACACCGCTGCAATGTTGGGATGCCCCAACAACGCTGTGTGCCGAGCCTCCTCACGGAACCGCTCAGCGAAACCTGCCTGCTCAGCCAAACCCGGTGAGAGCAATTTGATCGCGACGGTCCGCCCGAGGACCTGGTCAGTCGCACGCCAGACCTCACCCATACCCCCCACGGCGATACGAGAGTCCAGGGTGTAACGCTTGCCGTAGACGTTGCCGGGCTCCATGCTCATCGGTTGATCACTGCCTTCATCACTTCTTGCGCCAACGGGGCGGCGTTGAATGCGGGTCCGGGGCCCGGTGAGGGCAGGCCGCCATCCTCCACGAGGACGGCCACGGCGACCTTGGGGTCGTCGGCCGGGGCGAACGAGATGAACCATGCATGCGGGGCCAGCTCCTGCCCTGCAGCGTTGCTGCCGTGCTCAGCGGTACCAGATTTACCGGCCACCTGGACGCCGGGAATGCGCGCAGCATGCCCCGTACCCTGGGGGGACTCAGTGACCTGGACCATCATGCGGGTGAGAGCGGCAGCGACATCCTCGCTCACTGCCTGAGAGAACTTCTGCGGACGGGTCGTGTCAATGATGTCCAGACCCGAACCCCGAGTCTGCTTCACCAAGAATGGTTTCATCACCGCGCCTTTGTTGGCGACCCCGGCGGCAACCATCGCCATCTGCAACGGGGACACGCGCACGTCCTGCTGCCCAATCGCCGTGAACGCGATCTGAGGCGGAGTTTGCATCGGTCCGGCGCTTGCCGGAGTGACCCGCATGGGGATCGACAACGGCTTGCCGAAGCCAAACTTTGCTGCCTGGTCAGTGATGACTTGGGCTCCCATGTCCATGCCCACTTGGCCGAAAGCCGTGTTGCAGGACATGGCTAAAGCCTGGGTCAAGGTCACCTGTCCGGAGCCACACGGACCGTTCCAGTCGTTCGGCAGCGTCACAGAGGTCCCCGGCATTTTCAAGCGCTCCACACCGGTCAAGGTGCTGTTCTCGGTGCGACCATTGTTGAGCGCTGCAGCCGACGTGATCACCTTAAATGTCGACCCTGCGGGATAAAGTTTGCCGGTGATAGCGCGGTTAATGAGCGGTTCGTTGGGGTCAGTTCTGACTTGTTGCCACGCCTTGGAGGACGCGGTGGCGTCCAGACTAGAAATGGCGTTGGGGTCGTACTGCGGGTGACTGACCATCGCGAGGATGGCCCCGGTCTTCGGGTCGAGCGCGACGATCGCGCCTTTGCGGTTACCGAGAGCCTTGTCTGCGGCCTGCTGGGTCTTGGCATCCAAGGTGAGTTCCAAGTTGACCCCAGTGGGGCGTTTACCGGTCATCATGTCGCCGAGCCGGCGATAGAACAAGGAATCACTTTGCCCGGACAGGAGCTCGTCGTCAGTTTCTTCCAATCCGCTGGAGCCGTGGTTCATCGAGAACCAGCCAGTCAGATGGCTGTAGAGCAAACCTTGCGGGTAGGAGCGCATGTATTTGATGGGACCGTTCGTTTTCTCTGAACGAGCCACCGTGGTCTGGTCGACCAGGATCGAACCACGCTCCTGCTCATACGACGAATACAGCGTTCGGCTGTTGTTGGGGGCATCCCGCAGCGACTTCGCATCCGCGAATTGCACCCAGGAGCCAAAGACCAGCAGGATCGCGAACATCGCGGACACCAAAATGGAGAGCCGACGGATCGGGGCGTTCATCGTGTATTCACCACGCTAGTCGGGGCTGCAGCAGCAGCTTCCAGTTCAGCCGGGTCGGGGAGGGGGCGACGCGCATGGTCGCTGATGCGTAACAAAATCGCCACGATTGTCCAGTTGGCGAGCAGTGAAGACCCGCCCGCCGACATAAATGGGGTGGTCAGACCGGTCAACGGCACCACACGCAGCAGACCTCCGATGATCGTGAATACCTGAAGGGCAAGGAGGAAGGACAAGCCGACGGCCAAGAGTTTGCCGAAACCGTCCCGAGTTCCCAAGGCGGTGCGCAAGCCGCGCTCGACGAAGAGTGCGTAGAGCAACAAGATCGTGAAGGCACCGACCAGCCCTAGCTCCTCGCCGAGGCTGGCGAAAATGAAGTCGCTATCCGCTAGCGGGGTGATATCTGGGCGGCCTTGGCCTAGGCCGGTGCCCAACATCCCGCCGGATCCCAACCCCATCAGGCCCTGCCTGAGCTGGTAGCTCTGGTCGAGGTATTGAGGAGCCCACGGATCCAGCCAGATGTGTACCCGGCGTTGCAGGTGCGGGAAGATGAAGTACGCCGCGACTGCCGCCGAGCTGAACAGCCCTAATCCGATCGCGATCCAACTGGTCCGTTCCGTCGCGACATACAACATGGCAACGAACATCCCAAAGGACAACAACGACTGTCCCAGGTCACTTTCGAAAGCCAAGATCGCCACCGCTACGCCCCAGGCGAGCAGGATCGGCCCAAGATCGCGAGCCCGCGGGAAACGGATCCCCAGGAACTCTGGACCTGCCAAGGACAACGCGTCTCTAGCTTGGATCAGATAGCCAGCGAAGAAGATCGCCAGCAAGGTCTTGGCGATCTCACCGGGCTGGAAGGTAAACGGACCCAACTCGATCCAAATGCGGGCGCCGCCTCGTTCACTGCCGATCACCGGGAGGAGCGGCACCAGCAAGAAGACCAACCCGGCAGCCATGGTGGTGTAGGTGTATCGGCGCAGGATGCGATGGTCCCGTAGCAGGAAGAGCACGACAGCTGCGGTCACGATGGACAGTCCCGCCCACATGACTTGCCGGGGTGCGGTCGGGGTGGTGCTGCCCCTGGCGATGTCTAAGCGGTGGATCATCACGATGCCCATGCCGTTTAACAAAGTGGCGATCGGCAACATGAACGGGTCGGCGTAGGCCGCCCGCCAACGCACCACCAGATGCAGTGACACCGCAAATACCAACATCCACAAGCCCTGCGTGACCAGGTCCACCGGGACCTCGCCCTTCGTGGCCAGGCCAACGTTGAGGTATGCCAGCAGGATCACGGCGATGGCAAACAGCAACAGCAGCAGCTCGACGTTCCGGCGGGTGCGGGGTTGGAACGTGCTGACCGTGCTCACGATGCGCCCGTCCGGCAGGAAATGTCGGTCCCACCCGAACGGCATCGTTCGGCGACCAACTGCAACTCCTGCACTCTGGCCTTCGCGACAGCGAGATCACCGGTGCGGATCTCCCCATCCAACCGGGTCCGCCACATCTCGGGCAGATCACTGACCATGATGTCGGTGCGCTGCTCCACTCCACTCAACGAAAATGGACCCAACACCTGCGGCACACCGCGATAGATGGCGACCTTGCCATCCTGCTGGCCGACGTAGAACTGAGTCTGCGTCCACCGCCACCCGCCGTACGACGCGCCGCTCAGGACAGCCAGCAACAACACGAAGAGCAGCAACGGCCGCAGCCACGGACGACGTCGCCGACCAGAGAGGTCACTGTCGTCATCGTCGTATTCGTCGCCGCCCACGGCAGCACGCGCCAGTGCTGCAGCTTTCTCCGCCGGGGAACGACCCGTGCCACCGGGCGTCTGCCGATCTGCGGCAGCGCCCACGATCACCGGTTTCAATGACACATCACGCGATGAATCGACGATGTCCCCGATGACGCAGGTCACATTGTCTGGTGCGCCGCTTTTCATAGCTAAGTCGACCAGACGTTGGGTCGTTTCCCGAGGGGTCAAACCCATGCTGATCACTTCGGCAATGGTGTCGAAGGCCACGTAATCGGAAAGACCATCCGAACAGATCAGATACCGATCACCGATGCGCGGCTCGCGCATCGACAAGTCCGGCTCATCATCAGGGGAACCCGTCAACACCCGGGTCACTAACGACCGTTGCGGATGGTTTTCGGCTTCGGCCTGGGTGATCCGGCCGCTATCGACCAGTGTCTGGACGAACGAATGATCCTTCGTGATCTGCGCGAACGTCTCTCCGCGCAGCATGTAGGCCCGACTGTCACCGATATGGACGACTGCTAAGGCATGCGACCCGGCTTTCATCAACGCTGTCAGGGTCGTGCCCATCCCGCCCAACTCGGGATCGATCTCCATCTCTTTGGCGAGCGAAGCATTGGCCTCCGCGATGGCCGCAGACAGGATGTCTAATGCCGTGTCAGAACCGTGGCTGTCGCCATCCAATGGCGCCAATCGTGCCAACACCAGTGAGGACGCGACATTGCCACCGGCATGCCCGCCCATGCCGTCAGCGACGGCCAAGAGGTGAGGACCGGCATACCCGGAGTCCTCATTACGTGACCGGACAAGCCCGACATCGGTCCGGGCCGCAAAATCCACCGCGAACGTCATGGGCTACCGTCGCAACTCCAGTACCGTCGTCCCGATCCGAAGCTGCGAGGAATCCCTCACAGGCACCGGATCAACGAGACGCTCACCGGCAATGAACGTGCCATTGGTCGAACCGAGATCCTCCACGAACCACTGCCCACCCTCCTCATAGACACGGGCATGGCGCCCCGACGCGAAATCGTCGTCGAGGACCAGGGTGCATTCCGGGTTGCGTCCCAGCAGCACTCCTGACGCCCGTAAAGGAACACTCGTCCCACGCAACGGACCCTCCACCACCACGAGGCTCCGCAACCCGTGGCTGGCTCGACGCTCCACACCTGAAGGGACATTCGAGGTCGGGCGCACAGTGGCACGTCCGCTCGGTCCCCTTCTGACGATGCGGGTGCCATAGAGGTCACCACGGATCACCCCGACGATGCTGAAGACGAACAGCCACAGCAGAACCAGCAACCCCAGGCGTACGGCCGTGAGGGTCAGTTCACCCACTCGTTCACCGCCTTGCTTCTCTCACGATCAAGCTGAGCCGTCCCAAAGTGATGCGGTCGCCATCCTCGACATACTGGCTGCTGATCCGGTCGCCGTTGACGAAAGTGCCATTGGTCGATCCCAAGTCACGCACGCTGATAGAAAACCGACGGCCATCGTTGGTGACCCGGATCTCTGCATGGCGACGACTAATCCCCGCATCCTCCAAGGTGATGTCCGCCCCCGGGTCTCGACCCATCACCGTAATCGCACCCAGCAGAGGGTAATGGCCATGCTTGGACTCCAGCCACGGACGCGCATCGGCAGCAGGTCGCGGCGGATCAGGACGCACAGCCCCCGCAGCAGCGGCAGGTTCACGCCAGCTCTGGTCGCCATACTCCTCGCCGTATCGTCCGCCCCGACGAGCCTCAGAACCCCGATCGTGGTAAGCGGCGCCCGCGTCATACTGGCCGGCGGCGTCGTACGGGTTGGCTCCGTACTCCCACTGCTCCCGAGGCGGCTCAGCGGGGCGTCGCGGCTCTTCATAGGCTGCTGGGCCGTACGACGGTGCGTCATACCGTTGGTCACCGTACGGGTCGCTACCGCCAGGGCCGCGGCCCCCATACTCGCCATACAGCCCGGGGGCGCTTTCCCGGCCAGCCGCTGCCGTGCCCGCTAAAGATCCCGCAGCTGCACTCGCGGCGTGGCTGGCCAGCCCTGCCTGACCTGAGGCGGCCGCCTCCGCCTCGTTCACGCGGAACGGGTGGGCCCGACGTAGCTCTTCGGAGTGCTCACGGCGGCGGCGATCGGCTTCGTGATCGGCTACGCCGGGCTCGTCACCACCAGGAAGTTGCTTGGATGTGGCCGGTCGGACCCGGAAGACCCCAGTTTCCAGGTCTTCCCGGGCTCGGAACTCCACATGGAACGGGCCGCCGGGGACATAACCTTGCTGGTCGGCATGTTCGGCGACACTGGCAACCAGTTCGTCCGAGAGCATGTCGGCGTAACTGGTCAAGCGTTCGTGGTCGGTCGGCGACAGATCGATCACAAAGAGATTGGGTACGACGGTGCGTCCCTTGCTGATCACAGCGGCACGGTCGTCCATCGCTCGGCGCATGGCCGACGCGATCTCGACGGGCTGGACCTCGGCGCGGAACGCCCGCGCGAATGCGCCATTGACGGCGCTCTCGAGCTTTCGCTCAACACGGTCGAACAGGCCCACGGACTCCCTCCTCGGTTCTCACGGTCACACACACGTCACGGTCAGCGTATCTGCTCACCCTGGGCATCGGTTGGACCAGTGCCCAAGAGCGGTGCTTACACGGCCCTCTCATCTCACCTGTCACTCACATTTCCTCATGGGGATTCGGGTCGAATCCCCCCTGACGACGGTCAGATCGGCCCAATGGTGCAATCAGGGCGACCTGAGGGTAGTGAGCTGACATCCACAAGGATCATGCTCTGCCATCATCTCGACCTGCGGGAACGCCGGATGTAGCTCGATCTGTGTGACTCCCAGGGATGACCCCGGTGGCCTCGATCACCTCTCGCAGATGTCCGCAGCGTAGTTGGAGACACTGACACCGCGCATCAACCGGCATGATCTCCTCCCGTTCTTCGTTGACGACGTGCTGTTTCCCCACATCATGAATAGCTGTCGATGCGCCTCGGCCCGCCTGATCCTGATAGACCGGAGAACGTTGCCGTTGGCACTGCACGTCAGAGCTCTGAAGGAACTACCTGCGGGTAAGGCTTCCCATACTGACCGGTCACACCGAGGCTGGGGCCATGTTCACTCTTGAAGACACAAATCTGACCGATGACCTCGAATTCTTCCTCACCCACGGCGTTGACTTGTTCACCACGCCGCACACGGAGAATGCGGACCACGTCACCGCTCCAGAAGCTGACATCAACCTGCATCCGCACGACTACTTCATCGCTGGCGCCTGAATCACGCGCGGATCCTGATCGGCGTGGGAAGATCTAGGCAGCTGAGGAACGACTGCGGTATGCCCACCACAGACAGCTCAGGCCGCCGAGGATCGACATCCCCCCCAAGCCGGTCCCGACCAGAGTCAACACCACATCCCAGGTGCCTACCGGATGGCCTGCTCGGGTCTCCGTGCCCCCCTTGCACAGCACGGTGTAATCACCGGCCTGCGGTGCGGTGAACATCGACGACCCGTTCCACAACAGGTCTGATCCTTGCAAAATCACCGGTCCGGTCCGCACCACAGGGACCGTGGTCTTGTCCGGTCCGGTCACGATGCACTGAGAGGCCTCTCCAGAGCCCCGCTGCGAATACAGCATGCGTTCTTCACCAGCATTCAGGTGGATCGCTACCGGGGTGTTGCGGGGCAAGGTGTTGGCGGTGTCAATCGTCCCGGACGACATCGTGGCCAGATGTGTCGCGCCTGCCCCGGTCATCAGGGTGCCCAGCACCAGCAATGTCACGCTAATCATGCGCAGATGCCGCCACACATGCTGCGGCCCATGGAACAACGCCATATCCACATCCGCCAACTCACGGTCGGTGGGGTGGTAACCCGGCTCCTTCGGGACGGGAACCGCCCGATTGGCGGTCTTCGACCCGGTCATCTCTTCCACGTCTGCCGTGGGCAGGGCCGGTGACGGCATGGGGACAGCGTGCCCCTCCGGCGGCTCCTGTGACGTCATGACTCTCCTGCTCGTCCCGGTCCATCGCATCAACGCGATATGACACCACTCTATCGGCGGTGACCCTCTCCCAGCGCGTCGACCTCATCGAACGCCATCACGTCCCTAGCTGTCGCCTCACGACCAGGCCATCACGCTGACGAGCCCTCGATTTGAGTCACCGTGGTCTCGCCAAACACGGGCACCACATCCACACACACGATCGGTGCCCCAGGAGCCGCTGACAGCGAACCCGTCACCTGATGCTCTCCGAAGACCGCCAGTCCAGTCACCCGCAACTCCACGGTCGGGGGCACGAGGACCTTCACTGATGCAAAGAGTGATACTCCGACAATTCTGGTGAGATGCGCCGTAAAAGTCACATCTCTCAGGTCAAGAGTGACCTCACCAAACAAGGCACCCACGCGCAGCTTTGACGCGATAGTCCAGGGGCCCTGACGCGTCACCTCGCCAAAGAAAGCCAGAGCGGCACGCTGCCCCTGACTTCCTTGTGGTGTCACCGGTGGCGGCGTCGTCAACGAGCCGTCCTCACCGATGACCGGAATCTCAAAACGTGCCGACACCTCTTCGGGTCGATGCCGCCCAGACCTGTCCTGCGGTGGCCTCATCCCCCATTGCTGCCTCATATCACCACGCTAACGACGCGATTCATCACAGCACAAGTGATCCCGGAGAACGATCAACAACGTTCATGCGCAGTAGTCACAACGACCCGTCGCTGGCAACACCATGAAACATGACGGGCATACCTTGGGTGGAGCCTCTTCCTCACCTCGCGAACTGGTGGAATCAGTCTGTCGACGTACAGAACTCGTCGATGCGGCCCGCCCTTTGCTGGGACCTGACGATCCGACGCGCGAACGCGTCGCCCCGGCCCCTCGCGATGGCTTCGGCTCCGGAGTCACCCGCGCCTGCTGTGGATTCGTCGTCACCGGTGGCGGGAAACCCCACTCCAACGCCATGTCGAACACCTCAGGCATCCGCTGCATCAACGGACCCCGCGGCACCCGATACCGGCCCCGGTCCCCAGCACGCCAACTGTCCCGCACCATTCCCAGCCCCTGCGGCGCCCGGAAATGCTCCCACCGGCCACCCACCCCCAAAGTCACCGCAAAGAAATCGGTCCCCGTCCACAGGCACAACGCGCTGCGGCTACCTGACTCGCCCTCAGCCCACACCCCGACCGGCGCTTGGGCGCCGATCAACAACTCCAGCGCGCCCAGCGTTGGCTCCCCAAACCGCCCCACAACCCGTAAGGCCCGACCGCTGAGCACCTCCACCTCATAGCCCCGAGCCTGCGCCGCAGCGATTGCCGCTGCCAACCCCGGCGACGACATCTCAGCCGCCCGATCCCCTGGCGGCTGATCGATCGGAACGACCTCCTCGACTCGGGCCTCCTGCGACGACGGGACACGATCAGGAGAAGTCAGCGAGGGTTGTTCACTCATCCTTGAATTGTCCCCCAGCAGCCGTGGTGCCCACCACGCCGGGATCCGCACAACTGCTTGACTGACCTAGTGAACCGTCGCGCGCTCATGCTTTTCCTCACCCTCGGAGTGCTCTGGGGCATCCCCTACCTGCTGATCAAATACGCCATCGTCTCCTTCACCCCGGCCACCCTCGTCATGATCCGCACCACCGTCGGTGGGCTCATCCTGCTCCCCTTAGCCTTGCGCCAGAACGCCTTCCGGCCTCTGCGCCACCACCGTCGGGCCGTAGTCGCCTACACCATCGCCGAGATCGGCATCCCCTGGCTGGCCCTGACCCACGCCGAACACACCCTCAGCTCCGGACTGGCCGCCCTGCTCATCGCCGCAGTCCCCGTCGTCGGGGTCATCTTGTCCGCCGCCACCGGCCATCGAGAACACCTCGGGGTCACCGGGTCCCTCGGCCTAGCCATCGGACTCATCGGGGTCGCTCTCCTCGTCGGACGAGAAATTCAAGCCCCCACCGGCCCCGATGCCATCCCCGCGCTCGCCGAGATGGTCCTGGTTGTTCTTGGCTACGCCATCGGCCCGATGATCATCGCCCGCCACCTTCAGGACGTCCCTAGCTCTGGAGTGATCGTCACCAGCCTCCTTGGCCCCGCAGTGGTCCTCGCGCCTGTCGGCCTGGCCCAATGGCCTGACCATGTCGAGCCCAGCGCCTTAGTCGCTGTCCTCGTGCTGTCCGTGTTGTGCACCACGGTGGCCTTCCTGGCCTTATTTGCTCTGGTCGCTGAAGTGGGGTCGGTGCGGACCACTGTCGTCACCTACGTCAACCCTGCAGTCGCGGTGATTGCCGGTGCTGTCTTTCTGGCCGAACCGATCACCGGATGGACGATCGCTGGTTTTGTCTGCATCGTGGGCGGATCGATCCTGGTGCACCGTCGCGGACCCGTCACACCTGCCTGACAACACCCGGACATCGTGGTGCCACGGCCCGGCACCAAGGGGAGGGGACAGAGGTGCCGGGCCGTGGGCTGTGGGGGAGCTCAACTGAGCTCCATCCTTGAACGGGGCGGGAAACAAGGTAGGGGGATTCCCGCCCCGCTCAGGTCATTGCTGCGCAGAGCGTTCCTCGTGCGCTTCCAGGAGCCGGCGTTCCTCCGGCCCAACCATCGCCAACAACACGATCGACAAGACCGTGAAGCCGGTCAGCATCGCGTAGGTGACATCCCAGCCGAAAGTGGTGGCGACGTAGCCCACCCCGGTCGATGCCATCGTCGCGCCCAAGACATACCCGAACAGCCCGGTGAACCCGGCCGCCGTACCGGCGACATGACGGGCAGACATGTCCAAGGCCTGCAAACCGATCAACATGACCGGGCCGTAGACGAACGCGCCGATAAAGAACAGGTACACCATCAACAACCAGAACGGCGTCCCCACCGGGGCCAACCAGTACAGCACCACAAAGACGCCGACCCCCAGCATGAAGGTGATGCCGGTGCGGCTTCGATTGCCCCGGAACACGCGGTCAGAAACCCAGCCACACGCCAAAGTGCCGAAAATCCCCGCCAACTCGAACAGCGAGAACCCAGCGATGCCTTTGGTCACAGACACCTTGTGCACCTCGGAGAGGTACGTCGGTGCCCACGTGAGGATGCCGTACCGCAGTGTGTAGACGAACACATTGGCGAAGGCCAACAACACCATCGCCCGGTTGGACAAGATGTGCTTGCGCACCAACTGCCACGTGGTCAGTTGCTCCAACTCGCTGGTGTCTGCATCCACCTTTGCCGGGTCGTGGCGGTATTCCTCGATGGGGGGCAGCCCCATCGACTCAGGCGTGTCCCGGATCATCACAAACGCCACCGCAGCCACGACCAAGGCGATCAACGCCGGGAACCAAAACGCCGACTGCCACGCATTGCCTGACAGGCTCAACCCCGCCGCCGCAGCCGCGCCGACACCCATACCGCCCACGTTGTGCGCGCAGTTCCAGATGGACGTCTTCCAGCCACGTTCGTTGGTGGAGAACCAATGCACCAGCACTCGGCCACTAGGAGGCCACCCCATGCCCTGGAACCAGCCGTTGACGAACATCACCAATGCGAACGTCGCCAAACTGCCTGACGCCCACGGCACGAACGCGACAAACAGGTTGGCCACTGCCGACAAAGCCAGCCCGATCGGCAAGAAATACCGCGCATCGGACCGGTCAGAGACCATGGCCATGAAGAACTTGCTGAATCCGTAGGCAATCAACGCGGCGTTCGCGATGTACCCGATCCCGACCTTGTCGATATGGCCCTCATCCAGCAAGATCTTCGCGATCAGCGGGATGTTGTTCCGGATCAGATAAAACCCGGCGTAACCGAGGAAAATCCCGGTGAACACCTGAAGCCGCAGACGCGGGTAACGGCGATTCACCTCGTTCTGCGGCAGACGTGGCGCCGGTGGTGGAGCGGCCATCCAGCGCGAACGCCGTGGTGGCCGGACAGTGGTGGTCATGAAGTCACTTCCGAGGGAGGAGGGCAGATCCGTGCCAACGGGACTGCGCGGCTCCGTCGGCACCACCCATCGTCGGCGTCTGAGGACCCGCCGACATCACTGCCTGGTGACGACCGGTGACATTGTTGTTACCAGTGCGTCACTACTGCAATGATCACCGGCTACGTAATGGCAGCGGCAATAACCAGGACGTGCCGGTCAAAGCGATCTGCACATAGTCATCCACCCGGAGGCATGGACCATCCGCGGGGCTACTCACCAGCACTGATCCCCACTCAGTTTCCACAAGACAATCGAGATGATCGCCGAAATAACGCACCTGCTGCACGATCGCCACATCGTCGCGGATCTCCGGGCGCGGTCGACGTGGCGGCAATGGCGTTATCGACAACACATGCGGCCGCACCAACAACTCGCCCCGATGGGCGCCAGCTGGAGTATCTGGATGTGCCGGCACCTGATGGGTCCGACCGAAAATGCGCACCGTCGCCGTACGTCGAGCCCCTCCGACTCCGCAGCTACCCCGCCACGGCTGCGCCACCGACCCAGACACCTCCACCGGGACGACAGTGCACCGACCCACGAACTCCGCGACCCCACTATCTGCTGGCCGTTCATAGATGTCACGCGGGGCACCTACCTGACGCACCGCGCCGTCACGCAACACCACCAACAGGTCCGACGTGGACAGTGCCTCACCTAAATCGTGGGTCACATGCAAGACCGTCCCACCCAGTCGTTGCCGGGTCCTGGCGACCAACTCCAGCAATTGTCGACGTAACGGCCCCTCCAACCCCTGCAACGGCTCGTCCAGCAACAACACTGACGGCCGCAACACCCACGCACGCGCTAACGCGACCCGCCGGGCCTGCCCCCCAGAGATTTCCGCCGGGAACGCCTCCTCAATACCGGTCAACCCCATCTGCAACATGGCGACGTCGACCCGCTCCCGGCGTACCTCTACGGGGACATCCCGCAACGACAACCCATAGTCAACGTTCCCCCGAACCGTCAGATCAGGAAACAACGTGTCCCCTTGGAACACCATCGCGCTCGGACGCTCTGCCGCGGCCACCTCCGTCACGTCGACCCCGTCAACGAGGATTCGACCCTCTTGTGGACACTCCAAGCCCGCGACCAGACGCAGCAGTGACGTTTTGCCGGACCCGGACGGACCGACGATCGCTACCAGCGAGTTCTCGGGAATGTCCAGGTCCACGGCGTCCACCGCAGGTCGCGCCGAGTCCACCGGAGGACGACCGTACGACGGGTAATGCATCGTCACCGCGCTCAACTGCACCCGCCCGCTCACCGGTCAACCACCACCGCCGCAGTCTTGATCGTCAACGAGATACACGCCGCCACGAGGACCCCGGTGACCAGCGCCATCGCACAGGCATCGCTCAACCGACCGGCCTCCGCAGCCGTGATCATCTCCACCGGCAACAACGGTGTGCGTGGTGTCGCCAGCAACGCCGCCGGACCCAACGCCCCCAACGACCGAGCCAAGGTCACCGGGAGCTGAGCCGCCAACACCGGACGGACATGCGGAAACACCACTTCGCGGCGAACAGCACCCGCCCCAGCCCCTAAGGCATGGGCGCTACCCACCAGCGAGGTAGGCACCGTCGACGCCCGGTCAGCGATCGTGCCAGTCAGGCCCGGCAAGGACGACAACACCATCACCACCAGCAAGAAAAACCACGTCATGAGCTCGGACACCGGCAGCTCCCATGGAGAGATCTCCATCAATGGACCCGTCCACCGAGTCACCGCCACCCATGCACCCAGACCGCACACCAACGTCGGCATGGCCTGCCAGAAACCCATCGAGATCCGAGACTCGATGGTGTCCGCCACCATGCGTACCCCCCACCACCAGGCCAAAGACACCGTCACCATGGTGCTCACTAGTGCCGCAAGCACCGTGTCCGCCAACGCTGCGCTCTGCGAACCCGTCAACACCGCCATGACATGTCGGCCAGTCATCCCAAAGAGATCCCACCCCCCCAATGCCTCCACCAACACAATCAACACCGCCAACACATTGGCCGCCCCCACCCCCAGATGAAGAGCCACCGTCAGCCACCCCCAGCCGCGGGGAGGCCGCCGGGACTCCGCACAGCGACGCCCGTGGCGATTTTGTCGAAGTGCTCCGACAGCACGGCGGGTCTGGGCAGAGTTCGTTTTCGACGACAGTGCCGGGGCGCGCGACGACCCCGGGGAGGGCTGGGGCAGTGGAGTGCCGGGGTGGTGGGGCGGTCAGTTCCCGGCGGCTAGGTGTCCTGTTTTCATCGACAGGGCGTTTTCGGCTTCTCGGCGTACGACGTCCATGGGCGCTCCGGTGGATGCCGTGATGACCGCAGCGAACAGACCTTCGACCAGTGGCGCGGGGGTCACCACTGTGCGTGCAGCGAGGTCTGGCTCGATCATCTCGAGCGCCATCTCGGTGGAGAGGAGCGCTGATCCGAGGTCGACGAAGACCAGGACACCGTCAGGGGAGTCGACGTGAGCGATGGCTTCGGCGACGGCGGTCGCGTCGGTGCCGAGGGTGTCCTCGTCGACGCCGGCAGCGACAGCGATGGCGGGCGCTCCGTCGGTGGGCACCATCTGCGCGGCGAGCGCGACGGCGGCGCGGGCGAGGGGTCGACTGTGGGAGACCACGACGATGCCGATCATGCGGGTGTTCCGATGGTGTCGGCGGCGGCGCGGATCAGGAGTGCCGCTGAGGTAGCGCCGGGGTCTTGGTGTCCGACGCTGCGTTCGCCGAGGTAGCTGGCTCGGCCTTTGCGGGCGGTGAGCGGGATGGTGTGGTCTCGGCCAGCGTCGGCGGCGTCGGCGGCAGCACTGAGGGCGGCGGTGAGGCCGTCGGCGTGGTGGGCGTCGTAGGCGGTCAGCGCTGGGGTGAGGGCGTCGATCATGGTTTTGTCACCGGTGTCGGCTTTGCCTCGGGCGATGACGCCATCGACTCCGGCGCGGAGGGCGCGGCCGAATTCTTCGGTGCCGTCGGTGTGGTCACCGGCGAGGGCTGCGGCGAACCGCATGAGGAAGGTGCCATAGAGCGGCCCGCTGGCTCCGCCGACGGTGCTGACCAGGGTCATGCCAGCTTTTTTGAGGTAGTCGGCGGCCTGGGTGAAGGTGGCGGGGTCGAGGGCGTCGACGGCGCTCATGCCACGGTCCATGTTGGATCCGTGGTCGGCGTCTCCGATGAGTCGGTCCAGATCGGTGAGCTGGTCGGCGTGGGTGTGGACAGCGGCGGCGAAGGCGTGCATCCAGGCGGCTGCCTGAGTGACGGTCATGGTGGTGGTCATCAGCATCCCCACCGTAGTCCGGGGGTGTTCACTGGGGCGTCCCAGAGGCGGATCAGGTCGTCATCGGCGCGGAGGACGGTGACGGAGCACCCAGCCATGTCGAGGCTGGTGATGTAGTTGCCGACGAGGTTGCGGGCGATGCGTATGCCGTGGCCGGTGAGGATGCGGGCGACTTCGGCGTACATGATGTAGAGCTCAAGCAGGGGGGTGCCGCCCATGCCGTTGAGCATGACAATGGTGGGGCCGTCGATAGGGCCGAGGTCGGCGAGGATCGGTTCGACGAGCATGTCGGCGACGTCGCGGGCGGGTGCGAGGGGGAGCCTGCGGCGTCCAGGTTCGCCGTGGATGCCGATGCCGAGTTCCATCTCGTCGTCGCCGAGGTCGAAGGTGGGGCGGCCGACGGCGGGCACGGTGCAGGAGGTGAGAGCCATGCCCATGGATCGTCCCTGCTCATTGACGACGCGGGCGAGGTCGGCGCAGGTGTCCAGGTCGCAGCCTGCTTCGGCGGCTGCGCCGACAATTTTTTCCAGGAGGACAGTGACGCCCACTCCGCGTCGACCGGCGGTGTAGAGCGAGTCTTGTACGGCGACGTCGTCATCGGTGACCACGGACACCACCCGGCAGCCGTGTTCGGCTTCAGCCATTTCGGCGGCCATGTCGAAGTTCATGACGTCGCCGGTGTAGTTCTTCACGATGTGCAGGACTCCAGCGCCGCCGTCGACGCCGTGGGTTGCTGCCATCAGTTGGTCGGGCACTGGAGAGGTGAAAACTTCTCCAGCGCAGGCAGCGTCGAGCATTCCTAAGCCGACGTATCCGCCGTGCAACGGTTCGTGACCGCTGCCGCCTCCGGAGAGGAGACCGACTTTGCCCCGGCGGGGTGCGGTCTTGCGGAAGACAATACGGTTGTCGTGGTCGACGCGGAGGCGGTCGCCGTGGGCCAGTTCGATGCCCCGCAGTGCGTCGGCGACGACGGAGCCGTCGTCGTTGATCAGCTTCTTCATGGGTGCTATCCCATCATTTGCCCTGGTCGTGGCGGAAGAGCTTCGGATCGCACATTCGGTCAGGGCTGGTCACTGATGTGCACGACCGTTCATCCGTGGGTCGTGGGGAGCTGCACGAAAGCTTCGACGTCTTTCTCTGCACCGGCGATCAGTAGTTCGTCACCGCGTTGAATGATGGTGTCGTGTTCGGCGTACGTGTAGGCCGTGTCGGGGCATTTGACGCCGACCACCGTGATGCGGTGTTTGGAACGCACCCGGGATTTTCCCAAGGGCACATCCCAGGTGAACGACGGCGCGGCGATCCGAGCCAGCGCGTAGCCGTCAAATTCAATGTAGTCCTGGACCGACGTGGCGATCATGTGGGCGACCTTCTCCCCCATGTCTCGTTCCGGATAGACCACATGGTGTGCGCCGACACGTTCCAGGATCGCACCGTGTTTGATGCTGATGGCTTTCGCCCAAATCTCCTTCACGCCCAGTTCTGAGAGAGCCAGCACCGTCAGGACGCTGGCTTCAATGTCTGACCCGATGGCGACGACAGCACGTTCGAAGTCCATCACCCCGAGTTGCCGCAACGCTTCTTCATTGGTCGAGTCAGCTTGGACGACATGCGTCAACGCTGATGACCACCGTTGCACCAGTTCGGGGTTCTCGTCGAGAGCGAGGACTTCCCGGTCCATGTCGACCAGCGACAAAGCCACCGCGCATCCAAATCGCCCCAACCCCACGACCAGCACATTCTGTGGCACCGTGGTGCTCCGTGATTTACCCAACAATGGGACGCTCCTGAGGGTAGTGGTAGTGACGTTGCCGGCTGCGCAGCGCCAACGCTGAGGCGAGGGTGATGGTGCCGACTCGCCCGGTGAACATCAACACCATGATGACGATTTGGGCCGGGACGTCCAGGCGTGGAGTGATCCCAGTGGACAAGCCCACCGTGGCAAAAGCGGACACCGTTTCGAAGGTCACCGCGTCCAACGGCATTCCCGTGATGACAACCATTGCGATCGTTCCGGCAGTGACCGCCCCGACTCCCAGGAGCGCCACCGTCACCGCCTGTCGTTGGGCCGCCGGACCGATCCGACGGCGTCCGACCACGACATCTTGGTCGCCGCGCGCTTCGGCGAGGATCAGGAATCCCAGCAGGAAAAACGTAGTGACTTTGATCCCACCGGCGGTGCCCGCGCTACCACCACCGACAAACATCAGCACCAGGGTGATGACGAGGGTGGCGCCCGTGATGGCGCCGTAATCGATGGTGTTGAAACCAGCGGTGCGAGCCACCACTGACGCCGTCCCCGCGGCGATCATCTTCTCCCACAGTGACAACGAACCCATGGTGCGGGGGTTGGTCCATTCAAAGATCAAATACGACAGCATTCCCAGGGTGAGCAACAACACGGTGCCACCGACGGTGATGCGGGTATGCACGCTCCATTGGCGAGGGCGCCGCCATCGCTGGACGAGTTCGAAATACACCGGATAGCCGATGCCTCCAGCGATGATCGCCATGCAAATCGGGACACAAATGAACGGATCACCGACAAATCGGGTCAGGTTGTCGCTGTATAACGCGAACCCGGCGTTGTTGAACGCCGATACCGCATGAAACACCCCATGCCAGGCCGCTTCACCCCAGGAATCGTGGTAGCTGCTGCGGAAGCGCAGCGTTAACAGCACCGCAATGATCGCTTCTGCGGCGAACATCCGCACCGCGATCCGACGGATCAACCCAGTGACGCTGCCACCGGTCTCAAAAGCGCGAGATTCTGCCCGCACCACCAGCTGATCTGACACTCCCATACGCCCTCTGACCAGCAAGGAAAGCAAAGTTGCCAGCGTCATGATGCCGAATCCACCGACCTGGATCAGCGCAAGAATCACGACCTGCCCGAACGGCGTCCAGTACGTCGCAGTGTCCACGGTCGCTAATCCGGTCACACACACCGCAGAGACCGCAGTAAACGCCGCAGCCATCGCATCGACCTCGCCATTGGCATGGCTCAGTGGCAACAGCAGCAACAACGTCCCCACCGTGATAGCCGCCACAAACGACAATGGCACCAGACGGACCGGCCGGGTCAGGGCGCGCACCCATCGACGGTTGGCGTCGTACCGCCAGGTGGTGGCCGGTGCGTCGTTGCGCCTCACACGTTCTCCTCTGCCCGAGGTGGTCCAGTACGACGGGCACCGTGCGGCGACGTACCCGCCCGTCGGGACCATTGTCCCGTGGCGGCGGCAGCGTTACGGCGCACCGCTCCGAGCATCTGGCCTCCCGGTGACTGACACACCGTCCGGGACGCTTGTACCACCAACCTGGTGACCTGCACATATCGCGATGTATCTCTGGTCAGGGCGGCTGTCCCGCGCGAAGATGAGATGGTCATCTTTGCTCATCACGGCTCAACGAGGAGCTGCCATGCGCGTCACACCCCGACGTCCGTTCGTCGTGTCGTTGTCAGTGTTAACAGTTGTCGCATCCCTCTTCGGCGCCGCCGACCAAGCTCGAGCTGACACCGGTCCCAGCCTGAAGGTGGCCTGGCAGGCACCGGAGACGGTACACGAATATATTGCAGAAGGTGATTACGTCATCGCCGAAATCACCAATACCAGCGACGATAAATTGACTATCGCCACGGTAAAGATCGATGACGCCACCCTCAACAGAGATACTGAAATTTCCTCATGCCAACAGCCCCTCCTGCCTGGCGAGACCTGCTACTTCAGATCTGCTTATAGCCTCGACGGCGTCGACTACCCCAAAAACTGGGACGCCACGATGACCGTCACCGCTCGTACCGAACAAGGCATCAGCGTCACCGGCACCGACACCCACCACATCACCGCCGTCGATGACCTGCCAGAGAATCCGAATTTCATCATTCCGTTCTATCCTGGAGTTATCACTGCCGGAAAACCGCTGACTTATTGTCTGATTTGGAAGTTCACCCGTGTCACCCGAGAACCGACCACCATCGTCTCGATCCGCAGTGACCTGTTGGGCGACATGCGCGACCCGCACAACCCAAACATCGCCACTCATGAAACTGATGCTCCCAGTGACTCACCCGGCTATGGCTGTGGGGAAAGTTGGACGTCAACACTGATCCCCGCACCTGCTGGCGGCTATCAGGACATCGTCCATATCACCGTCACTGACGACGAAGGCAACCACGCCACCGACGACATTCGCGTCACCTGGACCGGCCCGCAAACTCCCAACCCCCAGATGAAGGTCACTCTCAGCTCACCACGCCCCACCCTCCCCGAAACCGGCGACCGGCCCACTGTGACCATGTCGCTACGCAATACCGGCAATGTGCCGCTCCAGGTCAGCACGGTCACTGCGACTGGTGGACGTGACCTGCTCGCCGAAGCCGCCGCAGGTCAGGCCGGAGTCACCTGTACGGTGAAACGAGAGGTCGCCCCGAACGACGTCTTCACCTGCCGATACACCTCTAGTTCCCTGCTCACTGGAACACCTGGCAGCACCACCGAGCATGCTGTCGATGTCACTGCGTCGTACCAACTCAACGACCCCTGGCCGGTCGGCCTCACTGCGCACGCGGCGACTACTTTCACTTTCACCCCGGTCCCGCCGGGGGCGCGACTCACCTTGCAGGGACCCAGCCAGGGACGAGCAGGCGGCACAGCCACCCTGAAACTCATCCTTAATCGCACCACCGCCAAACCCATCACCCTCACCGGCATCGGGCTGACCTCTGGGCAAACCCCGCTGAGCACTACCTGCCGCACCGGCGCTGTCCTGTCCGGATCCGCTGGCTACAGCTGCACCATGACCGTGCGGCTCGACGGTAAGCCCGGCGACATCCTCCGACACGGCGCCTGGGCGACAGTCACCGACGGAGCAAAAACCTCCATGACCAGTGCCGACTCGATAGAGACGACGTTGTCCTGACCCACACCAGTCACCACCACCCGAGATGACATCGTGCCGGTGTCGGCTGCATCACCTGGCCGGCACCGGCACGATGCATACCAGATCCCACCGGACCGCCAGTGACCAGGACTGCGCAGAACGCTGGACCACCACGGCCTTCCTCACCCCGAAACTCACCTACTGGGACACCGTCCGAGTGACCATCGTCGACGACGAAGGCCACCGAGTCACGCGGTCCTTCCCGTTGGCGTGGTCCGGGCCATTGACCCCACGTCCTGCCATGACGCACGCTGACCTCACCGCAGCAGACCATCGAAGAAACCGGAGGATCCCCGCACATCACCGTCACCGTCAGCAACAGCTCCGTCGTACCCGCCACTATCGCGCAGATCACCACCCAAGACGGGCGAAACCTCCTCGCGGAAAGCACCCGTCCCAGCACCGGAACCCGCTGCTCAGGGCTGCCCCTCATCTTCTTAGGCGGCACAGTCACCTGCACGTATCACGCATCACCACGGACAGGACAAGCTGGCTCCACCTCCGTAGAGATCGTCACCACCCACGCCACCTGGCTCTCTCCGCTGGCGACGCGTCATGACATCTGGAGCAGCGCCTCACAGACCTTCACTTTCACTGACGTCCAGCCGTCGATGACGACCGTCATCACCGCAGCCGACTCCACCGAGATCACTCTGCGTTGAAAAACATCCCACTGTCTGCGCCCGGTGATGGATCGGGCGCAGACAGCTGTGTGGGATGGTTCAGCGACTCCGGTCAGAGACGACGTACGCCGCCCCAGCGGTGAGAGCTGACACCACCGCCACCGAAGGCCAGGCCCCGATGTGCTTCGCCAACGGATGCGATCCGACAAACGCGGCCACATATACCGACGACAGCAACGCCGTCTGCGTCGCCCCGCCCCGTGCCCACCAGGTGCGGCCGGCGTACACCCCAGCTGCCGCCAGCACAGCCCCACCCAACGGTCGAATCCCTGTCTGGCTGGCCACCAAAAATCCCCCGGCGAGACCCAGCACGGTCAACGGGGCCGTCATCACTGATGTCGCATCTTTCAGGTCCATGCCCTCGACCCTAGACGGTGGGACGTCAGCTGCGCCTGACAGCCATGGTGGACATCTCAACGAGGGTGATTCACAAAACTCAGGAGGGCAGCGCCCACCCCTTCTCATGCAGATACGACTCCACGGTTTGCCCTCCAGGAAGTGTGACAAACCGACACGCTAACGACACCACATCTGGACCTGACACGGTGATCATGATCGCTATAAATGCCACAATAGGTTCAAAAAAGAACACCGACAGCGCCACCGCAGCCATCAACAATAGTGTCTGCAAGAACGACATCGCCATAATCCGGGCAGATGCCATGTCGTGACGTACGGCGAGCGGTAAAACGGCGTAAAGAATCGCGCAAGCCACAACCACTATCCCCAGCACCAGGATGTCCTTTCTTGGAGATCCACATGTCACGCTCAGCATGCCACGGCCGACATCCGCAATCCCCGAGATGACACCCACCTATCGGATGGGTCAGGGACCTAGTCCCACGGCGGCATCTACGCGGCCGATGACCAGCCCTGAGGGACTATGCCGAAACAGTCCGTTGACCAGCTCGGAAGGCCATGTTTAAGCCTGAACGTCAGGTCTAGCGTGGCAAGAGCGCACCATGCGCCGACCAGCCCCCGCCGGAGGATAGACATGACCACCACCAACGTCGCCACGGACGTCCGGATCGAAGAAGACCTACTCGGCACCAAAGAGGTCCCGGCGGAGGCCTACTACGGCGTCCACACCGTCCGCGCGGTGGAGAACTTCCCGATCAGTGGCATCACCATCAGTGATGTGCCAGCTTTCGTGCGCGGCATGGTCCAAGTGAAAAAAGCCACCGCACTGGCCAACGCCGAGCTGGGCGCGCTCGACCCGCACATCGCCGAGCAGATCGTCGCCGCCTGCGATGAGATCCTCCAAGACGGGCGCTGCCTCGACCAGTTCCCCGTGGATGTCTTCCAAGGAGGCGCGGGCACCAGCGTCAACATGAACACCAACGAGGTCGTCGCGAACCTCGCCTTGGAACGGATGGGACTGCCTAAAGGCAGGTACGACGTCATCAACCCGAACGACCACGTCAACCGCAGCCAGTCCACCAATGACGCCTACCCGTGCGGCTTTCGGATCGGTCTCTACAACGCCATCGGTGACCTCCGGCGCGCGGTCGACGAACTCAGCGAAGCGCTCAGCGACAAAGGGATCGAATTCTCCCGAGTGTTGAAAATGGGGCGCACCCAACTCCAAGACGCCGTACCCATGTCGCTGGGCCAAGAGTTCCACGCGTTTGCAGTGACCATGCAAGAAGAACTGATCCGACTCGACCAGGCCTCCTCCATGCTGTTGGAAGTCAACCTCGGCGCCACCGCCATCGGCACCGGCCTGAACACCCCCGACGGATACGCCGAGCTAGCTGTCGCCACACTCGCCGAGGTCACCGGATACCCCTGCGTCCCCGCCGCCAACCTCATCGAAGCCACCAGCGACTGCGGTGACTATGTCTCCGTCAGCGCCGCTTTAAAACGCATCGCCGTCAAGCTCGGCAAAGTCTGCAACGACCTGCGGTTGCTGTCCTCGGGCCCACGCGCCGGACTGAACGAAATCAACCTGCCCGAACAGCAGGCCGGGAGCTCGATCATGCCCGCGAAGGTCAACCCAGTGGTCCCCGAGGTCGTCAACCAGGTGTGTTTCAAAGTCATCGGCAACGACCTGACCGTCACTCTCGCTGCGGACGCTGGACAGCTGCAACTGAACGTGATGGAACCAGTCATCGGACAGGCCCTGTTTGAGTCCGTGTCACTGCTCACCAACGCCTGCGACACCCTGCGCGAGCGCTGCGTCACCGGAATCACCGCCAATGAGCAGGTATGTCGTGATTACGCGCTGAACTCCATCGGCATCGTCACCTACCTCAACGACATCATCGGACACCACGCTGGCGACCTCATCGGCAAGGAATGCGCTCGCAGCGGACGGTCAGTGCGAGAGGTCGCCCTGGAGATGGGTGTCATCGACGAAGCCCGACTCGATGCGATCCTGTCGGTCGACAACTTCCTCGGACCGCAGTGCGGCGCGGACGCGCTGCGCCCGGATCCCCAAGCGGCCCGCTGAGGAACTCACCGTGACAGACAGAGGAGAACAATGGTCTGGCTCCACTTGGCCGTCGTCTTGGCGGCCATCATCCTCGGCGCCCGTTTAGGCGGTATCGCCATTGGCTTTGCCGGTGGCATCGGCGTCGTCGGGCTGTCCTTGCTCGGCGCAAAACCCACCACCGCTGGCATGCCACTCGACGTGATTTCGATCATCATGGCGGTGATCTGCGCGATCGCTGCGATGCAGGTCGCTGGCGGCATGGATTATCTCGTCGATCTGGTCGACAAGGTGTTACGTCGTAACCCCCAGCATTTGATGTTCTTAGCGCCAGTCATGACGTATCTGATGACGTTGATGGCCGGGACAGGGCACACCGCGTTTTCAGCGATGCCTGTCATCACTGAGGTTGCGAAGGAAAACAACATCCGACCGGCACGACCGTTGTCGATCGCCGTGGTGTCCTCACAGATCGCCATCACTGCCTCGCCAATCTCAGCGGCGGTGGTGTTTTTGTCCAGCACACTGGAAAACAAGGGCGTGGACTATCTGCAGATCCTGGCAGTGTGCATCCCCTCGACCTTCCTGGCCTGTTTGATCACGGCAGCGTTGATGCTGCTGTGGGACAAACGCAACCCGCGCAGCGCCCTGGAATTCGACCCGGAGTATCAGCGCCGCCGAGACGCGGGGCTGCTCGACACGACGTCACACGCCGGCCGGGAACTGAAAGCTGGCGCGAAACGGTCCGTGTTGATCTTCTTGGCCGGACTGGTCACGGTGATGCTCTATGCCACGGCGATCAGCGACAAGGTCAAACTGATCGACCCGAAGACCGCCCCCATGCCCCGGGACGCCGCGATCATCTCGATCATGTTGACCGTCGCGACGATCATCGTGCTGTCCTGCAAAGTCCAGCCCGCAGAAGTGTTGAACGCGTCAACGTTCAAGTCGGGGATGAGCGCATCCATCTGTGTCCTCGGCGTCGCCTGGTTGGGGACGACCTTCGTCAAAGCCCACGAAAAAGACATCATGACGTTGGCCGGTGACCTGCTCAAAGACCACGCCTGGCTACTGGCCGTCATCCTGTTCTTCGCAGCATCGCTGCTCTACAGCCAGGCAGCGACAGCAAAAGCCATCATGCCCACCGCGATTGCGTTGGGGGTGTCTAATGTCGCAGTCGTCGCTTCATTTGCGGCTGTGTCAGCGTTGTTCGTGCTGCCGACGTACCCGACGTTGTTGGCAGCGGTAGAAATGGACGACACCGGCTCCACTCGGATCGGTAAAGCCGTGTTCAACCATCCGTTCCTCGTCCCAGGGGTGCTCGCGATTGGGTTCTCGGTCGCGTTGGGGTTCCTGTTCGGGGGGTTGATCATCCACTGATCTTTCAGACATGCACGGTCGTCGGCGACGGTTGAGACCGCAGATGACCTGTGCATACCAATCTGGGTGCGGGGTGAGGCCCACGCCAAGATTGGGTCTCGCCGCATCGGGTAGCGGCATCTGATCGGGCCGACGTTGTGAGGCGACGTCGGCCCGATGGCTACCCGCACGGTCGTCGTACCCCCTGGTCCTGAGACGTGCTTCTTCTTGCCTCCCGCCGACCCCGCCCACGGGCGACTCTCCCCGCACCACGCCCCGCCCACGGGCGCAACACCTCACCCGCCATCCCGCCCACGGGCGACTTCCCGGCACAAAACCCCAGGACCACTCCCACCAAACCCGCCCACGGGCGCAACACCTCACCCGCCATCCCGCCCACGGGCGACATTAGAGGAAAGTCGCCCTGGAATCACCGGCCATATTCGCCCCATCAGCCCCAGCCAGGAGGCTACGGTGGCACCTGTCAAGAGGGACGTGGGGACCGTCCGGGGCGGGCTGGGCATGGGGGTTACGTGTCGCGTTGGTCGCCGTACGGCGTCCGCCGCGATCCTCGCCTTCGCTGCACACGACGGGGTGTTGTCATGGCTGCACATTTCAATCCGGCACCTGGATGGTCGCGCCCTCCTTCACCGGAATGGATCCCCCCGAAAGGCTGGGTCCCGCCGGAGGATTGGCCGGATGCGCCTGCTGGATGGGGATTTTGGGTGGACGATGAGGGTACGCCGGTGCGCGGACCCTACGGGAGGTACGGCGGCGAATCCACCAGCCATCGGGCAAAACGCATCGGGATAGTCGGCGCATTCGCGGTGTTGGGGTTGGTGTCCTGTGTGTCGCTGAGCCAAGGCGCAGGTGAGCAACGGCCCGGGCAGGTGGCGGCAGCGACACCGTCCGCCGCTCAGACCGTGACCGTGACATCGACCGCAACAGTGACAAGTACCGTGACGATGTCTCCGACGATGACAGCTTCTTCAGCAGCGGCCAGCACTACATCTGCCGCGCCAGCCGCACCCGCGCCAGCCGCTTCGGAAGCCCCAGCTCCGGCTCCTGCTCCTGACGAGGAGGCCGATTCACAGGGTGGAGGACATTCGGGCGCAAATCAGCAACACCCTTCAGGGGTGTATTACCGCTCTTGCAAGGAAGCCCGCGCGGCAGGTGCGGCACCGATCCGCCGTGGACAGCCTGGTTATCGGTCAGGTTTGGACCGCGACAACGACGGCATCGCCTGCGAATGATAGCCAGCCCAGTGACGGCGACCCTCTGAGTGTTCAGGTGCGGTGACGACCCAGGAGCCTCACCGCACCTGGGCACCAGGCGAGCCCACGAGTCCGCAGCGTCGTGATCCCTTCACCTCAGTTTGGCGATCCTCGCATGTCCTGGCATGATGAGGGAGCGCGCGCGAGTGGCGGAATAGGCAGACGCGCACGGTTCAGGTCCGTGTGCCCGAAAGGGCATGGGGGTTCAACTCCCCCCTCGCGCACTCTTAGATGGCTCCCGAATATCGGGGTCATCTCTTCCCGAAAGTCCCCGGTCAGAGCACTCTGGCCGGGGTTTTTGTCATTCCTGGCAGCTCGAGGACACGGGACGGGTGGGCTGGGCTGTTCGGGGTTGGCCGTGGAGATCTTCGCGTGCCGGTGAGCTGGCTGCCCTTGGCCGTTGTGTAGCCGCGGTCGAGCAGGATGTCTTCGAGTCGCGGCAGTGCGTCGACAATGTTCAGGCAGGCTCGGTCACGGATCCCCGGTCGGATCGCCAGGCCGACCTCGTCGAAGGGGCAACCTTGAGGGCAGGCGAGCACCTCGCAGGTGTCTGGGTCAACGTCGAGGGCGTGGTCGTGCTTGGCCAGGACTCCGCGCTCGACCACGCGCTTGATGGATCGGCACACGCCGAAGGTGGTCATCGTGTTGGGCTGCCGGTCACCTGTCGGGAACCACATCTCGTACTCCACCGGCGACGGCGATGTCGAGAAGTCGAGCATGCGGCAACTCGGCGCGGGCAATCAGCGATCGAAGGCGCATCCGCTGTTCCTCGTCGAGCTGGTCGTACATCGGCGGCGATGCAGCTCGTCCATATCGGGAGAGCTCGACGTCGTGGTCTAGCAGGATCTCGAGGTCGGCCAAGGTCTCCTCCCATCCGCCGAGACCGCGATGCAGCCACCATGCTCGACGCCTGAGTCGACTGTCACCTGACTGCTTCATCGTAGCCAAGTCGTCGATAGCCCAGAATCGCCGGAGACGAATAAGGCCAGAGGAAGCGAGCCGTGCCTCCTTGTTGGATCCGAATCGCATGACGTCGAAGAGTTCAACGACGTCTTCGGGCTCCGCGACGTCCGCGAGCTGTTTGAGCCCCACCTTCGCGAGTGCTGGCTTTCCCAGGCGTACGAGCTCGATCGCTTCATCGTGGTCAATAGTCCCGCCTGCCTCGAGGACGCCTGTGTACGCGCGCGCCCGGAGTCGGGGTGACAGATCACGGTCACTCGCCATCGCTCGATATGTAGGAAGTGCCTCGCGGTCAAGGTCGGCCCAGCGGGTCCGAGCCCACATTCGAACCAACACCGAGGTGTCGACCAGCAGTTCCTTCAGTAATGCCGGGTTGATCTCCTCGGCCGTCAGCCGAACGAGGCCCAGGGCCCGCGCCTCGGCAGTCCCGCACGTGAGGAGGATGTCCATCACGATGTCCGGAGGAGCGGTTTCGGCGATCACCCGGCTCAAGAGGCTGCGGACCACCTGATCGGACTCGGTCCGCAGGGCGGGGACAGCGTCCTCGACCGCGAGCAGGCCGCTGGCCAAGCTCTGGCGGAAGGCCGCGCGCCTGAGATCTCGATCCTCCGACTCTCGCATTGCTGCCAATACGACCGCTTCGCCATGTTCGTCGATAAGTTGACGCAGGTACAGGACTCGAACATCGCCGGCGCGAAGGCGATCACGGATGAGCTCGAGGATGGGCATGATGCGCATCGCTGAGGCCTGTGTAGTGCGAACCAAGACGGCGCGTGCTGCCGCTTCCCGGATGGCTGGCACGTGGTCCGTCAGCCGCAGTGCGAGAGCCCGATCGGCGAGCAAGCCCTCAGCAGCGGCCAGTCGGGCCACGGCCCGCTCTCGCACGAAGCCATCAGCGTGCATGCTCGCTAAGGCGGCGCTCACAGGTGTGGGGTCGTTCATGACCTCCTTTGTCCACTCCTGCGCTCTTCCAAGGGCAGAGCCCTCCCACCGCCGCTGCCGGGCCAAGCCGTCGACGCGCAGCAGCTGGGCTGCCGTCAGCCCCGAAAGCCAAACGCCTGCCGCATTCAAGCCAGCAGGGTCGTCGGCAAAGGCGGACGCACTGGCTGATATCAGGCGTCGGCGAATCTCAGCGTCATCAAGCACATGACCATCATCGCTCGCCAAGGTTCCTCCTCCCACGTAGTAGCAGAGTTTCGGCTTCAGCCCTCGGGTTCACTGTTGTCTTGGTCAGAGCCAATCGCGGCTCCAAGGTCTCGATACCTCGCTTGCCGAACTGGAAGCGTGGCGCGTGCAACAGTGTGGGGAGGGACATCGGGAAGGTCGGGTCGGATACGGCTTCAGTTATCCATTCGGGTTCTCCGCTTGAGATGCCCCAGAAGAGGTTCCTGGCCATCGGGCTCCGCCACACACGTTCCCAGAATTCGAACCGGTGCTCGTTGCTTAGCTCGCGTGCGCTTTCCTCCCACTCGTCGAAGTCGTCGTAACCTTCTGTGTCGCCTAGAAGCTCGGTGGCAAGACGAACAGTCATGACGTCGTTGTTGACGCACGTGCTGATGAGGGGACTCGTTGAGTGGGTTAAGCCATGGTCAAGTGCTGCACGGAGCCAAGTGTCGGGGTGGGGACCCCTGGCCAGGCGGACCATGATCTTCCATGCTGTGGAGCCGTGATTGATGATCGTGAGGTCGTCGGCGTGGTCCACGAGCCAGCGCATGAGGATGCTGGGCGGTTGTTCGAGGTAGGGCGCGAGGGCTCGGTCGAGCTCTTCGTCTCTGATGCGGTGGTCCTCTTCCCAGTCCTCGGATCGGTCCCGCTCGGCAGTCAGTGCCGCGAACAGCGCATCCGGTTCGTCAAGCTTGATGTTGAGGATGGAGGCTTCTCTGTGTTTTTGGCATTTCTGGCAGCTCGAGGACACGGGACGGGTGGGCTGTTCGCGGCCAGCCGTTACTGCTGGCTCACCGTCTCTCGGTCCAGCACCGGGAGCAGAGCGGCGGCCGTCTCCTCCGGGGAGCGTGCAGAGGTGTCAATGACAAGGTCAGCCGCCGTCGACAGCCAGCCGGTCCGGGCGTCGGCCGCTACGAGGAACGCGTCGACGTGTGCCTCGCGCCAGGCCCGGACCCCCGGCGGCTGCGTGGTGTCACGACGGATCCGGTCGCGCAGCACCGCTTCGTCGGCCGTCAGGACGACGAGGCGGGTTTGCTGCCTGGCCGCCTGGAGCCCCGCCCGTAGCTCTCGCCAGTATTCCTCGCGCAGCACCGTCTGCACCGCGAGGACCCCGCTCCTAGTGAACCGCGCGACCTCGTCGATGCAGACGGGGACGAGGGTGCGCCACGGCGGGAGGTCTTGGAAGTCGTTGACGGCAATATCGCCGAGGCTCGCCCGGAGCATGAACCCGACCTCTTCCGGGTCGAAGACGCGCCACGCCGGGCGCGCCGCGACGGCGAGGGCCGCGGCCGTCGACTTCCCCACCCCGAACGGGCCGGTGACCCAGACGACCATCAGGGTCCCTTCCCGGAGTAGCTGCTGACGCACGCAGCGTGTCACTGTCCCCTGACATCGGAGAATCCAGCACGACGTTGGAGCTGGCACGGGTACACCCCATGGACTCGTCTGGCGTGTGCCTAGCTCGCGTGCTGCGGTGTGCCGGTGGTGGTCAGAGTTCCAACTCGCGGGTGCTGCCGATGGTGACGACAAGAATGTCTTGATTGGCGGCGATTTCACCGGTGACGGTGAGATTTCCGGCGTCTTTGCGGAGATATTCGGAGAGCCGATAATGCCGGAGGAATGTGCCAGCGGGGAGTTGTGGTTGCAGGTCAGCGGGGACCCAGGGCGCGGGGGTTTTCATCACGCTCCCTTTGGAGAGGGTGGCTGCACGAAGGTGTCGGGCTGCATCTGGGGTCAATCTGACGACGGCGATGAGTCCGTGGGTGGCGGCAGGTGACAGGTCACCTTTGAAGCCTTTTCCTTCAAGCCGACCGGCAAGCCAGGAGACGTGGGTGGCGTCGGGGAGCGCGGGGATCAGGGTTCGCAGTGCAGTCTCGTCGTGGCTGACGGATCCTGCGGCGATGAGGTTTCGGCCTTCGGGTGCCACGAATCGTGAGCGGGTCGCCACGGGGGTGTTGTCATGTTCGGGTGGGTCTTCTCCTGCACATCCTGCGCTCAGTCCGGCGATCGCTACGGCGAGGAGGAGTGCGAGTGGTCGTCTCACCGGAGACATGGAGGGGGGCTGGTGCGGGTGGCACGTCGGGCGTGATCTGCGACGTGGATGCGCTGATGGCGCTCTCGTGCTGACCTTGAGTCCCCGTGTAGCCCTGTGACCATGTGGGGACCGTACCTGTGTCAGCAGGGGATGAGCTGGGCGCCAGGAGGATATTTCCAGTGCTTTTCACTGGACGTCGCTGAATGCTTTCTGGGAACGCTGCGCCGGTCGCGGTTCTGGTCATGTGGGGGTGTGTTGACAGTTGGTTGGTGTCAGGCTGGCGTGAGTGACATATGGGTCGGGTTGGTGGGGTCGAGGACGTCGTACGTCGTGGGGGGTGTCTGAGGGCAGTGATGCCCTATGCCGTCTGGATCGTCGATGCCGATTCGCAATCTGGGAATGGTGGAGGCTGTGTGTTTTTCGACAGCTTCCCTTCAATGTGGGTGATGCCACCCGCCGCTGTGACGGTAAAGCAGCTGGCGGCGTACCTGCGGCTGTCTTGTGGATCGTCCTTGAACGAGTGACCAGTCATGCCATGATGGTGGCTGGTCATCTGTCCAGATTCGGGGAAGAGGTTGCCGCACGTGGTGGGGGTCACACTGAAGCGCGTCGATGTCAAGGACTTCTTGTGGGATTACGGCATTTGCTTGCCGTTTCCGTTGAGGTTGGGCCCGGTCGGGCCGGTGGGGGTGCATCCGCAGTGGGCCCGTTCAGATGTGTCGGTGTTCAACGATCGTCCACGGCTGCTGCGCACCTGGGGTCGCGACACAGCGGCTGCTCTCAGCGAACTCGCTAAGGCTGTACGCAGCTGCTCCACCACGGTGTATGTGCATGCCGTGACCAACGATTCCGGTGAGCCGGAGTCACAGCTAACAGCAGTGGCTTTGACCGGTGCAGACACCGTGGTGGTGATTGCCGACCAGCCTCAGGATGTCAAGGTCGCCGTCGTACCGTGGCAGGACACCGAAAATACCCTGATGCAGTTCATGCCGTCCGCCACGCCATGGCCGTTTAATCCGGTCCGCGTTCGAGCAGCGGAGTTGCAGCGGGCTTGCCGTGAAGCCGCTGCTGGCGCACCCCCTCGCACCGTCGCTCGGATGTTCACCCAGTGCGGGATGCCTCCAGAGCTGTACCGAGACGTCGTTGATATCGGCGAACGTGCCGAGGTGCGAGGTTTCCTCGGCGCTGCTCGGGAGGACGCGCACGGCCATCAGCCCAGTGCGCTGTCTGCGGATTTCGTCACCTCGCCGCGCGGCGGTTTTATTCGATCGGTGCAGGGCCCGGAAATCACGTTCGCACCGTTAACTGCGGCTGTGGTGTCCCGCCTCTTACGGACCTGCCCGGGGACGGTGCCGCGAACGATGCCCCAGCGCGGCTGACGAGTGATCTGGTCCAGGACGTACGACGAGGAGGATGGTAGGCATGGGAAAGCCCCCGTACGAGGCGATGGAAGTCAAAGATCTCAAGGATCTGGTGGGGTCAGTCAAACCTGACGATATGGCCACGGCCATGCGGGATTTCCGGGCATCTCGTGACGATCTAGTCAAGGCGTTCATGTCATTCCAACAGGCCATGGCGTCACTCAACGGGGAGGGCTGGTCCGGGTCCGCCGCGAATGCCGCTTTAGAAGAAAACTTAAAAGCTGGTGATTTCGGTGGGAAAACAGCGATTTCGTCGGCATCTGTCGGTGGCGGTCTCGCGGTGATGGCGACGACGTTGGGGACTTCCCGTGAGGGGATCCTCGCCATGCCGTACGACGATCCTGCGGGGAAGCTCCTAGTGGGTAGTGCCTCGACCTATCCGGGGATGGGATCACTACGGGATGCGTACAAGGAAGCTCAAGACAAAGCGGACCGCCAACGCCAGGAGATTGTGAAGAAGGTCCAGGAGATGGCGCGCTCGGCGGAGGCGTCACGGGATCAGGTCGGTGGGATCACCTGGCCGACAATTCCTAAAGATATCAAGGTCGAACCTCCTGTAGAGAAACTACCTGAAGCCCTGGAGGGAGGTACTGGACCAGGAGGTCATGGCGGATGGGGTAGCTCCAGCACCACGGGTGGTGGCGGTGCTGGTGGTGGCGTCCCTAGCAGCGGTGGTCATGTCAGTGGTGGGGGGAGCGTTCCTGGGGGTCGAGTCGCCACGCCAGGAAACACCGGTGGTGCCGGGTCCGGTAGCGGCACTGGGGGCGGGCATCCTGCTGGCAGCCACCCTGGTGGTCCTGGCACCGGCCCTGATGGTCACGTCAGTGGCAGTGGCAGTGGCGGTGGCGTTGATGACGGGTCACGGTTCTCCCCGGCCGGAGTCGACCCCAACACACCCGGCACCGGAACCCGACCAGCAGCGCCCTCTTTCCCCGGTGGAACCACGATCCCAGGAACCCCAGGCAATCCCGGCAGCAGCATCCCCACAAACCCCAGCGGTGCCATACCCGGCCCCGGCGGTGCCTCCGGAGGATGGTGGTCCCCAGGAACCGCTGGCTCCCCCGACAGCAGTGGACGTGTTCCGCGTAACGGAAGCACTGGTTCCTGGAACACACGAGGACTCACCCCCTCCCCCGGCAACACCCCCAGCGCCGGACGCGGCAGCACCACCAGCGGCTACAGCGCAGGCGGCTACAGCAACGGCGGCTACAGCGCAGGCGGCGGAAACACCGGCAGCGGTGGTGTGGGAGGCGGCGCCACCCCACGAGGAGGCCCCGGACTCGGTGAACCCGCCCGCGGCACCACCAACCTGCGCAACGGCGCCGGATTCGGTGACCCCCACACCCGCACCGGCACCGGCGGCACCGGAATGGGACCCATGGGCGGCGGCACCGGCCGCAGCGACCAAGAACAACACCTCCGCCGCCAAGACCGCTACCGCATGACCAGCGACGAACTATGGGGCGTACCCACCCACGCCGTACCCCCCATCATCGGCGACGAAGGAGCCATGTACCTCCTCGACGACGACGATGACGACTACTGAGGAGCAGACCACCATGGAAAAACCCGTCAGGAACCCTGCTGAAATTACTGCGCTGGTAAAGAACATACGCGATGGAATCCCCTCTACTGCCGCCGCCGATTTCACCTTCGACCCAGAGCAATTTCGCACCACATACGCCGAACTATATGCCACTCATCAACGCCTGACTGTACAGATCGAACGGTCGAAATCCTTGGTCAATAGTTTTGGAATGACTAAAATTCCAGGCGACATGTTAGAAGTTCAATGCGCCTGGGACAAGGTCATCGCTCAGAGCAAAACTTCCCTGGAAACCATGAGGCTATTAGATCAACAGGTGTGCGCTTATTTGAATTCGATGGAGCAGACCTATCGGTCCTATCTGGCTAGCGACGATCAAGCCCGGGTCGATTTCACTCAGATTGACACTCGTCAGAAATGACTGCGAGAAGGATGTCCGCCACTATGCCTCAGAGACGCCACCACTCCCGGTGGCAGGTCGCTACTGTCATGCTCCTCAGTGGCGGGTTGGCGTGCAGCGCAGCGGTCCCGGCTCATGCAGGGGACCAGGTCCGGGACCGGCAATGGTGGATCACCCCGATGGGCATCGACCGCGGCCTCTCAGTATCGCGAGGTGCTGGCGTCACGGTCTGCCTCATTGACAGTGGTGTTGACGCCACCCATCCTGACCTAGTTGGGGTCCGATTTACTGGCGGAAAAGATCTGTCTGGCAAAGGCTCTTCCGACGGATTGAAACCTGTCGCTGGAGAATATGATTTCGATCACGGTACATCCATGGCCGCCAACATTGCTGGGCGCGGCCACCGCCCCGGGGATGAAGCCGGGATCATTGGCGCCGCCCCCGACGCAACCATCACCAGCGTCTCCTACGGAGTCAACGCCTCTTCAGTGGAAGATCCCATTGCCACTGGCATTAGATACTGCACTGATCACGGCGCTAAAGTCATCAATTTATCACTCGGCACGAACAGCCAAAAAGCTCAGAGCGAAGTCCTTCGCTCCCAAAAAAAAGACGTTGTCATAGTTTCCGCAGCCGGAAATAATGGGTCGGATCCGGTCTTGGGAGTTTCCGGAATGTTCGGCGTTCTCTCAGTAGCAGGGCTTGATCAAAACCTTACCCGCGACCCTCGCTCCAACTGGGGTAGGCCTCAAATTAACGTGAAAAAACATGTGAGCTCCCCCGGCGTGGCCGTGTGCGGCCCGTTCGCGACCACCCCGGACACGGGAGTCCCGCAAGCCTGGCCCGGCGGCGGCTACCGCGACGGCGCAGGCACGTCCATCTCCACCTCCGTCGTCACCGGCATCGTCGCCGCAATCCGCGCGAAACACCCCAACCTCAACGCCGCCAGCGTCATCAACCGGGTGCTGAAAACCGCTAAAAAAACCGGCACTGGAGACATCCCCACCGCTGACTGCGGCTGGGGCCTCGTCGACGCTTATGCTGCGCTGACCGCTGACGTCCCCGCCGTCACCGACAACCCCCTCGGGCAAATCGGCGAAGGATACGACAACCCCTCACGAGACGTTTTCGGAGTGAAATCCATGGGGCTGTGGGACCCCACCTATCAACCCGACCCTGAATATTCCTCCGCCATGCCCCAACCCCCCACAAACACACCCCAAGGACCCATCACCGCCGCCGCACCCCGCAGCCCCG
>NZ_JAHPZL010000001.1:451847-483806 GCF_019331795.1 Austwickia sp. TVS 96-490-7B
CCCACAAACACACCCCAAGGACCCATCACCGCCGCCGCACCCCGCAGCCCCGCCACCGCCTCCTGGGCCATCCTCGCCGGACTGGCCACCTGCGCCACCCTCATCGGCGGCCTAACCTGGTGGCTCCGACGTACAAATAGGAAATGACCCTGTGACTGGTCACTCCGCACGCCACAGGTTCGCAACTAACCCCAACAGCACCAGACCGACCGCGGGAGCAGCGACCGCCCACGGCGCCCGCTCCAGATGCAACACCGACTCGGCGAGCAGCATCCCCCATTCCGGTGAGTCATGTCCGGCGCCTAAGCCCAGATAGCCCAGACCGGTCAAGGCCAACGCCACATGCGGGACTCGCATCAACGCATGTACCGTGACCGGTCGCATCACTGTCGGCAACAGATGGTGCCAGATGATCCACCACCTGCCAGCCCCAGCGACGAGTGCCGCTTGGTGATAACCCGACGCTCTCGCCTCCACCGCCAGCGTCCGGGCATGCACCGCCAACGGGATCCACGCCACCACACAGATCGCCACCGCCGCGCTCAGCATTCCTGGGCCCGCCACCGCAGCGACCACCAACCCCAGGAACACTGACGGCACCGCATTCAACACATCAGCGATGCCGCTCCCCTCGCGGGAGGACAATCCCACCGCCACCCCGATCACCACAACAACGAAGGACAACAGCAACGCCGTACCGACTGTGAAGAACGCCCCCTGCCCGACCCTGGCCCACACATCTCGGCCTACATGGTCGGTGCCCCACGGATGCGTCCAGGACGGTGACAGATGCCGCTCCCCTGGCATGATCTGCGCCGACCGGCACCACCCGCCCACCACGAGCACCGTCAATGCAGCCACTGCCGCCCACCACAGCCGAGACGGTCCGCCCACAGCGACTCGGCGTACCCCAGCGACCCCACGCCCCGCACCCAAAGCCGGCCCCAGAAGCAGCCGGTGCGCCACCATCCCAGCGGCTCCCACCAGCGCGCCGACCACCACCAACGCGGCGACGCACCCCTGGACCACGGGGATGTCCTGTGCGAGCGACGCTTGCAGACACAACCTCCCCAGACCTGGCACAGCAAAGGTGTCTTCGACGATGACCGACGCCCCCACAATTCCGGCGAATAACAACATCACCTGCGGCAGGACCACCGCGAGCGCCCGGTGTGCGATGAGGGCGGCCAGGCGTGCTGGTCGGGCGCCGTTGGCGCGCCATGTGTCGACCCAGTCCTCTGCGGCGATGGTGGTGACGGCGTCGAGGAGGATGCGGGTGAGGATGCCGCTGCTGGATAGGGCGATGGCGCTGACGGGGAGGATCATGTCGCGGGGTTCTCGCCAGCCGACCGCGGGGAGCCAGCGGAAGTGGATGGCGAAGATCCAGGCGAGGGTGACGGCGACGACGGCTTCGGGAAGTGCTGCGAGTGTGCCGGCGAGTGCGGGGAGAGTGGGTCGGGTGTGGGTGTGTCCGTGGGCGAGGCTGAGGAGTCGGGGGGTGATCAGGAGGGCGGCGACGGCGAGGGTGGTGAGGGCTGCGGTGGCAGCGAGGTTGGTGGAGATGAGTAGTGCTGGGGTGACGACGCTGCTGACTTCTTTGCCGCTGACCCAGGAGGTGCCGAGGTCGCCGTGGAGGGCGTGGCTGAGCCAGGTGAGGGCTCCGGTGAGGGGGTTGTCGGGGAGACGGAGTTCGGTGCGGATGGCGGCGAGAGCGGCGGGGTCAGCGTCACGTTCGGTGTGGCGGGCTCGAAGGACCGTGTGGGCGGGGTCGCTGCCGGTCAGCCAGGGGAGCGCCCCGGCCAGGAGGGTGATGGTGATCACTGAGGTGAGGGTGATCGCCGCGGTGTGGGCTCCTGGGGGCAGCTGGGGGCGGCGTACGGCGGCGCGGGCTGGCACGGTCGGTGTGGTCATTTGGCGAGCACGGTGTCTTTGGTGATCATGCGCCATTCCAGGGGGTCGTCGGCGAGGCCGGTGACGGTTTTGGCGTGGCCGATGCGGACTTGTTCGTGGACGAGGGGCAGGTAGGGCGCTTGGGAGAGGATGCGGGTTTCGGCGGTGATGGCGGCGCGGCGGCGTTCGTCGAGGTCGGTGGAGGTGGCTGCTTTGTCGAGGATCTCGTCGGTTTCTTTGTCGCAGAAGAAGGCGAGGTTGTAGCCGCCTTTGCAGCCGAAGTCTGATTGGAGGATGGCGATGGGGTCGCCTGCTTTGGAGGCGTACATCCGGGAGGCGATGACGGCGTCGTATGTGCCTTCGGTGAATTCTTTTTCGATGAGGGAGTATTTCTTGACGACGGGTGGGTTGACGGTGAATCCGGCTTTGCGGAGTTGGTCGGCGACGAGGGTGGCTGTTTCGGGGAGTTCGGGGCGGTCGTCGTAGGTGGCGATGGTGATGGTTTTGCCGTGGGGGTCGCTGGGGTCGGGGTAGGTGGGGGCGGGGCGGTGGTCGGTCCAGGTGGTGTCGCCGCGGAAGTAGCCAGCGGCGGGGTCGGCTTTGCCTTCGAAGACGGTGGTGGCGACGGCGGTGCCGGAGATCGCTTTGGCGGCGGCGACGCGTAGTCCGGTGTCGGTGAAGGGGCCGTTTTTGGTGTTGAGGGAGATCCCGGTGGTGCGGGGGATGGCGCGTTTGTCGACGACGTGGTCGGTGATGTTGGCGACTTGGGCGATGGGCACGTTTTGGATGACGTCGACTTCGCCGGATCGGAGCGCGGAGACGCGGCTGTCGGCTTTGCTGACGAAGGTGACGTCGAGGCCGGTGAGGTGGGGTTTGCCGCCCCAGTAGGTGGGGTAGGCGTCAGCGGTGGCGGCGGTGGTGCCGGTGAGGGTGGTGAGTCGGAAGGGGCCGGTGCCAGCGTTGGTGGGGTCGGGTTTGTTGGGGTTTTTGGTGTAGGCCTTCGCGGCGAGGATCACGGTGTCGGGGTTGGCGAAGCGTTGGACCAGGATCGGGTCGTCTTTGTCGGAGGTGACGGTGACGGTGTGGTCGTCTTTCGCGGTGACGGTCAGGGCGCGGCCGCTGAGGGTTGCCGGTGCCGGGGTGGCTTTCAGGGCGTGGTTGAGGCTGTCGGTGACGGCTTTGGCGTCGAGGGCGGTGCCGTCGTGGAAAGTGACGTCACGCCGCAGGGTGAAGGTGGCGGTTTTTGAGTCGGTCATCTCAAATTTTTCGGCGAGCCCAGGTCGGGGTGAGCCGTCTTTGTCGATGCTGACGAGAGCTTCAGCGACACCCATTCGGGTGAGACTCACCGCGTCTTCGGTGTAGGGCGACAGGTCGGCGATGGGGGTGAAGTTCAAGGCGAGTCGGAGTCGTCCGCTTCCGGAGGGGCTGTCGGTGGGTGCGGTGGCCATGCATCCGGTGAGGAGGGCGCTGCCGAGGACTGTGGTGGTGACGGCGAGCGCCGTCGTACGGCGTCGAGGGTGGTGGTTCATGGATGCTCCTGGTGTGGTGACGGTGGGGATGGGTTTGTCGGTGGTGCGGTAGTGCGGTGGTGCGGTGATGGGCGAGCCAGGTCAGGGTGGGGGCAGGTGGTGGCGGGTGAAGGGGGTGATGGTGATCGCAGAGAGGGCGGTGGGGATCGCGGCGATCAGCCAGGGGATCGGCGCGGTCCAGGTGGGGGTGGTGGCGAGGTCGAGGAGGTGCCCGTTGAGGGTGCTGCCGACGAGGACGGCGAGGCCGCCGACGGAAGCGGACAGGCCAAGGTAGGTGCCGAGGTGACGGCCGCCGGACAGGTCGGCGATGACGTCGCGGGCGGCAGGGAGGAGCAGCATCTGTCCCAGGTGTAGCAGCAGCACAAACAAGAGTAGGGGCGCCACGCCCCAGCCGTGACGGTCGGTGAAGGGGGTGCCGCAAGCTACGGTCACGAATCCGATGCTGATGAGGAGGTAGCCGCGGCGCATGGTGGTGGCACGTCCCCAGGGGCGGGCGGCGCGGGTGACGGGGACTTGCCCGAGGATCGTCACCACTGCAGCCAGCACGAACAGCCAGGTGATCGCCGCTGGCGGCAGGCCCAATCGGGTGAGTTCGACTGGCGCGGCCAGGTAGAGCTGGTTGTAGGCAAGGAGATAGCTGGAGTGGATCAGGGTGAAGGTCAGGAAGGGGCGGTCGTGGATCACAGCGAGCAGCGACGTACGGATCGGGTGACGGAGGCTAGCGGTATGACTGGTGGTGGGGATGGTCAGGTGCGCTGCCAAGACCAGCCCGAACACGACTGCGGCAAGGAAACAGGTCGTGCTGAAAGGCACGACGAGAAGCACCCCACCAAGGACGGGACCACACACCGATCCGGCTTTGGAGCAGATGTTTTCGATGGCGACGACATCGGTGAGGGTGGGGCCACCGCGGCGTTCCAGGTGTTGGCCCCACGCCACGATCGCTGATTCAGTGGCGGGGGAAAACACGGCAGCAGCGACACCGATGAGCAGGACGCCAGTGATGACGCCAGCCACACTGGTGGTCACCGCGATCGTCAAGAAACCAGCGATTCGGATCACACAGCCCACGACAATGCTGCGACGTGCGCCCCACCTGTCAGCGGCAGCTCCACCCCACACAAACAGTCCCTGCTGACTGACAGTGCGCAACCCCAGGATCGCGCCAACCACCCAACCCGCGAGGTGCAAGTCGCCACTGAGATGCGCCGCGAGGAACGGCACCACCAGGTAGAAACCGACATTGAACGCGAACTGGCTGGCCAGAAGCACGACAAGGGGCGTGGGGAGCTGACGCACCGTGGTCACGAGGTCACGCCGTACGTCGGAACGGGCAGGACTGCGGACACCAACGTCCGAGTGATGGGATGTGCGGGGGCGGTGAGTACGTCGTGAACCGGACCCGATTCCACGATAGTTCCGGCATGCAACACAGTGACGGTGTCGCACAGGTGGTGGACGGCACCTAAGTCGTGCGAGACAAACAACAGTGCGGTGCCTTGTTCGGCACAGACCTGTCGCAACGTGTGCAACACCTGCAAGCGGACCACGGCGTCCAACGCACTCACTGGTTCGTCAGCAATGATCAGGCGAGGAGCAGGCATCAAAGCTCGGGCGATCGCAACACGTTGGCGTTGACCACCGGACAGGTGACCTGGATAGCGGCCGATGAGATCAACGGGCAAACCCACCGCGTTGAGGCAGTGCTGAATCCGCTGGTCGCGATCACCGGTGAGATGCAGACAATCCCAGGGTTCAGCGATGCTATCGCCGATCGTGCGGTGCGGGTTCAATGAGCTGGCCGGGTCCTGCGGGACCGCCTGGACCGTACGTCGAAACCACGGCGCGCGGCGCCCCACCGGGACGGCACGTCCCTCACAAGTCACAGTGCCAGCATCGGGTCGCTCCAACCCGAGCAGCATCCGCAGCAGTGTGGATTTGCCAGAACCGGATTCCCCCACAACACCGCAGCGGGCCCCTGCTAGGACCTGCACGTCCACCCCATTGACGGCAGTGATCGGGTCACGGCGACGCTGCCAAGGCCACCGCGCGCCGCCGGGATACACCCGGGTCAGGCCGTGCGCTTGCAAGATCGGTGTCGCGGAGTCAGGCCCGCCGGGCAGGATGTGTGCGGCTGAGTTCATGATTCCCCCTGACAGGTGGGCAAACTCATTGCTCTGCTGGCGGTGACCAGCTCATCAACATACGAATCTTCAGGTGCACCCCACACCCGGTCACTCGGACCGGCATCGACCACTCGCCCAGCCCGCAGCACCACCACCTGCGGACACAGCGCCGCCGCAACCGCCACATCGTGAGTGACCAGCAACAGCGCCCGCTCAAGAGCGATCTGCTGCAACAACGGCATCAGCTCCGCTTGCACCGAGACGTCCAGCGCTGACGTCGGCTCGTCAGCGATCAACAGCGCCGGGTCCGTCGCCAACGCCATCGCCAAACCCACCCGCTGCCGCTGCCCACCAGAGAGTTCGCCAGGGTATTTCTGGGCCGTGCGGGCCGGATCGGGCAAACACATCCGGTCCAGGAGTTCCCTGGCCCGATGTGCGGCATCCCGGCGGCTCACCCCCTGCGCCCGCAACGGTTCAGCAACATGAGCCCCGACCGTGACCAGCGGGTTCAACGCCGTACGAGGATCCTGCGCGACATACCCAATCGTGTGCCCACGGACAGCACGCCACTGAGCTTGGGACGCGCCGAGCATCTGCTGGCCGTCGACCTCGACGCAGCCATCAACCGTCGCCCCCGCCGGGAACAGCCCCATCATGGCGCGAGTCGTCAACGTTTTGCCCGACCCAGATTCACCCACCAACGCCACAGCGTGCCCGCGCCGTACCTCCACATCGACCCCGTCGACTAGTGTCTGGGCACCACAAGTGATCCGCAGGCCCTGCACCCGGACGATCGGCGGGTCGTCAGAGGCAGACGTGGCGGTAACGGCATTGGACAGAGCAGTCTCCTGAGGTGATATCCCGGCCGATGGACAGGCGCGGACAGCGCGCCAAATCGGCTGGTACAGCTGGTGGATGGGGCAGGCGGCGGCGTCGCCGTCACGTTTTGTCGCCCTCACGGTACGTCGCCCTCACGGTACGTCGCCTCAAGGCACGAGACAGCTGGCCCGAGTGTGGCGGCCCAAGTGTGGTGACCCGAGTGTGGTGACCCGGGTGTGGGGCGACGCGAACCGGTCCTGGTGACGCGAGCGTGGGAGACATGAGCGTGGGCGTGATAGGCGTGGGCGTGATGACGATAGGGCGGTGGTGGTCGGGCAGAAGTACGAGGTATGCAGGCGAGTTGATGTTGGGTGTCGGTGGTGCTGAGGCGTGCTAGTGCTGTGGAGTTGGTGATGCAGAGGTGCGCTGGTCAGGACCCTGCGGAAGCCAGAATCCAGACGAGAGGGTGTCATACACCCCAAGGACATTGTTGCCGCATATGAGAGGCGTTATCAACAATGCCGACAGCGTCGCCCACCGCTCTTGCCGTCAGTGTCCACGGCTCACTCGCCACGCCACCGCGAGCAGCACTGCGCCACAACGACAGTGGAGGACTGCCCCCTAGACGCCAACGGGGTGTTCGTGCCGCCCCCGAAGTACGGCACGAACACCCGCTCAGGACACCCATCCTAATGCGACCCGGTGGCGTTAAGTACCCCTTTTGCCTCAACTGTCACAACATTCCCACTACTGTGTCAGCTCGCCAGTAGTCGACCCCGCACCACCCCATCCTCACCGCATCATCTCCACCGCGCCCGGCCGCGCCTCGCCGTACCTCGCCGTACCCCGTCATACCTCGCCGCATCTTCACCACCCCTGGCAAACCCGCCCATGGGCGGGTTTCCGACGCAAAACCCCAGGTCGCACCTCCCAAAACCCGCCCACGGGCGCACCGCCCCACCCCCAAACCCGCCCATGGGCGACTTAGGCTTTGCGCCCGGAGAGCTCGGCTTCACCCCTTGTCGCGTCGTACAGTGCCGACAGCGTTAATTGGCAACAGCTCATGACATCTGAGGAGGAGATCCGATGTACGAGTACAAGGTCGTGGAGCTGCGTGAAGGGCTGATCGGCGGGAAGCTCTCCGGCGGCAAACTGGAAAAAGTCCTCAACGACCACGCCCGAGAAGGCTGGCAGGTCAAGGCGATCACGTCAGCTGACGTCAAAGGCCGCATCGGACCCGGTGGCGTCGAGGGCCTCCTGGTCACCTTCGAGCGCCGCGTCAGCTAAACCCGCCCACGGGCGGCTTTCCGACGCAAAACCCCAGGTCGCACCTCCCTAAACCCGCCCACGGGCGACTTTCCGGGACGAAACCCCAGGTCGCCTCCCACAAAACCCGCCCACGGGCGACATGTCCACTCGCTAAACCCGCCCACGGGCGGCATCTGCAGGCGCCAAGCACCAGACACCGATTACCGGTCACGGTCACGACACCGTGTTGAGCGCAGCCGCTCGCCGCTGATCTCAGACATTCCGCTAGGCACAGACGTACCGCTGAACACGGTCTCCCCGCTGAGCACAAACCCCGCCGCTGGACACGGTCTCCCCGCTGCGCGCAGACCCCGCCGTTGAACTCGGTCATCATGGTGCAGCGGCATAGCCATATCGTGCAGCAACGACGACGGCCGGGTCTGAAGGATGTTCTCTTCAGACCCGGCCGGTGGGTGTTGCCGTCGAGTCAGCGGCTATGGACGAACAGGGTCTCTCCTGCTGCGATGTGTCCTTTGCTTTCGAGGGCAGCAGCAGCGTGGATGGTTGTCGCGGGTGCTTCGGTGATGATGATCATGACGACGGGATCGTGACCTGCTGATTCGACGGCGGGTACGTCGTACGTCGTGATGATTTGTCCTGCGGTGACGGTGTCTCCTTCGCCGACGTGGGTGGTGAAACCGGCGCCGTCGAGGCGGACGGTGTCGACCCCGAGGTGGGTGAGGACTCCGAGTCCACCGGGGGTTTGGATGACGTAGGCGTGCGGCCACAGGGTGGTGACGGTGCCGCTGACGGGTGCGACGGCGTGGAGGACACCACGGTCGGGGGTGACGGCGGCGCCGTGGCCGATGATCCCGTCGGCGAAGGTGCCGTCGGAGACGTCGTGGAGCGGGATGGCCGTTCCGGGCACGGGTGCGAGGACACCAGTGGCGACGGTGGGGGTGATGACAGCGGTGGCGCCGGTGATGGGACCTTCGGTGCTTCCGGTGGTGACCCTGGTTGGCGTGGCCGTTTCCACTGCAGGTGTCACAGTGCTGGCTGCGGGGGGCGTCGCTGCCGGGACGTCGCCTGCCGTCCTGGCGAGGGCGGAGCGCATCTCTTCTTTGAGGACGTCGGAGTGGACGCCGAAGACCGCTTGGACGTTGTTGCCGACGTCGATGACTCCGGCTGCGCCGAGGGCGCGCAGGCGTGCTTTGTCGACGGCGTTTTTATCGATGACTTCGATGCGTAGGCGGGTGATGCAGGCGTCGACGTTGATCAGGTTTGTTGCTCCACCGAATGCGGCGATCAGGTCGTCGGCGCGGCTGGTTGCGGTGGCCGCATTCTCAGCTGCTGCGTCATCGGCACTGTCATGTGCGGCTTCTTCTGGTTCACGTCCGGGGGAACGCAAATTCCAGAATTGGATGGCGAAGCGGAAGACCACATAATAGAGGACGAAGAATCCGACTCCCATTCCGACGAGCAGGGGGATGTTTTTCGCCGCCGATGAGGTGCCATAGAGCAGCAAGTCAAAAAGTCCGGCAGAAAACGAGAATCCGAGATGGATGTCGAGGGCGTAAGCGATGGCCATGGACAGTCCAGTAAGTAGCGCGTGCAGCACGAAGAGTGGGAACGCAGCAAACATGAAGGCGAATTCGAGGGGTTCAGTGACGCCAGTGAGGAAGGCAGTTAAGGCGCCTGCGGTGAGGATGCCGGTGGCCGCTTTCTTCTGACCTGGTTTGGCGGTGTGGATCATGGCGAGCGCCGCACCGGCCAGGCCGAACATGAGGATGGGGTAGAACCCGGCGGTGAGGCGCCCTGCGGTGGGGTCACCTTGGGCAAAGCGGGTGAGTTCGCCGGTGACGACGCCTTTGGGGCCGTCATAGCTGCCGTGCATGAACCACACGTAGATGTTCAGGATGTGGTGCAGGCCGAACGGGATCAATAGTCGGTTGGCGACGCCGTAGAAGAAAGCGCCGATGATGCCGGTGCCGGTGATGAAACTGCCGACGCTTGTCAGCCCGGTGTTGAACCACGGGTAGAAGTAGCTCATGGCAAAGCCGGTGATCAGGCAGCCGAGAGATACGACGATCGGCACGAAACGGCGTCCGCCGAAGAAACCGAGGTACGGCGGTAGTTGGATCGTGTGATAACGGTCGAAGAGCCAGGCGGTAATAAGTCCGACGATGATTCCAGCGAAGGCGCCGTAGTTGATTGTGAGGGGTTTGCCGGCAGTGTCGACTTGGCCGGCGAGCACGACGGGTGACATCGCAGTGAAGACCCCGGTGATGACGAGGTATCCCGCGACGGCGGATAGTGCAGTTGAACCGTCGGCTTTCTTGGCAAAACCGATGGCGACGCCGACGGCAAAGAGTAGTCCGAGGTTTTTAAAGATTTGGTCGCCGGCGGTGCTCATGGCGACGAAGAACGGCCCTAGGACGGGGACTTGGATTTTGCCGAGCAGGTCTTCTTGACCGAGTCGCAGCAGGATCCCTGCGGCGGGGAGGAGCGCGATCGGCAACATGAGACTCTTGCCGAGACGCTGGAGCTGTCCGAATCCGGAACTGCGGGGCTGTGGTGGGGATGCCGTGGTGGCCATAGGCTTTCCTTGCCTGGATCAGAGCGGACATCGATGTCCGGATCGGCTCACTGCTGGTCGATCAGGTCGACAGTACAACTCTGGTCAACATCAGCGTCAGAGCGCTGCTGGTGGCCGGGTCCGCTGCCACGCCTGTTCATGTGTCGAGGTGTCTTGGGTCTGGCAGCCGATTTTCCCAGCTCATCGCCTTACATAGCTGGGAGGGGTCACGAGGTGAGCTGGCGCGCCCACACGGATAGGCTCCTCCCCGGGGTGGGTGTGTCTGCATCGCCCTGTCTCACGACGCATGCCCAGGAGCAACCCGATGTCTTACGACCTGACCGGCCGACTCGTCATCGGGGTCGCTTCGAGTGCTTTGTTTGATCTGACGGAGTCGGGTCGGGTGTTCCGGGAGCATGGTGAGGCGGCGTACCGCGATTATCAGGAGGAGCACCGGGATGACCCGTTGCGGCCTGGCGTGGCATTTCCCTTTATCCGGCGCCTTTTGGCCCTCAATGACTTGATGCCACCTGATGATCCTCTGGTTGAGGTGATCATCTTGTCGCGCAACAACCCGGAGACGGGGTTGCGGGTGATGCGGTCGGTGGCATCGCATGGTTTGGCGATCAGTCGGGCGGTGTTTACTCAGGGCCGGGCGCCGTTCGTGTTTATGCCAGCGTTTGCGATGTCGTTGTTCTTGTCGGCGGACGAGGACGACGTACGGCGCGCGGTGGCCGCGGGGTTGCCGGCAGGGCGGGTGTTGGAGTCGGCGATGGTGGATGACCCGGACGATCAGGAGGTGCGGGTCGCTTTCGATTTTGATGGGGTCCTGGCGGATGATCAGTCCGAGCGGATCTTTCAGGGCAGTGGGCTGCCCTCTTTTCACGAATATGAGACTTCGCATGCGGAGTTGCCGCACGCGCCGGGGCCGCTGCAGGACTTCTTGACCAACCTGAATCGCATCCAGCAGGTGGAGGAGAATCGTCGACGCGAAGATCCGTCGTACCGGTTGCGAGTGCAGGTGTCATTGATCACGGCGCGGAATGCGCCATCGCATGAGCGTGCGGTGCGCAGTTTGAAGGCGTGGGGGGTGCAGGTGAATGAGGCGTTTTTCCTTGGCGGGGTTGATAAGGGGACGGTCACGTCGATCCTGCGGCCTCATCTGTTCTTCGATGATCAGGTGTCGCATTTGCAGTCGACCTCGCGGTTCGCCCCGAGTGTGCATGTGCCTTTTGGGGTGACGAACGGATCTTCAGAATCGGACGAACCGGACCCGACCGGAGTGAGTCCTCATCTCTGACGGCCAGACTGGCACTCACCTTGGGTCTTGTCCCAGGGGAGTGGTGGTGGTGTCAGGTCGGGATGTGGCCGACCACGGTGCAGGACTCACCAGTAGCACCAGGCACACTGGTCCCTAACGCGCAGACGTCGAGGCCACCGAAAGGCCTCACAGGGAAGGACTCATCGCATGGCCTCGCCCGTGAATCGACCCTGGTGGTCGAAGTTGTGGCCCAGCGCATGGTCGTTGCCCGGACTTGGCCGCCAGGAGCAGCAGGAACGGCACTCGATTCATGCGGCATCCCCGCAGCCTGGTTCCGCATCATCGTCCCGTACGTCGACTCCGCGCCCGTCGTCACCTTCGACGGCGGCCCGGCGTCGTCTCCCTGCGTTCGAGTCGATGGTCGAGCCACCGACCGCTCTGGTCCCCAAGATTGTCTTCCCGACTGAGGACGCACCGCCGCAGACCACTGCACCGGCAGGGGCTGCCAAGGCCGCAGCGTTACGCGACAAAGGGACAGCTCAGCAGGCATCGACGGTGGCGTCGCCAGCCCGCACTGCCAGCATCACTGCTTTCCGTGGGTACGCCGTCATCGATGTGCAGACCACTGGACCAGACCCGCACCGTCACCGTGTGGTGGAGATCGCGGTGGCTCTCCTCGACGAGGATGGCCGCCTCGAAGATGAATGGTTCACTCTGATCGACCCGCAGGGGCCGGTGGGTCCTACCTCGACGCATGGCATCACCGACGGCGATGTCGTCGGGGCACCGACGTTTGCGACGATGGCTCCGCACGTCCTGGCGGCCTTGGATGGCCGAGTCCTGGTCGCGCACAACGCCCGGATCCAAGCGCTCTTTTTGCAACACGAGCTGACCCGACTGGGTGTGGATTTCCCCTCGGGGACTCCGCACGGGGTGTGCACGATGACCTGGGCACCAGCACATTTGGAGGCGCCTTCGCGTCGCTTGGTCGATTGCTGCGGCTCGGCGGATGTCCCGTTGCTGGTGCATCACAGCGCCCGCACTCAAGCCCGCGCCGCAGCTGGCTTGTTGCGCTGCTATCTGGAGCGCAGTGGCGGCACCCCACGGTGGGCAGCGCACCTTGGCTCGAACCGGTATATCTGGCCCAAGGTGGCCGCCGTGTATGGACCGATGCCGCGTCGGGAACGGGCCAGGTCGATCCCGGCGATCCGGCCGACTGGTGTGTGGAGCGATCAACTGCTGTCCGGCCTCACCCAGGTCGGTGACGCCTCGGTTGACGCCTATCTCGACATCATCGATCGGGCTCTCATCGACCCTCAGCAGGTGGTGACAGCTGATGCGCTGGCCGTGATCGCTGAGGACTTGGAGATTGCGGGTGACCGGGTTGATCAGATCCATCGGGATCACCTTGCCGATCTGACACGGATTGCGGCGACTATCGGGCAGGTGACCCGTGAAGAACGTCGTGATCTGGAACGTCTTGCCACGATGATGGGTTTAACGGCCGCTGATGTGAAGTCGGCCTTGTATCTCTCCTCACATGATGTGCCCCGGCATGGCGGACCCGGTGGCGACATCGCAGTGACGTTGTCTGCCGGAGATCGGGTGTCTTTTACTGGTTCGTTGAGTCGCGGCAGGGGTATCTGGCAGCAGCGGGTCCGAGAAGCCGGGTTGACCACCGGAGGTGTCACTCAAGACACCAAAGTCGTAGTTGCGGCTGGTCATGGCAGCACTGAGACTCTCACGAAGGCCCGCACACACCGCATCCCCACCCTTGGGGAAGATGAGTTTGAGACCCTCTTTGCGGCGTATCAGCGCGAACGGGACGTCCCCCAGGACCGCAACGCACCGTGAGGGATGTTGCAGTTCAAGGTAGTTATCGCTGATTCCGCCCGTCGCCACCGACGGTCGATGGCACCATGTTCGTTCCGAGGAGGTACGGCGAATGCGGGATATCGAGGTGCGGCTGCGTGGCCATGGCGGCCCAGATGCGGAGTTGCGAGCCGATCGGGTCGCAGCGATCGCGGCAGCATTGGACGACTTGGTGTTGCGGTTGACCAGGGAAGCGGCGTCCGCGGCGGGTTTGGGGCGGCCAGGTTTTGCCATTGAACGGCTCGGGGAGGTCCGGCTGATCTCCATTGCTGCTGGCGGTCCACGGTTGACGTTCACGGTAGGTGACGCTGATGCCTTGGATATCGATCCGTTAGGGCAGATGACTGACGCGTTGTTTTGGGGAATCGTCGAAGGTATGGCGGTCAACGAGCGGCCGACCTTCGTGACCAACACGATCGCGGAAGCGACGATGCGTTTCGTAGCGGCATTGCAGCGCTCCGCCCCGCATGTCGATGTGACTTTTGGCGCCCGATCTCCGATTCATCTGGCGACTGGGGCGATCAACCGTCGGGTGTGGGAACCCGACGACAGCGGAGCTCATCGCCGTACGTTAACGGGGTTGCTTGAGGCCGTCGATCTGCGCAATGCGCATTTTCGGATCGTCGATGCCGAGGACAATCGGGTGGAACTGGTCGACGTGCGGGAGGCGGAAGAAGCCTCTCAACTGGTGGGTCAAGTGGTGGTTGCGGAGGGGACCTTTATCCCTGCCCGTGGCGCCAGCAAGCCGCGGATGGAGGAAGTGGCGGTACGCGCCGCCGTACCGATCTCGATGTCACCTGAAATGTCACCTGATGGAGTGGGGTCGAGACAGGGCGACTCCACGTCCGCAGAGCCGGACGTGGAGTCGTGGGGTGGGCTGTTTTCGCACGTGACTCGGTGAGAGTCACTCTCCTCAGGACAGGTAGGCGTGCGCGCTGCCTGGGCCCCCGCGCCAGGCGAGACGTTTCCTCAGCGACTCTGCTTGGGCGCGCAATCGGCGTTTTTCATCACTCACATCGAGATCGGATTCGATCGGGCTGAATGCTTCGATGGCCTCGATCCGTACTGGCGCATAACCCCAGAGGATCATGAGGTCATCGCCGTAGCGGTCCTTGCGACGCACGAACCGCCATATGAGGTATCCCATCAGGCTGAGGACTCGTTCGGTGACACTGGAGCACACCAGGAAGAACAAGATTGGTATCGCAAAAATGATCGATAAGACGACGCATATGAACCATGGAATGATAAAAATGAGCAAAATAATCTTACCTATAAACGGTATATCAATAAAATCCCCGGCCGGGGATTCCACCGCGGGATGATGAAACAAAGACCTGGCCAGACGCCACATCTTACGAGGCACCAAGGACACCCAGAGAAACACGTTTTGCCACGTTCCACGTACGCCGTATTGACGAGCCAACTGGTCAGCAATGACGGCTTCCAGCTGAGGCGCGGAGAGCCGGTTCATCGCTGCAGTGGTAACACAGATGATGTTGCCTCCGATCACGGGGGCATCCAATGCGTCGGTCTCATGAATCATCAGATGATAGCTGTCAGGTGCAACCCCGGTACGTGCAGCCACCCGATGCCACGACGGCAGTAAATATTTTTCTTCCGATGTCGTCGCCTGCTGGCACCCAAAGATCCACCTTCCCACGGCCTGAGGGGCGGTCTTTGCGCAGATCCACGCCGGAAGCAGGACACAGATCACCCCTGCGAGGTACACCAGCACAGCGACGACGAGCCCGATGGGTTTCACCGGCGCCATTGAGGACAACGGGTTAAGGGGCAACTTCTGAAATAACAGAATCCGGGCCAGCAGAGAGAACGGGGTCACCGCCACGAAGAGCCAGAAAGCTCCCACCCACAGCGGTCTCCACGCTGCGGCGATGCGCCCTTGAGGGACGAAGTGGTATGGCGTTGATGCCATGGCTGGGGCGGGAGTGCGCAGTTGATCATAGGGGCTGATGAAAACCTGATCTTGAATCGGTGATACCACACCGTTTTCCGGTTGGAGCGGCGCTATCCTGCTGGGATTTTGGCTGAACTGTCCGTTCGGACGGCTGTCATCTGACAGCTGATACATTGCTGACTCCTTCGCCCGGGATTCCTTTCCCGCGGCGGTGACGATGATCGGGACCGGAGTCAAATGTATGCCGGATGTCCTGGCAGGGGAGGTGCAATCCCCAGTTTCGAGATGATCGGCGATCACCTTGAGCGGACCCCAACTTCTTTCCCCTGGTCCCGCTCATCCACGGATCTCAGATGCAACCGGACAGCGGTGCAGCTCAGTGGCACCGCACGTCCTCGACGATGTCCAGCACACTAAATGCCACATCATCGCTGTCATCCCAGTTCTCATCGTTGGCTGGGACAGCACCACCGTCCCCGCCATCAGCGTCGAGGGCTTCCAATAAATGGGGGTAACGGTCGAGCAGGAAACGTTCCCGGTAGGCCCAATAGGCGGCGTCGTGGACGTGGGTTGTGGTGAGGTAATTGGTCCCGGCACCGACGGCCAGACCTGCGACTGGGATGATTTGGCCGATCTTGCGTTGGGTGAGGCGCACTGAATATTGGGCGGCGAATCGTTGGGCGACCTTAGCCAGGAGTGACTCGTTGAGCACCACCCACGGTGAGTTGTTGGCTAGCGCGTGGGACAGCCGGACGAGGTCGGTCCGGGCCGCCTGCTTGCTGCGGGCGGTGAGCGCTGATCCCAGATTGATCACCGACATGGTGAAGAGCCGTTCGGCAGGATCAGCGGAGTCATACCCATAGATCAGGGCAGTGTGAGCGACGACTCTGCTGTTGAGGGCGAGCAGAGCAGCTGCGTCGACGGTCATGGCGGCAGCGACGGTCCCCATGCCGGGGGCACTTCCAATGCCAGCTCCGAGCAGACCGCCGGTGACAGCCCCGATGCTGCCGGCGGTCATCGCCAAGGCGGCTCCTCCTCCGGAGGCGGCGGAGGAGAAGCCGTAGAGGAGCGGGATCTTGGTACGACGTAACTGGGCGTCCGCGTCTTCGAGGTCAAGGCGGTGGATGTCCTCGAGGGTGTGGACATTGACGTGGTGTCGCCGGTAGGACCGCATGACGCGTTCGCTGCTCAGGGTGGCCATGGCGGCGTGGGCGGTCATCCGGCCCACGTTTTGTGCCGCGATAGAAAAGGCGTTGCCGACTTTGGCGACGCCAGCACCTGCGGTTTCAGCGAGTTTTCCAGCGGTCGCTTTGGTTTTTGCCGAGACGGGCACCTTGTCCAGAAGGTGAGTGGTGCGTTGAGCGTCAGGGGGGTTGTCGAGGAAGTCCTTAGCTCCGGCGACAGCGCTGGCTCCGGCGTCGTTCATCCGTTGCCACCACGCTGGGGTGTCCTGGGGTGCCTGGTCGATCCGGTCGAGGTGGGCTCGTATCTGCAGCCAGGCCCGGATCTCGTAACCGGACATCTCGGACATCATGTCGCCCCTCCCAGGCTGCAAGAAGGCCATCTGTGGAGCGGTCAATTCTGCTGGGCGGCAGCGACGCTCACGGCCCGATCGTAGTTCTCCTGGAAGTGTTTCATCCCGGGGGGTCGGCGTCGAGGACGCCCTGGGACTGCAGCGAGGGTCAGGCGGCTCGTATGACGTCGGGGCGGATCAGTTCGGGCAGGTCCAGATCAGCGGATTCGAGGGCGGTGGGCTGCCAGAGGCGCAGCTGTGCCCGGTGGTGGACGAAGAGCAGGAGCAGTGCGACATAGGTCAGGATGGCTGCTGCTGCGGGGCCATATCCCGGCATGGCTAGCCAGGACAACAGGGCGTAGATCAAGGCGGCGTCGAGAAGGGCGGTGATCTGGTCGGACAGGTGATGCGCCATCGTTCCCCTCGCCTTCGGTGCGCTGTGTGGACTGTCAGGTCCACCGGTGGGGTGCTGGCGGGGTGGTGGCAGCGGCGCGCTGTCACTCAGACCCGTCGGTCGCTCAATCGACGGGTCTGATTGATTTGAGAGGTTTTTCAGCTCTCTTGTGACTGATGTCACAGCGGATGCCGAGGGGTTCGAGGGGTCGTGCGTGGCGGAGGGTGACTCGGGGGGCGCTGAGGGGGGTGCCCCCCGAGTGACGGCTCACAGCTGCAGGGTGTCTAGGTTTCCAGCAGCGAGCGCCGCAGCAATCTCTTGGGCTTCGTTGGGGTCTTCCAGGTGGAGGAAGAAAACGGTCTGTCCGGTGGTGTCGGTGGCGGTGATGGCTTCGCCGTCCTCAGATCCGGCATGGTCGAGTCGGGGGGTCATCCCGCGCTGGGCGAATTCGTTCCAGAGCTTCTCGGCTTGGGCTTCGTACGCCGGGGAGAAGCGCTCCCAGACCTGGGTGGGTTCACCGTCGCACTGCCAGGCGCGGGGGAGGTCGTCAGGGGTGCGAGGGAAGGGTGAGTTTGTCATGTATCGACGGTAATGATGCCTCCTGATCGGTAGCTGAACAGGGCGTTGACGTCCTCATCGCCGAACTCGGCGCGAGCCGAGCCAGCATGTACAAAATCTTCGGCAGTAAATACGGCTTGTTCCGGGCCGCGCTGGCCGACGTCATCACCCGCCAGGCCAGCGATCCAGCCGCCCAAGACCTCGTCCTCGTGGCACTCCTCGAGCTAGCACCACGGGACGAGGCCGTCAGACGCGACGCCCTTCACGCGACAACCCTGGGTGTCGCCGACGACCCCCGCGCTGTCGGCGAACGACTCCTTCGCCGCGCGGGAATCCCTGCCACGACAGGAGATCTGACCTGATGAACACGCGCGTGAGATGCACCCCGTCCGAGCTGATCGTCGAACCGGTGGGGTTGGACAAAATGTGGTCAGTGACCAGGCGACTCACCATCCCATGGAGTCATGGCCACCCCTAGCTTCGCGGCACCGCTGTGCTGGCCTCCACCGCTGTGCTGGCCTCCACGGCTGTCTGCGGATCCAGGTAGACGCTCGCACCGAGGTGCACAAACTCTTCGGACTTGCGCGCCATCTGCTCCTCCACGGCCATCGTGTCGCCGTACGTGCGACGGATGTCCGCGCTGATCCGCATTGAGCAGAACTTCGGCCCGCACATCGAGCAGAAATGCGCGGTCTTCGCGGGCTCAGCGGGCAGGGTCTCATCGTGGAAACTTTCCGCGGTGACCGGATCGAGGGACAACGCGAATTGGTCGCGCCAGCGGAATTCAAACCTGGCCCGGCTCATCGTGTCATCCCACGCACGCGCCCCGGGATGTTTCTTGGCGACATCGGCCGCATGTGCCGCGAGTTTGTACGTGACGACACCGGTCTTGACGTCGTCCCGATCCGGCAGCCCCAAATGCTCCTTCGGAGTGACGTAGCAGAGCATTGCTGTCCCCCCCATGGCAATGGTGGTCGCGCCGATCGCTGAGGTGATGTGGTCATAGCCCGGCGCGATGTCAGTAACGAGCGGACCCAAGGTGTAGAACGGCGCACCGTCACACCAGTCCTGCTGAACCTCCACGTTGTCCAGCACCTGATCCAGCGGAATGTGGCCAGGCCCTTCGACCATCACTTGCACGTCATATGCCCAGGCGCGTTTCGTCAACTCAGCCAAGGTGCGCAGCTCCGCCATCTGCGCTTCGTCGCAGGCGTCAGCCACGCATCCGGGTCGCAGTCCGTCCCCCAGTGAGAAGGCCACGTCGTACGCCGCGAAGATTTCGCACAGCTCATCGAAATGCTCGTACAGGAACGATTCCTGATGGTGAGCGAGCATCCACCCGGCCATGATTGAGCCGCCTCGGGAGACGATCCCGGTGATCCGATCCACCGTCATCGGCACATAGCGCAGCAGCACCCCAGCATGGATGGTCATGTAGTCCACGCCTTGCTCACACTGCTCAATCACCGTGTCGCGGAACACTTCCCAGGTGAGGTCTTCGGCGCGACCGTCGACCTTTTCCAGCGCCTGATAGATCGGGACCGTCCCGATCGGCACTGGGCTGTTACGCAGGATCCATTCCCGAGTGGTGTGGATGTCATCACCGGTGGACAGGTCCATCACCGTGTCCGCGCCCCAGGTGACCGCCCAGGTCAATTTGTCGACCTCGTCAGCGACCGAACTGGTCACTGCGGAGTTCCCGATATTCGCATTGACCTTCACCAGAAAAGACCGCCCGATGATCATCGGCTCTGCCTCAGGGTGGTTGACATTGGCGGGGATGATCGCCCGCCCTGCCGCGACTTCTTCCCGCACCAGATCCACGGACAGGTTCTCCCGGGCCGCCACATATCGCATCTCCGGGGTGGTGATCCCCTGCCGTGCGTAATGCATCTGGGTGACTCGTCGCCCAGGTAGGGCTCGCCGAGGGTCCCGCTGCTGACCGCGCCACTGGTCGCCAGCCACGCTGCCTCGACGTACCGCCCCCTGACCGTCGTCGTGGAGGGTACGACGACGACCGGCGTACTCCTCGGTGTCGCCGCGCCCCTCAATCCACGCCGCCCGCAGCGGCGCCAACCCCTGACAAGGGTCACCACCTGGCCCGGTGGTGGTGTACCGATCGAAAGTCTCCCCGTTGGACAGGTGAACCCGGGCGACGGGCACCTGCACGCTCTCGCCGGTGTCCTCGGCGACATCGACGAGGACTCGTTCATGGGTGGAATGCAACACCGTGAGGTGACTGGTGGTGGTCATGACACTCGCTTCCGCTCGGCCGGGGCCGACGGTGGGAGAGCAGTCCGTGAAACTGTCGACCCGCAACAGAAGATCCCGGCCGGGACGTCCTGGTGACGTCGGGTCGGCCGGACATCCCTCCGCCGGTATGACCCGGATCAGGTATGACGGTCAGGGCGGCCTGAGCCCTTTCTCAGCCTGCTGCCGCAGGCTCCCGTGGTCGACGAGCCCCACCCTAGCCGCAAAGACCACCCGGCAGGGCCCCGATCAGCACATCACCACGTAGGCGGCCGGCCCGATGCCACCAGTTCACCCGACCAGTCGGCCAGCGGTGAAGCGGTCGATGACCAGGTCGGTGGCGTATCCGGCTCGTAACGCCACATCAACCCCGTGCACACGGTCCCGACCCCCCACCACCATCAGCCGAGTCTGCTTACGCCGTAACTCATCCAACCCGATGCCCACGGTGCGGGCATCCAAATCAGGGTCGCAAACCTGCCCATCTGCGCCGAAGAAATGTGAGGCGATATCCCCGGCGGCGTGGCTGCGCATCCGGTGCTGTTCGGCGTCGGTCAGGTAGCCCTGCTGAAAGAGCAACGCCTGGTCACTGACCGTCCCGACGGTAAACACTGCGATGGTGGCCTGACGACCCAGATCAATGATGCGCCGGATGTGCCGTTCCTGTTCGACGAGTTCTTTGACGTCGCGGCTTTCAAAAATCGCTGGCAGCGGCAAATAGTGCAGGAACGCCTCAAATGCGCGTGCCACCATCGTCAGTGTCTCGACATCTTGGGTGCCTGGAGCGGACTGACTCATTCCCCCTTTGAGCTGAACGACCTCCACTCCTTGCCGATCCTGTGCCGGGAGATGGCGGGCTAACGCATACATTGTGCGCCCCCAGGTCATCCCGACCAGATCTCCGTCCCGGACCAGGTCACTGAGCACCCGAGCTCCGGTGCGCCCCAAGGCGTCGCGCACCGTGTCCGGATCCTCGGTGGGCGGCACTGCCAGGTGCACTGACCGGAGTCCGTATCGATCTTGCAGGGCGGCAGCCATTTCGTGCGCCCGTTCCCGAGGGTCGTTGACGACGATCTGCACATAGCCACGGTCCTTGGCGTGTTGCACCAATTTCGACACGGTAGGACGGGACACTCCCAACGTGTCAGCGATCTCCCCCTGGCTCATGCCCTGTTCGTAGTAGAGCCGCACGGCATCAATCGACTGTGCATCACGCGCACCGAAATCCATGACCGTCATCATCGCGCGTACGACCGGGCGACACGTAGTTCCCGACGTACGCCAGCAGGATGAGGGCCCCGACGACGAGCTGACCCGATGAGCGGACATCTGCCTGGTCGGCTAGATAAGGTGTGGCACACCCCACTGGCATGACGGAAGGAGCACGCCAATGGCGACCATCAACGGCCACGACGTCCCGGATGCCACGGGACAGACTCTCGCGGCGTACGTCGCACACGCCGGTTATGACCTGACACGCGTCGCTGTGGAGGTCAACGGGGACGTGGTTCCTCGCAGCACGTACGCCGAGCGGGTTTTGGGCGATGGTGACCGGGTGGAAATCGTGCAGTTCGTAGGCGGCGGGTAATGAATCCACGACCGTCGCGGGAACAGATGCGAGCTGCGCTGGCTGGACGACTCGGCGAGGACCATGTCGCTGCCTTGGAAGCAGCGACGATCGGGGTCGCCGGGTTGGGTGGCTTGGGATCGCAGATCGCCATCGCGCTGGCCCGCACCGGCGTCGGTCATCTCCGATTGGTCGACAAGGACCTCGTGGACCTGTCTAACTTGAACCGGCAGGCCTACGATCTGGCCGACCTGGGACGGCCAAAAACTCAAGCGCTGGCCCGCCACCTCGCGTGGATCAACCCGCATCTCGACGTCACGATCACCACCACTGAGATCACTGGGGACAACGCGAGCGAGTTGTTCGTTGACTGTGCAGTGGTGTGCGAAGCCTTCGATGACCCCACCGCCAAAGCGATGCTCACTGAGACGTTGCTGACTGGTCGTCCAGACATCCTGATCGTCGGGGCTTCCGGGATGGCGGGGAGTGACCTCACCGACACCATCACCACCCGCAGGGTCGGCCATCGCTGGTGGATCTGCGGGGACGGTGTCAGTGACATCGCTGATGGCACCCCCATGCTTGCACCACGCGTGATGGCCTGCGCTGGGGCCCAGGCCATGGTCGCACTGCGTCTGGTGCTCGGTCTAGACGCCTGAAAACGTGCTGGGAGTGTCCGTGACCCGACCCCGACCTCGCGTCTTCAGCGCGCAGATGCAGCGCTAGGCTGAATGGCGACGCGGGGTGCCGCTGCAGCTCACGGCGCGTGGGCGACCCGGCTGAGATCACACCCGTCGAACCTGATCTAGTTCGCACTAGCGAAGGGACGTCGCCATGGACGCCACCACCGAGATATCGACCTCGACCACCGCTGACCCGCTGATCGTGGGTGGGCACGAATTCACCTCACGGTTCATTCTCGGCTCGGGGAAGTTCGGTCTCGACCTGGTCCAGGCTGCCATTGAGCAGGCTGGCGCGCAGATCATCACGATGGCGGTACGCCGAGCAGCAGGCGGTGGCGACGCAGCCACCGGCAACATCTTGGACGCTGTCCCTGACTCCATCACCCTGCTGCCCAACACCTCCGGAGCCCGCACCGCGGCTGAGGCAGTGCGGATCGCCCGGCTTGCCCGGGAGCTGGGGTGCGGCGACTTCGTGAAGATCGAAGTGATCCGGGACAGCCGCTACTTGCTGCCGGACAACGCCGCCACCGTCGAAGCCACCGAGGTCCTCGCCGCCGAAGGTTTCGTGGTGCTGCCCTACATGTTCCCGGACCTGACCGTGGCCCGAGACTTAGTCGCTGCTGGAGCAGCAGCTGTCATGCCGCTAGCTGCGCCCATCGGATCCAACAAAGGCCTATCCACCAGGGATTTCATCGAAATCCTCGTCGATGAAATCGACGTCCCAGTGATCGTAGACGCCGGGATCGGACGGCCCAGCCAGGCCTGTGAAGCGATGGAGATGGGGGTCGACGCGATCATGGCCAACACCGCCATCGCCACCGCCGGTGACATTCCAGCCATGGCAGCGGCATTCCGGTGGGCGATCGACGCAGGTCGGGCGGCGTACCTCGCCGGTCCCGGACGGGTGTTGCAGCGAGGCGCTGCCGCTTCATCCCCGCTGACCGGTTTCCTCGACGACCCACACCAACCAGCAAGCGCTGAGCGCGCGGCAACAGACCACGGCAGCCTCTGATGGGCAGCATCGCACCGGTCCCGCTGCTGGCGCGGCGGGCAGACGGCCGCACCGACCCGATGGACTGGCGAGCTCAGCACGTCCCCACCGGATCGGGGATTATGGCGCACGTGCTGGCAACGGCACGCACTATCGATTTCGAGGCCTTCGACGCATCCTCGGTGCGCGCCGCTGTCACGCGATCCCGACGGACCACCACAGACCTCGCTGCTCTGCTCTCCCCCGCCGCAGCACCGCTCATCGAAGAGATCGCGGCAGCAGCACAGCAGGAAACTCGCGCCCGATTCGGCACCACAGTGGGCTTGTTCACCCCGCTCTACATCTCCAACTACTGCCAAAACATCTGCACCTATTGCGGATTCTCCGCGAACCAACGCATCACCAGGGTCGCGCTCACCCCTGAAGGCATCGACGCAGAACTCCGAGCGATCGCAGCGACCGGACTCCAAGAGATCCTCATCCTCACCGGCGAATCCACCAAATACGCCGGTGCGCCCTTCATCGCGGCAGCGGTGCACCAAGCAACCCGGTACTTCCCCACCGTCGGGATCGAAGTACAGCCGTTGACACTGGCGGAATACCGCCAGATCCACGAAGCCGGTGCCGATTTCGTCAGCGTCTACCAAGAGACGTACGACGTCGAAACCTACGACCGATGTCACCCCGGCGGCGCCAAACGCCAATTCCCTTGGCGGTTCGAATCACCCGAGCGGGCACTCACCGCCGGGATGCACGGTGTGAACTTTGGGGCCCTGCTGGGGCTCGCTGACTTCCGCCGTGACGCCTTCACCGCAGCCGTACACGCAGCCACCGTGCAACGCGAGTTCCCTCAGGCTGAGATCGGTTTCTCAGTGCCACGGCTCCGCCCGATCGTGGGCGGACAGGACCCGCTCGGCACAACAGCCGGACACACCCGCGACATCCCAGACGTCCACGAGCGGGACCTACTCCAAGTGATGTGCGCCTACCGGCTATTCCTACCCAGCGCTGGCATCACCATCTCCACCCGGGAACGCCCCGGATTCCGCGACGGCGTCCTCGGCCTCGTCGCCAACCGGTCATCAGCAGGGGTCTCCACCGGAGTCGGCGAACACGCCACGGATGACGCCTCAACCCAGGTCGGCGACGAACAATTCGACATCGCCGATGACCGGTCCGTCGCGCAGATGTGCGACGCCATCCGCGCTCGCGGGTTGCAACCGGTGATGAGTGATCATCTGCGGTTGACCGGCTGAACCGGTCGGGGATCGTCAGGACGGGTCTAGTCGGCTCCGCAGTCGCTGAGCCACGCTTCGCGGGTCATCGGCCCCAGTCAGAGCCCGTACGACCACGATCCGGGTGGCTCCAGCGTCGAGGACCTGCGGCAGGGTTTCCTCATCGATACCGCCGATCGCGAACCACGGTGTGGTGGTGCCGCTGAGCGCGGCAGCTCGGACCAGGTCGAGACCCACACCGGGACGACCGGGTTTAGTCGGGGTTGCCCACAGCGGGCCGGTACAGAAGTAGTCGACGTCGGGATCGTCGGCGGCCGTGAGCATCTGGGTGCGGTCGTGGGTGGATTGTCCGATGAGCGCGCTCGGGGTGAGGCTGGCCGCGTCGCGTGGGGTGAGGTCGCCTTGGCCGACGTGCAGGACATCAGCGTCGGTGAGGGTGGCCAGATCGGCACGGTCATTCACGGCGAAAAGCTTCCCCGCGCGCCGGGCTTCGTCAGCGACGATAGCCAGGGCAGTGAGTTCATCGCGGGCTTCGAGGGTTTTGTCGCGCAGTTGGATGATGTCGACGCCACCGTCGTAACAGGCGCGGACAAAAAGCCGCAGGTCGTCTGGGCCGGTACGGGCGTCCGTGCACACGTAGAGCCGGGCCTGCTGCAGCGGGCTGGACATGTCGTGGGATGTCGTGTCACTCACAGTGGTCACGGTACGCAGGTGGGCGGCTGCGGTGCAGGCGTGGTGGGATCTTGATCCGATACGACGCTGTCATCGCGGCGGCGGAGACGGCGTTGGTGCCGATGGTGGAGACGTGTGGCCAGGAGCAGGACGAGATAGGTGCTAGCAGCGATGGCACCGAGGGTGGTCAGGGAGGGGCGCAGGATCCACCAGAGGAGTGCGGTGAGTACGGCGACGCTGAGCAGATGGCTGAGGTGGTCGATGACAGAGTCCTCGGGCATGGCTTCACCGCCCTTTCGAACACTCGACATGAACTCATGAGTAACCTTGGGGCACAGTACCTTTAGTCCAGTCAACCGGGGGAGTTCAGCCGAGGCGAGATGGCCCCCGCGTCGCCTGGCCCCGGGGTCACGGCGCCCCTCGCTGAGGGGTCGGTTCAGTAATTCCCGCCACGGAAGGGTGGTGGCACGGATCCTCGACCACGTGGAGCGGGGAAAGAGACCCTACTCAGCGCCTGCCACATTCCTTCGACTTTGTCAGCAGCGGCAGCGGCATTTCCAGCCTCACACAAATCAATGATCTGGTGATGCACGAGAATCGATTCCCGGCCGATGATCGCACCGAAGCGGAGCCGTTCGAGGCGCCGAATGACCGGGGTGAACTGTTCTAAGACAGTGGCCACGGCTGAATTGCCGCAGGCATGGACGGCGACATCGTGGAAGGCGTCGTCAGCGGCCAAACACTCGTCAACATCTCCGTCGACGATGGCATCAGCAAAACGTTGGTTGGCTGCCCGCATTTCCACGAAGTCACTGTGAGTAAATCTAGGGGTAGCCAATTCGATCGCGAGTCGATGCATTTTGGCGACGACAGCCTGGGCATCCAAAGCGACATCCAGATCGGCGTCGGTGACGACCCGAGAGTCCCGCGGTCCCGGAGTGATCAGTCCGGTAGCTTCGAGTCGGTGCAGGGCTTCGCGGACGCAATCACGTTGCACATTGATCGCGGTGGCGACTTCACTCTCGCGGAGCACCACCCCTGGGGCGTACGTCCCAGTAACGATCGCCTCCCGAATAAAAATGTACGCCTCGTCGACGCGAGTGTTTCGCGTGGATCGACGTGGCGGCCACAGCAACATGATTCATGGTGACTAAGGGTTGCCTAGCCGGTCAAGGTGTAGGGCGCTCGCTGCCGTACACCACGCGCTGATCGGTCGGATCTGACAGCTACGCTCCAGTGGTGCGTATCGCTACTTTCAACGTGAACGGGATCCGTGCGGCTCAGCGGCGAGGCTTCGAAAAGTGGCTGACCAGCAGGGACTGTGATGTGGTGGCTTTGCAAGAAGTTCGGTGTCCGGTGGCAGCCCTGCCGGACGGAGTCTTCGGGTCCTATCACGTGACCTACGACTCAGGGCAACTCGCTGGACGCAACGGAGTGGCGGTGTTGACCAGGCACGCTCCGACAGCGGTGCGATCGTGGGGTGCCGGAGTGCTAGTGCGAGCCCCTGGCGACGGCCATGTCGAGCTGCGCGAACACGAAGAACGCGGATCCTTAGCCCGTGAGTTGCGCGCGTTCGCCGACGAAGGCCGGTACGTCGAAGTGGACCTGGCGCAGCAGCCATTGACGGTGGCCTGCCTCTACCTCCCCAAAGGGGGCCTTCCCGCTCATTTGCAGGATCCCAAGCGGATGCGGGAAACCCCGGACGGCGGAGTGAAGTACCAGCGCAAAATGGACTTCCTGGCTGGCTTCGCTCGCCATCTACGCTCGGCCCGTCGGACGGCGGCGGCACAGGGCCGGGAGTTCCTGCTGATGGGCGACCTGAACATCGCACACACCCCTACCGACGTCAATAACTGGCGGCGTCAACAGAAAACCGAAGGGTTTCTTCCGGAAGAACGAGCGTGGCTAGATGAGGTGATCGGACCACGCACGCTGATCGATGTGGTACGACAGCTTCACCCAGACGCGCAAGGCCCCTATTCGTGGTGGTCCTGGATGGGGCAGTCATTCGCCAAAGACGTGGGTTGGCGTATCGACTACCAGTTGGCGACGCCAGCCTTGGCGAAATCAGCGACCTCCGCAGGGGTGGACCGTGACCCCTCCCGGGAGGAACGCATCAGTGACCACGCCCCGGTGGTGGTGGACTACGCCTTTCCCACGGCATGACCTGAAGCTGATCTCACTATGACCTGAAGCTGATCTCGCCATGGTGCTCCGGCGTCGCGGTGCGTCGTCCGCTCCGTCACCGCGACGCCGGAAGTCAGGTCAGGACATGGTGGCTGGTGCTGGCAGCTTCATGCCCCGCTTCTTCATGACGTCCCGCAGTTTGGTCGGGTAGTCGGTGATGATGCCGTCAGCGCCAGCATCGATCTGAGCTTCCATGGCGGCCGGGTCGTTGATCGTCCAGGGGATGACCTTCAGACCTGCCTTGTGGGCCCGGTCAACGAGGGCTTTGTCGGCGACCAGACGGAAGTCGGCGTCACCGGGCTTGCGACCGTAGGGCAACGAGTACCCCGGAGAAAGAATGTCGGCCTGGACCTTCTTCGCGGCAGCGACGATGTCGCAGCGCACCGAGTCAATGTCGATGCCGTTGGTCCATGGGGAGTCCTTCACCCAGGTGGATTCATCCCACAGCAACACCGTTGGGATTTTGGGGTTGGCTTTCTTCACCAATGGCAACGACCGCCAGTCAAAGGACTGGATCATCACCTTGTCAGTGACCTGAGCTTTGGTGACCTCGCCAAGGATGACGTCGACGAACTCTTTCGGGGTGGCCGACTGCTCAGGGTGCTCGGCTTCGATCTTGGTTTCGATGTTGAACCAGACACCAGCCTTGTGCCGTTTGGCCAGGTCAAAGACGTCACTGAGCTTGGCGATCTTGTTGTTCTTCACCACTTCGGCGTCCGGGAAACCTTTGAGCTTCTTGCCGCAATTCAGGGTCTGCAGCTGCGCCCAGGTGAGGTCGTGGACGAGCTTGCCGACGTAGGGGAATTGTTTGTCACCGGGGGTGGCGGGTTTGGTGTCTACGCATTTGGTGTCGAGGACTTTGGGGTCGTGCCAGACAGCGGGGACTTTGTCCTTGGTGAGGACCACGTCGAGTTCCAGGGTGGTCACACCCAACGCCAGGCTTTTCTGGAAGGCCTTGAGCGACTCTTCGGTGGTCTCGCCGCGGCCGCCACGGTGGGATTCCAAGTCGAATCCGGACGGGCCGACTGAGGGCGCTGCGGGTTTTTTGGCCCCACCTTTGGTGTCCTCGGCATGGGCGGTTCCCGCAGCGAGGGACATCGCCCCGATCAGGGCAGGGACACAGAGGGTGGTCAGGAGACGTCGGCGGCGTACGCCCATGAGTACTCTCGTTTCGGCTGGCGCCGGTCGCGTCGGCGTCCGGTGCGGACGGTGTTGAAGTGACGGCGCCTAGTCTCGGTGGTCAACGTGACAGTTGAGTCCATTTTGCGGTCACAAGCGGTAACGATGTCGTTACCTTCAGGTGTCAGTGCCACACTGACGCCATGCACGTACTGACGGCCCTCGCTCTGACGTGCACGACCCTTGCCTTGGCTGGATGCCTCTGGGGCTGGTATCTCAGTGCTCAACAGGTCACTCGCGCCCGAGAAGCCGCTGATGAAGCCGCAGAAGCCTTGCGGGCCCGCCTGGAACGCCCCAGCGTCTTTTCCCATGAGGTGCGCACCCCTTTGGCCTTGATCAAAGGGGCTGCGGAACTACTCGCCGAGGAGACCCCCGGCCCGTTGAATCCCCGCCAACGAGAGTTCGTCACGACCATCACCAGCAACGCCGAGCAGGTCATCGGGATGGCTGAGGATCTGCTCACCGAAGCCCGGATGTCTAGTCGCCTGTTCCGGCTGGACCGCGAACTCTTAGACATCAGATCACTAGCCAGTGACACCGTCCGGACCTTACGTCGGATCCATGACGTCCCGATACGCCTTTCCGGGCAAGGTCGGCCTCTCTATATCGAAGCGGATCGAGGGCTGCTGCGTCAGGCGCTCTACAACGTGGTCAACAACGCGGCCCGACACGCGGGCCCTGATGTGACGATCACGGTGGAGGTCACCGAAGCCGATGGCCAAATTGTTGTGGCGGTCAGTGACGACGGCTCAGGGATGTCCGCCAAGGACCGAGAGACCTTGTTCACCCCTTTCGCGGTCGGGTCGTCGCATCGTCCTGGAACGGGTCTGGGCATGATGATCACCGAATCGATCGTCACCGAACACGGTGGGCGGGTCCTGGTCGACACCGTCGATGGCCATGGCACTACGTTCTTCCTGACCTTGCCGAGTCAGGCGCCTGCCGTGCGCTAACCCGGTGACCCGGTGACCTGGCACCGCACAGGAGGGAATGTGTCGAAAGATGCTCCGCACGCGTTGGTCGTCGACGACGAACGTCAGATGCTGTCGATCGTCGAGTTCGCGCTGTCCACCCAAGGTTTTACGTGTACGACAGCCGGCAACGCCGAGCAGGCATGGGCGATCCTGTCGATCAGGCAGGTCGATCTGGTGGTCCTTGACGTGATGCTCCCCGGAGCGTCAGGAGAGTCGCTATGCCGTCGTATCCGCAGCAATTCGGACGTGCCGGTCCTGCTGCTGACCTCACGGGGCACGGAGAACGACCGGGTGAACGGCTTCCTGGCCGGAGCGGATGACTATGTGACTAAGCCGTTCTCCCCCCGAGAGCTCGCCTTGCGAGCGCAAGCGTTGGTACGTCGTACGCGGTTTCGGGAGCCGTGCGAAACGATCCGTAATGGGCCGTTGACCGTTGATCTGACTGGGCGTACTGCGAGTTGGCAGGGCCGGAGGTTGCGGTTGAGTGATGTCGAGCATCGGCTGCTTGCGGTGTTGGCTCGGCATGCTGGGTCGGTGGTGTCGTGGCGGGATCTGCTCAATGAGGTGTGGTTTACCGGTGAGACCGCTGGGGGGCGGGACATGATCAAGACCACGGTGTATCGGTTGCGTCAGCATCTGGGATCGGCTGGGGAGGGTTTGATCGTCACGGCGAGGGGAAGTGGGTATGTGATGCCGCGTCTGGATGACACACCGGTCGTTCCGGGCGGGGTCAGGTGATCTGGGATCGTCGTGCCCCGTCGGGGCGACGACGTGCTGGTCCGCGGTCGTGGGTGGCGGCGCTGGTGTGTGTGGCGTTGTTGACGTGGAGCGGTGGTCAGGTCATGCGCTCCCATGGTGGGGACTCTCTGGGGGTGTTGTGTTCTTCGATGGAGGAGTTGTGTCGTCAGTGGGCGGAGGCCTTCACTCGGCACAGCGGTATTCCGGTGTCGATGATGCGGGTGTCTTCGCGGGAGGCGTTGGCTCGGATTGGGCGGGGTGAGGGCAGGGACGAGGACGTGTGGCATGGCGGTCCTGCTGAGTTGTATGAGTTGGCGCGTCAGCGGGGGTTGTTAGCGCCGTACGTCCCTGCGTCGGCTGTCTTTGTCCCGGTGGAGGACCGGGATCCGGGAGGCGCATGGACGGGGGTGTATCGGGGGAATTTGGGGTTTTGTTCTAACCCGGCGATGTTGCAGGAGTGGGGAGTTCAGGTGCCCCGATCGTGGAACGATTTGATGGATCCCCGGCTGCGGGGGCGGGTGTCGATGCCAAATCCAGCGACCTCGGGGACGGGAACCACGATCGTGGGGGTGCAGTCACACCGGTTGGGGGATCCGGAGGGGGCGTTGCATTGGTTGGCGATGCTGGATCGGCAGGTGTTGCAGTACACGCGTTCTGGGATGGCGCCGGCGGGGGTGGTGGCGCGAGGGGAAGCGGCGGTGGCGATCACTTTCACGCAGCATTGCGTCCGGCAGATCGAGGCTGGGCGTCCGTTGGTGGTGAGTTATCCACGGGAGGGCACTGGCATGGAGGTCGGTGCAGTGGCGGTGCTGCATTCGGCTCGGCATGAGGTGTGGGCTCGTGCGTATGTGGATTTTGTGACTTCGCGGATTGGTCAGGAGATCGGGACGGATCAGCGGGTGCCTCAGCTTCCGACGCGTACGGACATGCTCGCTGATGCGCGGTTGATGTTGCCTCCGGATGTGCGGTTGGTGTCGTCGTCGGTCCGGGATGCTGCGGCGACGGAGGATTTGGTGGCCCGGTTTGCGTCCAAGGTGCGCCCGTGACGGTGAGTCGGTGGGGCGCGTTGGGGTCGGCGGGGTTGGCCATCGTGTTGTTTTTTCCGTTGGCCAAGGCGCTGTTTGGGGTGGAGGAGCAGGAGTCGTTGCTGCGGGCGATGTCTGGTGACGTCGTGGTGTTGCGGAACACGTTGGTGTTTGCGGTGACGGTGGCGGTGTTGGCCACGTTGGTGGCGTGGGGGTGTGCTCATGGGGAACGGCACCATGACTATCGGGGGCGGAAGCTCGCTCATTTGTTGTGTCTTGCGCCGTTGGTGTTGCCGCCGCCTGTGCTGGCGTTGGCGGTGTTGACGTTGTGGGGGCACAACGGGGTGGTGACTCGGTTGTTTGCTCCGCAGTGGGATGTGTATGGCTTGCCGGGTTTGACGTTGGCGGCGACTGGGTCGGCGGTGCCATTGGCGTATGTGATCCTGCGGCAGGCGTTGGATCTGCGGGATCACCGGTTGATGGAAACCTCCAGGGATCTGGGTGCGTCGTCGTGGCGGGTGCTGTGGACGGTGGAGTGGCCGGTGATTCGTCCGGCGATGGTGGTGGCATTTCTCGTGGTTTTCGGCCAGGCGGTGTCTAATCTGGCGGATCCGTTGGTGCTGGGCGGGGGCTTTACGGTGTTGTCGACGCGACTGTTTGAGTCGGTGACCGCGGAGAATGACGTCATCTCGGCGGGGGCATGCGCGATCCTGTTGGTGTCGACGGGGATTGGGGCGGCGGTGGTGGCTGGGTTG
>NZ_JAHPZL010000010.1 GCF_019331795.1 Austwickia sp. TVS 96-490-7B
AATTGGCATCGATTTCGGCACGCTGTTGAGTTCTCAAGAATCAGTTACCGCTTCGCTTTCAGCCTTTCAGCTTTCCGCTCGGCGACTTCTCTAAGTTATCCTTCCAGCTGAGCGAGTGTCAAATCCGCGTTTCCTGCGACATTCCACAGAAAAAACTTCTTCGCACACACTCTCCGGACAACTCGGAGTACTTTTCCACCTCACGCACCACGAGTCAAATCGGCACTCCAACCGCTCAGCCCTGTCTGTTACCGGGCGCCCCAGCTTCGACGCTGAACTCGCCGCCACTGAGCTCACACGGGCGTAACAGCAGCACTTCAACTCCCGCCACGACCTCCCGCCTGCTCCTGCCTCAGCGGCCGCTCATCGCAATCAGCCCACGCCACTCACGCGGACACACCACCTGAGTGGGGGCCGCACCTAACGTGGCGCTTCAGCCTGTACGCCGTCGAATCTCTCGACATGCTGTTGGCTGCCAGCCAGGCCATCGACCAGGAGGCCGCGCCATCTGCCCCAGCTGCCGGACCGACCTCGGACCCCTGACTGCCATCTGACTTACGGGCACCAACTCTCTTCGCCACCACCTGGTCCACATGAACCTGGCAGAGATCACAGGCCACATCGGAAGAAGAATGATGAAGACCTCGATCCCCCTGATCTCCTCACAGAACAGTGCGTTTCTCTGGCCCGGTCTGTGTCGCCCAGCAGATGCGCCCCAGTGACGTCCTCCACCAACAACATGACAAAGTCTTGCGCCCGTGATCGCGTCGTATGCCCTCTCACTCGGGCCTCGACACGGGGGTGGGTGCAGGGATTGGGCGAATCGGACCGCATAAAGGATGACGGACCCCCTCTGAAACGATCAATGGCCGTGTTGGCTTCAATCCCTATCGATGGCGGCCGCGAACTTGGCTACACACTGGCGACTCGAACCTGGGGCCGGGAACTCATGACCGAACTCGCACAAGCCCTGTCCAGTGGGATCGGGGCTTGTGTGACGATTCCGCCGTCGTGCTTAACCGCTTTCGCCGTAGCGGACAACGCAGCTAGCCTCCGAATGCTCGAGAAGGTCAGCTTCTGCGTCCTAGAGATTCGTGAGTATAAGTAGCGCGATCACGCCTTTGATGTCATTGGTAAGGTCCCCTTCGTCGCAGAGAAAACGTGGCCTTCGGCTAACGTCAGCCCCTGCCGCACTAGGGATTGGTGTTGGCTTGCCCCGGTCAGTGTTCGGCGATGCTGGGGGTGGCATGACGTAGCTGAGGAGCAGCATGGGCGGTGGGGGTTGTGATGCCAAGGCATGCGCCTGCTGTGGTGAAGGTCGCTGGGATGCTGGCGTGGTTGGCACGTTGACAAAAGATGATCATAGAGACGGGCGCTAGACCGCCAGCGGAGAATCCAACGAAGCTCTTGATACGGCCGAGGTACTCGGCTGGGCATCGTGTATGGACGGTACCCAGAAGCGATGCACTGGCTGGCCCCATCGCAATCCCAAGGAGGACGGTGACTGCGATGGCAAGAGTCAGCTGTACTTGCTGGCCGGTAGTGCGCTGGGCGCCCGCCACTCGGAGCACCTCGAGCAATGGGCTAAACGCCTACGTCATACGCTTCCTCCGTGCCCTTGACAACACCACGAACGACACACCCTGGAGACGGCAGCACCATCGGCAAGCCAGAGTCCGCGGGAGGGCAGCCTGTGCACTTCTTCCTCAGCCGCGCCACCCTCACTATGGCCAAGCTGCGTGAGCTAGACGGTATGTTAGCGACCCGGTCGTTGTGACGGGGTTGCGGGCCGGGGCCTCGCTCACGAGATTCGTGGGTTACCGAGCAGGCCGCCTGCTTGGCCTATCCGACATTCGTGGGA
>NZ_JAHPZL010000011.1 GCF_019331795.1 Austwickia sp. TVS 96-490-7B
GCTCCGTCGAATCACTGAAGATCGCTAAAGCTGAAGCGTGAGATAGCCCGGTGGCGATCACCCGAGGCGCCCCCAGGGAGACCACCACCAGACCCACTCCCAGCTCCGTGGCCTAACCCGCCACCACCACCGGAAACCCATCCCCCAGACCCAGCACCCAGGCCACCGCCGACACCACCAGCAGCTCCCATTCCACCCCCGCTAGCAACAGGACCAGTCCCGGCATGGCCAGCACCCAACGACGCCGCCGGTTCGTTGGTCTGTACCCCTTCAGGAACAGTCGGCCAAGCAATCCCCGAAATTTTCTCCCGATGCGAATCTGTTTTATCCGCTAGCTCCTTGATCTTCGCTAACACTTTCTTCCGGTCCTCGTCGGCCTGCCGCACCTGGCTGTCATACTCCCGGTCCCAATACCACTGCGTCAGCCACGAATGCCCCGTCTTCAACCCCGCATCAGGAACCTTCACCTCCATCGACGCAATCTGATCACGCAACCCACCCACGTCCTGACCCATCACGCCAGCCGCCTCACCTATCTGATGTGAGGACTGCGCAACTTCACCACCCACCTTTGAAGTGCTCAGATTCTCCATGAAAGCCGCATTCGAGGCCTCCCCCGACCACCCCTGGTCATGCAAATACTTCATGTCCCGCATAAAGTCAGTGAAGGACTCCATCAACACCGCTTTAGAGTTCTGGAAATAATCCATGGCTTTGGCGATATCTCCCGGATTCACCGACGCCACCATGGCCTTCAGTTTCTGCCCATCAATCCCGTCGTACTTTGCCATGTCCGCCATCAGTCAGCCTTCCTCATCTGAACACGCCCTTGCTCTGCATCCCACTGCATATACGTCACGCCCATCACCGGCTGTACCTCCCGAGCCCTGCGGCGCTGTCACGCAACGCCCTGATCACCGCGTCCGCCGTCAATGACTCAAAACTGAGACGTGGGCCCTCAATACGCCGTAGCAACCCACCCTGCTCTGCAGCCATAAAATCAATACCTAGCTCTGATAGATGACGGCCGTGAACGTCGTGACGAGCCGCACCCACAAATCCGTTGACTGTCAGTTGATTTGCGGCATCCTGGATCCACCAAAACAGCTCGGGAGACATCCCCAGCCTGCCCAACGCCCGATCGACCGTACGTCGAGATGCTCCTTGATCGTGCAGGTGCAGGATCTCTGCGAAATCATCGGTACGCACCGCCACCGGAGTCATCGATAAAGGCGTCGCCGCAGGCAATAGACCAACCATCGTCGACCCCACCGTCGCCCAAGGCAGCGACGCCACGAACACCCCGTCAGGACGTTCTGCAATCAGGATCGATGAGTCATCGCCGGTGATAGATAAAGCTGTCACTCGCGTCTGCGCAGAGTCCACCCCGCCGACCATCGCATATATATATGTCGTCGTCATCTCGGAACGCACTGCCCGAGCAAGCTGCATGAGCAACGTCCCGCCGGATCGTCCCCACGTACGCATCAGATGCATCTCGTCTTCACTCGCCGTCCGAGTTCGACGAGCCAACGACCGGTGCACCCCCACCTCTTTGACCGGTCCCAGATGCAATGGATAAGGCAAGCTGATGCCGTAATCCCACAAGAACGATTCGAATCGCTCCGTGTCACAAAGCATTTCAGCCATCTGTCCCCTAGCTTTCTTCTGCAATCCAGATCACGCGCCCCACACCCACGAGGCAAGTCGAACGACTGACTCGATGCATCATGGCATGCCAACCCTCAGCTAGGGGGTAGGTCACCCACAGAGACAGCATTTACGCTGGTGCCCATGCGGATCGTCGTTGGAAGTGACCATGGTGCCCACGAGCTGAAAAACGTCGTGAAAGCGCACCTTCAGCAAGGTGGGCACGAGGTCGTGGACGTAGGCAGCGACTCCGCGGAGCGAGTGGACTACCCCATCTACGGGCATCGGGCGGCACGTCAGGTCGCCGACGGTCACTGCGACCTGGGCATCGTGATGTGCGGGACGGGCATTGGGATCGGGTTAGCCGCCAACGCCGTACCAGGGGTGCGATGCGCGATCGTCTCTGAGGCATATTCGGCGCGTCTGGCGCGGCAACATAACGATGCCAACATGCTGGCGTTGGGGGGGCGGGTCGTCGCCCCGGAGTACGCCACGATGATCGTGGATGAGTTTGTGACCGCCAGTTTTGAGGGGGGCCGACATGCCCAGCGAGTTGACATGATCCCCGATCCCGATCTGATCTGACCGGTATGCCTTCACCTCAGGTCCGCAGCGGCGTCATGATGACCGCTGTCCTGGTCTGGGCGGTACCTGCGGTGATTTCCGTCGGCTACGTCAGCCAACTGTTCACCAGTTCGACGGTCTCAGCAGTCCTTCCCGACGCCCACGGACCAGGCGATGCAGACGGTCCAGAAGGTTCCTCCCGGTCACGGGCTGCGCGCTCCGGGACATTGAGTAATGGGTCCCCCGTCGTCAAACCACCCCCCGGGGTCCTCATCATCGACGGGGTGGTCTCCGCCGAAAGCAGCGGCGGCCGACCAGGTGTATGCGCGGGCAGCGGAGTGCTCCTCAGCGCGGACGGATACGTCCTCACCAATTACCACGTCGTGGAAGGGACCACCCGACTCACCGCGACGCTGTCTGCGACTGGCGGCAAATTCGATGCGAAGGTCGTCGGCACCGACCAAAGCCGTGACGTGGCCCTGCTGAAGTTGCAGGACGCCAAAGGATTGACCCCCATGAAGGTCGCCCCGGAGGGCGCGAAGGTCGGGCAACCCGTCACAGCCATCGGTAATGGCGGTGGCCAAGACACCTTGTTCTCGGTCAGCGGCACGGTGCAGCAGCTGGATGAGAAAGTGCAGATCGCTGCAGAGAACGGCGCGAAACCCCACACCCTGTCCGGGATGATCCGCACCAATGCCGCCGTCGTACCTGGTTATTCCGGAGGGCCGATGGTCGACGCCCGAGGTGATGTCGTCGGGATCAGCACGGCAGCATCGCTAGGTGGCAATCCCGAAGGGTTCGCCATTCCGATCGCACAGGCCACCAGCATCGCCGACCAGATCAAAACCGGCCGTTCCAACGGGTCCATTCGGGTCGGTCCCCGACCAGCGTTGGGTGTCACCGTCACCCGAGGTGGATGGGTGCAGTCTGTGCATTCCCGTGGGGCTGCCGCCAAAGCGGGGTTGGCCGCTGGGTCGACTATCACGTCCGTCGGTGGCGTCCCCGTGACTGACACCGCGTCACTGCAGGCAGCCGTGGCGTCCCGTGATGTTGGCGCGACGGTCAAAGTCACCTGGAAGGACCCGACAGGTCAGGAACGTAGCGCGGACATCACCCTCGGACCGGCCTGGCACAATTAACCCCGCAGACCAGCCGGGTGAGAAGTCACCGCTCATACAAGGTGACTTGGGTCGCTTTGACCACCAGCTGCACCGCCGTACCTGGGCGAATGTCGAGTTCCACTGCGGCCACTGCGGTGATGTCCGCGGACACACTGAGGTTTGCGGTGCCGTGCAGTGAGGTGACCACCCGCACCACCGGCCCACGCGGCTCGACGGCCACGACCACCGCTGGCAGGTGATTGCGTGGGCTCCCCCCCGGATCAGCCAGGTGGACCCCGACCGCTCCCGGAGGGAAAGTCGCCAACGCAGACCGCCCCACCCGCAGTGCCACGCTAGGCACGGACACTCCCGCTGATGCCCCCAGCGACGCCCCCGTTGACGTCCCTGATGAGGGAATTCCAGTCAGCGCCACCCCGGCAACATCGATGACGTCCCCACCAATGGCCTGACCTTCCAGCAAATTCACCCCGGTCAGCTCAGCGAGGAATGGCGCTCGGGGGCACCTGAGCACCGCTGCCACCGGACCCGATTCGACGATACGCCCCTCGTCGACCAAGGCAATCATGTCAGCGAGCGCGAGGACGTCGATGACGTCGTGGGTGACGAGGATTGCGGTGCGTTCTGGTGGGGCGAGGAGGTCGCGCAGGAGGGCTCGGGTGGTGGTGGCGACGGTGACGTCGAGGGCGGCCATCGGTTCGTCGAGGAGGAGGAGCGCGGGGTCTCCGGCGAGGGCTCGGGCGAGGGCGACCCGTTGGGCTTGTCCGCCGGAGATTTGCCAGGTGCGGCGGGTGGCGAGGTCGGAGCATCCGACGAGTTCCAGGTGGTGGCGGGCTTGTTGGTGGGCGTGGCTGCGGGGAATACCGCGGGCGCGGAGGCTGAAAGCGACGTTGTCTAGGACGGTGAGGTGGTCGAAGAGGAGGGGGCGTTGGGCGAGGAGTGCGACGCCGCGGTGATGCACGGGGACATGATGGTGGGGGCCGCTGACGGGGCGTCCGTGGAGGGCGACGGTGCCGTGGTGGGGGCGGAGTTGGCCGGTGGTGAGGCGGAGGAGGGAGGTTTTTCCGGCGCCGTTGGGGCCGACGACGGCGAGGACGGTGCCGGGGGTGAGATCGAGGTCGATGTCGAGGTGGGGGGTGTCGAGGTGGGCGTGGATGGCGAGTGCGGGTGGTGGGGTGGGGCCGTCGTACGGCGGTGGGGTGTTCATGTGGGTTGCCTGCGGGTGTGGTGTCGGGTGAGGGCTCCGGCGGCGCCGACGACGAGGACGGCGATGACGATGACGACGAGGGCGAGGGCGAGGGCGGTGTCGGTGTCGCTTTCGCGTTGGAGGTAGATCTGGAGGGGGAGGGTGCGGGTGACGCCTTGGAGGGAGCCGGCGAAGGTGAGGGTGGCACCGAATTCGCCGAGGCAGCGAGCGAAGGCGAGGGCGGTGCCAGAGGCGATGGCGGGGGTCATGCGGGGGATGGTGACGCGGAAGAGCACGGTGGTGGGGGATGCGCCGAGGGTCGCTGCGACGTCTTCGTGGGCGTGGCCCGCGGCGCGGAGGGCGCCTTCAACGGAGGTGATGAGGAAGGGCATGGCGACGAAGGTTTGGGCCACGATGACGGCGATGGTGGTGAAGGCGATGTCGATTCCGAAGGCGGTGAGGGTCGTTCCGAGGATGCCGCGTCGTCCCAGGGTGGTCAGGAGGGCTAGTCCAGCGACGACTGGTGGCAGGACCATGGGCAGGCTGATCAGGACGCGGGCGGGGGCGACCCAGCGGCCGTGGGCGCGGGCGAGGACGAGGGCGGCGGGGAGGCCGAGGAGGAGGCACAGGCCGGTGGCGGTGAGGCAGGCGAGCAGGCTGACGCGGAGCGCATCAATGGATTCGTCGCTGGTGAGGAGGTGGGGTACGGCGGGCCAGGGGAGGCGCAGGGCGATGCCGATCAGGGGGACGGTCAGGAAGGCTAGTGCTGCGGTGGCGGGGATCCAGGTCCAGCGGGGCAGGGGTGTGGTGCCGAGGTGGTGGCTGGAGCTGGGGGGTGAGTTGGTGCTCACGGGGTGCCGAAGCCGTAACGTTTGAGGACGTCTTGGCCTTTCGGGGAGAGTACGGCGTCGATGAATGCTTGGCCGTCGGGGGGATGGGGGGCGTCGGCGACGAGGGCGATGGGGTAGATGTTGATGGCTTTGTCGGTGTCGCGAATGGGCAGGGTGTGGACTTTGTCGCCGGAATTTTTTGCGTCGGTGGTGTAGACGATGCCGGCGTCGGCTTCGCCGGATTCGACTTTGCCGCGTACGTCGGTGACTTTGTTTTCTTCGGAGACGGGGGTGAGGGTGACGCCGAGGTGGCGGGTGAGGGTCGCGGTGGCTTTGCCGCAGGGGACTGCGGGGGCGCAGATGACGAGTTTTTTGCCGTGGAGGGACTGGTCGAGGCCGGTGATGGCGGCGGGATTGCCGCGGGGGACGATGAGGGTGAGGACGTTGGTGGCGAAGGCTTTTTCGGGGCCGCCGAGGAGTTTTTTGGTGTGGGCGGTCCCCATCGTGGTGGTGTCGGCGGTGGCGAGGACGTCGGCTTTGGCGCCTGCGGAGATCTGGTCGACGAGGCTGTTGGAGCCGTCGAAGGTGAAAGTGACTTTCAGGTTGGGGTGGTCGTGGGCGATCTGGGTGAATGCGGGTTTGAGAGAGGCTGCGGCGAACACGGTGACGGGTCGGGTCGGGTTGTCGCCGGTCGCTGCGGTGGGGTCGCTGCTGCAGGAGGTCAGGGCGAGCGCAGCGAGGACTATGCCGGTGAGGGGGGCGGCGCTGGTCCGGGGGGCGGGGTGGGGTGGGGTGCCCCTGAGGGGTGCGGTGGTCATGCGCGGGCTCCGGGGGTTTCGAGGGTGACATGGGTGGCTTTGACGACGGCGGTGGCGATGGCGCCGGGGCGTAGATCGAGTTCGTGGACTGCTTCGGTGGAGATGAGGGACACGATCCGGTAGGGGCCGCATTGGAGTTCGACTTGGGACATGACCCGATCGGAGATGACGGAGGTGACGAGGCCGGTGAAGTGGTTACGTGCCGAGGCGTGGCGTTCGTCGCTGTCGGTGTCGGTGGGGGTGTGCAGTTCTTGGGCGAGGTGTGCCAGGTCGAGTCCGGAGACGGTTTTTCGACCGGCGGCGTCGGGGGTGGCTGGGAGGCGGCCGGCGTCGACCCATCGGCGGACCGTGTCGTCACTGACTCCGAGCAGGCGTGCTGCTTCACCGATCCGTATCTGCGTCATAGCGACGGATCATAACTCCGCGGTTGCGGTGGTGGTGCCGCGCTTTTCGCCGTACCTGCGGTCCCTGACGCGGTGACGGACGTCCACCTCTTCCCGATAGGGCGAGCGCACTGATAGGTTCCGGCTCCACGCCCGAGGCGCACCACCTCCGTCTCGGCATGAGGAGGACACATGACCGTCACCGCCGCCACCGGCGATGCCACTACCCCACCGGGTTCGGACCACACCGACACCGGCCGGGCCATCCGTAACACCGTCAAGGGGTCGCTGGGCAACCTCGTCGAGTGGTACGACGTGTACACGTACACGGTGTTTGTCAGCTATTTCGAGAATCAGTTTTTTGACGCCAGCGATCAGAAATCCACGATTTACGCCTATGCCGTCTTTGCGCTCACATTCCTGATGCGGCCTATCGGGTCGTGGTATTTCGGCAGGTACGCCGATCGACATGGCCGCCGGGCCGCATTGACTTTTTCGGTGTCGTTGATGGCGTTCTGTTCGTTCATCATCGCGATCACTCCCACCCGCGCCAGCATCGGCACGTTTGCTGCGGTGGTGTTGATCGTGTGTCGACTGATCCAGGGTTTTGCCACCGGTGGTGAATATGGCACGTCCGCGACGTACATGTCCGAAGCGGCGACCCGGGATCGGCGAGGTTTCTTCTCTTCGTTCCAGTACGTCACGCTCATCGGCGGGCACGTCCTCGCCCAGTTCACCCTGCTGGTTCTGCTGTCGGTGCTTTCCCGCCAGCAGGTGCTGGATTGGGGGTGGCGGATTCCTTTTGCTATCGGTGGTCTTGCTGCGATCGTGGTGTTCTGGCTGCGCCGCACGATGGACGAGTCGATGTCCAGCGAGCGGTTGGCGGCGATCAAGGATGGCACTGACACGGCGTCTGGCTCATTGCATGAGCTGTTCACTCATCACTGGCGGCCGCTGCTGCTGTGCTTCCTGATCACCTTGGGCGGCACTGTCGCGTTCTACACGTACAGCGTCAACGCCCCCGCCATTGTGAAAGCCACGTTCAAAGATCAGGCGATGACGTCGACGTGGATCAACCTTGCCGGGCTGATCTTCCTGATGCTGTTGCAGCCGGTGGGCGGGATCCTCTCGGATCGGATTGGCCGCAAACCCTTGCTGGTCTTCTTCGGCATCGGCGGGGTGTGCTACACGTTTGTGCTGATCATGGTGCTGCCTCAGGTCACTGACCCGTTCATGTCGTTCTTGGTCGTCGCGGTCGGATATGTCATCCTCTCCGGATATACCTCCATCAACGCGTTGGTGAAAGCTGAGTTGTTCCCCGCGCATATTCGCGCTCTCGGAGTGGGACTGGGCTATGGTCTGGCGAATTCGGTGTTTGGAGGGACTTCCCCGTTGATCTATCAGACGATGAAGTCAGCGCACATGGTGCCGTGGTTCGCGGCGTACACCACGGTGTGCATCGCGGTGTCCCTGCTCGTCTACATTTTCTGCCTGAAAAACAAGGCCCGCACCCACTTGGACGTGGAACTCGGCGATGCCTTCACTGGCCCGGCCGCTGCCGGGCGAACTCCTCAGCAGTGATCGCCGACCCCGTATCTGGTACGTCGATACGCACATCCGCGCCGTACTCGATGCGACTGGACGTCAACGTGAGCCGACCCAACACCGACACCATCCGAAGCACGGTGCCATCCTCGGCGAACCACAACTCGTCGTAATCACCGATCCCTGACGATGTCGTCGCCCCCGTGGAGGGTGCGGCTGGTCCACGGGTTGATGTCGCCGCCGCACCGGAGGGAGTGGTCTTCCCTTCGGTGGGCGGGGACGTCGAGCTGGTCGCGGTAGGTCCGGCGTACCGGCTCGGGTCGAAGACCCGGAAGCGGCGGGCAGGCCGATCCGTGACCTGCTCCACGCCTAGGTCGGCGACTCGGGCGCTGCTAGCGCCGGGTTTCCACAGCACGAACTCCAGCGGAGTTTTAGGTTCCGCGTCTTTCACCCACACCGTGGATGACCCGTCAGCCGTAGTCTCCTGTCGATACACATGCCCCCCGACGGCGACATTGCTGGCCAGGATGCTCAACGCGAGCGAGGCCAGCGGGCGTTCGCTGTCTCGCAGGTCGACGCGCACCATGGGATGCAGGACTTGTCGTAGCGGCTCCCCCGTGGTGCTCTCCACTCTGAAGGACACCGCCATAGTGCGCTGGCGTTGTAAGGCGGCGGCCGCGCGCTCAAAAGCGGCACGGGACTGGTCATCCGTGAGGGTGCCGGTCGCGGTGGGGAAAGGCGGCGCGGAGCTGGGGGTTGCGGGATTGTCTGCACCGCCAGCGCATCCACTGACGGTGAGGGCCACACTGAGCAGCACCGCGGTGACAGCTGCGGTGGTACGTCGGTGCGTGCGGGGGCGGTGAGCTGTTGTCTTCACGGATCTCCGGGGGTGGCAACGGTCGTTGAGATCATCTGGGATGATCCTGACGCATCATCGATGGCGTGCCTTCCAGCGGGTGCCTTCGACGGGGGTGCGTGGGTCATCCCGTACGGCGAGATCGATTCTGCGGGATCCGCTGAACCGGATTGCCGTCCTGAGCAGAGCAAATCTGTCACCTTGCCCACATTGGCCACATTAAACGCACGTTCATCTCGTGACCCGCCTATCCCTTCCGACAGGGATCTGGTCGATACTGACGCGATGGTCCACCCCCCTACAACAACCAATTCTGTTGCCATACAGAGGTCCCGGCGCGACAAACGGCCTTCCCTACAACGCCGCACCATGGCCACTCTGATCACCGCGCAGATCCTCGGTGGAATCGGCTTGGCCACTGGCCTAGCCGTCTCGGCGCTCCTCGCCAAACACATCACCGGCTCCGAAACCCTCGCCGGACTCGGTACAACCGCGCAGATCCTCGGCGGTGCCGTCCTCTCAGTGCCACTGGCCAAACTCATGAACACCCGAGGTCGCCGCGTCGGGCTCATCATGGGATACGTCATCGCCACTGTCGGATCAGTCCTGATCATCGCTGCAGCAGTCTTCTCCTCCTTCACCCTGCTGATGATCGGCTCGATCCTCTTCGGCGGAGCCACCACCGCCAACAACCAAACCCGATTCGCCGCCACCGACCTTGCCTCCCCTCGGCATGTCGGACGCGACCTCAGCATCGTCGTTTGGGCCACCACCATCGGGTCCGTCGCCGGCCCCAACCTCATGGGGCCAGTCGAACCCCTCGGTCAGATGCTCGGTCTTCCCCAGATGACCGGCTCTTTCGTCTTCGCCATCCTCGGTTTCGCCGCCTCCATACTCGTCCTGCAGTTCTTCCTCCGGCCGGACCCGCTGCTCACCGCACGCGCCAACGAGATCGAACGACAAACCAACGGCATCCCGCTCATCCCTGACGAGCCCTCCCCCACCCCAGAGACCCGCACCGTCCGCCGACTCCGCGACCGCGCCTCCATCTGGGACGGGGTGCGCATCATCTCCTCCCACCCGCAAGCCCTGCTCGGCCTGATCGTCCTCGCGGGCGGACACGCTGTCATGATCGGCGTGATGGTGATGGCACCACTGCACATGGAACACGGCGGCTCGGACCTACAGATCATCGGGCTGATCATCAGCATCCATATTTTCGGCATGTTTGGGCTGTCCCCCCTGGTCGGTATGGCCACCGACCGGTTCGGCGGTCACCTCGTCAGCGGCGTCGGCGCGATGATCCTCCTTGGTGCCTGCATCATGGCAGCCCAATCCCACCAAGGGACCTCTCCCCTGCTCACCGTCTCGTTGTTCTTGCTCGGCTTCGGCTGGTCACTCACCCTGGTCACCGGGTCAACGCTGCTCACTCAGTCCCTCGCCCTGCATGAACGACCCGCCACCCAAGGGATCTCCGACCTGGTGATGGGACTCGCAGGTGGAGTAGCCGGCGCCGGGGCCGGATTCCTCCTCGCATACAGCGGCTACGGTTCGCTCGCCATGTGCGGCGCCGGCGTATCGGTGCTACTGATGATTGCCATCGTCATGATTGGCTTCGCTGACAACGGAGACCGACCAGGACTCACCCATCACTAGCCAGGGAACAGGCCACTATCACTGCACCTACGGGCGGGTTCTGCCGCACACCTCCGCACCAACGACCCCGACAGAGCCCGCCCTCCGGTGCATCAACGACACCCGATCAGGACGTGACGGACCGCCGGAAACCCACCGACGCAGCCATCGCCACCACCGCAGCGGCCAACGTAGGCCAGAACAGCCCCGCCGTCGCACCGCTGGACAGCCACCCGCTGCCTGCGGCCCCGACGGCAACTCCCACCACGATGCATGTCGCCAACAACGTCATCGCCGACGCCATCACCGACGCCGACGCGACCCGTTCGACCTGCGCGAACGATGTCACCAACATCATCCCCGCCCCGACACCCAACAATCCGCACCACAACGCGGACACCGGCACCGAGGGGATCGTCATCACGCCACATGTCCCCGCCACCACGAGCATGGCACCCACAGCGACCCGCATCCCAAAACCAATCCGCTGCGACAACCGCACCACCAGGACACTCGCGACGGCGCTGCCGATCCCCACGCAGCCATACACCACACCAGTCAGGCTCTCGTTGCCCTGCGCCCGGTTGACGACAACCAACGCCGTCTGCACACTCCCAAACACCGCGCCCACAGCAATGCAGGTCGCCATGGGGGCCAACACGCCCACCACACGCAACCCCTCATGCCCCACAGTTGCCGGAGCCTGCACAGCATCCGCCCACGACGTCCGGGCCTGCCACAGATAAGCCATAAACAAGCCCTGCCCCACAAGAGCAGACGCCGCCAAGGTCCCCATGCCCCACACCGGAGGCATGTTCCCAAAAAGCAGTCCCGCCACGATCGGCCCCACTACGAAGCTGATCTCGTCACACGCTCCCTCATACCCCAACGCGACCCGCACCAAGTCCGGTGAAGAATCCCGCCGCGCCAGATGCGACCAGCGAGCCCTGGCCACCGAACCGATCTGCGGGTTCGCGGCGCCCACCAACGCAGCAGCCACTAGCAACACGGCCACTGGCGCCTCAGCTAACACCGCGGAAGTGACCGCAGCCAAGCCAAGCAGCTGCACACACATCACCACTGAGAGCACCGACAACGGGCCATACCGGTCCACCAGACGCCCCACCACGGGAGCGCCCAACGCCGTACCGACTCCGACAGCTGCGACAGCGAACCCACCGACGCCATACCCATAGCCGGAATGACCAACGAACATGAGGAGACCCAGCTGGATTGCCGCAGCGGGTAGTCGCCCGACGAAACCGGCGACGAGGAAAGACCATCCGGCTGCAGCCGGAAGAGAAACACGGGGGGCAGGGACAGTTGCGGAAGTCACGGGAGCCTTTCACAGGGTCGACAAATAGTCCGCGCTCCCTGCCACACTCGCGGATGATCATCCCTTAGCTGATATCAAGGGTACGGCCTGACCGCCTATGCCCCACGACCGGGTCCACACCGCAGCCATCACAGCCACAATGACCTGACCACCAGACCCGGTGGACTTCTCACCACCACCCCCGTGTCAGAGATAGCTCTGGCACCCTCAGATTCAGGTCAGGCCCACCGACTGGAGACCCAGAGGAGCACTCGCCACGGAAGGCGCCACCATGCACATTGATCCCAGCGGATTGATCGGCAACACAGCGGCTGCCGTCACTCGAATCAGCCCACGCCAGCACCCCGGACAGGTGCAGGCCGCCAGCTCAGCTGCCCCTCGACACGAGTCACTCTTCGACCAGTACGCACACCGCATCAAAGCCCTTGTCCCCTTCCTCAACGACACGGACAAGGAGATGCTCGGCGGGCTCTATGCCCTAGCTGCAAAGCAGGGCGAACAGGCCCTTAAGAAGGTCGATGAACTGGCCAAGGACCTCGCAATGCAACGCCTCATGGAGCGCGACGCCCAGCGACATGCCGATGCCGAAGAGAAGTCCCGAAGAGATGCCCTGGAGAAGATGACCTCCCGCAACACAGCCAGGTCCGCAACACCACCGAACTCGGTGCAGTTCACCGCGTCATCGGTGGCCCAAGGAAACACCCTGAGCCCAGACCCGCACCAGAAGGACAGCACGCCGGGCAGAGTGGACCGTCTGCTCTGAGCCACTGCGACCCGCGCCCTCGGTAGCCTCGAAGCATCCCCGGTGGCCCATCGACGCGCACTCCGGGGCCAGCGCTCTGGAGGCATGATGACGCAAGTCCAGTTGCTCGAATTTCCCCCAGCGGCAAGGACATCCCTGGTTGTCCACGGCGGCGCCGGGGCGCTGCCCAGCGCAGTCGATCCGGAATTTGACCATGCCTGCCGGGATAGCCTGCGGGCAGCGATTCACGCCGGGCGACACATCCTCGACAACGGTGGGGACGCCCTAGACGCGGTGTGCGCCGCCGTGACCTGCCTCGAGGATCAGGACCATTTCAACGCTGGTCGCGGCGCCGCATTGACCAGCGAAGGCCTCCCTGAACTTGATGCCGCCGTCATGACTGGTGCTGGCAGTGCAGGCGCTGTGACCTGCACTGACATCGCCCGAAATCCTGTCGCTGTAGCCCGCGCCGTCATGGAACACACTCCCCATGTCCTCCTCGCGGCACCGCCAGCGTCGATGCTGCACGGATGGGGATGCCGCACTGAGGACCCGCAATATTTCGTGACGGAACGCCGTCGCCGCCAGCTCACCCTGTCCTCGTCCCGCGCCCACCGGCACGGCACGGTCGGCGCGGTGGCTCGGGACCATTCCGGAAAGATTGCCGCTGCCACCTCCACCGGTGGCGTCACCGGGCAGCTTCCTGGTCGAATCGGTGACACGCCATTGATCGGGGCAGGCACCTGGGCGGACGATACGACCTGCGGGGTTTCCTGCACTGGCACAGGGGAATTCTTCATGCGCGCGGTCCTCGCTCATGACGTGCATGCCCGCATTCGGTACGCCGGAATGTCGCTGCCCCAGGCCGCGACTTCAGCTGTCCGGGACGGCCTGGAAGCTCGTGGTGGCGACGGCGCGCTGATCGCGGTCGACCGTAGCGGGACCGCTGTGGTGGCGTGGAACTCCCCGACCGTGTGGTGGGCGGTGGCTTCAGGGCAGGGCGCCTTAGTGGGCGGCGACCGATCGACAGAAGCACTCCCGTAACTATCACCTCGATCAGAACAATTCATTACTCTCAGCGTGCGATTCGCTTTCATTCGTGATGGTGTGGGGACAGCACACTTACCGGCGTACCGTCGAGATGTCAGGAGCCTGTCATGTCCGAACAGCGTTTCTCCGCACCGCAACCCCCCGCGACGTCGAACGCCGACCCGAGCGGTTCGACCCTGCTGAACGGGGCCCCCACCCCCAGCGACCGGCACAGCCTGACCCTCGGTCCGGACGGCCCGTTGCTGCTGCACGACCACCACCTGGTCAACACATTGGCGCATTTCAACCGGGAAAACATCCCCGACCGCAAGCCGCACGCCAAAGGATCAGGCGCTTTCGGGGAATTGGTGATCACCGCAGACATCACTGCCTACACCAAGGCCGCTGTTTTCGCGCCGGGCGCCCGAACCCGCATGTTGGCTCGTTTCTCGACCGTGGCGGGTGAAGCTGGGTCCCCCGACACATGGCGCGATGTCCGTGGTTTCGCACTGAAGTTCTACACCACTGATGGCAACTGGGATCTGGTCGGCAACAACACCCCGGTGTTCTTCCTCCGCGACCCCATGAAGTTCCCCCACTTCATCCGGTCCCAGAAACGACTCGCAGATTCAGGTTTGCGGGATCAGAACATGCAATGGGACTTCTGGACGATGAACCCGGAGTCAGCTCATCAAGTCACCTACCTGATGGGTGATCGGGGCCTGCCGCGCAGTTGGCGTTTCATGAACGGCTACGGCAGCCACACCTACATGCTGGTCAACGCCGCGGGCGAGCGCTTCTGGGTCAAATTCCACTTCCACAGCGATCAGGGCGTGGAGAACTGGGCGGGCGCTGATGCTGAGAAGATCGCTGGAGAGGATGCCGACTTCCACCGTCGTGACTTGTTTGAGGCGATCGATCGGGGGGAGTTCCCCAGTTGGACGTTGAAGATGCAGATCATGCCGTACGACGAGGCGAAGACCTACCGGTTTAACCCGTTTGACCTGACTAAGGTGTGGTCGCACAGCGACTATCCGCTGATCGAGGTCGGCAGGATGACGTTGACTGAGAACCCGCAGAATTTCTTCGCGCAGATCGATCAGGCCAGCTTTGCGCCATCGAATATTGTGCCTGGGATTGGGTTCTCCCCGGATCGGATGTTGCTGGCACGGGTCTTTGCTTATGCCGACGCGCACCGCGCCCGGTTGGGGGTCAATCATGATCAGCTGCCGGTGAACCAGCCATTGCCGCAGGTCATGGAACGCGCCAACACCTACACCTTCGATGGGCCGATGCGGTATCTGCACAGCGGGCCAGCTGCGACGTACGCCGCGAATTCCACGGGTCGTCCGTACGCCGACAACGACGCCCGTGACGAGACCGGCTGGGAAGCTGACGGAGAGATGATCCGCTGCTCCCAGACGTTGCGCGCGCAGGACGATGATTTCGGTCAGGCGGGGACGTTGGTGCGGGAGGTTTTTGACGACGCGGCTCGGGATCGGTTCGTGGAGACGGTGTCGGGAGCGTTGTTGCAGGATGTGTCTGATCCGGTGTTGGAGCGGGCGTTCTGGTATTGGTCGTCGGTGGATGCCCAGATCGGCGCCCGTATCAGGGCAGCAGTGGAGGCGGGCCGCGGCGATGGCGGCCCGGGGAATGACCCTGACAAGGCGAAAGCGAAGCAGCCGCAGGCGATTCGCGAGTCGGGTCCTGAATCGCGTCGCTGAGGCGCTCTCGAGCAGGGGTGGGTGGGTGACTAGTTTCTGGTGCTCACCTCACCCCTGCTTGCTGCGGTGAGGGGTCGTAGGTCGCAGTGGCGGTGATGGTGCCGCGGCGGTCGCGGACTTCGGCGCCAGCGGTGAGGCCGGTGTCGGCAGCCAGGATGTGCATGGTTTGGGCGCCGGTCATGGGGGCGATGAGGCGGTAGCTGAATCGACGGCCCACGAGGGGATGGCCGTGGCGGCGGGCTAGTTCGCCCATCATCAGCGCTTGGAGCGGGCCGTGGACGAGGAGGTCGTCGTAGCCTTCGGCACGGACCCATTCGCGGTCGTAGTGGATGCGGTGGGCGTTGAAGGTGACCGCGGAGAAGCGGAAGAGCAGCGCTTCGTCGACGGCCATGTCGAGCCGGGCTTCTCGGTCCGGCAGCTCGATGGTGTCGTCATCGTGGGGTTGAGGTTGAGGGGCGGGTGAGGTGGGTTGATGTTCTGGTGGGGCGGGGCGGTAGAGGATGTCTTGTTCCTCGACGATGCACAGTTCGCCGTCTTGGACGATGTGGGCACGGGTGGTGACAAAGGTCAGTGGGCCACTTCGGCCGGTCTTTTCGACCTGTGAGGTGACCTGGATGGTGCGGGTGGCCGGGCGGCTGAAGCGGAGTCGACGGTGGGTGTCGATGCGTCCGCCGGCGAACATCCGTCGCATCCCTTCGGCGGGTGGGGTGGGGAATCCGAGTCGGGGATGGCCTTCGGGTCCAAGGTCGCTGCTGCGTGGGGCTTCGAGCAGGTAGCCGAGGTGCCAGAGTTCGGGAAGTTCTTCGTCGGGTGGGTCAAGGTCCAGGATCGCAGCGAGGCGGGCAGCTGGTCCCGGGGTGATGATCTCGCTGACCTGTCCGACATCTGACGGGTTGTTGCTCATGAAGGGTCCTCTCCCGGTGCGGCTGTGGTCAGTGTGGCACCACCGATCTCCGCTGTCTGCTGCCGGTGCGGCGCTCGCAGGGCCGAACAGCTCTCAGGTGCACCTCAGCATTGGGACCGAATACGCTTATCGGTCATAGATTTTCATGGTGACCTTGGCGCAGGGTGCAAACCTCGACCGAAGAAGACTTTTCCGACGTACCCAGGCCCGTTGACCCCCTGATGCACCGCACACTGGACCACATGAGTCTTCGGTGTCCCACCGGTCGGGGAACGACCATGCACACGTTGTGCCGCGCTCGGCGCCGCAGCGGCCGTCCGCCCACCAGGACAGGCTGCTGCCCCGACGCGCCATGAGCACCATCTGCGTCGCGACCCGACGTCTCCGACACCGGAGAGCGTCATCGCTACACCTGCGCCGGAAGCTTCGGATTCCCCAGCTGGCCGGTCATGTCGTCACCGCTGCCGTGACAGCGATCACCACTGCGCTGATCACCACCCAGGTCAACAGGCATCTGCGCCACCACCGACCGGTGGACGCCCACGTCGATGCCGCCACCAGCACGGGCGATACTGACTCTTCCCCGAGCGCCTCACCCACCTCGCTGCTCGGGGAGGTGGCCCACGAGATCCGCACCCCGCTAACCGTCATCCATGGGTACGTCGAAGCCATGATCGACGGGCTGTTACCTACCGGTCCTGAAGAACTCGCACAAGTGGGTCAGGAGATACGGCGGTTACGGCGGCTCACTGACGACCTGGCGCTGCTGTCACGCACCGAAGAGAACCGTCTGGTGCTCAGCCGAGATGACGTGGATCTGCGCGATCTCGCCCGCGAACGAGCCGAATGGTTGCGCCCACAGGTGGAGAGCCTGGGTGTCGAACTCTGGGTGCGCACCAGTGTCGATCCAGTGCCGGTCCTCGCCGACCCAGATCGCATCAACCAAGTGATGACCAACCTGGTGGGCAACGCCGCCCGAGCCACTCCCCCCGGTGGACGCATCGACATCACTGTCGGTGCCACCGTGGACGGTGACTCCGCTCACGGATGGATCCAAGTCCGCGACACCGGGGAAGGGCTGCGGGTGGAGGATCAACGCCGGATCTTCGAACGCTTCTATCGCGTCGAAGGTCGCCGCCGCCGGGACACCGAGTCCGGTTCGGGGATTGGGTTGACCATCGCCCGAGGCATCATGCGGGGGCATGGTGGCGATCTCACCGTCGCCTCTGACGGTCCTGGACATGGGGCGACGTTCACCGCGACCCTGCCGTTAGCCGGTCGGGAAAGCACGGTCATGGGACGGCGTTGACCCGGTGGCAGTGCGGGTTTCTGGCCGCACGGACTACTCCGGAAAAAAATCTGGTGGACTATGCAACCGCCTTCCCTCCCCAGGCGTATTCGGATGGGGAGGGGTTACCGTCCGACCCAGTGCCTACTCGGACAAGTAGGCGCCTCGGACATGGTTGCGGTGCCGGGGTGCGAGCTGACTCGCACCCCGGCACCCGTGCTGTCCAGGGCCTTTTCCCTGGCCGCTGCGTCTAGGACATGGACGAGCGATGAACAGGGCTGCTGTCCAACGACGGTCACGGACTACCCTGCGTCCCACTGGACGGTATATTCACAGGTCCACCGGTAGTACCCCTGGCCCGGAAGGACGCTCATGACATCGGTGAGCCAGCACCGGCCCACCTCCGGACCTCGTCATCTGTGGGTGGACGCTGCCCGCGGATGCGTCGTGATCATGGTCGTCGTCATGCACGTCGGGCTCTACCATTTTCAACCACTTGCGTTGGATGCCGTGGCTGGGAACGACAGTCCGGCCTTGGATTTCTGGATTGGCGTGGACAGCGCCTTGCATCTGCTGCGCATGCCTGCCCTTCTGGTCCTTTCTGGATGGCTCGCGTCCTCCCGCATCAGAGAAGGCTTGGGTAGTCGACGTACTCGTCGAAGTATCTATGCCAACGCCTACCTCTACCTGCTGTGGTTAGCGATCTACACCGGCGTCACCGTCCTTTTTGACGCCGGGGACGTCGCGCAGGCACCCACCCCCGAGACCTGGTGGATGCAGCTCTGGAAGCCCTACACGACCTTGTGGTTCCTCTCCGCGCTGGTCTGGTATACCACCGCGATGTCCCTGCTCCGCCGCTTCCCGCCGCCGCTGGTGCTGGTCGGCATGTTCCTCCTCGGCTGGGTCTCCAGCTCACTGTGGACCGTCGATGAAGGTTTGTGGGCCAACATCCCCCACCTGGCGATCTTCTTCGCGATGGGGGTGTATGCCCGCCCCGCGGTGGCACTACTGACTCGACACCCGGTGCGATCCTTCGGGATAGGCCTCGCTGGCACGATCGTGTTCGTTGAGATCGTTCAACGCATCGGCACCCAGTTCCTCTTCTACCCCGTAGACGTCATTGCGGCCTTATGTGGGGTGGCCACGATCTTTGCGGGGACCTCCTTGGCTGCGCATTGGGCAGCACCCGTCGTACGCCCCATCGCCTGGGTCGGCCGACGTACCTTGCCTATCTACGTCACCCACTACCTGGTGCTCTTGGTCTTGACCAAGACGGACAGCGGCCCCCTCTCCGACATTCCCGAATTGATGATCTCCCAGGAGGCGACCCGGTGGATCTACCCGGCGCTGCTCACCGCGGTGATCGTCGGGACAGCACTGGCGCTGAAGGAAATCTGCGACCGGATCGGGCTGCGGTGGCTGTTTGCCCTCCCGCACCTTCCTCACCCGTCGCGATACCTGCTCACCCCGCGGCAGTTCATCACTCAGGTGCGCGGTCTGCCCCGCCAGCCGGCAACCATCCCGGCAGCACCGGTGATCGTGGTGGCACCGCGTCCAGACGGACATACGCCGCCCCCAGAGACGGACGAGGATCACGCTCACCGTAATTGGGCCACAACGCCATCGCGCGCTCAGCCTGTGCCGTGATCGTCAGCGACGGGTTGACCCCCGGATTCGCGGACACCGTCGACCCATCGACAATGTGCAACCCGGGATACCCAAAAACGCGATGATACGGGTCCACGACACCGTCCTGCGGTGTCGCTCCAATGACACATCCGCCGAGGAAATGCGCGGTCATCGGGATGTCAACCACCTCCCCCAGGCTCGACAACGGGAAACCACCGATCCGCTGCGCCACCCGACGCATGGCCTCGTTACCCACCGGCACCCAGCTCGGCGTCCGATCACCACCACTGTGCTGTGACATCAGATGCCAACCCCGCCACCAGCGCCGACGCCCAGACACCACCAACGAGTTGTCCCGGCTCTGCATCACCAAGGCGATCACGCCCCGTTCCGACCAGTGCGGCAGCCCCACCAGCATCGACACCATCCGTCCTGGATGACGCACCACTTCCCAGCCCACCCCTGCCAGCCGACCCCACCGACCGCGTCCCCCGTCAGTCATCGGGGCCGTCAGCAACCCCATCAGGTTGGAGCCAGCCCCATACCGGCAGGGCTCAAGATGAGTGATCTCGTCAGGGTGGTACGACGAGGTGATCGCCACTCCCCGACTAAAGTCGGCAGGAGCTTTCCTGGCCCCGGTGCTAGCTCCGCACAACGCTTCCGAATTGGTCCGAGTCACGTGACCCAACCGTGGTGAGAGTCCGTGCAGTGCGCCTTCCGCCTTCAACCGGGACAACAACAACTGCGTCCCCCACGCTCCCGCCGCGACGACCACCTGCCCGGCCTGATAGGTCCGGCGCTCCCGTCGCGTCCACCACGGCCCAGTTTGACGGGTCACTACGTCGTAGCCACCGCCCGGTCGCGGCCGCACATCCACGACGGTGCGACGCTCCTCCACCACGGCACCGGCCTGCTGGGCCAGGTGCAGGTAGTTCTTCACCAGGGTGTTTTTTGCCCCGTATCTGCACCCCGCCATACAGTCACCGCATTCCACGCAGCCGGTGCGGACCGGACCGATGCCACCGAAAAACGGATCCGGCACGGACCTTCCTGGCTCACAGCGTCCCTCCCGGCCGAAAAACACCCCCACCGGAGTCGACCGGAACGTGTGCTCTCGTCCGACATCTCGCGCCAACTCCCGAAACAGCCGATCCGCAGGAGTCAACGTCGGGTTCGTGACGACACCGAGCATCCGCGACGCCACCTGGTAGTACGGCGCCAATTCTGAACGCCAATCAGTGATCTGCGCCCACTGCGGGTCGCAATAAAAAGCGTCGGCCTGGGGGACATACAACGTATTGGCGTAGTTCAGCGATCCTCCACCGACACCAGCACCTGCCAACACCACGACGTGGGGCAACAGGTGGATTCGTTGAATTCCCATCAACCCCCATCGGGGAGCAAACAGAAACCGACCGATCCGAGTCGTCCGAGCGTGATCGGCGTCATCAAACCGACGTCCTGCCTCCAGCACTCGCACCCGGTATCCCTTTTCCACCAGGCGGAGCGCAGACACCGCACCACCAAACCCTGACCCAATGATCAGGACGTCGTCCGCAACGGCAGCCGAGGCGCGCATGGCGCATACCCTAAGGCGCCGTCACCGGATGATCGGGCGGACACGCTATCCCCCACCCCGCACTGACAGTTCAGTGCTGCAGATGGCGGTCCAAGAAGTCCAATACTTGCCCCTGCATGGCCGGATCACGGTAGAACACCGGCGCTGAATGTCCTCCCGGCGCCAACCGCATCTCCACCGGAGTCCCCGATCCGCGCAGCGCGGCGTACATCCGCCGTGACTGGCTCTGCGGCACCACGCAATCCGTCGTACCGTGCATCAACAGCACTGGCGTCCGAGTCTGACCGGCATGACTCAACGGACTGGCGTTCAACGCCGCCTCCCGCATCGACTCAGCCTCCGGGTCACCACCAACCAGACGGCCCTCGGCACTGCGCGGCCCCCGCGCAATCACGGGACAACCCGCTGACGTGCGATCAGTGAACAACCGCACCAAATCCGTCACCGGGTAGTAGGCGACCACGGCACGCACCGCGCTGGAGGCTTCGACGGCACCCACCCGGCCCTCCAAGCTGTCACCGCCAGCGCCACCACCAGTCAACCCGGCCATCAACGCCAACTGTCCGCCAGCGGAGTCACCGGCCACCGCAAACCGCTTCTCGTCCAACCCCCACCGGTTCGCATGGATCCGCAAAAACCGAATTGCCGCCTTCACATCATGAAGTTGCGCCGGGAAAGGATCCCGGGAGACAAACCGGTAACGAACGCTCGCCACCGCATAGCCCCGCTCAGCAAGCACCTTCCGCAACGTGCCGTACGACGTGTTCACTGGCATCGCTTTGTCACCAAATGACCACGCGCCGCCGTGGACAAACACCACCAAGGGAAACGGGCCCGAGGTCGCCTGCGGCAGATACAAGTCCAGGCGGTGCGCGGTGTCGGTGTCACCGGCGTACGCCACGTCAGACTGGGAGGGAACCCGCGATGACATCGGCGAGATGTCCCCGGTGGCACTCGCGGACGTGGAACCCACCACCACGGCAATCACAGCAGCCGTGATCATCCACCGCGGGCCTCGCCTCATGACTCTCCGTTTCTGCCGTGCACTGTGCGTGAGCCTCAACCCGATCAAGGACCAGGCCACACCGCGATGATCATGTATCTGCTCAGACGAAGAACACCCTCGTGAAGTTCCTCACAGCACCGGTGCGACCTCTTACGGATCAGCTTCCCACGCCGACCTAGACACTCCCGGTCACTCCACCGTGGTGTCTTCACTGTCGGCAGGTCGACCCGATCCGACAGGTATTTTCACCGGTCCGGCCGAATCCGACGTCCACGCCGGCAACATCCCTGAGCCATCAGACCGCCGAGGAGTGATCTGACGGGGTCGCCCGGCGACGCACCGCCACCTGATACACCACCGTGAGCAGGGCGATCCACAACACCCCCACCACGAAGGACACCCGGGTCTCCTCGTTCCAGGCCAAGGTGGCGATCACCAACACCATGAATGCCACCGCGATCCACGATCCGATGGCACCGCCTGGGCTGCGGAACCCGGACTCGGGGAGATCACCGCGCGAAATCCGTCGACGCATCACGATGTGTGAGCTGAGGATCATCAACCACACCCACACGGTGGCGAACGTCGCGATCGACGCGATCAGCACGAAGACGTCCTTCGGAATCGCTGCGTTCAGCACCGCTCCCACCGCGAGCGCCGCGCACATCACGGTGGTGGCGGGCCAGGGCACGCCGCGGGTGGTGACGGAGGTGAAGAAGGCGGGGGCGTGGCCTTCTTCGGCCATGCCGAAGAGCATGCGTCCGGCGCCGAAGGTGTCGGAGTTGATGGCGGAGATCGCTGCGGTGATCACGACGACGTTGAGGAGCGCGGCGGCCATGGGGACGCCTAGTGCGGCGAAGATTTGCACGAAGGGGCTGGATTTGCCGTCGATGACGGTCCAGGGCAGCAGGGACATCAGCACGATCATGGTGGCGACGTAGAAGAGCAGGATGCGCACGGGTACGGAGTTGACGGCGCGGGGGATGGCTCGGGCGGGGTCGTCGGCTTCACCGGCGGTGATGCCGACGTTTTCGACGCCGCCGAAGGCGAAGACGACTACTGATAGTGCGGCGAGGCAGCCGCCGAGGCCGTAGGGCGTGAAGCCGTCGTGTCCGATGAGGTTGCCCAGTCCGCTCTGGTAGCCGCCGGAGAGGTTGGTCCCGGTGAGGAGGAGGGCGATGCCGCCGAGGACCATGGCGACGATGGCGCCGACTTTGACGAGGGTGAGCCAGAATTCGGTTTCGCCGTACGCTTTGACGCTGATGGCGTTGATGCCGGCGACCAGCAGGATGATGACGACGACCCACATCCATTGGGGTGATTCGGGGAACCAGTACTGCATGTAGACGCCGAAGGCGGTGACGTCGGCGAGGGCGACGACGATCATTTCGAAGACGTAGGTCCAGCCGGTGACGAATCCGGCGAAGGGGCCGAGGTATTGGGTGGCGTAATGGCCGAATGATCCAGCGACGGGTTCGCGGACCGCCATTTCGCCGAGGGCTCTCATCACGAGGTACACGCCGGCGCCGGCGACGAGGTACACCAGGATGACCGCTGGTCCGGCTGCGGCGATGGCGCTGGCGGAGCCGTAGAACAGGCCGGTGCCGATGGCGGAGCCGAGAGCGATGAATTGGATATGGCGCATCGACAGGCCGCGGGACAGCCCTGATCGGCCGACGTCATCGGTGTGAGTCACGTGTACTCCCTGGATGTGGGTGGGCGGCGCGCCCACCTGCGGCGCTGTCGTGCATCTGTCGGCTGCGCCTCGTCATTGTCGATCAGCGCGACAGTTGGTGCGGTGAAGGGCCTGATCGTGGACATCTGTGTCGTGGTGTGGCGCTCGGTGGGGGGCGGTGTGATGCTAAAACTTGCCGCCAAAATACCCCCGGGGGTATTTTGGCGGTGTGCGTTGGCGCTGGTCCATCGCCAGCAAGCTCGCCCGGTCGTCGTAGCAACACCGTCCCAACCCGCCCTAGGAGTCCCCATGTGCCGCCCCGTCCCTTGCACCAGCTGCGCCAAGACCACCTGGGCCGGTTGTGGTCGTCACGTCGATCAGGTCATGGCCACCGTCCCACCACAGCAGCGGTGCACGTGCCCACGCCCCGCAGGCAACACCCCGGGGATCATGTCTCGCTTGCTGGGGCGCTGACACCCACCCCAGCTTTTGCTACCACGACCAGGTCACGCCACGGCCTGTCCCACCGTCACAGAGTTGGAGAGTGATCCCTATGAAGGTCGTCATCGTCGGTGGAGTCGCCGGTGGCATGTCCGCCGCCACCCGGCTACGCCGCCGCGACGAGCACGCCGACATCATCGTTGTTGAGCGGGGAGAACACGTCAGTTTCGCTAACTGCGGCCTGCCCTATTACGTCGGTGGAGTCATCACTGAACGCTCATCCCTGCTGTTGCAGACTCCACAGAGCCTCGCGGCACGGTTTCGCATTGACGTCAGAGTCCGCCACGAAGTCGTCCACATCGACCGGAACGCCCGGTCCGTGACCGTCCGTGACCTCACCACCGGCACCGAGAGCACCGAAACATATGACGCACTAGTGCTCTCCCCTGGCGCGTCCCCTTATGTGCCGGACTTCCCCGGATCTGAGCACGCACTCCGGCTCCGCGATGTCGCTGACGTGGACCGGCTCGCTGCGGCTGTAGCTGATCATCCGCGACACGCCGTGGTGATGGGGGCCGGTTTCATTGGGCTTGAAGTCGCCGAGAACCTTGTCGCTCGCGGCATCTCAGTGACTGTCGTCGAACTCTCTGATCAGGTCCTCGCCCCGTTGGATCCCGAAATGGCGGCGCTGGTGCAGCAACGCCTCACCGAACACGGGGTGACTGTGCGGACCGGCGTCCAGATCCTCGACGTCACCGACCACACCGCCACCCTCTCTGACGGCTCCCGCGTCCCGGCAGACCTGCTGGTCGCCGCGATCGGCGTACGACCCGAATCTGGACTGGCCCGTGACGCTGGCCTGGACGTGGACTCCCGCGGCGGCATCGTCGTCGACGATCACCAACGCACTAGTGACCCGGCTATTTTCGCGGTCGGGGATGCCGCCCAGAAACGGGACGCTCTCGACGGCAGCGCCACCCTGGTGCCCCTCGCCCAGACCGCTAACCGGCACGGCCGTCTCGTCGCTGACGTCCTCACCGGACGAGACACCAGCTCAGCTGCTGTCCTCGGCACCGCCATTGTCGGGGTCTTCGGGATGCAAGTCGCCACCACCGGATGGAACGAAAAACGGTTGCGTGCGGCAGGCCGCGCCCACCAAGTCATCCACACCCATCCCGCCGACCATGCCGGGTATTACCCCGGCGCTCAAGGCATGCACCTAAAACTGCTGTGTGACCCGCACACCGGGGACATTCTGGGGGCCCAGGGCGTCGGTGATGCTGGCATTGACAAACGCATCGATGTCATCGCCACTGCCATCCGTGGCGGCTTGAACGCTACGGATCTCGCCGACCTCGAACTGGCCTACGCGCCCCAGTTTGGGTCAGCGAAAGACCCGGTCAACATGCTCGGATTCGTCGCAGACAACATCACTTCCGGCATGCTCCACACCATCCAGTGGCACGAGCTGGCGGCAGCGTTAGAAGACGGCGCTCACCTCATCGACGTCCGTACCCAAGGGGAGTACGACGCAGGTAGCATCCCTGGCGCAACGCTCATCCCTGTCGACGAGATCCGCGACCGGCTCGATGAACTCCCCGATGGTGACCTCATCGTGCACTGCGCCGTCGGTCTGCGCGGACATATCGCTGCCCAAATCCTGCAAGGCCACGGCCGGACAGCTCGCAACCTCGACGGCGGCTACGCCACCTGGGCCGCCGGCATGTCCAGTCGGAACTGACCCGGCCAGACGGTCGGGCTGTCCTGAACAGCCCGACCGTGCCACGCCGTCAGCTGATCCGATCAGCACCACATCATCAGATCAGCATCAGATCACCCGGTCAGGACCGTCCCGTCTGGGATACATCGGGCCTCTCCAGGATCATCCAAATGAACCCGCCCCACACAACGCACCCCCGCGCCGAACGTCCAATCACCCACGACCGTGAGAGCGTCGCACTGCCGCAACGACGGTGGACCCGCCGGGAACCTCGCCTCCAACCAGTCAATCCGACCGTAATAGCGCGGATCCAGATCCACCTGCGGTAAACCACGCAACGGTTCGGACACCTGCAACGACGCGTCCTCAGCATCGACGTACACATCACTGCGCAGCACCACCAGGTCCGCGCAGGACTTCACCGGGACGAACCTGCTGCGGGGCACCACAATCGCCGTCGCGTCAGGAAACACCTCGACCGCAGCACCCACGGCTGACTCGATCTGCACGACCGACGGGGACGTCGGATCACGCGGATCGACGGTTTTGGTGTTACGGATCAACGGCAACGGCAACACTCCCTCATGCCGATCCCACACTTCAGCGAAAACATCCAGGTCAATCCACACATTATTGCAATGAGCAAACGGATGTCGCCGCGCATCAGTGAAGGCCCCCATATCCGCCGCCGGACATTGCGCCGTATCCCGCAAAATGAGTTGCCCATCACGACGACGCCGCGCCAAATGTCCCCCCTTACGGTCCATCGCGGTCCGTGGAGTCACCTCAGCGGCATACCCTGCCCCGGAGGCTGCAAACCACGCCGCCAAGTGCGGATCCGGGGTGGCACCCAAGTTGTCGGCATTTGCGACGAACACATACCGCATCCCCCGCTCCCGCAACCGATCAACCACCCCTGACGCCACCAACGACGGATACAAATCGCCATGCCCAGGCGGACACCACTGCAGGTGCGGGGCGCGCGGCCACACCACCGGCCGCAGATCACGAGCGTCAAGTTTGGGCTCGCGGCTCTGCAACACATCCAACGGCAGACCCTCCACAGGCAAATCGACGTACGCCGCCAGCGCTGCCAAACTATCCGCCTGAGTCGCAAAAGAATCCAGAAGAATCAACGGCAACGGAACCTCCCAGCGACGACGCAACGCCAGGATCTGCTGGGCAATGACATCGAGGAATGTCGCGCTGCTCCGGGCCGCCAACAACGATTTGGCGCGCTCCATCCCCATCGACGTACCCAACCCCCCGTTGAGCCGCACGACAGCTGTCGCAGCGAGCGCCGCCCGCCGAGACTCCGGATCAGCATGCACATCTACGCCGTACGGCAGGTCCACGACCGGATCAATGTCACTCTCAGCCACCAGACCCGTCGCACCCGCAGCAAGTTCACCGTAAAGGCGCACGAAAGCCTTGATAGCTGCGTCAGATGACCCGTCGGCCCGTAACGCAGCCACCGCTTCGTCGGCACCTGTGGCGCTGCCCACGGAGATGTTTGACATCGTCACAGTCCTCACACGCTGGTCTGGTCACTGCCCATGAGACAACCTGCCTGATAGACAGCACGCACGTGCAACGGAGCTTCAGCACTGTCCGAGGTCAGCGCCAAAATATCTGCGCGGCTCCCCACCCGCAGCCGACCTGCCCCCCCAAACCCGGCCACATCCGCCGGGGTAGCGCTCGCCGCGGTCACAGCATCTGTCAACGGGACACCAGCGGTGCACACCGTCCACCGCAGCACGTCAACGAGAGTGGCGATGCTACCCGCGATGGACCCGCCGTCCGCGAGGCGACACACGGTGTCATCGACGATGATGTCCAGGTCGCCGAGGGTGTAACGGCCAGGTGGCATGCCACATGCGGACAGGGCATCGGTGATCAAGGCGATCCGGTGCGGGCCGACGAGGTCAAACAGCATCCGCACTGTCCCGGCATCCAAGTGGGCACCGTCTCCGATGACTTCAAGGATGAGGTCGCCGCGAGCCGCAGCGGCGAGGCATCCAGCGATGGGGCCCGGGTCACGATGTCGCAGCGGCCGCATCGCGTTGAACACGTGAGTGGCGATGGCTCGCCCCTGACGGGCACCACCGTGGACGACGTGGTCGATGGCCGCTCGGGTCTGTGCCTCAGTGGCGTCCGTGTGCCCTACTGCTCCGATGATGCCGTGTTCAGCGAGTACGGCGGGCAGCTGATCTGCGCCGGGACGTTCCGGAGCGAAAGTCATCTGAACAAGCGCATCAGCAGCACCGGCAGCGGCTGCGGTCGTGACCAGTCGCTCCACGAGGTGGACGTCAACATCGGTGAGCGCCGCTGGGTTTTGGGCGCCGCACCGGATGTCTGACAGGAAAGGCCCTTCAAGGTGAATCCCGTCGAGGAGCCCTTCAGCGACAAGACCAGCGCAGGTAGCGACTCCTGCGTCCAGGGTTGCGGGGTAATTCGAGACGAGCGATCCGACGAGGGTGGTTGAGCCGTGCTGACGGTGGTGGAGGGCGGCTCGTCGGGAGGCGTCCACGTCCGGGCCATATTCACCGCCGGCGCCACCGTGATGGTGGATGTCGACTAGCCCAGGAAGCAACAGCAGATCAGGGGACCAGCCAGGCGGGAGAGCGGCGGTTTGCCAGTGGGCAGGGAGATCACGGCAGGCTCCGGCGTACACAATCGTGTCGCCGTCGAGCACCAACGTTGCCTGAGGGGTACGACGCCCATCGTCGATGAGGGTGCCGTCGAGGCGCACCAGTCCGGGTCCGCACCGGTCGGAAGCAGTCGCGGATATGGTCGTCGGGGTGGGCGTCACGCTCGTCACGACACGATCATGGACCTTGTCGCCCAAGCATGCCTGACAGGGTCCACTCCACGGGCGATGTTGTGGCACAGCACGGGTCGTAGTCGGGATGTGCTTCCTCTCTGGTGGCTGCATGCCGGTAGTCGGCGCTCACTCACCATCTGCGTCGCTGGCATCAATGACCCACTGCGGTATTGGGACCGGTGGGGCTGCTGCGATCTCAGCTAATGACTCTTTAGTCCCCAGCCGGGCTCGTGCTTCCGCGTTCTCAAAATAGTAATGAACGACACGACCCACAAATTCTTTATGAAGTTGAGACTTTCCTTCAAAGGAAGAAGTCATGGGCAGCTCAACGTCATATGATCTATTCCGATATGGGGTGCGGAGCTGCATCCCTAGCAAAATGCGGACGCGCCGCCGAAGCATCACACCTGGGGAGACAGAGAGGCTCAACCAGCCTCGGGAGTCAACGACCTGATCCAGCGCATCCCAAGGAATGATTGTTTCCGTAAACTTATACTGCACGACAAGCGAATCTTCCGATAAAATATAGTCCCCCCATCCATTCCATAGTTTAGTGACAGGAATCAGCCCTGCACCCCAAAATAGGCTGCCAATTAAAAATCCGGGAATGGCGCTTTCTCGATGCGCTGAAATGCACAATGCCACACCGGGCGGAATAAAGATTCCAGCTAGTAGCCAGCCCCAGAGTCGGGGATATCCTGGGATGACTACCACCTTGCACCCAGATCGTCGAGCCGTATAAACCTCAGAAGTGGTCGGATATAATTCATGCAGCGCATTCAATGTGATAAAAATTACGACCATAAGAGACCAAGCGGCAATGATATTTGCCTGGTATTGCAGTTTAGCGATGGCCGCATGAAGCGAAATCACAAAGAGAGCACAAAAAGGAAGGGCCGCTATTGCATACCAAGAAAATTCCTTGAGAAACGCCCACAATCTCATCGGCGTCCCGTCGCCTTGAATTTTATTCATTGAGCAGATTCCTCCAGTTCGATACCACGGGCGTTATTCACGAGGTAGTAGCGACCCGCGCCCTGCACCCCGTGAAACAATCGATACACACCTGTCGCCATATATATACATAAAAACATCGGCCGCTTTGAGATCATTGGGTTAGGGCGTTATTCACGAGGCGTTAGCGACCCACCCCCTACACTCCGGGAAACAATCGATACACACCTGTCGCCATACACATATATAAAAACATCGGCCGCTTTGAGATCATTGG
>NZ_JAHPZL010000012.1 GCF_019331795.1 Austwickia sp. TVS 96-490-7B
TCCCACCTCACGCAACCCCGTCCGCACCTTATTCACCACATACCGCCCCTGACGACGCGCCTTCACCCGCGCCCGCCCCTCCTCATAACCCAACGCCACCAACGTATGCACCGCCGACACATCAGGCACAAAAAAACTCACCCGAGGAAACGACGACACCGCCCACCCCACCAACTCCGTCACCCGACGCTGATGAAAATACCCATTAAACGGCGACACCCCCACACACACATGCTCCGCCGACCCCAACACACCCCGACACGACTCCGTCAACGCCCGACACGAAAAAGACACCACCTCACACACCCCCCACCACAGAACCCAAACCACCCTCACCCAACCACACCACATGCCGCTCCCCACCACGCACCGCCACACCCAACCGATTCTGCGCCGGCGGCAACGGACAATTAAAAAAATCAGAAAAACCACACGGCGGAATAAACGCCCGATTAAAATCCACCACCACCGGACCCGACCCCACCACACCCTCCAACCGCAAAAAACGCCCCGGCGCATGCGACTCCACCCCCGTCGTCGCATCCGCAAACACCACCACCAACGCCCCATGATCCACAAACGTCAACAACTCATACCGCACACCACCCAACACCACCACCAACACCCCCGGCACCCGCTTCGCATGCCGCGAATCCTCCACCCGCGAAAAATCCCACCCCACCGACTCCACCACCCCCGACGACACAAACTCACCCACCACCACCA
>NZ_JAHPZL010000013.1 GCF_019331795.1 Austwickia sp. TVS 96-490-7B
CCAATGATCTCAAAGCGGCCGATGTTTTTATATATGTGTATGGCGACAGGTGTGTATCGATTGTTTCCCGGAGTGTAGGGGGTGGGTCGCTAACGCCTCGTGAATAACGCCCTTAGAAATAGAATGGTGAAAATCGCCGCCGACATCCTTAAACACCATCCTCAAAAAATCGAGACGTCACTTTTTTCTGGCAGCGTCGTGCGGGACCAAAGTTCAATGGTTCTTAAAGTTTATTTTAAAACTGGATGCGATGAAGAAAAATTTCGCGAAGACTTTGTGCGAGCGGCAAACGCAGCAGGATTAGAAGGCAAAACCAGCTACAAAAAACCATCCACTGATTACACTTATGCTTTTCATAGGTGGCCCATGTTTGTCAATGTCGTCACTAAATCAACTAGCCCGGTAGATCACCGCTGCCGCATCGAAATACATTCAGAAGACTTGCCTATCCCTTTCGAGTTTACACCGGAGTTTCGCGACCACCTCGAAACACAACTCCCGGAATTATCCCCCTACACCAACCCCAGTAAACCTGATCAAGCCAGCGACGAATCTGACTAACACGACGTGTGTACTCACCGCGCAAGACACCTGTCAAACCGCCACCAATCGTGCACCGACACCTCGGTGTCGGTGTCACACACGCAGCGCATCAATAACGATTCAACTCCGGCCTCATCAATGCCGATACCGATAGCCACCAGCTCGCTTTGGTGTGCCCCGTCGGTGCGTGGCGACCGCTCTTCTTCCAGCCCAAACCATCCCCCCACTGCCTGTACGACGTACCGCTGATGATAGTCCCGTCCAGGCACCCTGATGATGCCCTTGACCCGGTATAACCCGGCCGGCATGGATTCCAACAAGTCGATGAGACGCCCCGGGTGTATCGGCCGATCTTGTGACAGCGACACGGACGTAAATCGGTGATGATCATGCTGGTGTTCGGTCCTGTCAGCGTCAGCAATGGCCGCCCACTGCTCAGCGACCACATCCACCAAGCTCAATTGTCCGACCGGCTCAGGCCGCACAGCCGCGTCAAAGATCACCGTAGGGTCGACCCGCCCGTACGTCGTACGGACCATCGGCGTGGCCGGAGCCATCTCACGCACCGACACCTCGACCAGCTTCAATAACCCCTCGTCAGCAACCCGGTCAGCCCTGTTAACCACAATCAACGACGCCACCCGCAAATGATCCGCAGCCACCGGGAGTCCCTCCCCCGAATCCAGCGCGGATGTCGCAGCGACAGCGTCGACAACTTCCACGACTCCCCCAAAACGCACCGCCCGTACTTCGCTGGCCACGACAAGACGCGCCAAGGCCCGCGGCTCCGCCAACCCGCTGGCTTCCACCACGATCACGTCCAAATCCACAGCAGGGTCGGCGAGCGCGGTGAGGGCGTTGTCGAGTTCGGTGGGGTCGGCGAGGCAGCAGAGGCATCCTTCGCCGATTTGGGCGGCGGTGCCGACGTGTCCGCGGACGAGGAAGGCGTCGATGTTGATGGCGCCGAAGTCGTTGATGATGACGCCTATGCGGCCGGAGCTGCGGCGGAGGAGGTGGTTGAGCAGGGTGGTTTTGCCGCTGCCGAGTCCCCCAGAGAGGACGATCACCGGGATGCGTTGTCGTGCGGTCACCGGTGGGGTCCTCCTGAGGTGGTGGTGAGTGGTGACGGTCAGGGGCGGACGATGGCTCCGGCGGGGTCTTGGCCTGGTCCGCACATGGCATACAAACTAGCGGGGGTGCCCAAATCGCGTCGGGCGACGGGGTGGGTGACGTGCCAGGCGAGGAGTTCGCCGATGTCGCGGGCGTCGAAGGTGGTCACGGTGGTGTCGATGCGGATGCCGCCGTGAGGTGGTCGGGGGGCACGGCAGCAGCCAGGTGGGACGCGTCGGGTGATGTGGGTGGCGTCGGGATGGGTGGCGTAGATGAGGATGGTGTTGGGGTGGTGGGGGTCGAGGCGGACTTCGTCGATGTCGGTCCAGGCGATGCTTTGGCGGAGACCGCCGAGGTGTTGGGTGATGCCGTGGGGGCCGAGTTCGATGCGTCCGGTGCCCCAGGCGCCGCTGAGTTGTAGGGCGAGGGCTGCGGCGGCGGTGAGGGCGATGAGCGCGAGGAGTCCGCGGAGGGACCAGGGGAGGTTTTGTCCTGCTTCGGTGAGGGCGACGACGCCGATGGCGGTCACGGAGAGGCATAGGTGGCGGCGGGTGGTGGCGCGTCGGGAGGGGAGGACAGTCACCCACCGTAGGGGTCCGCCGCCGGGGACTTCGGTCAGGTGGGGGCTGGAGGCGTGGCGGGTGCGGGTTCCTTCGGTGGCGGCGAGGACGGCGCAGGGTGCTGCGGCTGCGGCGATGCCCCAGCCGAGGAGGGACCAGGTGGGGGTGTTTTCTCCGGCGTACCAGGCGAGGAGGAGTCCGGTGGTGACGGTGGCGATCCAGGTGGTGACCCGGCGGGGGTTGTTGCGGCGGTGGGGGCCGGGTTTGAGTCGGGGTGGGATGGCGGCCCGTGGGGTGGGGTCGGTGGTGTCGGGGCGTGCGCTGGTGCTGGTCATTAGCTGTCCTTCGGCGTCGATGGGGCGCTGGTATGGCGCCTCTTGGCCGGCTGAGCCGCCCTGGCGGGCGTTCCCCGACGCCGACCTTGGACCCTGTCCAGGGTAGCGGTGTAACTGGACGGTCGTTCAAGAGACTGACAATGAGTGCGTGATGGATCTTCTTGCCGCGCAGCCGGTGCTGACGGTCATGTGTGTCGTTGCCCTGGGGGCGTTGCTGGGTCAGGTGCCGTTGGGGCCGTTGCGATTGGGCCCAGCGGGGGCGCTATTTGTGGGGTTGTGTCTGGGGGCGTTGGATCCGCGGGTTGCTGCCGGGTTGGGTTCGTTGAAGACGTTGGGGGTGTTGTTGTTTTGCTACACGGTGGGGTTGACCGCTGGGGGGACTTTTCGCAGTGATCTGCGGCGGCAGTGGACGTTGATGGTGGCTGCGGTCGTCGGGTTGGGAGCGGTCGCGGTGGCTGCATCGACGGTGGGGTGGTGGTGTGGGTTGTCGTCGGCGCATGTGGCTGGGTTGTTTGCGGGGGTGTTGACGTCACCGGCGATTGATGCGGCGATCAGTGCGACGCAGGGGTCGCCGGACACACTCGTGGGTTATGCCTTGTCTTATCCGGTGGGCGTATTCATCGGGTTGGTGGTGGTCGCGGTGGTGATTGACCGGCCGTGGCCGGGACGGCGGGACACGAAGTCGTTGGCGCAGGCAGGTTTGACAGCGGTGACGACGCGGGTGGAGCGGACGTTGCATGTCAGTGACATTCCGGGGTGGACTGATCAGATTGTGAAGTTGTCGTATCTGGAACGTGACGAGGCGATGCGAGTCATTAGCGCTGACGATGAGTTGCGTCCGGATGACCGGGTGTTGGTGGTAGGTAACCCGGAGGATGTGGACCGTGCGGTTGAGGCCATCGGTCGTCCCAGCACTAGCGGGGCGTTGACTCATCACCGCCGTGACGTGGATTTCCGGCGGTTTTTGGTGACAAACCCTGACCTGGTGGGGCGCACTCTTGGGGAGCTGAACGTGGAGGGTCGCCTCCGGGGGATTGTCACTCGGGTACGCCGTCGTGATTTGGACATGCTGGCCCGAGACGATGTGGTGTTGCAGCCGGGCGATCGAGTATTGGCGGTCGTACCGACCTCGTCGATGGAAGATGCCAGCGATTTTTTTGGGGATTCGGATCGGCGGGCATCGCAGTTGGATGCGTTGTCGTTGGGGTTGGGGATTGCGGTGGGCATGATCGTGGGTGCGCTCTCGGTGCCGCTGCCTAGTGGTCAAGCATTGTCGTTGGGGGCGGCGTGCGGCACGTTGGTGGTGGCGATGGTGTTGGGGGCGGTGCATCGGACTGGACCATTGCGGTGGGATCTACCGCATGCGGTAAATGCGACGGTGCGTCAGGTGGGGCTGATGATTTTCCTGTCGACAGTGGGATTGGCCTCTGGGCCAGCGATGGCCTCGCAGGCGTTCTCTCGGACGGGTGTGGTCGTGGTGGCGGTCTCTGGGGTGTCCTTGCTGGTGGGTGCGGTGGTGATGGTCACGATGGCTCGGGTGATAGGACTGTCCGCGCCCCGCTCTGCCGGAGGGTGGTCAGGTTTTGTAGGACAGCCAGCGATCTTGGCGTTCGCGGCGTCGCGTCGTAATGACGAACGGATCGAATCGGCGTACGGGGCGCTGTTTGCTCTTGGCACGATTGTGAAAATCGTGGTGGTGCCGTTCTTGGCACGGTGAAGAGTGCGCTTCGAACACTGGAGTAGGTGCTTTGATGAAACCGGATCTTACGCTGCCTGAATTTGAACGGGCTACGCTGGAACAGTTGAAAAAAGAATCATTGATTACTGATTCATGGGTGAAGCTATCTGAGCTCGGCGGTGGGCTGCTCGTTGGCTTCAGCATCAATCCTGCTTCAGCCGGGGATCTTGGTGAACCCGGTCGCAAATATGGCATCTGGATTGAGTGGGATGAGACGGACCCTCTGGCCACGATGTACAGCGTCGTCGTAGTGGACGCTGTGGGGTGGGCGATTGACCTTGTTTCTTGGCTTGACGAAGAACTGAGAACGGGACTGACGGAGCCGAACAACTGGATCGAACGTGAGGGGTTCATTGAACTTCATCGGCCTGCCTGGGGTGAATCACTGTTACCGGAAGATCTCCGATGAGGTGTGATTCTCATGCCTCATTCCATTGACACTCACTTCTGCATTTACTGCCGGTGGCCTTACGCATTCGACAGCGCGATGCTTTAAGTCAGCCAAGTTCAGAATCGGCGTACGGCGCCTTGTTTGCTCTTGGCACGATTGTGAAAATCGTGGTGGTGCCGTTCTTGGCACGGTGAAGACGGCGTGCACTGATGATCAAGCCGATCGCACGTCCGTGCGTCACGTTGCCCCGGACCCCATACTCCGACTAGGTCTGGTGTCCATGACGGATACGCAACGTCGGTGGCGGCGCTATGTCGCTGTCGGTGACTCGTTCACCGAGGGTCTGTGGGACCCCGACCCCCGACGGGCCGACGAATACCTCGGTTGGGCTGACCGGCTCGCTGACATGTTGGCCCGACGCAACGCCGAAGAGGGTCTCGACTTCGGCTATGCCAACCTGGCGGTGCGCGGCATGCTCGCCGCGGACATCACTGGCCCACAACTCGACCATGCGCTGTCGCTCACGCCCGACCTGGTGAGTATCTGCGCAGGTGGCAACGACTACCTGCGTTCCCGAGTCCAATCCGACGCGATCACCGACCAGTTGGAAGAAGCTGTCGCCCGGATCAGGGAAACGGGAGCAGATGTGCTCCTCGTCACCGCCCCCGACGTGTCGTGGATGTCGCTGGTGCATCTCATGCATGGCCGACTCGCCGAGTTCACCGCCAACACCTGGAGCATCGCCCAACGCCACGACTGCCATGTCGTCGACATTTGGTCTCTGCGAGCGTTGCGTGACCCGCGGATGTACGCCGAAGACCGCATCCATTTCTCCACCGAGGGCCACCAACGGGTCGCTGCTCAGGCCGCTTGGACGTTGGGCTTGAAGCCTCCAGTTGACGGGTGGACCGACCCGTTGCCTGCCGCACCGCCGCTGCCGCTACTCGCGACCGTGCAGGCCAACCGCGCCTGGGCAGTCGATCATCTCGCACCGTGGGTACGACGACGGTTCAACGGCACCAGCTCTGGTGACGGACGCTCCGCAAAGCATCCACAGATCATCCCCCTCGCGCCAGCCACCATTGACGTCAATCACGCTCTCACCCCAGCTGAGCTCCGCCCTGAGGCTGGCACTCATCCCTGATCAGCACTGAATTTTCCTACTCACCAGCACGACCCAGCAGCTGAGGCTAAGATCTCGCGTCGACAACACCAGGGACGCCGGGGGCACGATGGTCAGCTACAGCGATGTCATGGACTCCCACCCCGGGTCCTTCGACGAAGCGGGGAAGGCCTTGAAGGTCATCGCCGAGAACGCCGAACGTTTCGCCGACCACATCAGGCAGCGCGGAGTCACCAAAGTGACAGCCGACTGGGAAGACAGAGTCGGCGAAGCAGCTGCCAAGCAGCTCAAAGACGTCGCCGAACGAGCCGATGACATCGCTGTCTTGGCGCGCAGCGCAAGCACTTCACTCTGCACCCTCGCTGACGCCCTGACAAAGTCACGCCGAGCGATCGAGCATTACCTCGTTTTTGCACACGGTAAAGACCTCACTGTCACTGCTGAGGGAAAAGTCGTTGTCCGCGACAAGCCCTTCACCACCATGATCCCTTCCTTGGAGATCGAGGAGCGGAACCGTCATCGCGACGAGGTACAGCGCCTCATCGATGACATGGTCCAGGCAGCTACCCAAGCCGACGAAATCTGCACACGCGCACTGAAAAAACTCAGTGTCAACCCGGACAGCATTTCCAAAGAGGAAGCCTTAAATCTCAACAAGAGCACCACGCTGGACGCCCTGGAATCCCTGCGCAATCAGCTGCCTGACGGTCTCACCCCTGAACAGCAGCGAGTGTGGTGGCAAAGCCTCACCCCCAAACAGCAACATGACCTTGAACTCGCCGTACCCCTGGAGCTAGCGGCGCTCCCTGGGGTCCCCGACGACGTCAAGAACCGGATGCGTCGCTTGGAACAAGGGTACGACGCGCTGGGAACGTTGAAATGGGCACAAGACCACGCCTATGACCACACCGGCGACCTGAGAAGCGACGAGGAAAAGCTGGACAACTGCACCAACTTTGCTTCCACTGCACTGCACGATGGTGGCGGTTTGCCCTATTCACCCGGAAAGTTCGGCCTGTCGACCGTACTCGACGACAGCGCATGGACACGTAATCACGCCGGTGAACAGCACTGGGACGGATCAGGGCGATACGGCCACTCATACGCATGGTCAGCAGCCCAGAACCACAAGGATTTTTTCTTGTCGAACGGCGGGAAGCTGCTCAGCCCAGGTGAGGTCCGCCCGGGTGACCTCGCCTACTACGAGAACCTCGCTCCTCCGGAAAAACCCGAAGAGCGCCCCGTCCATCACACTGCCATTGTCAGTGGGGTCCTCCCGGACGGCACCGTGCTATACACCCAGCATTCTGACCAGGGCCGGAATTACAACATGCAAGCGCGGGTACGACCCATGGAAAACGACCTCGGCACCCAAAAAATTCACTTTGCTCGCCCTAAGAAAACTTGGTGACATGACTGATCCACGCCTCCTCGATCCCGCTGTCCCGCCGATCACAAAGTTTTTTGTGAGACTGCGCCATCCCCCCAAACGAACCATGCCTCAACACACCCAACTGGTAGTGGCTGCATGGAGCGCTGTGACCGTGATGCTCATCTTCGCGACCATCATTCCATTGTGGATTTATTCAAGCACCCCGCCGCCGCCACCTGTCACCAAGTTCTCCGAGAAGTGTCTCTTTCCGAATCGCCCCAGCAATCTTGACCAGATTCGCTATGTGATGGCTGGCGTGGGAACACTGTCCTTCAGTAATGCGATGACATTTACCATTTATGGTTTCTACAAGAAAATTCCATGGATGCCTCTCATTGCGATCGCTCTGTGGGCAGCTCACTCGTACCTCTTCCTCCAAATCACCGGATATTACACCGGCGGAAACGGCATCTTCCCCGGACAGCCCTGCCTACCCCGCACTTGATGAGGACCTCCATGACATCACCACCCGCAGCATCATCAGAGCCATCCCCACATCCCGAACAGATGCCTCCAACCGGCCTGCACGAGTATGCCTATCAGTGGAAATCGGCGCCAGAGGGTTACCGCACGCCTGACCTCATCTGGTCCATCATCACTGTGCTGGCTGTGGTGATCACCACATGCCTGTCGTACTACCATCAGGAAGTGGCCTTCCAGCGGTTTCCGTTCACCGGCGCTAACTGCGTTACCGGGTCATATTCACCGAAAATCGACACCACGCGCAGCATTTTCTACTATGCACTCTTGGCGTGCTGGGTCAACATCATCGCCTTAATGATCTACCAGTTATTCACACATCGAAGACTGGTGAAGATCACTCTGTGGATCATCACGCCCATCCTCTTCTTCGGGCTGGGGCTCCACTTCTTCTATATTAGTGCCTTCGATGGAGCTAGCTACGGCCACTGCAACGTCGGTTTCTAACTACCCCTTGACATTAACTACCCCTTGACATCTCGCCACAATCTAAATCAATGACGGGATGGTCCTCGATGACTCCTGGATACATCTCCATGAATACGCACGGGGTATCGCAAGCTGGCAATAATATGAAAGATCATGCCAGTGAAGCTCGGTCGCGTATTAAGACTGTTTACGCCCGATGCTCCCCTGCGTCAGATAAAAATAAAAACTTTACTAGTGCACCGGCTCTTGTTGATTTCATGAGTCACATCACCGAAGGAATGGACCACAATTTTAAAGACCTAGAAAAGTTGGGGGCCTCTCTTCTCGCGTCAGCACATGACACGCAGGAAAAAGAGGAAAAAGCAGCAGAAGCTATGCGCCGAATCGACGCTACGTTACAGACGGCAACCACTGAACCGATGCCACGCGACGATATCAACCGACCGCGACTCAACATGTCCTGAATCGTCGATGCACCGTGGGCTCTCTGTGGACCGGCCAGCACCACCGGTCCACAGAGAGAAACTGGTCAGCCCGCCTCGGTAGTGCGGGCTGACCAGCTGGCCTATCGCCTGTCGGTCGGCTTTGCCACATTTTCCTCTGGCTTGACCTCACGCACGACCTTGCCCTGAGAGTCGACCTGGTTGATGATCTCACCCGGGTTGAACAACATGGAGGACTTACTCTCCGTAGCCCGATGATTGTCACACATCGGCTCGCGCTTGCTCTCGAAGACCGCAGTGACCGTGGCGGTCAGCTGCTGATATCCCTTATCGAGCCGGTAGCTCTCACCCGGCTGCGCCTTCACAGACCTCGTCGCCTCCTTGTCACTCAGCACTGCCAACGCCCAGGCATCTCCGAAGGCTGCCTTCACCTTGTCGTTGTTCTCAACTGCCTTCGCATCCACTTTCCACCCGACAACACTCGCTTTAGCGAACTTAGCGTCATTTTTGATGGTCAGCATTATTTCCTGCTGACTGTTATTTGTTTGAGCAGGCCCCACTTTATCCACAACAAAGCTTGTTTTTTTGTCTTTCACGGCAAATTCCTTGAAAGACACCTTGAACTTATGCCCAGACTGGATACGGTCTGCGCAATGCTCCGTTGAAAGCTGGTGAAACAAATTCAACCGCTGATCCCACTTTGGCTTTGTGGCGTTACGCACTTTATTGCACAGATGGTTACCTTTGCAACGCAAGCGCGCATTGAATGACGCGCCACGTTCATTCTTGGCTTCTTCTTGAAACTGGGAGTCGAACTCGAGAGCCAACTCCGCAAAGTGTCGCGACACCCCTTTCTGTTCGATGAGCCGAGCAATGTGCTTTTCCTCAAGTTTTCCGGGTAGAGCAGCATGGGCTTGAACCGGTGCCAGTGCGGTCGCGACAAAGCCAGCCACAGCCACCAATGCAATCTTCTTGAACACGCCACCAGAGGTCACGTTTTCTCCTCATCTTCTGATTAGGCAAGGCCATGTTGAATAACATAAACTATAAGTCCTCCACCTCGGAAAACCCTGAGCCTGCACTGGAGTAATCCAGGTATTAATCACCGCGGAACAGTCTCCCTGCCCACAATCAGGAACATTTTGATTTATACCATTCGGACATACAAACTCTCCGTGAATCGGCGACGTCAACCGATTCACGGAGAGAATAGTGATGCCAGCCAACCCCGCAGCCAGCCAAGCTATGTCGTCTCAGCTCGTATCAGCGGGCTCCAGCTCCTAGTCAGGCAGGCTTGTCCGACGGCTTTGGTGCCTCAACAGGCTTGTCAGAGGGCTTGTCGCTGGGCTTGGGAGACTCGCCCGGCTTGGGCTTGATCGGGTTTTCGCCACCATCGATTGGCTTCGCCTGGCGGATGACATTTCCAGCAGAGTCAACCTGGTTCACGATGTCAGCCACGTTGTAAGCCATCTTGACTGAAGTACCGTGTGCCTTCAGGCCGTTGCACATCGGCTCTTTCTCGGCATTGAACAAGGCCGTCACATCAGCAGTCAGCTCGTGATACCCCTTGTCAAGACGGAAGCTCTCACCCGGTGCCGCCTTCACAGTCCGCCAGTTCTCAACGGTGCTGGACACACTGTTGGAGAAGCTGTGATTGAAAGCAGCCTTGACAGTGGCAGCATCGATCGTCGCACTTGCTTCAACGCCCCACCCAATAGTGTTTGTCTTCGTAAAGGTGTCAGCGTTTTTCAACATGAGCTGCATCTCTTTTTGGGTGTTGTTAGTCTGCGTCACACCCTTCTTCTCGATGAAGATGCTGTTCTTTTTGTTGGACAAGGAGTACTCTTTGAAGGTGACCTTGTTTTTGTGCTTGGTCTTGATCCGGTCTGCGCAGAACTGCGTTGCGGCTTGGTGGAACTTCTTGTGCGCGTCCACGACGAAGCCGTTCATCCGGTTCCGGGTGTGTGAGCACAGGTAGTCGAGGTCACAACGGGAGTTCGTCCGGAACAGGGAGGACGGCTGCGTCTTCTTGGCTTCTTCGATGTATTCGCGATCGAAGGCTAGCGCCAGTCCGGCGTAATGCTTGGATCCGTACTGGTCAATGAGTCGCCGGATGTGCTTCTGCTCAAGCTGTGTCAGGTTGTGTGCGTTGGCCTGCATCGGGGTCAACGTCATCCCGACGACACCCACCGCTGCTACAGCTGCAACCCTCTTGAAGATCTTACCCATGCGCATGTTTTTCTCCTGTCTGTTCAGACAAAACCCAGGGTAAAGCCGTCACAACGTAAAGATCTTGACTGCACGTACCCTGAACACAAGCTGGACTGATTAATCATTATTTTGCCGCGCGTTCTTGATTCATTAAATGTTCACGTGAACTGATAATAAAAGCCACTAGAGCCTCCTTGAAAGAGGATTCTTAGACCACTTATGGCGTTCAATAAAAATTGGTATTCGATGTTGCGTGCACATCATAAACTCGGGAAAAGTCAGTGCTACATTGACTTTTTCTATGTGAGATGATTTGCCAGTTATATCTCACCGCCTACGCGCATCCTACGCCGTTTAAAATTTTCATATCGCGCATATCAGCATCACGGAATACCTGCTGATTTCCATCGGTTGCAACAGCGTCCCTTCCGTCTGATCCATGAGCCCAGCCTGACCAAGATCCCCTGTCCGACAAGGATTCTCGATGGCCGCCCAGGCTGTCTTTGGCGCAGGTCAGCGTAGGTATGATCATTCAAATTACCGCATATATCCGACCAGAACTTGTCCCAATTAATCCCCTAGATTGCACTTTGTTACGTGACACAAATGCCGACTTCAGCGCATCCTTCAAGACCACAAATTCATGGCGCGCCCCGGCGCTCCAGGTCTTGACTTCACACCAGAGGCATGCCCCGCGAATGCCCGGCAGGCATGAATCGATGTAGCCCTGATGCCAGGGCCGATCCGCAGCATGCAGACCCGAGGCATCAGCGCGACCTACCGATGACTCCTGAAGTTCACCATTCAGCAAAACCCATGACCTCTGCACCCACCCCCATAGAGTGACCTCATTCCTCAAAATAGCTACAACCTTGCCCACCTGATATCCCCAAGAAAGGATTCAGGTTTACCCAGCACAATATTCCTTAAATCCCAGGATATTCACCGAGGACACGCAGAAATTTCCCAGCATCAATAATGGGGTTCGTCATCGTGAGATCCATTGATCAGTCAATGACCACTGTGCTGGCGTCGGCACCAGGGAAACCCTTAGCACCTCAGGCCACAGAGCATGAGCTGCTTCCGACCGTGAGCTACTTCCGATCTGGGCAGGTCGTGTCCACGGGCCATCACCGACCCGCACCCGCGTCGTACCTGATCTCGACACCGGGCAGGTACCACCGCCCCCAACGTGCGACTTTGGTCCTTCGTGCCCTACTGCCGAAGCCGATTAGAGTTGCCCTTGCTGGTTCTTCCATATCCGGACAGACGCGAAGGCATCCGTGCGGGGAGGAAGTCGTAAGAGGGAACCCGGTGAGAATCCGGGACTGCTCGCAGCGGTCAGTGGGAACGGAAGCCGTCATGACGCACTGGGATGACCACCTGGGAAGCGACGGCCGGTAGGAACTCCGACGCGGTGAGGACCGCGGGGGCCTGGGCGATATCAACCGTCCCAGGGTCCTGAGGTCGTCGACGCGGCGGACACGCCCGCAAGTCCGAAGACCTGCCAGTGTGCCGAGCACCCGCTCGGTGTGCCCGCGTTAACCACCTCGTGGGGAGGAGCGGATGTCGATGCCGACGGCGAGCCACCGTCGTCCCGACTCCCGCGACATCCCCGAGGCGCGATTCGGGAAGGTCAGCTACATGTCCGTATCCACACCAGCGGTCGGCACATCCTTTCGAGAACCGCGCCGGCACCGCTACGACGCCGCATAACCGATCACCGTGACCTTGACCTCGTATTTCACCGGAGTGCCGCAACACCACCGGCGCTGCAGGATTGTCGTGTCCCCACCAGGCCGGTCGGCCGACTGGACTCGGCGATTCCCGATGTCAACGAGGCCACCTAGGACACGGAGGGAACGCCCGGTCGACCACGACACATCGTGTCGCCCGGCGTCGTACCCACTCTCGACTCCGACGACGCAGCCGACGCCCCACCTGCTTCCCACCGTGACGGGACACTCCCCGCACCCACCGGAAGCGACCATGACACCGGGCGCCGTATCCCCTCTCTCGCCAACCGTGCTGCTGCGTGCCGGTCGGCGATCCGTCTCGGGTCGGGCCGATCACGGCCAGACCCGTCTGTCTGGCGCGGAGGCCACCGTATGACAACAAAAGACGACCCACATCTGCCACTCGCGGACGGTTTCGACGACCTGACGCACGCCCAGTGGCAAAAACTGGTCGCCAAAGTACTCAACCGGGGAAGACCGGAGGATCGTCAATTCGACGGGCCCACCGCCGAAGCCCGGCTGCACACCACCACCGTCGAAGGCATCGGCATCGACTGCCTCTACGAACAAGGTGAGCAGGCTCGCCCGATCGGGCATCCCGGCGTCATGCCGTTCACCCGAGGCAGCGGCTACCGGCCAGCGAACGTGCCCTGGGGCATTCGGGCCCTGCACGACGACCCCGACCCAACCCGCACGCAGAAGGCGATCCTCACCGACCTTGAGCGCGGCGCGACCTCAATCTGGTTGGAGATCGGCGATCACGCCGTACGTCCTGAAGATGTCGCCAAGGTCACCGATGGGATGCTGCTTGACCTTGCCCCGATCTGTGTGTCCAGCCGCACCGACCAAGCCGCTGCAGCATCAGCGGTACTGGACCTGTGGCGACAGCGTGGACTCACCACCAAGCAGGCCAGAGGCAACCTGGGTCTAGACCCGTTGGGCGCAGCAGCCCGCACCGGCTCCGCACCGGACGCCACCGCCATGCTGTCGACCACCAAAACCTGCCTCGCGGACTACCCGCAGGTCCGGGCGATCGCCATCGATATGCGGCCCTACCATGACGCAGGCGCCGGCGACGTCGACGAGATCGCTTGTGCCGTCGCCACCGGAATCGACTACCTGCGGCGCCTCGAAGAGGCAGGCATCGACGCCACTCAGGCGTTCACGCAGATCGAATTCCGCGTTAACGCCACCACCGACCAGTTCCTCACCATCGCCAAGATGCGTGCGCTGCGTCGGCTGTGGGCCCGGGTCGGCGAAGAATGCGACGTTCCCGAAAAAGACCGCGGCGCACGCCTGCACGCCGTCACCTCCTGGCGGATGCTCAGCCGGGACGACCCGTACGTCAACATGCTGCGCACCACCATCGCCTGTTTCGGCGCAGCGGTCGGCGCCGCCGAAGCCATCACGGTGCTGCCCTTTGACACTGTCATCGGGCTGCCTGACGAGTTCAGCCGCCGTATCGCCCGGAACACCCAGGTGCTCCTCGCTGAGGAATCCAACGTGGGTCGGGTCCTCGACCCCTCCGGTGGCAGCTGGTACGTCGAAACTCTCACCGATGAACTCGCCGCAGCGGCCTGGACTGCGTTGCAGGAGATCGAAGGTGCCGGTGGGATGACGAGCGCGCTGGCGGACGGATTGGTCGCTGCTCGCATCGACGCCGCTAACAGCGAACGCGCCAAGCGTTTGGCGAAGCGGACCCTCCCGCTGACCGGCGTGAGCATGTTCCCCCAGGTCGACGAGAAACGACTTGAGCGCATCCCCCGCCAGAGGGTGGACATCCCCGCTGGTGGTCTGGTGCCGCACCGCGACGCCGAAGTGTTCGAAGCGATGCGTGACCGGGCTCTGGCCCACGCGCAGACGACAGGATCAGCCCCGGAGGTCTTCCTGGCCTGCCTGGGCGCTCGTCGTGACTTCGGTGCCCGCGAAACCTTCACCAGCGCGCTGCTCGCAGTTGCCGGTCTGGCCACACCGCGCAGCGAGGGTGGCACCGCTGAGGAGATCGGCGCTGCCGCAAAGAAACACGGAGCTCGCGTCGCCGTCTTGTGTTCCTCCACTGGCAAGTACGCCGAGGAGGGCGCCGACGTCGCTGCCGCGCTACGTCAGGCAGGTGTGGAACGTCTCTTCATCGCTGGCAAGGCCAGCGAACTCGGTGAGAACTCCGGCTGTGTCGACGACGCCATCGGCATGGGCATGGACGTTGTTGCCACGTTGACCTCGATCCTGGATCTGCTCGGCGCGCCGACCGCAGAGACCACGGCCACGGCTGACAAGGCCACGAAGAACCAAGGAGCACGGCGATGAGCCGCATCCCCCGCTTCGACCGAGTTGACCTCGGCACCGGAGCACCCCCCGTTGACTCCGCCTCGAAGTGGGAGTCACTCGTCTCGTCCAATGCGTCGTACAGCGCAGGGTGGCAGACCCCAGAGCAGATTCTGGTGCCGCCGCTGTACACCGAAAACGACCTGGAAGGCTTGGACTTCCTGCGGACCGTCCCGGGCGCACCGCCGTTCATGCGCGGCCCGTACGCGACGATGTACGCAAACCAGCCCTGGACGATCCGTCAGTACGCCGGGTTCTCCACCGCTGAGGAATCCAACGCGTTCTACCGTCGTAACCTCGCCGCTGGTCAGAAAGGTCTATCGGTCGCTTTCGACCTGGCCACCCACCGTGGCTACGACTCGGACCACCCGCGAGTCGAAGGTGACGTCGGCATGGCCGGTGTGGCCATCGACTCGATCTATGACATGCGCACCTTGTTCCATGGCATCCCGCTGGACAAGATGAGTGTGTCGATGACCATGAACGGCGCGGTGCTGCCGGTATTGGCTCTTTACGTCATCGCTGCTGAAGAGCAGGGCGTCACGCCTGCGCAGTTGTCTGGGACCATCCAGAACGACATCCTCAAAGAGTTCATGGTCCGCAACACCTACATTTACCCGCCGGCACCGTCAATGCGGATCATCTCGGACATCTTCGCGTACACCAGCGCGAACATGCCGCGATTCAACTCGATCTCCATCTCCGGCTACCACATGCAGGAAGCGGGCGCGACCGCTGACCTGGAGCTCGCCTACACCCTCGCTGACGGTGTCGAATACATTCGCGCAGGCCGCAGCGTCGGCCTGGATGTTGACGCCTTCGCGCCGCGGTTGTCGTTCTTCTGGGCGATCGGCATGAACTTCTTCATGGAGGTCGCGAAGATGCGTGCCGCCCGCCTGCTGTGGGCGCGGTTGGTGCGTGACTTCGACCCGAAGAACCCCAAGTCGATGTCACTGCGCACCCACAGCCAGACCTCTGGATGGTCTTTGACCGCCCAGGACGTCTACAACAATGTGGTCCGTACCTGCATCGAAGCGATGGGCGCCACCCAGGGGCACACCCAGTCGTTGCACACCAACGCCCTCGACGAAGCCATCGCGTTGCCCACGGACTTCTCTGCCCGCATCGCCCGCAACACCCAGCTGTTCATCCAGCAGGAGAGCGGCACCTGCCGGGTCATCGACCCGTGGGGTGGCAGCGCGTACGTCGAAAAACTCACCGGTGACCTGGCCCGCCGGGCCTGGGCGCACATCCGTGAGGTCGAAGAAGCTGGCGGAATGGCCAAAGCCATCGAAGCAGGCATTCCGAAGCTGCGCATCGAAGAAGCCGCAGCCCGCACCCAGGCACGCATCGACGCTGGCCGCCAGCCAGTGATCGGTGTCAACAAATACCTGGTTGAAGGCGAGGAACCCATTGAGGTCCTCAAGGTTGACAACGCTTCGGTGCGCGCCAGCCAGATCGAGAAGCTGCGTCGGCTGCGTGAAGAACGCGATGAGGACGCCGCGCAGGCCGCGCTGGTGCGTCTCACCAAAGCCGCTGCCGACAACTCTGGCAACAAGGACGCCAACCTGTTGGCATTGACGATTGACGCGGCCCGTGCCAAAGCGACCGTCGGTGAAATGTCCCAGGCGTTGGAGCAGGTCTTCGGTCGGTACACCGCGCAGATCCGCACCATCAGCGGTGTTTACAGCAAGGAGTCTGGAGGCGTGGCAGCGATCGCCCGGTCCCAGGAACTCGTCGCGGCCTTCGAGAAAGCCGAAGGACGCCGTCCGCGTATCCTCGTCGCCAAGATGGGACAGGACGGCCACGACCGAGGCCAGAAAGTGATCTCCACGGCCTTCGCTGACCTCGGCTTCGACGTTGACGTGGGCCCGCTGTTCCAGACGCCTGCCGAGGTCGCCCGGCAGGCCCTGGAGGCCGACGTGCACGTCGTCGGTGTCTCCTCGTTGGCTGCAGGCCACCTCACCTTGGTGCCCGCCCTGCGTCGTGAACTCGATGCAGCTGGTCTGCAGGACATGATGATCGTCGTCGGCGGTGTCATCCCGGCACAGGACTTCGACGAGTTGCGGGCCGCTGGTGCCGACGACATCTTCCCGCCCGGGACGGTGATCACCGACGCCGCAAACGGGTTGTTGGAGAAGCTGCTGCAACGTCGCGGCGCCGAGGTGCCGGCACCGAAGAAGTCGCATGGCTGATCCGTACGACGTCACTGATGTCGCTGCGCGGATCCGGTCCGGGTCGCGGCTGGACGTGGCGAGGGCCATCACCCTCGTCGAGTCCAGCCGCCCCGACCACCGGGCCCGCGCCCGGGACCTGCTGACCGAGCTCACCCCGCATGCCGGGAAAGCTTTCCGCGTCGGCATCTCCGGAGTGCCAGGAGCCGGGAAGTCGACGTTCATCGACGCTCTCGGCATCCGGCTGATCGAGGCGGGCCATCGGGTCGCCGTCCTGGCGGTGGACCCCAGCTCGTCCCGTACCGGAGGCAGCATCCTGGGTGACCGCACCCGAATGGCTGCACTCGCGGCGAGTGACGACGCCTTCGTGCGTCCGTCACCGTCAGGTTGTCACCTCGGTGGAGTCGCTCGCGCCACCCGCGAGTCGATGATCGTGTTGGAGGCCGCCGGATACGACGTCGTTCTCGTCGAGACCGTGGGAGTGGGACAGTCCGAAGTGGCTGTCGCCGAAATGGTCGACACCTTCTTGATGTTGGCGCTGGCTCGTAGCGGTGACCAGCTTCAAGGCATCAAACGGGGCATCCTCGAACGGGTCGACGTCATCGCCGTCAACAAAGCTGACGGGGACAACGAAGGCGAAGCCCGCGTCTGTGCCCGTGAACTCCGTGGCGCAATGCGGTTGATGGCTGGGGACAGCGGCGAAGCCCCTGAGGTGCTGACCTGCAGTGCCCGCACCGGCGCTGGACTAGACGACGTGTGGACAGCGGTCACCGATCACCGGTCTCGTCTGGACGGCGCTGGGTCGTTGCTGCGTCGACGCGCCGAACAGCAACGGTCGTGGTTGCATGCCTTGACCGAAGCGGACGTGCTGGATGCGCTCTGGCACTCCCCCGCCGTAGCGGCAATCCGCGCCGACGTGGAGCGGCAGGTGATGGCCGGTGAATTGGCTGTCCCCGACGCCAGCGCCACCCTGATCGACGCCTTTGCCGCTGACCTACCCCGTCAACGGGCCGGTCAGGATTGATCTCCAGCGCCGTGCCGGGGTCTCCCCTTTCGGGTGGAGACCCCGGCACGGGGCTGTCGGTGCGGCCGGTCAGGACTCAAACTGCGGCATTTCGACGACGGCGTTGTCACCGCTCGCTGCCGTCCCACCAGTGGCTAACGCCGTCACCACACTGACCAGCTGGGCGACTTTTCCTGGGCTGTCCCAATACTCAGCGGTGTCTGCGGTCACCTTCAGCAACACCACGTCTGGGTCGTCGTACGACGTCCCAAAGTAGGCCTGGGCAAACGGGCCCCAAAACTCCTCGTTGCGGGCGACGTCCCGGACGATTTCTCCGTGACCTGCCAGAGATACCCACGCACCGTCAGAACTGTAGGAGACGTTGCAGGCCCCGTCGGTGTCGATCTGGGTGGCTAGGGCGCTGCTGGCGCGGCAAAAAAACCAGACAGTGCCATCGAAAGGCGCATCCTGACAGGCCAATGGCCGAGACACGATCGTGCCGTGATCCAGGGTGGCGATCATCGCGACCCGCTGGCCTTTGATGAGGTCGGCAACGTGGGTCATGGCCCCCGGATCGGAGCGCACAGGGGTGGTGTCATTCATGGGTCAATCCTCTCGATCAACAGCGAAAACCGTTCTCGCCGTAACCCTCTCATCTCCGATCAAACTCCACGACAGCCAAATCCAGCTGACGCCTGCGATGTCACCAAGCCCGACCAAGGCTACGAACCGCCATAGTGATCCACGCCGCCGCACCCACAAGGGCAAAAGGAAGCGTGACCACGAAGAATCGATGTCGCTGAGCTGAATCACCATTGAGTTCGCCGTGCCACACCCAGGCGCCCAAGAGGAACAATCCCGCGACCAAGATCCACAACACTGCATCGCCGCTATGCCGAATCTGCTCGCTGACATTGATGACTGGCAAGACGAGACTGACCAGAATCAGCACCACCATGACCAGCCAGGCATAGACATTCATGAAGCGACGCCGAGGACTCCGTGCTGTCTGAGGCGCTGACATGTCAGGGCATCCGGTTGAAGGTTCGCGCTGACAGATAAAGGAACACTGCAGCCCCGATCACAGAGCCGAACAGTTCGGAAGTCACCAGCCGCTGCTGTCCCCGAGGGCTACCGCCGCGAAGGGGCTGGGTCACGAGCGCTCTGAGGATGATCACGCCAGCTGCTGCCGCAAAGAACAGACCCTCACTGATGGCTGTGCTGGTGTCGTCTGCGCCGAGGGCAGGCATCGCCAGAACTCCTATCCCGCAGAACATCAACAGAACTGTGGCAGCCCACAGCAGACGTCGACGCGAACGAACGGATGCCTCTGCCACAGCCATGTCCTGACCTTTCGGTGCAGATTGCTCTCTCCCTGTTCCGCAGGTTACGCCGTACTCATCATCGGAAGGTCGTTGAGCACCAGTGGCATTGGAAGCGGATCATCCTGTCGCCCGGCTGCATTCGTGTCGATGAGGAGCCGGACGTCCGTGATGCGGCATATCCTGAGGCTGAGGGCCACCACGGGAGGGCAAGAAGCATGTACGGGAACCACCACGGCGAATTCGTCGGTCCACGACCTGAGGGACCCATGCCAGCTGGTCCTGTCCAGCCTTATCCTTCGGGGCCGCCGCAGCCTGCCCCAGCGCCGTATCACGGTCAGGCGTTACAACCGCACTATTCTGGCCCACCTCCGTCGCACTATCCTGGCCCGCACCCTTACGGTGTGCAGAACTACGGCGGTTATCCCCTCTACCGGCCGCCAGTCGTCATTGTGAATGATCGCAAGTCTGTGACGGTGGCTTTGCTGTTGGCCTTCTTCTTTGGGCCGTTGGGGATGTTCTACTCCACCGTGGTAGGCGCATTAGTGATGATGCTGGTCAATCTCGTGGTGGGGATATTGACCTTAGGATTGGGACTTTTTTTGACCTGGCCGGCAGGCCTGGTCTGGGCAGCAATAGCGGTATCTGAATACAACGACCGCCAGATGCAGGTCGCCACTTTCCGTTAGGGAGCAAGGCGCCTGTCCGGTGGGTGCCGCGGATCGTCAGGATGGGATCTGCGGTAGCGGGCGCCGGGCAGCGATGACGGCGTTGGCTTCGATTCCTACGCCAGCAACGGTGTGGATCAGGTCATAGCCGGTGGTGGCGAGCAGTTGCAGGGTGCGTTCATGAGTGAGGGTACGGCGCCCTCCTGGCCGTAGCAGGTGTTTGAGTGCGGATGTGGCGCCACGGTGGGCGTCGGTCCAGTTGCCGCGGATGAGGAGCCACCCACCAGGGCGGAGCGCGGCGTACAGATTGTGGAGGATGGCGTGCGCTTCGGGCGCGGGTTTGCCGCCAAGGACCATGAAGAGGAAAGCGATATCCGCGCCGGGACAGCCGGGGGTGTCCTGGGTGAGCAGCGCGTGGAGGTCGTCGCTTTCCAGGTCAGCTTCGTGCACAGTGATGCGGTCAGTGAGGCCGTGGCGGGTCGTATTGTCCTGCGCGACCTGGGCGGGCCGGGGCCGGTCGACGATGACAGCTCGCCAACCAGGCAAGTGCTGTACGACGCCGATGGCGTCCATGCCGTGTCCGCCGCCAGCGTCCAGGATGAGACCGGGTCTGTCAGGGTGGAGCGCAGTGACGATCCGGGCAGTTTCGGGGGCACGGGCGCGAGCGACTTCAGCGAGTCCTTCGAGGTGGGCAGGGTCGATGCCGAGGCGTCGGCGTTCCAGCCGGGCCGGGTCGTCTGGGGTGGGGGTGGCGCGGAGTGCCTCGGCGAGTCCAGCGAATCCGACGTACTTGTCCTGCTCGGAGGCGACCCAGTGGGTGAGGGGGTAGGGCGCGTGCGGAGTCAGATGCGCGGCGGCCAGCTCAGTGGGCATATAGCAGGTTGCCCCAGAGTGGAGGTGGGGGTTGAGCAGCCCTGAGCCAGTGAGCACTTCGCACAGCACGGCGCAGGCTTCGGCGCTGATACGGCAGTGCCGGGCTAGCTCGTCGATGGTGCTACCGACACCGGTGGTGCTGTCACCGGTGCAGCTCTCGCCGGTACAGCTCTCACCGGTACAGCTCTCGCCGGTACAGCTCTCACCGGTCTTGCCGAATGCGTCGAAGAGTCCGAGGCGGACCGCGGTGATGAGAGCTTGGGATTCGCGGTAAGCGTGCAGGATCCGGTCGATGGCGGGGCCATCGGGGCGGGGTCCGTCGAGAAAGCTGGTGGGCTCAGGGGTGGCGTCGTACGACGGGATCACATCGACCAGGTTAATGGGATGGTGACGGGTCCACTGCGGGGTGAGATGAGGAGGGGTTTCCCGCGGAGTGAGTTGGTGACGGCTTCGCGTCTGGGACGGCAGTCAACGCTTCCCACCCGTGGGCAGGCGCTTTCCCCACGGGGAGTGCTTGCAGGGCGGTGAGCACCTCGGGGGTTTGAGCTTCCATCCAGTCGACGAGTTGACGGAACGAGACGAAACGCACGTCAGGGTTGCGGGCCATCCGCCGGGCGGCTTCTTCAACGGCGTCCATGTAGATGCCGCCGTTCCAATGTTCGAAATGATTGCCGAGGATGTACGGCGCCCGATTGCCGCGGTAGGCGCGATCGAAACCAGCGAGGAGCGCGTCAATGACTAGGTTTTTCCATTGCTGGCGTTGTGCGGCGCTGCCAGCGTTCACGTTGTCCTGACAAAACTGGTACATAAAGTTGTAATCCATGCTGAGGACTTCACCGTGACCGCGCATCGGGACGGTGCCCATGGAGATATCCCACAGGCCGGTGCGGTGGCGTTCCGGCCAGGTTTGGTGGCGGGTGCCGCTGGAGTCGTAGCGCCACCCGAGGGCTTTAGCGACGGGCAGCATGTTGTCGCGGCCTTCGAGACATGGGGTGCGCCCGCCGACGAGTTCGGTGCGGTAGTCGAAAGGCAGCGCAGGCAGGTCGGTATATCCGGTGTGGGTGCGCCAGTTCTGCACAAGTCGGTAGGCTTCGTCGATTTCGTGCCGCCAGTCGGCCTGGCTCCACGAGGAGACTCCGCCAGGTCCGCAGAAATGCCCGTTGAAGTGGGTGCCGATTTCGTGGCCTTCAGTCCAGGCTTGGCTGATGCCGCTGATGGTCCGCCGTACGCTCGCTTCAGGGAGGAACGGGATGGCGGAAGCTCCGGCGGGACGGCGCGGAGGTTTGTATTCCTTAGCTTTGTTTTCGGGGAGGAGATAAAGACCAGAGAGGAACAGCGTCATAGATCCGCCGACGTCTTGGGCGACTTTGCGGAATCGAGTGAGGAGTTGTGAGGGTCCTTCGGCGGCACCATCCCAGGAGATCACCACGAACTGTGGTGGGCGCTGTCCGTGGTCGAGTCGGGCGCTCTCCGGCTGGTGCGGTTGGGGTCCGGTCTTCGCGGTGGAGCCGTCACCAATGGTTTCGTGGTGCGCTGTGCTGGCTTGAGGGGTGCTGCTGGCGGTCGCGGCAGCGGTGGTGGTGGGGGTGGTCGCGGCAGCTTCCGGGGTAGTGCCGCAGCTGCTGGCGCTGCTGGCAGCGGCCAGGGTCAACCCCAAGGCACTCCACCGGAGAAGATCCCGCCGAGACAGTGAATCGCCTTGTCCTGAATCGATTTTGCCGCCGTCTCCGGTCATGCTCACCACCTGATGCGTTGCTTTCAGCGTCCGTACGGACTACTCCCAGCATCGCAGGTGATGCCAAGGGGTCGCATATCGGTTCATCCCTGGGCGGGTCAGGCCGCCTGCGCAACGACCGCGAGCCGCCTGATCCAGATCTGCACACTGCAGACTGACGGAGAGTTGCGAATTGTTGCATCATCACGCTGTTCCGGGAGGCTTGCGCTAGGGTGTGAGACATGAAAATTGCCGTCGCCGGGCTCGGTTATGTTGGGCTGGCAAATGCTGTCATTCTCGCGCAACATCATGACGTAGTAGCCGTCGATATTGACGCACATCGAGTGGCGATGGTGAACGAACGAAGATCACCCTTGGCTGACGTCGAGCTGGAAGATTATCTCCAGCACCGCGAATTGCGACTGCGCGCCACCACTGATGCACATGACGCTTTCCAGGGAGCGGACTATGTCCTGATTGCTACCCCTACCAATTACGACGAGAAGCTGAATTTTTTTGACACCAGCAGCGTCGACTCGGTGCTCGCTCAAATTGAGCAGATCGACTCCCGCGCTATCGCGGTCATCAAGTCAACGATCCCGGTGGGATATACCCGGGGAGCTCGGGAAAGATTCTCTGGCCTGCGGATCATGTTTAGCCCAGAGTTCCTCCGTGAGGGTCGCGCCCTCTATGACAATCTCCACCCCAGCAGGATCATCATCGGGGGCACCGGGCCAGAAGCAGAGAAGCTTGCCGCGCTGTTCGCGCAGGGTTCAGTGGATCCTGACACCCCGATCGTCTTGACCGGCTCGACGGAAGCCGAGGCGATCAAGTTGTTCGCCAACACCTACTTGGCGATGCGGGTGTCATATTTCAACGAATTAGACACCTACGCCGTGACCCACGACTTAGATACCAAACGGATTATCGAGGGCGTCGGCTTGGATCCGCGGATCGGCTCACATTACAACAACCCCAGCTTCGGCTATGGCGGGTACTGCCTTCCCAAAGACACCAAACAGCTCCTCGCTAATTACGATAAAGTGCCGCAAACGTTGATCCGCGCCATCGTTGATTCAAATACGACACGCAAAGATTTTATTGCCGCAGATATCCTGTCACGTGAGCCCCGAACTGTCGGCATCTATCGGTTGACCATGAAGACCGGAGCCGACAATTTCCGATCATCTTCGATCCAGGGAATCATGAAACGGATCAAAGCGAAGGGCATCCCGGTTATCGTCTACGAACCCACCTATTCCGGGACAGAATTTTTTCACTCTGAAGTCGTGCGTGACTTAGACGATTTCACGACGCGCTCTGATGTGATCGTCGCTAACCGATGGCACGACGATCTGGCAGATGTCAGGGAAAAGGTGTACACCCGCGACCTCTTCGGCTCGGACTAAGCCTGAGCGTTGTCGCGCTGTGGCGAGCGTGGGGGTCACGCGCATCGGCAGGCCGAGCGTCGACGTACCGATGGCGTGTCAGCGCAGATCAGCCGGGCCGGTCATTCTCCCGGTGGCCGCCCTGCTGCCCCGGGAAAGCGCAGCAGGCAGGCACCGGGTTCAGCGAAGGCGCGTAGTTCGCCACCATCAGCAGTGCCCCCGTACGTCGTCGCCGCTCCTTGCACCATGCCCAGATGGACCTGACAGAGGATGTCGGGAGTGTGGGTAGCGGCGTCAAGAAGGGGGCAGGTGCGCAACGCGACGGTGCCGTCGGCGCGGGATTGCGGGGAGAAACCGAGTCCATCGAGAAGCTCGATGAGTCGTCCCCGCACGTGCGCGCCGTCGCTTTCGCCGGCTTCGGACTCCCGACCCCCGGCAGGCGTGGCAGCGTCGGCGGGCGTGGCAGTCTCACGGCGCTCGCCGGGTTCGGATGCCTTGGAGGCACTGTGGTGGCGTTCGTGGAGGGTGCGTCCGGCGAGGAGTTGACCCCAGGTGCGACCGATCCGGTGAGCATCATCGACCGGATTCCCTGACCCGGTCGCGACGTACTCCGCGAATGCCCTTGCCATCGTGATGTATTCGGCGCTAATGGGGGCGTCTACTCCCGCAAGGGCTGATCGGCCTAGAAGGGTGAGGTGGTAGTGCACCCCAGGTCGCCCCCGGCCGGTGCTACGCACGGCGAGAGCGGTGACTAGTCCGTCGGCGACGAGTGCGTCGAGGTGGCGGCGCACTCCATTGGGGTGCGCGTCGAGGTGTTCGGCAAGTTGGTGTGCGGTGGCACCGGCCCCCTGGGTGTGCTCCCCGTCGGCCGACTTGACGTCACCTTCCTGATGAAATCCGCTGAGGGCCCTGAGTACTCGTAGACGGGCCGGTGGGAGTTCGGTCAGGTCTGGGGTTGACGCGGGGCCATGTCCCGGCGTAATTTTCACACACCAAGTGTATAAAAAAATCTCGACATGAGGGGACGAACTCCATGGCCGACAGGACAGTTCTGCCGCTGACCCGGACTTCGGACCCTACCGGGATCGACACCTACCTTGACGACGGGTGGCTGTGCGCGCCGACCGTCCAGGTGAGCGACGGCGACGGCGAGCGGGTGCATTGGCTGATCCCGCCCCCTGAATTGGTCTCCCTCATCTGACCACCTCACCGACATCTGGTCGCAGCCACAACGGCAGAACCTCGACCCTGACATCGCTTCCCCTGTTTGCGATGGGTGAGACTGGCGGACATGAGCGATGTCCAGATTTTCCACAACCCTCGATGCAGCAAGTCCCGCGCAGCGCTGTCGGCTGCCGCTGATGCCGGTGCCGATGTCCGCATCGTCGACTACCTGCGTACCGCTCCCACTCGTGACGAACTGCTCGCAGTCCTTGCCATCCTGGAGGACGCCCCGTCCGCGTTGGTACGTCGAGACGCCGGTTTTGCCCACGCCGGTCTGACTGACGCAGATGTGCACACCGCCGAGCAGGTCGCCGATGTCCTTGCCGCCCACCCGGAACTGATGGAACGCCCGGTGTTGGTGCGGGGCAATCGCGCGATCATCGGGCGGCCCACCGAGCGCGTCGCTGCGTTCTTGGCCGACGAGTGAGCGCTCACCTGGCAGGCCCGTTTCCCTTTGTTTTGGAGCATCAGTACGCCGATGATGTCCCTGCCCTGTCAACGCCATGGCGTGCGATGGCTCCGCCCCGGCCCCAGCTGGTGGTATTGAACACCGACCTGGCTGGGGAGCTGGGCTTAGATCCCGAGTGGCTGGCATCACCGGTGGGGCTGGATTTCCTGACCGGACAGGTCCCGACGACGGTGCCGACCGCCGCGCAGGCCTATGCTGGCCACCAATTTGGCGCCTACTCCCCACTGTTGGGTGATGGAAGAGCCTTACTACTCGGGGAGGTCGTCACTGGCGATGGCGCCCGCCATGATCTGCACCTGAAAGGGTCTGGACCCACGCCGTATGCTCGACGCGGCGACGGCCGGGCAGTCCTTAGCGCCATGCTTCGTGAGCATGTCATCGGTGAAGCTTTGCATGCTCTGGGCGTCCCCACGACGAGGGCGTTAGCGGTCGTCACCACCGGCGAGGAGGTCGTGAGAGACACTCCACACCCTGGGGCGATCCTCTGCCGCGTCGCCGCTTCACATCTGCGGGTGGGCACGTTCCAGTACGCCGCTGCCCGTGGCGACGTGAACGTGGTGTCAGCACTGGCTGATCATGCGATTCGGCGGCATTATCCGCAGTTGATGGATAGCGCTGACCGGTATGTGGGTTTCTACGAGCAGGTCGTGTCTGCTCAGGCGGCGCTGGTCGCGGCCTGGATGGGCGTTGGTTTTGTCCACGGGGTGATGAACACGGACAACACGACTATCAGTGGGCAGAGCATCGATTTTGGTCCGTGTGCATTCCTTGATCGGTATGACCCGGCAGCGGTGTTTAGCTCGATTGACGTGTCTGGAAGGTATGCGTTCGGGCATCAGCCAGGCATCACCCAATGGAATCTGGCTCGTCTTGGTGAAGCTTTGCTGCCGTTGTTGGGTCGCGATGAGGAGGCGGCGGTCAGTCGGGCCACAGAGGTGTTGTCGACGTTTCCGCAGAAGTATCGAGATCAGTGGGTGCAGGTGATGTCGTCGAAGTTGGCGTTGCCGACGGCTGATCCGGTGTTGATACGGGACCTGATGGTGGTGTTAGAGCAGGGGGCGGTGGATTTCACGGTATTTTTTCGAGCGTTGGCAACCGGTGAGGCTCGGTCACTGTTCAGCGATTCCCGGGGATACGACGGGTGGGTCGGTCGGTGGCGGTCAGCGGTGGGGATGGCATCTGAGGGGGATGTGGATCCGATGGTGGCGGCGGCTATGGATCGGGTGAACCCGGCGTACGTGCCTCGTCATCATCTTGTTGAGGAGGCATTGGCTGCTGCTACTGGGGGAGATATCAGCGCGTATGCACGTCTTGTCCGGGCAGTCAGTGCGCCGTGGACGGCTCGCGCTGACTGGGAAGATCTGGCCGCGCCACCTCCGGTGGGGACTCCACCAACGGTGACCTTTTGCGGGACGTGACTGCGCCTGCCGTGTGGACTCACCCGAAAAAATGCTGGCGCAGTGGTGCGGCGCAGGTCCGGGTGTGATCAGCGGCGGAGTCGTCGCCAGCCCCAGAACGCGCCACCCGCGAGAGCAGCGCACGCGCCGACGACACCCACGATCAGACCCACTGGCGGACCGCTAACCGGCTCGGCCGAGATCGCGGTCGGCCCGCTGGGCTTCGCTGGGCTCTGCGCATCAGGTTGGTACGACGGATCCCAGACCCCCATCGACTTCACCCCAGAAATTGTTCTCTTCGCATTTTTAGACTTGTCATCCATCTGCCCTAGAGGATTCGAATCAACCTTGGGCACATCAGCTGTCAACGCCGCGTCAGCATCCACCACACCCCACCCACAATCCGCATTAGGGACATCTCCCGACCCAGATTTCTGAGCAGTCTTAATTACCCGGTTAATAACATTTGCAGCATCTAAATCAGGATGCTTTGAACGCACGGCCGCCACCACACCCGCCACCACCGCCGTAGCAACTGACGTGCCGGATGACATCTTATATCCCCCACCAGGAATCGCTTGAGGTATCTCCACCCGAGGCTCACTAGATGCCGAAAACGGCCCGCACACACCCACCCCTTGAGAATATACCCCCATCAAGCTATTCGAATTTGGCTTTCCAAAATTTGACTTTTTGTCTCGTTTGAGATTCTTGTCAACGCCACCCACAAGCAGTACGCCAAACTGTTCCGTCCATCCCCCAAAAAGTTGATCGCCTTCGTTGCCGGTTGCGGCTACTATTGCGACGTCTTTTGACTGCGCATAGGAGATAGCCGCGTCTATTCCATTCGTGGCACCACTAAGAGACAGACTGATCACTTTGGCACCTGAATCTGTGCAATATTTGATGCCTTCTGTCACGGGGTCCGGTCCTGGCGGGGCTGAACCGAAGGAGATACTCATGATTTCAGCATCAGGTGCAGCGCCCAGCATCCCTTCGCTCCCGTTGGGACCATGCCCTCGACCAGCGATATTGACTGCCATGCCAGTGCCATGATCACCGACAAGATTTTTATGGGGCTGCAAGCCGTCAGGTGATCCCCCACCCGTCATATCTTTGCCACCAGCAAATTTGACACCCTGAAGATCAGGATGCTTCGTATCCACCCCACTATCAATCAGACAGATTTTGACTCCTGCCCCCCGAGATATCAGCAGTGACTTATCAATATTCATGGCGGAGATCCACCACTGCCGATCCCGGATATTGTCAGCCCACACCGGACTCACGGACATCGACCAGACAACACCCGCGACCATCACTCCCTGACATACCCGGAACCCATTTTTCACGCGTGTCGCCTCCGCAACCACCAATACACTCCACCCATCAACGCGCCACACACACCCATGACACCCACAATCAAACCTACCGGCGGACCGCTAACAGGCTCAGCCGAGATCGCGGTCGACCCGCTGGGCTTCGCTGGGCTCTGCGCATCAGGTTGGTACGACGGATCCCAGACCCCCATCGACTTCACTCCAAAAATTGTCCTTTTAAGGTTCTCGGATTTGTCATCCATCTGCCCTAGAGGATTCGAATCAACCTTAGGCACGTCAGCCGTCAACGCCGCTTCAGCATCCACCACACCCCACCCACAATCCGCATTAGGGACATCTCCCGACCCAGATTTATGCGCCGTCTTAATCACCCGGTTAATAACATTCGCAGCATCTAAATCGGGATGCTTTGAACGCACCGCCGCCACCACACCCGCCACCACCGCCGTAGCAACTGACGTGCCGGATGACATCTTATATCCCCCACCAGGAATCGCTTGAGGTATCTCCACCCGAGGCTCACTAGACGCCGAAAATGGCCCACATACACCCACCCCTTGAGAATAAACCCCTTTCAAACTATTCGATTTTGGCTTTCCCCAGTTTGACTTTTCATTCCGCTTAAGATCCTTGTCAACTCCGCCAACTAGCAGCACTCCAAATTTGTCATCCCACCCATAAAATTGATTTTTTCCATCATTTCCTGTGGCTGCAATTATCGCTGCATCTTTTGATTGTGCGTATGCGATCGCTGAGTCTATTCCATTCGTGGCACCACTAAGAGACAGACTGATCACTTTGGCACCCGAATCAGCGCAATATTTGATGCCTTCTGTCACGGGGTCCGGCCCTGGAGGCGCCGCACCGAAAGAGACACTCATGATTTCAGCATCAGGTGCAGCGCCCAGCATCCCTTCGCTCCCGTTGGGACCATGCCCTCGACCAGCGATATTCACTGCCATCCCAGTGCCATGATCACCGACATGATTTTCATGGGGCTGCAAGCCGTCAGGTGATCCCCCACCCGTCATATCTTTGCCACCAGCAAATTTGACACCCTGAAGATCAGGATGCTTCGCATCCACCCCACTATCAATCAAGCAGATTTTAACTCCTGCCCCCCGCGATAAAGAAAGCGACTGTTTGATATGCATAGAGGAGATCCACCACTGCCCATCCCTAATTGAGTCAGCATATGAGCTAGGGGCACTCATACCCCATACCATTCCGAAGCATACTAGGAGCATGGCAGTCTTAGATTTCACTTGTCACCCTCTCGGAAGTCACTTATGCTCTTGTTTTTTGATTGAAGTGAAGTTTTGACAAGCACTACTATCGCTGTCGAGGTATGAACTATACGAGTCGCGCATTGCGTTTAGAAAAGAGCATACTAACTTATCTAAGTTAACCAGATTTGCGCTTAATTCCCGATTTTTTATCGTAATAACTTTCCATGATTTTACGACTTCCGCGATATCTCCACCTGGATTTGATGAATCAAATTCTTCTGACCTGCGATCAACTTTGATAATTTCTTCTTGGAGCTTTTTATGGATTGAATACAGCCGCTTGTAGGTCGCCTCGAAGTCTTGCGGGTTGAAATTGAACTCCCCGACCCTACCCAAACTCAACGCTTTCATAGCTTTTTCAGCTTCCGTAGACACCCCTTGAGGGCCTGGGCGCTCAAACGGATTCACTGCACTCCCATTAGCACGCACGTCAGACATCAGCGGCCCCTCCTCGGGTCGTCATCCTCATCATCATCAAACACATACAACGCCCCCTCATCACCCAACACCGGCGGCACCGCATACTTCGGCGTCCCCCACAAATCATCCGACTCCATCAAATACTCCTTCCGACGCCGCAACTCCCGCTCCTTCTCCCCAGCACCAGCACCGCCACCGCCACCCATCGGACCCATCCCCGCA
>NZ_JAHPZL010000014.1 GCF_019331795.1 Austwickia sp. TVS 96-490-7B
CGCGGCGTGTGCCGCCAGTGCCACGCCTGGGGCTTCATGCCGGTGCCACACGGCCTCGTGGGCCCGCCAGAGCGCCGCACGCCGGTGTCGCGGCTTCGTGGACCTCCCCGCCCTGAACGGCCCGCAGAAGCGCTCCTGCGGGCTTCTGCGGGTTTCGTGCGGCGCGTACCGGACCCTAGGGGACACCCCCCGGGGTCCGGTGCCGGCTGTCCCGCCGGCTGCCGGCGGGAGCCCTGAGCGTTGCGGCGTGGGCCGTTCAGGGCGGCCGGCACGCCAGGGGGTGGGTTTCTTCTCCGGGGCTGTGGCGGGGGTGGTTTCGGGTTTCTTTGACCCTGATGGGGGATTTTTTGTGCGGGTCAGGAAGTGCTTTCAGGGTGTTCCTCAACTGTTCCTAGGGTGTTCTTTGCCTGTGTCTCTCAGGAACACCTTCCACCCCTTCCACCAGGCATGACGTCCCTCTAGGAGAAAAACCCCACCCATCCATCGTCCCTCAGGGCGGGTGGGGTTTTTCTCCATTGGGACTGCCTGGTGGAAGGGGTGGAAGGTGTTCCTGAGGTCAGGGTGGGAATGTGCTGATATGGAAGTGGATATACCGGGTATGTGGTGGGGTGGGATGCGTGGGGGTAGACCGGGTAGGGCGGGTGGTACACAATGTGTACATGACGGGTGAAGCGTTGGGACGGCCGGTGTCGGTGCGGTTGCCGGAGTCGCTGCGGGTACGGGTGGAGGCGTTGGCAGCAGCGACGCGACGGTCCCGGGGGGATGTGCTGCGTGAGGCGATGGAACGTGAGGTGGACCGGTTGGAGTGGGAGCAGCAGCTGCTCGCGCGGGCGGTACAGGTGCGCACCGGGCAGGTGCGTGCACTCAGCGCGGACGAGGTGGATCGGATGCTAGGTCTTGACGGGGTCGCGGTCCCAGCAGACGCGGTAGACGACCTGTCGTGAATCGCTCCTGGCATCTGGAGTACGACCCGGCTGTAGTGAAGTGGCTGCGTAAGGCCGACCCCCAGGTCGCTCGACGGCTGCGTGACGCGTTGCGGGCAGTAGAAACCCTCGAGGACCCCCGGGTCCGGGGGAAGGCGTTGACCGGCTCGCTGGCTGGGTTGTGGCGTTACCGGGTCGGGGACTACCGGATCATTTGCGACCTGATCGAGGACCGCCTCGTGGTCCTGGTCATCGACATCGACCACCGCAGCCGGATCTACACCAGCTGACCTCGCAGGTCACCCCCAGGCCGCCCACGGTGACAGACCAGCTCACAAACCACACCAGCCAGCGACAAAAACCACCGTGAGATAAGAGACAGCAAGTATAGCGTTTGTTAAACAAACGCTGGTGAAGCGCCGTACGGATACGCCACAAAACAGGGGAACCCCTAGCCCGTTAATCATGGGCGCGATCACGCTATTCACGCGAGCCGCTAACACACCACACGCCAGCCAGTCGACACAACTCACCGAAGGGCTTTACTCGCTCTCGCGCTGCGCTGGTCCAGCCAGATCAACCGCGAGTGGGCACGGCGGACAACATCGTTTCACCACCACTCACACACCCGCCTACCACCCACTCGCCACGCACCGTTGTGCTGTCTTGGTGTCTGTCATCGCGGGCACACCACCCCCGAGCCCTGCCAGCACCCTCTTCTCACGCCACCAGGACCGACACACCTCATGCATTCCAGGACGTGAGACCACCACTGTCCACCAACGCCCGAGAACCACCAGACACCGAACCCCCCAACCAGCACCCCTGGAACACTGAAAACGCCACGTTAGACCTCCTGATGCGCGACTTGCTTGCATCGTCGATGTGCCCCCACCTCATGTCCTCGTTGTGGATCCGTGGTCTCTGCATGAGTGCTGACACGGAGTCGTCGCCGTGAAAGTTCATCGAATCTGCCGCTAGAAGAATTCGCTTCAGGTTTATCCGTCGTGGATAAACCTGTAAACTCAACCCTGTTTCAGGGCATTATGAACAGTGCCGACTGAGCAGCCGAGGCGGGCCGCGATGGCGCGTAGGGATAGTTTCGGTTCAGCGGCTTTGAGGTCGCGGATTTGGGTGCGGCGTTGTTCGGCGCGGGTGAGGTAGATCTCGCGGGGTTCTGAGGTCCAGCGTTTGATGGTTTGTTCGGTGAGTCCGGTGAGTTTGGCGGCTTCTTTGATGGTGCGTCCGTTGCGTGGTTTACGCAGGTGAGGTGGTACGGGGGGGCGACTCACAGCCCCTCCAAACCTTGACGTCGCACCTTTCCTGAAGCCTGTCCGCCTTTGCGGCCGCGGGCGGCTTGGATGGTGGTGAAGGTTGCTTCGTAGGTGGTGGGTCCGTCGTGCCACATGCGGGAGCGGGTGGTGATCCAGCGGGTGATGCTGGTGGCGATGGTGTGGGCTTCGTTGGGGGGTAGGGGTGTGTGGTATTCGGCGTTGCGGGTGGTGACTTCGGTGTGGATGGCGGTGGCCAGGCCGTGGGGGTCGCCGAAGTGGTGGCGTAGCTCTCGGTAGGCCCAGGTGCGGGCGGTTTCGAACAGGGCGCAGTTGCGGCCGAGTCCGGTGGGGTTGCGTCGTCGGGTGCGGGTCCAGGAGGTGTCGGGGAGGTGTCCGAGGGCTTCGAGGCGGGCGGCGAGGTCGTCTAGGGCGTAGAGCTCATCGGTGATCCAACGGGTCTCCCAGGCTCTGTGAGCCGGGTTCTTGGTCATCAGGCCCGAATACCCCTGATCGCCGTCTACGGCCCTCCTGAGGCCTTCTGAGACCGCTGTGGCGTATGCCAGGGGCTTGCGGTGGGCGTACTCGGTGCGGATCACGGGCGCTGAGAGCGCCCAGACGGCGTGGGCGTGGCCGTTGTGGGGGTTTTCCACGATCGCGTTGGGAAACCAGCCTGCGCGGTCCCACAGGGCTCGTAGGACCGCGTCGGGGTGGTCGATGTCGACCACGAGGAGGTTCGACATGGCTTGGGGGTTGGCTTCGATGTACCGCTTGACCAGGGCTTTAGGGCGGGACATGCGGTAGATGCCCGTCAGGAGGTCGTCGGTGGCGTAGGGGCGTTGGGGCAGCCAGATCTGTTCCCAGTGCTCCTGGGTGTCCCCTGGCGGTGTGGTCATGGTGCTTGACCCTGCCACGGGTGGGGCTGGTGGTGGGGGATCTGACCCCGGCGTGTTCAAAGTGGGTGACGAAGCCAAGTCAGATATTTCCCCCGCCAGGGGGTGGGGTCAGGCGTGCCCCGCAGGGGCTCCGCGTAGTGCCTGTGCCTGCGCCCTGCTCAGCTGCTCCCGCCCTGGTCAACCCAGCCACCCCTCCACGTCTGGCGCTCTACTGGAGCACCGCCAGGCGCGCTCTACGGGCCCGGCAGCCGACAGCGCGGCTCTGCGGGTCAGGTACGCACCTGCGTCAGGTGCCCCTGCTGGTTTCGCGCGGCGTGTGCCGCCAGTGCCACGCCTGGGGCTTCATGCCGGTGCCACACGGCCTCGTGGGCCCGCCAGAGCGCCGCACGCCGGTGTCGCGGCTTCGTGGACCTCCCCGCCCTGAACGGCCCGCAG
>NZ_JAHPZL010000015.1 GCF_019331795.1 Austwickia sp. TVS 96-490-7B
TCACCCGCCCTTTCCGGGCATACACCGCACCGAAAAGCACCCCCATCACGATGTTTCCCACAAATCCCCCGAAGCCCTGATACAGGTGATAAGCGCCGCGGATCACCGCAGACACCCCGATCACCCACCACCATGACCAGCCAGCCTGCCGCCACCGCGTGCCCAGGTAGCCGACCATGATCGTCTCCTCCAGGACGGCGTTCTGCATCGCCGCCAACACCAGCACCGGAACCGCCCACCACACCGGCGCCAGGCCCGCCGCCGCGACTGTCGTGTTCACCCCGATAGCCCGCGCCACCACATACAACCCCAGCCCAGGGATGCCCACCAGGGCGGCTAAACCTGCCCCCATTGCCAGGTCAGGCCACGGCCGACGACGGTCCAGCCCCAGCCGCCTGGTCGACACCCCATCCCGGGCGAGGAGGTGCACTGCCAGCGCCACTGGCACCAGCGCCACCACGATCCGAGTCACCTGATACGCCAAATCCAGCCACGGCCGATCCGGGGTGACCGACGTATTCAACGACGACGTCTGCCCCGACAACGCGGTAGCCGCTGTCAGCCGACGGATGATCGACAACACCGACCACACTGCCGAGGCACCCAAACTCACCCCGAGCACCAACAACGACTCCACCACCAACGTGCGACGTGACAACGCGGAGGCAGCAGCAGGATCCGTCACAGCCATGCCTGGCACCCTACGGCGCCACCGCCCTACCCTGAGAGCAATCTCCCCGGAAGGCAGCCCGATGACCTCCGATGACACCCCCGGCACCGCGTACCTGCCCTGCCCAGAACCAGAACTCGTCGTACCCCACCAGCGCACCCGACGGACCGAACGAGTCACCGGAGTGCTCCTACGCGGCATCGAACCCGCCAGCCGCCTGCTGGTCCCCGCTGAAGGCCGAGCGCTGCACCTGCTCGACGCGGACCCCGACCTCCCCGACGGAAGCACCCTCACCGTCGACGGCTACCGCGACCCCACCACCGCCACCACCGGCCAACAAGGCGAACCCTTCGTCGTCACCGCCATCATCCACGTGACCCCCACCTGAGTGGCTCACACCGCCCGAGCGGGGCCCGTCACCACTGACGGACCCCGCTCGAGTCAGGAACCAGGAATGACGCGACGTCAGGGCTTGGTGACCTTCTCGATCACCACCTGGCCCGAGCCCAGCTGGGCTTTCGCCGCTGAGACGACCCGCATCTCACCAAACAGCCGCCGACCCTCACCAGCATCGGCTTTGGCGATCACCGTCCCGGTGATCTGGGTGCTCTCTCCCGTTTTCAGGGTCTTCGGCAGACCGTTCACCTTCAACGAGCCCAACGCATCTCCGAAGAACACATCCAGATAGTCGAACGTCGTACCAGCGTCATTAGCGACCGCATAACCCTCCACCTCAACGGTGTAGGTGCCGGGCGCGGGCGCATCGACAGCCACGATCTCGTCAGAACCGCCAGCGGCACTCTTGGCGAGCTCCCGTCCCGAGGGATCTTTCAAGAACAGATCCAGATCAGCGGTTTTCTCCTCAGGGTTGCCGATCTTTGCTTCCAACCGGGTGACCCCAGCGGGGACGACGACCTTGAAACTCTGCCGCTCCCCCTTCTTGATGGTGGGGCGAGCAGTGAACGCCGACCCCAACGGGCCACCCTCACCGGACACCTGCACCGGACCTGAGGTATTAGTCACCTTCCACGACACCGGAGCCGGTTTGCCCGCCACCGCGGACTCCACTTTCTGCACCGCAGGATCCACAGTCACGCCCTGCACCGCAGCGGTCAACGTGTACGGGTTCGCCGTGGTCGGGGTCCGCCGACTCGCCTCCACCTGGAACTCCCAGATGCCAGGCATCGGGTCGATATACGCCCGCGACGTCGGGTTGCACAACGTCGGGTCTGAGTTGTTGGTGTAACACGACCCCTTCGGCACAGCCTTGTCGACCGGCAGACCATACGGGTTGATCGCCATGAAGCGGGTCACTGAACCATTGGCGATGCCCGACAGATTCATCTGCAACGCCTTCGTGCCCGGCGGCACCGTCACAAAGAAACTCTGCGTGCGAGCCCGCTCCACCGAGCCAGAAGTCTTCGCCTGGAACGGTGTCGACTGCAACTGATGCGCCACCACCACGTCGGCCATCATCTGCGAATCAACCCACGCCGTCGCCGGAGAATCAATCGTCAACAACGCCGAATGCGCACCCTCAGAACGAGGCATCGCACTCACCTTCACCGTGACCGGCGTACCCACCGGCAGATCCACCGTCTTCGGGACGTTAAACGTGCCATCGTCCCCGACCATGGTCAGTTTGTGCGTAACCTGCTCGACAGGACCTGCAGTACGCGTGATCGTCACGTCGTACGTCTTGGCCTCCCCCGCACGCTGGCCACCACTCTCGGCAGCACACCGGTTATACAAACCCTCGCCCTTGTCTTTCTCCGCGAGCAGCCCCGACAACGGAGTACACACCGGCGCCTTAATCTCGTAGGCGTTCTCCACCTTCGGGGCCTTCTTCAACACCTCCCACGCCCGGTCCACCTGGATCAAGCCGCTCCCCTGAGACGCCACGTCTAGGCCCTTGATCACATTGGTGGTGCTGTAAATCGACGCCCGCAACGCCTTCGGCGTGACCGCCACGTCACTCTGCCGAGCCGCGGACAACAGCAACGTCGCCGCACCCGTCGCCTGCGGCGACGCCATCGACGTGCCATTGAACATGGCATACCCAGTGGGCAGTTTGTAACTGACATCCGGCATATCCTGCGGACCCAAGAACATCGGCACCGAACTAATCGCCGACCCCGGCGCAATGATATTTGGCTTGAAACCGCCATCCTCACGCGGCCCACGGCTCGAATAGTTCTGCGCCCAGAAGTCCGCCGACACCTTCGCGCCATAATTCGCCAACCAGGTATTCTTCGACGCACCAGCAGCGACACTCACCACATCAGTCGCCACCGAGGGATCCCCGACCGTGTTCGTCCCCGGACCCTCATTACCCGCCGAAATAAACAGCTGAACGCCGTACTCGTCGATGATCCGGTTATACAACGCAGTGCGCGTCGTATTGCCATCATTGAGCGCCGGCAACCCACCGATAGACATGTTGACGACATCCACGTGCTGGTTTGCCACCAACTCGATCATGCCCTCAGTCAACGCCACCGCCGTACAGCCACCAGAGAACACACACGCCTTCGCCGAAACGACCTTTGCTCCCGGCGCCGCGCCATCTAGCCCATCAAAGAGTTTGTGCCCAGCAGCGATCCCCGCGACATGAGTGCCATGCGCACTCGCCACCAGCCCAATGTTGACAAAATCAGCCTTTCGGCCATCCAGGCCAGCCGGTGACAGGTCAACATCCTTGCGGAATTCTGTGACGAACGGCATGGTCTCCCGCACCGACGTCGATGGGTCGTCCTTGCCGAAATGGTTGACGTCCTGACGCTCCTTATAGGGACGCATCAGCTTTTCGTCGGTGAAATCATGATTACCGTTGACATCAACCCACACGTCGCCGGACTTGTAGTCGTACAGGACGCCCCACTCACTTGTGGTTTTGCCGTCCCGGTCGATATCGCCCTTAATTTCGTCGCTACGGATCGCCGACGACTCCTTGAAAACGTTCATCGCGAAGTCAGCTTCCGGACGATCCGGCAACTTCCACGTCGCCCCGGCGTACGACGCCTCTGGGCCCTTGACGTGCATGATCATCGGCCGCCACGTGCCATCCGACTCCAACAAGGGGTCGGTCACTGTGATCCAGTTGGACACCTTCAGCTGTCCGGTGGAGGTCTCCTGAAGCGCCGGATGATCCAGATCCACACCGGAATCCAAGATGCCGATCGTGGTGCCGCGACCATCCCACTCTGGATGGGCCTTCTTAAAGGCCACCGCGCCGGTCTCCGCGGTCGGCAAATAGGGGTTTTCCGCAGGAGTCCTGGCATCCGGGCCAGTCCACGGGCCGGAACCACCGGTGCCAGGCCCTGGCGGGTCAGCGACCGGTTTGGGAGAAGCCAACATTTCGTCCAAATCGACCCGTTGCACCTGGGCGATCTTCGCGACCTTCAGCGCATCCTTCGTGGCGACTGACGCGCGTACATAGCCGAGTCGATCCTGGACATAACCGACGCTGGCGCCCATAGAGCGCAATTGATCAGCGACCGCGCCAGCTTTGCCTTTTTCGGTGAGGGTCATCACGGTGACCCGGGCTTTCCCCGTCGAACGAGCCTCAATGAGCAGTTCCTGACTGTGGCTACTCATCTTCTCTGCTTGCGGGGCGTCCTTAGCGACACCACCACCTTCGCTCGGCGCCGGAGCCGTAGGTGGCGCGACGGGGGTAGGCGTGGGTTCGGCCTGCACCGGGGTCATCCCGGCAGCGGCAAGCCCCACGGCGAAGAGAGCGGCACTGCCATACCTCATGCGGTGAGTACTCACGTCGTGTCCTTTGCGTGAAGGGGACAGGCGGGGACGCGTCACGGACCGGTAGCCCGGCGACATCAATTTCCCCCAGAACCTTTCCTAGCCGGTTGAGGACACCGACAAGGGCCGAACAGCGAAGGTTTCTTTCTCAATCAGGTGGCCAGTCGGCGACCGGCGTACCTCACCCCCGGTAACCGGACGTACGACCGGTAAGAACCAGCCCCGGCGTACCCACCGCCACACCACGCTGGCAGACTCAAGCCCAGCGCTGCGAGCGCAGCCCGACCGTCGGAGGAACAGGGGATATCGGATGCGACTGCTCCTCGTCGAAGACGACGAATCATTAGTGACAATGCTGCGTGCCGCCTTGACCAAAGAAGGGTTTGCGGTCACTGCAGTCGGGGATGGTGTCACTGGGTTGGATGAGGCCTGCGACCCTGATTACGACGTCGTGATCCTGGACATCATGGTGCCCCGCCGCAACGGATATGACGTGCTTGCGGGGATGCGGGCTCGGCAGGTGTGGACTCCGGTGATGATGTTGACCGCGAAAGACGGCCCCTATGACCAGGTGGACGCGTTGGATTTGGGTGCTGATGACTATCTGACGAAGCCTTTTGACCTGGTTGTTCTTACGGCGCGGTTGCGTGCATTGCTGCGTCGGGGAGCTCCGGAGCGTCCGCCGGTGTTGACGGTTGGTGATCTGACGCTCGATCCGGCGGAGCATCGGGTGGCACGCGGGGGTGTCCCGATCGAGTTGACGGCCCGCGAATATGCGTTGTTGGAGTATTTGATGCGTCATGTTGAGCAGGTGGTGACCAAGCCGCAGATCCTTGCTGGGGTGTGGGATCCAGCGTTTGACGGGGAGTTAAACGTCGTCGAGGTCTATATCGGTTATCTCCGCAGGAAGATTGATGTCCCCTTTGCGAAGTCATCGATCCAGACGGTCCGGGGAGTCGGTTATCGGCTGACGGCGTCCTGAGCGTCGGTGGTGGGCGCGTCGCTAGTCCTGGTCGTCGTCGGTGGGTGGTTCTGGTTCGGCGGGGACCTCCACCACGAATCGGGCGCCACCTCCCGGAGCGTCTTCGACTCGCACCGACCCGCCGTGGGCACGCACGATCTCGGTGACGATGGACAATCCCAGACCGGATCCACCGGTGTGACGTGACCGGTCAGCATCCAACCGCACAAACCGTTCAAAGATCCGTTGCCGCTGGTCAGGTGGCACGCCAGCGCCGTCGTCGTCGATGATGATCTGGGCGGTGGTCCCGACATGTGTCAGCGTCACCGTCACTGTCGATGTCGCCGCGCGCACCGCGTTGTCCAGCAGATTGCGCACCACCCGTGACATGTGCAGTTCGTCTCCGCGGATCCGCACCGGCCGAAGAGTGGAACGCACCGTCACGGTGCCGGTGACCGAAAGCCGTCGTACCTCACCGGCCACGACATCGTCGAGGTCGACGTCGCGGAATCGCACCGGGACCACACCGGCATCGTCTGCTTTGGAAAGGGTAAGCAGATCATCGACGAGTCTTTGTAGCCGGGCGGATTCGGTGTCCATCACGGCGAGGACTTCGGGCAAGTCGGTGCTCATCGCCGGGTCGGCGGCGAGTTGCACGGCCGTCCGTAGGCTCGCCAACGGTGAGCGCAGTTCGTGGCTGGCGTCTGCCACGAAGCGACGTTGAGCCTCGTGACCTGCTTGCAGTCGGTCGAGCATCGAATTCATGGTGTGTGCCAGCGCCGCGATTTCGTCGGTCTGCACTGGCTCGGGGACGCGGGCTGCCAGGTTGCTGGCCGTGATGGCTTGCGCCGTACGACGGATCGCTTCGACTGGACGTAGCGTGCGACCGATCAAGACCCAGGTGACGACGGCGACACCGACCAGCAGAGTGGGGACGACGACGACGGCGGCGCGCGCGACCCGAAGGGCGGCATCGTCCTGGACGTGCCGACCGGCAGCGACGAGGACGATGTACGGCGACAACCCGTGGGTGCTGCCTCGGGCGACGACCACCGGTGGTGAATCGTCGACGTCAAGAGGCCAGCCTTCGACCCCGCTGATCTCGACTTGTCCAGGTGAAGGTCGCAGCGGAGACAGCGGCGTATTGGCTCCTGCACCTGCCGAAGAGAACACCACCGCCCCAGCCGGATCGATGATTTGCACTCGTCGGCCTTCGTCGGCGAGCAGGTGAAGCCGGTCTTGGACCCCGCCGACACCGTGATTGGTGAGGACGTCAGAGACTTCCGCGGCCCGGACTTCGGTGCGTTCCCGCAGCGATCCGACCAGAGATCGATGCAGCAGCACAGTCGCCAGCGCCATTCCGATCGTCAAGGGGATGACCACGGCGATGACGGTCAGCAGAGTCAACCGGATTCGGATGCTCACGGCACGTCGCGCTCCACTGTGACGGATGCCGTGGGGCTGCGCTCGGCCAATCCGCTGGATCTTCCCTGGTGTACGACGCACCGCGCCTCCTTCGTCGGATCTGATCGCGGAGGGGTGACGCAGGCCTAGCTGAGGTCTGGCGGAGAGTTCCCGGGCGTTCTCAGCGAGTTCTTGGTCGGTGCGCCCACCGTGGAAGAAAGCTCCTCGTACGGCGGGCCCGTGCCGACACCGGAGAGCTCCGACGACGGACATCACTGAGTGAGGACGACGATCATGGACGCAGCGCACACTAACAGCAGCACATCTGACCTGACGACAACCCCGGTCGCGTCAGCGTCGACCACCCCGATCGCACCGCCGAGCACACCGCCATCGACGGCTCAGCCGACTGATCCGTCAGCAGCTCGATCAGCTGCTTCCCCGGGTGCATCGACTCCGTCGACGGCACCCGCTTCGTCAGGTGCCGCACAGACGCCTCCACCTCGACGCCGGGTCACGCTGGCCGCGTTGGCCGTCGCGGGGATGCTAGCCATCGGCGGAGTGGGATATGGCATCGGGAAAGCCGTGTCGGCACCAGAAACGGCGCAGGCGTCAGTCGCTGCTGCCCCAGCACCTCGAGTCGGTGACACTACCTGGTCTGCAGTGGCAGGGAAGGTGTCGCCGAGCGTGGTAGCGATCGCCGTCAAAGGCAACCAGGGAGGCGACCAAGGGTCCGGGGTCATCTGGGATTCTCGTGGCGACATCGTCACCAATAATCACGTCGTGTCAATGGCGGGAGCGCACCCACAGATTGAAGTGCGAGTTGGCGCTCAAGACACCTACAGTGCGTCAGTGGTGGGGGTGGATCCGGCCACGGATCTGGCGGTGATCCGGTTGGATGCTCCGCCGAAGACACTGGTGCCCATCGACCACGGTGATTCCGCAGCGTTGCACGTCGGACAGCCAGTGATGGCGTTGGGGAATCCGCTGGGACTCTCCGGGACAGTCACCACCGGCATTGTCAGCGCTTTGAACAGGCCGGTCACCACCTCACAGGTGCCTGACCCATCGAATTCGCCGCTGATGAGCGACGATTCGTCCGATGAGTCTGCAGGTGGCCCGCCGGTAGTCACGGACGCTATTCAGACCAACGCCGCGATCAACCCTGGCAACAGCGGCGGCGCGCTCGTCGACTCTGCCGGCCGCTTAGTAGGAGTGAACTCGGCGATTGCCAGTCTCGGCAGGTCAGCTTCCACCAGCAGCCAGAGCGGCAACATCGGCATCGGTTTTGCAATCCCGGTCCATGAGGTCGAAAACATCGCCGGTCAGCTCATTGAACATGGCCGAGCCACTCCGGGATATTTGGGAATTGCTGCGACGGATGCGACGGTCCGGGCGGGGTCGGCGGCGGTCAGTGGCGCCGGGGTCGCTTCGGTGGCGGCCAACAGTCCAGCCGCAGGTGTCGGTCTCGTCAAGGGTGATGTGGTCACTGCAGTGGACGGGGTTCCCGTGGACAGTGCCACCAGCCTGGTCGGGCGGATCCGGGCGGCGAATCCCACCCAACGCATCACGGTGACCGTGCACCACGGCGATCAAGTCCGCGATGTCGCCGTCACCCTGCAGCCTCGGCCAGAGAAGTGAACTGCGCGAAGCGCGCCTCACAGCCGACACCTAACGTCCTGAGGGGTGCACAACAGCAGCACTGTTCATCGTGGTGGACAGCTTCGGGAGACGTCCGCCCGGAGGTATGTCAGATCCATCTGCACCGAGGAGTATCCATGACCATCCGTAGACGAGTGATCACCACTGTGGCCGGGGTCGCTGCGGGTATCGCGATCATCGGCGGAGCTGCCGCTGCCAACGCCGATACCACCACCAGCGCTGACAGCAAAGGCACCACGCAGCAGTCCGACACCCAGTGTCATGGCGGCGGAGAGAAGCACCGGCGTACCCCAGTGACTGGTGACGAGGCCACTAAAGTGGGGGACGCGGTCAAAGCCAAGGATGCTGCAGCCAGCACCGACAAAGTCTTCAAACGCGCCGACGGTTCGTACGACGTCCTGGCCACGAAAGGCGACAAACACACCCATTTCCGAGTCAGCGCTGACCTGAAAACTGTCACGGAGAAGACTCGTGGCGGGCACGGCAAGGGTGGTCACGGCCAGGGCAAGGGGCGTCCTGCGCCCGGCGAGGCCGGTCCAGGTGAAGGTGGCCCACGCCCTGAAGGACCCCACGGCGAAGGTCCGCGTGATGGCGCCGGGACGGGCAGCGCCTCCCCGCAGCCGAAGGCCTACCAGGGCTGACCCCCCGTCAGGCTGCGGTGTCGACGCGGCCGAGGCGGCGCTGAGACAGCACCACCCCGATGGTGGCCCCGATCACGGCAGGCAGCATCCATCCGAAACCTGATTGCAGACCGGGCAGCACTGTCGCCACCATGTCGAGCAGGGTGGTGACGGTGCTGGACCCGGAGATCGACGCTGGCAGTGCCCGGAGCGCATCGAAGACCGCAGCAACGCACACGAAGCCGATGGTCCAGCGGTAGACCTCTGGTCGGTGCTGCAACCAGCGCGTCGCGAGGGCCAGCAGGATCAACGCGATGGCGATGGGGTAGAGGAACATCAACACCGGCACGGACACCTTCACGATCGCGGCGAGTCCGATATTGGCCACGCCCAGTGAGATAGCCGCGAAGATCTGCACCCACCGGTCATAGGGCATCCGGTCCGGGAAGACCTGCGCAAACATTTCCGCGCAGGCGGTGGTGAGACCAATGGCGGTCTTCAAGCAGGCAAAAAAGACGATTGCGGCCATGAGGAGCTGTCCACCGGGACCGAAATAGTGTCGGCTCACCGCGGCGAGGATCGCCCCGCCGTTAGCGGCACCGGCAGCGACGGTGAGGCTGGTCGCGCCCACAAAAGCCAACAGGCCGTAGAGCACCGACATGGCGATCCCAGCGATCACTCCGGCCTTGCCGGTCTGGACTGCCACTCCTTTGATGTCACGGACACCGAGTCGGTGGATGCTGTCGATGACGAGGACCGCGAAGGCAAGAGACCCCAAGGCGTCCATCGTGCCGTACCCATCGAGGAGCCCTGCGACGAGCGGCGATGTGGCGTAGGCGCCGGTCGGCGCCGCGAGTGGGCCGTCAGTCATCGGGGTGATCACTGCGAAGATCAGCACCGCACTCAACGAAATGAGGAAAGCGGGGTTGAGGTATTTACCGATCCAGTCGATGAGCTTGCCTGGGCGCATCGCGAACAGGGCGGTGAGGCCAAGGAAGATCACCGAGAACACGGCGAGGGCGACCGTGGCCATGCTATCTGGCAGCAGCGGCCGCACCCCGACCTCATAAGACACCGTCGCCGTACGGGGGATCGCAAAGAGCGGGCCGATGGTGAGGTAAAGCGCACAGGTGAAGAACACCCCGAATCGGCGGCCGACGCGGGAGGCGATCTCCAGGACACTGGACGTGTGGGAGACGGCCGAGGCGATGACACCAACGATGGGGAGCCCGACAGCGGTCAGCAGGAATCCGAGGGTGGCGATAGTGACGTCACGGCCGGCGGCGCGCCCGAGCTCCACCGGGAAAATGAGGTTGCCGGCGCCGAAGAACAACCCAAAAAGCAACGAGCTGACCAGAATCGACTGTCCACCGCTCAGACCTGATCTGGGCATTCGGGTGGTGCTCGGTGCGGCCGAGGTGGGTGACGGCGCTGAACTACGAGTGTCGGACACGATGTTCAAGAGAACACACCAAGGCCCTGACACCCAAGTCCAGTGGTCGGAGCGGGTTAGCGGTAGGGCTGGAAGGACCGCAACCGCAAACTATTCGTCACGACAAAGACCGAACTGAAGGCCATCGCCCCGCTGGCGATGATGGGGTTGAGCAGACCGACCACGGCGAGGGGGATCGCAGCGCCGTTGTAGGCGAACGCCCAAAACAGGTTGCCTTTGATGGTGGCCAAGGTACGCCGGGACAGCCGGATCGCGTCGACTGCGGAGAGCAGGTCACCCCGCACGAGGGTCAGATCACCGGCTTCGATGGCGACGTCGCTGCCGGTGCCCATGGCCAAACCAAGATCGGCTTGAGCTAGAGCGGCGGCGTCATTGACACCGTCACCAACCATGGCGACCACCCGGCCTTCCTTCTGCAGGCGAGCGACATGAGCAACTTTGTCGTGCGGCATGACGTCAGCGATGACGTGGTCACCGTCGATGCCGATGTCCCGGGCGATGGCGAGGGCGGCACGTTCGTTGTCCCCGGTGAGCAGGATCGGGGTGAGGCCCATCGCCGTACATTTCGCGATGGCTTGGGCGCTGGTGGCTCTGACGGTATCGGTGACGACGATGATGCCGCGGGGAGTGCCCGCCGTACCGACCCACACCACGGTTGCTCCGTCGCCTCGGGCGGCGTCAGCGGCGGCGAGGAGTTCAGCGGGGGCGGCTTCTGCCGGGTCGTGGCGCCCCACGGTGACCACCACTGCGTCGACAGTGCCGGTGACGCCCAGTCCGGTGTGGCTGGTGAAGTCGGTGACGGTGGGGAGGTCCCCGAGGGTGTCCCGGCCATGGGCGGTGATCGCCGCAGCGATGGGGTGGGCTGATCCGTGTTCAACGGCAGCGGCGAGTCGCAGGATGTGCTGAGGGTCTTCACCTGGTGCAGCGATGACATCGCGCACGCTCATCACCCCGCTGGTGACCGTCCCGGTCTTATCGAGGACGACCGTGTCGACACGCCGGGTGGATTCAAGGATCTGGGGTCCTTTGATGAGGATGCCAAGTTGGGCGCCGCGGCCGGTGCCGACCATCAAGGCGGTGGGGGTGGCCAGGCCGAGGGCGCAAGGGCAGGCGATGACGAGGACCGCAACCGCGGCAGTGAAAGCGGCGGTGGTGCTCTGGCCAAGCAGGAGCCACCCAGCCAGGGTCGCCATTGAGAGGAGGATGACCGTGGGGACGAAGATCGCCGCGATCCGGTCGGCGAGGCGTTGCACCTGCGCTTTGCCAGTTTGAGCTTCTTCGACAAGCCGGGTGATCTGAGCGAGGCGGGTGTCAGCACCGACGCGAGTGGCGCGGACGTGCAGGAGACCGTCGGTGTTGAGGCAGGCGCCAGTGACGGGGTCACCAGTGGTGACGTCGACGGGGACGGGTTCCCCGGTGAGCAGGGAGGTGTCGACGGCTGAGCTGCCCGTCAGGACCACCCCGTCGGTGGCGATCTTTTCACCTGGCCGGACGATGAATTCGTCACCGACAGCGAGCGATTCCACGGGGATGCGGATCTGGGCACCGTCACGGACGACGGTGACTTCTTTCGCCCCGAGGTCGAGGAGGGCACGGAGGGCGTCGCCAGAGCGGCGGCGGGCTTGGGCTTCGAGGGTGCGCCCGAGGAGGATGAGGACGGTCACCATCGCAGCAGTCTCGAAGTAGAGATGTTCTGTCCCGTCGGCGTGCCGAGGCATCAGCTCGAACGCCATCCGCATGGTGGGGTCTCCGGCGCTGCTGAAGAACAACGCCCACAGCGACCAGGTCCAGGAGGCGAGGACTCCGACACTGACGAGGGTGTCCATGGTGGCTCCGCCGTGGCGCAGATTGACCCAGGCCGCGCGGTGGAAAGGCCATGCACCCCAGAGCGCGACCGGGCTGGCGAGGACCAGACAGAGCCACTGCCAATAGTCGAATTGGGCTGGCGGGATCATCGACACCAGCAGGACGGGGATGCTCAGCGTCGCGGAGACGACGAGGCGTCGACGCAGGTCAGCGGCCGTGTCCGCGTGATCGTCTCTGGTGGTCGCGTCCGTGGGTTGATCGCTGGCTAGTACGGCGGGGCGCGGATCAATGAGAGTGGCGTGATATCCGGCGGCTTCGACGGTGCTGATCAACCGGTCGATGTCGATGTCATCGCCGTGGTCGATGTGGGCTTTTTCGGTGGCGAGGTTGACCGTGGCCTGGACGCCGTCAATTTTGTTGAGTTTGCGTTCGACGCGCGCTGAGCAGGAGGAGCAGGTCATTCCACCGATGAGGAGTTCGGTGGTGTGACGCTGTGGTGCAACCTCGGTCATGGGTGGTGCCTTCCCGCGGGCTGTGGGGCCGGTCCGGGGTGGGGCCGGGGTGGGGCCGGGTGGCGGCACACCAGAGTGGCGGGTCGCCGTACGACGTCCCCACGATACCCCCAAGGGGTATGCAGGGGGCGAGCGAGGTCGCAGGACAACATATTTCGGACGAGGTCAGCAAGCAGTCAAGCTTGGGTCAAGTCTCTTGACTCACCTCAGGCAAGGTTCGAACATATTGAAGTCGCCAAAATTCGAGCGACATCTACAGCGAATCAGCGGAGGGATCATGCGTAAATCTTTGGCAGCAACCGCACTCGCACTCACCATACTCAGCGCCACAGGAGCGACGGCCGCCTACGCCGATGCCCAAGTTGACGGCGGACTCTGGGACTATGGACACAACTATAAGGATGTCTGGTCAAACTATTGGCACCCGAGCAAGTCTCATGGAAGCTCAGTCATAAAGAATGGCCAAAAATTCGACTCGGGTTGCGTGGGCGCAAATGTTCGCTCATACGCCTCCACAGGCGCCAACTGGTGGGACAGTGTTGCGGAGTATTACCGCTTCTGCTGATCAGCGAAACTGAGTCTCTCAAGCCTGGGCTATGGCTACCTGGCACTAGCCCAGGCTTCTAAGGTTGTTATTCACGAACGATTAGACATAGAACGACCAACCCGCCTGAAGGGCCTGGGACGTACAAGTTTTATGATTTTCCACAAGAGGCAAATTATTCGTGAATAACGCCTTAAATCGAAACATAAGGAATAAAATGCGTCTTAGCCGAACCTTGAGATCTGCAGTTGTGCTCGCGATAGCATTTGGTTTCCTGTTCTCGTTTTTCTGTTTTAAGACTCTTTCCGAGCAGAGCGAGATGGGGGCCACGGGTAGGATCATGCCATACGGTGCGAAGTCGAGAGTCTCGCCACGTGAATACTTTTCTAGCCTCCAACAGTTAGCATCGACTGAACACATTGATGTCGCAGTCATAGCGCCCGACCCATCAGGCGCTCAAAGTGCAGAAATTCTGTATATGATAGGGGGTTCAGGCCCACAAGGGCCTGGGCAAAAATGGGTCACTGGCCATGCCCAGTTCAATCCAGATGCGCACTTGAGTACTCAGCAGTTCTCTGCTGATACCAGGCTTGCCCCTTCAAGCCCCCTGCTGATATTTGAGGACCGCGCACGAGTCCCCGTGGAGAAGTTTGTCGCTTCTCAAGGCTATAGCTCGCATTATCAAGACGAGTTCAGTCTCCCTCATGCCATTGAATTTTTTCTCTCGGGGGCGAAATTTTACGCATTTGCCATCACCACATTGCTGGTGGTGGCACTGATCGTCGCAGGCGTGATACATCAAGCCAAAGGGTTGGCTATTCAACAGCTGCATGGGCATGGCCCTGTTCAGCAAGCAATTTCCCTGGCACGAGTCCTCAGTCGCACTGCTGGCGTCACCATTTTAGTCGCCGGAGGTCTTTCAATTCTCTCGCTCTATCCGTACAATAAACTTGCCTTTTTTGGTGAATTCTATGTTTTTTCAGTTTTGATAGCTTGCCTCCCCTTGACTGCTGGATTCATTGTTGGATTATTAACGCTTCGCGCCATTCAATCCATGGACACGATAGCATCCATTAAAGGAAGGCTCCCTTTCCGCACCGGCCACCTCATTGTGTATTTAATCCGGATTCCCACTATCGTGCTCATGCTCGCGGTGGTGCATGGCTTGAGTGCAGGTGCTTTAACGATATCGACGCTGACCTCTGCCCGCGCAGAGTCGCTGCGATATGGCGCAACTTATGCACTTGCCATGGCTGACGTGCCTCATGACGACCGGGCGGGATGGCTGAGACGACGTCTCCAAGAAGTCCAGCGAGACGGTGACCTGCGAACTGTCACCTATCTATCGGTTCTCGCTGACCAGAGTCAGCCCAGAGCCCTCCTAATGGACGCCGCTCTCTACCACCGATTGGGCCACTCCGAGACGCCCGAGGAAAAAGAAGTTTTTGTTGTCACACCACCGAGCATCACCATCAGTGATAACGAGCTAAAAAAACAGGTGCTTCAGTCGCTTGGGGGCCAGCTGGGAGGCTGGAAGATTCGTAGGATCTCATCCACGGACAGCTGCTTTTTTGCCCCGATTACGGCCATGACTGGCATACCGCGCGGAGATCGCACACATCAAATATTGATGGTGGCTCGCCAGCCCCTCTCACTGATGTCCCCCTACAATGTCGCCAGCGCTCTCAGTCGAGGAGAGATTCAGTTCACGACGCGAGAAGCTGCAGAAAAAATGCTTGATGGTCCTTTCGGACAATTATTTACTTCCATCACTTCGACAGTAGATCGCTCCGATCAGGACCTCGCCTCCGTGCGCAGCGAGTATCACATCCAGTGGATTAATGCCATAATTGTTTCCATCGCGCTTGTTAGCAGCGCTTTTACTGTCGCGATGATTTATATGGCTCGACGAGGGCGGCGTGATTTTATCCGTCGCTTGCATGGGTGGCGCTTCTCGCAGTCAAATCTTGGGATTCTGTCATTTGAGACCTTTTTAGGGGTTGCGGTGGCTGCGCTACTGCTTCAGCGAGTATCCAGCCAAGCCAGTCTCCTCGCACACGGCGAAATTCCCGTACCATCCATGCTTGACTACCGCTATACCACTATTGAAGTCATTGGCACTCTATGCTTAATCGCGGTGAGCACTTTAATCTTTTCTTTGGCATTAGCCAGAGTCAGCTCATCCTCACTACGTCAGCTCAGCTCACACCCCTAAGGAAGCTACCGTTGAGTCCTTCATTCGATTCCACGTCACCTGCGATGCTTCGTGTGGATGACCTCACCAAGAGCTTTGATCAACATCATCTTTGGTCGGATCTGAACCTGCGGTTCGAACCAGGTATGCGGATCGCTTTGACTGGCGCGAGTGGCAGCGGCAAAAGTACGCTTTTAAACTGTCTTGGCTTGCTGGAGCAGCCCACAAACGGCACTATCTATTGGGGCGATCATAACTTGACAGCACTGAACTCAGGTGGCCGTCGCCGCTTCAGACGTGATCACCTCGGGTATCTCTTTCAAGACTACGCCCTGATAGAGGATGCGACGGTAGCCGAAAATCTGCTGGTTGCATTGAATGCCTGGGGTTCGCGAAATAGCATTAAAGGCAATAAGCGCTTAGCTGTAGCACAGGCCTTGGATCAAGTTGGATTAAGCGGCAGAGAAAAAGATCGCACCCATATTTTGAGCGGCGGAGAGCAACAACGCGTAGCTATGGCACGGATCTTGCTTCGTCTGCCTGAGATTGTTCTTGCAGATGAGCCAACGGCTGCCCTCGACGGCGAGAACGGGGAACTGGTGCTCAGCTTCCTCGACGACATGGCGCATCGCGGATCGATTGTCGTGATCGCGACTCATCATCTCGACATTCGTGACCGATGCGACGAAGTTGTTCACCTTCCAGGGAACGGCGATGAAGTTCACGTGACGTCGCGCATCGCAGCTCATTCAATCAATCACTGAACACCGTGAACAGTACAGCGAATCGCGGATGCCAGCTCACGCCCTAGGGGTAAGGCCGAGGCTTCTCTTCGTCCGCATCGACGCTACTTCTCGTCGGGATCGAGATAGGTCATCGGGTCGCTAGCGATCAACGCATTCGCCCACCGAGAGCGCGGGTCGGCGTCCACCAGGATCGCTTTGAACAGCAACGTCGCGGGGACGGCCAGCAACGCACCGAGGACGCCGAGCACCCACGACCAGAACAGCAGGGAGACGAAAACCAAGGTCGGGGTGATCCCGACTGCTTGGCCGGTGAACCGCGGCATGATCAACGACTGCACCACGAAGTTCATCACCAGGTACGCCACGATGACCATCACGGCGTGGCCCGGGCCGAGGGCCAGCAACGCCAACAGTGCTGGCGGCACCAACGAGATGATGAAACCCACATTGGGGATGTAGTTGCACAAGAAGGCCAAGATGCCCCACACCATCGCCAACGGCACGCCGATCAGTGTCAAGGCGACGACGTCTAATGCTGCGGAGATCAATCCGAAAATGGAGGAAACGATCCAGTAGCGTCGTACCCCTTCGGCGAACGCATGCATCGCCCCGACCAGCCGCGGATGCGCATTTTGGGCCAAGTCCAAGCGGTAGTCGATGCTCGCGGAGTCCATCATCATGAAGAAGATGACTGCGACCATGACGGTGATCACCGTGGCAGCGGTCGACAGGTTGGTGAAGACCGGCGTGATCAGCCCCACCACGCTGGACGGACTGATCTGCTGCAACTGTCGAGCCATGATTTCAGTGGTGATCCCCACGTCGGCCATCCGATGTGACAGTTCCCCACCGAGATCCTCAAATTGCCGGTTGTACGACGGCAAACTGACGATCAGTTGGGTCAACGACCATCCGATGATGGCGAAGAACGCCGCTAAGACGACCAGCACGACCAGCCCGGTGATCGCGGAGGCGATGCCCCGGTTCACGCCATGCCGGGCCATCCAGGTGTGCAAAGGATGCGCAGTGACCATCAGGTTCAACGCCAGGAATACCGGTGCAATCACCCCACCGAGGTTCTGGACGAACATGATGCAAAACGCCAAACCAGCGCCACCAACACCGATCAGAAACATCCGGGGCATGTGCAACACCAGCGAATTCGCCAGTTTCTCGGTGGCAGCTTCGCTCGGTTGGGTGGCAGCTTCGCTCGGTTGGGTGGCGGCGGAGCTGCGCCCAGGAGCAGATGGAGGCGGTGGAGTCGGATCGGCGGGTAGATCGGTCATGGCGCGGTTCTCCTCGTCGGTCACGGCATTGGTCCCGGCCGTCCCGTCGGTCACCTCCTGTCCGCACCGCCAAAGATGACCAGTACGGCGTCAGGTGGGTTCGCCTCCCGGCGATCCGTCCACCGTCGGCACACGGTCGGGACCGTTCGTGCCGATTCTGCCCGATCTGTCTGGGAAGTGATGCAGGAGCCACTGAGCCCGTGCGCCGAAACGACCCTCAGCTACCACCTCGGTCACGCGTCGATGTAGTCAGTTTCGAGACTCAGCCGGGACACCCCATGGCTTGCCTGAGCTTCGATGACGGCCCTTGCTCTCCCATGAGAGAGCCTCGTTTACCACACCTCGGGTTTTGATGTCTGCATTTTAGTGAAAGACAACGGGAGACAAAGACTGTCGCATGCCAATCGCATCCCGGACGGGCGATCGGTGCCTTCCCCAGGCTGTGAATCATGCATCGGTTGACTCATGGACACCCTACGAACATGTATCTTCCGATGCACGAAAGGAATCCCAGATCCGGTGATCTGAACATCCGTCCAGGAATGGCAGTTGGGGTCGACGGGTGTCCCAGCCGATACCTTCGGGTCAGTGGCACTCCTCTCGCTGTCCGTGGTCATCGAGTGCCCGATCTGCGAGACAGATGAGCCTCGGGAAGATCACAGGTACAACACGATCCTGACAAGAGTCTCCAGATCTGACATCTGCGGTCGATCCCACCCGACAGGACAACCCGGGTGCGATGGGTCATGTATGCGTCAGGCGAGTCACAGTCACGGCTGACCAGCGCAGACGAACAGCACATCCGGATTCCCGAATGGAGGCGCCGTTTAGCGACAGGACGAAAGTCCCACCTCATTTGAGGAGGGATGGACCGACACATCCGGCCATCTGGCCTGACCATCCGCCGCATGTACCAGGTCACAACGGACAACCCGGATTGAGTTGCTTCGGCAGAGAGTGCTAGATTTCCGAATTCGCTGAGCCATGTCGGGTCAGCGGATCAGCCGAAAGACATAGAGGCCATTATGCCCAGCTCCACTGCAGCAGCGCAAATTGTGGAGGGAGTGGGAGGCGCTGGCAATATCGCCGGACTCACCCACTGCGCCACAAGACTTCGATTCCAACTTCGAGATGCTTCCCGCGTCAACAACGCAGCTTTGGAAGCTCTTCCGGTCGTGATGGGTGTCGTTCCCCAGGCCGGCGATCGCTTTCAGGTAGTGATTGGCGGAGCCGTCGCCACGGTATATAACGACATCATGGCGCTACCAGAACTTTCTGGCGGTTCCGGAAAGCCCTCGGACGACGACATCAAGGCAGCAGCCCGCTCCCAGGGACCGCGCGGAAAATTTGCCTGGCTGGATTCATTCTTCGAATTCCTGTCAGACTCCTTCCGCCCGATCATCGGCGCTCTGCTCGGCGCGTCGTTGTTCATCACGTTCATGGCGTTGATGAGCACCCTGCAGGTCATCCCGAACTGGGCAGACCCCCGCACCAACTTGCCTCCGACATGGGCATTCGTCAACCTGGCCTGGCAGAGCGTCTTCGTCTTCCTGCCGCTGATGGTGGCCTACAACGCCTCCAAAAAGCTGGGCGCCGACCCATGGGTTGGCTTTGCGATTATGGCCCTGGTCATGCTCCCTCAGTACTCCGCACTGAAGAGTGTCGCCCACAAGGTCATGATCGGTGGGACTGAGGTCGAGGTAGTCAATGTCTTCGGCAGCATTCCGCTGACAATCCACAACTACAGCTCCCAGGTCTTTCCGCCATTGATGATGGCGGCTCTCCTCGGCCCGCTTTACAAGGGTTTGAAGAAGGTCATTCCGACCAACGTCCAGTTGATCTTCGTCCCGTTCCTGGCCATGCTGATTATGCTGCCTTTGATGGCATTCCTCATTGGCCCGTTCGGTGTGTACCTCGGCGCTGGCTTGGCGAACTTCCTGAAGGCGATCAACGACTTCTCACCGTTGATTTTCGCCATCGCCATCCCACTCCTTTATCCCTTCATGGTTCCGCTGGGTCTGCACTGGCCAATTAACGCCATTATGTTGCTAAACATCCAGACCTTGGGTTACGACTTCATCCAGGGCCCCATGGGCGCCTGGAACTTCGCGTGCTTCGGTGCCACCGCCGGTGTTCTTTACTTGTCAGTCCGCGATAAAGACGCTGCCATGCGCCAGACCGCGACCGGCGCCCTTGCTGCGGGTCTTCTTGGTGGTATTTCCGAGCCGTCTCTCTACGGCATTCACCTGCGCTACAAGAAGATCTACCCGCGGATGCTGGTCGGCTGTGGTCTCGGTGGCCTGATCATGGGGATCTTCGGCGGCGTGAAGACTAACGCTTTCGTCTTCACCTCGCTGCTGACCATCCCCGCGTTCGACAACATCGGTCTGTACGCCGCTGGCGTTCTCGTGGCCTTCGTCACCGCGATGGTGCTGGTCATCATCTCCGGCTACCGCGCCGAGGATGACACTGCCGCTGTGGCGTCTGAGTCCACCACCGCGAACGCGACTGTCGCCCAGGCCGCACCGGCCATGGCCGCGGTCAGCGCTCCGGCTGCTGCAGCTCCGGCTGCTCCGGTGGCTCCAGCAGCTCCGGCACCGGTTGCCCCTACGACGGGCGGAATCCCCACCGGGACTGGCCCCATCTCGATCGCCTCTCCGCTGGAGGGGAAGGTCATTCCGCTGACGGAGATCCCGGACCCGGTGTTCTCTGCCGGGCTGGTGGGCAAGGGTGTCGGCATCGAACCGAGCAGTGACACGGTGCTCTCTCCGGCATCGGGGACCGTGGCGACCTGCCCGGAGACGGGGCACGCCATCGGCCTGAACCTGGACAACGGTGTCGAGCTGTTGATCCACGTGGGGATCAACACTGTCGAGTTGCTTGGCAAGGGCTTCACCGTGCACGTGGCGCAGGGAGACCGGGTCAGCGCTGGCCAGCCCCTGGTGACCTTTGACCGTGGGATCATCGCCGCCGGTGGCTACTCCAACATCACTCCGGTGGTGGTCACCAACGGATTCCGGTTCGCGGATGTCACTGGCATGCCGACCCCGCATGCTTCACATGGCACTCCGGTGATCACGGTGCTGCCTTCCTGAGGCTGATCGACCACTGAACGGGTCGGGCCCCGGACCTCTTGAGGTTCGGGGCCCGACCCGTGTGGCGCTGGGGGTCCGTGGCTGCTGGTGCCGCTCACATCAGGGCGTGCCTGCAGCTACCCATACTCAGCTATTGACGGCGAATACCCTTCCGTGCCAATACTTGTCGGAATTTTCACCACCAGGGTTACGGCGGATCGACACCTTCCCTCTGGCGCAAGCATCGATCATGACTTAGGTTAGGCATACCTAAGAAAATGGTGATGGTCGGGCCCACCCCCGGGTCGCGACCCCGGCGCGAAGAGGTGACCCGTGCAGCACGCACCGGCAGTCGAATACCCCCTCCCCCGAGGAGCAGCCATCCCGCCCGCAGTCGTGCCCTGGCAGCCAGACCCACGACGCTGCGCCCTGCTCGTCCACCACATTCATCCGCACACGCTGGGCACCCTCGCCCCCGGCGTACGGCACCACCTCCTGCACAACATCACCCGCATCGCTGCGCGCTGCCGAGAGGTGGGCATCCCCATCGTCACCACCTGCCCAGCCGACAGTCACACCATTCCGCCCGCCCCACACCGCGACGAAACAACCATCGCAGCTTGCCGAGACAATGCTTTCCTGCACACCGATCTCGACGCCTGGCTCCGCGGACGCCACCGCGACCAACTCCTCATCTGTGGCGTCTACGCCCACACCAACTGCCTCATGACAGCAGCCCACGCATCCATCACTGACCGGCAACCCTTCGTGGTGGCTGATGGCACCGCTGACCGCAGCCCTGACGAGCACCACGCCGCCCTGCAATACATCGCCTATCGGTGCGGGCTGACCATCTCCACCGAGACTGCCATCCAGGCACTCGCTGCTGCCGCTCCCCAGCCACATCCCCACCTCAACGCCGCCTGACCTCACCCCGGCAGGCACCGTTCAGGCCCACGAGAAGCACACCGCCTCGCTGGCGAAGACTAGGTTCGCCAGCATGACCGACCTGATGATCACCGACGCTCTCCTCACTGCCGACGGACCACTGCACGACATCCTCATCGACAGTGACCGCATCACGGCAGTCCTCCCCGCAGGAATGACCCGGCAGGACGGTTTCCACCAGGTCATCGCGGCGCAGGGACGGTTGGTCGTGCCGGGCTTCGTTGATCCCCACATTCACCTGGACGTGGCCCTATCCGGCAACGTCGCCAGACCGGGGCGCCCGCAACCGTTCACCGACGTACGCACCTTGAACGCCGCAGTGGAGGAGCGCCGTACGTCGTTTGATCACGACGACATCGTGCGCCGGGTCATGGCAACGGTACGGATGGCGGTGCAGCACGGCACCACGGTGCTACGCACCCAATGCCACCTGGACACCGTAGTCGGCACCCGCCATCTCGACGCTGTGCTCGACGCACGAGACCGTCTCGGTGACCTAGCAACGGTGCAGGTAGTGGCTTTCCCACAGCAAGGATTCCACCGCCATGCGGGGACGATCGAGTTGTTCCGGGAGGTGCTTGCCGACCATCCAGACCTGGTAGTCGGTGGGGCGCCGGTCTTCGATCCGGGGGTCGACGCTCGGGAACACATCGATACGGCGTACGCCCTCGCGACGGAGTGTGACCGGGACCTGGATTTCCACGCTGATATGGGGTTGACGCCAGCACCAGGGTCACCAGGACCGGAGCTCGACAGTCTGGAGATCACGCACATCGCCCGGCGGGCAGTGCAGCACGGCTGGCAAGGACGGGTCGCGGTGGGACATGCGGCCATGTTGGGGTGCGCCACTCCTGAGGTGGCGGCGCAGGCCATTGACGAGATCGTCGCTGCAGATCTCGCCGTGATCGCGCAGCCTGATCTGTTCCGGTTGGGGCGCACCGATGTCCGGGACGTACGGCGAGGGTTGACGCGGGTGAAGGAGCTGTGGGCGGCAGGTGCGCGCGTGACCTTCGCGAGTAACAACGTGCAGGATGCGTTCCGGCCGGTGGGGTCGTGCGACATGCTGCAGGAGGCCTTGGTGCTGAGTTACGGCGCCCACATGGACGCCGTGGCCGAGCTCGACGCGCTGCTGACAATGTGCACGACGATGGCGGCTCGGGTAGTGGGGTTGCGCGGCCATGAGGTGGCGGCTGGGGGTCGAGCGGACCTCGTGGTGTTGGATGCGACAAATCCGTCAGCGGCTGTGGTGGGTCAGGTGGATCGGGTCGCGGTGATCAGTGCTGGCCGGTTGCGGGTGCAGACCCGGCGAGACGTGCTCTGGGTGGACGGAATTGCGCCTTGCCCAGTTGAGCGGTGACCTTACCCGACCGTCGGGGGCAGACCCGACGGTCGGGTACGTCAGTGAAGAACCCGGTGATGCCGCTATCGCCAGAAGAGCGCCAGGGAGTGCGCTTCCAGCAGGTCGTGCGGCGTCACCGGGCGAGCCTCCGCCCCGGTCCACGGATCGGAGGCACGCCATGCGGTGCCTGTGACGGTGCGATGCACGAGGCGGCAGCAGCCCCACCCACCGAACTTTTTAGGCAAGCCTTACCTAACCATCATTGGCGGCCTTATTCAACTAACAGCCCGAAAAACCAGCTACGGCACAGCAGACGCCCCAGAGGCCAGACCCACTGCATGCCGCTGTACCCCCGCCGAATTCGCCCACACAGCTCGACCGTGGTAGGCCAGCAGTGTCACAGACCGGGGCCACCTGATCCCCGGACCGACACCGTCCCCACCCAACCGCGAGCGCCACGGGGGCGGTTTCGGAGCGTTCCTGGCATGTCGTTGAGGAGTGATGATCGATGCGTTTCCCCCAGCACGACGAATTGACCACCCGGGAGGCTCGGGTGGAGGCCGCCGTGGAATTGCATTCCGCGCTCGCGGGTTGTGCCCGCCCGGTGGGCACTGCACCGCCAGCGGCACGTGATGCCTCAGCCAACGACCCGCGCTGGCGTCCGCCCACTGACGTGGATTTGCCGGTGGTCGCTTCGCCTGAGGTGTCGTTCTGGCAGGTGGTCCGGGATCGCCGATCGACGTATCGGTGTGCGGACGAGCCGCCAGATCGGGAGCAGCTGTCGGTGTTGCTGCAGGCGGTGGATCTGTCGCCGAGCGCTGGGGGGTTGCGCTCGACGGAGGTGCGCTTGGTCGTGCCGCGGCGGTGCCAGTACGACGGTCGAGCGGCGATTGAGGCGGGGGTGTACCGCTACGACGGGCAGGAGCGGGTGTTGCGGGGGCATGCCGCGCTGGATCCGGTGGCATTGGCGGGATCGGTGATGCAGCCGGAGTTTGTGACGGTGTTCCCGATGTTGGTGGTGTTGGTGGCTGATCTTGATCCGATGCTGGAGAAGTATTCCTTGAAGAACTACCAGATGGTGTTCGCTGACGCCGGGGTGCTGGTGCAGAATTTGCATTTGGCTTGTGGCACCGCGGGGTTGGTGGGTTGCGCGATCGGGGGGATTGACACCACGGTGATGCATGAAGCGGTGGCGGCGGGTCCGACACAAATCGCGACCATGGCGTTTGCGGTGGGACGGGACGATCGACGTACCTCCTGCTCTGGAGGAGAATGAGGACGATCCGACTCGCTGCAGGAGGTCCGATGCTCTCGAATGCGGTCTCGCTCGGTGAGCGTCGGCGGGGCGGGTTGTGGGGCCTGCTGGTCGGCGACGCTCTGGGGGTGCCTTATGAGTTTCATTCAGCGTCGGCGATTCCTTCGCGGGAGCTGATTGACATGGTCCCGCCGGTGGGTTTTGACCGTACCTATCCGGACGTGCCAGCCGGGACCTGGTCTGATGATGGTGCGACGGCGTTGGCGTTGTTGGACAGTCTGCATCGACGGAGCCGCCTGGACCTGTCTGATCTGGCGGGTGCTCTGCTGGATTGGCGGGATCATGGCCGGTATGCCGTGGACGGCCACACTTTCGACGTTGGCGGGCAGACCAATCGGGCGTTGGATGCGCTCGTCCGCGGGGTGCCCGCCGAGGAGTGCGGTGGCGTCGATGAACGGTCCAATGGCAACGGTTCGTTGATGCGGGCGTTGTCGTTGTCACTGTGGCATCTGGGTAAAGACAAGGACCTCATTGAGGCCGCCGCTGCCCAGTCGCTACCGACACACGCGCATCCTCGCGCGCAGGTGTGTTGCATGGTCTTTTGCGGGTGGTCTCGTCGCTTGCTGTACGGCGGTGCTGCCGGGCCGAGTTTCGATGAAGCCCTGCATCAGGTGCGGGATGTCCTCAGTGGGCAGGATCCGCGCCGTACCGAACTCGACCGGCACCTTCTGCCCGCACTGAACGACCCGATCCGCGGCACCGGGTATGTCGTGCACAGTCTCCTCGCGGCCCGTCACCTGCTCATCCGGTACGACGAGTACGCCGATGTGGTGCGAGCTGCGGTCGCGCTCGGTGACGACACTGACACCACCGCAGCGATCGCTGGTGGTCTCGCTGGGATTCGCGCAGGTGAGCATGGCATTCCGATGCGATGGCGGGAAATGCTGCGCGGCCAGGACATCCTCGCGCCGTTTTTGATGATCCTCGACTCACGGTGAGGACGGGCCTGAGTCAGGAGGGAGGGAGCAGCGGGCTGAGGGTGCGGCCGGTGGCGCCGTGGTCTCCTCGGGCGGGGACGTGCACGGTCTGCAGTTCCGGGTAGCGCAATGCGCTGAGCGCGCCGCCAAAAACACATCCGGTATCGAGGCACAGGGTGCGGTTGATCCAGGTCAACTCGGAGGTGGGGGTGTGCCCGTAGATCACATATGCCTCGCCGCGGTATTCCACCGGCCAGAGCCGCCGTACCGGCAGGCCACGCTCATCGACGTCGCCGGTCACATCGCCGTACAAGGCGAAAGCACAGGCCTGACCGGAGTCGACACCGTGGAGGTCTTCGCGCAGACCGGCGTGCGCGACGACTAGTCGCCCGCCGTCAAGGAGGAGGTGAGCGGGCAGAGCTGCACACCAACGCTGGACGTCACCGAGAAGGTCTGGTGCTTCCTCAGTCAGCGCAGCGATAGTGGCAGCTAACTCGCGGTGCGGGGTGGCGCCGCGACCAGCCAGGGCCCGCCCCAGTTTGTGCTCGTGATTGCCGACGACCCCGATAGCGTGCCCATGGGCGGTCATCCCCATCATCAACCGGAGGACGGCGACACTATCCGGGCCGCGATCGACGAGGTCACCGACGAACACCAACAGGCGACCCTGCGGAGGGTAGGCGTCTACAGCGGCTCCATCGTTGTCACACACGATCCGGTAACCGAGCAGGTCGAGCAGATCAAGGAGTTCGTCGTAGCAGCCGTGGACGTCACCAATGATGTCGAAGGGTCCCGATAGGGTGCGCATGTCTGCCGGTGCGGGCCTGATGGCGGTCATCACCATCCATCATCGCAGCCCGATGGGGACGCACAGAGGCCAGATCGGATGCATCGTCATCGGGAGAAGGACAAGATGTGAGTCAGGACCGGGCTGCTGGGACGCCCAGCTGGTACGACGTACTGCAGGTGAGTCGGGCCGCCTCAGCTGAGGAGATCCGGTCGGCGTACCTGCGGTTGATCCGAGTGGAGCATCCAGACGTCCACGGAGGCGACGGTCATGACCGGGCAGCACTCCTCAACGCCGCTTTCGAAGTGCTCGGTCACCCAGAAGCTCGAGCCCGCTACGACATGACCCCGACCGGCGAGACCATGCCACTACCGGAGCCAGCACGATATGCCACTCCCGCCCACGACCAGCAGTTCGCACAAGGATCGTGGGACATCCCCGACTGGCCTCGGTGACGCACCAGGGGGTGATGTTTCACATGGGCGTCCCAAGCTGCGGAGAGCGGCTGGTACGGCACATCTTTTCGACGCGCGCAAGACCCTTGATCTCACTGAACGCCAACCCCTCACCGGCCCCAGTAGCCACCACGACGCACGCCATGCCGACCTCGACGAACTCACCGACGACGAACGCGCCACCATCACCAACGTCATCGACGCCCTCATCACCAAAAGCAAACTCTGCGCCATCACCAGCGGAATGTGCTTAGGGTGATCAGGCCACATCGAAAGGCAGGGGCCGTGCCCCGGCACACATCCAGCGTCGCGCCGCCACGTTGATCACAACTCGCTCTCCCGCGAGCACCACATGGAACGGGACGGCCGACCGGAAGAGCACCGAAGCGCCGCTCGACCAACTATCGGCGGCGTGATCGGTTTCCGTGTAGGCGTGCGGTGGTCCGCGTTCGCTCGTTTCGTGCGTCCCGGGCGCGTTGTCGATCGGAGCGTCGTAGGTGTGCAAAGTCACGCAATCATTGACCACCCAACCGACTGCCGCCACAGGCGCTGCGAAGACAATCCATCCGAGAACGCAGGTGACCAATGCAGTGAGCAGTTGCATGCACACCCTCATGAGATGCGGACGTTTTCCATCGAGGGCCAAGCGGTGGGCGGGTCATCGGTGAACCATGCTTGCTCGAGAAGCGTGATTCGGCCCGATGAAACCCAAAGGAGGACTTCGCCCACGGGTTCGCCCTGGCGGTCTGTCACCAGCGGCTTGATATCGAGCGGCCCGTCGGGCCAACTCCCTGAGTCGCAGCGCTCCGGAATGTTCAGGTCAATGTACGTGGGTGAATAATTGAGAACTCTTGCGTGGCGCGCCTGTATCGCGAGTGGCTGCCCGACGTCTCCTAGATGCGCCGCGATGGCCGCCAGCAGGTCCAAGACCTGATCGGGAAGGCTGATCTTCTGGTTCATGGCCTGAATGTACGCCAACACGATCGGAGCCCGTTGCACCAGCCTTGCCGACGACATCAGCCGCTTCACCCACCCCGACAACACCGACCGTTCGTGCTCTATCAACACCAACGGGTTCGCTGCAGGACCTGACATACACGAAGTCCTAGCCCGAAAACCTGCTAAATAATGTCCGACGACACTAGTAGAGAAACTCCTTACAATCTTCTGTTGTGAAAGTGAGGAGCCTGTTGAGCGGCCCGCAGGGCTACCTCCAGGCCGGGGGGGCTGGCCGAGTGGCGGATGCCCGCACAATCTCCAGGCCAAATTTAGAACCAACCTTTGTAACATCCACAGGCGTCGACAGAACAACCGAATCACTATACCTAGGTGCGTCTAGCATGATCGAATTTCGGTAGCGCAGAGCGCCAGGCATGGGCCCTAGCAGCCATTCCCTGAAAAAGACGTCTACATGTGACAGCTCAACGTGACTTCCAGGAGCGTCATACGGAGCGAAGTCCCACGCGTCAAGGGGGACTTCAAGCCAACCAAAGACATGACGTATTGCGTTTATTATACCTTCCGTGGCGCGCCCCTCTGCAGGAATTACCGCAGGCGAGAAACTTTCGTTATATTGCGGTTCAAAAAGATCAAGAAACTGCGTGCCTGCATCAAGTTCCACGCCCCTAATTCGCGCCAGAGAATGCCAGGATACTGGTTCGCCGCCAGCACCACCCACCTCACGCGCTCCCACTAATGGAAGAAATATTCTATGAATACATGAATCAGGCAGAGAAAAATCTGCAAACGTCGAGGATGTCATCCCAGTTCCTGCATAACCCACGTGATAGAATTAATTGAACCCATTTCCATGGCGCCCGCTTCCGACAAGATCGGATAATCAACTTGAAGGACCATTAGACGCGGGCCACCCGGCCCGCCGGGAATTTTCACTTCGTACCTGCTTGAGATTTTTTGGATTGAACACGCCGAATGAAAAGAGCATTCATATACCTTCCCTTCACCATCTTTTGGTACATGTCCGTTCGCATTATTTTCATACGATATCAATCGCACCAATCCGAGCGGTTTGGGTGTGTTGATTCTTAAGATTCCTCGAAAGGTCGCTCCCAATTGGGTGATGCGTACGTCCGAGTTTCGCTCGGGCCGCATCTCGCGTTGCACCCCTTTTGACCTCCAAGTAAGGGCGTTATTCACGAGGCGTTTCCAGGTCATTCTTGGCTACCAGCCAAGTCGATAGAGCTCGAGTCGGGTAATAACGGCAATGATATCGGGGAGTTCGGTGAGTCTGCCTCGATAGCCGGTGGCGAGGATTTTCCATTGTTTAAGGTGTCCGATGGCGTGTTCGACATGGCTGCGAATGCTTGATATTTCTTTGTTGTAGC
>NZ_JAHPZL010000016.1 GCF_019331795.1 Austwickia sp. TVS 96-490-7B
GACGCCGAAACATGGACGCGGAGATATTTTTGTAGGTGGGGTATTAAGTGAAACTATCGAGCATCCCGAAGATTTTGTGCCTTATAAAGCACTAGATCTATCGAAGTTTCGTATTTCATTATCGAACCAACCTATCGTCACACCGTTTATATTAATGCCGACAGTAATTGTTGTGAATACAGACTTACAAGGTGATATTCACATCAATGGCTATTCGGACCTTATGCAACCGGCACTCAAACAAAAAGTCGCCTATTCGAACCCTAAAACGACAACGACAGGCTATCAACATATGCGCGGGT
>NZ_JAHPZL010000017.1 GCF_019331795.1 Austwickia sp. TVS 96-490-7B
TCGCCTTGCGCAGTTTGCGATTGCGGCCCGCCTCAAACGCGAAAACCGCTCGCTGCACCGGAAACGCTAAACCCCTCGCGATAGCGACCCCTTCACCGACCAACCGACGCCGCAACTCCCGCGACGCGTCCTTCGGATCCGACGGCAAACCCGACACCGCCACCGGCGTATTCGGCTCATCACCAAACATGTTGCCTCCTTCGATTCCGCAACCTGTGGTCACCAGTGCGAGCGCACTCGCTGCCACCGCAGCCACGATCCGCTTCACCGGGCCGGCTCCTTGAACTTGTAGCGCTCGGGGTGTCGCTGCCACTCGGGATCTATCGACGAGGTGAAGCCACCGTGGGGAGTGGATACGACGTGGGTCTTCCGTCCGGGCGCGGTCAGCCCCTCACCCTCGAGCTCGCCGCCGCGCCCAGTGGCGATCATGCCCATGCTATAGAGCGACTCCGAGTACTTTTCGATCTGCTTCTGCCCCTTGCTCCCAGCACCCGTGCTCCCTGACGCTTCTCCCGTCTTGTCCTGGTCCGGCTTGGCTGGTTCCGACACCCTCTCGTAGTAGCGCGAGTGATCCTGTAACGACGCACCCGCCGGCTTGCGGTCCGGGCTCTCGGCGTCGAACCGCGTCGCACCGAAGTCCTCATTGGCAGGGTCATGCCCGAGATACTGGAAGCCGGTAGTGACCAGGTCCCGGGACGCAGAACCGACAAACACACGGTCACCGCTCATGCCCAGGTCAGCGACAGTCTTGGCGCTGCCGCCCACGCCAGGGCTACCGAGCAGAACGGCCTGGTCGATGCGCGCACCCATCCCGTCGCGCTGCAGCGCCAGCCCGGTCGTGGTGCTGCCGTAGGAATGACCAACCACTGTGAGCTTGCCTGCGCCTGCACGGGTAGCCGCGATCGCGGAAACGTCTCGGTTGAGCAGGTGAGCGCCAGCAAGCGCTTTGTCTTGGTGCGCCACACCCAGCGGGTCCTCGACGCCGAGTTGCGGCGCGTCGTAGCCCTGCCAGGCGATCACCGCCCGGTCATGCGTGGGGTCGGCGCGCTTTGAAGCCTCGTATAGGGCGGCCGCGTCACCCCCAACCTCATCGATCTTGCTCACCTGCGAACCCAACCCGGGCACGCAGACTGCGACATGGTGCGCGGTGTCCGGGTCACCAAAGGCCACAGCGGCCCGGCCCCGTCCCTCGTATTGGCTCGGCTCGTAGGCGTAGAGCAGCGAATTTTTCTTATCGCTGTCGCCCGTGAGGAAGCTGTTCATCGCGATGGCATTACGTAGTGGGCCCAGTTCGCGCGCTGCCTCGACCTCGGATTTGACGAACGCGTCGTACTCCTTTTTCGTCGTCGGCATCTTTTTCCCCCGCGCCTCGAACCACGCGCGCCCCCGCTCCAGGTCACGAGCCAAGCTGATGCGGTTAGCCACGTCGCGATCCTTAGCCGGCACGCCGTTGAGGTTGCCCCACCGGGCTGGATCCTCCACCAGCAGCGACTGTTGCAGCCACCCCGGCAGCGCCCGCCACCAGTCGCGCACCTGTTTGAGGTCGGTCGGCGGCGCGGACCTCCCCGAGCGCGCCAACGCCTCCCGCAAGGCAGGCCCCTGCGATCCCGGGTTCGTCGCCCCTGCCAGCGTCAATACCCCATCGCGCTGCCCATCCTCGATCTGCGCGGCCCGCAGCACGCCCGTCAAACGGTCGTCGATAGCCCGCGCATCCCGGCAGCAGCGCATCCCGCCGCGCCACGATCTCGTCACACGTCTTCCGCCTGCTCGCCGTGTATTCATCGGCATCCCAACGCGAGACAAACCTCGGCGGGGCCACCTTGTCTCGCACTCTCCCCATATCGTCGATCGCAAACTCCCGCGCCTGTGCCAATGCGTCAAGCTCATGCACCCCACGCACGACAGCCGCCACGGATTTCACATCCTCTCTCAGCGCACGGCTGACCCGCCGGGCCGTCGACACATGCCGCCCCAAACTCGAGGTCGCATCAAGCCGACGCGTGGCTGCCTTCATCGCGGCCTCCCCTTCCCACGACTTCGGCGTGGCCTTCTGCTCGAAGTGGTCGGCCTGCTCCTCCAGCCGCTTCGCTGTCGATGCCAGCGCCTCCGCAGCTGACTCGAGGTCGGTTGACGACCAACGCCGGAGGTCGCCATATATCAGGCCCCCCCCGCCGCCTCCGCCGCTGATATGCGCCATAGTCAATGCCCCTGAGCGGCGGCATGAACCCCGGCGGAGGCTGCCTTGTCAGCACTCTTGTAAGCCTGCCCCGCCTTAGAGAGATCATCCGCATAGCCGCGGGCCAGATCGCTCCAGCCCTTGCACCGACTCACAAATTCCTCACCCAAGGTGCGCGCAGCCGCACCCGCAGCGGCACCCGGCAACGCCGTCGACACCTCATCCAGCAGTTCCTTGCCGTGCAGCCGCCCAACCGAAGCGGCAGCATCCTCCACGTGACGGGCAGCTTCGCGCATCTCGCGCTCGCTCGCCCTGAACCCCTGCATCAGCCACTTCCCCCCAGTCGATTGATTCTCAGCCCTGGGCAGACCGCACCAGGCCGCTCAAGGCTACCCACTCCACGCACCCTCCACAGAAATCAAGCCCCCCTAGCAGCGCGACGTCCCCCTGCCAACCGCTGGTATGCCAAGACCACCCCTCTCGCTGACAAGCTGTTCGATGCCCACCGATGACGTCGTGAGTGACCAACGAGTGCAGATCACCTGACGCACGCCTTTGCCGCATACCGGGGCGTGACAGTCCGCGCCCTAGCGGTGGTGGGATTGAGAGCGCCGCTTTCCCCATTGAGGGTCCAGGGATGAGAACGACGGTGTTGACGCTCCCCGGACAAGCCGGTGGCGCCCCGCCACAAGACAAGGCGCCACCGGCTGGCCGGGATCTGCCCTACCAAGCCGACACACCGATCACACAGGACGGAACAATCCCACACGACCGGAGCCAC
>NZ_JAHPZL010000018.1 GCF_019331795.1 Austwickia sp. TVS 96-490-7B
TTTACCCCGGATATGTCGCGGTATAACCGGTCGGTGGCTGACGTGGTCAAGCAGACCGTGGTGGGTGTGACTTTGGGTGAGTATTTCGTCGGTGTGATCGGCGTACTCCTGGCCCACGCCCTGAAAGTCTCCGTCCCAGACGACTCCATCGCAGTCATCGAGATCATCAAATCCACCTCGGGCGCCATCGGCGTCCTCGTGCTGGTGGTCTCGATCATCAAGGTGAACGACTGGAATCTGTACCCGTCGAGTTTGGGTGTGGTCAACGCGGTGGATGTGTTGGCGGGGATTCGGTTGCCGCGTGCTGGTGTGGCGTTGGGGTTGGGTGCGC
>NZ_JAHPZL010000019.1 GCF_019331795.1 Austwickia sp. TVS 96-490-7B
TGATGACTTTAGCGCCACGGTCGGCGCAGTATCTAATTGCGGTAGCAATGGAATCATCGACCGTGGAATGGGTTGTGCCAAAAGAGACGCTGATGATGGCGGCGTTAGGAGCGGCGCCAATCAGCCCTTCTTTTCCGTTGGGGCCGTGGCCGCGTCCAGCGATATTCACGGCCATGGATGTGCCATGGTCGGCGTCGTGTTCGCCAGTGATGGGTTTGAGTCCGTCGGGGGCTCCGATTCCGGACAGGTCTTTACCGCCAGTAAATCGCACCCCGGTCAGGTCGGGGTGGGTGGTGTCGATGCCACTGTCCACCAGGCAGATTGTGACGCCTGAACCTTGCGATAGTGACAGGGTGCGGTCGATGCCCATCGGGGTGATCCACCATTGCCGGTCCCGGACCTGGTCCCCCGCATGAGCCGGGACCGCTGCGCCGCAGGCTAATCCGGCGGTGATGAGCATGATGGTGGCGGCGTGTCGTGGATGTGGCCTGGTCATGGGTGTCTGCGGCGGCGTCGGAGCCACCAGGTTAGGCCGCCGATGAGGGTGGCGCAGGTGGCCAGTCCGGCGAGGATGGCCCAGGAAGCGGTGGCGGGGCTGCGGGGTGCGGCGGCGGTGATGGGTCCTTGGGGTGTGTTTGTGGGGGGTTGGGGCATGGCGGAGGAATATTCAGGGTCAGGTTGGTAGGTGGGGTCCCACAGCCCCATCGATTTCACTCCGAAAACGTCTCGTGAGGGGTTGTCGTATCCTTCGCCGATTTGCCCGAGGGGGTTGTCGGTGACGGTAGGGACGTCAGCCGTGAGTGCGGCGTAGGCGTCGACGAGGCCCCAGCCGCAGTCGGCGGTGGGGATGTCACCGGTGCCGGTTTTTTTAGCGGTTTTTAAGACGCGGTTGATGATGCTGGCGGCGTTGAGGTCGGGGTGTTTCGCGCGGATAGCGGCGACGATGCCGGTGACGACCGAGGTGGAGATGGACGTGCCTGCGCCGTCGCGGTAGCCGCCGCCGGGCCAGGCTTGCGGGACTCCCGTGTCCGGGGTGGTCGCGAACGGGCCACACACAGCCACACCTTGGGTGTAAATTTTTCCGTTTTTATCTTTTTCGCCGCTGCCCCAGCTGGAGCGAGGGTCACGGGTGAGGTTGTGATCGACCCCAGCCACTGACAGAATGCCGAACATGCTAGATATTCCGGACGGTGGGGAGCTGCCGAAATTTCCGGCCCCAGCGACTACGACGACGTCTTTAGACTGGGCGTAGAGCGCAGCTTTTTTGGTGTCGTTACTTCCCTCTAAAAGAGAGAGATTGATGACTTTAGCGCCACGGTCGGCGCAGTATCTAATTGCGGTAGCAATGGAATCATCGACCGTGGAATGGGTTGTGCCAAAAGAGACGCTGATGATGGCGGCGTTAGGAGCGGCGCCAATCAGCCC
>NZ_JAHPZL010000002.1:0-41813 GCF_019331795.1 Austwickia sp. TVS 96-490-7B
TGGTTGCGGCAGGTCTGTTGCAGAAGGGGCATTGGGGTCCACCTTCCCGGGGCCGGATGCGCTGTGGGGGTTTTACAGTCCGGTGACTCGGGCGTGGGAGTTCGCGGCAGGCGCGGTGGTGGCGTTGGTTCCTGCGCCGCAATGGTGGGGGCGAGGCGTGAGATCAACGGTGTGGGGGTTGGCCGGGATGACCTCGTTGGTGGCGACAAGTCTGCTGGTGACGGGGGAATCGCCGTGGCCTGGGCCGCTGACGCTCGTGCCGGTGTTGGCCACTGTCGCGGTGATTCTTGCGGGCGATTCACGGTCTGCTCACCCGAACGTCGTCACGCAGATGTTGTCTCGTCCACGATGGGTGGCCGTGGGGGACTGGTCATACTCACTGTATTTGTGGCATTGGCCGTGCATCGTGACGGCGGTGATGATCTGGCCTCGTCATGTGTGGGTAGCGACGGTGGCCGCCGGGTTGTCTGTGGTGCCTGCGGTGTTGTCGTACCGGTGGGTGGAAGAACCGTTACGCCGACGCTCGCTGTCATGGGACCGGCATCTGGTGCGGGTGGTTGCTGCGGTGACGATACCGCCAGTGTTGGCCGCCGGGGGACTTTTTGTCGCGAGTAGCCATCGATGGTGGTCATCGCGGGTGGATCGGTATGCCGAAGCGATCGGGGCAACTCATGTCGGGTTTCGGTATGGGTGTGATCAGCGGATCCCGTTGGGTGAGGTGGCGGCGCGGTGCACCTGGGGTGCTGACCGGCCTGGTACGCCGATCTACCTGTTGGGGGACAGCAACGCTGATCACATCACCGAAGCGGTCGTGGGTGCGGGGGAAGAGTTAGGACGTCCGGTCACGGTAGCCAATACGAATGCGTGTCCGTTTCTTGATGTGACATTCCATGATCACCGACAGGGTTGGCGGAATCAGAACGACTCGTGCCGTGATTACGTTCAGAAAACCGTGCAGCACATGATGAACACCCGCCCTGACACTGTTGTTATTGCCAATAGTGACGTGTATTGGCATGAACAGCAGATTGCGTTAGGAAGCCCAGGTGAGGGGTCGAGCACTGATCTGCGGGTCAAAATGACGGCGTTGCGGTCCGGGCTGGAGTCAACAGTAAAAAAGCTACGGTCCGCTGGGCATCAGGTGCTCGTGGTCCAGGGCACACCAAAATGGTGGGATTCTCATTCTTGGGATCCGCATAGATGCTCCACGATCAGCGTGATGGCAGCTTCCTGTCGAGCGGCGATGACTGTCACCGAGGCTGAAACCGGCCAGGGTGAAGTCCGAGCGGTAGTCCAGGATGTCGTCGCTGACGCTGCGGCATCTTCACAGGTGACAGCAAGTTCAGTGTCGTCAGGGAAGTCGCGGGACCCTCTCACAGGAGCGCATGTCATCCCGACGGTGGCGGTGTGGGATACCTGGGCGGAGCTGTGTCCTGAAGGAATATGCACCACCCATGATGGTGACATGGTGCGGTATCGCGACGGTAACCATCTCACGGTCGCGCAATCTAAAGTCCTTGCTGCGCCCTTGGCTCGTCAGTTGCAGGAATTAGGGTAGGCACCTACTCGATGTGCTCTTTGTGGTGTCGGGACGAAAAGACTCCATGAATGATGAGGATGACCATCCCCAGGGTCACCCGCGCCCACCCTCCGGGATCTTTCCCGTCATCGAGAAGAAGGGTTATTCCTTGGGTCATCAGGACGAAGCCACCACAGAGAAATACCATGGAGCGCCACGAAGGCTTCGGGCCGTCGGTGATGATCCCGAGATAAATCAGCACCTGCCGTGTCTTCGTGGACATCGCGCCTCCTGGTCCGGGTTTCGTGCCGGGCATGTCGCACTGACCTCTCTGGCACGGTACCGCGGTCCGGGGTGAACGATCAGGATGGTGAGTCGGCGATCTTGGTCTGTGGCCGATGTTGTCCAGGAACGATTCTGAGCGCGGGCTCGTCTCAGCTCACACCCGCTATGCCCCGACGTACGGCGGTGAGACGTTCGTCAGGAACGATTCTGAGCGGGGGGCGACGTTCGTCGGGTTGATTTTTGGGTGGCTGCGAGCGCTGTGGTGGGCGCTGAGCGAATGGGTGTTGCGGAGTGTGGGGCATGCACGGTGTGTCGTACTCGGTCAGGTTTTTCGGTCAAGGTCAGCTGTCACCGGGTGTGGCATCGCTCACGGCTGTCCCGTTGACCTGCATTTTCACCGTGAGACCAACGGATACCGTATCCGCTTCCTTCAACTGTTATGACCTGCATTAATGCCGCTGTCCGCATGCGCTCGTCCGCGCTCAGTCCGCACGCTAGGTCGGCCTATGACACCCACTGTCGCGCCCGGGAGGTGAACCACCTCAACCATCTCAGAAGTGCTCACTTTTCCCACCAGAATCAGAGGTATATAGGCTGGACCAGAGCCCGACGGACGTCTCCCACGGACGCGCCACCGGCCAACCCACCGTCTGCGCCACCGACACGAGGACCTGATGGGATCAGTCAAGAAACGCAAAGACACTGGACGTTGGAGGGCCCGATACCGGGACGCCTCCGGCAGGGAACACGCGAAGGACTTCGACCGGCAAGGCGACGCTCGCAGGTGGGTCGCCGAAGAAGAACTGAAAGTTCACCGCGGCGACTGGACCGACCCGCGCCGGGCGAAAGTCACTGTCGCGGAGCTGTGGCCAGACTGGTTCGCTGCGCAACGTCTCAAACCTTCGACCCGCACTGCGTACGAATCGTTGTGGCGTACCGTCGTCGCTCCGGTCTGGGCGGACATTCCGCTCGCGAAGGTCACTACTGCCGCCGTACGCCGCTGGGTCAACACGGCCGAGGGACCGCACGGGCCGGTCTCGGCATCCCGGGCTCGTCAAGCACACCATGTGCTCGCGGCGCTGCTTGATGCTGCTGTTGAAGACGGCCGGATCCCACAAAACCCTGCCCGACCTGCATCGGGACGAGCGCGCGGGTTTCTCCCGCCGTTGCCTCGCCACGAAATGCGCTGCTTGAGCCGCGCTCAACTCCTCGCCCTCGCGGACGCTATCCCCGCGCATCGTCCCGCCGTGTATCTCCTCGGTTTCTGCGCGCTACGATCCGGCGAAGTCGCAGGTCTGCGCGTCGGTGACGTTGACCTGCTCCGCAACCGGCTGCACATCCGCCGTAACATCGTCGAACTCTCCGGGCGACTCGTCGAAGGCGAACCCAAATCCGCCCGAGGCCGCCGTGTCGTCCCCCTGCCTGGCTTCGTCGTCGACGTCCTCGCACCTCTCGTCAACGGCCGACACCCCGATGCGCCCCTGCTCACCTCCCCGAAAGGACACCCTTGGCGGGCCACGAACTTCCGCCGCACCTTCGACCGTGGCATCATCGCTGCTGGCATCGCCACCCAATGCGACGGCAACGTCGTGCGGGTCCACGACCTGCGTCACTCCGGGGTTTCCCTGTGGCTCTCCGAAGGGGTGCCGCTGGTCACCGCATCCCGGATGGCAGGCCACGCCTCAGTCGCCATCACCGGTGACACCTACGCGCACGTCCTGCCTGACCAGCTCGACGAAATCGCTGAAACCCTCGACGCTGCCCACGAAGCCCGCCGCCCGCTGCCCGTCGCTCTCAACGAGCGTCGTTCCCGACCCGTTGCCGTCGGCGAACACCACTAACCACTCATCCGGTACGTCGATGCCGGGTGCCCTCCGCGACCATTGGTCACCCGCGCAGGGCGCCCGGCCACCCCTGACCCCCCAGGTCCCGGCCTACGGTGGGACATGTCAACGACCGCACGGAAAGAAGGTCCGACATGACATTCCCCCCGGTCAGGCAGGTTGGGATCTACGGGACAGGACGTCTCGCCGGTTCGTTGGCGGCTGCGCTGCACCCACACCCCGACGTCCATGTCTGTGGACTCACCGGTCGAGACCGCACCCGAGCTGATGCCACTGCCACCACCGCAGGTGTCCCCTCCGCCTCTCTGACCGATCTCCTCACCACCATTGACCTGCTGATCATCGCCGTATCAGATACGGCGATCCCCGACGTCGCCGAGCAGGTCGCTGCCGCCATGACCGGACCCACCCCAGCGGTCGTGCACTGCTCCGGCGCCCAATCCGTCGACATCCTCGCCCCCCTCGCCCGCCGCGGAGCGGCCACCGCCGTATGGCATCCGCTGCAAGCGTTCCCCACGACCACCACCATCCCTGCCCCAGGGATCACCTGGACCCTCACCGGCGGCCCCCAATCCGCGCAGCTCGTCACCATGCTCCAGCAACTCACCCACACCCTCAGCGGACGCACACACCTCCTTGACGACCACCACCGAGCCGCCTACCACGCCGCCGCAGTGCTCGCCGCCAACCTCCCCACCGCGCTCCTCGCCCACGCCGCCACCATCCTCACCGATTGTGGCTTCACCAGTGACAACGCCCTCGACGCCCTGCTGCCCCTGACCCGCAGCGCCCTCGACGCCCTCGCCCATTCCGGCATCCCCCACGGCATGACCGGGCCCGTCATGCGAGGAGACATCGCCACCATCCAGCATCACCTCAACGCCCTGGACGCACGTCCACAGACCGCCGAACTTTACCGTGCCTGCAGCCACGGATTACTGCCGTATGCTCAGGCCCGCGCGCTGTCCCCAGACATCGTCGACACCCTCACCACCATCCTCGACGAGCGCACCGACCACCGTTGACCACCACCCACCGGGAGAACACCGTGCCTTTCCGCACCATGGTGACCGGCAAGATCCACCGCGCCCGCGTGACCGCCGCCGACCTGCACTACGTCGGATCAATCACCGTCGACGAAGACCTCCTCGACGCCGCAGGCATCCTGTCCTACGAACGGGTCCAAGTCGTCGACATCGACAACGGAGCCCGCCTCGAGACCTACACCATCCCCGGCGCTCGCGGCTCCGGCGAAATCCAACTCAACGGCGCCGCAGCACGACTCGTCACCCCAGGGGACCTCGTCATCATCATGGCCTACCAACTCATCGACGACCCCGACCCCACCCACTTCCACCCCCGAGTCGTCCTCGTCGACCCCACCACCAACACCATCGACGCCGTCATCACCGACCGCGACGACCCCCGAGCCCTGATCGGCGCGACCCGCCTCCACGCCCCGGAACACCCCACCACCGACACCACCGGGACCCACGCCTGATGCGCCGTACCACCATCGCAGACCTACACACCCGCTACCACACCGGCGAACGCCTCACCATGGTCACCGCCTACGACTACACCGCCGCACGCCTCATCGACCGCACCACCATCCCGCTCATCCTCGTCGGCGACTCCCTCGGCATGGTCATCCAAGGCCACGACTCCACTCTGCCCGTCACCGTCGACGACATCGTCTACCACACCCGCGCCGTCATCCGCGGCACCACCACCCCCCTCGTCGTCGCTGACCTGCCCTTCCTCAGCTACGCCACCCCCGACGAAGCCCTCCACCACGCCGGACAACTCATCGCCACCGGCGGTGCCCAATCCGTCAAACTCGAAGGTGGCACCACCGTCGAACACACCATCCGACACCTCGTCAACGCCGGAATCCCCGTCATGGGACACGTCGGATTCACCCCCCAATCCGTGCACAGCATCGGCCTATGCGTCCAAGGCAAAGACGCCCTTCGCGCCGCCCAGGTCTACCGCGACGCCCTCGCCGTCCAACGCGCCGGAGCCTGGGCCGTCGTCCTCGAACTCATCCCCGGCCCCCTCGCCGCCGCCATCACCGACCGCCTCGACATCCCCACCATCGGCATCGGCGCAGGCCCCCACTGCAACGGCGAAGTCCAGGTCTGGCACGACATCCTCGGCCTCTACGACGACTTCCAACCCCGCCACACCCACCGCTTCGCAACCCTCGGCACCACCATCATCGACGCCCTCACCACCTACGACACCGCCGTCCGCAACCACACCTTCCCCACCACCGACAACTGCGCCCACCTCGACCCTGACACCCTGACCGCCGCACTCAACGCCGTCGACACCACACCCCCCACCGCCGAGGACCACTGACATGCACATCGTCACCACCCGCGACCAGATGCGCACCGCCCGGGCCCACCACGGCACGATCGGTTTCGTCCCCACCATGGGCTACCTCCACGAAGGCCACCTGTCACTGGTCCGCCGCGCCAAAGAAGAATGCGGCGCCGTCGCCGTATCCATCTTCGTCAACCCCACCCAATTCGGCCCCACCGAAGACCTCACCGCCTACCCCCGCGACCTCGACCGCGACCTCCAACTCCTCCGCGACGCCGGCGCCGACATCGTCTGGACCCCCCACACCCACGACATCTACCCCACCGGCGCCACCACCTACGTCGACGTCACCACCCTCACCGACACCCTCGAAGGCGCTCGCCGACCTGGCCATTTCCGGGGGGTCGCCACGGTGGTGACCATCCTGTTGGCGGTGACCACTCCCACCCGGATCTACCTGGGACAAAAAGACGCTCAACAAGCTGTCGTCCTACGTCGCATGATCACCGACCTCGGTTTTGGCACCGACATCGTCATCGCCCCCACCGTTCGGGAGGCTGACGGTCTGGCCTTGAGCAGCCGCAACACGTACCTTGACGAGGACCAGCGCCATGCCGCGTTGTGTCTGTCGCGGGCGTTGAACGCGGTCACTGCTGCCTGGCTCACCGGGGAACGCAACGCAGCAGCACTGCGTGCCTGCGGCGTCTCTATCATCACCGCAGAACCGCTCGCTGACCTAGCTTATTTCTCTGTCGCCGATCCTGACACTCTCGTGGAGATCCCCGATGGCAGCGCCCTCGACCCGGCTCGGGGGGCGCTAGTCTCCACCGCCGTCACGATCGGCGTACCCACTCTCATCGACAACGTCATCCTGCCGCCCCTGTGAGGTGACGGCGTCGCGGCCGCCACATCACCAGCACTGCACCCGCCACCACCCAACCGAGATATGGCACTAACGACAGGCACGCCAACGGCAGCATCGCTGACATGGGTAACGGCCCGAGACGGCAGCGCCCCCGCGCCGCCACTGTCACCGCGGCCAGACCGGCTACCACCCCCAGACAGAACACCACCTCACCCCACGACGCTCCCTGGCCTAGGACCTCCCATAGGTCGCTCACCACGCCACCCCTCCCACCGCGACGAATCCCCCGAATGTCGACGCTCACTGATGGTCGCCGACATCCTGCACTCACCATCGTAAAGAAGCGCGGTCAAGATAGGTATGGCGACACAGCTCTCGCAAATTGACTATGATGATTGTTCTCTTGCCAGCGACAGGACACCGGCTTTCCCTGATCAGCATCAGGCAATCTGATCCAGATCTCATTGCTCATGAATATGGCCCTGATCGAGACATCTCCTAGTCAAGGGGACGGCTGGGGGTGAGCAGGTTTGACCGCGCCGAAGTTATTATTGATCAGTGAAGACGTGGACTTGTCGAAAGTCGCGGGTCTCCCAGTAGATAGCATTTGGAGAGGCGAAAGGTAGGTCATGGTCTGCGGGGTTGGTTGTCACCGGTGATGGCGTCGGGGTGATCGTTCACGCAGGAGTTGTCTCAGCGACCGTTGACCGACAAGTTCAGTTTGATGCGAGAGACGGGTACCTCATCGAGATCGACTCCGTCAAGGCATGGTTCCAGGTCAAGAACGAGGGACTATGCGAACGCAGGCATGACGGCCTCTACGAGATCTCGGGCGAATTTGAACACTCGCCTCGATACCATGGACCGCCATGTCTGACCTTGCGCCGTTACTGGCGTGTGTCCATCCGCCACCCCGGTGTCGTTGAGTTGTTGAGTTGTTGGCAATAGCTGTCGAGGTTTCGAGGATCTGGTCCGCGGTCTTGGTTCACACGCAAGGTTTGGGGTCGGCGTTCCAAGCTCTGGGTCCAGGTACCGAACTCTTGAAGCCCCCCCGGCGTGTCCGGAGAGTGAATTCGTTGGAAGGATCGCTCTCATGCCACATTGATCGAAGTATTTCCCTGAGTTGCGTGAGCGTGCTGTCTGGATGGTGTTGGAGTCGGAGAAGGACTACCCGTATCGGACGGCAGCGATCAAGTCAGTCGCGTCCGTGTTGGGGATGGGATCGTCCGAGCAGTTACGCCAGTGGGTCTGCCAGGCTGAGGTCGATCAGGGCGGCAGGCTTGGGATGATCACGTCAGGGTCGGCGGAGCTGACGCGGCTGTAGGTAGAACTCCAGCAGCACGTCGAGGTCGTCGATGATCTTCGCGGTGGACTTGGGCCACTTCGCCCTGTAGCCCCGTTCGAAGGCCCGGGCCGCCTGCTCGGCGTGGTCCTTGTCTTGAGCGTTCCAGATCTCGGCCAGCGCGGCCTTCACTCCCGGCTGGGCCGACTTCGGCAGCGCATTGAGCACGTTGGCGATCTTGTGGAACCAGCAGCGCTGCTCCTTGGTGTCAGGGAACACCTCTCGCACCGCTCTGCCCAGAACCCAAGCGCGCCATCTCCCACGGCCAGCACGGGGGCGCACATCCCGTGGCGTTGCAGTCGCGCAGTAGATCAGCCCATGACTCGGTGGACTCCCGGTGCCCGTCGTCGAGCGCGACCAGCTCCTTGGTGCCATCAGCACGCACCCCGATGATCACCAGCAGGCACACCTTGTCCTGCTCCAGGCGGACCTTGAGGTGGATTCCATCGACCCAGCAGTAGACGTAGTCAGTGCCCTTCAACGGCCGCTTGTTGAACGCGGCCGCCTCGTCTTGCCACTGCGTGGTCAGCATCTGCCGGGCGCCGTCACGCACGATCTCGTCGAGCAACGACCCACCCGCCACCTCGTTGGACGCCACGGCGTCCTGGACTACCTTGAGCACTGGGTACACCTTCCCGAGCCGGCGCGCCAACGCCGACCCTGATCAGAACCTTGTGATTGCTTCGATCCTGCTCGGGAGGTGCACCTACTTCACGTCACCTCACCGAGAGCCATCCACAGGTTCTGTTCATTGCTCCTCCATACGAAAGCTAACTTGCCCTGTCCCACCCACGAGACGATCATCCAGATCCACGTTGCTAGATGAGGCAAGATACGAGCGGCGATAAGCCCCCGAAGTTCAGATTCTTGTGTATCATAAAACAAGCCAATATATTTTGGTGCAGTTGACTTTGCATGACCAGAACAAATAGCGATGTGCCCACAATTTATCGCTTGGCGCCCGGGGATCATCATTCCCGAAGATGAAAGAGTGCCAGATGGCCCTTCACGGTAACAACATGAATCAAAATTCCATCCGCACGGCAACCATTTCGATACTCCTGACCTTTGCATGCTTTTCTGCGGCACTACCTCTTTCGGCGCATCTGTCAAGATGTGATCTGAACTGGCACCTAGTTGCCTTGGAAGCGTTTTTGCTGATCGCAGGGACGATCTTTGGTTTATTGGCTCGAAGAGCGAGTAATCGAGTCAAAGATGGTAAATGAGCCCCCTCTTTTTGAAATCTATGCGCATTGTCATGCGGGAATTTTCCCTTTGATGAAAACATGTAAACATCCGGGTTGCAGGCCCGCACAGTGGGCTATTTACTCCTAGCTGATCGCTCACAAATAACGCCCTCTGGAATTTAGGGCGTTATTCACGAGGCATTTCAAGGTCATTCTTGGCTACCAGCCAAGTCGATAGAGCTCGAGTCGGGTAATGACGGCAATGATATCGGGGAGTTCGGTGAGTCTGCCTCGATAGCCGCTGGCGAGAAAACCTCAGTGTTTCCAGGTGTCCGGTCAGGGTGGAGGCGACTTGGATGCTGACACACTGGCAACGGCGTTGACCGGAGTAGGTGGCTTTGGCGACCTCTTGCCCCTGAGCTGGGCGGTTGCCCGTCGGGGCGTACGTGCCGTCGATGAGGATGGCTCGTCCATCACTAGCGGCTTCCTCTAGGGAGATGCTGGTGAAGGTCAGGGCTTCATTGATGACGAGGAGCATCCTGCGATGGATGCGTGAAGCGGTGGATTGTGAAATATGCAGCAGATCAGCTAGGAACATCTGTGCCAGAGTGTTCCGTAGGAGTTCCAGGGTGAGGATGACGTGTTCTTTGACGGGCAACCGGTGTCTCCTCAAGTCGATTCCCCGGGAGTGAAAAATGTCGGTGACCCGCCTGACGAGTTCATTGAGTGCATCGTGATCGAGTCCTGCTGCACGACTGGTACCGCATCGGTCGCTTCCCTGAGAGATGTGAGTCGTCTAACCTAATGATCTCAAAGCGGCCGATGTTTTTATGTATGTGTATGGTGACAGGTGTGTATCGATTGTTTCCCGGGGTGCGGGACATGGGTCGCTAGCGCCTCGTGAATAACGCCTTAAATTTCTTGTGAATAACGCTCCTTAGTGGGGCTATGACAATGGAAATCCGATGAGGAGCAGAACGCTTTGATATTCTTGGCATTGAAGGAAATGTGCGTGCATTAATGCGGACGCCCATCACTGCATCTTGTTTGGATGGAACCGCACTCAACAGCTCTTGACTTTCATGTCGTCATTGCTTCATATTCGCTAATGATGGTGCCGAGATATGGCATCAACCTCGGGTGCGTTCCTGCAGGTAAACGCCGAGGTAGGGGATCGCAAAACGCACGAGTCCGTGCCCTGCTGGCTCGATGGTGCCATTGCTGATGAGGCGGTCTCGGTAGACTCCGGCGTACTGTGCGGACACTCCCAGTCGGGTGGCGATTTCCCCGGTGCGGGATGGTCCTTCTCCGTCGATAGCCATCGCTTCGACGTACGCCTTGTCCATGTCTGAAAGGCGCGCTACTGCTGGTTCGTGCACGAGCAAACCCAGCCGTTTTGTTGCTTGTGTGACGCCGATGCGCACATCATCCCGAGTCACTGTTGGTTCCAAGGGATGTTGCAGCCAAATCCGGTGCCCGACGAGTTGCACGAGGAAGGGATAGCCGTACGTCGCTTCTGCTGCATAGAGCGCGTCGTCGTCGCTGAGTTCTCGTCCGGCTTCGCTGAAAGTTTGGACGTAGGCGTCGGCGACCTCATCTACGGGCACGTCCCCGAGGTCGTATCTTTCGGCGCGCCGCAGGAAGGTCACGACGTCGTCGTTGAGGAGATCAGCGACTGCCCACGGCAGTCCTGCTGCAGCAAAAGCCAGGTCGCGTTGTTCTCGGCGTGCTACTTGCATGAGTTCGCCGAGTTTGCGCAGTTCGTCTCGGTCGGCGCTTTGCACCTCGTCGACGGTGATGACGAGGCCTGTTTCTCGTGGTCGTAACGCGTTGGTGAGTTCCACCACTTGGGCTCGCAGTGTCGATTCTGCGGGGAATCTGTCGACAACGGTGCCGCCGCCCCCACCGAAGGGGGTGGTGAGGCTGACCTGGGTGAGTCGTTCTTTGGAGCGGGTGCCGTGCTCAGCGAGGAGCCGAGGGAGGTGGTCGCGGGTGAGTCGGTCGAGCAGTCCGCGTGACGCGGTTTCCCGGACGATCAGCCACCCCAGGGCGGCAGCGTGATCTTCGTAGGCGTTGAGCATCACGGTCTTGCCCGTGCCTCTCGCTCCGACGAAGAGGACTGTGCGAGTGGGGGATTGAGGGCCGTCGTCGAAGCTGTCACGGACGTCGTCGAGGATTTGGTCTCGACCGATGAGGATGTGGGGGCTGGCGCCGAAGGTCGGTGCGAACGGGTTACGAGCCATCCCTGAAGTATAAAAAATCACCGCGAAATATAAAGGAATCTCAAGGGTCTGGCGTGTCGCGGATAACCGTCACCTCGTTACGGCTTGGCATACGCGCCCACCGCGAGCATGTACTCACCGATCTGGGCACCAAACTCCGGAGCTCCTTCCATGATCAGTTTGCCCGCTGCCGTGGACTCGAGCATGTCGTCGATGTCGAGAAGGATCCCGAGCGCCGAATCCAACGAGTCGAACCGCAACGTAAAAAACGGCTGACTGCGTCGATATTCACCACGGGCAGCTTTGGTGCGTCCCCCCTTGACCCGCAGATACGCCCCCACATCAGGATGGTTGTCCACCGCCCAGGCATAGACCCGGTCCGGAGACCGCGACGCCCACCGACGGATCTCCGGATGCCCGACTTTGTTCAAGCCACTGATCCCCGCAGAGAGCAACGCAAAAAACAACCGTACGACGAGCGCTTTGTCGGCCTCTGCCGTGGGAGGTTTCGTCGCTCCGAGCAGCCTGGACAACGTGAGCAAGGCGCGAATGAAAGCGACAGCCAGGGCGATGCGGCGCGGGGAGCGCAAGCCGCGGATGCGTGGTGGTCGACTGGGGCGTCCTTGGAAGAACCGGTTGAACGAGGTGAGGGTCGGGAATGCCAGCTCGATGTCAGGGAGGTCGTAGGCGCCCATCCGGATGTCGATGGTGCCGTTGATGATGATGGCGTGCAGGGCGTGGCGGTCGCCGTCGTAGGGGACGCTGACTTGGATGATGCCGTTTTTCTCAGCGAAAGCGGCTCGGGTGGTGGGGTGGTCGGTGGCGAGGATTTTGATGAGGGGGAGGACGCCGCGCAAGAAGACCGTGGCGGCGAGGATGTCCTCGCTAGGGGCGGGTGGGAGGGCAGCGTCGGTCGTCGATCCGGGGAGTGCGACGTCGTATCGGGTTGGGTGGGTGGTCATCAGAATTCGTCGTCCCAGGTGTCGTCGTCTTCGATGTCGATGCGCAGGACGTCGCGGACCGTGTTCATCACACCGGTGGTGTCATAGCCGTGGTGGGCCATGAGGTCTTCGTGCAGGCCGATGGGGGAGTAGCAGTCGTGGAGGCCGAGGCGTCGGAAGGCGCAGGCGCGGCCGTTTTCGGCGATGACTTCGGCGACGGCGCCGCCTAGTCCACCGATGATGGTGTGGTCTTCAACGGTGATGATGCGACGAGTGTCGTGGATGGCGGTGCGGATGGCGTCGGCATCGAGGGGTTTGATGGTGTGCATGTTGAGGACGCGGCAGTGAACGCCGTCGGTGGCAGCAAGCTCTCGGGCGGCTTGGAGCGCCGGGTAGACCCCTGATCCGCAGGCGATGAGGGTGATGTCAGTGCCGTCGTGGAGGACGTCGGCGACTCCGATGCGGAAGCCGTATTCCATGGTGGTGTGGACGTTTTGGTCGAAGCCGCGGTTGATGCGCACGTAGACCGGGCCGGGTCGTTCGTAGGCAGCAACGACGGCATTGGCGGTTTCGATGCCATCGGCGGGGCACAGCACGGTCAGGTTGGCCATGGCGCGCATGATGGCGAGGTCTTCAGTGCAGTGGTGGGTGGATCCGGCCTGTCCGAAGCTGAGACCGGCGTGGGATCCGATCATTTTGACGTTGAGGTTGGGATAGCAGATGTCGGTGTGGACCTGGTCGAGGGCGCGCATGGAGGTGAAGATCGCGAAGCTGGAGGTGAAGGGCACTAATCCGCAGGCGGCCATCCCGGCAGCAGCGCCAATCATGTTGGCTTCCGCGATCCCGAAGTTGTAGAAACGATCGGGGAAGCGGTCCGCGAAGACCCCCACTTTGGTGGATTTAGCCAGGTCAGAGGTGAGGGTGACGATGTCGGGGTGTGTTTCAGCGAGGTCGGCGAGGACGGTGGCATAGATCTCCGCGGTGGAGAGTTTGGTGGTCTCGTCGACGGTGTAGGTCAGTCCGCCGGGCATGTCAGTGCTCCTGTCCGTACGTCGAGGCGGTGGCGGCGAAGGCGTCGTCGAGCGCAGCGAGCCGTTGCGCGTCGTACCTGGTCAGTGCGTCGAGGCAGCGGGCGTGGATCTCGTCGTTGATGGCGCCGTAATGCCAGCGGTAGTCGCCTGCCATGAAGTCCACGCCGCAGGCTTTGATGGTGTCGGCGACGATGCAGCAGGGTTTGCCGGTGACGGTTGCGGCGTGGCTGAAAGCGTCGTCGATGGCCTGGTAGTCGTGGCCGTCGATGCGGGTGACGTCGAAACCGAAGGCGCGAAATTTGTCATCGAGGGGTTCAAGAGCCATGACGTCTTCGGTCGGGCCGTCGATCATGCACCGGTTGCGGTCGACGACGATGACGAGATTGTCGAGGCGGTAGTGGGCCATGGCCATGGCGGCTTCCCAGTTGGAGCCTTCGTTCAGTTCGCCGTCACCGACGATGCAGTAGGTGCGCCAGGCGTGGTGGAGTTGGCGGGCGGCGAGCGCGAAGCCGAGGGCCAGGGACATGCCGTGGCCGAGTGATCCGGTGGAGGCTTCGACGCCGGTGACTTTGTTGGCGTCGAGGTGCATGCCGAGGCGGGATCCGGTGAGGTTGAACTCTTTGAGTTCTTCGGTGGGGAGCCAGCCGAGGTCGGCGAGGACACCGACGTAGGCGACGGCGCAGTGTCCTTTGGAGAGGAGGAAGCGGTCGCGGTGGGGGTCGTGCGGGTCGTGGGGGTTGATTCGCATGTGGTGGTAGTAGAGATAGGTCATGAGGTCGTTGACGGAGAGTCCGCCGCCGATGTGGGCGCTGCCAGCCCAGTAGGTGACGTCGATGGTGCTGCGGCGAAGTTGGGCGGCTTTGGTTTCGAGGGCGTGTCGTTGGGTGCGGGTGAGTGCCATGGGGTGTCCTTCCGTACGGCGGTCGCCGGGTCAGGGGATGTCTGGGTGGCGGGCGCGGACGGCCCCGAAGGCTTCGTGGGCGACGTCGAGGGTGTGGGCGATGTCGGCGTCGGTGAGGGCGAGGTTGAGGAAGAGGTTGTGGTGGTTGGTGAAGAACACGCCGCGGCGGACGCATTCGGCGACCCATTCCTGGTGGAGGTACAGGTTGTCGTCGTTGGTGATGCGCATGTACCACATGCTGGGTTCGCCGCTGATGCGCAGGTCGAAGCCGTGTTCGGCGCCTGCAGCATGGAGGCCTGCGGTGAGGGTGCGGCCCATGTCGAGTAGGCGGGTGGCGGCGTCGAGTTCGCGGAGGCGTCGGACGGTGGCGATGCCAGCGGCGAAGGGGACTGCGGATAGCCAATAGGAGCCGGTGTACATGACGGATCCGGCGGCGGCTTTGAGGGAGTCGGTGCCGACGAGGGCGGAAACGTTCCAGCCGTTGGCGAGGGCTTTGCAGTAGCACTGCAGGTCAGCGTCAAAACCGTAGTGGGCGGCTGATCCGTTGGTGTTGAGGCGAAAACCGGCACGGACGTCGTCGATGGCTAGGACGATGCCGTGGTCGGTGCAGAGCCGGCGTACGGCGTCCCACCAGCCGGGAGGGGGGAGTTCGTTGTCGGCGAAGACTGGATGGTGGTAGGGGGTGGCCATGAGGATGGCGATTTGACCGGGGTGTTCGTCAATGATGCGGCGTAGCCCGGCGAGGTCACCCCAGGTGGCGTAGAGGTTGTTGTCGACATCGGCTGCGGTGATGCCGGGGTGCCCGAGTTGTTGGGTCCACGGCGCGACGCCATGGTAGTGGCCGCGGAAGAGGATGGCTTTGTCACGGCCGGTGGCGGCGCGGGCGACCATCATGGCGAGAGAGGTGGTGTCACCGCCGTTTTTGGCGAAGAACGCCCAGTCGGCGCCGGTGATGGTGTCGACGAGGAGTTCAGCGAAGTCGACCATGGTGGTGGTGGGCAGAGTGGTGCAGTTGCCGAGGTCAAGTTGCTGACGGGCGGCAGCGTCGACGTCGGGGTCGCGGTAGCCGAGGATGTTGGGGCCGTAAGCGCACATGTAGTCGATGTAGCGGTTGCCGTCGACATCCCACACGTAGGCGCCGTCGGCGTGGGAGGCGTAGAAGGGGTAGGCGGAGACGGGGATGTAGCAGCCTTCGCTGGGGCCGAGGTGGCCGTAAATCCCAGCGGGGATGACGTTGAGGGCTCGGGCGAATAGCGCCCGACTGGCGGGGTAGTCGTAGGTCTGCACGGGGGCTCCTTCGTCAGGCCAGGTATCGCGCGGTGAGAGCGAGCAGCTTGTTGAGGTGGTCGAGCAGGGGGATGTAGCCGCTCACCGCGAGACGTTCGTCACCCAGCGCGGCGTAACTGTCGAGGCGACCGGCGAGGATTTCGCCGATGGTGTGGGCGGAGTCAAACCACATTCGGGCGCGGGCGGTGTCATCGACGCCGTGCGCGACCTGCAGGGTGCCGCGGTAGACGTGGATGGTGACTCCCGTCCCTCCGGCGACGTCGATAGCGATGTCACCGTCGGCCATGCGGGCCGCGTTGGCTCGTCCCAGCCGATCATGGGTGGCGATTTGCGCGAGGGCGTGGAAAGCGACGTACGTCGTGAGCGTGGTGGCGAGGTGACGTTCACTGTCGGTGAGGTTGGTCTCGGGGGTGGATCGCAGGAGAGTTTCCAAGCGAGTCGTTAGCGCAGTGAAGTCCTGTTTCACAAAAGACAGATGCCGGATACCCCGCAGCGGGATCGGCATGCCGGTCCCAGCGATGAGGGCATTGAAGTGGCCTGGCGTGGTGAAGGTGAGGCTGATCGCGCGGTGCTTCTCCGGTAGCGGCCCTGGAGCGGTCGCGGCACGACAACGACCATCAGTGAATGTCAGTGACAGTGGCGTGACCCCGGGCACGCGGAAGGTCACTCGGATCCGACGGTCAGCGACGATCGCAGCGGCTTGCGGGTCGAGGGCCACGAGATCTTCGAGGTCACGCAGGACGGCGTGGAGGTTCACCGCTGCAAGGGCACGTGGGTCGAGCATGGTGGGCTCCCCTCTGGCGTGACCCCAGCGGCACGCCATAGCACGGCCAGGCTACCTACCGATCGGTTGGTGCGGGCGTCCAGGACAAGGGTGTTTTCTGCGCGCCTGACACTAGATCAGTGCCGTAAAGCACCTTTGCCGACAATCGTGGCCAAAGCCCCCACGCACACCACCACCGCAGCAATACCCAAAGCGACGATAGAGGCGGTACAGCTCCAGCATTGTCGACGACCAGAGCGATAAGCCATCCACCCAGAACACAACCCCACCAAAATCGCCAACGGCGGAAGCACCAACTCCACCGCAAGCGCAACAATGGACAGGCTCAACGCCTGCAGCCCGGGTGAAATCGGGCGGGTGGTGCTCATGGGACGCTCTCCCCTCGTGGCCTCCTGGTTGGCTCATCCTTTCCGGATCCGTTGACACAGTGAGGTACTCACGTCACTGCTGTTCCGTTAGAGGGTCATTCCAAGCAGACGAGTGGGGCGCCACGCCCGACAAGGTGACTTCGGCGATTCCAGGACAACGACGCCCCCATACGCCTAGCCTGGGCGGTATAAGGGGAGGGCTCTGGGCCCGCCGCGTCATCACACGGCTGCGGCGGGTTTTTCGATGCCTTCCCGGCAGGGAATGACCTGAGGGCAACGATGCCCTGGGCGATGGACAAAGGAGTCGAACGCCGTGCAGCCGATGTCGCCGATCCGTGTAGTGGTCTGGGGTCTGGGAGCGATGGGGGGCGGCATGGCCCGACTCATCGCAGCGAAAGAAGGGCTCGCCCTCGTCGGGGGAATCGACACCCGCAGCGAATACGTCGGCCGCGACGTCGGTGACGTCCTCGACCTCGGCCGCACCCTAGGCGTCACCGTCACCGACGAACCCACCAGCGTCTTGCACGCCGACCAGGTGGACTGCGTCGTCATCGCCACCACCTCATGGGTGCGAGAACAAATGGACGACCTGCGCACCATCCTGTCCGCAGGGATCAACTGCGTGTCCATCGCGGAAGAAATGTCCTGCGCCGTCGCACAAAACCCCGAACTCGCCGAAGAACTCGACGCACTCGCCACCGCCCACGGCGTGTCTGTGGTCGGCACCGGAGTCAACCCGGGCTTGTCGATGGACACGCTGGTCGTGGCGCTGACCGCAGGCTGCCATGACGTGACCGCCATCGAAGCGACCCGAGTCAACGACTTGTCGCCGTACGGCCCGACCGTGATGCGCACCCAAGGTGTCGGCCTGACCCCAGAGGAATTCGACAAGGGAGTCGCCGACGGCAGCGTTGACGGTCACATCGGCTTCCCCGAGTCGGCGCGGATGATCTCCGACGCGATCGGGTTGGGCGTGGACAGGATCGAACAACGCCGAGAAGCGATCGTCTCCTCAGTCCGACGAGAGACCCCACACATCGTGGTGGAGCCAGGCATGGTTGCTGGGTGCAAGCAGACCCTGCTCGGGTATCGCGGAGACGAGGTCGTGCTGACTTTGGTGCACCCGCAACAGGTGCTCCCGGAGCTTGAAGGTCAAGGCACCGGCGATTACATCACCATCAAAGGCGTCCCCGAGATTCACATGCAAATCACCCCGGAGTACGCCGGAGGGACCGCCACCAAGGGCATCGCCGTGAACGTGATCCCGCACATCGTCCAGGCCAGCCCTGGCTTGAAGACGATGCTTGACCTGCCGATCCCGGCAGCGCTGATGGGTCCGTCGGCGTATCGCCGTCGCGTCTGACCCTGCCCGAGCCGTCGAAGAGAGGACATGCCGTGTCTCAGCCCACATCCGACCGCATGGTCGCCTACGAGGCGCGCCGTGCGGAACTGTCCGCGTTGAGCGATGAGGAATTAAAAAACAGGTTTTGGCAGTTGGCTGACCAGGCCGTCGCACCGCTAGTCGACCTGGCACGCAGCCACACCAGCCCATCCATTGAACGGTCGGTGCTGTTGCGGATGGGAGTCGACTCGGTCAGCAGCCACGGCGTGGTCGACCGAATCGCCGAAGCGGGCCTCCTCGGGAAAGGCGCCGGACATGTGTTGGTGCGCCTAGCTCGCCGCCAAGGCACTGACGTCCGGGGCGCTGCCGCGGCGATCCTGTCCGATGCGTCCTGCCTGGACGGCTTGTTCCCCACCGGAGGTGCCCGATGACCACCACCGAGCCACGCCGTACCGTCGCGGACCCTCAACCCGAGACCACGGCTTTCGGACCGTTAAACGCCACCACCAAGCTCGACGTGGATCTGCTACTCCAAGATCTGGAAAGCTACCGTCCCCGCCGTAAAGGGTGGACCTGGCGGCGTGTGCCGGCACGCGGCGTCGACATGGGTCCGTTCCACTACCGGGATATGTCGGCGCCGTTGAAAAACTCGACCGGGTTGCCGGCCAGCAAATATTTCGACGGCATCGACCCCCAACCCAAGTGCGTCGTCACCACCGAAATCGCCTCCGGCCGATTCGAAGACGACGTACGTCGGATGCGGATGGCTGCCTGGCACGGTGCGGACCACCTGATGGTGATCCGCACCACCGGCCAGTCCCACATCGACGGATTGCTGGAAGGCACCCCGGAAGGCATCGGCGGGGTCCCGATCACCCGCAAACAGATCCGAGCCAGCCGGAAAGCCTGCGACGCGATCGAAGACGAAGTGGGCCGCCCCATCAACTTCCACTCCTACGTCAGTGGAGTTGCCGGACCTGAAGTGGCGGTGCTCTTTGCTGAGGAAGGAGTCAACGGCGCCCACCAGGACCCGCAATACAACGTCCTCTACCGCAACGTCAACATGTACCGCTCTTTCGTTGACGCTGCCGAGGCGAAGAAAGTCATGACCGGTGCGGGCATTCTGCAGATCGACGGCGCACACAACGCCAATGCCACCGCCAAAGCAGGCTGGCTGGTCATGCCAGAACTGATGGTGCAACACGGCCTGAACACTGCGTTCTCCGTAGCTGTCGGCATGGACAAAGGCCTCATCGGCCTGTCGACTGTACCGCCGAACTCACCACCGGCACCGAAACTGTGGTTCGACCTGCCCTATGCGATCGCGCTACGAGACTTCTTCGGCGAATACAAGATGCGCGCCCAACAAAACACCCGCTATATCGAAGCGGACATTGAAGAAGCAGTGCGCACTCATACCATTGACACGTTGATTTCCATGCTGACCAGCGCGGATATCCAATCAACGATCACGCCCGATGAGGGCCGCAATGTGCCCTGGCATTACAACAACATCCGGGGTCTGCAAACAGTCAAACAAACCTGGGCGGGACTGGACGGCATCAACGAACTGGTGCAACTTCGCGATGAAGGCCCACTGCCGACGATGGTGCGTGACCTCAAAGAACGCGCCGTGGCTTTCCTCGCCGAAGTGGTCGCTGACGGCGGCTACTTCGCGGCGGTAGAAAAAGGATTCTTTGTCGACTCGGCAAAGTATCCCGAACGCAACGGTGACGGCATCGCCCGATCCAGCACTGGCGGTGTCGGTGTCGACTCCATCGTCGAACGGGAGGTGGACTATTGGGCGCCGGTCTGTGACCACTTCGGCGACAGCCACGCCCCAGCTGACCTCATCACCAGCGAAGTTCTGCACCTGCCTTCTGGGGCGCCCGGCGCGGGAAAGCCATGCGCGGCTATCGGCGGCTGCACCCTGTGTGACCCCGACAAGATCGTCTTCATCGACGAACTCGACGCCACCGACAACGCCTCAACCCGGCTGGAAGCCACCGCGGGATACCGCAACGGCACCGTCATCAAACCGGAAGCCGAATGGGCCGGTGATGGCACCGTCCTCATCCAGCTGTTCGTCGCCCAGCCCAGCGATGTCGCCGAAGTTTACGCCGTTGAAATGGCGAAGAAAATGGGCCTGGACGACCCGGTCGTCGTGAACCTGCAAATCATGCAGGAATCTGAGGGGTGCTTCGTCGAAGTCAAAGGTAAAGTTGCCTTCGATATCCGTCGCGACGATCTCACGATCCCCGTGAAAGAGGTGCGCCTCCCCGAGGAGGAACTACGCGCTGAAGTCGCTGCTCGCAAACTGTCTGTCGTCGCCGGAACCGTCGGTGAGGACGAACACAGCGTCGGAATGCGAGAAATCCTCGACATCAAACATGGCGGGATTGAAAAGTACGGCGTTTCATACCACCATTTGGGGACGTCAGTGCCGCTGACAAAACTCATTGACGCCGCCATCGAAACTGGATCTGACGCGATCCTGATCTCCACGATCATCAGCCACAATGACGTCCACCGGCAGATGATGCGCAAACTCGCTGAGCTGTGCGTGGAGAAAGGTGTCCGAGACCGGTTTGTGTTGATCGCCGGTGGCACCCAAGTCAACCGGGAAATGGCCGCCGAGACCGGGCTGGACGCCACCTTCGGTCGTGGCACCAAAGGCATCGACGTGGTCGACGCGATGGTCAAAACCCTGCGCGCCCGCGAAGTCGGCGCATGACACAGTTGACAGACACCCCGGTGGCGGCCCCCCAGCCGCCACCGGACGTCGTCACCGTCGAAGTCGGCAGCACCATGACGAAAGTCAACGCGTTCGCCGTCGTCGACGGGGCCTTCACCCACCTGGCACAAGGTTTCGCCCCCACATCGGTCGCCGACGGTGACGTCGGCGTGGGAGTCGCCCAAGCCCGCGACGACCTTCGCCGCCGGTACGGCCTCGACAGTTCGGGCGTCACGACGTACGTGAACTCCTCCGCTGCTGGCGGGCTACGGATGAGCGTGCACGGGTTGACGGCTGGCATGACGGCTCGCGCTGCCCGGGAGGCGTCATTAGGGGCCGGAGCGATCGTGGGGATGGTCACCGCAGGACGACTCAGCCCCTATGACTTGAGCCAACTCGAAGACCTCGCGCCGACCGTGGTGTTGCTAGCTGGGGGAGTGGACCACGGCGAACGCGACATCGTAATCGACAACGCCCGCGCCTTAGCTGCCACTGTCACCGACCTGCCCCGACGACCTCCGATCGTGTACGCCGGAAATATCGCCGCCCGCGGTGACGTCCGTGACATTTTTGAGCAGGCCGGGCTGCAGGTGTTGATCGCCGACAATGTCTTCCCCGAGGTGGACGTCCTGGCAGTCGAACCGCTCCGCGCCGTGATCCACGATGTTTTCAGCGAACACATCGTGCACGCACCAGGCATGTCGGCGTTGGCGCAGATCACCGACCACGACATCCTGCCCACCCCAGGTGCGGTCCTCGCCGCGGCCGAAGCGTTCGCGCAGGCGGTCGGGGACGTGCTGGTCGTCGACGTCGGCGGCGCCACCACCGACGTCCATTCAGTCACTGACGGGTCCGCCGAGTTAGCTCCGTCGTACGCCGACCCCGAGCCACGAGCGAAACGCACCGTCGAAGGCGACCTGGGTGTTTTTGTCAACGCTCGGATCGTCGCGCAAGCCAGCGGCGACGCCGACTGGGCGGACCGGTTGACGCATCTACGGGCGATGCCCGACACCGACGAAGAACAAGCCGTGACCCGGTGGCTCGCAGAACGGGCCGTGGACGTGGGCATCCGTCGACACGCCGGGACCATCGCTGACCTGTACACCCCCACCGGCAAACGCCACGTCGTGCGCGGCAAAGACCTCACCGCAGTGCGATGGGTCGTCGCCACCGGCGGTGCCCTCACCAAAATCCCCGGCGCCGCCGATGCCCTCGCTCGCGCCTGCACCGGGCAAGGACGACACCTGCTGCCGCCACCAGACGCCCGGCTCCTCGTCGACGACCAGTACCGCTTCTCAGCTTTAGGCACCTTGGCTGCGCACCACCCTGACCAGGTGCGCGAAACTTTACGACGGTGGGCCACCACCGCCTGACCTCAATGGGGAGGACAGATGTACCGGCGAACACCACGCCTGGAGATCCATCCAGACCGGATCACCCATAACGCTAGGACCGTGGTGCGGGCCGCCCACGCTCACGGCGGGCAGGTCGCCGGGGTGGGCAAAGTGTGCTGCGCGCATCCCTCAGTGATCGCCGCGATGGTCGCCGGGGGCGTCGACGCTTTAGCGGACAGCCGCATCATCAACTTGATGAGTATCTCCGAGCAAGGCACCGGCCTGCCGACGATGCTGCTGCGGATCCCCGCCCCGTCAGCTGCCGCTGACGTGGTGCGATGCGCCGATGTCACGTTGAACTCTGGCCTGCCGACGTTGCGGATCCTCTCCGACGCAGCCGGCCAAGCCGGGGTGCGACACGGAGTCATCGTCATGGTCGACGTCGGTGACCTGCGCGAAGGGGTATGGCCCGATCAGGCTGTGGACCTGGTGACCCAAGCAGCGTCACTGCCCCATCTGGACTTGCTGGGCTTAGGCGCAAACCTCGCCTGCTACGGCGGAGTGATCCCCACCGTGGACAACATGCGGGCACTGATCGCCGTCCGAGATGCCTGCCGAGAGGCCACCGGCCTGGAACTAGCCACCCTGTCCGGAGGGAATTCTTCATCATTGCCGCTCCTCGCCAGCGGATCAATGCCGCCAGAGATCAACCATTTCCGGATCGGCGAAACCATCGTCCTCGGCCGCAACGTCCTTGACCGCACCCCCTGGCCAGGCACCTACCAGAACACTTTCCACCTGATCACCGAAATCGTCGAACTGGAACGCAAACCCAGCGTCCCCATCGGCGACCGAGGACAGAACGCTTTCGGAGAACAACCAGAATTCCTTGATCGCGGCACCCGATTGCGCGCCATCGTCAACATCGGCCGCCAAGACGTCGCCATCGACGGACTGACCCCCATCGATCCAGGTATCAGCATCATCGGTGCCAGCAGTGACCATCTCATCCTCGACGTCCAAGACGCCGTCGGCGAGGTCCGGTTGGGTGCCCCGGTGGGTTTCTGGCCGTCGTACGGCGCACTGCTAGCCCTATCTACGTCGCCGTATGTGCAGAAAGTCGCCGTCCGGGACCGCATCGACAACTCGACCGAGCTGGGACAGATGATGTCCTTACAGATGGAGGCGCCGTCACTGTCCTGACCAGACGATACGGCGAAAGCGCAGCTCTAGGGCGTTATTCATATTCGCGGCCTCCTCCTCGCTGGCGGAGCGGCCACCGAATCCGCCTCCCCAATGCAGCGAACTGACTCTGAAAGTGTTGTCGCGGTGGTGGTACCTGGCGCGCGCTCAGCCGGTCCTTCCACGGCCCCGATCGCCTCGCACGTGGGCGAGGACTCAGACGACACCCAGGCCATCCCTGCGGTCATCGGGGCAGGCGTCATCGCCCCGGCATCGTGGTGTGCCAAGGGAGCGCTCGGCTCAGTGCCGACCTCAGCGCTGGAGAAAGCTCTCACGGGCGAGACGTCCTGGATCCGCAACGCTGTCATCGGATGTCTCGTTGGTAACGTTGGAGGCTCGGTCTGGAATCTTGTGTCGCCTAGCGTCAAGAGCGGGGCCATCAACGCGGTGATCTCTTTTCTGATCCGCATGTCTTGACATGAAGGTTGGGGAGGGTGGCATTCGCACCGTAAGCGGGTGCCAGCTTCTACCTTGGCTCGGACCGAGAGGTAGCTATGCATTCTTTCCTCGTCGGCTACTTGGCGCTCGTCACCATTCTGGGTGCGGGGGCGTACGTCGCCGGGTGCCTCGGCTGGACGCAGTTGCTGGATCACGACGGAGGCCGCAGCTCCCCCGCAAGGGATCGGAGATTTGCTCTTGCCAATCTGACGGGCGCCGCGTGCCACGTGACAGCCCTCTTCTGGCTCACGATCGCGACCCGGGCCGGTTACGAACTCGGTTCGTGGCCTGTCCTGCTGGGCGTCGTTCCGCTGATCATCTGTGGGGCGATCGCACTTCACACTGGCACAGCCATGTTGCAAGTTGAGCAGTGAGTGTGTTGAGGCGAGGAAGCGTTGCCGGTGGGCGGCGAACTCGGCGTCCACGGTGTCGGGGCTGACTGCAAGGATGTCGTTGGCAGTGTTGGACAAGGGAAAGTAGGCAGTCGTGGACATTACGGACATCGGCCCGAAGCCTCAGGTCTTCAACCTGGAGGAGGCGACCCTAGGCAACGACTTGTACCGGCAGGTCGCGTGGACCGGGAAGTACTTGCAGGTCACTCTGATGTCGATTCCGGTGGGGGAGGACATCGGTCTGGAGGTGCATCCGGAGACCGATCAGTTCTTGCGGTTGGATGGCGGTCGGGGTCGGGTGCAGATGGGTCCGGCGGAGGACCACCTTGACTTCGAGCAGGAGGTTGAGGATGGCTTCGCCATCATGGTGCCCGCCGGGATGTGGCACAACGTGACCAATATTGGTGACGAGCCGATGCGGCTGTATGCCGTCTATGCGCCGGTGCATCACGCCCAGGGCAAGGTCCACGCGACCCAGGCGGATTCCGAAGCTGATGAGGACTCTGGCAAAGACGAGCCACCCTCGTGGACGGTCCAGCCTGGCTCTGGCCGCCCAGATGGACACGCCTGAGCTGTAGAGGTCTCGCCTGATCCCGGTGGGTTGGTGTTGGCATGTCACGTGTCAGCAACCCACCGGGTTCGGTGCTGCCTCCATCGGATCGACCATTCACTGAGCGGCAGTGCGACGCCCACCCAGCGCGGTGTTACGGTCAGAAGGAATTGTCTTGGCACGCTACGTGACTGGCCTGTCGCGTCCTGGATGACAAAGGAATGTCATGAGCTCTCGCGTCGTTCTTCGTCGTACCGCTGCTGCTCTAGCAACGGCTGTGCTCGGATTGTCCGGCGTGGGCTCAGCGCAAGCTGGTGCGACGGGGGCGCTCGCCCCGGCAGCGGACATGCCTGCGGCGTGCAGTCAGCAAAAAAACATCATCTGCGTGTCCAAAGCTGAGAAGACTCTGCGGTACTTCGAGAACGGCAAAGAGCAGTTGACGGCCGAGGTGCGCTTCGGCCGTCCCGGTCACGAAACACCGACCGGCACATGGAAAATTGAGACCAAAGATCCCAGCACGTGGTGGTCTTACCCGTACAAGGTCTACATGCCGTGGGGCATGAAATTCGACCTTACCGAAGGCCTGTACATCCATTACTCTTCCGGGTTTGCCCTGAACAACCAGACTTATATTGGCAGCCACGGCTGCGTCCAGTTCGGCGACTGGGAAAAAATGCGCACCCTTTATCAGAAAGCGCCGGTAGGCACCACTCTCATCATCTACTGATGACATCCCACTGAGATGAGGCATCATCTCATGCGAGAAGTCCGCGATGCCTCCGGTGGATCCGCAACCTCACGCAGCGGTTAGCGCTTCTTCCAGGTCGCGCAGTCCCGGGATTCCACGAAGGAATCTGTTTTTTCGATGGTGATTTCGGTGCGACCTTTGTTGACTTTGTTGGCGATCAACGGGTCAGGGGAGTCTTTCTTGCCGAGGCGGGCGATGTAGCAGGTCGTCCCGGCTGGAGTGTCTGAGACATAAGTGCCGGGTTGGATGTCGGTGCCGACAGCGAAAGTGCCGGTGCCAGGGATGGTGCCCGGCTCGATGGAGGGACGTGCTGACGTTGACGTAGTCGAGGAGACCGGCGCATCAGCGGGTTTCGGCGTGACACTCGCGGTGGGGCTAGGCGTGGACGGTTCCGCTGCTGGCTCTCCTCCGCAGCTAGCCAAGCCGAGTACGGACAAGGCGGCGAGGGCGTACGTCGCACCAAAAGATCTGTCCACGACTGACACCTTACTGGGCGCTATCTTCCTCAGCCTCAGCGTGTTTGGCCACTGGACAGGGCATCTGGCGGTGGCTGAAACGTGAAACTGCCCGGTCACAGCGCCCGCACGATCCGGCTGGTGGCGCTACTGTGGCGGAATGCTCTACCAGACGTGCGTTCAGGTGCATCTGGATGCGATCGGTCACAACCTCACTGCGATCCGCGAGCGCGTCGGCCCGGATCGGCTCATTTTGGCGGCGGTGAAAGCTGATGCGTACGGGCACGGCGCGGTGGCGGTGTCTCGGCATGTGCAGGCTCACGGCTATGCGGACATGTTGGGGGTAGCGACTGTCCCTGAGGGGTTGGAGTTGCGGCAGGCGGGGATCACGTTGCCGATCCTCAAGCTCAGTCATGTGTTTCCTGCCGAGGCGGCGACTGCGGTGGCGTGTGACCTGACGGTTGCTGTGGTCGATGTGGAGAGTGCTCGGGTGGTGCAGGAAGCAGCGGCTCAGTTGGCGGCGGCTCGTCCTGACGAGCCGGTACGTCGTACCCGCGTGCACGTGAAGGTGGATACCGGGATGCGGCGGATTGGTTGCGAACCGGAGCAAGCACCTGAGTTGGCGGCCTGGGTGGAGCAGGAGTGTCCGCATGTGGAGTTAGAGGGGATTTTCACGCACCTTCCGGTCAGTGACACCCCGTCACAGGATGATTTCACCGCTGAGCAACTGGCCCGGTTTGGGGAGTGTCGCGCTGAGGTGGAAGCTGCACTTGGTGGTCGGCGTCTTATAGCGCATGCGGCGAATTCGGGGGGTGTCCTTGCTCACCCGAATGCGTGGTTGGACATGGTCCGTCCGGGCGTCATGGTGTATGGCAGTTACCCCGACCCGGATGTGCCACACACTGTCCCGTTACGTCCGGCGTTGACATGGCAGTCGCTGGTGTCTTTCGTCAAGGATGTCCCGGCGGGGGAGACCGTCGGGTATGGCCGGACGTGGTCTTCGCCAGCACCAGCGCGGATCGCGACGGTGCCTGTCGGGTATGGCGACGGTTATGACCGTCGCTCATCGAATCGGGGACAGGTCCTGATCGACGGCTGTCGTTACCCGATCGTGGGCCGAGTGTGCATGGATCAGTTGATGGTGGATGTGACCGATGCCCCACCGGGACGGCCAGTCCAGGTGGGGCACCGGGTGATCCTGATCGGTCAGGATGGCGCGGAGCAGCTCAGCGCCGCAGAACTGGCCGCTGAATTGGACACCATCCCTTATGAGGTGACCTGCCGGATCGCTCCGCGGGTGACCCGTTTGTACGGCGATGCCTGACAATCACGAGATGTGATCTGTGTGGTCACACGTGTGTTGGCAGTGGACCGCCGTGCAAGGTCATGGCGTCGTCGAAGGCGGCTAACAGATCGAACGGACGTCCTGCGAGATCGGTGTACGCGCGGTGCACATTGAGCACGAACCGTTCTGAGTCCAACCAATCCGCGAACCGGCCCAGGTCGGTGTCTTGAGCGACTTGCAGCGGCGTCGCTTTGGCGCGCACCCCAGCTAGCGCTCGCTGCATGACCAGCTGCAGATAGTCGCGGGTGTCCGCGAGGCACCTGGTGATCTCATCGACACCGCGCAACACCGGCCCGTGTCCGGGGATGATCACGTGCGCGCCAAAACCAGCGAGCCAGTCCAGACTTCCCAATGCGCCAGTCACCGAACCCATCGCCACCATCGGTGTCACCTGGTTGAAGACGAGGTCGCCGGCAATCAGGGTGCGATGTTGCGGGACATGCACCACCAGGTCACCGTCGGTGTGTGCCACCCGTGCCGGATGCACCAACTCCACTTCGACGTCGCCGACGTACACGCGGGCGTTTAAACCGACGGCCACGTCGGGAAGGCGACGTTGCCCATCAACTCCCCAATCCAGCGGCGAGTCCCACAGCGGGGGGCACCCACAAATAAACGGGTCAGCTGCCAACCCGGCCCGCATCCGTTCGTGACCGATCAGGACTGTGTCAGCGGGAAGCAGCACATTCCCGTAGGTGTGATCGCCGTGCAGATGGGTGTTCACGGCGTACTTGAGTCGTTGATCGGGGGCGATGTGACCCACCATGTCCAACAGGGCCCGGGTCCGCTCAGCAGTGGCGCAGGTGTCCACGATCAACGCATCATGCTCACCTACGACGACCGCACAGTTATTGACCCACCACGATCCGTCGGGCTGGATGTAGGCGAAGACCCCCGGGGCGACCTCTTCGGTCGTCGGAGTGAGAGTGGCAGCTACGGGGTTGCTCGTCATGGGCCTGGAGGGTAACAAACTGACCCTACGGTCAGCTGACCGGCGGATACACCCCACCTGAGAACAGCACACCCGCTGGGCGCTCCCATCATGCCCAGACGCCGAATCATTCTTTCCGGATCGTGGCCCGCTCCGAGAGCAAACTCCCCCCACCAAAAACGGCAACCGCTACGATCAACGACCCCATCACCCCGTCGTCCACCACCCCCAGCGTCCGCTGAACCACAAACGCCCCCACCGCGACCACCGCCCACCCCAGATGGTGACGCCGACGAGTCGGCGCATCGACCTGGTGCCACAACGGCAATTCCTGCCCGGTCGCCACCTCTTCAGCTCCGCCACGCAACCCCAACCACTCCACAACCCCACCGGTACGACGCCACACCATTTCGCGCTCCTTTCCTGTTCACCCGCACCACAACAGAAAACCCGACCCCGCGTCCACACCCCTGATCGAACATGCAAGAATGCTCCACGGTCCAGCGATAGCGATCGTACTTCTGTATGACGGTCGACATGTCGAGATGGAAGGGGTGAACGGCATGAACACAGACGACGGTCATAGTCCCGGCGCCGTTCACCGGCACTTCCGCTGACTATTCCTGCAGAGCATTCACCCTTTTTAGGGTCACATGTGCTATCTGCGCGTGACATCACCTTGATGGCGTCGTGCGGTGAAACCTGCACGCCACGGCACAGCCTGACCATCACACCGAATCAACAGGTCTAGGCGGCCCCCGGGAATCACCACACGACGTCCCTGCCTGCGTCTAAGTAGACACCACGGCACGCTTGACCCTGCCATGCCTCACACAGCTCCGGGGGAGTGACGACCCCCGCTGGGCTGGCCTATCCCTGGGAGGACTGTGCTCATGTCGATGACATTCATCGTGGGACGCGACAACCGCCGCAACATCCCCTTCCTTGCCGACGCGATAACCCTCGCTGGTCTCGGTGCCGCCCTCTGGCTTCTGGTCTACCTGACCGGGAACATCGACGTACCCTTCAATCCCACTCACGCACCCACCGAGATCGACACCAACCCCGCGATGCTGCCGTACTACGCGGCCCGATCCCTGTTTCGAATGTTCATGGCGCTCGCTGCGTCACTGGTTTTCACGTTGATATATGCCACCGCAGCCGCTCGGTCACGTCGCCTAGAAAAAGTCCTCCTGCCCATCCTTGACGTTCTCCAGTCCGTGCCGATCCTCGGATTCCTTTCCATCACAGTGAGCCTATGGTTAGCGTTATTTCCCCACAGCAGCCTCGGCGTGGAATGCGCATCCATCTTCGCGATCTTCACCTCACAAGCCTGGAATATGACCTTCGCCTTCCATGCCGCGCTACGTTCCCAACCCCGCGATCTCGACGAATCCGCGCGTGTGTTGCGCCTCACTGCGTGGCAACGATTCTGGCGGCTCGACGTCCCCAGCGGCATGATCCCCCTGGTCTGGAACGCCATGATGAGTTGTGGCGGCGGCTGGTTTTTCCTGACCGCTTCCGAAGTGATCTCCGTCAATAACCACACCTACGCGCTACCCGGCATCGGCGCGTACGTCGCTGCAGCCTCCGCCCACGAAGACCTCGGCCGACTCTGGCTAGCCATTGCCGTCATGATCGTCATGATCCTCCTCGTGAACTTCCTACTGTGGCGCCCACTGACCGCGTGGGCTGAGAAGTTCCGCATCGGCGACACCAGCAACTCCCACGCCAATACCAGCATCGTCCTACGAGTGCTCACCCGCAGCCACCTCATCCCCGCCAGCACCCGCCTGTTGCGCCCCCTCATCGAATTCCTCGACACCCTGACCCGCCCCCTCGGACCTGCTGACCCGCCACTGCACCCCGACGAACGCCGCCGACGCCTCGGTGACATCCTCTTCGGAACGACCGTCACCGCTTTATGCCTCTGGGGCCTCATCAACCTGCTGACCTACCTCAACAACGGCCCCGGACTTGACGAATTCGTCCACGCCTTCGCCCTCGGGCTGGTCACCCTCACCAGAGTCATCATCGTCATCCTCGTCGGCACCCTCATCTGGGTCCCCCTCGGCGTGCTCATCGGCATGAACCCCACCATCACCCGCCTAGCTCAACCCCTCGTGCAAATCCTCGCCAGTTTCCCCGCGAACTTCCTCTTCCCCTTCTTCACTCTTTTCCTGCTCCACACCGGCATCACCCTTGACGTGGGCGGCATCGTCCTGATGGCGTTGGGCTCACAGTGGTACATCCTGTTCAACGTCATCGCCGGCGCCAGCGCCATCCCCCATGACCTACGCGAAGCCGCCACCAACCTCCGACTCACCCGCACCCTACGCTGGCGCACCCTCATCATCCCCGGCATCTTCTCCGCCTGGGTCACCGGCGCCATCACCGCAGCCGGCGGCGCCTGGAACGCCTCCATCGTCTCCGAAATCGTCACCTACGGCGACACCACCCTCACCTCCACCGGCCTCGGCGCCTACATCGCCCACGCCACCAGCACCGGCGACACCCCCACCGTCATCATCGGCGTCACCGTCATGTCGATCTACGTGGTCGGACTCAACCGCCTCTTCTGGCACCCCCTCTACACCCTGGCCGAACGCCGCTACACCCTGTCCTGACCCCCACCCCACCAGGAACGACACCACCCATGACCACAGCCACCAACCTCATCCACGTCAACCACCTCACCAAGACCTTCCCCTCCGAACACGGCGGCACCGTCACCGTCCTCGACAACATCACCTTGACCCTCCACCCCGGCGAAATCGTCGCACTCCTCGGCAAATCCGGATCAGGAAAATCAACCCTGCTGCGCTGCCTCGCCGGACTCATCCCCACCACCAGCGGCACCGTCCACTACCGCGGCACCCCCCTGCAGGGCGCCAATCCCGGCGTCGGCATGGTCTTCCAATCCTTCGGACTCATGCCCTGGCTCACCGTCCAAGACAACGTCGAACTCGGCCTGCGATCCCACAGCATCGACCCCACCTCCAGACACCGCCGCGCACTCGCCGCCATCGACCTCATCGGACTCGACGGATTCGAAAACGCCTACCCCCGCGAACTCTCCGGCGGCATGCGCCAACGCGTCGGATTCGCCCGCGCCCTCGTCCTCGAACCCGACGTCCTCCTCATGGACGAACCCTTCTCCGCCCTCGACGCCCTCACCGCCGAAAACCTCCGCAGCGAACTCATCAGCCTGTGGCACCAACCCGACTTCCCCACCCAAACCATCTGCATCGTCACCCACAACATCGAAGAAGCAGTCCTCCTCGCCGACCGCGTCATCGTCCTCGGCTCCGACCCCGGACGCATCCGCACCGAAATCACCATCGACCTCGACCGACCCCGCAACCGCCACAACCCCGCCTTCGACAACTACGTCGACGAGCTCTACGCCAGCCTCACCGGCCACGAACCACCCACCCCCCACACCGAAACCACCCCCGCCACCACACCCCTACCCCACGCCAGCATCGGCGGCATGGCCGGACTCATCGAACTCATCCACGCCCACGGCGGCGAACGCGACCTCGCCGACCTCGCCACCGACCTATCCTTTGACATCGACGACCTCCTGCCCCTCGTCGACGCCGCCACCATGCTCACCCTCCTCCACGTCCACCACGGCCAAGCCACCCTCACCACCACCGGACAAGCCTGGTACACCGCAAACATCGACGACAGCAAACACCTCTTCGGCACCCTCGCCGAACAACACGCACCCCTCATCCGCACCATCTGCCGAGCCCTACGCGCCAGCGACAACGGCACCCTACGCACCGACTTCTTCCGAGACGTCCTACAACGCACCTACTCCAGGAACGAACTCCACCGCCAACTCGACACCGCCATCGGCTGGGGACGCTACGGCGAACTCTTCGACAAAGACACCGAAGACCGCCTCGTCCTCACCGACACCCACCCCCAGAAGTGACGCCATGACAGACCTCACCCTCCTGCTGCGACTACTCCTCGCCACCACCTGCGGCGTCGCCATCGGCGCAGAACGCCAATACCGCTCCCGCACCGCCGGACTACGCACCAACGCCCTCGTCACCACCGGCGCAGCCATCTTCGTCCTCGTCGGCGTCCAAGCCGACGTCCCCACCGCCACCATCCAAATCACCGCCTACGTCGTCTCCGGCGTCGGATTCCTCGGCGGAGGCGTCATCCTCCGCCAAGGATTCAGCATCCAAGGACTCAACACCGCCGCCACCCTCTGGTGCTCAGCCGCCATCGGCGCCCAAGCCGCCACCGGACACACCCTCATCGCCATCGCCGCCACCATCCTGGTCCTCGGCGTCCACGTCATCCTCCGCCCCCTCGGCCACATCCTCGACAAAGACCCCGGCGCCAAAGACGAAGACATCGTCCAATACCTCATCCACGTCACCGCAGCCCACCGCCAAGAAGCCCGCATCCGAGCCCACGTCCTGCACGTCCTCGCCCAAGGACCCGCCGCCGTCCGCGGACTCAACAGCACCCTCGTCCCACCCACCGACACCAACCCCCACCCCGACTCCGTAGAACTCACCTTCGACGTCCTCATCGAAGGCGACGCCCGCACCCTCCTCGACCCCCTCGTCGCCGGACTCTTCCTCGACCACGCCGTCCACGCCGTCTCCTGGAACTGCGAATCCACCACCGACCCCGACCTCACCACCCCCTAACCCCACACCCAATGTGACGAGAGCCGCACCGCCCAGCCCCCCGCCACACCCCCCAGCCCCCCGCCACACCCCACCACACTCGATAACCTGCGGAGACCAACTGGCAGCGCTGCGAGGAGGACCGGTGACCAACCTGGCCTGCAACCTAGTTTCAAGCGCCACAACCCACGGTGACCGGATCGCCCTACGACAGGACGACCAGACCTACACCTACACCCAATTCGACATGCTCACCCAAATCATCGCCGGACACCTCCGCGCTCGCGGGTTTGTCGCTGGTGATCGAGTGGCTTTGTCGTTGCCGAATATCCCAGCGTTCGCATTAGCGTTTTATGCCGCGCTGCGGTTGGGATGCATCGTCGTACCGATGAATCCGCTGTTTAAACAGCGTGAGGTTGCTTTTTACCTGAAAGATTCCGGTGCGAAAATGGTGGTGGGTCTGCCAGGGGAGGCGATCCGGCTCGGCGCGGAGCAGGCAGGATGTGAGTACGTCGATGTGACGACTCTGCCGACGATGCTCGCTACTCCGGTGGAGCCGGTCACTGCAGTCGTTGATCGTGACGATGACGATACGGCGGTGCTGCTGTATACGTCGGGAACGACTGGGTCCCCTAAGGGCGCGGAATTGCGACATGGCAACCTGCAAGCTAACCAGGAGGTCAGCGGGCGCACGTTGCTGGAGGTGACCTGTCAGGACGTGTTGATGGGGTGTTTGCCGTTGTTCCACGTCTTTGGGATGACGTGTGCGTTGAACGTGGCGGTCGCACATGGCGCGTGTCTGACCTTGTTGCCACGCTTCGATCCGGCGACCGCATTGCGGATCGTTGAGCGAGACCGGGTGACGGCGTTTTTGGGAGTGCCGACGATGTACGGCGCGATGTTGGGGGTGCGGGACTCCGTCGACGTGGACATGTCGTCATTGCGGGTGTGTATCTCTGGTGGGGCGTCACTGCCGGTGGAGGTGATGCGCAAGTTTGAGGCGGCATTCGACTGCATGATTTTGGAAGGTTATGGCTTATCGGAGACATCTCCGGTCGCGTCGTTCAATCATCCGGGAAAGCCTCGCAAACCAGGCTCGATTGGTACGCCGATCGAGGGGGTGGAGATGGACTTGCACGAACACGATGGAAGCAGTACGCCGCAGGGTCAGGTCGGGGAGATCGTGATTCGGGGGCACAACGTGATGCGGGGGTATTGGCGTCAGCCAGAAGCGACGGCGGCGGCGATCCGTGATGGCTGGTTCCACACCGGTGACCTGGCGCAACGTGATGAAGATGGGTTCTACTTCATCGTGGACCGCTCCAAAGACATGATCATCCGCGGTGGATACAACGTGTATCCCCGGGAAGTCGAAGAAGTGCTGTATGAGCATCCACAGGTGGTGGAGGCCGCCGTGGTGGGGGTCCCGGACGCACGGCTGGGGGAGGAGGTCGTGGCATACGTCGTGCTGCGTGAGGGAGCTACCGCCACAGTCGATGAGGTGCAGGGGTTCGTCAAGGAGCGGGTCGCGCCGTACAAGTATCCGCGGGAAATTCACCTGATCGGGGCGTTGCCGAAGGGCGCGACAGGCAAAATCCTCAAACGGGAGCTGCCACGCCCTCCGGTAGGTGGGTGAACTAGTTCGGTGTGGATTAGCTGGGGGGCGCGAAGCCCACTGGGGTGACCACGGGGACACCGTCATCGGAGAGGACTCGCGCCCGGACCCGATAGGTGTCATGCAAGGTGTGGCTGGTCAGGACGTCGACGGGGGAGCCGAACGCGACGTCGGTGCCCTCCCGCAACACCAGCAGCTGGTCGCAAAACCGTGCCGCGAGGTTGAGGTCGTGCAACGGGACCAAGGTGACTCCACCGACGGCGGCGGTGCGGGCTCGGATGTAATCCAGGACAGTGACTTGGTGGTGCAGGTCTAGCGCAGATGTCGGTTCGTCGAGCAGCATGATCGGTGGACGTCGTACGGTCATCTGCGCGATCCCGGCGAGTTGCCTTTGCCCGCCAGACAATTCATTGAGGTATCGGTTGGCGAGGGAGTCGATGCCGAGCTCGGCGAGGCAATGGTAAGCGGTGCGGATCTCGGTGGCGCTGGTGTGCCATGCCGCCCGGCGGCGCAACCCCACCATCACCGATTCCAGGACGGTCAGGGCGACATCTCCGGGGGGATCTTGGGGGACATAGCCGAGGGCATCCCGGCGTTGCCTGGTGCTCAATTCAACGCCGTGGTCATCCCAGGTGGTGATAGTGCCGGTGCCGCGGAGGATCCCCGCGATGAGTTTCATCAGCGTGGACTTGCCGGACCCGTTGGGTCCGAGGACGCCGATGACGCCGTCGGTGGCGGGCATACACACTCCGGCGACAGCGGGACGCCGACCGTAGGAGAAGCGAATGTCGTTCAGGGCGAGTTTCATCGGGCGCCTCCGAAGGCCTGTCGACGACGCAGCATGATGATCAGCACGAAGACGGGCACACCGACGGTAGCGGTGAGGATCCCGACCGGTACGGCGACACCGGGGACGATCATCAAGCTCAGGGCGTGCGCAGTGGTCAGGAGAGCGGCGCCGGTCAGGAGCGACCCGAACAGCAGGAAACGCTGATCTTCGCCGACGAGGACACGGGCGACGTGTGGTCCGACCAGTCCGACGAACCCAATGATTCCGACGAAGGCCACGGATACTGCCGCCAGCAGGGACACTACGACGAGGGTGACCAAGCGGACGCGCCGTACGTTGACTCCCAAGGCGGCGGCGCGGGCGTCACCGAAACGCATCGCAGTGAGTTTCCACCCGTTGAGGACGAATCCTGGCACCGCGATGAGCAGAGCGAGCGCGACAACGGTGATGGCTTCCCAGGTGGCGCGCTGCATGGAGCCCATGCTCCAGAAGACGATTTGTTGCAGGCTTTCGGTGCTGGCGTTGTATTGCATGAGGGTCAGCAGTGCCTGGAAAAGGAACACCATGGCGATGCCGAACAGGACGACGGTTTCGGTGCTGGCGCCGCGCCACATGGAGATGATGGCGATGACGGCTGCGGTGAGCAGGGCCATGCCGCCAGCGAAGATCGTCAGGGTTTGGTCGGCCAGGTAGGGGACGGTGATGCCGGTGACGATGGCTAGGGCGGCACCGAATGCGGCGGACGCGGAGACTCCCAGGGTGAAGGGTTCGGCGAGCGGGTTGTCCAGGATGGTTTGCATCTGGAGGCCGCCGAGGGAGAGTGCCGCGCCGACGAGGACGGCCAGCAGGGCTGGGGGTAGCCGAAGGTTCCATACGACGGTGCGGAGTTGGGCGTCGACGGCGTCGGGGGTGAGCACTGCTCGGGTGACATCGCTCAGGCCGTAGCCGAGGGGGCCGGTGGCGATGCCGATGAGGAAGGTCAGGATGACCAGGGCGGTCAGGCCTATCAGGATGAGGGTACGGCGCAGGAAGCGTTGCCGGAGAAGTCGAATCTGCTGCCCGGCGGCAGCGGTGACGGCCGTGTCGGCCGGTCTGGTGTGACCGGCCGACACGGCTGCTCGCGGTGTGGGGGAGGAGCGGAACACGAGGTCAGTTCACCGTGGCGATGACGGTGCCTTCAGCGGGGAAGGGCATGAATTGTGCAGAGAACTCATGCCAGTTTTTTTCCGGGTCGAGGTCAGTGAACAGGTCGGGGTGCTGCCATTTGGCGAAGGCCTGGTAGGCGATGAAGTTGAAGGGGGCGTCGTAGAACTGGTGGTAGATGCCGTGGACGGCGCCGTCGTGGAACGCTTTGAGGTGTTCGAACCCGGGCTGACGTTGCAGATCTTTCAACGATGCGGCTGCTTGGTCCTTGGGGGTGTTGTAGCCGATGTTCAGGAACGAGGTTTTGGCTTTCTCGTCGAGTTTTTGCTTTGACCAGGCGCCGCCGGTGGCGATGACGACTTTGGGTTGGGCGGAGATGACCTGTTCAGCGGTCAGATCGCCTTCTTCGCCGGTGAGGACGGAGTCGGCGATGTTCTCGCCGCCAACCTGGGTGAGCATCTGACCGAAGTTCGCGCCTTTCCAGGTGGAGCAGCACGGTTTCAAGCCGGGCGCCCGCCACATCAGCACGGAGGTCTTGGTGCTGGCGGCGCCGGCTTTTTTCATGACCGGGTCGACGGCATCGCGGTAGTAGGTGAGAAATTCCTCAGCTTGGGCGGTGCGGTCGAGGACCTGCCCGAGGGCTCGCATGGTCGTGTTGGTGTTTTTGGCTGGGTCGATCCGGAAGTCGGTGACGACGTATTTCAGCCCAGCTTTGTCGAACTGGTCAAGCAGGCCGTTTTTCTTTGCGGCGCGCATGGAGTCCAAGGTCATGATGTAGACGTCGGGTTTGTGGGCGAGGAGGGCTTCAACGGACAGGTCACCGGAGGTGACGGCACCGACTTTGGGGATGTCCTTGGCGGCAGGGGTGGCTTTGACGAGGCGTTCGTACATGTCCGGGGCGGCGCGTTCCATGTCGGCCCCCCAGGCGACGACCTTGTCGACGGGGTTGTCTTTGTTGAGCACCATGCTGGCGTAGGCCTGGCGTTGTTCGCCGAAGATCACCCGTTGGGGTTTCTTCTCGAAGGTCACGGTCCGTCCGGCGGCGTCGGTGATGGTCAGGGCGGCGCCGCTCGACGCGGGGTGGGAGGCGGGGTCCTGCCCGCAGGCCGAGAGGACAAGGGTGGTGGAGAGGACCCCCACCGTGAGTGCCGACTTGAGCTTCACGGGTTTCCTATCTGCTGCACGATCTCACAAGAGCGAAGGGAAGCCTAACCTAAGAATCGGTGGGTGTTGCTGGAAAACTCCCAGATCATCGCCGACGAGGCCTACGCAAAACACCCCAGGAAGAACCGAGTCTTCCTGGGGTGCAAGCCTGCCGGGGAGCTGATGCCCCGGCAGGGGGAAACTCACAACGTCGATGCTTGCAGTGTGTTGCACATGTTCATCGAGGTCGCGTCGTAGCCCTTCATGAACCAACGTTTCCGCTGCTCCGACGTACCATGCGTGAAGTTCTCCGGGGACACCCGGCCTTGAGAGGCTTTTTGGATGCGGTCGTCACCGACTGCTGACGCGGCTGACAGTGCCGCGTCGATGTCCGCGTCAGTCATCGGCTGCAACACCGGCCGACCGTTCTTGTCTTTCGTCGTCGACGCGGCCTTGGCCCACATCCCCGCCAGGCAGTCCGCCATCAACTCGGTCTTCACCCCGCCGCTGGCTGGGCCCTTGGGGTCTTTGTGTGCGGCCGCCAGCACCCCCAACTGGTCCTGGATGGCATGTCCGTACTCATGTGCGACGACATACTGCTTCGCCAACGGGCCACCGCTGGAACCGAATCGGGACTGCAACAACTCGAAGAACGACGCATCGATGTAGATCTTCTTGTCCGCCGGACAGTAGAACGGGCCCACCTGGTTCGACGCCGGACCACAGGCCGAGGAGATCGTCCCCGAATACACATTGATCTTCGGTGGCTGCAACGGCGACTTGTTGGCCGTCTGCTTCGGCAACGCCTCCGTCCAGAATCCGAACAAACTGTTTTCCGTCAACATGACCAGGCAGGCATCGTCCTTCTTCGCATCCGCGCCCGTCTTGCAGCGACTCACATCAATCGAGCCGACCTTGCCGCCTCCCGACACGCGCGACCCGTTGAGACCACTGCCAGCGCCGTTGGCTCCTGGCTGTGACGGGGGAGGAGCGCCATTGTTCAACACCATGTACAGCACCAACGCCACCACGCCCAGGATGCCGCCACCACCGCCGAGAACCAGTCCGCCACGGCCCAATCCACTCGAACCGCTCTCGATACGTGAGGTATCGATCTCGGCATCATCGTTGAACGTCATCCGACACGCCCCTCCAGAAATCCGGACCAACGTCGCACGTGGTCTCGACCGTCAGGGTAATGAGTTCGCCCCAAAACCGCAGCACTCGTTAGGGTAATGAGCTGGCCCCAAAACCGCAGCACGCGAAAGGCATCTTCTGTGATCACCGCCACCGGCATCGAACTCCGCGCCGGAAGCCGGCTCCTCCTGGGAGATGTCACCTTCCGTGTCGCCGCTGGCGACCGCATTGGCCTCGTCGGACGCAACGGCGCCGGCAAAACCACCCTCACCAAAGTCCTCGCTGGCTGGAATGCCCCCGCCGCTGGAACCATCACCCGCAGCGGGGAGGTCGGCTACCTCCCGCAGGACCCCCGCGACGGCGACCTGCACGTCCTAGCGCGCCATCGCATCCTCTCCGCCCGCGGTCTCGATGACATCGTGCGCAAGATGCACGAAACTGAGGGCGCCATGGCCAGCGCCGACCCCGAAACTCACGAACGGGCTATGGCCCGCTACCCGCGCCTCCAAGCCCAATTTGACGCCGCTGGCGGATACGCCGCCGAATCCGAAGCCGCGACCATTGCCGCCGCCCTCGGCATCGAAGACCGTATCCTCGGCCAACGCCTCGAAACGCTCTCCGGTGGACAACGCCGCCGGGTCGAACTTGCCCGCATCCTGTTCTCCGGCGCGCAAACTCTTCTCCTCGACGAACCCACCAACCACCTCGACGCCGACTCCATCGCCTGGCTGCGCGACCACCTCAAGACCTACAAAGGCGGGCTTCTCGTCATCAGCCACGACGTCGCCCTCCTCGACGAAGTCGTCAACAAGGTCTACCACCTGGACGCCAACCGCGCTGAGATGGACCAATACAACGTCGGCTGGAAAACCTACCTGCAGCAACGCGAAACCGACGAAAAACGCCGCAAACGCGAACGCCTCAACGCCGAGAAAAAAGCCACTGCGCTGATGGCCCAAGCCGACAAGATGCGCGCCAAAGCCACTAAAGCCACCGCCGCCCAAAACATGGCCAAACGCGCCGAAAAACTCCTCGCCGGAGTCGAAGGCGAACGCCGCCAAGACAAAGTCGCCAAACTGCGATTCCCCGACCCAGCACCCTGCGGCAAAACCCCCCTCCGCGCCAGTGGACTATCCCGCAGTTACGGCTCTCTGGAAGTCTTCACCGACGTCGACCTCGCCATCGACCGCGGCAGCAAAGTCGTCGTCCTTGGCCTCAACGGCGCCGGAAAAACCACCCTCCTGCGCATCCTGGCCGGCCTGGACACCGCCGACACCGGCCGCGTCGAGCCCGGCCACGGCCTGAAAATCGGCTACTACGCCCAAGAACACGAAAACCTCGATGTCGACCGCACCGTCCTCGACAACATGAAATCCGCCGCCCCCGACCTTGGCGAAACCGACGTCCGAAAAATCCTCGGCAGCTTCCTCTTCACCGGCGACGACGTCGACAAACCCGCCGCCGTACTCTCCGGAGGCGAAAAAACCCGACTCTCCCTCGCCACCCTCGTCGTCAGCAGCGCCAACGTCCTGCTCCTCGACGAACCCACCAACAACCTCGACCCCGCCAGCCGCGAAGAAATCCTCGCCGCACTGCGCACTTTCACCGGAGCCGTCGTCCTGGTCAGCCACGACGAAGGCGCCGTCGCCGCCCTCGAACCCGAGCGCGTCCTCCTCCTGCCCGACGGCGTCGAAGACCTCTGGAACACCGACTACCTCGACCTGATCTCCCTGGCCTGATACCGCAACACCCACCACCGCGCACCCCCACCGCTACGCTCAATCGGTGGACCACAACGCTCACCGATACCCGCCAACACCCCACATCACCCCAGGCGTACGCCGGTGAGCACCTCACCCTTCGCCACCATGCGGGCCCTCTCCCAGGACCGCCTCGACGGCACACATCTACGCCCCGGCACCGCCCGCCGCGTCCTCACCTACGCGCAGCCCCACCGCACCCGCATTGCCCTTTTCATCGTCCTCGTCATCTGCGACGCCCTCCTCACCGTCGCACCACCCCTCCTCCTGCGCAGCATCATCGATGACGGCGTCATCACCCACAACACCGGCCACGTCATCCGCCTCTCCCTCCTCGTCGCCGCCATCGCCCTCCTCGGAGCCACCCTCACCGTCACCCAACGCTGGCTCTCCGCCACCATCGGCGAAGGCGTCATCTACGACCTCCGCACCCACGTCTTCAACCACGTCAGCACCCAACCCATCGCTTTCTTCACCCGCGTCCACACCGGCGCCCTCGTCTCCCGCCTCAACACCGACGTCATCGGCGCCCAACAAGCCTTCACCTCCACCCTCTCCGGCATCGTCAGCAACACCATCACCCTGCTCGTCATCATCGCGACCATGAGCTCCCTCTCCTGGCCCCTCACCATCGCCGCCCTCCTCCTCTTCCCCCTCTTCCTCATCCCCGCCCGCAGCATGGGCACCCGCCTCGGCGCCCTCACCCGACGCGCCATGAACGTCAACGCTGACCTCGCCACCCGCATGACCGAACGCTTCGACGTCTCCGGCGCCCTCCTGGTCAAACTCTTCGGCAATCCCCACCACGAAGCCACCCAATACGCCCAACGCGCCGGAGCAGTCCGAGACATCGGCATCCGCATCGCCATGAACCGCTCCATCTTCATGACCACCCTCACCCTCCTCGCCTCCCTCGCCACCGCCCTCATCTACGGACTCGGCGGCGTCCTCGCCAGCAACGGCACCCTCACCGTCGGCACCCTGCTCGCACTCACCGCACTCCTCGCCCGCCTCTACACCCCCCTCATCGCCCTCTCCAACATCCGCGTCGACATCCTCACCGCACTCATCTCCTTCGAACGCGTCTTCGAAGTCCTCGACCTCCCCAACTCCCTCCCCGAACCCACCCACCCCCACCCCCTACCC
>NZ_JAHPZL010000002.1:41913-74695 GCF_019331795.1 Austwickia sp. TVS 96-490-7B
CCGCAGGGAGGGAGGACGCCCCACCCCGCACATCACCGGCTGATTTTGTTGGATTCCCTACAGCACATCGGTGTGTCGCCGATCAGAGGGAGGTACGACGGACTGCGTCGTACCTCATGTCCGACCGCATCACCCGGTGGCAGTCCCGAGGAGAGCCATGACGGCGACGCAAACCGAACCGTGGACGACCGCACGGCACCCTCTAGCACGCCTCCTGCGCGCCATCGCAGCAGGTCAGGACCCAGAACCGGACGGGAAATGGGCTCGGGTCTCACCGTGGATCCCCACCGTCCAGGCCGTGGTTGCTTTCCCCGGACACACCATCATGGCGGTCTCCTACGACCTGACCGATGATCAGCTGGCCGACCTCGGGGTCGATGGCCACGGCGGGGCTTTCACGGCACGCACCGTGACCGCAATGGCCGGTCCGACCGGATGGGTAGGCGTGCCTCAGGTGTTGTTTTGCGCTCTCGGGACCGGCGCCGGTCAAAGCGGCACTCTCACTGCCCGATCTGACTTGGGGCGGGCCCCGTGCGTTGGTGTGGCACGCCGCACCCTTCAGGACATTCAGGTGTTGGGATCAGCTGTGGGGGAGTCGACTGACGTGGTGATCTTGGGACGAGGTGTGGCCGGGGTCCGTGAAATTGGGGTCTACCCCTCCACGGCGACTGCCACCGTCACGCACCTGGCCACCATGGTGCATGCCGCCCTGGACAGTGTCCCCGAGAACGAAGTGGTCCTATTCAGCGTGGACACCTACGACGCTCGCATGATCACCGCAGCAACTCAGGCCGGGTTCCGAGCCGTGGGTGGGGTGCAGCTGTTCAGCACCCGCCCCGAACATAAGCTCTAAAACCTCGTATGCCGCTGTGAACCACACCCCACAGCTCATATCACGCGTTGCGGGGTGAGCCACACCATGACTCACCCCGCAACGACGTCCGTGAAGAACAATTTAGGACTTGGCTTCTCCTGGTATCTTCCTGAAGACATTGGTCCGACAGTGAACCTCGCCACCCAGAACATGAATTTCATGGTAGGTATCGACGAAAGTCACCTTGACGCCGTTCTTCGCATGAGCGGCAGTGACGGCCTCAGCGAAGACATCCTTGCCGTTCAGCTTCGGGCCGTGCTGCGCAGGCACTATCAGTCGTTCCTTGTCCAAGGACAAGGCATTCACCGCATTCGGCACAAGCGCATCAAGGTTTCGCTTCCCTAAGGTCGCCTTTCCCGTGCCAGGAGGACGATCACCTCCCGAGCCGTGACCAGGGTCTTCGGGCTCATCCCGGGGACCAAAAGGCACTGGGTCGCCCTTTGAACCATCGACCATCCCACCTTCTTTCTTGGCCAACTCATCTTGGTATGCCCGCCGGAACAGCGCAGGAATCTTCACGAAGTCCGCGTCGCTGAAACCAAGTTCTTTCTTTAGTAAATTGACATTACTGTCAATCCGCTGCTGCGCGATCTCGTTTGCCTTGAGAATATCCTTGTTTTTCAAAATTTCGCTGACTGTTCCGATCTTCGGTGGATCGAATTTGTCATGCTTTGGCGGGTTGACTAGTTGTTGGCTTCCCTTTTTAGCTGACTCAACTTTCTTCAACAGATCCATCGCAACCTTAGGTGAGGCCACGGCGAAGGCCCAGCCTCTCTCATTCTTGGCTGGAATCACCTGGATGATCTCGTCGACATGCGCGACACTCAGAAACGAAGTGTCCAAATAAATTGGGGCTAGCGGGGAATTAACCTCGAAGAAAGACCGCGTTACCTGAGAGACTTTGCCATACTCAAGCTTGTCGTGATGGCCGATGATCAGACGACCGGTAGCAACCCGTTTGCCATCTTTGATGTATGAGCCAATGCCATCGACGTTGCCCATGGCATCCATCGATTTGTCACCGTTAGGTCCAGTGAGCGCAATAACGCCTACATCCTTACCGCGGAACCCAAACCATTCATTCATACCCTCAATATTGCGGTGAGCCAAGGCGAGGACCCGCATATGCTGAGTTTTGCCATCCTGGGTCATGCTGGCATACATACCCTCGAACATATCTTGGTTCCAAGGGTGGGCAGTACCGGTGATGACACGGGTTTGGTATCCGACTTTAGATCCGCTCGCTCGAATAGCACCCATTGGCCACGGTTCCGCATCGGGCTTGGTGCCTTCGGAATTAATACCTACGATCTTTTCCACATCTTGAGTGGAGAAAGCCGTTAGCTTTGCCACCTGAAGCTTGCGCGAGGCGCCAGAGATTTTTTCGCCCTCTTTGACTTCTACGATGATGTCAAATCGGCCATCAAAAACCTTTGCGTCGCGCAATACGTCGGTTGCCTCAACACCAAAAGTTACTCCAGACTTCAACTGAGCTGGGGTGAGTTTAGCTGGAAGTTTCAGCCCTTCAGACCACTTGTCACCATCGCCCTTGATGAAGATACGAACCTTGTCTTTTGCGGTGGCCGAGACAGATACCGTTGCCGACGCGGACTCCGCCACGTCAGGGATACCGGCCAGTGTGACTAGCGTTAGATCTTTGGCATCCTCCTGTCCGTTAACTTTATTGTCGGCACCGTCATAGCACGTGCTGACGTTCTTAAACTTAGGGAAGGGCTTCCCCTTGGGCAGAGCGCACCGACCTGAGTCGTCATCGACATTAGGCAGCACCGTCTGGGTCTTCGATGTCAGCTTGAGTCTGCCCTGGCCGCTTTTGGTCTCATTGACCTTCAGACTTGGGGCAGCCGAAGCAACATCAACAGACGCGATGAATGAACTCATTGAAAATGCAATGAGTAAAGCTGCGCGTGAGCGCCTTGAGGTGAATGGTGAGAGCAAGAAAAACTCCTCACGATGAGATGGGCCATCAGGCTACGAGAACCATTCATCAAATGCAAGTTTGCAGGAAAGGGGAGGATGTAACCTGCTCAATTGACAAATAAATATCAGCTTTTCTTCAGGCGTCCAACATCCTGCATTCAGGACGTGAAGCATTGCCGAGCTGCCCTCGCTCTTCACCGCAAGGAAATTCGGACAAAATACCTGTTTTCTATGGCATCAATCGCCTCTTTGTACTCCGGTGCCTTGCAATGCCGACTCCACCTGTGTGTCGGTGAAGCCGAGATAATGCAAGGCCACATCGAGACGGGGGAAAGAGATCGTGGTATCCGCCGCAGCTTTCACGGACTCCTTCGCGCAGAAACCCACCCCGAGACCGGCAGCTGCCATCATTGCGAGGTCATTAGCCCCATCTCCGATAGCCACCGTGTCGGCCATGTCGATCCGTTGCTCCTGCGCCCAACGCCGTAACTGATCTGCTTTGCGCTGCGGATCCACCACACTTCCTTCGACGTCACCGGTCAAACGAGCGACACCAGCATCGTCCAAGCAGACCTCGAGCACATTGGCACAGGCGTAGTCCAGCCCGATGTCAACCGCCAACGGATCAAGGACCTGCAAAAAACCCCCACTGACAGCGCCGATCCGATGCCCCCACTGGTGCAACACGGTGATCAGGGTCCGGGCGCCCGGAGTCAGATGCACGGCACGGCGTACCTCCTCCAGCGCTGTCACCTCCAGCCCGGCCAGCGCCCCCACCCGCGAGCGCAAACTCTGCGTGAAGTCGATCTCGCCGCGCATCGCTGCTGCCGTCACGCGAGCGACCTGATCCCGACGTCCGGCCTGCTCGGCCAACATGTCAATGACTTCCTCGGCGATGAGGGTCGAGTCGACATCGGTCACCACCAGCAGCTGACGCTCTGGTGGCCAACACGTCAAGTCCGCCAAGTGCGAGGGAGGCAGGCAGAGGTCCGCCTCGACGCCAAGCTGATGCAGAGCGTCGCTGCACACCTGACGGACCTGATCGCTGAGAACTGGTGACGGCACGTCAAGCGTCAGTTCGATGACGCCGGGGGAGGTGGACAGCACCCTGCAGTCACTGACCGACAGACCACCCGATCGAGTCAGAACACGAGTCAGGTCGGGGAGGAGACCCTCATCGAGCTGGTCTGGGACAGCTGCCCGGACGATGATCGCTGGCACGACGTATCAGTTCTCAGTCAGGTGCATTCCCTTGGGCACGACCACGATGCCGCCATCACTGACATAGAGACCTCGGGCCCGGTCAGCATCGTGGTCCACCCCGACTTCGACGCCATCACCGATGACGACTTTCTTGTCCAAGATGGCCCGATGAACGACGGCTTTGCGACCCACCACGACGCGATCCAGCAGGACGGAGTCGGTCACTTGGGCGTAGCTGTGCACGAAGCAGCGCGGGGAGATAACCGACCCTTCGACATGGGCACCGGAGACGACAGTGCCCGCGGAAACCATGGAGTTTACTGCCGTACCGAGTCGACCAGCTTCGTTGTGCACGAACTTGGCAGGGGGTTGCATGCCTTCGCCGCTGGTATAGATCGGCCAGTCCTCGTTGTAAAGGTTGAACACCGGGTGGATCGCGATGAGATCCATGTGGGCGTCGTAGTAGGCGTCGATGGTGCCGACATCACGCCAGTACGCGCGATCACGTTTGGTGGCTCCAGGGATTGTGTTGTGGCTGAAGTCGTAGACATACCCATCGCCGCGTTCAACGAAGTACGGGACGATATCCCCACCCATATCGTGGGTGCTGTCCGGGTTCTCAGCATCCGCGGTGACCACATCTCGTAGGACATCAGCGTCGAAGATGTAATTGCCCATAGAGGCGAGGACTTCGTCGGGGGAGTCCGGCAACCCGATGGCGTCGGTGGGCTTCTCCCGCCACCGGCCGATCTTGCGCACATCCTCCGGATCAACTTCGATCACGCCAAATTGGTCTGCCAGAGAAATGGGCTGGCGGATGGCAGCGACAGTGATCCCAGCACCCGTCTCCACGTGTTGACGCATCATCTGACTGAAGTCCATCCGGTAGACATGATCGGCGCCCACCACAACCACATAGTCAGGCCGTTCGTCCTCCAGAGTGTTCAGGCTCTGATAAATGGCATCCGCGCTGCCCTGATACCACTGTTTGCCCATCCGTTGTTGCGCGGGGATCGGCGCGACGTAGTTGTCTAGCAGGGTGGACATCCGCCAGGTGCGGGAAATGTGACGGTCCAAGCTGTGCGACTTGTACTGGGTGAGGACCACGATTTTGAGATATCCAGAGTTGACGACGTTGCTCAAGGCGAAGTCAACGAGACGGTAGATGCCACCGAAAGGGACCGCGGGTTTAGCCCGGTCCGCTGTCAACGGCATGAGGCGCTTCCCCTCACCTCCGGCAAGGACGATGGACAGGACCTTGGAGGAGCGTGGTGTGCGCGGCATACCCGCAACGTACCCGCCTGGAGGTCCCGCTGGCATCCTTCGCCAAGAAACCGTCGCCGGACCGAGATCGACGGGACCGCCCCACCAGGTTGCCGAGCGTTCATGCCGCTGACAGTCGTGCCACATGCCGCGCTGCGGCGCGATAGATTTCCCCCGTGCGAGTCGACATCCTCAGCAAGGAATACCCCCCCAACGTGTACGGCGGCGCGGGTGTTCATGTCGCCGAACTCGTCAAGGCCCTGCGGGCCCGCGATGACACTGACGCCCGGGTGCACGCGTTCGGAGCCACGGTGGACGAACCCGGAACAACCGGCTATCCCGATCTGCCCCAACTAGCTGACACGAACCAGACGATGCGCACCCTCGGGGTGGATCTGATGTTGGCTTCCGGGTGCGCCGGGACTGACCTGGTGCACTCGCATACCTGGTACGCCAACATGGCCGGGCATCTCGCGTCCCTCCTGCACGGGGTGCCGCATGTGCTGTCGGCGCACAGTCTCGAACCGTTACGCCCCTGGAAAGCTGAGCAGTTGGGTGGTGGCTACCGGGTGAGCAGTTGGGTAGAACGGACCGCGTACGAAGCGGCGTCGGCAGTGATCGCAGTCAGCCATGGCATGCGCGCAGACGTGTTGTCCTGCTACCCGTCGGTGGACCCGGCGAAGGTCAGTGTGGTGCACAACGGGATTGACGCCGCGACATGGCGGCCAGACCGGTCAGAGTCCGCTCGTCGTACCTGCGTGGAGCACGGCATCGACCCTGACGCCCCGTCGGTGGTCTTTGTCGGCCGCATCACCCGGCAGAAAGGCTTGCCGTACCTGCTGCGGGCCGTAGCGCAATTGCCTCCTGAGGTCCAGGTCGTCTTGTGCGCCGGAGCCCCCGACACCCCGGAGATTCAGGCGGAGGTGGAGGAGCTGATCCGTGGTCTGCAGCGCACCCGCCAAGGGGTGGTGTGGATCGCTGAGATGCTTCCGCGAGCGCAGATCGTCGCGATCCTGTCCCATGCGACGACCTTTGTCTGCCCGTCGATTTACGAGCCGTTGGGCATCGTCAATCTGGAGGCGATGGCCTGCGAGGCCGCTGTGGTCGCCACTCGCACCGGCGGTATTCCGGAGGTGGTTGTGCCGGGGGAGACTGGCTGGCTGGTGGATCTGGAGCAAATCCCGGACGGCACGGGGACACCGGTGAATCCGGCAGCATTCGTGGACGATGTGGCGGCCACCTTGTATGAGGCGGTGCAAGATCCGGATCGGGCCAGGAGGTACGGCGTAGCTGGTCGCCGCCGGGCGGTGGAGTCCTTTAGTTGGACGTCGATCGCTGAGCAGACCGTGGCCGTTTACCGTTCGGTGTTGCAGCGCTGAGGGGAAAGCCACCGAGGTGAAATCGGCGGGCGTGGAATCCACCATGATCAGATTCGATATGCGTTGGGGAGGACCAAGACGGAGCATCCGCCTCGATGGGTGAGCGGTTCTAGGGAGCGCGCCACGGATTCGGTGAAGTCAATCCCACACCCGGGAAGAAAGACCCACATCGTGTCGACGTGATGCGGGGGGGAAGGCCCTTGTCACTCGAGGGTGGCATCGCGGATCCCAGCGAGCTGAAGGGCGGCCAGGCACGTCGCTTGAGCCAGGAGCAGGGGCGAGCCCACCTGAGCGGCAAGGACGATCATGTCGCGGGTGCGTGGCGTGAGCATGCCAGGCAGATCAATATCGACCGGCCACGATCGGGCCAGTACAGATCCGATCTCGTCGGCGAGATGCGCTTCGATGACGTCCGGGTCGAGGTGGTCGAGGTGGCGGCCAGGCAACGGATCACCGGCGTACGCCGCCCACCGGATATGGGTGACTGCGCTGCTTCCGGAGGGGCTGGTGCTGACTGTCGGGACGAGCACGTCGCCCAGTCCAGGGACAAAGACACATTGGCCAGCTTCGGTGGCGGCGGCGAGGACAGCGCTTCCGCGGGGGAGTAAACCGGGGATGCCGGGGCGGGGGAGAGCCACTAGGACGACGTGTTGCCCCAGGTCTGCCCAGGTGTGAAAGCGTTCAGTCCGGCCGTTGACCAGGTCCGTATCAGGGCAGGCTCGTCGTAATGCCTCGTCGACAGGGAGCGCCCCGGCGTAAGCGGCGCTGACCCACAGCGAGACCTGCACACTGATCGGCAACTCCAGCACGACAACATGCTAGGCATTGGGCCGGGGCGGCGCATCGGATCCCTCCAGCGACGAACCGGGGCTTTGCCCTAGGGTCTTGATCATGAGCGACGTGGTGGAGTTTGCCGGGGTCGGTGTGGTGCGTGGTGGCGCCACCCTCGTGGAGGCTATTGACTGGGAGATCGAAGAAGGCGAACGGTGGGTCGTGCTCGGCCCGAACGGTGCAGGCAAAACAACACTGCTGCAGTTAGCCGCAGCTCGGATGCATCCAACGCGGGGCGTGGCTCGGGTCTTGGGTGAACGTCTCGGTGCGGTCGACGTCTTCGAGCTACGGCCGCGGATCGGCCTGGCCAGCAGCTCTTTGGCGGAGCGGATCCCCGGCGACGAGCTGGTGCGGGACGTGGTGTTGACCGCGTCGTACGGCGTGGTTGGGCGGTGGCGTGAGCAGTACGAGCGGATGGACGTGTCGCGGGCTCGGCACCTGCTGGCAGCGTTGGGGGCGGAGCATCTCTTGGAGCGCACCTACGGGACGCTCTCTGAGGGCGAACGCAAACGGGTGCTGATCGCCCGGGCCTTGATGACCGACCCCGAGTTGATGTTGCTGGATGAACCCGCCGCCGGGTTGGATCTAGCCGGTCGGGAGGATCTGGTGCAACGGTTGGGGCTGATCGCTCAGGACCTCGACGCGCCAGCGTTGGTCCTAGTGACCCACCATGTGGAGGAGATCCCGCCCGGTTTTACCGATGTGCTGCTGTTGCGGGACGGTGTGGTGGTCGCAGCCGGTCCGATTGGCTCGACGCTGACGCAGGAGTCCTTAGAAGAGACGTTCCGGATTCCGTTGACCTTGGAACGGCACGGTGACCGGTGGGCTGCGCGGGCCAGGGTCCCCGAGCCAGGGGAGACCGGCCCGTGGCAGTCATCATCAACCGATACTGACGGTGACTGATGGATGGGGTGCCGGATCTGCAGTGGTGGCTGACTCATGAGTGGGTCGTCTGGTTGATCCTGACCCTGCTGTTGGGGACGATCGAAGTGGCCACCGCCAACCTCGTCTTCATCATGTTGGCTGGAGGAGCGGGGGCAGGAGCGGTTGCGGCAGCGTTAGGGGCGCCCCTGGCTGGGCAGGCTGCTCTGGCAGGGACGGTGGCGGTGTCTTTGCTGGTGCTGGTCCGTCCAGAAGTGTTACGACGCATCATGGCTGCTACGCCGCGGTCGGTGATGGGAGTTGATTCGTATGTCGGTCAACTCGGAGAAGTGCTGGTTGCGGTCGACGCCCATGACGGTCGGGTCCGCATCGGCGGTGAGGAATGGTCAGCGCGTCTGGCCGAACAGATGTCATCGATACCGGTGGGAGCGACAGTCGTGGTCGTATCCATCGACGGTGCCACGGCTGTCGTGTCTCCCGAAGACAGTCCGCTTGGTCAGATCAACATCGGGGAATGAAGGGCGGTTTCATGTTTGTCACGTTGCTGGTGATTTTGGTAGCACTGGTGTTTTTAGGGTCGGTGCTGACGAGGGCGGTTCGTATCGTCCCGCAGCAGACGGCATTGATCATCGAACGATTGGGGAGTTATCACTCGACGATGCACGGTGGCATCCACGGGTTGATCCCGTTTGTGGATCGCGTCCGAGCCACCATTGACCTGCGTGAACAGGTGGTGAGCTTCCCACCGCAGCCGGTGATCACCTCGGACAACTTGGTGGTCAACATCGACACCGTCATTTACTACTCAGTGACTGACGCCAAGGCAGCGGTCTACGAGATCGCTAACTTCATTCAAGGTATCGAGCAGTTGACGGTGACGACGTTGCGTAATGTCATCGGCTCGATGGACCTGGAGCAGACGCTGACCAGCCGCGACCAGATCAATGGCCAACTGCGGGGCGTCTTGGATGAAGCGACGGGGCGGTGGGGAATCCGGGTGGGCCGGGTTGAGTTGAAGGCCATTGACCCGCCGCACAGCGTGCAGGACTCGATGGAGAAGCAGATGCGCGCTGAGCGGGACCGGCGTGCAGCGATCCTGACTGCTGAAGGTGTCAAGCAGTCGGCCATTCTCACTGCTGAGGGTGAGAAGCAGGCCGCGATCCTTCGGGCGGAAGGCGCCGCTCAGGCTCGGATTTTGGAGGCCCAAGGCCAGTCTCGGGCGATCGAACAGGTGTTTGAGGCGATCCACCAGGGCAAGCCGGACGCCTCCTTGCTGGCATACCAGTATTTGCAGGTGTTGCCGCAGATCGCGCAGGGCGACGCCAACAAGATGTGGATCGTCCCGACCGAATTGACGGAGGCGTTGCGGGGGATCGGCGGGGCCTTCGGCGCGGGCATGGTCCCTGCGGGGCGCGCTCCGTGGGACAAGACAGGTAGCGATCTGGGCGGCGACACGTCGCAGGTTGAGCCCCGGTTCTGACCTGGCTGAGCCGGTCTTTTCGGCGTCGGCGGGCGGCAGGTGGCACCCGGTAGGGTGTGCGCGTGTCGCCCGTCGCTATTTTCTCCGTTCTGCTCGCTGGTGTCGCTGCGGGCACCATCAATGCCATCGTGGGGTCTGGCACGTTGGTGACTTTCCCGACGCTGCTGATGATCGGGATGCCACCGTTAGTGGCGAATATCAGCAACAACATTGGTTTATTGCCAGGTGGATTAGCTGGGGCTTATGGCTATCGGCGGGAATTAGCTCGCCATCGGGGGTTGGTACGCCGGTTAGCGCCACCTGGGGTGGCTGGGGGCCTGGTGGGCGGGTCACTGTTGTTGGTGCTCCCACCGAGTGTGTTTGGCGCGGTGGTGCCGGTGCTGGTGGTCTTTGGGTTGGTGCTGGTGGTCGCCGGGCCGAGGTTGCAGCGGTGGTCCGCAGCTCGAGCAGCTGAAGGCGCAGCCCAGGCGCATGTCGCGAAGTCGTCGGAGACACCGGAGCTGCCGCATCCGGTGGCGACGCCGGTGGTGGTGTTCCTCACCGGGGTGTACGGCGGATATTTCGGTGCCGCGCAGGGCATCATCCTGGTGGGCCTGCTCAGCGTGCTGCTCCCGGTGGGTTTGCAGAGCATCAATGCGGTGAAGAATGCGATTGTCCCGCTGGTGAACTTGGTCGCTGCGATCCTTTTTGTGATCCTGCGGTGGGACCAGATCAACTGGTGGGCAGTGCTCCTCATCGGCATCGGCAGCACTGTCGGGGGCTTCCTCGGGAGCCACCTCGGCCGGAGAATGCCGACCGGTGTGCTTCGTGCTGTCATCATCGTGGTCGGCCTGGTCGCATTGGCTCGGATGACGATCTGGCCGGCATGACCCGGATCGATGACATCACGCAACCACCGGAGACGATGTGCCCATTCAGGTGACGGACCCGTCCGATGAACGACTGGCTGACTATTTCACGTTGACGGATGTCGCCTTGCGGCGTCGCTTGGACACCGAACGGGGCTTATACCTCGCTGAGAGCGACAAAGTGATCCGCAGAGCCTTGGCGGCAGGGCACCGCCCGCGGTCGTATCTGATGGGTCACCGCTGGGTGCGTGACCTCGCTGATCTGGTGGCGGACGCTGAAGACGCGGGTATCCCGGTGTATGTCGGTGACGATGACGTCATCACCACCATGACTGGCTTCCACTTGCATCGGGGTGCGATCGCCTCGATGCACCGTCCAGAGCCGCTCGACGTGGGGGAGTTACTGAAGGCAGTGAGCGACCGCCAGCGCACGACCCGCTCGCGCATCGCCATCCTGGACTCCCTGGTCGATCACACCAATGTGGGGGCTTGTTTCCGGTCGGCTGCGGCAATGGGAGTCGACGCCGTCCTGATCACGCCACGGTGCGCTGATCCCTTCTATCGCCGGGCGATCCGGGTGTCGATGGGCACTGTGTTCCAAGTGCCGTGGACCAGGATCGATCCCTGGCCCGGGGGGATCGATCGGCTCAGCGCAGCGGGATACGTCGTGGCTGGGATGACCCTCGGGGAAGGAGCAATCTCCCTCGACGAGTTGGTGGCTGAGGACCATCACCGGCTGGCCTTGGTGTTTGGCTCTGAGGGGCATGGGCTGGCCCCACAGATCGAAAAGGTCCTCGACCGGCGAGTGACGATCCCGATGATGGGCGGCGTCGACTCCCTTAACGTCGCAGCGTCATCAGCGGTGGCGTTCTATGCGACCCGCTGACACCTGTCCCGCACGCTCAAGCGGCGTACATTCCGGTGATCACCGCGCGCCCAACGACATGCTCGAGCATCAGGAAACTGGCTTTGGCTGGCGAGGTCTCCGGTTCCACATCCAAGCGCTCTACGTCCAACGCGACCACGGCGAACATGTACCGGTGCGCCCGGTCACCTTCCGGGGGAGCAGCGCCACCAAAGTCACGGGTGCCGTAGTCGTTACGGAGTTGGATGGCGCCTTCTGGGAGTAAGACGCCATATTCGGCTCCGGCGCCGGACGGCACCTCGGTCAGGTCGCCGGGGAGGTTGAGGACAAACCAGTGCCAGAACCCAGAGGGGGTTGGGGCATCCGGGTCGAAACAGGTCAGGGCGTAGCTGCGGGTGCCCTCCGGCGCTCCGCTCCAGGACAGGCGGGGCGAACAGTTGTCCTGGGCGTAGACCTGAGCCGGGGGAAGTTGGTCGCCGTCGGAGAAGTCCGCGGTCACGGTGAACGAAGCCACCTGAGGCAGCATCGAATAGGGGTCAGCTGGGATCGGTCGGTCCAAGTTCATGGTCCGAGCCTAGCCACGCCGAGTTGTCGGGGGAGCAGGGGCAGCCGGTCTGTCGTGACGACGTTCTTGTCGGGAGATCTGTCGTGACGACGTTCTTGTCAGGAGCACTGGTCATTCGATGGCAGGCAGAGCGGCGGGGGAGACCGTTCATCGATCTGGTCGGATTGGGCCAGGTTCTCCAGCTCACCTTCAGGCTCGCCCCGACCGTAGAATCCGCAGGCAAATGCGTCGTCATCGGTTCCCACTATGACGATCGGCACAGCTGATGAACATCGGATATAGGAGCAGGGGAGCATCATGGAGGATCGGCCTGGCCCTCATGACGCCGACATCCACGTGCTGCCAGTGACAGAGACCTGGCCGCACCCTGGTGAGTGTCTGACCTGTTATTTGACGCGGATGACCAGTCAATTTGGGTGTCGAGGTTTTCACTGGACGACCCGGTTTCGCGATGTGACTGCACCTCAGGCAACTGCGCTGTTACGCCGGTTGTCGCACATGGGTGGTTACTGCGACTGCGAGGTGCTCATGAACGCTTACGTGCCGCGTCAGGGCCTGGAACATCCGCATGCCGCCGGGTTGATGAGTCCCCTTCCCACCACGACGCCGACCTGCCAACGGGTACGGCGAGGGTCAACGCGACCATGCACGGTATGGGTGCGCCGCCGATCCTAACTCTGTGATCCATCAAGGCCCTGTGCCCATGAAGAAAATCCACCTGATCCGCTGCCCATTTCATGAGATGTGCAGGGGAGTGGCGCATATCTGCACAGCTGTGCCGACGTACTGTCCGCGGCGGCACACCTGTGCATTGATCGAGCAACACGTGCCATCCCCCTCCTGACTGTTGGGCACAAACGTGCTCAAAGTGATAGATAGAAAAGCTGACAATGAGGATTGCCTGTTCGATCCCCCTCGGAAGATCCGGGCACAAACGTGCCGGCCCATCTTAGGGGGCACCCGAAGTCGAAAAAACCGATATGAGCCAAAAAAGCCGATGAGCTAAAACAGGAAAATGGGGTTTTTGGCCCAGCGGGGTCAGGTGCCGATCGCGCGCACCAGGGGATCGCACAGTCAGCGCCGAGTGAGGCTCCTCGCCTGCGATAATGACATAATGTAGATTATCGGCAAAATATCAGATGTGGCTGGAGTGACAGGACCCTGACGGATGGCACCCATCGCACACCCTCGGTAGCCACCTTCCGTCGTCTTAGTGGCCGTTCATCGCATTGATCGGCACCCCCAGCAGTCACTCACGACCCCCACTGGATCACGCAAAGGACCCACCTACTCAACCTCGTCACCTCCCTGCTAGACAGGTCTCATGGAGGAAACATCGTTTCGCCACGGCGATGACCTCTCGTCAGTCGGACCATTAAGGATCTCGCCCTGTCGTGATGAGCGCTCCGTGGCTTCTTGGCTAAAAGAGCATTGGGGTTCAGAGTCCATCGTCGTGCACGGAAAAAGACATCGTGCCCAGGATTTATTTGCTTTGAAAGCTTGCTACTCACCGTCAGATCAGCACTGTTTATCCCGGTCGTTACCGACCAAAAAACCCCGACATTATGTCGGCATGATCACTTACGTCGATCGGGGCTTGACCTGGGAGATCATCACTCTTGACGCCGACCCTCCTGGGCGTGGGATCGGCACAGCACTAGTTCAGGCGATGACCGCTCGCGCACTGGCAGTAGGGGTGATTGGACTGTCAGTCACGACCACAAACGACAATTTGTCCGCCTTGGGATTCTGGCAATCCCAAGGCTTCCGAATGGTTCGGGTTCGCCCAGATGCTGTGGCGGTCGCCCGGTGCTTGAAACCTGAAATTCCTCGAGTAGCGGAGAATGGAATTCCGATCAGGGACGAAGTCGACCTGATACTGGGCCTCGGATGAGAGAAAGCGTGCTGGGTCTGGGGAATGGTCGCGTCCAGACCCAGCACGCTTCAGGCGATCGAAGTGCGGTCAGCCCTTGAAAGCGTCCTTGACCTTCTCCCCCGCCTGCTTCAGGTCAGCGACGGCCTGGTCGCCCCGGCCCTCGGCTTCCATCTGGGGGTCGTCAGTGGCTTTGCCCATCGCTTCCTTGGCTTTGCCGGCGGCGCCGTCAACGGCGTTGCTGATCTTGTCGCTCATACCCACGGTGATACTCCTTCATCATGTCTGGTGACAGGTGTGCAGGGGTCTCGTACCCCGCTGGAGATAGTTCACACCTGAACGACCGCACCAATGTGTAGAGGGCGCTACCGAATTGCCGTGTCACTCCCCCACAGTGACCTGGTGGACTCCGTGGCGTCTAGCTCCACAGCCGAGGATCACAGCGCGAGTGTCGACATCTCGGTTCGCGCTGAGAGTGCCGCCGCCGGTAGAGTTCCTGGGTCGCTCGGCCGACCGGCTGAGGAGCGCAGGCGTAGATGAGGCGCCCGTAGCAGGGAACAAGCCTCTCAAGATCGGCGTTGGAGCCGATGAATCAACATCAGTGGCGAGCGAGTCAGGCACGACTCTTGGAGGGTACGACATGGCAGAGCGGTCGCTGCGGGGAACGAATCTTTCGGCCCTGAGCATGGAATCGGACGAAAACGTCGTCCTGTCCGAGCGCCAGATCACCCGGTACGTCTGCGCCAACAACCACGTCAGCGAGTTGCCCTTCTCCATTGAGGCCGAGGTGCCCCCCACTTGGGAATGCCGATGTGGACAGGAAGCCAAGCTAGTCGATGGGCCAGCCTCTGAGGACAAACCCGGCAAGGTGTCCCGCACCCACTGGGACATGTTGCTGGAACGTCGTTCGATCGCTGAGCTCGAAGAACTCCTCCAGGAGCGGTTGACGTTGCTGCGCGCGTCCCGCGGGGAGAGCACGAAGCAGACAGCCTGAGCTGGTTTTCGGATTCTGAAACGAGCGGGAGGGGCGAACCACGGTGGTTCGCCCCTCCCGCTCGTTGATCGATGGTGGCGCTGAGCTCCTGAAGAGCACTGAACGCAGTGGCTCAGGACGTGTCAGCGACCGGCATCGTCGTTGTCGATGACTTCGCCGGTCACCACATGTGGACTGCCAGGAGCCGGGGCAGGATTCCAGGGGCCAGCTCCGAGTAGCCGTCGTTCCACCATTGCTTGCAGGAAGCGGCGGGCTAGCGGTCTTGTCGGTGGGGCGACCACCAGGAAACCGATGATGTCGGTGATGAAACCAGGCGTCAGCAGCAAAGCGCCGCCGACAAGGATGAGCACCGCGTCAGCGATTTCTTTGGCAGGCATCCGGCCGGATTGCAACGCCATCACAAAAGCCCGCCATGCCTCCCTACCTTCGTGTTTCATCAGCCACGCCCCAAAAAGGGACTCGACCAGCAAGAGGAGAAATGTCGGCCAGCCACCGATCGTGCGACCGACGGCGAGGATGACGCCGATCTCTAGCAGTGGCATCACCAGCAGCAGGAGGACAGCCAGCGCACTCAGCCCGGGTCGACGGCGACGGGCAGCCCGACGCGCTTTTCCCGGTGTGGCCGAGAACTCCGGTCGGGCACCCGTCATGGGAGTCACTTCTTAAGCGACTGCCAGCCACCCTCACGGACTCGGGACACCGCGTCCTTGGCCTGTCCGGCGCGGAAAGCGAGTCCCCGCTTGGTGACTCCGATCAAAGACTCGCGGAAGATGTCGCCGCTCATTTTGGAGTCGCCGATCTCCCGCTCGACGAAGGTGATCGGCACTTCCACGATCTTCAGCTTCGCTTGCGCGGCCCGCCAGGTCAGGTCGGTCTGGAAGAAGTAGCCGTGGGATTCGACGTTCTCGATACCCATCATGCGCAGTGCGTCGGTGCGGTACACCCGGAACCCGGCGGTGGCATCCCGTACAGGCATACCCAGAAGCACCGAAATGTACAGGTTGCCGTAGACCGAGAGCGCCTTACGGTGGGCCGGCCAGTTAACCACCGAGCCACCGGGCACCCAACGAGAGCCGATGACGACATCGGCGTTCTCTGCGGCAGCGAGAAGAGCAGGCAGGTGCTCTGGGCGGTGGGAGCCGTCGGCGTCGATCTCGACGACCGCGTCGTAGCCGTGCTCCATCGCCCACTCGAACCCAGCCAGGTAGGCCTTGCCCAGGCCTTCCTTGCCCTTGCGGTGCATGACCTGGATCTTGTCGTCTGCTGCGGCGAGTTGGTCGGCGACCTCTCCGGTGCCGTCGGGTGAGTTGTCCTCCAACACGAGGATGTCGCACTGGGGAGCAGCCTCGCGGATGCGCTGAGCGATCAGCGGGAGGTTCTCGCGCTCGTTGTAGGTCGGGATGAGGATCAGGACACGGTTCAGCGGGTGACGCTCCCGGTCCTCGATCTGCGGGTTGACCTGGCGAAGGCGGTTGAAGACGGGCATCGGTCCCTCGAAGTTGACGTCTGAGTGGGTCAGCTCATCCTACGGCGCCGACGCCACCACGATGACCCCATCGCCCACACCGTGACGGCGGCCGCGAGCCACGCGGGGACGTCACCCAGGCGGGTGGCCAGTGTCATCTCGGAGCGTAGCGGCATGTCGGCATCAAGCACAGCGGGCTGGAACTTCCCCGTCCATCCGTGCGGCACCCCGTCAGGAGTGATCAGCGAACTCACCCCGACATTGCTGATGTGGACCACACTGCGACCATGTTCGATAGCCCGAATCCGAGAAATCGCCAGTTGTTGAACTGACTCGTCGGTATAACCGAACGTGGCGTTGTTGGTTTGGACGACGATGACGTTCGCCCCTGCACGCACGCCGTCGCGCACCAAGTCGTCATAGGCCACCTCAAAGCAAATGTTGATGCCAGCGGCGACCTCGGGCGCTCCCCCTGCCCTGGGCACCCGGATCACGCCGACCTTGGTGCCGCCGACGAAGTCTCGACGGATCAGATCGACCTTGTCGGAGAACATCCGGAAGAACTCACGTTGCGGGATGTACTCACCGAAGGGCACCGGGTGTCGCTTGTCATACCGCTGAGTGGGTTGCTGCTGGCCAGGTACATAGAGCAGCGAAGCGTTAGTCACGTGATCCACCGGTTCGGAGAGCACCGCGCCCACCAGGGTCGGGGCGCCGATAGTGCGCACCGCATCAGCGATGATCTGCGCCGCATCGGCGTTGCGCAACGGATCGATGTCGGACGCATTTTCTGGCCAGATCACCAAGTCTGGAGTCGGCGTATGGCGATCCCTTCGATCCTCAGCAGCCTTGGCGGTCAGCCGAGCATGATTGTCCAACACCGCTCGTCGCTGCGCATTGAACTCCAGACCAGCAGTCGGCACATTGCCCTGGATAGCCATCAACCTGGCGGTCGGACCCTCAGTGGACAACGGAATCGCCAGCGGCAGGATAGTGAGCACTGCCGCGACCACCAGCCCTTTCCATGTCGGGGAAACCCCCGCCCGACGCATCGCAGCTTTCCCCGCGACGTGCATGCCCTCTGAGGAGGCGATCCGCCGAGTCCCGCTCTCACCCCGCCGACGCCACCAATATTCCCGCAGATGAGCCCATCGGCCCCCTGGCAATGGATGACGACCCGCCCGTGGCACAGCCACCCAGCGCAGCCAACAGCGAGCCGCCACCACCGCTAAAGCCCCACCGGTTGCGGCAACGACGAAGCCCACCCCAGGCGCACCCACCCACGATGCCAACGGGGCGTAAGGCGAATCGGCCATCCCAAACGCGATCCTCGCCCAGGGGAATCCCCCGTACGGCGTGGTGCTGCGCAGCAATTCCATCGTGGCCCAAGCAGCTCCGAGCAGACCAGGGAACCACCGATTGCGCACCGGCACCATCCCCACGACCGCCCCCACCAGCCCGTAGTACAACGCCTCCAAGACACTCAAGGCCAGCCAAGGGAACGGCCCGACATAGATGCCAGTCCAGGACAACAACGGGGTGAGGAAAGCTGCCCCGCAGATCACTCCCAGCAATGCCCCCCGCCGACCACCGACGTCGCGAGCCGCGAACGCCAACAACGCCACCCCGATCGGGGCGGCAGGCCAGATGTCGAAACCTGGCTGAGCCAGCCACAACGACAGACCGGCGAGAACACTGAGAAGGAGACGGCCAGGCACGCGGGCCAGGTTACCTGGCCCGCGTGACAGGGCCGACCCGCCGCCTTCTCGTCCGTGCATGGCAAGACCCGCACGCCGTTGGGGCCTTCCCCGTGGAGGGGTGTTTTCTACTGGGCGTGCGGGCCTCGAGTCCAGCCACACGAACGACGAAGGCGACAGGTGGCTCGTTTCAACCTATCTGGTCGAGCCCTGCTGTCAACTAGGCGGCTTCCAGCAAGAACATGGTATTAGCGCTGCTCACCACACCTGCCTCGACGATCCGGATTATCTCCTCGAGATCTACTTCACATCACCGGAATTGAGCACCACAGCTGCCTTAAGCGACACCCGTCGACCACTGAGCCACCTGGGACTTCACCGAATTCTCCTCTCAGACAAAGAAGTCGATGAGAAGCCCTCAAAACACCTCCCCCACAGATCACTTTTGCATCACAGCACACCCCCCACTGCTCCCCCGCGGCCCCCACGCCCACCGCACCCCCGACCAACCGCCCGGACAATGACACGATGTCCCCATGACCCCGACCCGCCACGGAACCGCCACCCCCGGAACCTTGATGCTGGTCGACACCGCCAGCCTCTACTACCGCGCTTTCCGACCCACGGCGTTGGTGCGTGAGGTGACCCGACCGGTCACGTCACGTTCGTCAGCGGTGCGTGCCCCGTTGACATCGATCTGAGCGAGGACCTGACCCGCGGCGTCTCGTTCCCACCGCCAAGTGCGCCCTCAAGGGTCAGTGAGGGTCGTGAGTTGAGGGTCGGGTCATCACCATAGCGATGTGCCCCCACCGACGGTTCAGAGCCGCGACGCACCCGCATCGCCGCGGCCCACAGAGATCTCCTCACCCACCGTCGCCGACCTCACCGCATTCGAGCGTCACCTCGAAACATCCCTCAAAGACCTCGAAGAGACCGTACGTCGACTTCACCACATCTGGACCGGTGCCGCAGCCGACGCGCAAGCCGCTGCTCAAAAAGAATGGGCGAAAGGCGCCACCGAAATGCACACCTCACTCAACATCATGCGAAAAGCAGCCGAAACCGGATCCAAGAACTACACCACGGTCGCCACCCACAACACCGATCTCTGGTCTTGAGGGGCGTTGACCGTACCTGCGGTGCGACGGTGGGGGCGCAGGGAGTCCGGTGAGGAGTTCGTGGCACGGACGCGGCAGCAGGGGCCATAGCTGGTCCCATGCGATGCCGGCGTGGATTCTGCGTGCGGTGATCAGGGATGATCGATACGGACTGTGTCGTCGAGTTGCAGGTCAAGGCGGGTATTGCGCCCGGCAGGCACCTGCACGGTGAGGATTTGTGTGTTCACCCCGGTGTGGGTGATCGCCATCTGGTACGTGCCTGGGGTCAGCCCTGCTGCGCCGTACCATCCGGATCCATCGGTCCGTATGAGGCGAGTGTCACCGATAGCGGCAGAGCCGTTAATGCCAGCACGGTGAGCGCTGGTGCGACGAATCGTCACTGACACATTGTCTGCTGGCCTGCCGTGGCGGAAGATGCGGCCGCTGAGGACGCCGGTTGTCTTTTTCCATGGCAACTCTGGGACGGTAGCTGGTGTGGTAAACACTGAGGCCGTTAACGCCGCCGCTAGGGCGTCTCGTTCAGCGGTTTTGACTTTCGGGTCGGGGGAAGCAGTGGCGGTCGTCGACGCGTTGGCGTAGGAAAATCCACTCCAGCCCATCCCCGCTTGAGTGATGGCCCGTGCTTGCGCCACTGAATCAGTCACCGAGTTGAGATAGAGACCGGGGCCACTGACGATATGCCGGTGGGTGTCTTTGCCGAGTTGACGCAGCCCATCATTCCAGGTGGTGAACATTTCTGCTTGCTCTGGTAGCTGTTGTCGCTTGTAGTTCATCGCTGCGACGGTGTCGAGGTATCCCTCACGCAGCCAAGTGTCGAAATCTTGGAGCACATTCAGGTAGGTGCGGGTTTTGCTGAAACTGCCGTAATGCGAAGGTCCGTAGGCGTAAGTGATGCCGTTGATGGACAGGCGATCTCGCGGATCGCGGGTATACATGCTGAGATAGATACGTCGGACCAAGTTGCTGATTTGGTCTCTGCGCCACTGGGACCATTGGGGGTCGCTGGCGGTGGGGCGGTCGGTGCGTCCCGTATGGGCGGCGAATCGGCGTAACGCGACGTCTGTATAGCCCCAGTCGTTGGCGTATTCACCAGTGTTGTGGTCGGGATAGCGGATGTAGTCGAGGTTGATGCCGTCGACGTCGTAATGACGTTGAATTGAGTCCACCGCATCGACGATATAGTCGACGACTGCTGGGTTGCCGGGATCAACAAAAGAATGAGTGCCCACGATTTCTGTGCCGTCGACTCGCCGATTGAGCCAGCGTTGCGCTGCTGACGCGGTGGGGCCGTGTTGATTGAAGACGTGGTCTGGTGATGTGGGGGGAGTTGCTGAATTCCACAAGGTGGTGGTGTTGATCCAGGCATGCACTTGAAGTCCGGCCGCATGCGCCTGCGTGATGATTTCGGCGAGTGGATCGTACGGCGCTGGTGCGATCCCTGCTTCTGTGCGGGGATAGCGCGCATGGTTGCAGAAACAGTCGAAGCGGCGCGCAGTCTGCACCACGAGGGTGTTGGCGCCGACTTTCTGAGCGTCGGAGACGAGCTGGGTGACCTGTGCCCTGGTGTAAATGCCAGGGTTGAAGGCGTCGACCCAGTAGCTACGCCATTGTGCAGTCGAGCTGGTCCCGCCAGTTGTGCTGGGCGAGTCGGCGCCTGTCGACGCTGGGGACGGCGAGGAAGCGGGTCTGCTGGCTGACGCTGTTGGGGTGGTCAGTGGGCTGGCCAGGATCAGCAGTGCGGCTGCGGTGACGGTGAATTTCGACATGGCGTGCTCCTTCGTGCAGGGAGGTGGCAGCGGTGGGAGGCGATCAGATCTCACCTCCAGCGGCACGTAAGGCAGCGGCGGCGCTGCGGATTCCGGAGGGATCACCGATGCGATCTGGATTGGGGGGATGGTGGATGACGGCGCGGCGTACCGATGGCATGCCGGCGTCGGTGGGTGGTATTCCGCCGAGAAGTGCCACTAGGGCTTGCCGAAGATCACCGTCAGCGGCCTGGAGCGCGCGAGCGCATTCTTCGGGGGGATATCCGCTGCCGGTGGTGAGTATCTGCACTGATCGGGCGCGGAGTTTGGTGTTGGTGGGGGTCATGTCGATCATCAGGTTGCGGTAGGTCTTGCCGAGTCGCACCATCGCTGCGGTGGACAGGGCGTTGAGCACTATTTTTTGGGCGGTGGCGGCTTTCATCCGGGTTGAGCCGGTGATGACTTCAGGGCCGGTGTCGGGCAGGATCGCGACGTCAGCGAGGTCCTTGAGGGGGGCGGCAGGGTTGGTGGAGATCAGGATGGATGTCAGTCCGCGTCGGCGTGCTTCGTGCAGTGCTCCTCGCACGTACGGCGTGCGACCGCTGGCGGTGAGGCCGATGATCAGATCGTGTGGCCCAGCGTGCGTGACGATGAGCGACCCGGCAGCGTCATCATCTTCGGCGCCTTCAACGGCTCGGGTCATAGCGGCGGGCCCGCCAGCCAGGTGCGCCCGGAAGGCGTCGTCACCGACGTGGTAGGTGGGGAGGAGTTCGGTGACATCGAGGACACCGAGCCGTCCGGATGTGCCTGCGCCAAGGTAATGCACCACACCTCCCGCGGTGAGCGTGCTGATGATGAGGTCAGCGGCGGCGGCGATCTGGGGGGCAACGGCTCGGACGGCGGCGGCGACATGCTGGTCCGCGTCGAGGATGACCTCGACGACATGGGCGGTGTCGAGGGTGTCGAGGTCGGTAGCGGACGGGCAGGGTTGTTCGGTGCTCCAGGTCAACTCGACGCCAGGGGGGGATACGGCGTCGCGCGCCTGGACGGCCCGGTCAGTGACGATCTGGCCGAGCCGAGTCAGCTCAACGTTGACAGCGCGGGCATCTTCGCGCAGGTGAGGTGATGCCGCGTTGAGGTGCTGTCGTCGTAGGGCCGCGGATCGTGCAGCGGACGCAGCGAGCGCGGCGCGATCTAGTCGCCCGGAGGTGAGTGCGGTGGTGATGGCGGTGATGGCGTGGCGGTACGACGTGTGGGGGTCTCGGTGGTGTGGGGAGTCGAGGAGGAGCAGGTCGGCTCCGGCGAGGAGGGCGCGTACGCAGGCTTCGCCGAGGGTGAGGTGGCGGGTGATGGCTCGCATGCCGAGGGCGTCGGTGAGGATTGGTCCGGTGAAGCCGGTGGCGCGGATTTCTTGGGTGGCCCACGGGGACAGGGACGCTGGGTCGGGTCCGCGGTGGGGGACGACGAGGTGGCCGGTCATGACGGCGTCTAGGGTGGCGTTGGTGAGGAGGTGGGTGAAGGGGGCGAGGTCGCGGGTGCGGAGCAGGGTGGGGTGGGTGGTGACGACGGGCAGGTCGAGGTGGCTGTCGGTGTGGGTGGCGCCGTGTCCGGGGTAGTGCTTGCCGCAGCAAGCGATGTGGGCGGCGTGGAGTCCGGTGGCGAAGGCTGTCCCGTGTCGGATGACGGTGGTGGGGTCGGTGCCAAATGAGCGGGTTCCGATGACCAGGTTGTCTGGGTCGCTGGTGACGTCGAGGCAGGGTGCCAGGTTCATGTCGATGCCGGCCAGGCTGAGGAGGTGCCCTATCGCGGTGCCGCATTCTTGGGTGAGGGTGGTGTCGTTGGCGGTTCCGAGGGCTGCCGCGCCGGGGAGCACGGATCCGTGGGTTACTTGCAGTCGGGTGACTTTGCCGCCTTCTTCGTCGATGACGATGAGGGGCGCGTCGTCTGTGCTGCGGTGGGCTCGGATCGTGTCGGTGAGGTTGCGGGTGGTGGGGATGTCGGGGGTGTTTTCGCCGAAGAGGCATACTCCGGCGAGTCCGTCGTCGAGGGCTTTTTTGAGCCAGTCGGGTAGGTGGGTGCCGGGAAATCCGGTGATGAGCACTCCTGCTGCTAGGGCGGTGTCTGGGAGCGTGCTCATCCTTTGACGGCTCCTGCTGATAGTCCGGAGACCATGCGGTGTTGTACCGCGAGGAAGAAGAGCACGACGGGCATGGTCAGTAGGGTTGATGCCGCCATGATTGATCCCCAGTCGGCAGTGTTTTCGCCAAAAAATTTTTGGAGCCCGATTGCGACGGTGTATTTCTGCTGATCTTGCAGGAAAGTCAATGCAAAAATGAATTCGTTCCATGCGGTGATGAAGGAAAACACGCTGGTTGCGACCAGCCCGGGGGCGACGAGGGGGAGGAGGATCTGCCGAAACATTTGGATCCAGCTGCATCCGTCGACGTACGCCGCTTCTTCTACTTCGCGGGGGATGGCGGCGACGAAACCACGTAGCTGCCATACCGCGAAGGGCAGCGAGAACGCGAGATACACGATGGACAAGCCGAGCAGACTGTTGAGCATGTGTAGTGAACGGGCCTGCAGGAATAGTGGGATGACCAGTGCTTCTAGGGGGATCATTTGAGCGATGAGGATCATGACCATCACTGTGGTGCGACAACGGAACTGAAAACGTGCGACCGCCACTGCGGCGAGGAGCGCCACCAGTGAGCTCACGGTCACGGTCAGTGCGGCGACGATGGCGGAATTCATCAGGTAGCGGCCAAAGCCGGCTCGGGACCACACCAGCTGGACATGTTCCCAGCTGACTCCGCTGGGGAGCAGGTTGCCGCCGCGGGCACTGGCGTGCGGGTCGACGGCGGTGGAGACCATCCAGTACGCCGGGAACAGGGTGAAGGTCAGCAGGGCGATGACTCCGACACTGTGCCAACACATCTGGCGGGTACGCCGGAAGGTCGTCTGTCGCCTTGCGGTGGCCTTCACAATTCCTCCTGGGTGAACACGGTCTTCAGATAGACGGTGGTGATGGCGAGGAGTAGCAGCGTCAGGAGGACCGCTATGGCTGAGCCGAGTCCGTATTTGCCTTGCCCGAAGCTGGTGGCATAACTCCACACGCCGAGGTTGGCGACGTCTTTGTTGGTGCCGCCTCCGCCGGGCATCAGGTAGATCTGGGTGAACACTTTGAAATCCCAAATGGTCGACAGGATGGTCACCACTGCGAAGATCGGTGAGAGGGCGGGCACGGTGATATTCCAGAACCGGCGCCACGCCCCGGCCCCGTCCATGATGGCCGCTTCGTAGAGGTCTGTCGGGACAGTCGACAATCCAGCGAGGACGGTGATCGCCACGAAGGGGAATCCGTGGTGGACCACGTTGAGTCCAGCGATGACAAAGAATGATGTCCGGTTGAGGAACCAGTTGATCTGTCCGGTGTCTATCAAGCCGAGGCCGCCAAGGACGTGGGTGACGAAGCCGTCTCCGGGGTCACAGAGGAACACCCACACGTAGGTGCCAGTGATCGCGGGGACAGCCCAGGCGACCAGGACAGCGGCAGCAGTGACCTGGCGAACCCGGCGGGGCAAGGTGTGGAGAAACAAGGCGACGAGCGTGCCCAGGACTACTGTCGCGGCGACACAACCGGCGGCAAATCCGACAGTGTTGGGCAGCACCGTCGTCCACAGATAAGGGTCGCCGAGAATTTTTCGATAGTTGTCCAGCCCCACCCAGTGGGTGGTGCCCCGGGTAATTTCCCGCAGGCCGTACTGCTGAAAGGACAGCCACACCACTCGAATCAGCGGCCACCCCATGAGGACAGCCATGATGACCAGGGTTGGCGTCAACAGAAGCCACGGCCTGAGTCGGAGGGTGTTCAGATGGCCGAGGCGACCTCGTAGGTGGGGGAGGCCATGCCGCTTATCAGTGATCACGTTGTTCACTGGGCGGTAAAGATGTCGTCCATGTCTTTCGCTGCGGTTTCAGCTGCCTGTCGTGGCGCGGCTTTGCCGGACAGGATTGACTGCATCATCGTCGGGATCACTTTCTTGCCCTGAACCTTTCCCCACAGCGGGCTGACCGGTACGGATGCCGCGCCCTGGCTCATCTGGGTGGCGAAGACCTTGGTGATGTCATCACCGGATGTGGCCCGGTCGCTGAGCAGGCTGGTACGACCGGGGAAGTAGTGGGATTCCTGGCCCCAGCGGGTGGCGAGATCACCGGTGGTCATGAGCTTCACAAACTCGAACGCCAACTTCTTATTGTTGCTCTTCTCGAAGATGGCGAGATGAGAGCCGCCAGCGAAGGATTGCGCCATGCCGTTTTTTCCGGGGACGGTGAAAGCGCCGGTCTTGGCTGCCACAGTGGGGGAGTTCTTCCTCAGCGTGGTGGGGGTCCAAGACCCAGCCACGACCATTCCGACGTTTCCTTTCCCGTATGCCGTCAGGACGTCCTTTTCATTCCAGGTGGCAGCAGCCGGTGTGGAGGACTTCTGGGTGAGAGCGATGTCGGCGAGGAAGGTGATGCCTTCGACAGCATGGGTGTCACTGATCCGCGACGTCCACCGATCCCCGTCGAGGGCGGCAAGAGTGCCACCCGCCCCCCAAATGAAAGGCGTGACGGTAAATTCACTGGCTCCGGGGACCACGAAGGGGATCACGTCGGGCTGAGTCTTTTTGATCGCGTCGACCGCGGATTTCAGATCGGCCCACGTTTTTGGGGGCGTCGTGATGCCAGCTTTTGCGAAGATGTCCTTGTGGTAGAGGAAAGCGCGAATTCCGGCGTACCACGGCATGCCATAGAGTTTGCCGTCGACGGTGCCAGCATCTTTCAACGCCGCCACCAGGTCGCCATCGAGCTTGGTGTCCTTGACCTGCTCAGTCAGGTCGGCTAGAGCGCCCGCGTCAGCGAACTCAGCTGTCCATGTGCTGCCCACCTCAGCCACATCGGGAGTGGTGCCACCAGCGATAGCGGTGGTGAACTTATCTTTCGCGCTCGCCCACGGGACCATCTGGATGTCCAGATCAGCGGACGTGGTGTCCTTGAACATTTTTTTAGCGGCATCAAAGTAAGCGCTGGAGTCTGGGTTGGTTCCTTCCATGATCCAGACGGTGAGTTTCTTACCCGTCCCGTCGGCGTTCCCGGAGGATTTCTCGGTGCTGCTGCCGCAAGCGCTCAACGTCACCGCCAAGACGGTGGCGGCTACGGCGGCTGTTCGTATGCCCATCAGCTCTCCTCGTCGTTCCTGCGGGAGTACGCCGGGCCTGAGAAGATCAGGCCCGATGTAGACGTCCTGAATTGAATGGGGTGGGGGTAGCTTGATCCTGGAACCCCACGTTATTCGCTGACAGGGGAGGAATGCCGGTGACAACGACGGCCATGATTCCGTGAATGCTGTCACAGCAGGAGGGTCGCGCTATGTCGGATCGACACGGTCCGGGTGACGTCGCGGCGGTGACCTTCTTCGGCGTTGATATCGGCGGCACGGCGACCCGGGCGGTGTGGTGCGACCAAACCGGTCACGTCCTCGGAGTCGGCGTAGCCGCTGGGGGCAACCCGCGGAGTTCGCCCGGGGAGGTATCGACCTGTCTGACGGCAGCGATCTCCCGAGCACATGCGATGTCCGGCATCGATCTGACCGGCAGCGACAGTGCACAGGGCCGCCATGCCAGGGAGGCAGCACCCATGATGGTGGGGGTGGGAGCTTCGGGTGCAGGGTCAGCCCGACGCGTTGACATTGAACGATCGGTGCATGCCGGGATCGCTGCTGCCGGTCTCACGGCCCCGGTGACTCTGGCGACCGACGTGGATATCGCCTTTCGGGCGGGCTCGTCATTGCTGGATGGGACGGTGCTCATCGCTGGGACAGGTGCGGTGGCCGCGACGTACCGTCGTGGGCGTCTCATCCACCGTCGGGACGGCCTGGGATGGCTACTCGGGGACACCGGGTCCGGGACGTGGATAGGGCGTCGCGTGTTGCGTGCTGTCGCAGCCCACGTTGATGGCGCCGGACCGGTGACATTGTTGACCGCGCGGGTGACTGCTGACTTGGGGATTTCACCTGACTGCTCGCCTCAGGATGTGATCCGGGCCTGTGACGAACTGCGCCCCGCCGAGTGGGCACGATTCGCGCATGTCGCGGTGCAGCTCAGCGATGTTGATCCGGTCGCTGAAACGATCGTCGCCGACGCTGGCGCCGCACTGATATCGACATTGGCGGCGGCCCGGGGGAGTGCCACTGGGCCAGTCGTGCTGGCAGGGGGGCTTCTCGCCGATGGTCCGGTCCGTCACCGCATCGTGGCTGCTTTCCCTGAAGCGGTGTACGTCAACCACCCCGTGGTGGGTGCGTGCCTGCTCGCTGCGGAATCCGCCGGATACGACGCGATCGACCGTACGTCGTTGGCCGCTGAACTGCGACAAAAAATACAGTTGGCGGCTTGAGCGCGTCCCGTGACACTCTGGAGGCACCATGACGCGACCTTCCAGTGACTCCACCGCCACCTCTGCGGTCACCGACCTGTTCGCCACCCGCGCCAGCGCCCTCTCAGACGATGATGGCTGGCACCAGGACGATCCCGATTTCGTCTCCTATGACGGTGACCAGCTCGACCGTGAAGAACGCGCCGCGATGCGCCGCGTCGCCGGGCTGTCCACCGAACTCGAAGATGTCACCGAAGTCGAATACCGGGCATTGCGACTGGAACGAGTGGTCCTCGCCGCGGTGTGGTGCGATGGCACCGCACAGGACGCTGAAAACTCGATGCGGGAACTCGCTGCTCTCGCTGAAACCGCAGGATCTCAGGTCATGGCAGGCGTCCTGCAACGGCGACAGCGCCCTGACGCGGCGACCTACTTGGGATCGGGCAAAGCCGAAGAGCTCCGCGACATCGTCGCCGACGAAGGCGCCGACACCGTGGTCTGCGACGCAGAACTTTCCCCCAGTCAGCGACGCGCCCTCGAAGACATCGTCAAGGTCAAAGTCATCGACCGGACCGCGCTGATCTTGGACATTTTCGCCCAACACGCACAATCCCGCGAAGGAAAAGCTCAAGTCGAACTGGCACAACTCCAATACTTACTGCCGCGTCTGCGCGGCTGGGGTGAATCGATGTCTAGGCAAGCCGGTGGCCGGGTCGCCGGTGGCGCCGGCATCGGATCGCGTGGCCCCGGTGAGACGAAGATCGAACTCGACCGGCGCCGTATCAACTCCCGAATGGCCAAGTTGCGCCGCGAGATCCGCGCCATGAAAACCACCCGCGACACCAAACGTGGCGCTCGCCGGGACAACGCTGTCCCTTCCGTGGTCCTCGCCGGATACACCAACGCTGGCAAATCGTCGCTGCTGAACCGACTCACCGGCGCTGGAGTCCTCGTGGAGAACGCCCTGTTCGCCACCCTCGACCCGACGGTACGGCGCGCCACCACCCCCGACGGCCGCCCCTACACTCTCTCCGACACGGTCGGCTTTGTGCGGAGCCTGCCGCACCAACTTGTCGAAGCCTTCCGGTCCACCCTCGAAGAGGTCGCCGACGCTGACGTCCTCCTGCACGTCGTCGACGGCTCACACCCCGACCCTGAAGGTCAGATCGTGGCCGTCCGGGAAGTTCTCGCCGACGTCATCGCCCAAGGTGCGGACAAAGCCCGCCTCACTGGTGAGAACGACCGGGACGCCCTGATCCGTGACGGCTGGTCCAGCGACCCCAGTGATCGTCAAGCTGCACGCGACGGACAGGACATCCACGTCGGTCCGCGCGAGATCGTGGTCATCAACAAAGCCGACGCTGCCGACCCCGACGTCCTCGCCCGCCTGCAACGACGCGAACGCGACATCATCGTCGTTTCCGCGCGCACCGGCACCGGACTGAGCGAACTCGCCGAGACCATTGCCGAACTCATCCCACGACCCGACATCGACCGGCAGCTGCTCATTCCTTACCACCGCGGTGACCTCGTCCACCGTCTCCACGAACACGCCGACATCCTCGCCGAAGAACACACCGCCGGAGGCACTCGACTGCACGTGCGCGTCCCGGTCGCGCTCGTCGACGAGACCACCCCGTACGTCGAAGACCCCCCAGCCTGACCGACATCCCCTCCGACGCGCGCCCCACCGACGAGACCGCACCCCCGGATGTCCCCAGCACCCCCTACGCTGGGCCGGTGCCCGCCACCTTTGACCGTCTCGCCCTGCTGTCCGCTGCCGTCGGCGGCATCGGCGGCACTGAACGCCCCGGCCAGATCGACATGGTCCGTGCCGTGGACACCGCTGTCGACACCGGCAGGCACCTTCTGGTCCAAGCGGGCACCGGTACTGGCAAATCTTTGGCCTACCTGGTGCCAGCGCTGGCCCACGCTGTGGAAACCGGCAACCCGGTGATCGTGGCGACCGCCACGCTGGCCCTGCAAGCCCAAATCATTGACCGGGACCTGCCCCGCCTCGCTGACGCCGTCCGCGATCAGATCGGACGACGGCCGACGTATGCGTTGGTCAAAGGGCGACGACACTATCTGTGCCTGCACAAAACCGCTGGTGGCTTTCCCGTCGACGACGAAGACGCCCTTTTTGCCATGAGCAAGGAAACATCTCAGCTCGGCGAGGAAATCCTTCGGCTGCGCGACTGGGCTGACGACACTGACTCCGGGGACCGAGACGAGATCGTCCCCGGTGTCAGCGAACGCGCCTGGCGCCAGATGTCGGTCAGCGCCCGAGAATGCTTAGGCACCGCCTGCCCGATGCGCCAGGAATGCTTCGTCGAACGATCCCGCGCCGCCGCGCAAGACGTCGACATCGTCGTCACCAACCACTCCTTCATGGCCATCGACGCCTTCGAAAACCGCAGTCTGCTCCCCGAACACGACCTGCTCGTCATCGATGAAGCCCACGAACTCGTCGACCGAGTCACCGCGACCATCACCGACGAACTCTCACCCAGCACCGTCGCCACTGCCGCAAAAAAAGCCGCTCGACTCGCCGACACCGCAGCGCTCGCGGCCACTGGCGACCACCTCGAGGGAGCATTGGAAGGGGTGCCCGAAGGCCGACTCACGGAGCTTCCCGAACCTGTACTCCTGGCCCTGAGGCAGATCCTGGATGCGGCGCGCACCGTGCAGTCCGCGTTGAAACCCGAACCGGGTCGGCGCCCCCCAGCCAACGGCGACGGCGACCGGGCGATGGCGCGGGCTGCTGTCGACGACGTTTTCATCGTGGCCGAGCGGCTCTTGGAAGGCCGTGAGCTCGACGTGGTGTGGTTGACCAGGGAGGTACGGCGTGGCCCCGTGCTGAGGGTCGCGCCGATGAGCGTGGCCATGCTGATGCGCGACACCCTGTTCACCGACCGCACGGTCGTCCTCACCTCCGCGACCTTGGAACTCGGTGGTGATTTCACCGCTGTCGCAGGCACGATGGGGCTCGTCGGTGCGGATGCTCCCGACTGGGATGGCCTCGACGTGGGAAGTCCGTTTGACTACCAGTCGCAAGCCATCGCCTACGTCGCTCGGCATCTTCCTGCTCCGGGGAGAGATGGCACCGCGACGGCAGTATTCGACGAGATGGAAGCCCTGATCCGCGCTGCTGGGGGACGCACACTCGGGTTGTTTTCCTCAATGCGGGCGGCGCGGGACGCCACAGAGACGCTGCGGACACGTCTGGGGGAGGAGTATCCCATCCTGTGCCAAGGTGACGATCAGATGCCGACCTTGGTCAGAGAATTCGCCCGGGACGCTCGCACCAGCCTGTTTGGCACGTTGTCGCTGTGGCAAGGCGTCGATGTCCCAGGTCCCTCATGCCAGTTGGTGATCATCGACCGCATTCCCTTCCCCCGCCCGGACGACCCACTCTCTAGTGCCCGTAGCGAACAGATCTCCCGCCGCGGTGGCAACGGTTTCATGTCGGTCGCCGCGACCCACGCGGCATTGCGCCTCGCTCAGGGGGCGGGGCGTCTCGTGCGACATGCCGACGATCGGGGCGTGGTGGCATTCCTCGACCCTCGGATGATGACCGCCCGGTACGCCGGTTTTCTCCAGCGGTCATTGCCGCCGTTCTGGCCCACCACGGACACCGAGCTGGTCCGCTCGGCACTACAACGCCTCGACGCGAGCGCCGGTCCGGTATTTCCGGTGCGTGAACCCACCTCCCGCCCCGCCTCGCCGGAAGCCATTCGCGACGCCACCAGCGACGTCGCAGATCAGGGGACGAACGCGGCGCTCGATGAGTCCATCGAGGTCACCGCGTTGTCGGTGGGTCATGACAGGCTGACACAGTGAGCGCCGCCCCGACGAGCACTGGCGTACCGCCGTTCGTGCTGATTTCTGGACCTGAAGAACTCCTCGCCCAGCGAGCCCTCGCCAGCACCGTGGACGCGTTACGAGCCACCGACCCGCAGATCGATGTCGTCAAGTTGGCGGCAGCGGGATATCAGCGTGGGCAAATCGGGGTGCACACCAGTCCGTCCTTGTTTGGGGGGACTATCGCCCTCGTCGTGACCGGGGTGGACGAGGCTGGAGAAGATCTCCTCACCGATGCGCTGGCGTACATCGGTGATCCCGCTGATCACGTCACGTTGATCGTCACCCATAAGGGCGGTAACCGAGGGAAAAAACTGCTCGATGCGCTGAAGTCGGCGCAGGCCAGGGTGTTGTCTGCGCCAGCGGTCAAAACTGACCGGGACAAATCAGAGTTTGTGGTCACTGAGTTCCGGCGTCAGCGCCGCCGAGCCACCCCGGAAGCGGTGCGGGCGCTCGTCGAGGCCGTGGGCCAAGATCTCTCCGAGTTGGCTTCTGCCTGTGCACAACTTGTGGCAGACACCACTGGCGAAATTGATGAACGGGTGGTGGAGACCTATCACGGTGGTCGGATCGAAGCGACTGGGTTCCGGGTCGCTGACGCTGCGATCGCTGGCCAGCAAGGACCGGCCTTGGGATTGCTGCGGCACGCGTTAGCGGCGGGGGTCGATCCGGTGCCGATCGTCGCGGTGTGTGCGTCCCAATTGCGCCAACTGGTCAAAGTCGCCGGAGCGCCACGCGGGTCTGGTGCCGTGTTGGCTAAGGAATTGGGAATGGCACCGTGGCAGATTGATCGGGCCCGTAAGGCCCTGAATGGATGGACCTTGGATGGGCTCGGGGTGGCGGTGCAAGCTGTGGCCGCTGCCGATTTCGAGGTCAAAGGTGGTGGACGGGATCCCCAGTTCGCGGTAGAACGGGCGATCCTGGCAATCTGTCAGGCCCGAGGAGCACGTCAACGGTGATGACATCGATGTGGTGACCGGCTGCAGCGAATCGGTTGATATTGGTGGCGTTTTGATTGACAAAAATCCCCTGGTAGCGTTGATCTTTGCGTGCGCGCCCAGGTCGTGCGTTTGTCACGCAATCCATAGCCTGTCCTTGACCGGTGGCTGACCACGCCACCGACCCCGAGGCCGGGCCTGCCCCCGGGCAGCCGATCGACCAGGAGAGAATCCGTGGCCAACATCAAGTCCCAGAAGAAGCGCATCCTGACCAACGCCAAGCGCACCGAGCGCAACAAGGCGTACAAGTCGGAGCTGCGCACGTGGGTCCGTAAGTTCCGCGAGGCTGCTGCCTCCGGCGACAAGGACGCGTCGGCCGAAGCGCTGCGCCTGGCGAGCCGCAAGCTCGACAAGGCCGTGAGCAAGGGCGTCATCCACAAGAACCAGGCCGCCAACAAGAAGTCGGCGATGGCCAAGGTTCACGCGGGCATGTGAGCCTAACCATGCCCCACGGGCATGGTTATTGAGGGGCGTGACCCGGTGTGC
>NZ_JAHPZL010000020.1 GCF_019331795.1 Austwickia sp. TVS 96-490-7B
CGTCACGGATGGTCGCCCCCTCCTCATGGGGCCAGCCGACCAGGGTCGTCCCGATCCCCGAGCCGCACCTGGTCTCAGGCGTTGGGCTTGCGGCCGTGGTTGGCCTTGTTCTTCTTGCGGTCGCGGCGCTTACGGGCGCGCTTGCTCATGTCGTGCTCCTCGTCAGGTGGCCTCGGCGACGCCGGGGTGGTGTCGCCGGATCGTCGCCAGGGCGGCGGACATCGGTTCAGTCTCCCACATCCACCGGGAGGGCCTGGAAACATGTCCGTGCCGTCATCCCCACTGTGACGGGCTGTCGCGGCTTATGCTGCTAGAAGAATGAATCGCTGAGCGCCTGCAGCGATGTCATTGTTTTCAGGTCGGACGTTCAGAAGTGCCCGATCAGTGTGGCGTGGCGTTGAGTAGTTCTCACGCTCTGATTAATACGGACGTCCGAGATGAAGTAACCTCTCGGAAGCTCTTGACCAATCTTTAGTATAATTTGGCCATGAACATGCTTTGAATGTCGACGAAAGCTTCAAAAGCTGTCAAGATTATGTCATGCGGCCGAAGCGTCACTCACAAAGTGACCATCGTCGCACCGCGGAGCTGGCGGCCCCGTCATGCTCCCGGGAACGAGGACGACACGGACGGTTCTCGCTCCTGAAGAAGACACCTCCCCTCGTACCGTCTCGTCAGCCCCGAGACACAAAGGAGTCTGAGATGACCACAAAGCAGTCTGTAGGCCGCCGTACCTGGTGGTGGGCGCCCGTCGCGTCTTGATGACATCGCGCCAGAGCCCCGGCGAGGTCATTGATGAATGATTCAGCCTCTGCTGGGAGGTCCCCACGTTCGTCGTGGGGACCTTTTGCTTATGTCGTCGCACTCGCGGTGATATGGATCTCCCTTATCGTCATCATTGGGGATCGTGGCGCTGTGCGCGCCGATCATCTCGCTGGCTTAGGGGTGCTCTTTGGTCTGGCGGTGGTCAGCGTCATGGCCCGCGACACCACAGGACAAGGCTCGGCGAGTTCCTTCACCACCGTGATCCTGCTGGCCTGCCTCGCTCTCTATGGACCGACGTCAGCTGGGGTATTAGGGCTACTGATCGCGCTAATTGACCGCACCTACGGGTGGTCCATCGTGCCCATGTTCAACGGCTTAATGATGGGGGTCATGGCGCTGTGCGGGGGGATCGTCTTCGAGGCGCTCAACGGAGGACATCTGGGCACTCCAGGTGGCGGCGCTAGCCGGGACGTGACCTTCCTGTTTGTGGGAATCGGAGCGCCACTCCTGGCAGCTGATCTGGTGATGTGCCTGCTCAACGTCCTCATCCTCAGTGGCATGGTTGGCATTGATGGGGGACATCCTCGGACAGTGATCTGGGGTGCTGTCCGCGAACTCGTGCCCCTCTACCTGGGGTACGGCATCATCGGTTTCCTCTTCGTGGTTCTCTGGGAACCTGCCGGAGTCGGTCCGGTCAGTGTCCTGCTGATCGCAGCGCCGCTGACCATCGCCCGGTTCGTCTATGTCCAGTACGGCGACGAAGTCCGAGCGCGAGGACGGATCTTGTCGATCTTCCTCGCCGCCGCTGATTCCCCAGACGGCAAGGTCTCGGTCCATGCTCGTCGGGTCGATGAGCTCTGCCAGATGATGGCTGGCGTCCTGGGATTGACCGAACCACAGCGTCGCTCTTTGAGCTACGCGGCCACCCTGCATGATCTGGGCATGAAAGGGGTGCTGCGGGAGACCGATGCTTCCCGAGGCGGTCGGGCTCCCTACACCAATATGGCTGCGCTACTGACTCACCCAGAGCTGGCTTCCCGGGTGGTCAGTGGAGTGGACTTCCTGGACGACGCGGCACAGATCATTCGGTGGCACCACGAACGTGTCGACGGCCGCGGCTACCCCGATGGGCTAGTCGGTGATCTGATCCCGCTGCCCGCCAGAATCCTTGCGGTCGCGGACGCTTTTGACGCGTTGACCACGACTCGTGGTGATCGGGAGGCTCTGGGAGTGGACGCTGCGCTCGCGGAGCTGAGATTGGCTGCTGGGGGCCAGCTGGATCCGGTGGTATTGGACGCACTAGCGCAGGCATTACGAACCCGGTCCTGGTCGGCGCATGAGGATCGTGTGGTTGAAGCGACCTGGCTGTGGGATCACCACGCCCTGCCGGCGATGTCTGACGTCATCGCCGACGAAGTGATGGTCTCTCGTGATGTCCGTGCTGAGGAGAGCAGCTCAGAGAGCGCCGCCCCGGGAGGAGAGAGGACAGTGGGTACGCCGATTCCGCCGTCGTCGTTCGAAAGGGCAGCGGGACAACCCGCGCAGGTATGGCTACGTCAAGGGCCCACGGAGCCACGGCCATGACTGCTCGTCGTACCTGGGGGGCAGTGTTCTTGCTGGTGGCCTCGTGCACCGTACTGAACGTGTTCATGCCGGGAGACACGCTGCGAGGTGTGCACACCGGGGAACTGCCTACCTTGCTGGTGTTCTTGGTGGTGATCGCGATCGGCGAGCAGTTCCGTCTGGAGATCCCGGGTCGGCTGCAAACCTCGGCGGTGGCGGCGGCTGCGGAGATTGCGTTGGCGGTGACAATGCGACTCCCGGATCGCCTCGTGACCTATTCCAGTTCCGAAGTGGTGGTCACCGCGCTCGGCGGGCAGCTCTGCGGGCTGCTGATCCTTGCCCTACGCCGTAGGGTCAATCTGTCCGATCCGGATATCGCGTTGGACAACGCGATTCGCCTCTTTTCGGTGGCCCTGTCTGCCGCTATCGCCAGGGAACTCCCGCTGTTCCGTGGGGAGACTTTGGAGACGGCAAGCCGGACGTGGCCAGGGTGGGCCTTGGCGTTGTCGCTGGTGGTCATTGGGGTCGTCACCGGTCTGATCGAAGTGCCCTTGCGGTCCGGGCCGAAACCTCACCTGGACGGGATCTGGCGAGGGATTCCGGTCGATGAGATCCGAGCCACCTTCTCCGCAGGGATTGCCCTTGCCGGGACGGGAGCACTGGTGGCGATGACGGTGTCGGTGCTGGGGCTGGTGGCCGTGCCCATGGTGTTGGCCTTACTGGGACTCACTGATTTTGCGGCGCGGCGGTTCGTGCACGTCCGGGAGACCTATGACCAGTCCTTGCGGGCGCTCTCCGGCATGCCTGAGGTCGTCGGTTATGTCCTGTCCGGCCATGCGCAGCGGGTCAGTGAACTTTCCCGATTGATCGCCAGGGAGATGCGACTGTCCGAGCGAGACGTGGAAGCGGTGGTGTCAGCTGCCTTGATCCACGACCTGGGACAGCTCGCTCTTCGTCGGCCGCTGCCCTCCGGAGCGACCGTGCAGGCCGCGCCAAGCGATCAGCAGCGCATTGCTGATTCGGGCGCCGAACTCATTCGAAGGGGCGGACCGTTGGCTCGACTGGCGGACCTGCTCTACGGACAAGCGGTGCCATATCACCGGGTGATCTCTGGAGGTGCGGAGGTGCCAACTGGTGCCCGGATCATCAAGGTGGCCAATGCGTTCGATGACTATGGCGGCAGGCTGGGCGAAGAATTTCCGGAGGAACGTCGGTCAGGGATGGAACGGATCTACCTTGGTTTGGGCTATGAATACGACCCGCGGGTGGTGGACGCCTTGACCCGGGTGTTGGACCGGCTGCATCCGGTGGTCGGGGGATATCGCTGAGTAGTCGAGGACCCCGCTGCTTTGTCGGCAGGGCACCTGGTTGGGAGACAGCAGGATCGGCGCAATATCGGTCTGTCCGGTCGGTGCGGCCCAGCCGGGCCGTGCGTCCAGGATGCGCTCGCTGCCTCTAAGATCGCCTGGGGTGGAGCCGCACCAGGCTGTCACTTCCACCTGGTCCGGGGGACCCGGACCTGCCCAGCAGGCCGTAGGAGTGCGGCCGTCGTCGACCACCACCTCCGCACGGGCGGAGAGACCGAGGGACACCATCGTGAAGATCACCGTCGTCGGGCTTGGCAAGATCGGCCTGCCGTTGGCCGTGCAGTTCGCCTCCAAGGGTCATCAGGTCTGGGGAGCGGATGTCAATCACCAGCTCGTCGAGACGGTCAACTCGGGTATTGAACCGTTCCCGGGAGAGGCGCACCTGGCTGAGCTGCTTGCTGAGGTGGTCTCGGCGGGACGGTTGCAGGCGACAACCGGTACGGCGGAGGCAGTGGCGGCGAGTGACGCGGTGGTCGTGGTGGTGCCCTTGTTCGTTGACGCCGAGGGAGTCCCGGATTTCCGGGCGATGGAGTCCGCGACCCGAGAGATAGCCCGCGGTCTGCGACCTGGCACCTTGGTGGCTTACGAGACCACACTGCCGGTGGGGACGACCCGGGAGCGCTGGAAGCCGTTGCTTGAGGAGATCTCCGGCTTGGTCGAGGGGAGCGACTTCCACCTGGTCTTCTCCCCGGAGCGGGTGTTGACGGGACGGGTCTTTGCTGACCTGCGCAAATATCCAAAGCTGATCGGTGGGTTGTCTCCAGCGGGGGCGCAACGGGCCCAGGAGTTTTACGAAGCAGTCCTGGACTTCGATGAGCGTCCTGACCTGGTCCGTCCCAATGGGGTGTGGGACCTAGGCAGTGCGGAGGCTGCTGAGATGGCCAAGCTCGCCGAGACGACGTACCGCGATGTCAACATCGGCTTGGCCAATCAGTTCGGTCGGTTCGCGGCGAGCCGGGGCATTGACATTTACCAGGTCATCGAAGCGAGTAATTCGCAGCCGTACAGCCACATCCACCGTCCAGGAATCGCCGTTGGTGGTCACTGCATTCCGATCTATCCGCGGCTGTACCTGCACACCGACCCTGACGCGACGGTGGTGCGCGCGGCGCGGGCGGCCAACGTGGAGATGCCGGCATATACCGTCGGGCTGGCTGAGGCGGCGTACGGCGATCTCAGTGGGGCCAAGGTGCTGGTGCTGGGGGCGAGTTACCGCGGTGGGGTTAAGGAGACGGCTTTCTCCGGGGTTTTCCCCACGGTTGAGGCATTGCGGGCCAGGGGCGCCCATGTGTGCGTCGATGACCCGATGTTTTCGGCGCAGGAGCTGTCAGATCTGGGCTTCGAGCCCTATGACGCAGGTACGCCGGTGGACGTGGCCATCTTGCAGGCTGACCACGCGTCGTATCGGGAATTCGGGCCAGCTGACCTGCCCGGTGTGAAGGTCGTTGTCGATGGCCGTCGGGCGTTGGACCCATCCCGCTTCCAGGAGGTGACCTTCCTGGTCGTCGGGAAGGGCTGAGGTAGTTCGCCTCGCACGAATCCGAGAGAGCCCCGGCTGGGCGTTGTCCGGCCGGGGCTCCCGCATCCCCGCGATGAGGTGGGCTGTGCCGTTGGCGTTCTGCGCTGGGGTGTCGGCTTCGATAGAGTCGGTGGTGGCGCCGCGCGCCGCGCGCCGCCCGCTCGGCCGTCGTAGGTGACGTCACCGGGCCGTGGGTTCGGAGGATCACGCTCTTCGGCAACCGAACTCATTTCGCCGTACGCCGAAAGGGGCACTAGCAGCCATGAGCGACTTCATTCCGCCCGCCAAGCCGTTGATCGGCGATGAGGAAGTCGAGGCGGTCACTCGTGTGCTGCGCAGCGGCATGCTTGCGCAAGGTCCGGAGGTGAAGGCTTTCGAGGAGGAGTTCTCAGCCCACTTCGGGTTGGGGCGGCAGTGCGTCGCGGTGAACTCCGGCACCTCTGGCCTGCATGTGGGGCTGCTGGCCTCTGGCGTCGGCCCGGGCACCGAGGTGATTGTTCCTTCCTTCACTTTCGCTGCGACAGCAAACTCGGTTGCTCTGACCGGGGCCACCCCTGTCTTCGTCGATATCGAACCTGACAGCTTCTGCCTGGATCCCCAGGCCGTCGCCGCTGCCATCACCGAACGTACCGTCGGGGTGATGCCGGTCCACCTCTACGGTCATCCCGCTGACATGCCAGCCTTCCAACAGCTTTGCCAGGATCGAGGCATCGCTCTCTTCGAGGACGCTGCCCAAGCTCACGGTGCGTCGTTGAACGGGACCCCTGCCGGGGCTTTCGGCACATTCGGGATGTTCTCCCTCTACCCCACGAAGAACATGACATCCGGCGAGGGCGGCATGGTGTCCTGCGCGGACGACGAGGTCGCGCGACTGGTTCGCCTCTACCGCAACCAGGGGATGGAGATGCAGTATCACAACGAGGTCGTCGGGCTGAATAACCGGATGAGCGACCTTCACGCTGCGATTGGCCGGGTCCAGTTGACCAAGGTCGACGCGTGGACCAAGCAACGTCAGGACAACGCTGCCTTCCTCTCAGCCCACCTGGAAGGCGTCACCCCGCCGCCGGTGGCTGCAGGTGCCGTCCACGTCTATCACCAGTACACCGTCCGAGTTGCCGATGACCGCGATGGTCTGGCTAAGGCGCTGCGCGAGGAGTACAACATCGGCTCGGGCATGTTCTACCCGGTGCCGAATCATCGATTGAAGCCGTTCCAGGTCGACGTTGATCTGCCCCAGACGGAGCGAGCTGCTCGGGAGTGCTTGTCACTGCCGGTGCACCCGAGCCTGACCCCCGCGGACCTGGAGCGCATCGTCACCGCGGTCAACACCCTCGTCAAGGCAGGTGCGTGATGGCAAAGCTGCGCGCTGGCCTCATCGGCCTCGGGATGATGGGACGTCACCATGCTCGGGTGCTCTCCGGGCTTGACGGTGTCGATCTGGTGGCTGTGGCCGATGCCAATGGTGACCCGCACGGGGTCGCCAATGGCCGCCCGTTGGTCTCGACGGTCGAAGAATTGATCGCTCAGGGGATCGACTACTGCATGGTCGCGGTCCCTACCGCCCTGCACGAGCAGATCGGGACGACCCTCGCTGCCGCTGGTGTGCACGCGATGGTAGAAAAACCCCTGGCTCAGGACTCTGCCTCGGCGCAGCGGCTGTCCGACGCGTTTGAGCATGCCGGTCTAATCGGAGCGGTCGGGCACATCGAGCGGTTTAACCCCGCCCTGCAGCAGGCGCGTAAGCGACTCGCCGAGGGGGAACTGGGGCAGGTATATCAGGTGGTCACACGACGACAGAGTCCATTCCCGGCCCGCATCGCTGATGTCGGCGTGGTGATGGACCTGGCGACACACGATATTGACCTCACCGCCTGGGTCACCCAGCAGCCGTTTACTCGGGTAGCCGCGCACACCGCGTATAAGAGCGGGCGTCAACACGAGGATCTGGTTGCTGTGACCGGGCAGCTTGCCGATGGCACCGTCACGAGCCACCTGGTCAACTGGCTGACTCCGTTCAAGGAGCGGGTCACTGTCATCACGGGGGAGCGTGGCGCCTTCGTCGTTGACACCCTCACCGCCGATCTGACTTTCCACGCCAACGGTTCAGTTGAGACACCCTGGGAAGGGGTCGCTCAGTTCCGCGGGGTCACTGAGGGCGACAGCATCAGGTTTGGCTTCGCCAAAAAAGAGCCACTGTTGTTGGAGCACGAAGCCTTCCGCGATGCCGTGCTAGGGCACAGCACCGACATCGTGACGATGTCACAGGGCTTGGCTACAGTCCGGGTCGCACAGGCTGTCTTGGAGTCCGCCCGGACCGGGACCACTATCGAGCTCTGACCTGCAGTCCGGGTGGGCCTGCCAGCGTGGCAGGCCCACCCGCTCAGGTGCAGGAAAGGGACGTCGCCGCAGCATGACGTCTGGGGTCTGGGCGCGGGATGAGCGATCAGAGCACCAACCGGAATCGCTGGGCATCGATGAGTGACACTGCTCTGGGTCCCCACACGCCAGTGCCGAGCACCGGGTAGGTCACGATCCGACCATCATGGCCGACGGAGACCACATCGTCTCTGCCGTCTCGGTTGAAGTCCCCGGGGCTGGAGACCTGGCGGAAGCGCCAACCGGTGCCGATCATCCGGCCATATCCCCACAATGAGCCGTTGGCACGGGTGGTGTAGACCCGCATTTCTCCGGTGTCGATGATCGCGGTGACATCCCAGCGGCCGTCGCCGTCGGTGTCACCGGTGCTGAAAATCGAGGAGAACCCTTGAAAACCGGTACCGACCACGGTGCCACCAGTCAGGGTCCCGCCGACTCCAGTCATCCAGTAGCGACGAATCGTCCCGCGAACGTCTCGGGCGAGATAGTCGACGAGCCCGTCCCCGTTGACATCACCCATCGGAACGATGGCGTTCATGGCATTCCAGTGCACACCGATCCGACGGCCTGGAGCTAGACCACCAGTCCCGTCTCCGTCGTGCACCAGCAGGTCACCAGCGGCAGAACGAGACAGCATGTCAGCATGGCCGTCACCGTTGAGATCTCCGGGAGAGCCGATCCAGCTCACCCCGTGCCAATCGGTGGCTATTGTCTTCGGCGTGGAGACCGTGAGTGCCCCGGTGCCTGGCCAGATGAGCAGGGCGCCCGCGTGGTCGACGGTGACGAGGTCGGCGATGCCATCACCGGTGAAATCGCCGCGGACCGTCGTAGCCGGTGGCGCGTGATCGGTGCAGGTGTAGATCTCAACGTCATCGAGGTCCACCTGGGAAGAGGTGGCCGTCTCGACGGGGTAATTGCTGAAGCGGATATCTACCTGCATAGAGTCCTCGTCGGTGAGCGCGTCAGAGACATCCACGGTGAGGGTGCTCCAGGTCGAGCTCGGCGACACCCAGCCGGAAGCCGCATTGACGGTCACATACGCAGCGTCTTCAGGGTAGGTGCCCCGGATGGCATATCGCAGCATCGTGCGGTCAGTGGTGGCGCGCAGCATGGGCAGGGCCAGCGGCCAGTAAGGCAGCGGGTTGGGCTGGCTAGCGGGTTCCTTCGAGTCAATGCGTGACCGGAGGAAAGTGCTTCCGCCGTACGCATCCCCGGTGATCGCGGACCAGCCTTGAGTAGCGTCCGCACCGGGAACCACCCGGTCTTCGAAGCCGTTCCGGTAGATGGTCGCGGCACGATGCAAGCCAGTCGGGCATTCCTGCCCGGTGGGGAGCTGCCGCAGCGTCCCTTCAGAGATGTCAGCTGAAGGGGCAAAGCTGGGTTGCGAACGGGTGGAAGCACGGGTGAGCGATGCGTCAAGGCCTAACGGTGCCGGTACGGCGGCCCACCCTGTGGATGGTGTGCTCAGGAACGCCACTGTCAGGAGAGCACCAAGACAACAGTGTCGGGCAGAGCGGTGGGGACGCATGGCATCCCATCGGTCAGCTCTGAATGATGATGAGGAAAATCTTTCTGCGACAAGATAATCCATGTAGGGCAGGGTGAGCGCGGTCAGGAGATGTCAGGCGCGTTGCGCCGACGGGACGTCATCTGACGTCCGCCACCTCAGGGATGAGATCTCAGGCAGAGGAGTTTGCATCATCCGTTCAGGACACCGAAACTTGTTCTCTCCCCATGACCCTCGTCGTTCATGTACCGTCCCGCAGGTCGCTCGACGACAACGTGCCGTGACCCCACGACCCGAGGAGGACCAGACATGATCTCTTTTCCCCGCCGACGTGCCGCACGTCTGTCTGTATCGACTGTGGCGATGGCGGCATGTCTGGGAACCGGGATCGGTGAAGCGCTGGCACCCTCCTTCGCCCATGCGGTAGATGTCGTCCCCCGGGGGACCTCTGATCGAGTTCAGATCACCGGTCATGGCCACGGTCATGGCCGGGGGATGAGTCAATGGGGTGCCTATGGCGCTGCCTCTGTTTCCGGATTGAACTACCGGCAGATTCTCGATTTTTATTACCCCGGCACCAGCCGACGTGACCTGCCAGATGACACCATCCGGGTTTCGCTGGACGATGCCGTCGGGGATACGACGGTCGCTCCGGCGTCGGGGCTACAGCTGGTCACCGCTGCCGGCAAGACAGCACTTCCCACCGGCGCCTCGTATCAGCGCTGGCGGGTCCGCGGCGGCGCCGCCATACGTCTGGAACATCAAGACCAGAAAGGAGCGTGGCGCCCCTACGTTCCTGTCGGTCTGGTGCTTCGCCATGACGTAGCTTTCCGCAGCGCCAATGGCGTGGTCGCTGTCATGCTCCCTGGCGGAGCCTGGAAGGAAGTCCGGGGCGATCTGCATGCGACCCTGGTTGAGGGGAAAGTCCGCACCGTGCTCCACACGCCGATGGAGACCTATCTGCGCGGAGTGGTGCCCAGCGAAATGCCCGCGTCCTGGCACCATCAGGCCCTGGCCGCTCAGGCAGTAGCAGCCCGCACATATGCCGCCGCGTACCGACAGCGTCAGCGTGAAGCCGGAGCCTGGTATGACATCTGTGGCAGCTCGACCTGCCAGGTTTACGCCGGGGTGGCCGAGCGCACTGGGGGTACCCGCACCACGAGGGAAGATTCCCGCTCTGACGCTGCGATTACCCAGACGGCTGGCGTGGTCCTACGGGCCGGCAGCGGCACGAATGCGCCGCTGGTGAATGCTGAGTTCTCTGCGTCCAACGGAGGGTGGACCGCTGCGGGCCCGCTGCCATACCAGGTCGCCAAGCAGGACCCCTACGACGGGATGCTCAAAAGCTCTCCCAACACATGGGTTTCCACGGTTTCCATGGCACGGCTCGATGGCGTGAAGGGCATCGGGACGTTTCGCCGTGTGGTCATCTTGACGAGGGAAGGGCGCGGTGACCTCGGCGGCCCCATCCTCACCGCCAGGCTGGAAGGATCTGCGCGTTCCGTGGAAGTCACCGGTGAGGAGCTGCGGGTGCTGTGGGGGCTGCGCTCCGCGTGGTTCACCGTCACCGGAGCAGGGACGGCGAGCGTGCGCGATTGGAATGGCGACGGCAAAGCTGACGTCCTGGCGCGTGACGAACAGGGACGGTTGTCGTTGTTTCCTGGCAACGGCAGTGGCATCGGCGAAGGCACCCAGGTTGGGCACGGGTGGGCTGAGATGAAAGACATGATCGCTGTCGGCGATTGGGATGGCGATGACCGTCCAGACATGATCGCCCGCACCCCCGAAGGGCGGCTCGTGCGGTATTCCGGTGATGGCAAGGGCGGATTCGGTCCGGCACGTCAGATCGGTCAGGGGTGGAACGGGTATCGCGGGTTCATCTCCCCGGGAGATTGGGATGGTGATGGTCGACCTGATCTCATCGCCATTGACATCGCCACCGAACGGTTGGTTCTCATCCCTGGGTTGGGGGACACCCTCGGAGCGCCGGTCCCTCTGGGCGAGCGATGGGCGTCAGTGACGCAGCTCGTTGCGCCTGGTGATTTCGATGGGGACGGCCGTCCGGACATCATCGGGATCACCACCGGCGGTGAGATGTTCTTGCGATCCGGTAATGGCAAGGGTGGTTTGTCCGCGCCCCGTCGGATTGGTCACGGTTGGAAGAACATGCGAGCAGTCTGGTCGATCGGCGACGCTGATGATGATGGCCGAGCCGACGTGATGGCGTTGGACCGTTCTGGGACCTTACGGCGGTATTCCGGCAACGGGCAGGGCGGCTTCCCGAAAACCACCATTGTGGGCCAGGGATGGAAGGGGCGCTCACCGGTTTCCTGAGATCCTCGGTCCAAGAACGGGATCGGCGGGGTCAAGGGCTCTCAAGAGATGGCAGACACTGTCGATGGGGACGGTGGGGGAAACCATGTCGCGTTCCTGGAAAGGACAACGATGGCGACCCGTCCGCATCGACATCCCTTGCTGGTGGCACTGACCGGTGGGGTCGCGCTCGCGATGACCTCTGTCACGCCAGCAGGGCAGGCAACGGCCTATGGACCAGGAGCGGCAGCTCCGGTATTCACCGCCACCCCAGCTGTCACGAGTAGTAAAGCCGCTCGACTCGCTGCGGATCGCCGCTATCCGCCGGCCGTGACGCCACCGCCTCCGACGCCCCCGGTGACATTGCCGTTGGCGGTGGATCGGGTTGCAGGCTACACCCCGCAGATCAGCTGTGACCCCACCGACAAACCGGGCACTCTTGCCTACGCTGATCTGTTGAAGTCCTGGTATCCCTCAGGTCGATATGGATTATCCCGAGCCTGTACAGAGCCTGGCACCAGTGAGCACAAAGACGGCCGCGCCGTGGACTTCATGATGAATGCTGCTGATCCAGCCCAACGACGCATCGCTGACGCGATCGTCGGCTGGATCACCGCCGACGGCGGGATGGTGGCCCGTCGGTTAGGTGTGATGTATCTGATCTGGAACCACCGGATTTGGGGGAGCTACGACATCGGGGCGGGATGGCAGCCGTACACGGGTCCCGTGCCTCACACCGATCACATTCACACCTCACTGACCTGGGATGGTGCGATGAAACGGACATCATGGTGGACCGGGGTGGCGTTGACGACCTGGGACGAGGGGCCCTGCCGAGCGGATATCGGCGAGTTAGCGCCCATCCACACCACCCGAAATATTGAGGACTGTCCACGATCGGAGCCGCCCCCGAGCACCACTCATCCGAGTCTGGTGCTGGGGGCCAGCGGAGCCGAGGTCACGATGGCCCAGCGGCTCTTGGGGGTCTCCATCTCGGGCCGGGTGGATTACGCGACCTGGATGGCGGTGCGGCGCTGGCAGTCAGCCCACCGGATCGCCGTCACCGGGGTGATCGATCAGCGCACCTGGTCGTTGCTGGATCCTGGCTCGGTGCGCCGGTGAATGGGATCACTGGGCAGGGTCCACACCTTCGGCGTGCCTGATCATCGCGATCCGGGAAGCAGGCAAAGGCGACCCGGTCGCGGTGAGGACCACTGATCCTCCGCCCGCCCAGATCCCCAGTGGCGCACGCAGCAACGCGGTGGCAGACACCTCGGTGTCTGCGTCAAGGTGGACTCGTACCCCGGCAGCGGGAGCGGCGGGCACCAGATCCTCCCCCGTCCAGCTCGTCCCGTCATCGCAGGTCAGAGCGATCCGGTGAGATTCGGTGGGAGTGGGAACGATGAGGAGGTCGCCGTACGTCGACAGATCCGCGGCCTCGTCGAGGACATCGATGGGCATGGCACCCGGATAGCGCCGAGCTAATGCGGCCGGGGTGACGAGGATGCGCAAAGGAGCGGTTGAGCGTTCGGCCACCTCGGCGCGGTGGGTGATGAGCACATCGGTGGCTGGAAGTGCGTCGATCTCAGCTTCGGTCAGGACGAGTGTGGCGCCGATGGTCCAGGTCGCCAGCGACCAGTAGACGCCCCGCCAGTGCCCACGGGGCAGGTCAAGCAACACGGTGTCACCTGTGGTGACGTCACCTTCCTCAAGGAGCAAGTTGGCTGCTTTGGTGACCCAGTTGTCAAGGACCCGGGCGGAGAGCTCAATACGTTCGTCGGCGGGGCCGTACCAGGTCAAACGGGGACGGGTGGGGTTGTCGGCGAGAAGGGCGCGCAGGATGTCTCGGGGCGTGGTCACGGCGGTCACGCTACTGCCTCTCGGTGCCTAGCTGAGAACAGCGGGCGGTGAGCTGCGTTCCGGGGTCCTCCCAGGGATGCTCAGTAGCCTTCTGGGTGTCCCACCGAGGCGGGTGTGCCAGACGTCGACACTGAGGTCGATGTGGCGAATGTTACGCAAGTGAACTATCTGCTCGGCTCGAGCGTTGGGACTGAGCCAGCCCGCACAGCGCGCCAACGGCGGCGTGCCCGAGAGAGATCTGAGAAGAAGAATTCGATCGTTCGTCTTGAACGAAAGACCTAATACTCTATCGCAACTCGGCTTGACGTGGAGCATCTGACACGCGTGTAATTTCAGTGTTGTCGATTTTGTGATCACCCTCGTCGGTCGGGGTCGTTTTATCGTGCTCGACATTGATAGTCGAGGCTGCGTTGGTGGGCCGGTGATGGTTACGTCGTAGTGGAGGAGGGGCCATGCAGGAGTTACGCCTGGTGTTCGGTCTGGACACCGACCAGGAAGAAGGAGAGCTGTCCTGGCAGGACCGGGCTCTCTGTGCGCAGACCGATCCGGAGGCATTTTTCCCGGAGAAGGGTGGATCCACCCGCGAGGCTAAAAGGGTCTGCGTCGGTTGCGAAGTACGTGCTGAATGTCTCGAATATGCGCTCGCGAATGACGAACGTTTTGGGATATGGGGCGGCCTGTCCGAACGGGAGCGTCGCCGGGTAAAAAAGCACGCAGTATAAAAGTCGGTCGTCCGAATGATTGCAGGATTTATATCACGATGGCGACGGGATCAGGGTTCTTCGTACCCCGGGTCTAGGTCGGTCGGGGCGATACCGAGTGCTTCCGCAAGCTGCTCGACCACGAGGTCGTTGACCACTGCGGCCAGGTCCCGGGGGTCCTCGACCCTAGTTTCGATCGGCCGACGGTAGAGCACCACCCGAGTGGACAAGCCCGCCTCGGCGGGAAAGACCCTGGACAACGGCACCTGCTGCGGTTCCCACGGTGCCGGGTCCGATGGCGGGACGAGTTCTACGGCCAGTTCGATGTCGCCGAGACCTCGAGGTAGTCGGCGCTCGATACGTTCGACTGCGTCGAGGACCAGGTCGTCAAAGGCATCCGAGCGAGATCGCATCGCTGGGACCGGAGGCCAGGCCAACGGCCCGCGGTGACCACGCCCGTGCCGATCGCGACCGAGGCGCGCGGGTCGGCGGGAGCCATCTCGACGCACTGGACCTGACATGGTGCCCACTGTACGGCGCTGCCTAGCGACACGCCGCCTTGGTGCCGACGAGCGCGGCGGTACCGGTCAGGGTTACCCTCCTATCCGTGACTGTCATGCGTCGGTGTTCCAAGACCGCTTGTTCCCGTGCGGCCGTCGCCACGCTGACCTACAACTACGCCGAGCAGACAGCGGTGCTGGGTCCGTTGGCGACCTTCGCTGAGCCGCATACATACGATCTGTGCGCCACCCACGCGACCCGGCTGACGGCGCCGCAAGGGTGGGACGTGGTGCGTCTGGTCGGTGAGTTCGTCGAGGGTGCCCAGGACGACCTGTTCGCTGTGGTCGATGCGTTAAATGCTCGCCCTGTCCCGCCGATGGATGATGCTGCTGCGGCCGGGGAACAAGGAGAGACCGATCAGACACGCGCTGGCGGCGGTGGACGACGTACCGCTCAGAAGCCAGCGCCCTTGGGTCGTCCTCAGCTGCGGGTGTTGCGGGACTCCTGAGTGCTTGGGGCGGCGCAGCGAAGGAACGACTAGGCTGCGTTCGTGACAACTGCGAGACTCAGCGAGTTCATCAAGGCCTACGACGTGCGGGGGGTCGTGCCCGACCAACTCGACGCGACGGTGGCCCGCGCCATTGGTACGGCTTTCGCCCAGGTGGTGGCGATCCCCGATGGTCAGCGTCGGATCGTGGTGGGGCATGACATGCGGCCATCCTCCCCGGAGCTGTCCCAGGCGTTTGCTGAAGGGGCTGCGCTGGTGGGTGTGGACGTCACGCTGATCGGTCTGTGCTCCACAGATGGCTTGTATTACGCCTCGGGGGCGCTGCAGGCGCCAGGCGCGATGTTCACGGCCAGCCATAACCCTGCGCAGTACAACGGCATCAAGATGTGCCGGGTGGGGGCCCGTCCGGTGGGGCAGGACAGCGGCCTAGCTGAGATCACCCGAGTCGCTCAGGAGATCGTCGACGGGGCGACCCCGGAGGCTGCCGACGGAGCGGGAACGATCTGGGAACAGGATGTCCTTGGTGATTACGCCGGTTTCCTGCGCGGTCTGGTCGATCTGTCCGAGATTCGTCCGCTGAAGGTGGTTGTTGACGCAGGGAACGGTATGGGTGGTTACACCGTCCCGGCCGTGCTTGCGGGCCTTCCGCTGCAGATCGAGCCGCTGTACTTCGAGCTGGATGGCACGTTCCCCAACCATGAAGCTAACCCGCTAGATCCCAAAAACTTGCTCGACCTTCAGCGAGCGGTGATCGAGCACGGAGCAGACATCGGTCTGGCATTCGATGGTGACGCCGACCGGTGTTTTGTGGTGGACGAGCGTGGCGAACCGGTCAGTCCTTCGGCGATCACCGCGTTGGTGGCCAGCCGTGAGATCGCCAAGCGGGTGGCAGCCGGTACTCCAGCTGAGCAGGTGGCGATCGTCTACAACGTGATTTGCAGTCACGCAGTGCGGGAGGTCATCGCCGAGTGCGGCGCCCGAGGGGTGCGCACTCGGGTGGGGCACAGCTTTATTAAGGGCACGATGGCGCAAGAACGCGCCGTTTTCGGTGGTGAGCACTCCGCGCATTACTACTTCGAGGACTTCTGGTTCGCTGACACCGGGATGCTTGCGGCGATGCATGTCCTGGCCGCCTTGGGTGGGCAAGAAGGGACATTGTCCGCTTTGGTCGCCGAGTTCGATCGGTACGCCGCTTCCGGTGAGATCAACTCCACGGTCGCTGACACCGAGGCATCGACGCGAGCGGTCCTGAACTGGGCCGAACCGCTGGGAGTCGATGTGGACCGCCTGGACGGTGTGACTGTCGAACACCGGGGGGCGCCGAAGTGGTGGTTCAGTCTGCGACCGAGCAACACGGAGCCGTTGCTTCGGTTGAACGTCGAGGCACAAGACGAGGCGACGATGGTGCAGATCCGCGACGAGGTCCTCGCTATCGTTCGCGGTGGTGTCGGGTGAACGAGGCGATTCCCGGGTGGGTCCGAGAGATTCTGCGCTGCCCGGTATGCCGTGGTGAGCTGAACGACGCGACCGGTCCTTCCGGCGCGGCGGTGCTGGAATGCGCCGGGACATGCGTGGTCGACGGTGGGCGTCGTACGTTTGTCGTGGAGGACGGGATCCCGGTCCTGTTGGCGGACGTCTGAGCTGAGGCCTGAGGAGGCACCAGGTGGCGATGATCGAGGACGCTCTGCTGGATGACCTATCGCGTCTGGCAGCGGTAGACAGCCAAGACACACTGCGGGCATTGGCCACCGCTGGCGCCCAGGTCCGGGAGGCGATCACCTTGGCCCGGGAGGGCGGAGTGGATCGGCTCACCGGCCAAGAACGTCCTCGATCCGTGCTGGTGGCCTCACTAGGTGGGTCGGCGGTCGTCGGTGACGTCCTAGACCTCCTGGCAGAGCCAGGATCGCCGGTGCCGGTGACGATCCGTCGTAACCTGCCGTTGCCCGGGTGGGTGGGGCCATTGGACTTAGTGGTCGCGGTCTCCTTGTCCGGCCGGGCACCTGGGCCGTTGGCGGTCGCCGCGGAAGCTGCGCGCCGGGGGGCGTTCCTGGTCACGGTCGGTGCTGCTCAATCGCCCCTGGCTGCGGTGTGCGAACGCGCCCGTGGGTTACACATCGATGCGGGTCGGGGGCGCACCTCTAGTCGGACGTCCTTGTGGTCATTAGCGGCACCGGTGCTTATTGCCGCGGACCGGCTGGGCATCGTCGACATGTCTGATGACGTGTTGGCGCAGGTGGCGGATCGGTTGGATGAGGTTGCCGAGACGTGTCGGCCGTCGTCGGAATCATTCGTGAACCCGGCCAAGGGGCTGGCTTTGCAGTTGGCAGAGACGGTGCCAGTGGTGCTGGGTGAGGGAGACCTCGGTGGGGTGGCTGCGCATCGGGCGGCGTCGATGCTGTCGCGTACGGCGCGGTTGCCAGCGACGTATGGGGCATTGCCGGACGCAGCCAGTCAGATCGTGGCGACCTTCGACGGCCCATTCACCGCAGGTGGTGGGCAGGGGGTTTTGGGTGCGCCGCGAGAACAGGACATTTTTGCCGATCCGTTCCTGGATGGGCCGGCCCAACCGACGTTGGGGCTGCTGATGTTGCGGGACGCACCGCAGCAGATCGCGACTCCTGAAGATGCTGATCGTGCTGGCTTGGTGGATGGGGTGATCACCACTGCTGAGCACGCTGGGGTGCGGGTCATGTCGGTAACCGCGCAGCAGGGGCCCTCGTTGGTGAGGTTAGCCGAGCTGATGGCGACGACTGATTTCACTGCTACGTATTTGGCGATCGGGTTGGGGATGGACCCGGCGGTCTCGCGGCACATCGCGGAATTGAGAGACCGGACTCGTCGCTGACCAGGAGGCCGATCCGCGAGCTCAGGATGGCCCCGGTAGCCTGGGCGCATGGAGCATGTCGACCTCGCCATCATCGGTTCCGGCTCGGGTAATTCCCTGGTGACACCCGATTTTGCCGACAAAAAGGTGATGGTGATCGAGTCAGGGACGTTTGGGGGGACATGCCTGAACGTGGGGTGCATCCCCACCAAGATGTTGGTGTATGCCGCTGACGTCGCCCGAGGGGTGCGGGAGGCAGCACGGTATGGCGTGGATGCCCGGATCGATGGGGTGCGCTGGCGGGACCTGCGGGACCGGGTCTTCGGCCGGATCGATCCGATCTCAGCCGGGGGACTGGCGTACCGCAGTGAAGGACCGCAGACCGGGGTGATCCAGGGTCGGGCGAGATTTGTGGGGCCTCGGGAGTTGGTGGTGCGGGACAACGGACCCCAGGGACAGGAACGGCGTTTGACCGCTGATCAGATTGTGGTGGCTGCGGGGTCCCGCCCCCACATCCCTGAGGTCGTCGCCGCGTCAGGCGTGCGCTATTACACCTCCAATGAGGTGATGCGGTTGGACGAATTGCCTGAGCGGATGGTGATTCTCGGTGGGGGTTTCATCGCGGCGGAATTTGCCCATGTTTTCTCAGACCTGGGGGTCCAGGTCACGGTGGTGATTCGCGGGCAGCGGCTGCTTCGGCACGAGGATGAAGAAGTCTCTGAAGCGTTCACCAGGTTCGCGGACACTCAGTGGGATGTGCGCCGTGGCGTCGAGATCGTGGCGGTCCACGAGAGTGGGTCGGGGGTCCGGGTGGAGCTGAGTGACGGTTCGGCGGTGCAGGCAGGGGTGTTGCTGGTCGCGGCGGGTCGCCGCCCCAATACTGAGGATCTGGGACTGACTGCGGCTGGTATCCAGACTCACCCGGACGGTCGCATCGTGGTTGACCAGTATGGCCGGACCGGCATTCCTGGGGTGTGGGCGTTAGGCGACGTCAGTTCGCCGTACCAGTTGAAGCATGTGGCAAACCATGAGGCTCGGGTGGTGGCGCACAACCTGGTTCATCCTGATGACCTGCGCCGTTTTGACCACCGATGGGTGCCTTCGGCGGTCTTCACCTGTCCCCAGATCGCTTCGGTCGGGGCGACAGAACAGCAGTTACGTGCCGATGGCACGCCCTATGTGGTCAAGGTGCAGCAGTACGGCGACACGGCGTACGGCTGGGCGATGGAAGACACGGTGGGGTTCTGTAAGGTCCTGGCTGACCCGGCGGAAGGTCACCTGTTGGGGGTGCACATCATGGGGGATCAGGCGTCGACACTGATCCAACCCGCCATCCAGGCCATGTCGCTGGGGCTGACTGTGGAGCAGCTGGCCCGCGGCCAGTATTGGATTCACCCCGCGCTATCCGAGGTGCTCGAGAATGCCATGATCGGAGTCCTCGCCCAGATGTGAGCTGGTGAAGCCGGCGCCGCGTGCAGATACGTGGACGTCCGTGAAAATCACTGTGCTGCTGTTGTATTCATGATGAAGGCTGATCGTGTGGCAGGTCGCAGACGAGAAGGCTTGTCGACGCTATCGTGACCTCGTCAGGGCGCGCTCTGCCGGGGTGCGTCGCGGCTTTTCCCGGTTGCTCCGATAGCACCGCCGTGAGTTGCCACGGGCCCGGGTCTTGACGACAAGGCGCATCAATGATGACTACGCGCTCGTCCCGGATGTTCTTTTCTGAGTGGGCCTCGACGTCACTGAAGCTGATGCTGACGATGCTCACCGCGGCGATGCTGCTGTGTGCTGGAACTCGTCCCGTGATGGCTGCCGTCCCCGACGCCGTGACCGGAGTGTCTGTTCGGGAGACCAGCACCACCACGACGTACGGCGTCACCGTCGACGTGACCTGGAAAATCCCGGATGGCACGCATCCAGGGGAGACCTTTACCCTTCGGCTACCTCCTGAACTCGTTGCCCTAGACGGGAGTGATTTCCTCCTGAAGGACGCCCAGGGTGCAGTCGTAGCCACTGCGCTGATCACCGGTCAGGATGTGGTCTTCACCCTGACCGATTACGCCTCACACCACGTGGGTGTCCATGGCTCAGCCTTCTTCATGGCCGGTTTGGTCAAGAGCGTCATCCCAGGACCGCTGGATCTGACTTTTACGGTGGGGGGCCGGGTATTCACCGACACAGTAAATGTCGGGGTGGCGCCCACGAACGACTATTCGGACACCTCGACCAAATGGATGTCTTGGATCAAACCCGGGACGCCGGGACTCCCCGCTGATGACCGGTTGCTGTGGGCGATTGTAGGACCCCGGATCAGGACCACCAGTGTCATGACCTTCGTCGACACCCCCGGGCCGGGTCAACAGATTAATTGCACCTCAGGTCACATGTTTACTGGCCGGGCCAATATCGGGGGTGTCATCACCGAGCCGCTCTATGTGAGTGTCGACCGGTGGAAGGTGGTCTTCTGCGATGGCCATCGCATGGTGGTTGAGTTCCGCCCGTTGCTCTCACAGATCGGAAGGGTCCCCCTCTTCCTTGCGCGGTCCGCTCTGACCGAGAAGCTGCGCGTTTACGAGAACAAAGGAAGCGTCTCTATCGGCAACGGCACGATCCCAGTAGTCACCCAACTCACGATGGCAGGCGGGGATGGCACTGGAACGTCCTCACCGCCACCGCCACCGCCACCGCCACCGCCACCGCCGCCGCCGGTGAACCCTGGCACGTCGACCACATCGGGGACTAGCTCCTCGCCGACCACGTCCACGCCGTCCCCTACGACAACGACGACCACTTCGATTCCGGTCAGTCCTGGCACGAATCCAGCCACGACGCCGCCGGTGAACCCGGGCTCACCGACGACGATCATCCCGCCGGTAGAGACAGGAGTCGTCCCCGTGGTTCATCCGCGTCAGCCAGCCGCTCCGGGACAGGAGCCATGGCGGGTGGACACGGGGATCCCTCCTGATCGTCGTATCGGGTGGGGCCTGATCGGGATTGGCTTCGTGCTGATGACTACGTGCGGGCTAGGCCTGCTCGTGCTGTCACGACGCACGATGTGACCCAGTGTCCACCGCGGACTCGGCCGCGCAGCCTCCAGGGGGGACCGGCGGCCTAGCGCCCCGCCGTCGACTGCGCCGACGGCTCGCCCAGGGCGTCCTCGTCATCGGACTGATCTGCGGTGTGGGCACCGTGTCAGCGGGCCTGCGCCAGGAGGACCGAACTGCGCCGCTCCCCGCCCGAACATTTGGGTCGGCGCAACTCCCGGCATCGGCCCCGTCGACGCTACCGGCTCAGGGTGGGACGTTGCCCAGTGTGTCGGCGTACGGCCCGAACCGGTTGGTGATCCCCTCCCTCGGCGTGGACGCCCAGATCCGACCGGAACACGTCGACCCCTCCCAGGGCCTGGTCATCCCAGGCGACCCAGGACAGATCGGCCGTTGGGTCGATGGGCCGGACCTGACCGCTGATAGGGGTACCACGGTCTTGGCCGGGCATGTCAACCTTGCTGATCGTCCTGGAGCATTGCATGCCCTGCATCGCATCGCAGAGCATGCCCAGGTCATCACCACTGATGCTGCTGGCCGCAGGCATCAGTGGCACGTCGACGCCTTGGTCGTGCGGGCTAAAACCGACTTGCCACAGTTCTCCTCACAGGGACCTCGGCGGCTAGCTATGGTCACCTGCGGAGGGCCATTGCTCCGCCTCAATGGCGTCGACACGTATCGGGACAATGTCATCGCCTTCGCTGTGCCTGGTTGACGCAGCCCACCTCATCCGATTTCGCCGTGTGCTGAGGGCCTCCGTCGAGGAATCAGATGAAGGACCAGCACCACCAGCGCACCGACACCCAAACCGATCACAGCTGACCCGAGAGTCTCGGCAAACCAGCCGATGACCGCGCTGGCGGCCCCCCAGCTTGTCGGTGCCACGTCATGTAGGAGATGCAACACTGACTCGGGGCCGGGCCACCCCATATGCGCGGTACCAGCCACCAGAATGTGCCCGCCGACCCAGAGCATCGCCACCGTCCCCACCACGCCGAGCACGCTTAAGAGTCGTGGCATCGCGGCGACTAGGCCCCGCCCTAAAGCTTGGGAGCCCCGGGCTTGCTGACCGGCAAGATGCAGGCCGATATCGTCCATCTTCACGATCATCGCGACTAACCCATACACCCCGATCGTGATCAGTAAGGCCACGACGATCAAGCTGATCGTGCGAGTGAGCAATGGCCGATCCGCCACCTCACCTAATGCGATGACCATGATTTCAGCCGACAAGATGAAATCTGTACGAATTGCGCCAGCGACCATGGAATTCTCGAGTTCTTCCGCCGACATGACCAGCGCCGAGTCAGTGTGACCCGCCGGACCGGCGCCGTCGTGAGGGTGCCACCATTCCCAGACTTTCTCGGCGCCTTCATATACCAGGTATAACCCACCCAGCATCAACAGTGGAGTGAGTAGGAATGGTGCGAACTGGCTGAGTAGCAGGCTCACCGGGAGGATAAACACGATCTTGTTGCGCAGCGAACCCCACGCGATCCGTTTGATCATCGGGAGTTCTCGTTGTGGGCTAAAACCGGTGACATAGCGAGGGGTCACCGCAGTGTCGTCAACCACCACCCCAGCGGCTTTAATGCTGGCGCGACTCGCAGCAGCACCCACATCGTCTAGGGATGCCGCAGCGAGTTTGGCCATCGCCGCGATATCGTCCAGCAGGGCGACTAATCCGATACTCATGAAAAGGATCTCCTCGGGGCTCACCGGCGATAACGTTGATCGTCGATGTCTCAGGATACGGTGGCAGCGATCAGCTCTGTCACGTCGTTCACCCCAGCCTCATTGACCACGTTGCACTCATCAGATGCGCTGTCGAACCAGAGGATTCGTGGCCATCGCTAACCTTGAACTGGCAGAGTCGTCACCCTGAGGAGAGACCCATGTTCACCGACTTTCGGGTCCGAGATCTGAACGCAGCCGTTGCTGGACGCCATCAAATTCGCCTCGCCGAACACGAAATGCCCGGCCTGATGGCCATCCGCCAGGAATACGCTGAGACCCGACCACTGACGGGAGCGCGTATCGCCGGGTCCCTGCACATGACCGTACAGACTGCAGTTCTCATCGAAACCCTCGTCGCTCTCGGCGCTGAGGTCCGGTGGGCCTCCTGCAACATCTTCTCCACCCAAGACGAGGCGGCCGCCGCGGTCGTGGTCGGACCACAAGGCACCCCGCAAGACCCACAAGGCGTGCCGGTCTTCGCGTGGAAAGGGGAAACCCTCCAAGAATATTGGGATTGCGCTGCGCAGATCTTTAGTTGGCCCGACGGGCCACACGGCGAGTCGACGTACGCGAACATGATCCTCGACGACGGTGGCGACGCGACGATGCTGGTGCACCACGGCCGAGCCTGGGAGGGCCTGGGCCAGGTACCCGATGACACCGACAGGGATTCGGTGGAGTTCACCGTGGTCAAAAACTTGGTACGCCGTACGCTCACCGAAGACCCCACCAGGTGGACCCGTATCGCCGAGCACATCAAGGGCGTCACCGAGGAAACCACCACCGGAGTACACCGCCTCTATCACCTTGCCGCCTGCGGTGAGCTGCTCTTCCCCGCGATCAACGTCAACGACTCAGTCACCAAGTCCAAGTTCGACAACAAGTACGGCTGCCGACACTCTCTCATCGACGGCATCAACCGTGGCACTGACGTTCTCATCGGCGGCAAGACAGCGGTGATCTGTGGCTACGGCGATGTGGGCAAAGGTTGCGCAGAGTCGTTGCGTGGCCAGGGGGCCCGCGTCATTGTCACCGAGATCGACCCGATCTGCGCGCTGCAGGCCGCGATGGACGGTTACCAAGTCGCCATCTTGGACGATGTCATCGCCACCGCCGATATCGTCATCACCGCCACTGGCTGCTGCGACATCGTCCGCCCCGAACATCTCCTGGCCATGAAAGACAAAGCGGTTGTGGGTAACATCGGGCACTTCGACAACGAGATCGATATGGCCGGACTGGCGCGCATCCCCGGGGTCCACCGAATCGAAATCAAACCCCAGGTCCACGAATGGACTTTCACCCAACCAGGCCCAGCCGGTCAGCCTGCAGGGCGCTCCGTGATCGTGCTCTCCGAGGGGCGTCTCCTCAACCTGGGCAATGCCACCGGACACCCCAGTTTTGTGATGAGCAACTCGTTCGCTAACCAGACCATCGCCCAGATCGAACTGTTCACCCGGACCGCGGACTACCCGTGCGCCGTGCATACCTTGCCGAAGGTCCTGGATGAGAAGGTCGCCCGGCTGCATCTAGGGGCGTTAGGTGCACAGTTGAGCACCTTGACGCCGACCCAGGCAGAATACCTGGGGGTCGATCCGGCAGGCCCGTACAAACCTGAGCACTACCGTTATTGAGGTCAACAACGGGTGGGCGTGACGTCGGATCGCGTCCACCGAGCGGCACCGGCACACCCCACCCATGGGAGTGACGACGGGGCATGGTGTCGGCATGTCCATGAAAAGCGCCGCCCACCAGGTACGATGCAAGTCCGGGGTGGCGGCATACGAAGGGATGAGGTCATGAAGGCACGCGTGCTCGTCGTCGATGACGACCAGGCGCTCGCCGAGATGCTGGGAATCGTGCTTCGCGCCGAAGGGCTGGAGGTGATTCACCGGCCGGACGGTATTTCCGGCCTGGAAGCGTTCCGGGAGGTGCATCCCGACCTGGTCCTGTTGGACGTCATGCTCCCCGGTATGGATGGCATCGAGGTATGTCGGCGTATTCGCGCCGACTCTCTGGTGCCGATCGTGATGTTGTCGGCACGCACCGACACCATCGATGTGGTGGTGGGCTTGGAGTCCGGCGCCGACGACTATGTGCTCAAACCGTTCAAACCACAGGAGCTCATCGCCCGGGTGCGGGCCCGGCTACGGCGTGGTGAAGAACCCGAGCCGGAACGACTCACGATTGGTGACCTGTCGATTGACGTGGCTGGTCACTCGGTGAAACGGGATGGCAAGGTCCTTGCCCTGACCCCGTTGGAGTTTGAGCTGCTGGTCGCCTTGGCGCGTAAGCCGTGGCAGGTTTTCACTCGTGAGGTCCTCCTGGAGCAGGTGTGGGGTTACCGTCACGCTGGCGATACCAGACTGGTCAACGTGCACGTGCAGCGGTTGCGTAGCAAGATCGAGCGTGATCCGGAACACCCCGAGATTGTGGTCACGGTGCGCGGCGTCGGTTACAAGGCTGGCCCGAGCTGACGGCTGGTCCTCGAGTCGGTGTGCTGGGGACAGAGTGACCCCGGAGCCGGGTGACGGATCTGGCTCGCGGGACTGCGGTGTGCAGAAAGGGCTCGTCAGTGGTGGACTCGGGTGGAGCGACAGGAACGTCGGCGCCAGGAGCGGGGGCGATGTCCCCGTTAGGAGGCGGCGACCCAGGTGTCGCTGCCTCCGCGGGACCTGGCAGTGAGGAATCCGTCCCAGGCGGAGCGCCTTCTGCTGAGCCGGTTCAGCGGGCAGGCGTGCTGCACGCTGTGGTACGTCGACTGCGCTCCTGGGGTGGGGCGATCCGGCAGACGGTGCGGCAGGGAGTGGGCCGGTGTGCTGGATGGCTCACCCACCGGTGGCGATCGAGCCTGGAGTTTCGGGTGGTGGCGACCACAGTCTTTCTGTGCCTGGTCGTGATGGGGTTGTTGCAGACCTTCCTCTATCAGCGGATCGCCGACGGCTTAGCCCAGGACCGATTGGCATCGGCAAAGGAGGACGCGATCGCCGGGACGCAGCAGATCCAGAGCAAGCTTGATAAGACTGACAAGACGGATCTGGAGAGCATCCGGCAACTGTGCTACGACCTGATCAGCCAGCAGGAGTCCCAGCGTGGGGAAAACGCCCGCGAGTTGATTCTGACCAAGTCGCAGCGCAAAGAGGCCAAGGATGCCAGCCTGCCGACCCTCGATACCGGAATTGATCCGTCGATTGTGACTCCGGAGATGCGGGATCGGTTAGCCAAAGACGGCTCTCATCAGGTGGTCGCCTTTGTCACCTTGCCGCGAGCGGGCAGCGATATCCCTGCGGTGTTGGTGGGGTCGTTAGTGCGGGTCCCTGAAGCCGGGACGTACGAGCTGTATTACGTCTACCCGATGGACGCTCAGGAGCAGATCCTCGGGATGGTGTTGCGCACCTTCTTGTTGGGGGTCTTCATCTTCGCGGTGCTGATCGGGTTGATTTCGTACGTCGTGACCCGGCTGGTCGTCGACCCGGTGCGAGAGGCTGCAGTGGTTGCGGAGCGTCTCGCCAAGGGACGGCTCAACGAGCGGCTCTACATCAAAGGCGAGGATGACCTGGCGACTCTGGGCACCGCGTTCAACCGGATGGCAGACACCTTGCAGGCCCAGATCTCCAGGTTGGAGGACTTGTCTGCGGTGCAGCAGCGCTTCGTCTCCGACGTCTCCCACGAGCTGCGCACCCCGCTGACGACCATTCGAATGGCGTCGGAGGTGATTTTTGATAGTCGAGAAGAGTTTCCGCCGGTGTCGCGTCGATCCACCGAAATCCTGCACGGTGAGGTGGAACGTTTCGAAGAGCTTCTCACCGACTTGTTGGAGATCAGTAGGTTTGATGCCGGTGCGGCGGCGTTGGATCGGGACAACGTAGATGTGCGGGTGGTCGTAGAACGTGTCCTGGCGGGCACCAGCGAACTGGCCCGGCATCGGGGCAGTGACATGGTCTTGATCGCCCCAGATACCCCGGTGCGTGCTGAGATGGATCCTCGTCGTGTGGAACGCATCGTGCGCAACCTTGTCGTCAACGCCGTGGAGCATGGTGAGGGCGAGCCGATTCGTGTTGAGATCGCCGGGAACGACACAGCGGTGGCTATCGCGGTGCGGGACCAGGGGATTGGACTCAAGCCTGGGGAGTCGGATCTGGTGTTCACTCGGTTCTGGCGCGCAGATCCCGCCCGGAAACGCACCACTGGTGGCACTGGTCTGGGGCTGGCGATTTCATTGGAGGACGCCCGGCTGCACGATGGCTGGTTGCAGGCGTGGGGTGAACCAGGGCGAGGGTCACGATTCCGGCTCACCCTGCCTCGAGTTGCCGGTCGTCCTATCGGTTACTCCCCGCTCGTCCTCGCCGATCCAGACCCCGATGGACACAGTGAGGACGGATCCTCGGCGGGCGAGCCCATCAGCGCTGGAAAGGATCCCGCGACTGGTTCCCTGCCGCAGGTTCCCGAGTTAGGTCGTGATGCCAGGACGGCCTCCTCCAGCGTCCCAGCAGCTTCGACGACCCCTGGTGTGGAGCCACTCCAGCCCGACCTGGCATCGCCAGCGCCTGCCGGGGCCTCCGCGGTCGTGTCCACCGAGGTTCCTGCCGACACCAGTCCTGCTGACAGCGCCAGCAGCAGCGAAGCTGCCCCTCAGGAAGAGGTGACCGATCCGGTCCTACCAGAGATTGTCGAGGACGACCTTGACGAGGAAATTGACGAACTCGACCGGATGCCGACGGACGAGGAACTCGCCGAGATCGAGTTGATGGAACGGCAAGCCGAGGAAGCTCGCCGCCGTGAACGTGCCCACTTCGGGCACGACGATCAGTCCGGATCCACCGGCTCCGAGCTGGGGATGGCGGCCCCAGATCGCCAGGAGGAACGAGGCACTCACCGATGAGGCACACATCTCCGACGCGAGCCGCCCAGATCGGACGGCGTACCCGCCCGATGTGGGAGACATGGCGTCGTCGGGGAGTTGCTGCGGTGCTGGCTCTGGGGGTGGTGACGGCGACGACTGGGTGCGCTGGGTTGCCAGATCGGAGCGAGCCCATGCAAGGCAACCAAGTGGGCGCCCCGATCATGCCGCCGGTCCGGCAGCATCTCCCGGGCCCAGCAGATGGTGCCGGACCTGAGTCCATCGTTTTCGGTTTTGTTACCGCCGGGTCAGCCACGACTGACGACTACAGTGCAGCTCGCCACTATCTCACTGGTGCCCTCCCTGACAGCTGGGCTCCTCGTTCTCGGACTGTCCAGATCTTTGCTACTGATAATTCGCTGTCTGCGCAGCGACTCTCCACTGACGATTCCACGGTCACGATTCGACTGACTGGGGCGATGGCTGCAACCGTGGATGCCGACGGCCGCTACCACGAGCTTCCGGCTCCACGGCAGCACACCGCTGATTTTCGGCTGACAAAAACCAACGGTCAGTGGCGGATCGCTCACCTTCCCGACGATTTTGGGATCTGGCTCGACGCCTTTTATTTCAACCGGACCTATCAGCCTTTCCTTGTGCAATACAGTGCACCTTCGGCGCGCACTCTCATCCCGGACCGCCGTTTCTTCCCGGTCACCCAATCCCTGTCAACCTCGTTGGCCCGCGCTCTGCTCGAACCTGTCCCGGACTATCTGCGTGGCGCTGTCACCACTGGTTTCCCCGACTCCACCCGACTGTCCGTGGATGCGGTCACGGTTAACGGGGGCACCGCACAGGTTGATCTGACCTCCGCTGCGCTGGGGTCGGGCGCTGAAGAGCGGCGAGCTGCTCTCGCTCAGGCGGTGGCCACCCTCACTCAGGCGACCGCTGTCACCCAGGTGAGTCTGCAAGTTGACGGTCGACCGCTGGCAGTGGTCGGTGCCCCAGGTGAGCCACGAGAAGCCTCTGAATTGGGTTATACCACCGCTCCAGAAAAAGCCACCGACCAAGTCGTCGTGAGACAGGGCGCGGCGTTGATTCCGATGTCAGCCAATGCCTTACGCGCTGGTGTGCCGCTGCCCCCTGGAGGTTCACTGCCGTCCATCAACAGCGGTTTCAGCGAGATGTCCATCGCCCCCGACCTGAAGGACATCGCGGCGACCTCCTCCGACGGCCGCGGAATGTTGCGATGGCGTCAGGATCCGACCAGCGGTGCCACCACGTCGACTGTCCTTCCTGCCTTCGGCACCGGACTGGTCCGGCCGTCCTATGACGCGAAAGGGTCGTTGTGGACGGCAGGCGTCGATCCGCACGGTGCCTCGATGATCTGGGTGGTGGATACGCGCGGCGAGGTGAGTCAGGCGCTGCCCCGGCCGCTGTCCACGCCGTGGTTGTCTGGTCGGGCGGTCAGTGCTATCGCCGCAGCCACTGACGGCCAGCGGCTCGCGGTGATCATGAAGGATTCCGCGGGCCGCACCACCATTGGGGTGTGTGGTGTGTTGCGGGGACCAGATGACCGGCCGACCGGTTTGACTGCCCCGCTGATGATTGGGGGCTCAATCGTCTCGGCGACGTCGGTGACCTGGCAGTCGGCCTACCAACTGGCTGTCCTCGGCAAGTTGAACCGCAACGCTGAGCCTCGACCGTTGACGATCGGTCTGGACGGGCGCACTGACGGGGCAGACCTTCCCGTTGTTCAGGGAGCGGTGTCCGTCCTGGCTCTCGGATCCGGACGGTTGGGCGTGGTGACGAACCAGGGGCGTCTCTGGCTGTCGGTGGCGGGTGGCTGGCAGGACACACTCGCAGCCACTGACGCCGTAGCGCCCTAACCCTGTATACAGTCGCAGCGTCCACACCCCCTATCGGTATCCGGGGGCGTCCACAACGGTGTTATCGACGCGGCATGGACATGACACCGATGACACCACACTGGGTCGATGAGATGGGCCGAACCGTTCAGCCAGGCCTGGGATTTGGTCTTTCCGGTGCGATGCGGAGGCTGCGGTGGGCCGGGCGGACACTGGACCCCCAACAGCTCGGCGACGCAAATCATCGCAGCCCATTCCTACCCACCCGCGGTACCGGTCCCGGCGACCATCCGCACCGCCCAACTCAAGTCCTGGAGCCTTTTCGAAGTGGCATCCAATATCGCTGCAGGTCGAGGAGTGAGGCTTCGCAACGAAGCTGGTCAAGGCGCTGTGGCTACCAGCTCCACTAGTTGGCATCGCTGCAGTTCAGGCACGACATGAAAAGGCTCTTGGTGCGTGCTACGCAACTACCGCGGCGGTCCCGCGCGCCTAGGCACCATCGCCGCCGTAAGACTCATCCGCGCAGGTCAGGCCGCTAAAAGAAAAAGACCCCAGTGATGGCAACCGTAGAAACACTTACCTAATTTGACTTTATCGGCATATCAAATGACGTCGACTGGGCAACTTAAATCATGGATTTTACACTTTCAACTGGGTACTTAGTAATCGCCGCGAATATCATTCTTCACAGATTGCCGAAGAAGCAGTTGAGCTTCCTGATATCGTATCGCCTTGTTGGACCGTTGCGTTGCGTAGCTGTGGATTCACCAGAGCTGCGAACGTGATAAGAGCGAGGAGGCCGCTGGCGAGAATGAAGGTGAGGGTGATGCCAAGGAAATCAGCAGCCTGGCCGAAGAGGATCATTGACACGGGTGCTAACCCAACAGTAGAGAAGCCGACGAGGCTCATCACGCGACCAAGATAAACTTCGGGGCAGCGTGCTTGTACCGTCCCTAGAAGGAGAGCGCTGGCAGGCCCCATGGTGATACCTAGAGCTGCGGTGCTAGCGATCGCGGCCGCTTGACTAGTTGAACAACCGATGCCTCCCAGGGTGGCGCTGCCGAGTGCGGTCCACACGAGCCCTGCCCTGACTGGCCGGGCCGCCGCGGGAAGAGCTGAAATAAGAAGTGCTCCGATGACTGCACCGGCGGCGAATGCGGCCATCAGTAGTCCAAAGCCCTGCGGCCCCCAAGACTGATAGTGAGACAGCTGGGCTACACCCACGTTCAAAGCGCCTGCCAAGACGAGGTTCATTGCCGTGACGGTCACCAGTACGCCTCGGATGACAACGTCGACCCAAGCGAATCGCCAACCTTCCATAACCGACTGTCGGGAAGAGCATATCTTTAAGCTCTGTGCGCGCCCCTGGCCATCGCGAACATCTCCGGCTGCAAACTGCACGGACGTACTTTGAGTGTCTTCAGGAACTGATCTGAGAATAAAGAAGGCCAGGCAAAACAAGGCCACATCCATCACTAGGATCCAGACAAGCCCACCAATAGCAACAAGTACACCGCCCAGTGGCGAGGCAACGACCGATACGGCACGCTGCACCGTCTGCACCAGCCCCTGCCCGGCCGCGAGCTTCTCGGGGCGGAGCAACCTTGGGGGCAGCGATCCCAGTGCTGGCATGTGAAGAGCGTCAATGACGCCGAACAAAGCTCCCACGACGAGGAGCAGCCCCAAGCCAGGGTGAGATATCGCCAGTACAATTCCGGCGACGGCCATGATGAAGGCCCGCGCAGCGTCACTACCTAGAGTCACTCGGCGCGCCCCCCAGCGATCGACAAGGCGACCAGCAGGCAGGATCAGCACTGCGCGAGGCAGGGACGCCGAGGCCATGACCCACGACATCTTCCGAGAGTCACCGAGCTGGCTTGCAGCCCACGCCAACGCCACAAACCAGGCCTGTGATCCCAGGAGAGACAAGCCCATTCCAGTCAGATAGGTCGCAAACCGGCGCCATTCGGAAGATTGTCGTAGAATCCACCCATTTTTAATGGATACTTTCATAGTTATCATTATATGCACTTTGTTAACTGCCCAGGTAAGGGGGCTCTAGGACTATCGGCGAGCTAAATCGCAATAGCGCAGGTGGGGTGCAAGATGGACGCTCCACTCGTGCGGCCTAGGGGTAATGGCACAAGAGAAATGTTATCCATTAACCATGCGGGGACACCACATTTATCACGGCTGCCTCTGCGCTTTTTTGGGCAACCTGCAGAGTGTCGTCCACGTGCGTCAGCCTAGGAATCGCCCCATGAGGACAGAATTGCAGATCTGGAACACAGGGACGGCCAGTCCGAGTCCCATCTTCAACCCATGAATCGAATCGTCCAGCAGGGTGTCGTGGAGTAAGATTGAGAGTCAGAACCTACTCCAGGGATCGCGACGGATTGAGTGACGTAGAAAGAGGGTTCCTCGGTACAGGTGACGATGCGCCTATGAGTGGCGATAACTTCGCTGTACTCATTTATGGCAGTACGGCATGTTGCCTTGGGTGCGGGAGGAAATATGGAATCTTGAATTCCAAGAGAGTGCATCTCCTTAGTCATCGCGGGACATGCGATGGCCCGTACTGTGGCAGCCCCGGCCGGGGCTGCCACAGTCGCAGCGTCCACACCCCCTATCGGTATCCGGGGGCGTCCACAACGGTGTTGTCGACGCGGCGTGGACATGACGCCGATGACGCCACACTGGGTCGATGAGATGGGCCGAACCGTTCAGCCAGGCCTGGGATTTGGTCTTTCCGGTGCGATGCGGAGGCTGCGGTGGGCCGGGCGGACCCTGGTGCGCGTGCTGTCGTGCAGAGACGATCGTCACCGCTTGGCCGGGCGGGGCTAGTCGAGTTCAACCTCGACCTGTACCAATTGGTTTTCCGCCGACCTGGTCGCACACCGCGTACGCCGGTCCGCTGCGGCAGGCGATGAGCGCGTACAAGGACCACGACCGGCGTGACCTGGCGCCGATCCTGGCCGATGCTCTGGCGCATTCCCTGATTGGGGCGATCACTGCTCTGGCTGAGCACAGCCACACCTCATGGTCTCAGTTGCAGGTGGACGTGGTGCCGATCCCTTCCAGCGCCGCGGCGCGACGGCGACGGGGTGATGCTCCCCTGGAGCGGGTCGCTGAGCTGGCCTGCGCAGCCATTACGATGGCCGATCCGATGCTTCCGGGGCCGCGAGTCACCTGCCGTCCCCGGACACTGCGTTTGATCCGCAGGGTCGCCGATCAAGCCGGATTGGACAGTTCCGGACGCGCCGCTAACCTCGCCGGAGCTTTCGCCGTACGTCGGGTGGCGGAAGCTGACCTGGTCATCCTCGTCGACGACGTCCTGACCACCGGGGCCACTCTGACGGAGGCGACTCGCTGTCTCCGGATGGGGACACGCGCCGTGGTGGGGGCCGCGGTGGTGGCAGCTACTGCCCGCCGCGGCTCTTCCTGTTGAATCAGTGACTGGGCAGGTCAAGGCCGTGTCGTGGGCGAGAGGTTGAGGGGTGCGCCAAGCGTGTTCACAGCGAACGGGCTGGTCGGACACAGCTGGGTGAACTAAAGTCTGACTATGGAAGGACATCCCGCACACCGGCCCTGGGTCGGAGTCGCGGGATGTCCTGTTTCAAGGGCGATCAGAGAAGGAGGAACGTCGGCGACCCTACGACGCCGCCCCTAGCCCTCGTCAGTGCACAGCCTCATGCAGGAGGTCACCATGGAGATCACCGTCACCGGCCGTCACGTCCAGGTTTCGGACCGATTCCGTCAACTGCTCACCGACAAGCTCGGAAAGGTCGAGCAATTTGCTCCCCGCACCCAACGTGTCGACGTCGTCGTCAGTCACGAGGCCAGCAAGGCTGCGCCCAAGGGGAGCGAGCGTGTCGAGATCACCTGCATCGCCAAAGGTCCGGTCATTCGCGCCGAGGCCTATTCAGATGACAAATACACGGCCATGGATCTCGCGGTGCAAAAACTCACCGAGCGACTACGCCGCGCCGGGGATCGCAGAAAAGTACGTCGACGCGGACCTGATCTCGACGAGGCGACCGCCGATCTCGAGGTCGCCGCGCTCGGGGGTTCAGGCCGGGTCGCAGCCGAGCCTGAGCCGGCCAGCGAGGCCGACCGGATCGACGCCAAACTCGGGACCCAGGGTGATTCTCCGGTGCAGGTTCGGGAGAAAGTTCACGAAGCGATCCCGATGTCATTGGATCAGGCTTTGTATGAGATGGAACTGGTCGGGCACGACTTCTTCTTGTTCATCGACAAAGATTCCGACCGGCCTAGCGTCGTCTATCGCCGCCGCGGGTGGGATTACGGTGTGATTTCGCTGGCTGTCCCCGAGTGACGTCGTCACCCTCAGTGGAGGGCTCGGTCCCGGTGAGTGCCGGGGCCGAGCCCTCCACCGTTGATGCACCACCGAGATTGAAGCTGAAGTCCACCGCATAGATCGCTGGGCGGCGCCGGGAGCGCACCCGTCCAGGACGGGCGCGTGACATCATGACAGGTGTGAGCATCGCCGATCACGAAATGCCCGACATGTCCATCACTCCGACCCGCGTGGTGATCGTGGATGACCACGTGCTTTATCGTCGGGGACTGGATTTGGTGCTGTCCCAGGAAGAGGACATCGAAGTCGTCGCAGAAGCTGACACCGGTTTGAGCGCCGTCGATGTGGTCGCCCGGCATCGTCCTGATGTCGTCGTGATGGACGTACGGATGCCTCGAATGAACGGCGTAGAGGCTTGTGCTCGGATCAAGGCCAGCATGCCGTCGACCCAGATCATCATGCTCACCACCAGTGATGATGAGCAGGACTTGTTCGACGCAGTCCGCGCCGGGGCCAATGGGTATCTCCTCAAGGACGTCCCACCCGAAGAGGTGGTCGCCGCCATTCGCACGCTGCGCTCTGGTGGATCATTGGTGTCTCCGACGATGGCCGCCAGCTTGATGCGGCAATTTGCGTCATTGGCACGCCAAGACGGCGGCGCGGAGGACAACCGCAGTCGGCTCACTGAACGCGAACGGGAGGTGCTGGTCCATGTCGCCCGGGGAGAGGGCAACCGGGAGATCGCCCGCGCCCTGTTCATCTCCGAGAACACCGTCAAGAACCACGTCCGGTCCATCCTGGAAAAACTGCAGTTGCACAGCAGGGTTGAGGCGGCCATGTACGCCGTACGGGAGCATTTAGTCGACCATGACGGCAATGTGGGCGGGCGTCGCCGATCTGGGCAGTGATGCGCCCCATCGTGGAGGGTGTTGCCGTGCCCACAGGCAACGAACTCAGCCAGGCTGAGGGACGCCGGATCGCTTTAGCCGCCCAAGGGTTTTCCGGGCGGCGTACCCCGTCTGGACCAGTCCGGACGAGTCATCTCCACCAGGTGGCGGACCGATTGGGCATCATTCAAATCGACAGTGTCAATGTCCTTGCGCGGAGCCACTATCTCCCGTTCTTCTCTCGGCTGGGGCCATACGACCCGTCCCTGCTGGATGCTATGCGCGACGGCGACCGGGACGGTCACCGCGCGCTCGTCGAGTATTGGGGGCACGAGGCGTCGTTGATCACGCCGCGACTGTGGCCCTATTTCGGTTTTCGGATGCGGCGGGCTCACCAAGATTCCTGGGGCGGGATGCGTCGGGTAGCTGCCGAGCATCCGCAGCTGGTCGAGGCGGTACGACGAGAGATCGTCACAGCGGGCCCGATGACAGCACGGGAGTGCGAAGCTGCACTGGCCCATGAGGAAGGACCACGCCGACAACTGTGGGGGTGGAACTGGTCGCTGGTGAAAGCAGCTTGTGAGCATTTGTTCTGGGCTGGCGATGTGGCTAGTGCTGGCCGAACAGCCCAGTTCGAACGCCGATACGCTGACCCAGCTGTGGTGCTGCCCCCGCAGGTGCAAGGCCGTGGTCCTCGGGCCGATGCAGCCCCCAGCGACCAGGAGTCGTTCGTGGCGCTGGTTGAGGTCGCTGCGCAGGCCCATGGCCTTGGCACGGCCCGATGTTTACGGGACTATGCCCGGTTGAGTAGTGCCCAGGCTGGTCCGGCATTAGCCCACCTGGTCGACGAAGGGCGGTTGATCCCGGTCCGTCTTGAGGGTGATCGGTCGCTCTGGTATCTCCATCGAGATGCACGTGTCCCGGCGCGGATGTCAGCGCGAGCGTTGCTCAGCCCGTTTGATTCACTCATCTGGCAGCGGGATCGGGTCGAAGCACTCTTCGGATTTCACTACCGCCTGGAGTTCTACACGCCAGCGGCTCGGCGGATACACGGCTACTATGTGATGCCCTTGGTGTGGGGTGATCGGCTGGTCGCTCGGATCGACGTCAAAGCTGACCGGGCGGCTGGGCTACTGCGAGTCCAGTCGGTGATGTGGGAAGACCTGTCGACGGCACGTCGTACGGCGGCGGCGCAGGCGCTGCTCACCGAAACAGACATGTTGGCAGACTTCCTGGGCTTGGATGCAACCCAATTCACCACGGGCCTAGGTCTTTGACAGCACTGAGCCGGAGCGGCGGACTCTCGTCACCACGACATCGCGCTCTCAGCGACGGGGCTGCCGCGCACTCGCACCGCCGCCCCGTGAGCGGGTAGCTCAGTCCTCGACACTGCAGACGTAGTGCCACACATCTGCGCGGCCCTGCTCGATGGGTACTGCTGCCGGTTCTACCGTCCACCGGCGGTAACCAGCGCGTTCCAGGACGCGGTGCGAGGCAACATTCTCGGCGAGCGCGCGAGCGGTGACTCGATGCCGTCCTAGCCCGCCGTCTTCTGGGGCAGCCAAGAGGTAGGACGTGACAGCGTGCACTGCCGCGCTGGCCAGGCCCTGGCCGCGATGGTCCGGGTGCAGCAGGTAACCGATTTCGGCGCTGTCCTGCAGGAAGGAGTCGTTGAGCGCGAACGCCCGGATGAATCCGACCGGTGACTCGGCGGTGCCATCGTCCTGCTGGGGGCAGATGGCCCACCGCATGGTGGATCCCCGATGTATCCCTCCGACGCCGTGAGCGATCCATCGCTGTGCGTCGTCTGAGTTGACGGAGAGGTGGGAGTGAGGCCCGGCGCTAGGCTGCCGTAGCAATGCGGCGACGGCGTCAGCGTCGGTGTCGGTCAAGGCGCGGAGCAGCACGGTGGGAGTGCATAGTCGCGGCGGGGGGCACGCTACTCGCGTTGCGTGCCGTTCGCGGGAGTGTTGGTCATCCTCGCGGAGGATCTCCCAGAGGGCGCGCCCATGATCGCCGGGGTCCGCGGTTGAGGGTGGGGTCCGGGACAGTCCGACGTAGGTCATTCCGGTGCGAGCCAGTGACATCCCCGCAGCAAGGTCGTCGACGCGAGGGGTGGCGTGGATTTTGGTGAGTCCGGCACCGCCGTCCTCGACGGGGGCGAAGGCGTGGTCGAGAACGGTCGGTAGTAGTTGGGAGAAGAGTCCGTGGTTGCGGGCAGCTGGGATCAATTCCGCCCGCAGTTCGGCGTCGCCGTACCGGTCGATGCCGGTCAGGGCCATGGTTCCGATGAGCTGTTCGGTTCCGGGCATTCCCAGGTCTGCGACGATCGCCCAGCTGATTTCAGTGCCTGTCGCTGAGCCGAGGAGTCGGGCGTGATACCAGGTGGGCCACTCGCGTTGCCCGGGGAGCTGACCGGCGTCGAGGGGCTGGTCGAGTGGGTGTGGTCGGGATGGCATAGCAGCGCCGTCGGTGTCCTGCCAGCGGCGCAGCCGCACCGCAGTGCAGGTCCAGGCCGGGCCGCTGCCGGACGGGGGGCTGGTGGCCAGGTCACCCAAGTAGGTCCCGCCCAGGTCGGTCAGGTCAATCTCCAGGGTTGGTACGTCGTACCAGGTCATCCGGGGTGTTGTCGGGTCACCGGCCCGCCATGAAGACATCCATTCATCGATGTCGTGGTAAATCCCCGCTGGGTCTGCTTGGGGGATGAGCGCAGGGTGAGTGATGGGCGCAGTAAACCCGCAGGACCAAGCCACCCGCCAGGAGGCGAGATTCCCCGCGACTGCTCGCCAGATGATGGTGGTGACGCCGCGGCGTACGGCTTCTGCTTGGGCCAGACGGACCGCCCGGGACATCAACGACCGTCCACGTCCGTGCGGGTGGAGCAAAAAACCGACCTCACAGGTGGCGTGACCGGTGGTGCGTAGCTCGATGCTGCCGTAATAGGTCCCGGGGGAGGAAATCTCCTCGACCGCCCAGTTCAGGGTGGTGGCGCCCTGGTCTTGCCGGTCCCAATCAGTGGCGACCTTCGTGAGGAAGGCTTTGGCGTGCTCGTCGCTGTATGGCCGTGGGACGGTGGTGTATCGCAGTGAGTCCAGGTCCTGACATTGTTCGACGACCCTAGGCAGGTCATCCGAGGTCAGCGCACGCAGCCGTACCACTCCGTCGCTGAGCATCGGGACGTTGTCGGGGAAAGCTGTCGTCATCGTCACAGCAAACCGGTTTCTGTGCGGGGAGGCAACTGCTCTGTCGTGACAGCGAAGTCGTCTCCCGGGTGATGATGACAGCAACGGTTCTAGGGTGGATGTCATGAGCGAGATCGTCATCACAGACAACGCAGCAGCATCCCGCTGGGAGGCGGTGCAAGACGGGCAGCTCGTCGGGTTCGCTGAGTACGTCGAGGCCGACGGTGTGGTCGCGTTCACTCACACCGAGGTGCCCTCGCAATTTGGCGGGCGGGGCATCGCGGGGAAGCTGGCAGCGGCCTCGTTGGCGCGGGCGCGGGAACGTGGGGCTATGGTGCGGCCGCAATGTTCGTTCTACGCCGGATGGATCGCCCGCAATCCGCAGTACGCCGACCTGGTCGTCGAGGAGGCGCGTCGCTCCTGATCGGTGGCGGTGTGTCGGAGATGCTGACCGGATCGGCAGGTGACTATCACCTGCCCTTGCGGTTCTTCTCTGGTGCGTCCACTAGGCTGGCCAGATCGTCCCGGTGTCGCCGTCACCCGTGGAGGGTTCGCGGTGGCGCCGTGACTGCTGTTGTCCAACCACGTCCTCGTTCGTCGTAGGTGGGGCCCGGTCTGTGAATCCGGTTCCTGAGTACGGCGACACTATGGGGGACGTGACCGCCGTCCCTGGGAGAGTCCACCGTGCCGAAGATCGTCGATCGTATCCTGCGTGCTGGTGAGGGGCGCGAACTGCGGCGCCTGCAGGGTTTCGCGTCGCAGGTCAACGCTATCGAGGATGACTTCGAAAGGCTGTCGGACACCGAGCTCAAAGAGGAAACCGCCCGGTTCAAAGAACGTCTGGCCGACGGGGAGCACATTGACAAGCTGCTGCCTGAGGCCTTCGCAGCTGTCCGGGAAGCCAGCAAGCGCACCTTGGGCAAACGGCACTTCGATGTGCAGCTAGTCGGCGGAGCGGCGCTGCACTATGGCAATGTCGCGGAGATGAAGACCGGTGAGGGCAAGACCCTCGTGGCGACGCTACCCAGCTATCTCAACGCCTTGGCCGGTGAAGGCGTTCATGTCATCACCGTCAATGACTATCTGGCGGAGTACCAGTCCGATTTGATGGGTCGTGTGCACCGCATGCTGGGCCTGGAAACCGGCTGCATCTTGGCTAATATGACGCCTGCCCAGCGTCGAGCGGAATACGCCAAAGACATTACCTATGGCACGAACAACGAGTTCGGATTCGACTATCTGCGCGACAACATGGCGTGGAGCCCGGATGAGTTAGTGCAGCGAGGTCACTATTTCGCAGTGGTCGACGAGGTCGACTCGATTCTCATTGACGAGGCTCGGACTCCCTTGATCATCTCTGGCCCATCGGATCAGGCCACGAAGTGGTATATGGAGTTTGCCAAGATTGTGCAGCAGCTGCACCGAGGTCGTCCGGGGGACCGGCTGCGTGGCATCCTGCCGACCGGTGATTATGAGGTTGACGAGAAGAAACGCACGATCGGCGTCTTGGAGCAGGGCATCGCCAAGGTCGAGGACTTGTTGGGGATCGACAATCTGTATGAAAGCGTCAACACTCCGCTGATCGGTTATCTGAACAACGCCATCAAGGCAAAAGAGCTCTTCAAGCGGGACAAAGATTATGTGGTGATCGATGGTGAGGTCCTCATCGTCGACGAACACACCGGGCGTATGCTTCCGGGTCGCCGTTATAACGAAGGTATGCATCAGGCGATCGAGGCCAAGGAAGGGGTGGACATTCAAAACGAAAACCAAACCCTGGCCACGATCACCTTGCAGAACTACTTCCGTCTCTACAAGAAGCTGTCCGGGATGACTGGTACGGCGCAGACGGAAGCTGCGGAACTGCACCAGATCTACAAACTGGGTGTTGTTCCGATCCCGACGAACCGCCCCATGGTGCGTCGTGACCGGTCTGACCTGGTCTACCGCACCGAGAAGGCGAAGTTCGACGCGGTCGTGGAAGATATCGCAGTCAAATACAAGAAGGGCCAGCCGGTCCTGGTCGGTACCACCTCAGTGGAGAAGAGTGAGTATCTCTCCCAACAGCTGGCAAAGCGCAAGATCGACCACAAGGTGTTGAACGCGAAGCAACACGAGCGGGAAGCGGCAATTGTCGCTGACGCTGGTCGTAAGGGCGCGGTCACCGTGGCGACAAACATGGCTGGTCGCGGAACCGACATCATGCTTGGTGGCAACCCAGAGTTCCGTGCGGTAGCGGCGCTGAAGGCCCGCGGCCTGTCCCCGGAGGAAACCCCGGAAGAGTACGAAGCGGCGTGGGACGAGGCCTTAGCTAAGGCTGAAAAGGAAGTTGCCGCCGAGCACGAGGACGTCACCCTGCTGGGCGGTCTGTACGTGTTGGGCACTGAGCGGCACGAGTCACGTCGTATCGACAATCAGTTGCGAGGTCGGTCTGGGCGTCAAGGCGACCCGGGGGAGTCGCGATTTTACCTGTCCTTACAGGACGACTTGATGCGGATGTTCAATTCCTCACTGGTCGACCGAGTGATGACTGGCACTGGCATGGAAGATTCGGTGCCGATCGAGTCCAAGCTGGTGACGCGTTCGATTCAAAGTGCACAGACGCAGGTCGAAGGCCGTAACTTCGAAATCCGCAAGAACGTCTTGAAGTACGACGATGTGTTGAACACCCAGCGCAAGGTGATCTACGAAGAGCGTCGCCGGGTCCTCGACGGTGAAGACATGCACGAGCAGCTGAAGCATTTCATCATCGACACCATCGATTCCTACGTTTTTGCTGCCACCGCGGAGGGTTTCGCCGAGGATTGGGACTTGGAAACGTTGTGGACGGCGATGGAGCAGCTCTACCCCATCTCGATCACGATTGAGGAGCTGGAAGACAGTGCGGGTGGTCGCCCGTCGATTACTCGGGACATGCTGCGTGACGAATTGGCATCTGACGCATTGCACGCATTTGACGAGCGCACAGACATGTTGGGCGAGGAAGTCGCCAAGCAGGTAGAGCGGCGTGTTGTGTTGGCGGTGCTGGACCGTAAGTGGCGTGAGCATCTGTACGAGATGGATTATCTGCAGGAGGGCATCGGTCTGCGGGCGATGGCGCAGCGTGACCCAGTCGTGGAATACAGCCGCGAGGGTTACCAGATGTTCAACGGGATGTTGGAAGGCATTAAAGAGGAGTCAGTGGGCTTCTTCTTCAACGTCGAGGTGCAAGTCGACCCGGAGATGCAGGCTGCTGCCCAGGAGGCCCCGCAGGTGCATGCAAAAGGCTTGGACGAGCACAAGTCCGGTCAGCTGCATTACAGTGCGCCAGCTGATGACGGTTCGGTGGAGGAGCATGATGAGCAAGCTGGTTCCGAGGAGGTTATGTCTCGGGCGGAGCGTCGTGCCTCGCGTCGTCGGGGTCGTTGAGCTGGAACGTCGCTGGCCGATGCTCATCGGGGAAAGGTTCTGACCGAGGTCTGGCAGCTGTGGCGGCCCCTGTCACCGTGTGAGGTGGCAGGGGCCGTTGCTATGGGTGGGCAGTGGTGAGACAGCCCAGTCGCCGAGGGCTCCTTCGAGGGCGCCGAGTGCGGCATCGATCAGCGGGTGGCGCTGGTCAGGGGAGCAGTCCTGGTCAATCCACTGGCTGGTGGCATAGTCGACGAATCCGAGGTATCCCAGCACGGCGTAGGTGTGGCGAGTCCATTGGTGGATCCCTAACAGGGAGCTGAGGTCGTCGACGTTTTCGGCGCGGGCGTGTGCGCGGACGTGAGTGGCCTGCGCCGGTTCGCTGGCCGGGGAGGTGGGGGTACGACGGTGGGCTGCTGCGTGGTCAAGATGTGCTTCGAGGCGAGCTTTGACGCGGTCCCGGACGGGAGATCCGGTGGGGAGTGCTGCGGCGGCGGCTCGCTTGGCGTCTCGGAGGCGGCTGAGGTCATCGTGGATCACGGCGGCGTACAGGTCGGCTTTACTGCCGAAGTAGTGGAACACCAGGGCAGGAGACGCGCCGGCCTGCCTGGCGATCTCTTCGGTGGGGACCTGGGAGTACGGGGTGGTGGCGTAGATCTCTGCGGCGGCAGCCACGATGCTGGCCCGCCGTTGCGCCACGTCGAGGCGACGCCTGATGGGAGGGCCTGCGCCTTCGTGCCGGGGAGTCATGTCGTCATCGTATCGCTATTGAGTTAGAGTCAATAGCGTTGCTGATTCCGAGTCAATAAGGATCTCCAGTGTCGATGACTGATCACGCCATCTGGTGGCATGTCTATCCGCTCGGGGCCTGTGGAGCTCCCCGACGAGCCGCCGATGATACGGCTGCCGAGCATCAGCGGCACCGACTCCGCCGGATGGATGCCTGGCTGGATTACGTCATCGAGCTGGGCTGCTCGGGCTTGCTCCTCGGGCCGGTGTTCGCGGCCACCAGCCACGGCTATGACACGGTTGATTACTTTCGCCTGGATCCGCGCCTGGGAGATGACAGCGACTGGGACCACTTTGTGACGGAAGCCCATCGGCGAGGGTTGTTGCTCATGCTCGACGGGGTGTTCAACCATGTCGGCGTTGATCATGAACTCGTTCCAGCCGCCATCACTGAGGGCGCAGGCATGGTGCGCACAGTCGACGGGCGGCATCAAGGCTGGGAAGGGCATGACGATCTGGCCGAACTTGATCACCAGGATCCCAGAGTCGCTGACCTCGTTGTTGAGGTCATGACGTATTGGCTTGCTCAGGGGGCCGACGGTTGGCGGCTAGACGTGGCCTACGCCGTCCCGAGCGCGTTCTGGTCCCAGGTGCTGGGGCGGGTGCGGGAGCAGTATCCGCAAGCCTTCTTCCTCGGCGAGGTGATTCATGGCGACTATTCCGCGGTGGCTCAGGCCGGTGGCTTGGATGCGGTGACTCAGTACGAACTGTGGAAAGCGATCTGGAGCAGCTTGTCCGATCGCAACCTCTGGGAACTCGCGTGGGCCTTACAGCGTCACCAGGATTTTTGCGATGTCACCACCATGCAGACCTTCGTCGGCAACCACGATGTCACCCGGATCGCCAGCCGGGTAGGCGATGGCGGCGCTGCCATCGCTGCGGTGATCCTGCTGACACTGCCGGGCATGCCGAGCATCTATTACGGCGATGAGCAGGCCTTCCGCGGGGAAAAAGGCAATGGCTGGGAGGCGGACGAGGCGTTGCGTCCTGCGTTGCCCGAGGATCCGAGCGGGCTGGATCCGGCCGGTTGGTGGCTCTACCGACTGCATCAGGAACTCATTGCGTTACGCCGACGTCACTCTTGGATCGCTACCGGTCGCGTCGCCGTCCAGGATCGGAACAACACGAGCCTGCGGTACGCCGTCACCGCGCCGGGGCATCATCTTGTGGTTGATATCGACATTACCGATCGGCCACAGGCGACCTTGACCGTCGATGGTCATCGCGAAGTGACGTGGCCTCGCTGACCGAGGTCAGACGTGGTTACCCCATCTCTAGGGCGGTGACGACCCAGCGACCATCCAATCCCTCCAGCCGCAGCGCCATGGCGCTGACCCGGTAGGCGTGCCGGACGATGACGGTGGCTTCGACCACTCCGTCGTAAATGGGGCATGTGCGGACTCGACGGACCTGCACCGGCCGACGTCGTGCCAGTCCGTGACCGACAGTATGGGCTTGGCGTCGCAGCAAGCTGTCCAGGACTACCGGGCTGCAGTGGCGCATCACCTGGGTGGCAGGTCGAGCTCCGGTGGCGATTTCCACAAAAGCCATTGCCAACCTGGCCGCACTGTGCCCGGCATCAGGCAGGTCATGGTGTGAGGTGTGCTGCCGGGCAAAGTCGACGTCTCGATGTTTAGAGGTCGGGCGGGGGCGAAGTATCTCCTCGTGCCAAGGGAGGAGATCTTGGACCACGACCGGGGCGTCCCGGTGGGCCGCTGCTGGTTCCCAGCTGATTTCGTCGTCAGTCAAGGGGCGCCCACCAGTGGGAATGGTGGGGGTGGTCAAGGTAGCGGTGCTCATGGTGTCTCCGTGGGGGGAACGATCAAGGTTGTGCCGGGATGGATCAGATCGGGGTCGCCGACGAGATGGCGGTTCGCCGCGAGCCAGCGAGGCCATTCCTGGGCGACGCGGGCAGGTGTCGCCTGGTCACCTAAGGCGTCCTGAGCTAAGGACCAGAGGCAGTCACCTGGACGAACAACAACGGTGCGCGCTGTCTCGCCTGGGACAGCGGGGGCCGTCGCGCTAGGGGCGAGATGAGGATTCGGGCTCGCCCTATCTGGGTGCAGTGCCGGGTCGGGGAGGTCTGACGTGGTCAGGGTGGCGCTGATCGCGCCGCCCGCACGGTCCATAGGTGGGGTGAATGCCGGTGTCGCCTGTGCCACTGCAGGAGTCCAGGTGGCGCCAGTCAACACCAGGATCGCGCATCGGCGTAACACCTCAGGTGCGCAGGCGTCGGCCAGTCGCTGGCAGTGATGTCCGATCTGGCCGGGCAGTTGGGCTGCCGCACAGGCTACGACGGTGATGATCAGCCATCCCCCTAGTGCAGACAGCGTGACGGCACTGCATAGTCGCAGCCAGCCTGTGGGGTCGAGCATCTCCCGCATGGCCCACAGCTGGAGGGCGTCCAGGGCGCCCCAGGCGGCGATGGTGCAGGTCAGGACGCTCAAGGTGACCCTGGCAGTGAGGGCGCCACCCCAGCGCGCCACCGGGCCGCCAGGCAATCGAATACTGTCTTCCACTCCTCAAAGATAGCGTTTGATGCAGTTTGATGCGACTTGATAATGAATGACCGAGCTAGATAGTAGTGAATCGCGTTGGATAACTGATGGGTAGATGGTGTGGCGACGGATCCCCATGCCAGGCATCCTGGCCAGGAGGCACCGCACGACAATGCCGATCACCTCAACCAGCAGGGAGCATCGGGATGCGATGGGATCGACTCTTCGAGGACCTTGACGCTCAATGGGATGCTGACCAGCAGCGACAACGACACGCTGAGGTCGCTGACCGGACTCGACGGGAACGCGCGCTGATCACCCTGACCGACAGGCTCGCTGCGCAACAGGACCCGATAGAGATCCTGCTTCGCAGCGGACGTCGCCTCACCGGACGACTCGCCGACCTCGGATCCGATTTCGTCGTCATCGCTGACGGACCTCGCCGACGACTCATCCCCACCAGCGCCATCGTCCAGTACGACGGGTTGACCGGGCAGGCTGCCGGTCCCAAACAGGTCCGCGCTATCCGCAGATACACCTGGGGTTACGCCCTGCGAGCGCTCGCCCGCGACCGAGCCACGATCATGATTGACGACGCCGCTGGGCGCACCCTCACCGGCACTATCGACGCTGTCGGAGCTGACTTTGTCGACATCGTCGAACATCCTGCAGACGTGTCTGGCCGCCAGCGGGAGATCCGCGGCCGCAGGACCTTGCCCACTACCGCAGTGATGTGCCTCAGCACCACCTAACCCCGGACGGGGCAGGCCCCTGACCGGCTCAGGCCGGTGACTCCCGTTGCTCGCTCACCGCCGCAGCGCGCTGCTCGGCGTACTTCGCTGAAATGAACTCCTCCAGCACGCTCGCCTCGACCCGCCACTGTCCACGACCACCGATTTGGATCGCCGGCAACTCTCCCGTCCGGACCAATGCATAGCCCTGAGCGGACGAGATCGCCAAGATCTCGCACACCTCAGACAAAGGGAGAAAACGACGCGACATGAACACTCCGGACGACGACGAACCATCACTGTTCCCTCGGAACGATCGTCCCGATAGGCCTTCCCGATGTCTACCACATCGGCAGCCCACCGCCATTCCTGCTCACCTAGACCCAGCACGTCACGAGCTCGGTGGTATCTCAGCGACTGGGAGCGAGACCTCCTGGATGCCATCATGGACGGACGTATGACGGGCGCACACCCCTGGGGAGGGACGCGCCACCGCTCACCATGCCGCGACAGCGGCGTCACAGGGGGAAACAGATGACCACGACAGCCGTACCCGCACGTCGCCTGCGCCGACCTGGCTGGCGTGACGGACGACTCCTCATCGGGGTGATTCTGGTCCTGACTTCCATTGCCCTGGGCGCACGGATCGTTGCTGCCGCCGACCACACCGTGCCCGTGTACGCCGCCTCTGCTGCGCTCGTTCCTGGCGACAAAATCACCGCCGACCGGCTGACCCGCATCAATGTCGCGCTTGGCGCGCACACCGACACCTACCTGCGAGCCGACCAGCCCCTGCCGGAAGGCGGCGTCATCGTTCGTGAAGTCCGCCCCGGCGAGCTCCTCCCCGCTGCCGCCGTCGTCCACGCCGACCAGGCCTCGAGAGCCCCGATCGTGGTGCCCATCACCAGCGACTCAGCTCGCGTGCTGACCACTGGATCAGTCGTCGATGTCTGGGTCAACGAACGGCTCGGTCGCGCCGGGAGCACCGACTATGGCAGCCCCCAACGCCTCGTCACCGCAGCCCCGGTCGGAAAAGTCCCCGACCGTGACGAAAGCCGCCTCACCGGGACCGGGACCACCGGCATTCAAATCCACGTCCCACATCACGACGTCGAGAAGCTCATCGCAGCCATGGACCAGGGCGCCAAAATCACCCTCGTTCCCGCAGCCGGATCCGCCCAACGGGACCGCTGATGGCACGCACCCTCCTGATGGGCGTCCCCGACAACTTCGAGACTGCCCTCGTCGACATCATCACCGGCTGCCGCGAGCTCGAACTTGTCCGACGCTGCGCTGATCTCCCCGAATTATTATCCGCAGCGGCCGCAGGTCTCGGCCGGTGCGCCCTGGTCAGCACCGGACTGACCGGCCTGGACCGTACCGCCATTGCCGACCTCACCCGCTCCGGGCTAGACGTCATCGGCGTCAGCAGGCCCGGAGTCGACGCTGACGAACGACTCCTCCGCAGCCTCGGACTGACCCGAGTGATTGCCGCGGACAGCGAGCCCGCTGACATCATCGCAGCGCTCACCGACCGCCCAGACCCCCAGCTCACACGACTCCAGGCCCACTGGGCCGACGACATCGACTCCGACGTCGAGACCACTCCAGCCGGAAGCACATCCATCGAGGTGGTCCCATCGGACCCCGCTATCCTGACTGCCACCCATGACACTTTGATCGACCTCCCGACGCCAGAGACCACTACCCCCGACGACCCCCAGTCGGGGATCATCGTCGCAGTGTGGGGCCCCGCCGGATCCCCCGGACGAAGCAGCATTGCGCTGACCCTCGCTGCTGAAGCAGCACGTCTCGGTGTCGACACACTCTTGATCGACGCTGACCCCTACGGCGGTACCCAGGCGCAAGCCTTGTCCGTCCTCGACGAAGCCCCCGGCCTTGCCGGTGCTGTCCGCAGCGCGGACCACGGCGACCTCGACGTCACAGGTCTACGCGCCCGCACCCTCACCATCGCATCACACCTGAGTCTGCTCACCGGGATTCCCCGCGCAGACCGATGGCCTGAACTCCGCGCCGACCCGCTCGACACTGTCCTGCGACTTTCTCGTCAGATCGCTGACCTGGTCGTTCTCGACTGCGGCTTCTCCGTCGAAGACGACGAAGAACTCAGCTACGACACCACAGCCCCCCAACGTAATGCCGCGACCTTGACCGGCATCGCTGCCGCCGACCACCTCATCGTCGTGGGGGGAGCCGAACCGACCGGCTTGCAACGACTGGTGCGAGGACTCCAAGAACTCGGCACCATCCGTACTCCCGCTCGACGTACCGTCCTGGTCAACCGAGTCCGCACGTCCGCAGTCGGCCCCCACCCCGAAGCGGAGATCAGCGCCGTCCTTGCCCGGTTTGCAGGGGTCAACGACGTCCACTATGTTCCGGACGACCGAGACGCCTTCGACCTGGCAGCCCTGCATGGACGCACCCTCGCCGAGATCGCCTCACACTCCCCGGTCCGACCCGCTGTGGTGGCGCTCGCCGCGCAGATCCTGGATCGACCCGAATGGGTGACCCCGGCAGGACGTCGCCGCCGCTGGCGCTGATGATCGCAGCGAAGCTCAGCGAGCTGGTGACACTTCTCAGGTGATGGGGGTCACGTGCGCGTGGCGTCTCGCATCTCGAAGGTATGTGACCATGGGGGCGTGGCCGATCACCTGGGCCCGCTGGGCGCCTCATTCCTTTATTTGGAAGACTCCACGACGGTCATGCACGTGGGGTCGATTTTCGTGCTTGACCCGGGACCAGATGGCCTGGACGAAGAACGACTGACCGATCTCATCCGGACCAGAGTGGACAGCCTGCCCCGGTACCGCCAGAAGGTGCGACATCTCCCGGGGCGGCTCGCAGCTCCGGTCTGGGTCGATGCGGCCGACTTCGATCTGAGTTACCACCTGCGTCGATCAGCGTTACCTCGCCCTGGGACCCCCCAGCAGCTGGAAGAGTTCGTCGCTCGGATCCTGTCCCGCCCGTTAGATCGGGCTCACCCCCTGTGGGAGTTGTACGTCGTGGAGGGTGTGCAGGGCGGCCGAGTGGCGGTGGTCGCCAAGATTCACCAGGCACTGGTTGATGGCGGTGACGCTGTGGATCTCACTCAGGTTCTCCTCGATGAAGATCCATCGGCCCGCCCGCTGCCGGTGCCCGAGCCCGTGCCGATTCGCGAACCCACTGATCTGGAACTGGTGATGGGTGTCGCCGCTCAAACGGTGACCAGTCCTGGCCGGTGGGTAGGCCTGGTCACCGGAGGGATGTCAGATATCTGCGCGATCACAGACCGGGTGCTCGGGCGTACCCGGTCAGTGGCAGCCGCCGTGGCACGCACCGCCACTGATCCCGCCCCACCAAGCCCGTTGAATGCGCGGATAGGGGCCTCCCGCAGGGTGGGTCTCACCACGATTCAGCTCGACCGGTTCCGGCGCATCCGCGATCAATACCATCAGGTGCACGGTGCCCGAGAGGGCAGTGTTACTGACGTGGTACTCACCGTCATCACCGGTGCTTTGCGGTCATGGCTGCAAGCTCGTGGCGAACCGGTGCATGCCGCGGCACGGGTGCGGGCGTTGGTGCCGGTCGCCACTCCAGAGGGAGCGCACGGCGGAAGATCGACCGTACGGGCATGTTTCGTGGATTTGCCTGTCGGGGAAGCCAACCCGATGATGCGCCTAGAACAGGTAGCTTTTCAGATGCGCCGCCAGATCCAGGATGCCCGCACCGTGGGAGCCCGCGATCTTGCCGGCCTGGCCGGGTTTGCGCCGACGACGTTGCACCACCTGGGGGCGCATCTGGGCAATGCCGCATCACGCCATATCTTCAATCTGATCGTCACCAATGTCCCCGGACCGCAATATCCGCTGTGGCTGGCTGGCGCGAAAGTCGAGGTCAGTTACCCCATTATCCCGTTGGCTGCTGGGCAGGGATTGTCGATCGGGTTGACGTCGTACGACGGTCAGGTGGGGATCGGACTCAATGGTGACCGTTCCACCTTGAGTGATGTGGACCGGTTCCCGGCGTACCTGCTGGATGCCCTCACCGAACTGGCTGAGGCATTGGTGGGGGAAGCGGTGAGGCGAGAATGGTCGCCGAGACCTAGGGAAAGGCGGACGACGATGACACGGGTCTTTGTCGCGGTGGGACAGGACGGGCTGCTCGCTCTGTCCGGGAACGGACGGTTGGATGGGGCGTCGGTCCGAGCGGCCGCGGTCACTGAAGCGGTGCGGGCCGCCTTCCCCGAGGACGACGAGGAGGAGCTGGAGTACGACGCGATGCTGGTCGCGGCACAGCTGTGCGAGGAGCGCTGGCCGCAGGGGCGGGTTGTGGTCGCGGCGGTGGAAATTCCTGACTCTCAGGTGAGGATGGTGACGCCGGGGGAGGGCATTGACGGTTACGAGGTGCACCTTGACGGAGAGGTCACAGCTACTCATCTGATTGCGTTGCACGCCGCCGAACGGGACGCAGACCCTGAGGATGAACTGCTCTGGTACGACGCGACCGAGCTGACTCATCTGGCCGCCGGAGAACTCTGATCCACAGGGCCCCGTCGCCAGGCGCAGTCATCGCGGCAGACGCGCCACGAGTGCCGCGCACCTGTCACGCAACTGGCGGCGAGCTCGGCCAGCCCTGGCCCGAGCGGCATACCGTGCCGGATCGTCAGGTGCACCCTGATGGTCCCGGCGGGCGCCGTCGATCTCGTCGGCATACTGCACGAGAAGGGCAGCGAGTTCCCTGGCAGCAGCGCTGACCTCCTCAACTGGACTCCCCAGTGATGTCGACAACCGCGCGGCTTCCATCCCTAGCGTCGCGGCCACCGCCCGGCAGGACATCGGGTCACCCGTAAGCCGGGGTACCGCTGCCGGATCGACCCGGTGAGTGGCTGATGACCGGTCAGTGCTCACGAGGAGGTCCCGGTGGCTGCCCGCACCGACCGGCACAGCGCATCGAGCACATCGCGGACCGCACGTTGGTCCTCGAAACTGCCCACATCCGGTGTCAGATCCTGAAGGATCGTGCACCAGCGATCCGCCGCCGACCATCGACACCACTCGTCCTCGACCGCGTCGCCTCCCAATGCGCCGCACCGCCACGGATCAGGGGGCGACGACTCGGATGAGGTGATCGGTTCCCAGGGCTTGTTCACCCCGTCAGCCTAGGTCGTCTCACCGCGGCACGAGGGAGCAGCTGCTGGTCCCTGTGGACTATCACGAACTAGTCCCTCCGAGGGAAATCGGTTGTCGCCCCACCCAGAATCCACGCCTAGGAGCTGTCACCCTCGATAACCTGAAAAAGCCCAGCACATCGGTGTGTGCCACGAACCTGCGAAGGTGAAGTCGTCATGATCGCGACGTTGGAAGAGTCTCGGCATCAGTCCTTGCACAGCGCAGCCCAGCTGGCCGGTCGAGGAGGTGGTGAGCCTATCGAGCGCCTGCTCACTAGGTACTACCGCCATGTCGTGACCGAGGACATCCTCGCGCGGCGTCCCGAGGACCTGCTGGGCGCAGCGCTGTCTCATCGAGCCTTAGCTGTGGAACGGCCCGTGGGGACCGTCAATGTCCACGTGTTCACCCCCACGGTGGAACAAGAAGGATGGACCACCGGTCACACCGTCATCGAAATCGTCACCGACGACATGCCCTTCCTCGTCGATTCCGTTTCGTCGTATCTGGCCCGCCACCACCGGTCGGTGCATCACCTGGTGCACCCTCAACTCGTGGTACGACGAGATGCAGCCGGGAACCTGCAGGATGTCCTCGACTTGGACCCGCAGGAAGCCCCAGATGATTTCGGGGTGGGTGTCGAGTCATGGATGCACCTGCAAATTGACCGGGAGAGCGACGCTACGGCCCGTGAAGAACTGACTGCTGGTCTCCAACACATCCTCAGCGACGTTCGGGTTGCCGTGGAGGACTGGCCGAAGATGACCGACCGCGCCCGGGTTATCGCTCAGGAGTTGGTCGACGCGCCACCGGTTGGTGCGGACCTTCCCGAGAGCACAGAGGCAGCAGACCTGCTGCGCTGGTTGGCCGACGGACAGTTCACCTTCTTGGGATACCGGGAATACACCCTCGACGAGAACCAGACCGACGGGCACGACCAGCTGGTCCCCGTGCACGGCACCGGACTGGGCCTGATGCGCTATGACTCCGAGTCACCCGCTGCTGCCCACCTGAACCGACTGTCTGGTGCTGCTGCGGCCAAAGCCCGTGAACCCGAAATCCTCGTGGTAACCAAAGCCAACACGGTGTCCACGGTGCACCGCCCGGTCTACCTGGACTACGTAGGCATCAAAAGCTTCGACGACACCGGTCGGGTGGTGGGGGAACGCCGTTTCGTGGGTTTGTTCACCGGCGGGGCTTACACCCATTCGGTCACACGTATTCCGTATGTGGCCCAGAAGGTCCGCCGGATCATTGCCTCTAGCGGGTTTGCTCCGGAGAGCCACCTGGCCAAGGATCTGCTAGGCGTGTTGGAAAACTATCCGCGCGACGAATTGTTCCAATCCGATGTCAGTGATCTCGCCGAGATCGCGACGTCCGTGGTGCATCTGCGAGAACGCCGTCAACCGCGGCTCTTCTTGCGTAAGGATGACTACGGCCGATTCATGAGCTGTTTGGTCTACATCCCCCGCGACAGGTACAACACCACCGTCCGCCTACGCCTAGAAGCACTGCTCCGCAAAGCATTCCGTGGAGAATCCGTCGAATTCACCACTTTGGTGTCCGAGTCGGTCTTGGCGCGGTTGCACTTCGTCGTACGGGTCGCTCCCGGATCGGAACTCCCGGACGTTAACGTCGATGATCTGCAACGGCAGGTCCGCGATGCCACCCGCACCTGGGAAGAGGACCTTTCCGAAGGTGCGCGCAGCGAGTACGGCGAAGAGACAGCCTCCCGGTTGTTGTCCCGGTGGAGTTCCGCCTTCCCCGAGGCGTATAAGGAAGACTTCCAGGCACGGGTCGCCGTTGCTGACCTGCGCCATGTCGAAGACCTGCGTGATCCAGGCGAGCTCCGATTGAATCTCTACCACGCGCCCGGGGCGCCAGCGGAGGAACGGCGATTGAAGCTCTACCGCCGGGGACCGCTGTCGTTGACCGAGTTGCTGCCCATCTTCACGGACATGGGTTTGGAGGTCACCGACGAGCGTCCGTACGCGCTGGAAGGTGCCGACGGAACGCTCGTGCACATTTACGACTTCGGGTTGCGGGCGTCTAGCCCGCAGGTGTGGTCGGTGGGGGCTGATGGCGCCCGGCAACGTTTCCAGGAGGCTTTCCAAGCCGTCTGGTCGGGCCACGCTGAAAGTGATGGGTTCAATGCCCTCGTCCTTTCTGCCGGTGTGGATTGGCGTCAGGTCGTCATTCTCCGGGCGGTCGCGAAGTACCAACGCCAAGCAGGTACGCCGTTCACTCAGTCCTTCATCGAGGGCACTCTCACCGCACACGCGACAATCGCCCGGCTGCTGGTCGAACTGTTTGGGGCCCGGTTTGATCCGGATCAGTACGACGAATCTGAGGTGGAGGAACGGGACGCCGCCCAAGAAGCGATCACTGAGCGGATCATGTCTGCCTTGGACGAGGTGGCCAGTCTTGACCAGGACAGGATTCTGCGGACCTTCCTCGGAGTCATCCAGGCGACATTGCGGACGAACTATTACCAGCAACCTCGCGCCGGTAGCGATGGTGTCGTTCCCGAGGTGAAGCCCACGGTCTGTTTCAAACTGGATCCGAAAGCGGTGCCCGGTCTGCCCGCGCCGCGCCCGATGTTCGAAATCTGGGTCTACAGTCCTCGCGTCGAAGGGGTACACCTGCGATTCGGCAAAGTCGCCCGCGGTGGTTTGCGGTGGAGCGACCGGCGGGAAGATTTCCGCACCGAGATCCTGGGGCTCGTCAAGGCGCAAATGGTGAAGAACGCCGTGATTGTGCCGACCGGCAGCAAGGGCGGTTTTTTCGCCAAACAGCTGCCAGACCCCTCGGTCGACCGGGATGCTTGGCTCGCTGAAGGTATCGCGTCGTACCAGTTGTTTATTTCATCGCTGCTGGATGTCACCGATAACCGTGTTGGTGGGCAGATCATCCCGCCGGAGCGGGTGGTGCGACATGACCCCGATGACCCTTACCTCGTGGTCGCTGCGGACAAGGGCACCGCGAAGTTCTCTGATATCGCTAATGGTGTCGCCCAGAGCTATGGCTTCTGGCTAGATGATGCGTTTGCGTCCGGCGGGTCGGCAGGCTATGACCACAAAGGCATGGGCATCACGGCACGAGGCGCCTGGGAGTCGGTGAAGCGGCATTTCCGGGAGATGGGCATCGACTGCCAGACTCAAGAATTCACTGCGGTCGGTATCGGGGATATGAGCGGTGATGTCTTTGGCAACGGAATGTTGCTTTCGCCGTGCACCCGCTTGGTGGCAGCGTTCGACCACCGGCACATTTTCCTTGACCCCACGCCAGATGCGGTGAGCTCCGAAGCGGAACGGCGGCGCCTGTTTGATCTGCCGCGCTCGTCCTGGGCTGACTACGATGCGTCGCTGATCAGTGACGGAGGTGGGATCTTCCCGCGGACGGCCAAGTCGATCCCGGTGAGCCCGCAGGTGCGTGCCGCCTTGGGAATGGCTCAGGACGTAGAAAGTGTTACTCCTGCCGAGCTGATGAAGGCGATTCTGTTGGCGCCGGTGGATCTGCTGTGGAATGGCGGCATCGGCACCTATGTGAAGGCCTCCGCTGAGAATGACGGGGATATCGGTGATCGGGCTAATGACGCGATTCGGGTGGACGGTCGCCAGTTGCGTTGTCGGGTCATTGGTGAAGGCGGCAACCTGGGATGCAGTCAGCTGGGACGGATCGAAGCCGCTGGCGTCGGAGTGCGAGTCAATACCGATGCGATCGATAACTCCGCCGGTGTGGACACCTCCGACCATGAGGTCAACATCAAAATCTTGCTCACGGGGTTGACCCGCGAGGGCGACATGACCCTCAAGCAGCGTAATTCGCTGTTGGCGTCGATGACCGACGATGTGGCGGCGATGGTGCTGCGGGACAACTATGAGCAAAACGTTTTGCTCGGCAACGCTCGTAACCAGCGTTCAGCGATGCTCCCGGTCCACACCCGGTTCATCCATTGGCTGGAGGAGCGGGGTGATCTGGATCGGGCGCTGGAGTTCCTGCCTGATGAGTCGGAAATCGCCCGCCGCCTGCAAAACAAGGTCGGCCTGGAATCCCCTGAGTTGTGTGTGCTGGTGGCGTACGCGAAGTTGGCGTTAAAAGCTGACCTGCTTGAAGGGAGCATGCCTGACGAGCCGTGGTTCACCCGTACGTTGACTGACTACTTCCCGCCCGCGATCCGCGAGGAGTACGGCGACCAGCTGGACACGCACCCGTTGAAACGGGAGATCATCGTCAATTCGGTAGCGAACTCACTAGTCAACCGGGGTGGCATCACCTTCGTCTTCCGGGCCATGGAAGAGACCGGGGCCAGCCCGGAGCAGATCGCCCGGGCCTTCGTGATCGCCCGGGAAGTCTTTGATCTGCGCGGTTACGTCGAGCAGATCGAAGCCCTGGACACGGTGGTACCCACGGACGTCCAGACGCATATGTATCTGATCTTCCGTCGTCTGCTGGACCGTGCGGTCCGGTGGTTCTTGCAGCGCCGCCCGGGCCAGATGGATGTCGCTGCGGAGATCGAACGGTTCAGCGGGGCTTTTGCCACATTGAGTCGGATGTTGCCGGAGTCCTTGGTCGGCACTGAGGCGGCACGGCACCGTGCGGAGGCTGCAGAGCTGATGGAGCAGGGCGTGCCTGAGGGGTTGGCCTTGCACGCCTGCGGCTTGTTGGATCTGTTCTCGGTGCTTGATGTCGTCGAGTTGGCACATGAGTGTGACCGGAGCGTGGAAAGCGTGGCCGCGTTGTACTTCGCCACGTCGGAGCATTTTGGCGTGGATGAGTTGTTGAAGCAGGTCGCTGGGTTGCCGCGGGGGAATCGCTGGGATGCGTTGGCGCGGGGTGCGATGCGTGACGACCTGTATTCGGTGCTGGAGTCTTTGACTCGATCGATTCTGTCTTCGACCGAGGAGACAGCCGATGCTGAGGAGCGGTTGGCGACATGGCTCACGGCCAACGCGGATGCGATGGAGCGGATGCGTAGTTCGTTGGGTGGGATCACCGACGTAGAACGTCCTGGTTTGGCGCCATTGTCGGTGGCCTTGCGGACATTGCGAGGGATCGCGCGGGCGGGCCTGCCCACGGCGTGACCTGCTGTCGGTGTCATTGATGGTGGGGGTTTTCCTGTCAGCGTTGTGGGAGAACCCCCACCGTCTTTGTTGGGCGGGGCGAGTTGTCAGGTGGGCGCGCTAGGCTCAGCGGGTGCCGACTCTCCACGACATGCTGGCCGGACATCCGCGATTGGCGAGCTCCGATGTCGACTGGTTGCACCTCCTGGTGGGGGACTGGCAGATCGTGGCAGATCTGTCTTTCGCGGATTTGGTGTTGTGGGTGCATGGCACTCATCTCGCGCCTGACGGGTGGGTGGCGGTGATGCATGTGCGTCCTAATACCGGCCCGTTGGTGTTTTTTGATGACATCGTGGGGTCGGTGGCGGGGTCGACTCGGCGAGCTCTGCTGGATTTAGGCGTCAGTAAGTCACGGATTATCCGTGATCGCGGTCCGGAGTGGCGAGATGACGTGCCGGTGCGGGAGGAAGCGATCCCGGTGGTGCGTTCTGGTCGGGTGATCGCGGTGATCACGCGGCATAGCAACATGGAAGCGATGCGGGCGCCGAGTCGGTTAGAGCTGACGTACCGGGGGATTTCGGACACGTTGTGCCGAATGATCGCTTCGGGGGAGTTCCCGACATTGGGTGCACCCACGGGATTACGCCGCGGGGCGCCGCGGGTAGGGGACGGGGTGCTGCGTCTGGATGTGGAAGGGGTGGTGATGTATGCCAGCCCTAACGCGATTTCTGCGTTGCACCGGTTGGGTCATCACGGGGACATTGTCGGGGAGTCGCTCAGTGAGGTGATGACCGGGCTGATTCCGGATTATTCCCAGGTTGACGAGGCGTTGGCGGTGGTGGTGACGGGTCGGGCCCCGTGGCGCACGGAGATGGAGTCGCGGTTTGCCACGTTGTCTCTACGCGCCATCCCGTTGACCGAGGGCGGCGCCCGGGTGGGGGCGATGGTGTTGGCTCGGGATGTCAGCGAGTTGCGGCGTCGGGAGCGGGAACTGCTCACTAAAGATGCGACGATCCGAGAGATTCACCATCGGGTGAAGAACAATCTGCAGACGGTGGCGGCACTGCTTCGGCTGCAGTCACGGCGGGTCGCCGACGACCGGGCGAAGGCGGCATTGCAGGAGGCCGTACGCCGGGTCGCGACGATTGCGTTGGTGCACGAGACGCTCAGCCAAACGTTGGATGAGGTGGTCGATTTCGACGAGATCGTCGCGCGAGCGCTGAATGCTGTGGTCGAGGTCGCCAATCAGGATCAGGCGATTTCGTGGCGGCGTTCCGGGGGGTTCGGGATGATCAGCGCGGAGGATGCGACATCGATGGCCATGGTGGTCACCGAGTTAGTGCACAACGCAGTCGAGCACGGTCTTCGAGATCGTGGGGGGGTGGTGACTTTGGACGCTCGCCGATCGACCGAGGGGGACGACGACTATGTGACGGTGGTGGTGGCTGACGACGGGACCGGATTGCCAGAAGGCTTTAGGCCTGGTCGGTCGGGATTGGGTACGCAGATTGTGACGGCGTTGGTGCAGGATTTGCGCGGTCAGATCGAGTGGTCACCGCGGGAACCGCAGGGCACGCAGGTCACTTTCCATGCCCGGTTACGGCGGGTGTCGACGTCATCGGCTGCGTCATGACAGCTGTGGAGGGTGTCGTCGGCGGAGATTAACCGGGCGGGGCGCGCCGAACCGGGTGAGGTGATCGGCGGCTCCGCACAGGCTGGTGGCTGTCTCTTGAGGCAGCGTGCTGAGGACACAGCGGACGGCGGGGACGCTGAGGTGGCGCACGCCGCGCTGGCTAACACCACCGA
>NZ_JAHPZL010000021.1 GCF_019331795.1 Austwickia sp. TVS 96-490-7B
GCCGATGGAAGCTGGACACCACCGTCGAATCAGTCCTCCCCGGGCTACTCCCCGGCGACTACGGCAAAGTCACCCTCAAACAACTCCTCAGCCACACCAGCGGCATCCCCGAATACATGGCGAGCTTCATTGACGACCCTGGTGACAGCGACGCCGCCCTGAAGGTCACTAGCAAAAAACACACTCCTGAGGAACTCGTTAAATCGGCGCGAAAGCTCGAGTGGGACACCAAGCCGGGTGCTGAGCACGACTACAACAACACCAACTACGTCGTCGCCGGGATGATGGTGGAAAAGATCACCGGCAAGAAGATCAGCACCCTTCTGAAGGAACGCATCTTCCCCACCAGCGGCGGCATGCGCAGCTCCTAC
>NZ_JAHPZL010000022.1 GCF_019331795.1 Austwickia sp. TVS 96-490-7B
ACCTCGACAACGTCGCCTACCTCCTCAACGGCAGGCCCCGTCAAACCCTGGACTTCGACACCCCCACCGAACGCCTCGATAAACTACTCACCGAAGCAGGCGAGGCACTGACCGGATGAATCCGCCACCCAAGCACTCTGAAGACTAATTGGACTAGAAAGATGACTAATTTCCTCAAAATCTTTTTTGATTTGAGAACTTGTTCCGCCACTCGAAGTTTTATTCATTCCTAATGCGATTTGATTTGGCGCAACTGCGGCAACCTGTGAAATATTTATATAATATTCACTGGTCGCAGTACTAATAATAGTAGCCACTGGAACTGATAAAAATGCTATAACGGCACATGCTGTCATAGCTGTGGCAATAAAAGAACGATTCATTCGACGAACTGCTAAAGTTAATGGCACAGGCATAACACCGGGGCCATCTCGATAGATCGCAATTAAAGGTGCAATAAAGACCGCGCTAACCAAGCAGAAAATATTGATCCAAATTGATAGTTCTGAAGCCGTACTAGGCTTGTTAAAAATCGCTGCATTGATGAGCCAAGCCGCTCCAGCTACTAATAATAAAAAACGGAATAGACCAACAGCTTTTCTTGTTACACTACGTATCGCAATTGAGATTTTTCTTGACCTGCGCGCAGTCCATAGATCGTAGATCATCTCCGTTAGTAACCATAAAGTTAGGGGTAATATAGCACTGACTAGTGCGAAAGATAATGTCACAATTGGCAACAATGGGGGACTAAGTGGCTGGTGAGCATATTGTCTAATTACGTCTCGAAAGATGTAACCCAACATATCACCAACAATGATAGAAAAAATTATTGTAAAAATAATAGCAATCAAATTTGTTATGTATTGAACTATGGTAGTTCGATGTTGATTAATTCCCAGTAATAATAATTGCTTGCGAATATCTCGATTTTTCTTACTCTGACCTGCTATTATTACAAAAACGCATAGACCTGGAAGAATTAAAAGAGGAATCCATCCTGCAAATAATGGCGTTTCTTTATAAAAGGCTGACCAGGCCCTTGTGTTTTCTTTGCGAGTTTCATATGATGAAGCAATTTCTTTTTCGTAAGTCTGAGCATTGGACTTCGTTAACTTTTCGATCATTTTAGATACTTCAATTATAATTTGGCTTTCATCGCCTCCATTGAACTGGACCGCGAAGCTTATCTGTGGCCGCGAGTATCTCTCTCCATGCACAGAAATTTCGCTTATTATTTTGGATATAGTTCCCGGGGCAGAAAATATAGTTTTCTCATTATTGAAATATTTATCTTCGGCGATGCCTGCTACTCGAAATGAAACAAGTCCTCCATATAACTTGATGATCTTAGGATTGCCCATACGAAGATTAAGTTCAGATGACAAGACCACTTCAGCATCTGATTTTGGCCAGCTTCCTCTCTTGAGTAAGAATCTTGCAGAATTAAACTCTGCATTCCACTGCGTTTCATGAATTCGAGGTTTAAGGTCTGGCTGATCTTGGATTTTTACTGCATCCGTGGAAAGTGTCACTTGAGAGTTATTGGCACCGATAGTTGACATTAAATTAGGAATCATAGTCGCAACAGGGCATTCTTTTGATGGATGGCAACTACCTATCGGCACAGAGAATCTGTGTTCCCGATCTCCTAGATTTCTTTCTGAAATCTGATTTGAGGTGAGTTGGGTGGCTAGCCCTACGTGATGAAGAAGAGACAGGACTACAACAGTCAGCGCAAGTATGGACAAGGTCATCCACCAGCCCAGCTTTGCGTATGAGCGCTTCAATTCTAGAAAAATTAATCCACTATAATACGAATTCATTTTGCGTGATGCCAGACTTTCTGTGAGTTTCTTGAAAAATGACATTAGTAATAATTAATATCAACAATTTGTCCATCGTCAATGACGATACTTTGGTCGACCCACTGATTGACGAGTGGATCGTGGGTAGCGATCAAAATAGCCGCTCCAGCTTCTGCAACTTTTCTCAGTGCATCAAATACCGCGATTGTTGCCAATTTATCTAGCGCGCCAGTAGGTTCATCTGCGAGAAGAATTTTCTTGTTACCTGCGAGTGCACGAGCGATTCCGACACGTTGTTGCTCCCCTCCTGATAGAGTTTCAGGTGCCCGATGACAATAATCACCAAGACCAAGACTTTCTAATTCCTCTTGAGCAAGCTGCAGAGAAGCAAGTCGACGATGACCTTGCGCACGAAGGGGGAGCGCAACGTTTTCTGCTGCCGTCAGTTCGTTCAGCAAATTTCCATGCTGAAATATTACACCAATGCTATTCAATCTAACTTGGGCTCTTTTTTTAGACGACATGCGATCAATGCGCGTTCTGTTGATAAAAACGCTACCCTCATCTGGTACTTCAAGTCCTGCACATAATTTCAGAAGCGTGCTTTTTCCCGATCCTGACGGTCCCATCAGGGACACCATATTTCCTTGCGGGATATCAATAGAAATATCGTTAACAACCAAACGATCAAAGTCCCCGTTTTTAAATTTTTTCTTTACCTTGACTGCTTTAATTGCCATTAGTATCTCTTTTCAAATGTGAATGCGGGCGACAATCTTCGTTTATTGTCGCCCGCATTTCAGTTTCTCAGGTTAGATCAGCAGCCTCCGTTGGTCTTCCAGGATGAAACTCTGTCATTCCACCAGCCTTGAACCCAAGAGTTTCGCTGCCGCTTGGGCATCGGGAGGCACTCCCCAAGGCCATCTGCGTGTTCGTAACCAGCAGCGTCTTGGTAGCTACGATTAGCCCAGGAGGAGAGCTGATCATTATTCTTATGCGAGATGTTCACCAGCCCAATACCGGGCTGTTTCCAGCTCATCTCCCCACGATAGTTAAGATCGTTAAAAAAACACGGAGCTTGATCTGGGCAGCGTTCCCGCCAGCGATCTTGATCGCTCACTGCAAATGCGGGACTCGATACTCCGATACCGGCACCTAGAATAAGCGCGACAGCGATCCATTTTTTGCTCATGGCAATACCTATCTCTTGCATTGAATAACGAGGATCATATCGCTTTAGTAAGCGACGCAGAATGCATTCTGCACATTTATCTAAAATGAGCAAACAACGGCGTCTTAGCAGGCCCAATTTTCTTGTGTCAGAAGGCATCTGGGCTATGTAGCTTCTGCTTCCTTGAATCGCCCAGCGCCTCTGACTAAATGAAATTTCAACTTAATTAGGCTCTTCGCAATCCAGGGTGTAGTAGCGGTCTGAATCCGTCGGTCTCGGGCAGTGTGGTGGGTCAGGTTGCGCCAACCCGAGGGCCAGGCCGCGCAGGCGCTCAAGGCGCCCGTTCACGGCTTCAGTAAGGCTGTTGCTGGTGCGGGGTTGGTCGATGTAGGCCAGCATGTCGTAGGCGTGTCTGGTCAGGGTGCGGTCGAGCTTGCGTAGCTCGACCAGCGTCTTGGGCACGCCGTTGGTGAGAGTGTCGATGATGGAGCTCATCTCGACGCGGGCGGAGGTCTGGTCGGGGTGGCGGTAGGCGGAGATCATGCGCTGGTAGATGCCCGAGGTGTACTCGACCTGAATATGCCGATCGGCGGCGAAGAGCGATTCGAGGCGTTCGTGCTGAACTTCGGTGAGCAGGTCGGCCCCGGTGTGCACGGTCCGGCGCGCGGTATAGAGGGGGTCGCCTTTGCGACCGCACCGTCGGCACCAGTCGTCGGGCTCGATGACCCGACAAGCGAGCACCGCACGGTCAGGATCGAGTCGTTGGCCGGTGACCTCCAGGCCGAGGTCGTCCAGGCGGGTGAAGATAGTCAGGTCAGAGCGTGTGAAGGTAGCGTCGGGCACGTCGAGGTCTTTGGGATGGCTGCGTGTAGGAACCTCCATCTTCGGAAGACCTCAACCGCCTACCCCCGGACCGACGCGCCAGCCGACTACACCCTCATCTGCGAAGAACCCTTAATTATTAAGAGGCAGTCAGGCATGCATCACCAATCCAACTACTGCAGAAGCGAATTCATCACTATCCACCTAGACGGTATGTAGCGACCCGGTCGCTGTGACGGGGTTGCTACATACCGTCTAGCCCGCATCTTTCGTTGGGCCCGGTGAACGGGTGGATCGTCGGGGTCAGGGGGAGGTGGCCAGGGAGTCTAGGTGGTCGCGGTGTTACTGCAGGCGTCCCCCTACTCCACGCCAACGGGAACCCCCAGATCCAGCTTCACTTTCACCGGATCGTGTCCGGCCAGCGGCTGACGCCACAGCATTGACTCGAACGTGAAGATACAGACCAGAGAAGCGCCCTACGAACCTCGTGGATATCACCTGTCGCAAACGACATCCTTGCAGGACAAGGGCACTTCTCGCGTTCACCGGTCACATCACGAATGAAACCTCTGGGCTAGCGAGCGCCGTACGGATGGCATCAATGAACGCGTCGACGTCCTCTTTGGTGGTGTCGAATCCGCACATCCAGCGCACCTCGCCGACCGCTTCGTCCCAGTCATAGAAGAAGAACTGCTCGCGCACGGCATCAGCTACCGACCGGGGTAGCACCGCGAACACTGCGTTGACGTGCGGCTCACGCGTCAATCTGACCCCCGGCAGCTCACGCACGCCCGCGGCAAGACGCGCCGCCATGACGTTGGCGTGCGTGGCCGAGCGCAACCACAAATCTCCGTCGTACAACGCGAGCAACTGTGCCGAAACAAACCGGAGTTTGCTGGCCAGCTGCATCGTCATCTTGCGCACGTAGAGCATGCCCTGGACGGCGTCCGGGTTGAGGACTACCACCGCTTCCGCGCCCATCAGGCCGTTCTTGGTGCCGCCCAGGGATAGCACGTCCACGCCCACGTCTGTCGTCATCGCCCACAACGAGACACCGAGAGCCGCAGCGGCGTTACCCAGCCGGGAACCGTCCATGTGGACCACCATGCCGTGTTCTTTGGCTCGGGCGACCAGCGCCTTGAGTTCCGCCACGGAATACAACGTCCCCCACTCGGTGGACTGGGTGATGGAGAGCAATCGCGGCTGGGCGTGATGCTCGAAGTCGAATCCGACCGCTTTGGTATCCACCAGCTCCGGAGTGAGCTTGCCGTCCGGGGTGGGGATGGTGTCCAGTTTGAGTCCGCCGAGCTTCTCCGGCGCCCCACACTCATCGGTGTTGATGTGAGCACTGTCCGCGCAGATCACTGCATCCCAGGGGCGAGCCATCGCCATCAACGAGATGACATTAGCGCCGCCACCGGTCAGGACCGGATGGGTCTGGACCTGGGGCCCGAAATGCGCACGCATGATCTCGACCAACCGCTCGGTATAGGGGTCAGCGCCGTAACTGGTGACATGACCGCCGTTGGCAGCGGCCAACGCTTCCAGGACCTCGGGGTGGACCCCGGAGTAGTTGTCCGAAGCGAAGGTGTGCCGGTCTGGGTCGTGGAGACGCTGGAAGGTCATGGCGCCCAACCTAACCCCGAGGATCTTCGGTTCGGTCCGGACGGGCGTCCCAGAGGTGGGAAAATGACGGAATGGCCTGCTCGGAATCTTCTGACGTGACGACCGCGGATCCGGCGTCGACGTCCACCGACCCTCTTCCACCTCGGGCATCAGATCGGTGGGTGATTCTCGCTGGTGCGGTGTTGGTGCAGCTCGCCCTCGGTGCGGTCTATGCCTGGAGCACCTTCAGCAAAGCGCTGCAAGCGCCGGAGTCGGCATTGCGACTGTCGACGGTGGAAGCAACGATCCCCTTCGAAACGGCGATCGGCATGATCTTCGTGGGGACCTTCCTGGGCGGTCGGATCCAGGACCGGCGTGGCCCGCGCACCGTCGCCGTGGTGGGCATGGTGATGTATGCCGCAGGCATCGTGCTGAGTTCGTTCGCGCAGGCGCCGGGCCAGTTGTGGTTGCTGATCTTGGGGTACGGCGTCCTGGGCGGGATCGGACTCGGCCTGGCCTACATCGTGCCGATCGCGTTGCTGCAGAAGTGGTTCCCGGACAAAGCCGGGCTGATCACGGGGATCGCCGTCGGTGGTTTCGGGTTTGGTGCGGTGATCACCTCACCGGTGGCACAGACCTTGATCGAAGCAGACAAGACACATCCGGCGGCGGCATTCTTGCCGTTGGGGCTGGCCTACCTGGTCGCTGGCGTCGCTGGCGCTACGGTTTTCCGCAACCCGCCAGCGGGGTGGTCTCCTGCCGGTGTCGTAGCTTCCGGGCGGACGGCCACCACAGCAGTCGAAGGCCGCGATTTCACGGTGCGGGAGGCTCTGGGCACCCGGCAGTGGTATCTGCTGACGGTGATCCTCACGGTGTGTGTCACCGCAGGAATCTCCCTGGTGTCGGTGGCAGCGGCCTCCGCCACTGCTGTCGCCGGCTACAGCGCCGCCGGAGCTGCCGGGCTGGTCGGTGTCATGGGCCTGTTTAACGGGGCTGGCCGCATCGGTTGGGCTGCCCTATCTGACCGGATCGGCAAGATGCCTTCATTCGTCGGGATCCTCGCTCTTGAAGGCATCGCCTTGATTCTGCTGCCGCGGATCGGGACCTCCCCGGTGTCCTTCGCCGTGCTCGCCGCGATCATCTACACCTGTTACGGCGGTGCCTTCGGCGCGCTGCCCTCCACCGCCGGACAATTCTTCGGCGTCAAACACGCTGGCAGTATTTATGGCCTGATGCTGGTCGCCTGGTCCATCGGTGGAGTTTCCGGTCCGCTGATCGCGTCAGCACTCATCGGCTCATCGAAAAACTACGTCCTGGCCTACACGGTGATCGGGGCAATCGCCCTCATCGGAGCAGCGATTCCCGTGCTGACCTCACCTCCGCCACGCCCCCGGGATGACACCTCCCCCGCAGCGACACCGGCCACCACCGCCTGAGCGACATCCGGCGTACCAGCGGGGACATGATCCCCACCCGACTGCGCTCCGAAGGCCCGCCCCGCGACCCGCTCGCGGAGCGGGCCTTCGTCAGCTCCGACGCTCCAACACATCTAACGGATCGCTGCGCACCGCAGTGACTGCCGGGCCCACCGACGCCACCAGCAGCACCACCAAACTGCCCACCGCCAAATCAAGGACATCCCGGGCGGTGACGAGCACCAGCGGCGTCCCAAAAACACTCCGCGTCAGATCAGCCAGCATGGGCCGAGCCAGGACACTAACCGTCGTCGCCGTGATCACCCCGCCCACCAGGATCACCACCACGTCCAACACCACCAAGGCAATGATGTCCACGCTGCCTGCGCCATACGCCCGAGCCAACCCAAACAACCACCGCCGGTCGCGGACCACGATGTTTTCCGCGACCAACACTCCGACTCCACCTAACAGCAGGATCGCTGCGCCCAACGTGCGGTACATGATCTGCACGCCCAGCCCCGCCCGCCGTAACGAATCATTGCTGCCTGGGGTCTCCACCTGGCAGATCTGCGGCGGTTGACCGTCCACCCCGCGAGCGCTCTGAGTGGCAGTCACACAGCTGTCCCGCAAGGCGTCGGTGAGCTGCGGTGCTTCCGAGGACGACCAGGCGATGACCTGCCAGGTGTCGCTACCAGCCTGGTCGACGGGCACGGCGGCTTGGACCAGGGGGACATATTCAGCCCGCACCATCACCACGTCTTTGTGGAGCCGACCCACCACGTCGGGGACCGCATCGAGAGCGTCCGGTGGCAGTGGGGCACGGTCCACGCAGACCGGGGGCCTCTCGTCTGCGGAATGGCCAGCGGCAGGGGGACTGGCCACCACAGCAGAGGAGGACGAGATCGACCCGACCAGCGTCATCACCTGCTGTGGCTGGCCAGGAGCATCCTGATTGATGCCCGGACAGCGCAGGTTCACTCCGGGGAAGCTCCGCACTGCTATCACCGTGGCTGGGATCCCCCGAACCCGCAACACGCGATCAATCTGGGCGAAGGTCTGTGCGGGCGGCTGCGAAGGCAGTCGCGGGACGGTGAGCGTGCGCAGCGTCCTCGGCCCGGTGATGTCATCGACGGCAGCATCCATGTCATGTTGAGAAGCCGAGGCCATCGACGAGGTGACCAGCGACAACGTCATCCCCAACGCGACCATGATCACTAACATCAGGGTGCGCCCCCACCCTCGGCGAGCCAGCTGCATCGCCAACCAGGCAGTGCGCCAGCCCGTCCAGCCTGGAGGCGGCGGCAGGTACTGGCGCGGGATGAGCCGGGTCACGGCTCACCCCGAGAAGTGGGGTCCGCCGAGCAGATCCGCCCGAACGCTAGATCCACGGTGCGGTCCGCCATCGCAGCGATCGTGTGATCGTGTGTGACCACGATCACGGTGGTGCCGCTTGCTGTCAGCGCGTATAGGTCCTCGGCGACCGCATTGCCGGTGTGTTCGTCGAGATTCCCGGTGGGTTCGTCAGCAATGACCACATCAGGGTCGGTGACCAAAGCCCGAGCGATAGCAACTCGTTGTCGCTGGCCACCTGACATGGCATGCACCGGCCGGTCGCTCAGATCCGCGATGCCCAACCGGTCAAAGAGGTCCATGGCGCGCCGCCGAGCATCCCGCCGAGACAGCCAGGGCGCGAAATGCCACGGCAAGAGAGCATTGTTTAAGGCTGTGACCTGCGGGTCCAAATGAAAGGATTGAAAAATCATCCCGACATGGCGGGCTCGCAGCCGAGCGAGTTCACGGCCACGGCGCGGCACTTCCACCCCATCGAGACACACCATTCCCCGGCTCGGGGTGCGCATCAGCGCCAACACCGACACCAGCGTGGATTTGCCTGCCCCCGACCGGCCGACGATCGCCACCGACTCACGCGCCGCGAAGGCGCAACTCACCTCTGTCAGCGCAGTGACTGTCCCGGTGGCGGTCTCATAGTCGACACCCACCCCGCACAATTCCATCCGCGGTGGGGCCAGGTCACCTTCAGGTGCGCAGAGCAGGCCGGTCATGTCGGCGGCACCAACCGATCACCGGCCGCGATGCCCGACAAGATCACCCGCCGTACGCCGTCACCGACACCCACCACCACCGGCACCGGCCGGGATGCACCATCCTTGCCGACAGTGGTGAGCGTGACATCCTCACCCCGGGGATCCTGCCGCAGATAGATCTCGGGCACCGACAGGACAGGAGCCGACGTGCGGCTGCTGATCCGCAAACTCGCCGCAAGGTTCGCTACCGTGCCGGTGACTTCTGGCAGGACGCATGTCGCCTCAGGTTTAGCATCTGGGGAGCTTGGCGCGGTGATGCTCAATGCCCGACAGGAGACGGTGCGTTGACCCAACGCACTGGGATACGTCGCTTCCGCGGTGACCTCCCCGGCGGATAACCGCAACACCTGCGTCGCAGTCAACGAGCCCGTCACCGCGGTGTAGCGGTGGCGCACCGTGAGGGCTTGCGCGGTGTAGGAGAAATCCCCCTCGATCGGGGCGGTGATCACCCCAGCTCGGTCAGTTAACTGGCGTACCTGAGACAGCAGCACCGTCCCCGGGTGAGCCCCAGCGGCGCGGGCGGCCAGTGCGCTGTCCACCGTGGTGCGGCCCAGTCGTCGATGCGCCCGGATAGGCACCGACGGATCAGGGACCTGTGGTGGTGCGGCGCCCCCAGGCGTGGGTGCCTGACTCGGGGTGGACGTCCGGGTGGAGTCATGGGGGCTGCCCCCGAAGCGCGCTGCCACGGGGGCGGCCAGATCACGCTGAGCTGTGGCTTTCTGCGCCTGTTGCTCTTGGGGACGGCAGGGCGCTGGCGTGCCAGCAGAATCCAGGCATCGCCGCGCCGACACCAGGTCTGGATCAGCAGTGAAGGTCAGCCCTTCGGGCACCGGGATGGTGAACACATCTTTCTGCCCGGTTGTCGCCTCCACCGTCATAGAAAAAGCGAAGGATGCTGGTGGTCGGACGACGTACGTCGTGTCCTGGCTGCTGGTGCTCACTCCCGTAGGAGTCGAGGCGACCATTCCTTCTTGACTGTCCGGGGCTGCACAGGCGGCACATCCCAGCAGCAATGTCATGCCAACGGCCATGCCCTGCACACCAGGGCGGGACGCCGTACGGCGGATGAGATTCATCGCTTCGTGAGCTTGGCGACCGCAGCCTCGATCTTTTCCCCGGAGTAATCACCTGGAGTGACTGGAATCTCCCGACCGCATTTCATCTCCCCCACTAACGACGACGTGAAACCTTCCATATCCTTCGCTGCGGCCAGTTCAATCCTCTTCTTGTTTTCCTCATTGATAGCGGTGAAACCTTCAGTGACCATCTCCGGCTTGGTCAGCGATGTCAACGTCCCCGGCTCCCCCGTTTCAACCCACTTCTTCAACACGTCATACGCAGCCCGGCAGGACTGATAGTCATACGCCCTGGCCTGCACGATTTGATTTCTGATTTTTTCATCAGAGTTAGACTCGTACTGCTGCTTGACACCGGGCTCATTCACCACTTCCTCTGCCGCACTTTTATCGACACCCTTAAAGACCTCACTATCCGCACTCAACTCAGAATGCATGGAGCAAGCAGTTAGCACCAAAGGCACCACCAGCAATCCCCACTTCCCCTTTCCCATAAACAAACCTCCTCGCAGTTCATGTCATGCGCATTTCACGTGCAATGACACACCAAACATTGACTCCGTATGATAATAAGTTTAGAGGCGCTATTCACGAGCACTTGAACCCGGAGCGACTTGCGCGCCAAGTAAGGGCGTTATTCACGAGCGATTAGAAGTCGGACGACCCGTCCGTTGCAAGGGCCTGTGACCTGCAGGTTTCCTGACTCTCCTCAAGGGGGTGAAACCCTCGTGAATAACGCCCTAATTTCCATAAAGGAAACCCGCCGGGAGCGGCGCCCCCAGGGCAGCTTTTGGGGTCGCACGCCGGACCCCAAAAGCTGCCCTGCGAACTAGTAATCATACGTATAGTCTCCACTATAAACCCCATTTCCAGGAATCCACCCATTGCAGTCGTAGGTATTATCCCGAGTTCCCCAAAGTTTATAGGTAGAATAAGAAACATTGGTCCAGGTTTTCATTTGACCATTGAACACTGTCACATCGTTCGTATTCCGACCTGTGGTCGTGCTTTGGAGATGCGCCGTGGTCGGGAGTAGGGATCGCTATTGTTTTGCGTGAGTCTGAAAGTACCGGAGGATGAGACCGTAGCAAGATCGGCCCAGTCCCCGTGATTGCAAGAAACTCGCGCCTGTATTCGCATCGTCGAAAAACCCGGAGTCGCTGATGCGGGGAGCGCCCCAACTAAAAGTCCTGACAAAGATAAAGTAACGATACCGATCATTGTTTTGGATGTGCGTGACATTGAAACCTCCTGGATGACTGAGATGGCTTCTGCGATTTTAGGGATGTCTTTCAATGCGCCAGAGTCGATTTTTCGCCAGAAAACAGCACAACTGAAAGCCGTGCCAGAATCGACGAATTAGAACTTATCAGGCTCTTCCCAGATGAGGGTGTAGGTCGGGGTAGGTGTTGGCGGCGAGTCGGTGGCCGGATAGGGGTCGAGGTCTTCCGAAGATGAAGGTTCCTACACCGCTCATCTGGAAGACCTCGACGTGCTG
>NZ_JAHPZL010000023.1 GCF_019331795.1 Austwickia sp. TVS 96-490-7B
TTCCGCAGCCCAAATACCCTAACTTGGTGTTTTTTACTGAAGAGCTAGTTGAAAAGATGCTGGCAACCGGGGACACGGTGGGGGTGCATTTTCGAAAGATGTGGGATTCAGAGAAGCCTGATTGCTCGTCGTTTTTTTCTTGAACAGTTGCCCTGGTGGCGGAACATGAAAACTGCGTGTTATTCGCCAGGGTGTCTGTAGCATTTAAGGCTACCATCCACGTTGACAGAGGGTGTTATTCTCGAGGCATTTTCAGGTCATTCTTGGCTACCAGCCGATTCGGTATAGCTCGAGTCGGGTAATAGTGGCGATGATGTCGGGGATTTCGGTGAGTCTGCCTCGATAGCCGGTGGCGAGGATTTTCCGTTGTTTCCAGGTGTTCGATGGCGTGTTCGACATGGGCGCGGATGCGGGATATTTCTGTGTTGTGGTGTTTTTCGTTGTCGGTTCGTTTGTGTCTTTTCTTCTTTGTGGGGGGTGTGAGAGCGTCATGGGCGATGTAGGCGGTGTCTGCGATCCATGTGGTGTGGTGTTCTGCGAGGATGTGTGACCAGTCGGTGAGGTTGCGGGCGGCGGAGTCGTGTCGAGCTCCGGGAACCGGTGTGGAGACGTGGCGAGGAGTTGTCCGGTCAGGGTGGAGGCGACCTGGATGCTGACACGCTGGCAACGGCGTGTGCCGGAGTAGTTGGCTTTGGTGACATCTTGCCCCTGAGCTGGGCGGTGACTAGTCGGGATGTACGTTCCGTCGATGAGGATGGTCCGGCCATCACTTGCTGCTTGCTCTATGGGGATACTTGTCAAGATGAGTGCTTCATTGATGACCGGGAGCATCCTGCGGTAGATTCGAGAAGCTGTGGATTGTGAAGTCATCTACAAGATCAGCAAGGAACGTCTGTGACAGATTATTCCGTAGGAGTTCCAGGGTAAGGATGACGTGTTCTTTGACGGGCAACCGATGTCTACTCAAGGCGACTCCCCGGGAGTGAAAATCTCGATGACCCGCCTGACGAGTTCATCGAGTGCATCGTGATCACATCCTGCTGTACGACTGGTACCGCATCGGCCGCTTCCCTGAGAGATGTGAGTCTGCTAACCCAATGATCTCAAAGCGGCCGATGTTTTCATATATGCGTATGGTGACAGGCGTGTATCGATTGTTTCCCGGGGTGCGGGACGTGGGTCGCTAGCGCCTCGTGAATAACACCCTGAGGGGAGCGAATGAAAATCTATAAAGTTACACGCACGGTAGATAGGGAAGTGTCCTATCCTAAGGATGTAAATCTCTGGAACCAGTTGGAAAAAAAAATTTATCGAATTCGACAAAATGTAAATTAAGCAATTGGCCCGCCCCTGAGTTTAAAATCTATGGGGACCCGCTTCCGGGAGAGGGCGTTGATGAGTACTTGCCATCTTTGGTAATGCGATATGTCGGCCGCTACCTTATTCTTCGAGATCAAGCGATCAAACGGCTTGCTCCAATATTGGAGCCCTATGGGGAGCTGCTTCCGTTGTCTTGCAATGAAGCTGAAATGATGATCTGGCGTCCACGGATTATTGTAAATTGCCTTAACGACGATGAAAGCGATGAAGGGGACTTGCTATGGTCTAAGGATGGACAGCGGGTTTTAATGCTGAATTTTCCGGTATTTGAAGCTGCACTCGTGCCGAAAACCGGCGCTTTCATACTCCCACAGCCTAAGGGCGTTATTCACGAGGCGTTAGCGACCCACCCCCTACACTCCGGGAAACAATCGATACACACCTGTCGCCATACACATATATAAAAACATCGGCCGCTTTGAGATCATTGGGTTAGAC
>NZ_JAHPZL010000024.1 GCF_019331795.1 Austwickia sp. TVS 96-490-7B
AGTCTGCTAACCCAATGATCTCAAAGCGGCCGATGTTTTTATATATGTGTATGGTGACAGGTGTGTATCGATTGTTTCCCGGGGTGCGGGACATGGGCCTCTAACGCCTCGTGAATAACGCCCTAAACATAGAGGGTTGAATGCTGATCGGGCCATCGAACAATGTTGGCATCGCCTCAGGAGGCCCGCTGTAGTCGCCATCCAGGGTCCTCGATGACTGAGGGGGGCGCTTAGGTCGTTGAGGCTGTTCAATCAGGTAGGTCGGCCCTTCGGAGATCGAGACGGAACTGGCGGAGGGTGCCGTTGAGCACCCTCCGGCAGTTAGGGCCAACGAGAGTAAAGTAATGCGCACCAAGGTAGGGCAACTCCAGCAGAGGAGCGTCATCGTGATGCCCGACGGCGCAGAGGGTGCGGACCGGGCAGGTATGGATGGCCTGGAGGAGGCGATGGTGCTTCTCCAGGCGGCATACGGCAGCCCAGGAATGACACTGAGCTGTTTTTTCGCCATTGGCGAGTAGCTGCCGTAGCGTGCAACGATGGCGGCGGATTCGGCGACGAACTGGTGTTTATCACCTGATCGGCATATCCTCCCGTGAAACCTGACTTGCGGTCGCCACCGATCGGCTTCCACCGCTGTCACCTGCGACAATGAGGTGGCGGAAAGATGGTGTACGGCGATATCTACCGTGGCAAAACGGGGATGATCTGCGGGTTCCTCACACCGATACTCAGGTCACCGAGGAGATGCAGCCATTCTGCGTAGGTGGTGATGTCGCTCGGCCCATTGCGGGAACGGACTGAATGACTGGTCAGAGTCCGCGCCCGTGGCGGTGGGTTGGGGTTTTCCTCCCAGGGGCGATGGTGGTTGCTCGACGTCAATGTCATGTGGTGCCGTCCTTGGCTTGATTCGCATCCTGCTCTGGAGCGCTTGCCTGAAGCAAGCACCCCTTAGCAGTCATCCAAGCTCATGCGTGTCACGTTTGGGGCGTTTTCGTCGCGAAAATCGCCTGTTGTATCCCTTCTGGCTGAGCACGTGCAGAGGGTGACACCCTCCCCGCAGTGAGTTAGGTTAGGCTTACCTAAGGAGGCTTCCAGATGGAATCTGCTGACCACCGCCCCGACGTCGCGCTGGGGCAACGACTCGCCGAACGCATGATGGCAGGTCACGGCACCGCCGACCTCCACATCTTTCAGGGCTCTCGCTGTCACCCCCTGCACTCGATCACTCACGCCCGCAGCGGCCGTCATCTGGCGATGGTCAGCACTGCCGCCGACCTGCCCGCAAGCATGGTGATCGGCGCCGACGACACGACAGACATCCGGATACACCTCCATCGGCAAGCAGATGTCCCTGACGCCCGAATCGCCCTGGCTGACATCCACGGCGCCGGTCAAGCTCGGGTCGTCACACCCGACGAAGCATTCGCCATTGCCGAACATGTCGGCGGGATCTTTGCCACCACTGCGATGCGGCCACACCATGTGGTGATCGACGTCCTCATCGACGTAGCGATCCTGCAAGGCCCGCTGGGGACCCAATGCGTCAACCTGACCCACGAACCGTCCTGGACACCGCCGTGGACCACCCTCGAGGCCTACGACCAAGCCCTCTCACTGGGCGAGTGGTACCTGGGGCATCTCGCCGACGCTGTCATCGACGAGACCCTGCCCGGCTTCCATCAACCAGTGTGGGTGTGCTCCGAACATGACCACCCTCTAGAAGGCCGGATCTTTCCAGTCGACATCGACGCCTGGGGTGCGCTGCTCTTGGATCTGCGGAACGACCCTCCCCAGAACGTCTACCTGCCGTTCGGGACCCCAGCGACAACTCTGGAAGAGGTTGCCGACAACCTCGACGAGATGTTTGACCAGACTCAGCCAGTGGCTCGCTGGTCGAGGTAATGGAAGGTCGGTGCCGGGTGCATGAGGAAGTCGTGATGCGAGATGTTCCACGCGTACGCCCCGGCATGGCTAAAGACCACCCGATCCCCCGCCCGTAGCCCACCCGCGGGAACAACCACCCCGCGGGCCAGCACATCCTTAGGAGTGCACAGCTGACCCACGACAGTGCAGCTCTCCATGGTGGAGACGCTGCGCGGCCACGGATAGGGCCAGTCCTCGACGGGCAACACCACGCATGGCTGGTCATGCCCCTTCGTCGCTGGAGTCCGCAAATGATGTGTGCCGCCGCGCACCACAGCGAAATCCTCACCATGGCTGTGCTTCACATCGAGAACCTCAGTCACGTAGTAACCGCAACCAGCAGTCAGAGATCGCCCCGGTTCGATGCGCAATCGCAGCTGCGGGTGCTGCTCAGCGAGGGCGCGCATCCCCTCGCCGTACGCCGCCCAATCAAAGACTGAATCGGGGCGACGATAATCCACCACCATGCCACCTCCGACGGTGACCTGCGTGAACGAACACCGGTGTCGGGCAGCCAGATCCACTGCCCAGGACACGACACTGGCGGCGACCGCCAACTGGGCGGACGCGTCGAGCCCGCTGGCCAGGTGCGCGTGGACGCCCCGCACATCCAGATGAGTGAACTGTCCCGCAACGAGCGCGCCCATCGCCCGGTCGGCGTCACACGGATCCATACCGAACGGGGTCGCGCTGCCACCCATCGCCAGGTTCCCCTCGTCGAGGGTCCCATCAGCGACAGGGATATTGAGACGCAACAGGATGGGCACGGTCCGTCCTGGAGCGTGCTGCGCCGCCAGCAGGTCGAGCATATGCAGTTCGTGCAGGCTCTCCACGTGGAATATCTGCACGGCACGACGCAACGCCTCGATGACTTCGTCGCGAGTTTTTCCTGGACCGCCAAAAGCCACAGCGTCTCCGGGGACGGTGTCGGCGACGTGGGCGAGTTCGCCGCCCGAAGACACCTCGTAGCCATCAACGTAGGGACGGACCGCGGTGAGGATCCGCGGGTCAGGGTTCGCTTTGGCGGCGTAATACAGCTCGACCTGCTCTGGAAGAGCAGCCCGTACGGCGCTGACATGGCGACTCAACACGTCCAGGTCGTATACGTAGGCGGGCAGCGCGGTGCCAGGCAAGGCCTGGACGACGTCAAGGACATGATCAGATGGCGCGGTCATCACATGTCTCCCTGCTGGTAACGAGCTGCAGCCAGCGGCGATGGCATCCGGACATACCCTGCGTGCCGGTCAGCTTTCCGAGCCCACCTGGTCAACAGATTCGTTTTCGCTGGCAGCGGCGCGCCGTCAAGGAGATCCATCACCCGCTGGGGATGCTGATGAGCATCGGCGTAGTCGACCAGCACCTCTCGCAGGTCCGCCCACAGTGTCTCTTCCACATCAGGTGCGAGATCAGCGAGTGCGGAGAGGACTTCGCTGAGGTGGTTCACGAACAGGCAGTAGGTGACGCGGTCCCAGCCGCGGTCGGCGTCGTATGTCATCGCGTCGGCGACGTCGGCGGGGAGCCGGCGGAGGAGGTCGTGGTGATGTTCGGGAAGGAGCTTGGTGCCTTCAAGGTCGCGGAAGATCATGTGAGTGGGCCTGCCGTGAGGGTCAACGCCGACGACGACGTTTTGCAGGTGGGGTTCGAAGACGAGCCCATAGTCGAGGTAGGCGCTGAGCACTGGGGGGACGAGCAGCCGCAGGTAGGTGTCCCACCAGCGGCGGATGCCAGTGATGTCGGCGTGAGCGAGCAGATGAGATAGGTGTGCTGGCCCAGTGGGGTATTCGTCAGCGATAGCTCCAGCAAGTAGAGGGGTGACCCCGGGGCTGAGGTGGTGGTCGAATCCTTCCCGAACGATGACTCCAAACCCTTCGAGGAGAGTCCGGTCGGGCTGTCCATCAGGGCCGGGAAGGGCGATGCTGCGATAGGCCGGTTCACGGAGCATGCGGAAGCCGGGGTAGCGCTCTTCGAGGCTGGTGAAGATCGGTGTGAGTTCGCGGGTCATGGCGACGGCGCCGGTGAGTTCGTAGCTGGCGTTTTTGCGGACACAGTTGGTGATGCGCACGTCCAAGCTGAACTTTAAGAAGTCAGTGCCGTCGTAGAGGGTGCGCACCGAAGCGGTGGCGGCGTAATCGTGGTCGCCGGGTCCGAGGTCGATGATGTCGCCCGCGGCGAGGGCCTGGTGCAGCGGCGGGTGGTCAGCGAGGAGTTCCCGCTGCCAAGGGTGGACGGGCAGCAGTCGGTAACCGTCCGGGACGTCGTCACGGCCGTGATCGAGGGCGTCGACGGTGGCGATGCCTGCTTCGTGGTGGTGGGCTGTTTCTTGAATGACGAGGTGGTCACGGACGGCGAGGTAATGCAGGGGGAACGCGGCCCCCATTTCCGGGGCGTACGACGCCCAGGAGGTGGGTGCGCCAGTGCGTGCTTTGGGAGTGGGATGGAAGCGGTGCCCAAACAGCAAGGACTGTTCGGATTGCAGGTAGGGGCTGCGGGTGGCGTCCGGCTGTGTGGTGGGCTCAGCGGCGAGGGTCGCAGCGATCGCGTCGTAGCTGGAACGGACCTGATCGAGGAATTCGTCGTTGTCGACGCCGGTGCGGGCACTCAGTTCAGCGTGGATAGCTTCGGCGAGTCGTTCCCAGCCGATCGGGCTCCACATGGTGGCTTGTTGCTCTTCGACCAACCCGTGAAAACGGTGCGCACCAAAGACCGAGGTACGCCGCAGGGGGATGCGCAGCACAGTGGCGGTGTGCACCAGGCGGATGAGCAGGTGGTCGCCGATGATGTCGGCGTGCCCCTCCGGCTGGATCACTTCACGGAGCAGGGTGTTGAGCAGGGTGTGGCAGACCACGTCGTGCGCGGTGGGCAGCCGGTCAGGGGTCGTGGCGGGACGGGTGGGGGCGGCGGTCAGGGACATCAGCGACTCCAGCGCAGACGGGATGGGCGGGTAGGTGAACGTCGCACCAGCGGGGGTAGCACGATGAGAGCAGCGACAGTGAACGTCGCGGCAGCAGCTCCGACCAGCAGAGGCGCGGCCGGACCGATGTAGGCGTTGGTGAGGGCGGCGGCCACTCCAGCGAGGACCGCTCCGCTTTTGGAAAAGAATTCGAGGGATCCGAAGAGCCCGCCAGCGGCTCGTCCGCGAGCGCACCGAGAAGCAAGTTCGGCGAGGCACAACAACCCCAGGGTCAAGCCGATGCCGAGGAGTAGACGGGCGACCACGAAAGCAGCTAGGCCCGTGGCGACACTATGCGCACCTAAACCAAGGATGAGGACAGCAAAACCGATGGTGAGTCCTGGCCGAGGGTGCCGGTGACAGATCCCGTGCAGACTCATCGCGGTGAGGAGATAACACAGGTGAGGCAGGGCAAACAGCACCCCGGACATCAGCGGAGAAATCCCGGGAAGGCGCTGGCCCACGAGGGAAACCAGATAAGGAAACGAGATGACGGTGGAAAAGACAAACAGGCATTCCAGCGCGTAAAGACTCCACAGGGGTGGCGCAGCCAGGCCCGTGACCTGCTGATTCGCGGGGGCTGGCGTCGACGGGCCCTGAGTCTGCGCAGCTGGTGCCACCGCATCGGGAAGCGGCTCCCCCAGCGGCGTACCCGCTTCGCGCCGCTCAGGCCGTGTTTGATCGCCGTGGCGGGATTCGGGAAGAAACATGATGATCAGCGCCGCGCTGAGTGGCAGCACCGCCAAAACGGCGTACTGCCGGTGCGGTGAAATCCACGGCGACAACCCACCGACGACAATCGGCGCAAACACCAACGCAGCTCGTGCTGCACCTTGCATGACCGACAACGCTTGGGACAGGGCCCGCCCGTCCAGAGTCGCTGCGAGATACCCATTGGAGGCAGCGAAAGTCCCACCAAGGATGCCCTGCAGGATCAAAGCCACCGCGAAGGTGCCAATCGAATCAGCCCACCCAGCGAGAAGGAAAGCCACCGTCAGGCCGAGTTGCGCTCGCAACAGCAAGCGTTTGCGCCCGAAGGTGTCCGCCAAACGCCCCCACAGAGGCGCACCGACCGCAGAAAACACGGTGGGGACGACGTACAAGATCCCCGCCCATCGACCAGTGTCATCGCCCAGGCCGGGGAGGATCACCGTGAGATACGGCGGCAACCCGAGCGCCGCGAACGACGCCACGAAGTAGGAGCCGGCAATGATCCCGATGTGCGCGGTCGTGTGCGGCGATGCCCCCGCCGCCTGGGCTGCATCTGTGGTGTGAGACGCGCTACGGGGTGCGCGGTCGACATCCGCCGATGACGCTGACTTCATCGTCTGACCTGCAGATAGTTCGGACCGACGGTGTAATGCTTGTTGATGTCGGCAGCTCCAGAACGTTCCTTCGTGAGCAGTGTCCCGGCACTGATCATCGCTTTCACCGGCAGCGTCACCCGGTCCAAGACGTGAGTGCGTAGAACTGCGCCTGGCTCACCAGGAGCTGACCCGATCCGGTCGCAGGCTTCTCGCAGCCGGTCGCGGATCATTGTCTGCAGCACACCAGGGGCGACCCGACCATGTTGGGTCAGGCCGAAAGCGTAAGCACCGGCGCACAAATGCACCGTGATGGTGGTAAACAGGTCGGTCAATGCGGTGTCATCTGCGCCGCAGATCCGCGAGTCGTCAAAAGCACACAGATCGACCGCATCGGCGCCGAGAGTGGCGAGCAGCCGAGATGTGTGCACCCGCAACCCGTCGTCGTCCTTGAACAGCAACCTGACCCGGACAGCGCCGTCCGGGTGATGATCCAACGCCACCGAAATGTTTTGCTGATGCGATTCCAATGCGATGCCATACGCAAAAAGCGTGGCCTGCCAGTCGAAGAGCACCTGCCACAATCGGTCGAGAAGATCGACAGGGTCACCACCAGTGAAATGATCAGCGAGCGCGTCAAGGACCAGCCGCCCGTCAGGCGATTCCGCGAGCAGTGCTGCCAACGGGACCACGACAGCGTCATCGAGACCGTCAGGCCATTGACGAATCAACGCGCCGATCAGCTCATGACCTGCATGCAGATAGCACTGCTCGTCGGCATGGACGATGACCCCCTGGAAGCGGGGTGTGCGAGCGATGACCGCCTCAAGGAGACGTTGCCCCATCGCACCGTCCACCAGCGTGCCCGGGCTGATGGTCCGACGGTTGCGAGCGCCGAGGGTGGCGGTGGCCAAGGGCAGTTTCAGGTGCACCTGTGGGTTGGCGCTGACCGACACGGTCCGCATGGACAAGGTGGGAGCGACGTTCGTGGCGGTGGCATCGATCAGGTGAGCCCGTCCGGTCAGGCCGGTAGCCTGCAACGCCTCATCTAGGGCTGCGCCGACAGTGAGCGGATGGACCGGTACGGCGACGTACTCGCCAGCGTGGGGAGGTGTGCCCGCGGCTGGCCACCATTCGGGCCGGTCAGGCCCGGTGACCAGGTCGACAGCGGGGCCGCTCAGGGCCTCACGGGGCACAGCTAACCAGCGCAACTCAAACGGTGCAGCGCTCTCCGGGGCGTACCGCTGCAGGTCGTCCAGAGACAGTCCAGACCGGCCACGAGCTGTCGGATAGACCGGATGGTCCAGACGGGCTGCCAGTGCATCGAAGCCCAGGCTGGCAGTCCAGCCTCGCCATTGAGCCACGTCAGCGCCCTGCCGCTCGACAAGATCGGCGTGGACGGCATCGTGAGTGTCGGCGTGGAACTGCATCGTCGCCACGGTCTGGTCGCATTCGGTGACGAACATGGCAAAGCCAGGCCGGTCCGCTGGGGCCGCCAAGTCAGCAAGGACGGTGAGGATCTCCTGGCAGGTCCGCAATTCCTCACCGGCAGGTTCCACCCGGAGCAGCGGTAACCGCGCGTCGTACCAACTCTGGAACCCATCCGGGCGGACCGGGACGAGCAGGTGTCGCTCCGGGTCGCTTACTGAAAGCTGCAGCCACAGCCCGTCGGGGCGTTCGACGACCTCGGAGTCGCTGCGCAAACCCACCACGTCTTCGCGCACCAGCGCGGAAAGCACTCGCAGGACGAGGTCGGCCTCGACGGTGTGCCCGGTGCTCACGCGGTGATCTCCCAACGGTGCGCAGCGCGAAATTCCGCAACCGCCCGGTCCACCGTGTCTTGGTTGGGTCCGACGGCGCGGATCACGCCGAGATAGTCACGGTTGGTGTGGTGAAGCGGATGGGTCTCCCCGATGTCACGCAACGGCCGGTAGCTGAGAGTGACGTCGCTGACGGACAGGTCCGTCGCTGCAGGTGCGCTGCGGAGAGTGCCGGCACGGTCTGCGCATGGATAGTCGATCCGCGCTGCCCGATCTCGCCGGGTCTGCAGATCCACCGGCAGCTTCTCGCCGAGATGCAGCCGCAAGGTGTGTTCGAAATACGGGATGTCGAGGAGCTGCGCGAGCAGCAGATCACACTGGTCGCCTATCGCCCGATAGTTGACTTCCACCAACCGTGCCCGGCCTTCGTCGACGACGTACTCCGTGTGACAAGCACCAAAATGCACACCTAACGAATCAAGCTGGGCAAGCACCTGACCGGTGATGTCAGGGTCAGGGTGCGGTGTGAACGCCATCCGCTCTTCAATGAAGTACGGCAGCGGTGACAGCTCCGTGTGGAAACCGCCCAGAACGTGACGGGTCACGCCATCACCGAGAGTTTCCATAGTGTGCAACTCCCCCGGCAGATATTCCTCCACCACCAATGGCACACCAGGGCGACGCTCCCGGATCTCCTGACACAGTCGGCGCGCCTGGTCGATGCTCTCCGCCAGGACGACGTCCTCACTAGCAACGCCCTCACGGGGTTTGATCACGCACGGCACCGGGACGTCGAGAGTGCGCAGGTCCTCGGTCGCGGAGACGTCGAGGCTGCGGACCGTGTCGATGCGGTGCGCAGCCAGGTGGCGACGCATCAACGATTTGTTTTTGCACCGCAAGGTGGCCCGCCAGTCTTTGCCGGGCAACCCGACATAGTGGGCGGCGAGCGCGGCTGAGGTCTGCAAATGGTCGCTGTTGGTGAAGATCGCGTCGGGGGTGGGCGCGTCGACGAGGGCGTCGATGACGGCGCGATGGTCACGGACATCGCAGCCGACGACGGTGACATCGCCGTCGGTAACGAGGTGTGCGTCAGGTTGGTCGGTGAGGAGGGTCACGGTGAGCCCGAGAGCGGCGGCGGCGGGGAGGAATCCGTGGGTGACTGAATCGGTCGGGTTGAGGGCGAGCAGGGTCAGCCGTGGCGACAAGGTGATCCTCGCTGGGGGGGTCGACAACAACAGGGAAACATAGGTTAGGCAAACCTAACCTAGCAAATTCTTTGACAGATCAAGGAATCCCGACACCTGGACCGGTCAGACTGGCTTGCGTGCGACGATGGCGATCGCAGCCAAGCTGTCCTTGTTGTCCCGGAAACTGGTGCGCATCTGCGCGATCCGCTCCCGCGCCGCTTTATTGCGCAGCACATTGGCCATGAAACGTGCTGCGCCGACGAGCCCTTCGTCCGCGACGACTCGGCTCGGCTCCAGCAACCGCATCGGGGCCTGCTCAGTCCACTCCACGGTGAGCCCTGCATCAGTGAGCAGCCCGGTCCAACCGTCGAGAGTCAGTGGTCGGGCCCCAACTTTGATGGTGCGCGAAATCTCTTTGCTGACCGGGTCAGATGGACCGCCATCGCCATGGCAGGCGAGAGTCGCCTCATCACCGACACGCAGCAACTCGTGAATGGCGTAACGGCCGCCGGGCGCGAGGAGACGGGCCGCTTCAGCCACGATCGCAGCTTTGCCATCAGGGCTGTGCATGGTCAGCATCGCTTCCCCGACGACCAGATCCGTTTGCCCATCGGGTAATCCGGTCGCGGCGGCGTCAGCTACTTCGCATCGGGCCTGCGGATGACGGTCCAGGACAGCGCGAAGCGCTTCTTGACCTTCCGGGTTGGGGTCGACACCGACGTACGACGTGGGGGTGACGGCGAGCAGCAGCGCAGCGGTCTTGCCCACTCCAGGGCCGAACTCCACGATGCGGTCATCACGGTGAGGTGCAGCCTGCTGGAGAAGATGACGCGTCAACGCGAGACCACCCGGTCGCAGGACCCGTTTGCCGAGGCTGGCCAACAACCAGTGACCTTGCATGGTGCGCTCTGGTGGAGCACTACGGGGGCTATCTGGACCAGACTGATCTGTCGCCGGTGCGGCAGCCGCATCATTTGTCGTGGTGGCAGCCGGGTCGGTGCGAGCTTCACTCATCGCGGTCTCCACGGATGTCAGTGATGGCAGCGCGTGCGGTGTCGACAGCTGGGACGTCAACCATGGTCAGGGTGAGCCGTGAAGGCGCATCTGCGATCACGCTGTGTGGGGCGTGGGGTGCAAGGTAGACAATGTCGCCGGGATCAAGGCGATACTCAACGCCATCAACGGTGAATCTCATGAGCCCTTCGACAAGTTCGCAGATCACGGCGCGCGGAGAGCTGTGCTCAGTAAGTTGCTGCCCTGCATCGAAGGTGAACTGCACGACCCGCAGACAGTCGTTGTGCAGCAAGACCCGAGAGGTGGTGGAAGCGGGGACGACAGGCAGTTCGGCGGCGAGTTGGGCGCGGACCAGGGACTGCGTATGAGATGACATCGAGGCCATTGAGGGTCCTTTCCGAGGGTCGGTCACGTCGGGGTGTGGCGCAGCCAGGACGCGACTTCACCTGACCCGACCAGGGCAGGAATGGACGACGTACGGCGCTGACAGTGGAGACCTGTGGGGGCTGTCGGCGGTGACACCCCCATCGCCACCCCGACGTAACATTAGGTAAGGCTTACCTTACTACTTTGGGGTGAGTGAGGCGAGGCCCCACAGGTCATCACCAACGACCCACACCCGCCAGATCCACACCGGGGTAGCCACCACATCAATTGAGGGGCACACACCACAGCACCCTGAGGAACACTCCCTCGGCGGCACCCCTTACGGGTCATCGATATCTTCCAGCAGATCCTGGTGAGGCGACACACCCAACTTGTCGATCCACCAGACTGATGCCATCTATGACGGGGCCAACCTCAGTGATTATTTTGCACGCGATTTTGAGGTCGGTCAGCCGCACCCGCAAAGCATGCACCAACGCACGTCATCAATCACGCACTCTTACCACTGAGAAATATCAGTTTTCCGTCTGACTTCGGTAGCAAATCGGGAAGCTCCTGATCTCTCCAGGGAGGCGAGAAGCCCAAGCGGAGTGAGCTTGGGTCGACGCAAATCGGCAGCCTGATTGCGCAGCGCTGAGAAAACGATGTTGGGGCAAAGGTCTAGCTGATCCAGCAGGAAGTCATCCGGCAGAACTGCCGTGATGTGGTGCGGTTCGACGCTGGCGCGAGGAAAATCACGCAGGTTGAAAGTTACGATGAGTTGACAATCAGAGTGGACTGCCGCAGCCAGAACATGGCGATCTTTCTGGTCGCACGCCATTCCGTCAATCAGGGACTCATAGCCAGTAACCCTTGCCTCAGGAAATGCGCGGGTCATGGCTTGAACACGCCGCATAGCTCCCACATCGCCGACATTCGGGAGCTTCGCAAGATTGCGTTCCAGCTCGTCAAGAACGTGGGCGCTCCAGTGAAGTCGGAAGGCTTCTTGCTCAGCGATCCTGAGAATAAGGTCCGCGAGAGTTGCTGGATAGAGAGCACAGGTGTCGAAGAAAACTGGAAAAGACATGAGTCACCGCAGCACCGGGGGAATCCCGTCCGTGGCTTCATACAGGCCGACCTCTTCGCTCGCCTCAACCATGTTTTGCAAAGCGTGGCGCCGCTCAGTCCGGGAACGTTGCTGGTACTCGAGTAGGTCACTGAGGCGCACGTAACGGTGACGACCAGGCTGCTCCATGGGGATCTCTCCACGCTCCAAAATGCGCACCAGCGTGGGACGCGAAACTCCCAGGAAGCCTGCGGCTTCCTGGGTGGTCAGCATCGCATTGAGGGGTGCAACGTTGACAGCCCTGCCCGCGCTGAGAGCGCTGGCCACGTGACGCAGGACGTCCACCATAGCCTCCGGTAACTCATGCTGTGTCCCGTCGGCAGAGATGATGGCAGGGCGACGTTCAGGGATCTGACCTCCAGCGCGCTCGAGAGCGGCCACAAAATCAACAATCTCAGCCTCATGCTCTTGATCAGGCAAGTAGGTGCGAGAGTCCGCCGATGCAGAGGTGCGAGCCATGCAGCCATCCTACCTTAAAACGAACAAAACGAACGATCCGGCCCTCAGGCCGATTATCGCTCCGCGACGGCACCATCTAGCGAATTCTCACAGCCGCAGCGGCTTGACGAGGACCATAGAGACACCTCCGGGATCGACAGCGCATGCACGCAGGGGCAGCCAGGCGACCTGGGTACCCGCTGCACTCAAAGACGGCCAGCAGGTGCCGGCCCTGGGAGCCAGTCGATCCTCGATAGATCAGCTCGCCGCGCGCGCCGAGCCTCATGGATGCCGAAACGGTGAAGGGCGGCGCCCAAGTCCTTGCCCGCGCCGGTGAGGAAGCACAGCCATGCATGTAGAGGGTGCCTGAGCTTGGTTAGTGCGGGTAAGTCTGGGGTAGTACCACGACGAACTCGCCGTGTTCGTCGATGGTCATGAACCACTCGGCGGGATCGAACCCGGTGTCCGCTGTGCGGATGAGGTCATGCAGGTCGTTCAGGACCGCCGCCGGCGTGGATGGAACCACCCCATTACTCGGCATAAAACTGCCATTAATTTCAGAGCTACAAAAGCGAGGAAGATGTCATCCGCATCAGCACTTCGTGGAAGATGAAACTAGCTTGCTATTCAGTCCAGATATTCCTGTCGTTGACGACGATGTCGCTCGACTCCCCACAGAGCCAGCGCCAGGACGACACCGACGTTCGCTGGGCTGGCTGGCTGCAAGGGCAACGCCCATAATGCAACGTCGGCAAGCGATGACCCACCGAAAAGCAGGCAGAACGCCGAATAGACAATTGGCACAATCCAACTTAAGGGCCCCAGTTCGGGGAAGAAGATGAGGCTTAACGCGCAGGCAAGCAACGCGTTGCGTGCCAGGATTCCACCGTCGCCACCAACTGAGGAACCCACTATTCCGACACTCGTTGAGATCAGCACCGCCGTCACGACCAGAAGCGAGAAGTCGTACTTCCCGATCATCGGGGAGGTCACTTCAATATCCCGAGCCGGCCTGGCGGCCATCACGAGGTAAGGGACTGCGAAACAAGAAACGCCGAGCACCCGGAAAGGTACCCGGTTCTCAGGGACGTCAACGGCGCCGAGTCCCACCCATAAAGCACCCAAGGGTGATGCCAGCACCATCAGGATGATCAGGGTGAGGACTGCCCCCAGACCTAGACGGCGTGCTTTGGCAAACAGGATCATGCTGCGCCGTACCCTTTGGGCAGGGGTGGTGCAGCACATGTCGACAAACGATCAGCGGCCACCTTCAGCCACGTGTTCACATCAGCAGTGGATTGCCGCCGTAAATAGTGCGTGACGGGATGATCAGCTGCTGGCAGCGGCATCTGACGTGCGGAGCGTTGCGCTGCCACGGCGATCACGATCTCTTCCCAAGGCGCCTCCGCACCTTGGGGGTCTTTTATCGACGGCAGGATGATGCAGTCGTCGGCGTAACGCACCAGAGCAGACCTGATGAGCTGGTCAAAGATGTCGGCTTGGTTGACTTGTCGACCCAGCATGGTGAACTGATATGCGTCCTTCTGCGTGGCCAGTCCAGATTCAGCGAGGATCGGCGGGAATGGCGCAGCATCTCCTACCGCGGACTGTGCCTGTCGATACACCTCGGTCAGTGGGGGCAGAGCGGCGTCATCCTCCGCGTAGACACAGACCGATCCACCCGTTTCGAGCCGCACACAGCGGTGGGGGTCGCTGGATCCTTTCGGTCGGGCGAAATCCAGTTCACCGGCAGCACGAGGAGCCGCAGCAGCCGCCCCGACAGCGAATGCCGCCAACACCGACACCATGCGCACCCACCACGGGGTACGCCGATGAGCGACCATGCAGATCACGGCCACAGAGCAGAGCAGACACCACCCGGTCGCGACCGCTAAATGCGTGACATGAGGCGCCAACACCGGGTCCCAGGTCTCCTGGATCACCGGAACCAGGCGTGCACACCAGGGAATTCCGGTATAGAAACCAGCAAAAGCGGCGGCGTAAAACACGATCACCGCACATGTCGCCCCGAGGACGCCCCCGAAAAGTAAGCCACAGGCTGCCCCCAACGCCACCTGCATCACCTGCAAGCCCAAAGTGAGAAACACCAGCCACGGGCTAGGCAGCGAAGGATATGTGAGATAACTGCGGCAAGCAGCCGCCGCAAACAGCACCAACGTCGTCAACCACGTCACCGCCAGAACAGGCCACACTGACCGCAGAACGATGGCGGCAGCAGACCGTGAAGAAGCCCGCTCCAACTCGCTGACACCTTCGCGTGAGCTGCGTGCCGCTTCCCACGCGCTCAGTGCAGTGGCGGCTAAACCGATGACTAGGGCGGTAGTGACATGCACGCGCAATGCCGTCGAATTGGGTCGCCCCAGAATGTCGGGAGCGGGGTTGATGGCGAGGGGCCATAGCATCGCCGTACCTGCGAGGGGGATCACCCTGAGCGTTCGGGGAGCGAACGGTACGGCGATCATTGCGCTCACCTTTCCTGCGCCGATTTCAGGACACTTCGATACCCCAGAAGCAGTTTTTCCGTTGTGGGTTCACCATCACACAAAACAGTCATCTCGCCGGTGAACCGCACCTGTCCCTGCTCGAGCACGACGACGTAGGGGCAGGTGCGGACGAGGTCTTCAGCGAGGTGGCTGCTCAACAGGATGTCTTTGTCACAGGCGATTCGGGTCAGGAGGCTCTGAAACTCGTCGCGTTCTTCCATGTCCAAACCGGTAGTGGGCTCATCGAGGAGCAGCAGCGGAGGATCCCCGGACAGCGCGGCCGCAATGCTCACCCTGCGTTGCATCCCGCCAGATAGCTGACTCATCCGGGAATCGGCCCGATGCTCCAATCTGACCTGTTTCAAACATTCGTCCGCATGACATCGCGCCGCGCGTGACGACATTCCCTTGAGCCACCCGGCGTAAGCCACGAAGTCACGAGCTGACATATGCATGATCAGCGCCCTATGTTGAGGGACGTAGCCCACCCGACCAGCAGTTGGCTCATCTCCATAAAGCACCGTTCCCTGATCTGCTGACAGCGCGCCCGCGATGACCTTGATCAGAGTGCTTTTGCCTGCCCCATTGGGTCCGAGTAACCCCACCATGCCACGGGGCAAGGAGGCACTCACTTCATGGAGAGCCTCCCTGCCACGAAAACTGTGGCTGACTGAGGTGATGGTCAGACCCATGGGATGTCAGCTGTTTCCCTTCATTCAGGCTGCAGTCCCATCGAAGATTACGCACTCTGTGCCAGCAGCGCGTGCGGACACGCTGCTGCGTCTGATTCTCCCGAAGACGTGAGGATAGCTCGGCCCAGCTCACCAGGGATTTTAATGTTTTCATATGGCATGGTGGCTACATGTGCGTATCTAGGATTCTGTACGCCGACGACGATCACGCCCCGAGTGGTTGGCTATTCAGCCCTATGCGACTCTGGGTGAATGTCAGCTTGCCGACGATGAGGTGAGCTACTCCTAGGAGCAAAGCGGCGACTGAAAAAGAAGCCCACGTGCAGGTGACGCCAATGCTGCTGATGAGTTGAGTGCCGAGCGGCGGGCTCACTACGGCGGCGATCCCCCAGGTGACACCGTAGGCCGCCATATACCGCCCGCGGGCGGGAGCTGGACCGATTGCAGCGATGAGCGCGTGGGCCCGACCCAGCAGTAAGATATCGCCGAGGCTCCACACCACCGTAGCCAAAATAAACCCTGATAAGGAGTCGGCCAATCCGTTAAATGCGAAGCCGGCACCCAAGAGCACAAAGCCAAGCGCCATAGCCCGGAAGGGATCAAGGCGCGCGGCAGGCCCCGTGGTGAGAAGAGGTACGGCGTCAATGACGAAGAGTAGCAGCAGGTCGATCCCGCCCACGACTGCAGCGAGCAGGCCAGCTAACACGCTCGCGGCGGAAATAGCCGCTGAGTACAGCCCATAAGCCACGACTCGGTCCTTATCGGCGTGCACCAGGTCTGCCATCATCGCTTGAGATGGTGACTCATAAATGAGAATCCCATGAGAACCGCTGCAATGGCCGCAGCAGAGAAGCTATCTGCCGCGGCGAGCACCAGCTGAAAGGCAGCCCTGAGGATGAGACCAACAACAATCGTGTTGCGATGTCCGATCATGTCAGTCACGTAGCCGCCAACAATTCGGGAAGGTATGGTCGCCGCTCCGAAAAGCGCCACCACTAGCCCAGCGGCGTTCATTGACGCCCCGAAGTTGTCGGTCAGCACAACGGCGAGAAACGGCAGGGTGAATGCACCAATTCTATTTACTGTGCGCGCGACGACAAGGACCCACATCTCGATGGGAAAGCGTCGGCAGGAATCAACAAAGTTTTCACGCTTTGAGGTGAAATCCATGATCACGATGATCGTCTCATCACAGGACACCTGGACTTACTCATCAGCCTTTCCCACGATCTTATCGCTGAGGCCATAGCCCTCGGGCGTGACGTACCGGACCTGCAGCCCAAGCGTCAGTGCTCAGTCCAGAGCGAGGGAGTCAGCTATGTTGTTTTCTTCTCCCACGTCAAGAAAGCAGCGACCTGAAATGGGCCCACGATGCAAGCGCAAAGTGGCGAAGTCGCACCAGTCCTGGACCGGATGTTCGTTGCTGGACACCAGGGTCGTTTCTGCAACGTCTATCCCGGTGAATGGCCTTCCCCGCCGATGGCGTTGAGGTGGCCTCGGGTGGGTCACCTCGTGGTGACGTTCTGGTCCGCGAGTGGCTGCGCGGCCTTCATGAGGTCGCCGACGAAGAGATCGAACGACGAGGAGGGGTTGTCATGCGGGAACCCCGACCCGTCTTTGATGTGCTTGTCTCGGAGTTTGCGCGCTCGGCGCACGGCGTCATCGATATGCGGCCGGTACTTCTCGGCGTCAAGGTGCTTGAGGTCGCTTCCGTCCAGATCCCGCCGCAGGCGGATGGCCTCCTCCGTCGACAGGGATTTCGCGCAATCCCTGAGATGCAGGATGAGCCACAGCTCGAAGCAAGGGTTGCTGACGGCGATGTGGACGCCGTTGTCTCGCGCCTTGACACAGGCGTCCGCAAGATGCGGATGCGGCTTCGGATTCTCGACGTCGAACACGCACCAATACTCGTCGATGTCGAGGTTGGAGCGGCGTTTGTCGTCACAGGCCGAGGTGACGAGCGTCAGAGGCGTGGCCCCTCGCTCCTCAACGGAGATCGCAACCGAGGTCGACGCCTCAACCTCGGGCAGCCGACGGATGAGATCAATGTACTCAGGCTCAGTTGCCTCTCCTTCGGCGTAGATGCGAAACGTCCTCTTGACTGGACGCACTCCTGTGGCCCGTTTGAGCTTCTTGGGCCGCCCCCGTCGCTCTTTGGCCGTCATCAGAGGATCCCCAGAGCCCGAAGCACCTCGGGACGGGAGACGTCCGGCAGCCCTCCGAAGCGCCCACTGAGGTAGCTGTTTTCAAGGTTTCTCGACTGCCGCACGAGACCGCCCGCAAAATCCGAAAGAGGCCCGAACTTGGTCGCACCACTCGCGTCCTTCTGCGCGAGCCACACCTCATCACGTTTGAGATCGTTGAGCAGGTTGGTGTCGTGCGTGGTGAAGATGAGTTGGGCGCCGTGCGGATTGGACCCCTGGCCTTGGAAAAGCTCAACCACTTTCGCCGTCAGTATCGGATGGAGGCTGGCGTCGAGTTCGTCGATGAGGACCACCGACCCTGTGTCAAGCGCTCGCAGTACAGGGCCGATGAGTTGGAACCAGGTCTGCGTTCCGGCCGACTCTTCCATGAAGTCCAGGGGCATCATCTGCCCGTCCGCCTCGTGCAAGAGATACACCGACTTCCGCAGCCACGGAGTGCGTGTAGATGCCAAGTCGTCCTGCGGACTCTGTTCGGTCTCGATCTCGACGTCAGCGATACCCAGATCAGCGAGGCGGAGTAGCGATATAGCACGATCCCTACGCATCTGCGCGATCGACTGCTGTTCGTACTCAGGGTCGAGATGGGGTTGATCGTCGTAAACCCCGGCCTCGAACAGCCGCATCGTCGTCCACGGAATGATGTCGCGCATCCGACTGGCACGCAAAGGCCGTCCGAGCGTGACCATGTTGATGACGGCGGCGGCGAAGGTCCCAGTCAGGGGCTCGTTGAACCGTCGCATGATGGACAGCGCCAACGACCGCTCCGTCAGCATCGCTCTCGTGCCCGACAGCTCACCGAGCCCCCGCTGGAGCGAGAGTTCGTGTCCGTCCCGCTCGAAGATCTTCCGGCGCCGCCCTGTGGGGTAGTGATAGAGGGCTTCGTAGGTCACTTTCTGGCGCCCGACGTCGAGAAGGTACTCGAACCGCACGCCGTCAATTTCCATCTCCAGCGCGAAGGACGAGTCGGATCCGGCTATCGCCCCGAAGGCGAAGGGCTCGACCGGGATGTCATCCTCCCACGCACGCAGGGAGTTATGGACTGCATGGCAAAGCCACTGCAAGGCCCGCAGCATGTTGGACTTTCCCGACGCGTTGGGCCCATAAATCGCTGCCACGGGGAGGAGCGAGACACCCATCGTCGGCTTCTCACGCACAGTCCCACGGTCGTCCACCGCGACCATGGACAACTCCACAGGCTCGCGGATGGAACGGAAGTTCTCGACCTCGAACCGGATCAGCATGGCACTCACCTACAATTTGATACCGAATTTTGTCTCAATGGTACGGAATAGACCTCAAAACTGCGGCGATACCGCCAGCTAAGGCGCAGAGCGCGTGCACGTCATGACGACCCGACCATGCCCGCGGCCTCCGGCGCTGCAAAGGATGGCAGGGGCTACACATACTGAGACCGACGTCTGGGCAGAGCAGCTGCCGAGATGTGCCCTGGCAACACTCGACGTAGAGCCCGCTGGGCAGCCGGACTCTGCGTTCGTTCATTGGTCCCCACTGCTCGCTGCGAACGAGGCGCCCGTCCGGGCAGGTCGCGGCGATGAAGTCGGGCGATCGCAGGTGCGCTTGGGCTTCGTCGGTGAGGACGACGAGGTCGACGTCGCTGGCCATCCGCCGCCGTCCACAGCACCCCCCCCGCTGCCTTCGGCGTGTCGGCAGCAGCCAGCCCTGTCGAATGACTCGATGGTGCGGTGGCGAATGCTGACCTGCACGTTCTTCTTGGGGTAGGCGTACGCCCACTGGTCTACAAGCCACGTGCGTAGGTAGTGGCCGTCGGCGCGCGGGACCGCTCGGTGAGCCACCCACGGCGTCGATATGGGCAGCTTGCAGCGGAGAGTTTGCGTTGATCTCCTCGCGAGCCGTTGACAGCTGACACAAAATCGTCTCAGGTCGTCGCGAGGAGATATTTCCCGAAATGCGGCACCGTGAACGCGATGCGGCCACGTTCTCCGGAGTAGATCAAGCCTTTTTTCATCAGTCCGTCTCGTGCTGGTGACAGCGATTGGGGTTTGCGGCCGAGGTGGTCGGCGACGCGGGCGGTAGGGACGGCGGCGGTGTCGTCGAGTTCTTCACCTGCGGCGCGCATGGTGTCGGCGACGTCGGCGATGGCGCGCAGGTATTCGCGTTCTCCTGGGGTGGCGCGTTCGTAGCGGGAGCCGAAGAATCCGACGGCGAGTTCTTGTTCGGCTTCGGGTGAGGCGACGGCGACGTCGGCGGCGGTGATGGGTGAGGTGGGCGCGGCGTCCCAGGCGACTTTGCCGTAGGCCTGGATGAAGTAGGGGTAGCCGCCAGTGGCACGGTAGAGCGCGTCGAGGGCGTCGTCGGTGAAGGCTGCGCCTTCTTCGCGGGCGGGGACTTGGAGGGCTGCTTCGGCGGAGCTGCGGTCGAGTCGGTCAATCCGGGAGTAGCGGAACAGCCTCTCGGAGTAGGACTTTGATGCGGAGAGGACAGCGGGCAGGTGGGGTAGTCCGGCTCCGACCACGACGACGGGTAGCCCGTTTTGAGAGATTTCGTGGAAGGCGGCACAGAGCGCGGATACGTCGTCGGGTTGGAGGTCTTGCATTTCGTCGATGAACAGAGCGACGCCGCGGCCGACGTCTTGGGCGAGTCCTCCGACGTCGGTGAGGAGTTCGACAAGGTCGATTTCGATGTCGCCGGAGTCGGCGCGGCCGGTGACGGCGGGGACGTCAATGCCGGGTTGCCAGCGGTCGCGGAGTTTTGCGGTGGCGGGGGTGTCACGCAGCGCAAACGTTTTGAGGACGCCGAGGACGTGGTCGACATCGCTTCCGCTGGGGTGAGCAAGTTCTCGTACGGCGACGTGGAGGGCGGCGCTGAGGGGGCGACGTAAGGTCTGATCGGGGCGGGCCTCGAATTTGCCGGTCCCCCAGCTGGCTCGGACAGCGGACCCGCGTAACGCGTTGAGCAGCACGGTTTTGCCGACCCCTCGGAGTCCGGTGAGGACCACTGATCGTTCGGGGCGGCCTTTGGCGATGCGTTCGATGACGACGTCGAAGGTGCGGAGTTGTTCATCGCGGCCGGCGAGTTCCGGGGGCCGTTGGCCCGCTCCGGGGGCGTACGGATTGCGAATCGGATCCACGTGAGGACCTTATTCGCCTTTCTAGCGCCAAATACAGAGACACGCAGAGACATTCAGAGACACGCAGAGACATCCAGACGGGGTGATGACGTGAGCTGGCGCCGACCCGCACATTCCGGGCCGACGCCAGCTCGTGGCGGTGGTGTCGATCAACTCGTGATGAGGTGCACGGGCACCGTGAATTCGTCTTCAGTGCCGTCGTAATGCCGACCAGGTTTGGTGTCGTAGTCGCGGCTACGGAAGGAGTTCAGCGACGGGGAGTAGGTGTCGACGGTGAGTTCTCCTCGGCGTACGTCGAGTTGGAGGAGCCGGAGGAAACCTGCATGGCCTTTACCGTCGTCTCCGGCGGTGTAGTCCTGGTAGTCGGCGACGAGTTCGACGACCTGATGTCCGGGGCTGCCTGCGTCGGTGCGGACGTTGCGGCCAACGCCGTGTTCGTGGCCGGAAAGCACGAGGAAGACGTTGCGGTGCGGGTCAACGACTCGGTCGCGCAGGATGTGCCCGTCGTCGGACAGGGCTGCACCTTCGCCGCTCGGTGCCGGGCCGGGCTTGAGGTAGGCGTGGGTGGCGATGATGACGTTGTGGTGTGGGCGCTTCTCGATTTCTCGGTTGGCCCATTGCACGGCGGCGTCGGTGACGCCGTAGCCGAGGTTGATCACGGCGAAGTCGGCTCCGCCGGCGGTGAAGGTGTCGACGTGGTTGGTGTTGTCGCCGTCTTTCCAGGGGCCGTCGTAGTAAGGCTGGGTGGCGTTGTCACTGGCTTGGCGGTAGCGCTGCGGACCGAAGTGCTGGTTGTAGAGCGATGGGTCTTTGCCGCGCCGGTTGTCGTGGTTGCCGGGGAGGACTCCGTTGGGCATGCCAGCGTCGTCGAGGATCTGCTGCGCTTGGGAGGCGTGCGGGAATTCGGCCCGGGCGGCGAGAGGGTTCCACGAGTTGTAGCTGTCGATGATGTCGCCGGTGTGGCTGGTGTAGGCGATTTTGCGGCTGTCGGCGTTGTTGACGATCCACTGGGAGATGCCGTCGTAGATCTGCTGACAGCGGTCACGTTGTCCTGAGGTCGCGGCAGACGCCGCGCATTGGGAGAGGTACTGGGTGTCAGTGAAGTGCGCGATGGCCAGGTCGTAGGTGTCCGGGTCGCGGAACTGGCCGTCGACCTCGCCAGCACTGGCCCGGGTGGGGCGTGGCGTGTCGGCGTGAGCGGCGGTGTCGGCGTGAGCGGCGGTGTCGGCGTGGCAGGGTGCGGTCGCGGCGAGGGTGAGGGCGGCGACGGCGATGGGGAGATAACGCATGAGGGTCACCCCATCAAGGGGAGGCTACGTGGGGGTGGCGGATGCGTGTCGACCGACGGAACCTCTGGTGGCTTTCGTGGCGGAGCTGGACGTTCCGGGTGCGGTGGGGCAGGTCAGTGGATGCAGGGAGTGCCTGGTCCGTCGTGGACGAGGGGCCGGTTGCCTTGGTGCCACCCGATCATGCCGTCGGCGAGGTTGACGGCGTCGTACCCGTTGTCATTGAGGTAGGCGACAGCCCGGGCAGAGCGGTGGCCGCTGCGGCAGACGATGACCAACGGCCGCTGGTCGGGGAGGTCGTCAAGCCGGGCGTGAAGATCGCCGAGCGGGATGTGCAGGGCGTGGGGGGCGTGGCCGCGGTCCCATTCGTCGTGTTCTCGGACGTCGATGAGAACGGCGTTGTCGGGAAGGTCGTGGTGGGTGACGGTGGGCACGGTGGGGTTCATGTCCGCGGTGACGTTCATCTCTATATCTTGCCTGTTCAGACGGCCTTTTTCCAGGGGCTATGGCCGCGTGTCAGCGACAGCCACGATGTCGAGCGTTCTCTTCACCTCTCTAGTGATCACCCTAGAAACACCGATACGACGGCAGAAGCGGGTGGCGCCGGATCATTCACCGCCGTGACGGGACAAGATCCGATCCAATTTGAGTTGCAAACCGTAGCCATCACCGGCCCGGACCACCGGGACCTCACCGTGGACGACGCGCGGCCCGAACTCCTCATTGCTGACCGGCAAACCGTGGCTGAGGACCTGCTCGGCCGGCGTGAGCTCCCGGATCGCGATGGCCCGGACCACATCAGGTCGGTCTTGTGCGAACGACCCATAGATCTTCGGATCGTGTTGGCCGTCGTCACCGACGAGGATCCACTGGATGTCAGGGAACTCACGGGCGAGGCGGTGCAGGTTTTCCCGTTTGTGTTCCTGCCCGGAACGGAACCAACCAGTGTTGGTCGGACCCCAGTCCGTGAGCAGCAGCGGCCCCAACGGATAACCGTGCCGGGATAGGAAGCGCGTGAGCGTAGGAGCGGTGTTCCACGCCCCCGTGGACAAGTAGAAGATCGGCGCACCCGGATGCGAGGACAACAAATCCCGGTAGAGCGGCGCCATCCCAGGGACGATATGGCGCGCCTGTTCGTGGCGAACAAAGGTGTTCCACGCGGCGATAAACATGCGCGGCAGCACCGTGATCATGACGGTGTCGTCGATGTCGCTGACAATGCCGTGTCGCACCTCGTCACCGATGATGACGACCGCCACATCCTGCGGGCGGCCACCACTGGGGGTGACAGTCACTTCGTGCCATCCGGGCGCAAGGCCATGATCGACCACGGTCAGATCGACGTACCCACTGCGGTCAGTGTGAGTGCGGTGGGTGACCCCATCGATGGTGACCTCCACGTCCACACCGGTGGCCTGAGCGGTGATAAACGCGCGCCATCCTCGCCGTTCCCGAGGAGGGGCGAGGACAGTACGGGTGGTGTCATCGGCGCGAGTCTCATCGCTATCAAGGGTGTGCCGGGACAAGACCACCCGGGCGAGGACCCGCACGAACGTCGACGACCCGTATCCCGTGTGGGCAATCACCCGGGGAATCCACCCGCGAGCTTGCAGGACGCCGTTCAGTTGGCCATGCCAGGCATCTTCGAGTACGGCGGCAATATGCGGTCGGGCCATGTCCGCCAACATAGCGGCTTCGCGCAATGAGGACATCGTCGTATGGCGTTGACGGGACAGCTGTCCTCAACCTGTTAACCAACCCGCCGATTCAACGTGGTGTCCGGGGGGATCTTCCCGGGGTCATGACGGGGGAAGGAACCACCGTGACACAGGGCAGGATGCCCGCGAGTTCGACTCGTCGGGGGTGGCGTTCAGCGTGCAGGCGGCTGGCATGAACAGGTCCGTGCGTCCAGGGCGGGAAACAACTCGTGGTCCGCGTCCGTCGCTGTGCGGACATGAGAAGTCACTGGGCCGTCACGCAGCACAACAAGCTCCTCGTACGCCGGAAACCGCTGATCCGCGGGCCTGCCGCCCGCATCGTGCACCGATGAACCGCTCCCATGTCCGGCCCGGTCGCCCGGTAGGTGTGACCTGTCGGCACACTGTCGGCCTAGACGACGTGTGGTCCGCCCGACATGCGGGTACGGTCACCTCGACCACAGCCGTGTCGGAGGCGAGGAGCGAGATGGACGACAACGAGGGCACCAGTGTGGAAAAAGCTGAGTCCGCTCCGGACCCCGACGATCCCCACAAGGTCGGTTCACCACACGAATTGACCCGCCCGTCTTGGCACTTCACTGCCAAGAAAGCGTTCCAAGCGTTCCTGGACGACCAGTGCACCGACCAGGCCGCCGCATTGACGTACTACTCCGTGCTCGCGCTCTTCCCCGGACTGTTGGCGTTAGTGTCGCTGGTCGGCCTGTTTGGCGACGGACAACGCACCGTCCACTCCACGATGGACATGATGGCGCGCTTCGCTCCAGCAGAGGTGCTCCAGCAAGTCCAACCCGTGATCGAGCAGATGGTGGAGACTCGCGCAGCCGGATTCGCATTGGCATTCGGTCTATTAGGTGCACTGTGGTCCGCATCGGGATATGTCGGAGCCTTCGGTCGGGCCATGAACCGGGTCTACGAGATCGACGAAGGCCGCCCGTTGTGGAAGCTACGGCCCCAACAGTTGGCGTTGACCGCTGTCATCCTGGTGGCCGTGTCTCTGGTGATGGTCGCCATGGTGATCTCCGGGCCGGTGGCCCGCACCGTGGGCGACCTCATCGGCTGGGGTGACACCGCCGCACGGGTGTGGGACATCGCCAAACTCCCGGTGATCCTGATCATCGTGCTGTTTATCGTGGCGCTGCTGTATTACGTGACACCTAATGTCCGCCAACCGAAGTTCCGCTGGATTTCGGTGGGCGCGGCCGTCGCCGTCCTCACCTGGATCGCCTCATCAGTCGGATTGGGTTTCTACGTCAGCAACTTTGGCAGTTACAACAAGACGTACGGCGCGCTCGCCGGTGTGGTGGTGTTTTTGCTGTGGCTGTGGCTGACCAATGTGTCCTTGCTCTTTGGTGCTGAAGTGGATTCAGAGTTGGAGCGCACCCGCCAGTTGCGTTCGGGGGTCAAAGCGGAGCGGACCTTGCAACTGCCACCGAAGGACACCGCGGCCAGCGAGAAAAAGCTGGAGCAGCGGGAAGAAACGGTGGCGCAAGCTCGCCAGTTGCGCCGGGAGGCGGAAGAGGCCGGTGTGGTTCCACCGATCCCGAATGGTGAATTGCCTGGTCGTGCGGCACGGACGAGTGACGCACCCTGATCTGAGATGTCGTCACGTGGATCTGCGGATCCGCATCGCCGGCCGTGACACCTTCGGGTGGTCAGGGCCGGCTTTTTTATGTCTCCGCTTCGAGGAGTAACTTTTTGGCTGAGGCCCCGAGCTGTTGTCGCTCAGTGTGCCGTGTCATTGCCAGACATGATGCTTCCTTCTTGTACGATCGTGTTGAACGTTCGTCCTGACGCTGCTGGGGAAAGCAGCGTCGTTCCGACGTACGGGACTGTCCTGTGGTGAGGGGAAATGATCCACCGGGCGGAAAACATGGGGACCGTTTCATGGGGATGAGACGGTGGGGGAAGGATTCTTCGGAATGTCCGTTCATCTTGCTCTTTTGGCGTTGTCATGCGCCGTGTTGGCGGCGACTGTGGCCGGTGGCGGCCTGATTGGTCTCAATAGCGACTCGCAGCGGGTGCGTCAGGTGGCTGTGGTCATCGCGACCGCCTTGGTTGTGGGCAACGCGGTATGTCTGTTGCCAGGTGCCCCGCAGTGGTATTCGGTGGCTGTGACCGCATTGACCGCCGGTGGGCTGGCCTGGGCTGCGATGTCATGGATGGTGGCACGTCGGTCGGCGCGTCCGGTCGTCACGACGGTCACGGGTGGCCGCCCCCAGTTGACGCTCATCCCAGGCGGGTACACCCCGCAAGGCCCGGTGCCGTCGTCCACGATCCAGCCCTACGACGAGGTGGCGGCGTACGACGACAGCGAATCGTCATGGGACGAAGGGGTGCGTTGGCATCAGGCTGTGGTGCTGGCGGAGCGCGCCTGCGTGACACGTCAAGACCTGGACCAGGTGGGTCCGGTGTGGGCGCGCAGTCAAGACGTCTATGTGTCTCGGTCGGTCGGAACGTATGCCCCGCAGGCGGGTCGCCGCCGGGCAGCGGGGTCGCAGTTCTCGGCACGGGCGCATGTCGCTGGCGGTCGGGTGACGCGAGCGCAGGTGCGTTCGGCGTACGAGGATGCGCCGGTGACCTCGCGGATTCGAGGGACTCGGGCCTGAGTCTCTTGGTGGAGCTGACCGGCCCTCATGATTTCGTCGCAGCCTAGGTGCTGGCGATGACCGGTCTCCTGGACGACGTGCGCGTCGGGCAGGGTGCCTTCCGATAGGCGTGCGGCATGGCCGTGGTTTGTCGGGGGGTGTGCCACGCGGGAGGGTGCGTGGTGTTTTCCCCCTCTGCGTCAGGGGGGTGCCTATGGTGGCACCTCCCTGGCGGGGGATTCTTCCTGGTGAGAGCCGCTTTTGTTGCTGGCGAGTAACGACCGTGCCAGGTGTCGAAGGACCCCCATGATGACTTCACCACGACCCACCCGGTATTTTAAGGACTAACGTCCTCGAAATCAGGGAGTCTTCGATGCAGTCCTTGCTGTCCCCGGCCTCGCAGGAAGTCGTGCGCGCCACCGCCGGCGTTGTGGCCGAAAACATGGTGAAGATCACCTCGCACTTCTACCCCCGCATGTTCGCTGACCGCCCCGACCTGCTCAACGTCTTCAACCGTGCTGACCAGGCCGTTGGTGAGCAGGCCCAAGCATTGGCTGCGTCAGTTGTCGCCTACGCTGTCCAACTGATCGATCCGGACGCCCCGTCGTTCGAACCGGTCCTGGACCGCATCGCCCACAAACATGTCTCCCTGGGCATCCGCGCCGAGCAGTACACCATCGTGGGTCGTCACTTGATGGCCGCGATCGGTGAAGTCCTCGGTGACGCCGTCACGCCGGAGGTCGCCGCGGCCTGGGACGAGGTGTACTGGCTGCTGGCCATGCAACTCGCCGCCGCCGAGGCCCGCCTCTACGCCCTGGGTGGCGTGGACCCCGCCCAGCCGTGGCGTGACTACCGCGTCGCCGAACGACGCGACGAGGTCCCCGGCGAAGTCATCACCCTGGTGCTTGCCCCCGTCGATGGGCAGCCGGTCCCGCAGCACCGCGCTGGACAGTATGTGACGATCAATGCGGCTCTGTCCGACGGGTCGACCCAGCCCCGTCAATACACCCTGTCTGGCGCGGCCCGCCCGGACACGATGCAGGTGACGATCCGGCGAGTGCGCGGCACCGCTGACACCCCCGCCGGGATGATCAGCAACCTGCTGCATGACGACACTCCGGTTGGCACGATCCTGCAGGTTTCGATCCCCTGCGGTGACGTGTACGTCGACGACTCGGACAGCCCAGTGATGTTGGTGTCCGCTGGTGTCGGTGTCACTCCGATGGCTGCGATCCTGGAGGACCTGGCCCAGCGGGCACCGCACCGCCCGGTGATCCTCGCCCACGCCGACCGGTCCGCTGCCAGCCATCCCCTGCACGACTCGATGTCCGCCACTGCAGCGTCCATGGATTCCGTTGCCGCTCACTGCTGGTACGAGCAGGCTGACGAATCAGCCAGTGCTCGCGGTGCCCACACTGGGTTCATGGACTTGTCTGTCGTGGAGGTCCCCGCTGACGTTCGCGTCTACATGTGCGGCCCGCTGCCGTTTATGCGGGAAGCTCGTCGTACTCTCCTGGACCGTGGCATCCCTGCGGACCACATCCGGTATGAGGTCTTTGGCCCCGACCTGTGGGCGCAGAACCCCGACGCAGCCTGACCTGACCAGACGCGGGTGGGGCCGGCGAGGTGACTCATCACCTGGTCGACCCCACCCGCGGGCAGCGCTCGGACAGGCCATGTCTGGCCCAGCTATACCGAGTGATACCGAGGTCAGCGCGCGAGCAGCGTGAGCAGCTCTTGCGCAGCGGCCGCAGATGAGGCGGGGTTCTGGCCAGTCACGAGAGTGCCATCGGTGACGACGAAGCTCTCACCGTCGGGGCCCTTGCGGTAATCCGCGCCGACCTGCTGCAAAGCGTCCTCCACGAGGAACGGAACCACGTCAGTGAGTTGAGCAGCTTCTTCCTCACCGTTGGTGAAACCGGTGACCTGACGACCAGCAACGAGCGGCGTACCAGCCTCAGTGAGCACCGTGTGCAGAACGCCTGGGGCGTGGCACACCAGCCCGAGCGGGCGACCGACCGCGTCACTGTCCCGAATGATGCGGTGGGAGTGAGCGTCCGCAACCAGATCCCACAGCGGGCCGTGACCGCCCGGGTAGAACACGGCGTCGAACTGCGAGACGTCAATGTCAGCTAGCGGCACGCTCGCGGCGAGGGCAGCTTTGGCCTGATCGTCGGCGTCGAAGCGACGGGTGGAATCCGTCTGCATCTGCGGGAGGGCGCTCGTCGGGTCGATCGGTGGCTGACCACCCTTCGGTGATGCGATCGTCACGTCCTGGCCGGCGTCGACGAAAACGTAGTACGGCGCAGCGAACTCTTCGAGCCAAAAACCGGTCTTGCGGCCGGTGTCACCGAGCTCGTCGTGAGAGGTGAGGACCATGAGGATGCGAGACATAAGGGATGTCCTTCCGGGACGGTTGTGTCGGGGTTGGTAATGCTGACGGGCCGGTCACCCGGCGTCGTCGGGTTCAAGGGTGTGGATGAGTCGTAGGGCGAGGATGCGCATCTGTTCGGCCTCTTCAGCGGTGAGGTCGAAACGTTGCGCCACCTCTTGGCGGACCTGCGCGGCCGAGCCAGCGAGGTCCCTACCCGCCGCCGTGAGGTGAATCGTCACCCGTCGTTCGTCACGCGTCGAGCGTCGCCGCTCAACCAGACCCATCGTCTCCATCCGTTTGAGCAGCGGAGACAGTGTGCTGGCATCGAGATGCAGCCGTTGAGCGAGTTCTGCGACGCCCAGACCGTCGTGCTGGCACAGAGCAAGCAGAGTGATGAACTGCGGATAGGTGAGGCCAAGGCGGGCGAGCCCAGGCCGGTAAGCCTGGGTGGTCGCCCGCGACGCGGCGTACAGCGCGAAGCACAACTGGTCGTCTAACGCAGGTGGCATCACGGCCTCCGGCGCAGTCAGTGCGCTAGGTCTGGGACTGCTCATCAGGTCACGCCACGGTGACGGGAGCGTCGTTCGACGTACCGGTGCTAGCGGCAGCGACGCGGACGAGGCGTTTGTTGACGAACTCGTCAACGCCGTACGGGCCCAGCTCTCGACCGAAACCGGAACGGCCGACTCCTCCGAAAGGCAAACCGGCCAGGCTGGTGCCGTGTTCGTTGACCAGAGCCATGCCGACGTTGAGGCGGCGGGCGGTGGCGGCGGCGAGTTCTAAGTCGTCGCTCCACACCGAGCCGCTGAGCCCGAAGTCGGTGTCATTGGCGATCTGCACCGCCTCATCCACGTCGCCCGCCCGGTAGACCACCGCGACCGGCCCGAAAAGCTCCTCGGACCAGGCGCGCATGTCGCGGGTGACGTCGGTGAGGACGGTGGGCTGCATAAAAACGCCGTTGCCGGTCGCGGCGTGACCGCCGACGCGCACGGTGGCACCCTTGGCCACGGCATCTTCGACGATTTCGATCAGATCGTCGCGGGCGTCCGCGCTCGACATCGGACCCACGTGGGTGGCCGGGTCAGTGGGGTCGCCGACGACAGCAGCAGCAAATCCTGCGGTGAGTTTTTCCACGAAAGCGTCGTAATGCTCGGTGAGCACAATCATCCGCTTCGGGGAGTTGCACGCCTGGCCTGCGTTGGCCAGTCGGGCCTGGGCGGCGTATGACGCGATAGCGTCCACATCACCGCCGAGCACGACGAACGGATCCGAACCGCCGAGCTCCAGGACTGTCTTTTTCAGGTGCTTCCCGGCGGCTTCAGCGACGGACGCCCCTGCACCTTCACTACCGGTGAGGGAGATTCCCTGCACGCGCGCGTCAGCGATGACGTCCTGGACGGTGCCACTATCAATCAGGACGGTGCGGTAGACGTTTGCGGGAAGCCCGGCTTCCAGCAGCAGCTCCTCCACGGTCAACGCTGACGCTGCGCAGATCGACGCAGGCTTCAACAGCAGCGTGTTGCCGAGCAGCAAGTTGGGGGCGATGAACCGGACAAGTTGATAGAAGGGGAAGTTCCAGGGCATGACGCCGAGGAGTACGCCGATCGGTTCCTTCTCGACACGGCTGGACAGGGCACCTTGGGCGGGCAGGACATCGTCAGCAAGCAACTCCTCCGCGTGGTCGGCGTAGTACTGGAAAATTTGGGCGGACAGCTGGATTTCGCTGAGGCCCTGCTCCAGTGGCTTGCCCATCTCAGTCGCGGCCAGTGTGGCGAGCGCGTCGGCTTTCGCATCGAAGAGCCGTGCCGCTTCACGCAAGACAGCTGCACGCGCGGCCACATTGGTACGACGCCAGCTGCCATATGCTTCGTGAGCTGCAGCGACGGCTTCCGTGACGGCGTCTGAGCTGAGGGAGTCCCAGGTGCGGACGACCTCTCCTGTGGTGGGGTTTTCGGTGCGGTATTGGGTCATGGTCTAACTCCTTGAGTGCGCGGGCTGGGCGTGCGTCGAGGGGTAGTCAGTGCCCCGCGAGACCGTCGCGATGTGCATCGTGGTCAATTCATTGGTGCACCCATTTGTTCCCGGTGCGGCGACGTAACCTGACTTTTCAGCCATCGTCGCAGGTCGGCAGGTATTCCTCTCCCCCGCCTTGCGCGTCACGCTCTGCACTTTTGGGTTCTACAGCGGCCGCGCCCCCTGCGGCGTCGTGAGCATCACCACCGTGGCATCGACATCCCCATCCCCTGCAGATTGATAGCAATGGCGGCAGCTTGCGTCGAAGGTGATGGAGTCACCGACGTTCAGGACGGCCGGATCATCGATCGGTCCGCAGCGAAGCGTCCCCGCATGGACGAGAACAACTTCGGTAGTGCTCGCCGCATGAGCTTCCCGCTCCACACCCTGACCAGCCGCCAAACGCAAGTGCCACACCTCCGTGAGGAGACTGTGCGACATCCGGGCAGCTCGCTGCTGATCTACAGGGCGACGGACTGGCGCACCTCGACGGACGACAGGCGAAGAGGTTGCAGGGGCAGAGATCAGATCCGTGAGGGGCACAGCCAGAGCGTCGGCTAAGGCGTTGAGTGTCTCAATCGTGGGGTTAGACCGGCCAGATTCCACGCCCACGAGGGTTCCCTTGGAGACCCCGGATCGGGTCGCGAGTTCAGCCACGGTGAGTCCACGTTGAGCACGGGCGGTTCGAACGTTCACACCCACGATCTGCGCCAGGGTTGTCAAAGCCATAGGGGTCATTCTACTATCACTTACGGTCATTATATTGATCCCGAGATGGGGGTTCCCCCAGGCGTCCAGCGAGTTCGGCACCCTCTTGATCAAGAGAACCAGACTCCGCCCTACGGCTGCGCAGACCGCCGGACACCTCACTGACGCAGTTCTGCATCAGCGGATGCGTCACCCATCGAGCGAGTAACCATTTCCCAGCGAGTCGCCCATCGAGGCCATCTCCCCACATCAATAGTTTCAGCCTTCGAGGGGTGAAACATCAGAAAGGACACCTCAGAGTGAGGTACAACGCCGAGTATCAGGTCACCGCATGAGAACGTCACGATCGTTACGGACCGCGGAATTTGCTGTGCTTATGGTTGCCGTCGCCTGGGGTACGTCGTATGTGGCGATGAAGAATGTCACCAGCACGGTGGAAACCGCCGACTTCATCGTTCTCCGTTTCGCGTCAGCTGCCATCTTACTGACACTATTAACCCTGCCTCGGCTGAGGTCGATCACCCGCGCCGAGACACTACTCGGCCTGACGTACGGCGTCCTGCTGTTCGTGATCCTAGGGATGGAAACCATTGGTGTCCACAGCTCTACCGCAGCGAACGCAGGATTCCTCATTTCGCTTAGTGTCATCCTCGTTCCAATGCTTGATCGACTCTTGTTCCGAATGCGGATCCACAAGCTCATAATCCCCTGTCTACTCCTTGCCCTGATAGGAACCGCACTGACGTCGCTCTCCGGGGACATGCAAATAAGGAGTGGTGACCTGCTCATCATGGGGGCCGCGCTGCTCCGGGCTCTTCAAACAGTCCTCTATGCGCGCATCAAGCAGAAAACTCCACCGTCTCCGCTGCGTATAACTGTCGTGCAAATGTGGACCGTTGTCCTTCTAGCCCTTATCGTTGGCGGGTTTGATCTGGGTCGTCTCCATGCGACCGTCACTGGAATTTCACGCCCCACCGCAGCTTGGATCGTCTATCTCGGAGTATGCTGCACGGCCGCCGCGTTCCTTGTGCAGTTATGGGTGGCACCTAAAATGTCACCTACCACGGTAGGTCTTCTTCTCGCGACTGAACCCATCTTCGCCGGAATATCTGCGATTTCCATCGGCAATGAAAGCCTCAGTCCAGTTCAGGTCATCGGGGGCACACTCATCGTGGTATCCGTCTTGGCCGCTCGAGCCATCAACTCGGTGCCACCCGAGCAACAACCAGACCAAAATCGGCCGCCGCGTCATTAATTCGTCATCGTAACTTAATTCTGGGGCCTGACTCGAGGTGGAAATCATCGATATTTTTTCAACATCCCAGGTCGGCACCAGAGCCGCTAGCACTCATCTCCCCGTGGCAAAAATTGCTTGTTCTGTAGACGCCCTGGGTCCTACTCTCGCTCGCATGAACCCATCATTACTTGAGCCTCTGGGGCGCCTAGAAAGTGATCCCTACTGGGCTAGCGACGAACGCCCCGGACGCGTCGTTGCAGTGCACGGAGCGAGCGCAGAAATTATGTGGTTTCCGCATCATGAAGCTGTCGAGGCACGAGTTGAGCTACGTCGTCAGCTGCAGGTCACCCCTGTAGCTGGGGACTGGATTACGATGCGCGACGGCCAGATCAATGGCGTGATGGAGCGTCGAACAGTCCTCACACGGCCTCAGGCTGGTGGGCGCGGAACACAGGTTCTGGCGGCGAACATCGACCTGGTTTTCATCGTGCTCCCCATCGATCGCAGCCTCAACTTGAAGTTGCTTGAACGACTGTCTGTGATGGCCTGGGACAGCGGCGCGGCACCCATGCTCATTTTGACGAAGTCTGACGCTGCCACCGACACTGCGGAGGCCCTTGATCAGGCACAGATGGCAGCTCCCGGGGTGGAGACTCTCCTCACGAGTTCTGTTGATGGAAGGGGCATCTCTGATCTCAGGGCACGGCTTGGCCGGGGAGTCACTGCGACCATGCTCGGCGCATCGGGAGCCGGCAAAACTAGTCTGTTGAACGCTCTCGACGATCGCACGGAGTTCACCCGCGAGGTCCGCCGGAGCGGTGACGGCCGCCACTCGACGACAACTCGAAGGCTCTATCAGCTCACCTCTGGCGGTGTGTTGCTCGACCTCCCTGGCATACGTTCACTTGACTTGTCAGCATCAGCTCAGGCAGTGGATGAGATTTTCGCTGAGATCACCACAATCGCGCGCAAATGTCGTTTCTCGGACTGTCAGCACAATGGCGAACCGGGTTGCGCTATCCAGGCGGCAATCGACCTCGGCAAGATCGACGAACGCCGTATCGACTCCTGGCGCGCTATCAGGCGCGAACAGGCATACCAGGAGCGCCGCCATGATCCTAGAAAGATGGCTGCGCAACGGTCAGAGTGGAAGAAAGCGACCAGGGCGACACGGTCAGTTCCGCGGCGCTACAGCCACGACTGAATACCCGCAACCAACCACGTCGCTGAGGGTTTCTCGACGACCTTGAAGCCTAGGGGGAAGCAGCACCGGTACAACTTGCTTCACCACGCTCACGGACGGATGCGTAGCGACGGCCTGCCCGTCAGCAGGTGTGGCTCCTAAGGAGCTAGAACCTGTGGGGCGACAACAGTCGATGCCCTCACACCTACGGCAAGGCTTCTAGCCTGCGCCCCGAGCGCAGATCTACTTCACGCCGACGTGGACCTCGTGGTTCACGGTGGGCCAGTGAAATGTCCTTGGCAAGTGGGAGCCGCGCTGGTCTAAGTGGTTCGTTCTTGGCTTCACTCGGCCGGGACCTGCGCGACGGCCTCCACTTCGATGAGTGCCTCAGGCCGTGCCAAGCCGCTGACGCGGAGCACCGTGATAGCGGTGGGATGAGTCCCCCAGACCCGCTGGGCTGCGACCAGTCCGTCGCGGACGTCTTGATCACCGACGATGTAGATCGTCAGCTTCAGGACATCCTCCTGCCGACAACCGGCATCCGCGAGGACAGCGAGGAGATTGCGGTAGGCCTGCACCGTCTGCCCCTCGAAACCAGAAGCCATCAATCCGTCGCCGGTGACACCGTTCTGACCCCCGACGAATAGCAGTCCACCAGTTGACTCGACTCCTTGTGAGAACACTGGCGAGTTATTCAGCTCAGGAGGAATGTGATGGGTCAATGCCATGAGGTCATTCCTTTTGGACCGGCTTGGGAGAATGGGTTGCACGGTCAAGCTCTACCCCGCCAGTCTACCCACTCCTGACAGACAAGGGATACACCAGCGCCAGCATCAGCAACCACGCCCCCGCCAAAGGCTCAAAACCAGACCCCGACCCACCTGCCGCAACCAACTCCTCCACGCCTAACGTCCCCCCGCCGAACGCGCCAACGCCCTCATCAAATCCTCCTTTAAACCCCTACATCGCATCACCCTATGCCCCTGACGAATCGGACCCACCGTCACCGCCACACTCGTACTTCTCACCACCAAAGGCGGCCGCGGGCGAAAAAACCACAATGAATCTTAACTCCTCGCGCACCATTTATGCTGGCACGTAAGGTTAACGCAGACCGGGGACCTCAATACTTATATTTGCAACTCCGGACAATTCTAAGCGTAGTTGACTAGCAGCCTCACGCATGAGATCGAGGTAGCGCAGCTCATGGTCCCGAGAGGACCAGCCGTCGACTGGTTTATTTTCTTTCTCAAACAGCTCCCCGCACTCTCGCAGGGTAGCTGTAAGGTTGGCGGAAAGATTGTAATCCATTGGGCTCATTGAGTACTTATCACTACCATTTTCCCATAAGGGCCAAGGCGCCCCATAATCATGAAAGAAGCGGACAGTTCTCAGTTGCTCATTTTTTCTAAACATAATATTTTTCCACCATTCTTTGAGTGACATAGATAACAGCATTATGTGGAATGACGGTCTCCCTAAAAGCATTATCCATACGAGACTTTCCTCTTTGCTGAAAATCAGGTTACCTGTAGTTTACGAGCACTTTCGATGAATAAGTCGCTATACATTCAACCGCTCGCAAATAACTTCTGCGGTGTCAGTCGTTGTCGGCTCGTGTGATGGCTTATTTCTCTATTGGGATGGCTTTATATCCCGGGGCCCTATGAGGACGTGTTGGTGTAGTTGATTGACGGGTTGTCGTGGGTCTTGGGTTGGAGCCAGAGGTATCGCGCGCTGAGCAAGTCTGTGATCTTCTAGGCTCGGGCATGGTGGGGTGTGGCGCTGTTGGTGGTGCTGTTCGAGCGGGTTGCTCAACCGATCAGCATTGATGATACGTAGGGATTTTGCTTGCCGATCGTGTTGTGGGCCGACTGGTCCCGGGGATGCGGCTCATCGCCGACCGCGGGTTGTTCTCTTACGCGCTGTGGCCCAAGACGATCGGGATCGGTACTGACCTGCTGTAGCGCGCGATCGATGCGCCCTGACCGTCGAGAGCGATATCGGTGCCACGGGTCGCCAGCGACATCCGCATCAGGAAAAGCGTGCTCCTCAGGTACCGCCGAACGATTGTCCATCTGGTAAGGCCACGACGATCGTCGAGATGTCGCCGGAAGCAACCTGCCCGTATCAGTGCTCCACCGCGTCAACAATTTCCTGTCCCCGCAACAATGCTGGGTGTAACTTTCAGTGGGTGGACGGACACATACAGGGTGTGAGCAGAGCTGGACCGTCCGAGCAAACCTCGGCCTTTACATCAGACTACGTTGCCTACTATCCCCTCGTCCTACGCTACTGCCAGCGTCGTGTAGACGAGCAGACTGCCCGAGATGTGACAGCGGAGACTTTTACCGTGCTCTGGCGCCGCTGGGCCGATTCACCCGAAGAGAAACTGCCATGGCTGTATTCGGTCGCCAAAAATCTGCTGGCTAATGAATCCCGCGCTGCAGCAAAGCGAGTCCAGCTAGAAACTCGACTGAAAGACCACCTGCAGGTCCAATGCGTCGCCACACATGATTCCGACATGAGTTGCCTTTACGAGGCTTTAAGCCGACTCTCACATGACGACCAGGAATTACTGAGACTCGCCTCATGGGAGGACTTGTCACCCACCCAGATAGGCATAGTTCTAGGATGTAGTACAGGATCTGCAAGAGTGCGCCTACATCGTGCAAAGAATAGACTGAGGCGCTGCTGGAACAGCCTCCAAGGACCTCACGCACAGGAAGACATGCAGTGCAGGAAGGGGCTCAACGATGCGCATAGAATCTCGACTGGCATCTCTTAATCCAGTCAGGCCACCAAGCATAGAATCCGGGCTGGATGCACGAGCCGCTGCAGACCTGAAGCGGATTCTCTCTATTGAACTAGGGCGCAGCAGCGAGACTTCGTCGCATGCTAGCTACTCGCAGACCAACACTAGAAAGCCCCAAAGGGAATGGATACCGCTTACAATCTGCCGGGGTGTGGCTTTTACTGTGCTTGCCACTTTTTTGCTTGTCTCCTCACATATGCTGCTACGCCCACCCGCTCCAGCCTCTGCCGCAACGCCACCCCTCTTAAGAATAGAGAAGACCACCATGAACACAGCGCAGGCCTTTGACTCACTTGCGAGAGCTGCACACGCGGCGCCAAAATCACCAGAGGGTGGGCCGCATAAAGTGACAGAATGGAGCCTTTGGGCCCGAGTCGGCGGCGGTCAGTCAAGCGTGGCGACAGCGCCCAAGGCCACAGAATTGACACGCAATGCAGACGGTACGGCGCATGTAATTGTGCGGTGGGGGCAGCCTTGGGTCGACGATCCCGCTCACAGCGCAGTGGTTGATGCCCATCCGGGGGATTTGATTAGCGACGAGCTAATCAGCAGCCAGAACCAGGTTTTTCAAGCTTCCCCGCCAATCAACGCTGACGAGTTGATGTCGTACTTGAAAAATGCCCATCCCATTGCTGAGCAGGGCGCTCCAGAGTTGCTATCAAGCGTGCGCGACTTGCACCGCGAATGGCCTCTGGACGGAGACCAGAAGGCGGCAGTCGTGGCAGTCTTGCGTCGGCATGGGCACTTAGACTATGCGGGGCAAGCAGTTGATCGACTTGGCCGCAAGGGGTACGCGTTCAGCCTCGACCATCAGCATGGCGGTCTCCCCACTCGCACGACACTTATATTCGATGCGGGATCCGGCAGTCTTTTGGCTGTCGAGGACATGCTGACCGGTTCGGCCGGGAAACTCAATGTCACCACTCCCGCCGTGGTCAGCTACACATGTTTCGGTTGATACCACGATTAACTCAAGTTTCAATTGATCACGGCTGACTGAAGCGCCGAGGAGCCGCTGGGCTTGCGGTACATCTTGGCGCTGTATCGCAAGCAAAGGTGAGGGAGTTCCGCCTCGTGATACTGGAGCAGCTTGAACCAACCCGCTTCATGACCGAAGCGAGTTGGTTCAAACCAGGCGAGGACGAGAAAAGCCATCAGAGCTGACAGGCAAAATTGTTGGCCCTGTCATTATGGCCACTCCCGACGTAGGCGCTCAGACTGTTGGGCGCCATGACCCAAAGTACGTTTCCGGGCGAGCTTTCCACCGTGACCCTGCCCAAGTACTTAATGTTCACCCAGGACGACGCCTGGTTTCCAAAACCCCAGCTGGCCAGGCTATCCCGGTAGTTGAAGGGGGTGTATTCGCAATCCGAGAACTGGAGCATTCGGCCACGGTAGTCTGAGTGCTCATAGAAGCAGTACCAGCGTTTGCTGCTGGAATAACCGAATGCTCTTTCACGTATGCATCGATGTCACCCTGTACCGGCGACTTGGATGCAGCGACCGAGCCAACAAACCCTGGCCCTATTGCCCGGGTTCGGTAGAGGTCCTGCTTCCTGGAAAAATGACGAGCGTCATGTCGACACCGAAGAAGCCCCGCATGGAGTCCAAGGAGCATCGAGCCACGCGACTATCGGTCGAGACCCGTCGCGACCCGGAGGTGCGGGTCGGGGTGACCAAGCGGATCGGTGAACAGCTAGGGACCTCTACCGGGTCCTCGAAACCGCACTCACCGCCGGAGCCCCCGACAGCATCCGGCACGGCTCCACAGCGAACTGGCCGCTGCCTGAGGAAAACCGCAGCCGCACCTCAAAGCACACCGTGGGCCTGTGCAGCGTGGACGGCGGCGGTGCGGCTGGTGGCGCCGAGCTTGTCGTAAATATGGGCCAGGTGCGTTTTGACGGTCGCTTCACTGACGCTGAGCCGACCAGCGATCTGCCGATTGGCGAGCCCATCAGCGAGCAGGCGCAGCACGTCCAATTCCCTCGCGCTGAGGGTGCGATGCCCGGCACGCATCGTGGTGACCACTCTGGCTTCCTGAGCGGCAGACAGGACAGTTTCGCCAGCCGCAGCTCGTCGTACGGCAGTGATGATGTCTCGGGGGTCGGCGTCCTTGAGGAGATAGCCGGAAGCGCCAGCTTCGACGGCACGCACAATGTCACGGTCGTGGTCATAGGTGGTGAGGATGACCACGGCAGGGGGGCAGGCGGGCGCGCCAGGGGAATCAGTCACCAGCGAGCGCACCACGCCGACCCCATCGAGGCCGTCACCGAGCCGCAGATCGCACAAGACCACGTCGGGGGTGAGCGCGCGGGCAGCGTCCACGGCGGTTTGGCCGTCCGCTGCTTCGCCGACGACGGTGATGGTGGGGTCGGCGTCGAGGAGCATTCGCAGACCGGCCCGTACGACGGGGTGGTCGTCGACGATGAGCACGGTCGTGGTCATGTGCGCTCCTCGGGGGGGTCATCGGAAGCTGGTGGGCGCAGCGGCAGGTGTGCGCAGACGGCGGTGCCGTGTCCGGGGGCGGATTCGATGGTGAGCATCCCGCCGAGTTCTTTCAAGCGGGCGCGGGTGGAGGTGAGGCCGTAGCCGCCTCGGGTGACGTCGATGCCCGCAACGTCAGGTGGCCGGTCATGTCGGGACGGGTCGAAGCCGATGCCGTCGTCGACGATGTCGAGGAGGACCTCGTGGGCGGTGCTGTCCACGGAGATGATCACTTGGTGGGCGTGCGCGTGGGTGCGGACGTTGGCGAGGGCGCCTTGCACGGTGCGGAGCAGGACCACTTCGTCGGTGGTGCGTAGCTGAGGTGGGTCGTCGCTCACGCGGAGTTCGGTGGTGATGCCGGTGTCGCGGTGCAGGTCGTCGAGGAGTCGTTGCAGGGCTGCGGTCAGGCTGTGATGCTCCAACGCGGTGGGGGTGAGCGCACCGACGACACGTCGTGCTTCGTGGAGGTTGTCTACGGCGGTGGCTTCGATGCGGGCCAGCAGGTCGCGTCGGGCGGCATCGTCGGGGGCGGAGTCAGCGCTGCGGGCGAGCAACACGATGGAGGAGAACCCTTGAGCGAGAGTGTCGTGGATGTCGCGGGACAGTCGGGTACGTTCGGCGAGCGCTCCGGCGTGCCGGTGTGCGGCGGCGAGTTGGTCGTGCAGGACGGCGCTTTCTTCCTGGGCTTGTAGCAGTGACTCGAGGAGTTGTGCGCGAGTGAGTGATTCCCGGGCGAGGAGGACTTGCCCGCGGGCCAGGGCGACGGCGACGAGGGCTCCGACGCTGGGTCCGACGATTTTGCTGACGGTCCAGCTGCCGCTGTCGATGGCGGGGATGAGGAGGACTACGGCCAAGGTGGTGGCGGTGTAGGTCGCGGCGGTGGCCAAGGGAAGGAGACGTGCGGCGTGCAGCCACAAGCCAAAAGCGACCCACACGAACGCTGGGGAGACCACGGTCAGGGCGCCCCATAGTCCGGCCAGGATGACAAACCAGGTGGTGCTGCCACGTCGAGGCCCGCCGACGTACCAGCTGGTGAAGGCGGCAGCAGCGAGAAGGAGGGGCAGGGCGGGGGTGTGGGTGCGCCAGCTTTGGATGACAGCGACGGTCAGCAAGGTGGCGGTGACGATATGGTCGAGTGCTGCGACGGCGGCGATGACCTGTCTGGTGCGGCCGGCGGCCTGGTTCATGATGGTCACGCTACGCGGGTCGCCCCTGGTGGGGTGGGTGGTGCGGGTGCGCGTCGTAGCACGGTGACGAGGCCGGGGACCAGCAGGGTTCGTACGACGAAGGTGTCGATGATGACGCCGAGTCCGACGATCAGGCCGAGTTGTCCGAGGACGACGAGGGGGAGTACGCCGAGGGCGGCGAAGACGGCGGCGAGGACGATTCCGGCGCTAGTGATGACGGCTCCGGTGGCGCCGACAGCGCGGGCCATGCCAGCGCGGGTGCCGTGGAGTGGCATTTCTTGGTGGGCGCGGTGGACCAGGAAGATGGTGTAGTCGACGCCGAGAGCGACGAGGAACAGGAACGCGATCAGGGGGACTTGCACGTCGAGGGCGGGGAATCCGAGGAAGGTGCGGCCGATCCAGGCTCCGGCGCCGATGGTGGCCAGGGAGCTGAGGGCGTTGACGGCGAGCAGGACGAGGGGGATGAGTACGGCGCGCAGGAGCACCATGAGGATGAGCGCGGTGAGGGTGAGGATGATGGGGGCGATGACGGTCAGGTCGCGTTGGGCGGCGCTGCGGGCATCGACTTGGACGGCGGGTGCTCCTCCGACCAGGGAGTGAGTTTCGGGGTGGGTGGCGAGTCGGTCCCGAATGGTGGTGACTAGGTCGTGGGCGGTGTTGCTGCCGGGGATGGCGTCGCCAGTGACGGTGAGTGCAGTGCGTCCGTCGACGGTGGCGCCGGGCCGCACCGAGGTGAGGTGGGGGATGTCACGCAGGTCGGCGGTGACAGTGTCGAGATGGTCGGTATCGGTGAGGACGGTGATGGGGGCGATGGTGCCGGCGGGGAAGTGCGCGGCAGCGGTGTCGAGGCCACGCTGGGAGTCAGAAGCGACGCGGAATTGTTCGCTTTGGGTCAGACCGATGCGGGTGCCGATCAGCCCGGTGGCGAGGATCCCCAGGGTCGTGAGGGCGATGAGGACGACAGCGACGGGTCGCGCAGTGACTGCGGTGCCCAATCGGTGCCAGGCGGTGTCGTACTGGGTGTGAGCGGCGGGGTCGGTGGGGTCAGTGGGGTGCGGGACAAACGGCCAGAAAACCCGGCGTCCGAGGAGCAAGAGCGCTGCTGGTAGGGGAAGGAGGGCAGCGGCGGCAGCGATGAGCAGGCCGACAGCGCCAGCTAATCCGAGGCCGCGAGTGCCGGGCACGATCGCGGCGAGAAGTGAGCTGAGTGCCAGGACCACGGTGAGGTTGCTGGCGAGGATGGCAGGGAGGACGGCGCGCCATGCGGTGGCGAGGGCGTCACGGTGGTCGGGGTGGATGTGGAGTTCTTCGCGGTAGCGGGAGATGAGCAGCATCGCGTAGTTCGTTCCGGCGCCGAAGACGAGGACACTGACGATCCCGGCGTCGAAGGTGAGCCCACTGGCTTGGCCTGCGCCTTTGGTGACGGTGGCGGCGAGTTGGTCAGCGAGCGCGACGACGGTGAGGGGGACGAGCCACAGGGTGGGTGAGCGGTATGTGAGCAGGAGGAGGACGGCGACGACGACGATGGTGACGGTGAGGAGGGTGAAGTCGGCTCCGGCGAAGGCCCCAGCGATGTCGGCGCCGAAGGCGGGTCCGCCGGTGACGTCAATGTGCAGTGCGGTGGGGCGGTGGTGGTCGATGCGGTCGCGGAGTTCGCTGATGGTGGTGGCGGTCTCAGCGTTGCTGGTTCCGATGCGCAGCGGGACGGTGGTGATGGCGGCGTGGCCGTCTTCGGAGATCACCGGTCGGGGCGGTCCCGCGGCGGGAGCGTTTTTTCCTTGGAGGTCAGTGGGGGTGACGTCAGCGGTGAGCTGGGCGATGTCGTGCCGATCTTGGGGAGTCAAGGGTGCCTGGTCGGTGCGGGTGGTCACCAGCAGTGCTGTGCCGATGTCGGAGCCGGGTCGTGATTTCAGTTCGGCTGCGACCCGAGCTGATTCGGCGTTGGCGGGGATTGCTTCGCCACGTGGGGGGATGGTGGCGGTGCGCAGGGTCGCGCTGGCGACGGTCAGGATGAGTGCGAATCCGAGCAGGATCCACCACGACGTACGGCGGATGAACAGTCGCTGGAGGCGGAACTGCCCGTGAGGAGGTGCCGGGTTGCCAGGGGTGGATGACGTCATGGTGTCGACGGTAGGGACGGCGGTGTGTGGGCGGCGACCGGGCGACATCATCCGTTCGGGTGATCTGCGTTCCTGGGCGAGGGCGCGGATTGATGGGTGGGAGGTGTGGATTCGCCGGTGGGGCGTACGGTGCTGCATGCTCGCTTGTGATGTGGGAAAGGGTGGGAGCTGCTGATGCCTGAGGGACATGTGATTCACCGGTTGGCTACGTCGTACACGGAGGTTTTTGCTGACCGGACGACGTACAGCAGCAGCCCGCAGGGCCGTTTCGCGGCGTCAGCTGCGCTGATCACTGGCCGCCCATTGGACGTCGCGGAAGCGTACGGGAAACACCTGTTTTGCCATTTCGGCGCGGATATCGTGCACGTCCATTTGGGCATGGCGGGCAAGACGACTCTGCAGCACGCCGACGTCACCGATGGTGATCGACCGGTCGTGGGTGCAGTGCGATGGCGGTTAGAAAACGATCAGTCGTGGTGTGACCTGCGGGGACCGGCGATCTGTGAACTGATCGACGAGACGGCCCGCCACAAGGTGCTCGCCCGTCTCGGACCGGACCCGTTGCGGGCAGACGCTGATCCGGAGCGGGCGTGGGATCGCCTTCGACGGTCTCGCCGGTCGACCGCTGAGCTGTTGATGGACCAGAAGATCTTTGCCGGGGTGGGCAACATTTTCCGCGCCGAGGTGCTTTACCGTGCCGCGATGGATCCGATGCGGCCGGGATCGTCACTGACTAGGGACGAATGTGATGCGCTGTGGGCTGATCTGGTGACACTGATGACGTACGCCGTACAACATGGTCGGATCGACACTGTCCGGGAGGCACACACCCCGGCGGCGACCGGCCGGGAGCCGCGACACGACCGGCACGGCGGGGAAGTCTATGTCTATCGGCGGGCCGGTCAAGCGTGTCATGTCTGCGGTACGCCGGTGCGCACCGCCGTGGTGGCGCAACGAAACCTCTTCTGGTGCCCGCAATGTCAGCGTCAGTGACGATCCCCGTGCTGACGTCAACGGGTCGCGGTCTGCCCCGGCCTGGTGAGCCTCGCTGAGGGCCTGATCTGCGCCGCTCAGCGCTTGCTCCAGCCCCACTTCACTCCCGCCCCTCAACCCGCCCACGGGCGATATCCGGCCAGACCAAACCCGCCCACGGGCGACATTCACGAAACACGACCTGCAGGTTTACCCCACAAAACCCGCCCACGGGCGACATTCACGAAACACGACCTGCAGGTTTACCCCACAAAACCCGCCCATGGGCGACACCCGGCCAGACCAAACCCGCCCATGGGCGACATTCAGCCCCACAACCCGCCCACGGGCGCACTTCACGAAACACGACCTGCAGGTTTACCCCACAAAACCCGCCCACGGGCGACACCCGGCCAGACCAAACCCGCCCATGGGCGAGGGGGTCACCGGCAGGCTTGCACGGTCAAGGCTCGTACGGCGTCGTCGCGCAGTTCGAGGATGGCTCGGCGGAGGGCTGTCGGTGCGTCGGGGTGGGCGTCCAGCCACTGTTGAGCGGCGTGGGGGGTGTCGTGGGCGTCGATGGGGGTCTGTGGGTGGAGGTCACCGGTGTCGGGGAAGAGGCCTTCCACGGCTCGTTGGGCTAACCCGATACTGCGGCTGGCCCATATCTCTTCGAGGGCGGCATAGTAACGGTCGGGGTCGGCGCGTCGGAGGTGTTCTTGACCGGGGGTGGCGTAGCCGTCAGCGAGCGCGCTCACCATGTGGTTGGACAGGGTGAGGTCGGTCAGCACAGCGGTCATGGCGTCGGCTTTGACGGTGGGGTCTGGCCTGCTGGCAAGGGCTCTGGCTAGGCGGATTGGGGCGAGGCTGGTGCGGTCGTGGTCGCGTTCGGCGTGCAATGTGGATACGTCGGTGCGGCCGTGCGCGGTGAGTGCTCGCAAAAGTTGCCAGCGGAGTTCGGGGGCGATGGGCAGGCCGGGGATGGTGTGGCTGCCGTCGAGGAGTGTGGCGAGGTGGGTGAGGTGGCTGTCGCAGGTCAGGGATGCGGTGGCGAGGCATCTGGCCCAGGCGAGGCGGTGTCCGTCGCCGTAGGTGCCGTCGTGGATGGCGTCCCAGGCGGCGTCGACGACGAGGCTGCGTAGGTCGGCGCGGAGGTCGGCGGGGGCGTAGCGGCCGCTGGTGGTGAGCGCGTTGTTGAGGGCGAAGCTGACAAGGGCAACGTCAGGTTCGTGGCGGGCCCAGGTGAGTGCGTGCTGGAGGTAGCGGGCGGCGGGGAGGTGGCCGTCACGGCAGGCGTTCCAGAGGGCGGCGGCGAGGGTGGCTCGGGTCAGGGAGTCTTCGACGGCGGGCAGGTGGTCGAGGGCGACGGTGGTGGAGGTGGGGTCGAGGCGGACTTTGGCGTAGGTGAGGTCGGTGTCGTTGACGACGATGAGGTCGGGGCGGGGTCCTTCGGGGAGTGGCAGGGTGCTTTCGGTGCCGGTCAGGTCGGTTTCAACCAGGTCGGTACGGCGGAGTCGCCGTACTGGTGTGTCGGTGCTGTCGTGGTGGTCCCAGTGGTAGCAGCCGATGGCGACGCGGTGTGGGCGGGGTCCGGTGTCGCCGGGGGTGTCTTGAGTGAGGGTGAGAGTGGCGGGGTGGTCGGTGAGAGTGGCGGTGAGGGTGGACATGCCGGTGGTGTGCAACCAGTGCTGGCTCCAGGAGCGCAGGTCCCGTCCGCTGGTTTTTTCGAGTTCGATGAGGAGGTCGTCGAGGGTGGTGTTGCGGTAGGCGTGGCGGGCGAAGTAGGCGCGGACGCCGTCGGTGAAGGCGTCTCGTCCGACGTAGGCGACGAGTTGTCGGACCACGGAGGCGCCTTTGGCGTAGGTGATGCCGTCGAAGTTTTGGCTGGCGGCTTCGACGTCGGGGATGTCCGCGACGATGGGGTGGGTGGTGGGGAGTTGGTCGGCTCGGTAGGCCCAGGCTTTGCGGCGGGCGCAGAACGAGGTCCAGGCGTCGGTGAATTCGGTGGCTTCGGCGGCGGCTGCGGTGCCCATGTAGTCGGCGAAGCTTTCTTTGAGCCAGAGGTCGTCCCACCATTGGGGGGTGACGAGGTCACCGAACCACATGTGGCTCATTTCGTGGAGGATGGTGTTGGCGCGGGCTTCGTGGTCGCTGCGGGTGGCGCCGGATTGGAAGACGTATCCGGCGTCGGTGTAGGTGACGAGGCCGGGGTTTTCCATGGCGCCGAGGTTGTATTCGGGGACGAGGACTTGGTCGTATTTTCCCCACGGGTAGGGGTAGCGGAATTGCTCGTGGAAGTAGTCGAGTCCTTGCTTGGTGATGGTGAGGAATTCGTCGGGGTCGAAGCTGTCGGCGAGGCTTTGACGGCAGAGGACGCCGAGGGGGATGGCGAGGTGGTGGGTGGTGCCGGTGCCGTGGTCGACGACGCGTCCGTCCCAGTGGCTGGTCCAACGGCGGTAGGGTCCGGCGACGATGCAGGTGAGGTACGTCGACAGCGGTGGTGTGGGGGCGTAGGTACGGCGGGAGAGGTGGTGTCCGCTGGGGGCGGTGCCGGCGTCGGTGCGGTGGGTTTCTGGTTGGTTGGACAGCACTTCCCAGTCGGTGGGGGCGGTGATGGTGAAGGTGAATTGCGCTTTGAGGTCGGGCTGTTCAAAGTTCGCGAAGACTCTTCGTGCGTCGGAGGGTTCGTATTGGGTGTAGAGGTAGGTGTGGCCGTCGGCGGGGTCGACGTACCGGTGGAGGCCTTCGCCGCTGCGGCTGTATCGGGCGGCGCCGCGGATGGTGACGGTGTTGGTGGGGGCGTCGGCGGCGTGTGGGTCGGTGCTGGTGGTGAGGCCGTGCAGGTGGATGCGGGCGCCGTCGTAGTCGACGGGGTGGGCTTGTCCGTTGATGTCGACGTGGTGGACGTTTTCGCCGAGGAAGTCCATGAAGGTGTCGGCGTCGGCGGAGGCGAACACCACGGTGGTGCTGGTGGGGTAGGTGAGTTGGGTGGGGTCAAGGCATGTGGACAGGTCGACGGCGACGTCGTAGGTGGTCACTGCCAGGGCATGGCTGCGGTGGCGGGCATCGGTCCGACGAAGGTTACTGTCCATGCCCTTGACGCTAGACGGAAGAATCCTGTCGTGCAGGGTATTTCATTTCCCGATATGTGGCGGGTGTTAAAACTGCCGGTCGCATCGTCTTTCCATCCGTCGATGACAACTGCGTCGCTAGGCCATCTCCCGGTTAAGGTCACCATCATGTTGTTGCCCATGTTCGACCGTATGCCGTCTGTCCATGAGACGGCGTTCGTCGCTGGTACGGCCACGTTGATCGGTGCAGTGGTCGTCCAGGAACGCGCAAGCATTTGGTACGGCGTCGTCGCTCGCGGTGACCTGGACACCATCACCGTTGGCGCCGGATCCAACGTGCAGGATGGCAGCATCTTGCACACCGACCCTGGGCTCCATCTGCGCATCGGCCGGGATGTCACCGTCGGTCACAGTGCTGTCCTGCATGGCTGCACCATTGAGGACGGCGTGTTGGTCGGGATTGGCGCTCGCATTCTCAATGGGGCCGTCATCGGCGAGCGCAGCATCATCGCTGCGGGGGCCTTGGTCACTGAGGGCACGATGATTCCGCCCCGGTCGATGGTGATGGGCACCCCAGGCAAGGTGGTGCGTCAACTCACCGAGGAGCAGGCGACTCGCGGAGAAGCTGGTGCTGCCCGTTATCGGGAGTTAGCCCGGGCCTATCTCGGCCAGGTGTGAGGGGGTGGTTGCGCGCGGCGGGCCAGCCCGTCCCGCCGCGCCTCCCCCCTTTCCTGGTTAGACCTGGAATCTGGTGACGATGTCCCGGAGCCCTTCGGCTTCGACTTTCATCTGACCGGCGGCGCCGGTCGTGGCGCTGCTGGACTCCGCTGAGGCACGCACTACTCCGGTGATGGTGCCGAGCCTGGTCACGACGGTGGCTGTGCTGCTGGAGATTCCGTCGACGCTGCGGCTCATTTCATTGGTGGTGGCGGTTTGTTCTTCGACTGCTGAGGCGATGGTGGATTGGGTGTCATTGATTTGCGCGATGATCCCCGCGATTTGGGCGATGGCAGCGACCGCTGCTTGAGTGTCGGCTTGGATCGCTTCGACCCGCTGGGCGATGTCTTCGGTGGCTTTCGAGGTTTCTTGGGCTAATTCCTTCACCTCGTTCGCGACCACCGCGAAGCCTTTGCCTGCTTCTCCGGCGCGAGCTGCTTCGATGGTGGCGTTCAGCGCCAACAGGTTGGTCTGCTCCGCGATGGAGGTGATGGTCTTGATGACATTGCCGATCTCGATGCTGGACTCCCCCAGTTTGGCCACGGTGGCATTGGTGACCTCCGCGACGGACACTGCTGACGCGGCGACGCCCGCCGCATCTGAGGCGTTCTTGGAGATCTCCCGGATCGACGCGGTCATCTCTTCGGTGCCTGCTGCGACGGTCTGCACGGTCCGCGCCACCACGTCGATCTCTTGGGTGGCGTCATCGGCTTCCTGTGCGGATTGATGCGCGGACTGTGATCCGTCTCGGGCAGTGATCTGCAACCCGTCGGCGGCATCTGCGACCCGGCCGGCACGCTGGGAGACCTCGCGGAAGGCGTCCCGCAGGTGACGGGTCGCCTCGTTGAGGGCGATCGCCATCTGACCGAATTCGTCCTGGCTGGTCACGGGCGCCTCGTAGCGCAGATCTCCGGCGGCCACGAGCCGCAGCCCCTCAACTTGGGTCTGGATGGGCGGCAACACTTTGCGGGTGAGCATCCACATCAACCCCACGGTGACGATGACGGCCAAGGCCACCAGGGCTGTGACGATCCCGATCGCCCGGTTCAGCGCGTCCTGGAAGTCTCGTCCTTCGTGGATGGTCGCCCATCCCACGTCGATGCTTTTTACTAAGTCAGCTTCGTATTTCTTGCGCAGGTCACGGTTCGCGCCCAGCGCGAGCGCGGTCGCGCCCTTGGGATCGTCGGCGTACTGGTCGAACTCCGCTTTGACGGCGTCATACCAGGCAGCGATGCTCGCCTTGATCTGGGCGACCTGTGCTTTCTGCTCAGGGTTCGCGTGTGACTCCGCCTCGGCGAGGTCTTTGGCGATCACCGCTGCCCGCTGGTCAGCCTCATCCCGGAAGGATTTCTTGCCGGTCAGCAGGAAACCGCGTTCGTCGTTGGCGACAGCTTTCGCGGTCAAGGCGGCGTCTTGCAGGGTCGCCACGTAGCGGACGCTGCGGTTGACGTCGTTGTCACGGACTGCGGACAACTCACGCATCTGCTGTATCGACACTCCGGCTACCAACGCCGCCATCACCGCAATGGCGAGGAAGGTCAACGCGATCCGGTCCCGGACCCGCAACGTACGTCGATGCCGACCTGTCGAGGCGTCGTCCAGGTCGATCCGCTCTACTGACATCCGATCTCCCAGGGGTCGTTGCCTGTCCGCCACTGGCCCCTATCGACCCGCCAGGCAGCAACATGAAGGTGAATCACCAACAAAGACAATGACGTTGCGTCATGCCGTGCGGACTGGACGTCCAGGAGACACCGCAGTCAGCGTGATCACCGAGTACGCCGGTGATGCACCTCACCCCCACCGTGTGAGACGGTGAGGAGGTGGATACGCAGGCCGTACTCGACCTCATGAAAGACGTCGCCGCACAGGTGATCACGCCCCGCTTCCGGTCATTGACCAGCGGCGAGGTGATGGAGAAGAACCCTGGCGACCTCGTCACCGTCGCTGATCGGGAAGCTGAGGTGCTGCTCACGCAGGCGCTGACCGCTGACGACCCCACCGTGCTGGTCGTCGGGGAGGAAGCCACCAGCGCCGACCGCGCTCTGTTGGACCGGCTGGCCGACGCCGACCACGCCTACACCGTCGATCCCGTCGACGGCACCAAAAACTTCGTCCACGGCCGGGCCGAACATGCCGTCATGGTCAGCGAACTCCGCCACGGCGAAGTGGTCCGCGGCTGGATCTGGCAACCGGAACTCGGATCGGCGTACGTCGTGGAACGTGGCGCAGGTGCCTACCGCGACGGTCAACGTCTCCACCCGCCCTGCCCCGCTGACCAGGACTATGGCCTCACGGACCTGCGCGTCCTGACCAGCCGACCCGCCAGCGAAGGGACGTACGGCGACCTCGCGGTCGGCCCGACCGCCTGGTGCTGTGGCGTCGACTACCCCTGGCTGATCACCGGCGTCGCGCACGCCGTGATGTACACCAACAGCTACCCGTGGGACCACGGCCCCGGATCACTGTTTGTCGAAGAACTCGGCGGTGTCATCCGCCGCCCCGACCGCAGCCGCTACCTGACCCGCCACTACCACCCGAGCGGGCTCCTGGTCGCCATGTCCCCGCACATCTGGGACACCATCGCCACCCACCTCGACGGCACCCTGCGCTGACACAGACACCCCGCGAAAGGCCCTCATGACGACCATCGACGCCGGTCAGCCCATCGACGCCGTGCTCTTCGATTTCCACTCCACCCTCGTTGATCAAGGGGACGCCAGCCAATGGCTTGCTGACGCGTGGCGCCGCACGGGACGCACCAACCACCCGAGCGACCCCCTCGACCAGGGCGGGCTTGGCCCCCACGCGCACCGCGAACTCACCGCCTATCTGCACCGGGTGTGGGAACACAGCCACACCCACGACCCGGACAACCACCGCGACCGCGACACCACCACTCACCGGGCGGTGTGGAACGCCACCATGACCGCCCAACCCCACGGCGACCCAGAGCTGTTCGACGCCCTCTACGCCAGCATGCTCGACCAGTGGCTGCCCTACGAGGACACCCTCCCAACCCTGCAGTCGCTGCGTGACGCCGGAATCCGCACCGCGGTGCTCTCCAATGTGGGGATCGACCTCACGCCCGTTTTACGACGCACCGGCATCGCTGACGCCGTCGACGCAGTCGTGATGTCCTACCAGGTGGGCTCGGCCAAACCCGAACCGCAGATCTTCCGACACACCCTGGACCTCCTCGACGTCTCAGCAGAGCGAGCGCTGATGGCCGGAGATTCTTGGCGTGACGACTCCGGGGCCGCCGCGGTGGGGATCCGCACCCTGCTCCTTCCCCGCACCGTCACACCGGCGCATGGCCTCGGGCTGGTGCTACGCCTGGTCGGCCGCTAAACCGACCAGGCGTCAGGCCGCGTCCAGCTCACCCCGCAACGGCTCTACGACGACAAGGGGCTCAAGCTCGGCCACATCGTTGGGGTTGACTAGGCCAGCTACTGGTTGACGGACCGCGGCACCCGACCAGGACACCGCCCGGCGTAACAGCTCTTCCCAGGGGTCACGTCCCACTCCAGTGGACAGGGCTGCGACCAATGCGTCTCCTGACCCGGTCGGGTCGCCCTCGACGCGCACCGGCAAGAACGCCCGCAACACCGGACCATCTATTGGCACCAGCACCACACCGTCACGGCCCAGCGACACTGCCACGTCCTTCGCGCCCCGGCGCTGCAACTCCCGCGCTGCCGCGACGACACCCAAACCGGGACACACCTCAGCGAGCTCAGCGCGATTCGGTTTGACCAGATCAGGTGCCGCCGAGAGCGCTCCCAGCAGCACAGGTCCGGCCGCATCCACCACCGATGGCACCCCATGTGCCTGAGCTAACTCCAAAATCCCCACCACCGCGTCCGGCGGTGACGCTGCCGGCAGCTTCCCCGAAGACACCAACGCTGTCGCCGGTCCAGCCACCAACGGCTCCAACGACGCTCTCAGCTGCTCCCAGGACGACCACGGCACCGGCGGACCTGGCTCGTTGAAGCGGGTGACTTCACCAGACCCGTCATGCACTTTGATGTTGCGCCGCGACGAACCCAACACGTCAGTGAACAGGTGCGGCACCCCACGATCAGTGAGATCAGCCAAAATCGTCTGCCCTGGCGGGCCACCGGCAAAGCCCGTGGCCAACGTCTCATAGCCCATCGACATCAACACGGAGGTGACGTTGACGCCCTTGCCACCAGCCCGAGCACGCAACCGACGTACCCGATGCGAAGCACCTGGAACCAGACGATCGATCTCGTAGGTGATGTCGAGCGCCGCGTTCGGCGTGACGGTCAAGATCATCTGTTCTCCACAGGTCGGCGGCTCTGCCGGTGGCGGCCGCGCGGCGATCCGCGCTGATGCGGCCGGCGGTACGTCGCGAGCAGTCTACGCGGTGAAGTCCTCCGGGGAAGAAGGCCTCCCGGCAGGTGAACGACCCGGCATGACGAAACGTGCCACCACCGCCCCCGCACCCGCTGACACCCCCGTATCGACGAAAACCCTCAGATGACAATCTGATCGCGGCGGGCGCGGCAACCCCCACCGTCATGCCCCTCCCGCTACCGTCGGCCTATGTCATCCTCGACCACGCCACACCCGGACTCAGTGACCCTCACCGAGGGCAACGGCGGCCTCCCCTGCATCCAGGTCGCCACACCCCGATGCCACGCCGAGGTCTACTTGCACGGCGCGACGGTGACCGCTTGGACCCCCACCGGCGCCGAACCCGTCCTCTTCACCTCCGCAGCCGCACGCTACCAACCTGACAGCGCCATCCGCGGCGGCGTACCCCTGTGTGCGCCCTGGTTTGGCCCTGGCACCACCGGTTCACGCACCCCCGCCCACGGGTTCTTCCGCATTCTCCCCTGGGAACTCACCGACGCCACCGACGACGACGGCACGGTGACCCTCACCCTCACCCTTGACGGTCACGCCGTCCCCGCCGATCTCGGACCAGCCGACCTGACCGCCAGCTACCAGGTCCGTTTCGGCGACCACCTCGACATGGCCCTGACCATCACCGCCGGAGAGACCGACCTCGCCTTAGAAAACGCCCTGCACACCTACCTTCGCGTCGGCGACGCCACCCAGATCAGCCTGGAAGGACTCGACGGATGCCGGTACGCCGACAAAGCCCCCGGCGGTCGGGCCGTCAACGCCCAATCCGGTGACATCCGCATCACCCGAGAAACCGACCGCATCTACGCCCACGACAGCACCGTCACCGTCGTCGACCCCACCCTCGGGCGACGCATCGTCGTCACGAAGGAGGGATCCGCCTCGACTATCGTGTGGAATCCCTGGACCGCCAAAGCTGTTCACCTCAATGACTTTGGCGACGACGAATGGACCAACATGATCTGTGTGGAGAGCGGCAATGTGCAACGACATGCCCTCACGGTGGCAGCAGGACAATCCCACACGCTGCGGCAGTGTGTGGCGCTCGCGGCGCTCTGAGTGCCGTCCGCGCGGCCTCGTAGGCACCGTCGTCGTCGGTCCGTCCTGTCGGGGGCGGCGCTGGTCAGCCTCCTGGCTGTCACCTCACTAAGCCCAGTTCACGCGCTCCCTGTCCCCTCTGGTCCGGGAGGTTCAGCTCCACGGCTGGTGTCGGCATCGATGCCCGCTGAGGGGCCGATGACCGGTGACCCGCAGGTGCTGTCGGTGCCCGTCGATGCAGAACCGGATGGGTCGGCGACGTCCTTGGACGTGGCCGTCTACAGCCCTGGTGGGAGCGAACGTCGTCCAGCGGTGGTGATCACGCATGGGTTCGGTGGCTCCCGGGAAGATGTCGACGCCCAAGCCCGAGAAATCGCCGGTCACGGCTATGTCGCCATGGCTTATTCGGCGAGAGGTTTTGGACGCTCCGGTGGTCGGATCCACCTGATGGACCCGGATCTGGAGGGCGCCGACGTACGACGGCTGATCGATGCGTTGGCGACTCGCCCGGACGTCCTCACAGACGGCCCGAATGACCCTCGAGTCGGGCTGATGGGGGCGTCGTACGGCGGCGCCGCAGCTTTGATCGGCGCTGGCGTGGACAACAGGGTCGACGCGGTCGCGGCGGCCATCACCTGGAACGATTTAGCAACCGCACTGTTCCCTTCATCGCTGGTGGGGGCCGGGGGCAGCCCAGCGGCCTGGGCCCGCCCGACCTCTCCCGACGAGCCGGATGATGCAGGAGTACTACGACGCCGGTGGGCCTCACAGTTGTTCACGATGGCGTTAGCCGGTCGCGGTGGGGGCACTGCCGGAGCAACCAAGCCGGTCAGGTCAGAGACAGCTCGGTTGTGTGGCCGGTTTGATCCGAAGGTGTGTCAAACCTTCCTGCAGATGTCGCAGACTGGACGCCCGTCAGCAGAGCAGTTGCAGATGATGCATCGGCACAGTCCGGCAGCAGTGGCAGAAAAGATCACTGCCCCGACTTTGCTGGTCCAGGGCATGAATGATTCGTTGTTTGGTCTGGATCAAGCAGACGCGACTGCTCGGCAATTGACCGCCGCCGGGGCCCGAGTGGCGGTGCGGTGGTTTGACGGGGGCCATGATGGCGGAGAGATGCCGTCGGCCTCTTCGACGTGGCTGCCGTGGTTTGACACCTATCTGCGGGGCCCGGGCAGTGTGTCAGAGCGTCGGGCTGCGGCCGCACCGTTGCCTGGTTTCGGGTATGCGATCCCGGCAGTACGCCGAGGGGAGCAGCCGCCAGTGTTGAGCACAGATCGCTACCCGGGGCTCCCAGCTCGTGATGGAGTCGCCGCCAGCGCTGGTACCTCGATGACGACGTTGCCTTTTGCGCAGAAAGACCGTCAGGTGACCTTGTGGTCGCCGCCGGGGGGTGATCCGGCAGCGATCTCGACGATGCCGGGTGCCGCCGCTGTCGGGGATGGCGCCACCACGGACATCTTGGCTGGTGCAGGCTATCGGTTGGCGGCGTTGCCGGGGCAGAGCGGCGCTTTTGATGTGGCACCGGTTTCCCAGGCGGCCACGGTCGTGGGCTCGCCGCGGGTGCGGTTGACGGTGACCTCGTCGACCACGGACGCCACCTTGTTTTTCTCCTGGTGGAAAGTGACATCGGGGTCGGCGTCGTTGCCTCGGCGACTGGTTTCGCCGGTGCGGGTCGCCACCCAGCCGGGGGTGCCCACCACGGTGGAGGTGGCTCTGCCCGCGGGAACATATGCCTTGGAGCCAGGCGCGACGTGGCGGATGCTGGTGTCGGCGACGGACGCGTCCTTCGCGACTCCGACGGATGCACGGCAGTATGTGGTGCGACTCGCCGATGACGCGTTGAGCGTGCCGACCCTGCCTGGGGTGGTCGCACCGCCAGCAGCTCCTGATCGGGAGATCCAGGGGTTGTGGATCGCTGTGGGTGTGCTGATTCTCGGGGTGCTCGGCGGGGCAACGCTGCTGTGGTGGCGGCGACGTCAGGAGGAGTCACACGGGGTCCGGACCGACCTGGCCGACATTCCGTTGAGTGTTTCCCACCTGGTCAAGACCTATGCTGACGGCCACCGGGCCGTGAATGACGTGTCCTGGCAGGCCCGCCGGGGTCAAGTGGTGGGTTTGTTGGGTCCGAATGGCGCTGGCAAAACCACCACGATCCGCATGATTGTGGGGTTGATCAGTCCGGATTCTGGTGAGGTCCATGTGCATGGCCGACCGATTCGGGCGGGATCGGCATCGTTGGCCGGGATTGGCGCGTTGATCGAAGGGCCGGGTTTCCTGCCGCATCTGACGGGTCGGGCCAATTTGGAGGCGTATTGGGACGCCACCGGGCGACCCCGCTCGGAGGCCTGTTTTGACGAGGCGCTTGAGGTGGCCGCGCTAGGTGGCGCAGTGGATCGGCCTGTGAAGTCCTACAGCCAAGGCATGCGGCAACGGTTGGGGATTGCCCAGGCGATGCTGGGGATGCCGGAAGTATTGCTGCTGGACGAGCCGACCAACGGTTTGGACCCGCCGCAGATCGCGGCGATGCGTCCGGTCTTAGCTCGCTACGCCGCGACCGGACGCACTGTGGTGGTCTCCAGTCACCTGCTTGCTGAGGTCGAAATGACCTGCACGCATGTGGTCGTGATGAACCAGGGCAAAGTGGTCCTGTCTGGAGAGGTCAACCAGCTGGTGGAGTCCGCAGACACCACCTTGGTGGAGGTCGACGCTGACGAACCGGCCTGCCATCTTCTCGCAGAGCAGCTCACCACGGCCTTGTCCGAGGTGGATCCGCAGACATCAGTGACGGTCACTGGTGCAGGGTCGTTGTCGGTGCAGTCCACGGCGTCGCGTGATCACGTCATTGATGTGATCCGGACGAGCGGTACGGCGATCACGTCGGTGACTGGTCGTCGTCATCTTGAGGAGGTTTTCCTGCAGGTCATCGCAGCTGAGGACGTCGAGGCAGCACGGCAGGTGCGTCCGCGATGACCCGTCCCCTTCCGTGGCGTGTGGAGTTACGCCGTCAGGTGCGTCGTCGGCGTACCGTGTGGTCTTTTGGGTTGCTCTTGGCCCTGCCGCTGCTGTTGGTGGCGGCGTTCGCAGTGGGTGGTTCCGGGGACGGCGACCGTCCTGCCGCCAGTGGCGCCCGCCTCGTCGATCTGGCACAGCAGGGTAGCGCTGATTTCACGGTGTTCACGATGTTCGCCGCAGCAGATTTCTTGTTGGTAGTGGTCGCGGCATTGTTTGCTGGCGACACCTTGCCATCGGAGGCGTCGTGGTCGTCGTTGCGGTATCTGTTGGCAGCACCGGTGCCACGGCTGCGGTTATTGACGGCAAAGTTGGTGGTAGCGGTAGGCAGCACTGTCGTCGCGGTCGTGGCGCTGGTGGCGTGGTCGTTGCTGGTCGGTGGGATCGCATATGGCTGGGGCCCCTATGTCGCTGTTGGCGGGGCCACGTTGGAGTGGGCAGATTTCGTGCCGCGACTAGGGTTGGCGACCGCAGCGATTGCGGTGGCTTTGCTTCAGGTGGTGGGGTTGGCGTTTGCGATCGGCACCCGGACCGATTCGCCCTTGGCGGCGGCTGGTGGCGCGGTGTTGATCACCATCGTGTCCTCGATCTTGCAGACGGTGGATGCCTTGGGCGATTGGCGGCATGCCTTGCCGATGGCGTATTCACGGTCGTGGTATCAGTCCTTCACGGTGGATATTGGGTGGACTGATCTCCATCGCGGGGTGTTGTGGGCCGTGCTGTATTTCTTGGTGTGCATCGTCGCCGCGCATCTGTCGTTCCGCCGTAAGGACGTCTTGTCCTGAGAGTCACGGACGCCACTGGGGTGCCACGCTTGAGGTCGGGTACGGTCGGCTCGTGTTTCTTGCCGTGATCTGCCTCGTTGCCGCCGTGACCGCCTATGGATGGTCTGGTCTGCGGTTGGCATCGGGGTCTCGTGACGAGAAAGGGGCAGTGGCCTCGACGGACTGGTGGGTGGGGACAGGTCTGCAGGGAGTGGGGTTTGTGACGGCGCTGCTGGCTCGCACTGAACTGCCGTTGCTGCTGGTGCAGTCGGCGATTGCGGCGGCATTGGCGGTGACGGCGTTGTTGGAGCATGCGACCGGGGTACGCCGGTTGTCGCTCAGGGAAGCTGCCACCGTATCGGTGGTCGTGGCGGGGATCGGTGCGATCGCGGTGGCGGTGGTGCCAGGTCCAACTCGAGCCGCCACGACTGGAGATGTCGTGGCGATGTGGGTGTTGGTGTGCTGCTGCGCGGCAGTGATCGCGTGGGTGCACCATCCGTGGGTGGCAGGGGCGTTGGCGGGGACGGCCTTTGGGACAGGGGCGGTCGGTGCACGGCTGCTTGTCGGGTCGGGAGCTTCGCTGGCTGAGGTGGCTCAGTTCTGGGGATGGTCATGGTTGATGTGGGCGGTGGCAGTGTTGATGCCGATGGGGATTGTGGTGGGGCAGTGGGCGTTGACGCGGGGCTTGGCGCGGGGGGCGTCGGTGACCGTGTTGGGCGGCAACTACGCGATGGCGGCCGTGATGCCGAGTGCGTTTGGCGTGGTGGTGTTGGGGGAGCAGTTGCGGGCGGGGTGGTGGCCGGTGGCGGTCGCCGGTGTCGCGGCAGCTCTCTGGGGGACGCGAAAGTTGTTGCGCACCCACTAAATCCGTGGTCACACGGGGAGTGACTGGCCCCCTTTTGCTGGAGCACACGCGCCGCGCTCATGTCATGGGCCGAAAGTCCCACCTCCGATGGCTCAGCGGGTGTACCTATGGACCAACATCCACGGGGACCCCTCCCCTCGCCTCGGAGGCGCGCACGATGAAGGTCGCAGTCAAGTACGGCGCATTCGACCACGAACCCGTCATCGACGAACGGGGCGACATCGTCGGACAGTCGGCAGGAATCACGTTGGTCCGCCGCCTGATGAGCTTGTTTCCCGACCCGGTGCTGATCGGCTCACAGACTCGGCGTGGCAACGGATTCACCATGATGCCGTTGGAGTTCGTTGACGCCGCCGACACCCTCGTCATCAACATGGACGTCATCGACTCCTTGGCCGTCTGGCAAACCTTGCACAGCAGCGGCGCCGAACCACGCCTGATGAACTTCGAATGGCAAAACCCCTCGATCTACCATCACCGCATCAACTTCGCTGCGATGGGGCTGTCCTTTGCGATGTTCCCCACGTTCTGCAACTCCGCGCGTACCGCCGCAGAGGTCCGCGAGGTCGTGCGTCGATGGACCATCCAGCCCCTAGCGGAGAAAGCCCGGATCGGCTGGGTGAACCTCGGCGTCCGGATTGAACGGGTCCAACCCCGCGTCACCCCCGACGTACCGGTGGTGTTGTATCCGGCGATCACCATGACGCCACGCAAGCAACCCCAGTTGTTTTGTGAGGTCGTCGACCGGGTGGCCCGGCAGACACCGTTACGTGTCGAAGCCCGCCTCCACGAGACCCATCTGGTCAGCGATCTCGCTATGACCTTATCCATGAAGTCCTACGCCTGGGTGGGCCCGTTGACCTCCACCCGGGAGGCCTACTGGGACGCATTGGCCCGCACCACTGCTTTCCTGGCCACCGCGGCGGAGGAATCGTACGGACTGGAGTACGTCGAAGCGATGCTCGCCGGGGCGATCGGGATCTTCCCGGATCTGCCGTGGGCCCATGCCTTGGTGCCCTCCGGCTACCCGTTCTTCTACTCCACCACTGACCAGGCTGAATTGTTGCTCACCAAGGCGATCACCGATCCCGAAGGGTGCCGCGCCCAACTGGACAACCTTGTCGACGAGCCCACCTTCGCCGACTGGATCCGGGCCACCCACAATGACGACGACTTCGAAAAGGCCATCGTCGAACGCATCAGCGAGTGGTTTGGTCAGTGACCCACCAGCACCGGTGATCCCTGTCCTGCCGCACGGCGATGTCAGCTGGCGGCAACGACAGGCAACACAGCTAGCTGAGCCAGTGCAGGAGCTTCGCTCTCAGCTCTGTCCTGAGGCGGGCGCCGCCGCTACTCTCGAGACAGGGCACGTCATCGACGTGTCGGTGGGAAACGGACGTCGCGGCCTGCCGGGGTGAAGGCAGCGTGACGCGTCAACGGTCGGGAGGCTGACGTTGAGCGCAGTGACCGCAAGCATTCTGGTCGGCACCAAAAACCGTGCGGACCTTGGTATCCAGCCGCGCTGGATCGTGTTGCTGCACGAGGCCGGTGGCTATGCCTGGCATCTTCTGCGGCTACAGTTAACTGCTGGCGACATCGGGCCCGCCCCTAAGATCGGCGCGTTAGAACGCGGCGCTCCGGGGACACGTCCCGGGCTCGATGCCCCACCAGGGATCTTGTGGCGGTCAACGACCCCCCGTGACCTGGTCGGTGAGTTGGCGCTGATGTTGCATCTGCACGTGGTGCACACTCCAGAGATCGTCTCCGCCGTACGTCGTATCGACCCGTTGGCGACCCGACGGGTCGACATAGGCGAGCTAGACGAAGCGCAGTCCGGTGATCTCGACAATGCGATCCGAATCGCTCGGCTCACCGAGGGCAGCCTCTATTTGGCAGCGACACTGATGGCAGGCAGCCGACTGACCGAAGACGCCTTGCTGGACCTCCCTGGCTGGGAGATCAACATCGCTGAGACGGTGCTCTCTCGCGATTGGGTGCGGATCGGTGACGGGCATTTGGAAATCACTGACTATCGTCAGCCCCTCCCCACTGTGGATGAGACCGGCTCGCCGGAGGACGCTGACGGGGAGATGTCCGAGTGGGCCGAGTCAGCGCCGTGGGATACCTCAACGGCAGCTGAGCTGGCCCAGGACGGCGTATCCGACCTAGAGAATGCAGCGGAATCCGCTGGGGATGACGCCGGTGAGCGGCGATCATCCGCGGTCGGTCGATCGGGCAGCGACCTTCCAGACAGCTCTGGAGCGGGGCGACATCGTGGCCGGTTCACGATGCGGCAGGCGTTGACCTCAGAACGCCAACGCACCTCACGCCGGGAGCGGGAACGCCTCTCCTCGGAGACCGCCAGCCATCCCGACGTCCCGGCGCACCGGACCTGGATCGATGACTTCTACCACGATTGAGCACCGACCTGTGTGCAGCTCATCGTGGGGGTCGCATCATCGTCCAGGGACGGGTCAACGCAAATGACCGACCGGAGAGGTCGATGGGTCGCAGTCCAATGACGTGTTCTTTCCGGGTGGCCACCCAGGGTCGTAGCCGCATCTGATCGGCCCATCGGGCCTCATTGGGTGGGAATTCACGAGGGGTGGCCCGCACGATGACACTGGTGGCCTGGGTCGAGGTCACCTCGTCGACTTCAAAGACCACTTCACCGCCCTGGAGCACCCCGGCGAGTTTGCTGCCCTGAGCAGTGCGGAAGACCACTTCACCGGCATGGACGGCGTAATTGACCGGGACAAGGTCGATCCGGCCGTTGATGGCGTAGGCCAACCGGCCAAATTCGAGTCGCTTGAGGACCTGCCAGCAGGCGTCATATTCCAGCGAGGTGACTGCCGGGGTGCTCTCGCTCCCCTCGACGGGATGGGTCATGTCTCCTCCTGGTGGGACGTGGATCTGCTTCCAGCCTAAGGATGCCGGGACGAAGGTGGCGTCGAAGCTCACGACCGTCTGCTGGTCGGCCCATGCATGTCGGCATCGAACAGCGTCACAGCCCTCAGCCGAGTTCTACGCTGGTGGGGTGAACCGCCCGCCGGAGCAGGGACCTTCTTCTTTTCACGCGTTGATGTTTGCCGCTGCGGATTCTCACGAGCTGACATGGCATGACATGAGCAATCTGCTTGCTCGACAAGGGCATCGAATCAGTGCAGCTCGCTTGCGTGACTGGTGTTATGGCTGTGGCCTTCCGCAGACACCATTGGAACGACGAGCTGTCCATGATCTCGAACGCATTCTGGAGCTCCCACCCAGCGCGCTACGCCGCCTCTTGCCACCTCCTGACCCCTACGACGGATACGAGGATGAACTCCCGATGCCGTCGGTGAGTGATGCTGAGCTGATCGCCACCATCGGACGTCGGATGGGCCGCAACGTGGTGCGCCCCTCCACCACGATCGCGGTATACGACACGATTGAGCTGGGCAAGGACCGGCGCACCCGGTTTCACCATGTGCGTCAAGTCATCCGGGCTGATGACGACGGCGTCGACGGCATCCTGTGCTGGTTGGAGTACGACGGCCCGCATGGCACCCCGCACATCGCTCCCGAGCACAATTGCACCCTGGGCATGCTGGTCACTCTGCAAGAGCGTGGCCAACTGGCCTGTGATCTGCGTTTCCCGCACGCATTGTCGACCGGTGAGATCTGGTCGTTTTCCTACATGTGCCGCCATGAGGGACCACGCCCTCCGATGCATGAGTGGCATCGCACCTGCATGTCCCGGTTCCGGACGGTGCATGCTGAGGTGCATTTCTGCCGCACTGACCTGCCCCGACACATCGAGGTGTGGTCACAGTCCGGGGATCACCTGCGCACGGAGATCTCGACGTCGGCTCGTTCGGCGGTGTTGACTCGGCAAGATTTCGGCCCTGGAACGATGGGACTGCGCTGGGCATGGTGACCCGCCAACCCGCGAGGTGACCTGAGTTTCAACACAGTTGGTCGACAAGACAGCCCACGGAGCGGTGTCACGCCGTTAGCCTGGCTCCACCAGCGAGCACGAGGACGTGACATGAGCATGCAGGACGAGTTGGCCGCGAAGCGCCGTACCGCCCACGACGTCGTGGACCTGATCCGCGACGGTGACGTCGTAGTCGCCCCAACGGGAGTCGGTGAACCGCCATCCATCCTGGAGGCGCTATCCGAGCGTCGCCGGGAGAAGCGCGGCGTGATCGTCAGCCAGATCCTCCCAATGCGGCCTTACGAGTATTTCGACCAGCAGACCCTTGAACACGTGCGGCATACATCGCTGTTCTTCGGCGGGCCGAGCCGCCCCGGAGGCCGCGACGGTTGGATCGACTATCGGCCCAGCTATTTCAGCGAGATGCCGGGATTGTTCCGCGAAGGCTTGCTGCCGGTGGATGTGGTGGTGACGATAGCTTCCCCGATGGACGCGCACGGCTTCTTCTCGATCAGCCTGGCCCCGGACTACACGATGGCGGCGATTGAGCAGGCGCGCACTGTCATTGTGGAAGTCAACCCGCATGTTCCGTATGCCTATGGCGACTGCTTTGTCCATATCAGTCAGGTCGACGCGGTGGTCGAGGATGATCGGCCACTGATTGAGGTGGGATTGCCGCAGATCGGTCCGGTGCAAAAAGCGATCGGCGGATATGTCGCGGAGCTGATCCCAGATGGGGCGACCGTGCAGATCGGGTACGGCGCCATCCCGGACGCGGTGGTGATGCAGCTAACTGACCGGCGTGATCTGGGAGTGCACACCGAGATGATTGGCGATGGGATCCTCACCTTGGTCGAATCGGGGGCGGTGACAAATCAAGCAAAAAACATCGACCGAGGGCACATGAAAGCGACCTTCGCATTGGGATCGCGGCGGTTATACGACTTCATGGACCACAATCCGGCTTTGCAGATGCATCCCGTCGATATCACCAATGATCCCTATCTCGCAGGTCGGATCGACAATTTGCACACCATCAACGCGACGATGCAGATCGACTTCCTTGGCCAGTGCGGTTCGGAGTCCTTGGGGCCGGTGCCGCATTCTGGCACTGGCGGTCAGTCTGATTTTGTCCGAGCTGGCAACCGTTCCCGGGGCGGCAAATCGTTCATTGTGCTGCCATCAACGGCGAAGAATGACACGATCAGTCGGATCGTCCCAATGCTCACTGCCGGAACTCACGTGTCCACCAGCAAGAACGACATTGATTACGTCGTCACCGAGTACGGCGTCGCCCGGTTGCGTGGGCGCACCAATAGGGAGCGAGCGCAGGCGTTGATCGATATTGCCCACCCGAATTTCCGGGAGGAGTTGGCGCAGGGCGCTGCCGCGATGCGGATCATGTGACGGGGCGTGTCGATGGGGTCGTCGCGCGCCCC
>NZ_JAHPZL010000025.1 GCF_019331795.1 Austwickia sp. TVS 96-490-7B
GGTGGCCGAACGTCCACCGGCAGTATGTGCGCAAAAACGGCGTTCCCATCCATCACGACTGGACGTCCGACCTGACCGGCTCTTATCGTCGTGCCGTTCACCAGGGGGGAAGCACCGCGGGACGTCTTGATCGTTCGGGAGGGGTGCATGACTGTTCAAGAAATGGTTTAGACATGGCTGGATGTGATGGGGGTCGAGCAATCCGCCCGTGGGGCGGACGACCATTAGGACTGGCAGCGGCGTCCATGCCCGGTGTCGCTCCGCATCTGATGGTCGAAAATGCCGCCCACGCTGGATTCGACTTCGTTGGTCTGCAACTCACCCCTGGGGTCGGCGCCCGCACCGGGAGGGTGTACGGCGGAGCCGCGTCTTGCGAGATGCACGCTGGTGGAGTGGAATCTCGGCGTACCGCTCGGGCATTGATCGCGAACGGTGTCCTGCTTGAGGACATCAGCGGGGTGCTGCTGGACGGCCGGACCGAAGCCGCGCAGTGGCTGCCTGTCCTGGAAGCCGGAGCCGCCCTCGGGGCAAAAACCCTCACCGTGACGATCACCGACCCTGACGCCACTCGACGAGACGACCATCTCGCCGCCCTCGTCCACGACGCCCGCGGCCACGGGATCGTCCCTGCTATCGAACCGGCAGCACGCAGCGCCGTACCTCACCTGATGGAAGCAGCAGATCTGGCTCGACGATGGGATTGCCTGATCCTGCCCGATCTGCTGCATCATCACCGCAGCCGCGCCACCTCCGCCCAGATCGCCGCCTACGCCGACCTGGTGGTGATGGTCCAACTGTGCGACGTGGCGCCTCTGGCCGGTGGGCCTCGTTCACCGCGGGTGCTGCCTGGTGACGGAATCGCCGACATCGGCGCCTTCCTCAGTGCCTTCCCGGACCGGTTGCCGGTCAGTGTGGAGGTGCCTTGGGTGCGCTCTGGACGAAGAGATGCGGCTTCTTGGGCACGTACGGCGTTCGCCGCATCTCGGGCCAGCGTCGAAGCCGCAGGGCTTTTCGCCGCCTGGGGCAGCGTCGAATCGTGGTGATACCTCGGCCACGGCCGGTCGGGGCAGGGTTCCGGCCGGCCGGACCGTGGGAGATGACGACCTTCACGTCGGTAGGGGGCGTCGGCGGATGCTAAGGGGGAGCGGCCGACGACATGCAGTGCTGGTGGTCTCAGGAATAGCTGGTTAGCGGGCCTGCCGCTGATCGGTGGGGACATTTTCCGCCCGCCGCGCATTCAAGACATCGGACGGGTCAGAGTAGAGCTGGACTCGTACGGTGCTCGCCAACGGGGCCCGACCATTGACCCGGGTGGGCTTACTCCAGGTGCCGTCCAACTTGCAGAACTGGTGGGTCCCATCAAAGGTGATCACCCCAAAGCCGTAGCTGGCCCGCGCCGTCTTCCCTGCAGGCACCTGGTACGGGCCAATCACCTGGCCAGCGTTCCAGGACATGGTGAACGCGAACGTCGGAGCAATCGTTGCTTTCACTGCGCTGGCGAACTGGCCGCCCACGTCGCCGCTGATCCCGGCGGTGAAGCTGTGGGTGCGAGCGAGGGTCTGGGTCAGGGGGATGGTGGCGGTGGTGTCATTGCGCATCTCGACAGCCCCGACTGGTTCGAAGGATTTCTGCGCACGTTCAATGACGACCCGGCTGTCTTCCCAGGCGTTGCAGACGGGCTTGGGGTTGAGCAGGTTTTTCTGGACCGGCCGTTTGTGCTGCTCTTTGACGATGGGGAGCGCGGGCACGCTGGTGTCGGAGTTGGCCGGGGCGACCGGCGCGGCGGTGGCGACCGCGGACGGCATGATCAGTGCGATGGTTCCGAGTGCTACAGCCCCTGAGGCCAGACTGAGGGTACGGCGAATCATCCGTGTCTCCTGTCGGTTCTGGTCCGGCGGCGGACCCGCCAGACCAGACCACAGCTACTCCCTGCCGACCGTTCATTCAAGACATTTGACCAAGTCTTGAGCCGATAGTTAGCAGTTGTTCACACCGCCAAAACTGCTAGTGCCGTAGCTTTTTCCGATTTGCGGGGAATGTCCTTTCGTGGATGAACGTCATAGGGCTTTTCCCAAGATGGCGTCAATGGCTGACGTGACGTCGCCTGGGGCGGTGATCAGTGAGTCATGGCATCGGCGAACCATCCGGTGAGGGTGGTGGGGTGTGTGATCGCGGTCCCGACGACAACGGCGAAGGCTCCGGCGAGGAGCGCTGCTCTGGCGTGGTCGGGGGTGTGGATCCGGCCTTCGGCGATCACCGGGATGTCAGGCAGAGCGTCGGTGATGAGCTGGAGCAGTTCCAGGTCTGGCCCAGGGGTGCTGGCCCGTTCAGGGGTGTATCCAGCCAGGGTTGTCCCGATCAGGTCGGCTCCGGCGTCTGCGGCGGCTAAGGCGTCGTCGAGTGATCCGCAGTCGGCCATGATCGACGAGGTGGGGTGGCTCTCCCGAAGCGCAGTGACGGTCTGGGCGAGGGTTAATCCGTCAGGTCTGGGGCGGCGGGTGCCGTCCAGAGCGACGATCGTGGCCCCGGCGTCGAGGACAGCCCGGGCATGGCGCACTGTCGGGGTGATGAAGACACCCTCGTGACCGCTTTTCCACAGGCCAATGACAGGGACGTCGACGCGGCCGGTGATGAAGGAGATGTCCGCCAGCCCTTGGGCGCGGATGCCGGCGGCGCCCCCGATGACAGCGGCCTGTGCCATTTGAGCCATGGTTTCGGGGTGGCGGAGCGGTTCCCCCGGGTAGGCCTGGCAGGACACGATCAGGCGGTGACGGAGAAGGTCAAGTACAGCGGACATGGGTTCCTTCGACGTGGGTCCGGTGGCGGGATGTGTCGTGGCTGCGATGTCAGCTCTGGCAGGTCTGTCCTAGCCAGGACAGGTCGAATCGGGCAAAGCGGATGCCGTTGTGGCCGGGTTCATAGGCCAGGCCGATTGTGCCGTCGGGTAGCACCGCCAGTGAGGTGTAGGCGGTCTGACCGGGCTGGAACACCTTGGACACCGGCCAGGTTTTGCCATCGTCGCAGCTCATCCGGATGGTGCCATTGGTACGGGATGTGGATGAGGCGGCATGGGAGAACAGCAGCACTTTGGCTTGGGCGCTGCCCTGCGGCGCGTCCGGGTAGGCGCGGATGAGGGAAGCATTGTTGGCGGGGTCGATGAGGTTTTTGTCGATGCTCACCTCACCCCAGGTGGCACCGCCGTCCTGGGAGTATGCGATCTTGCGATATCCAGAGCGGGCGGAGTCGCGGGAGTTCATCATGAGTCGTCCGTCGGAGAGCTCGACGACTTTGTTCTCGTCCATCCCCGTTCCCACCGCGGCCCCGGCTGTCCAGGTGGCGCCGTGGTCGTCGGAGTACACCGAGACCGCGCGCTGGTTTTTGCCGCCATCAATGATGGTGAACTGTTGGACCAGTCGACCTGCGTGAGCGCCGTACCGCAGTTGGATGCCATTCCCGGAGGTCGCGAATCGGGAGCGCCAGGTCGGGTCCGGGGTGATCTGCGCGGTGATGGTCTGGTGGGTCCAGGTCTGGCCGTCGTCATCGGAACGGGACACTTCGGCGTGCAGGACCTGCCGGTCGTGCGGGTCGGTGCCAGGTCGGGACCCGGCGAAGCCTTGGTCGTAGCTGAGCACATGGAAGTTGAAGACCGATTTAGTCTGCTGATCCACCACAAAGCTGGGATCGGAATAGCCCTCTCTGGGGCTGTTTTTCCCACCGTGCACGGTCTGTTGAGGACCGAAGGTCAGACCGCCGTCCTGGGATCGGCGTTGCAGGATGCTGTTGGGACCGGGGGCGTCATTGCTCTGAGGTCGTCCGTCGTAGGAGACCAGGATGTGCCCGCCAGGACTGACTGCGACGGCGGGGATGCGGTAGTTCGGGAATCCGCCCTGTCCGCCGACGGCGAGGTCCTGCTCGGCGTACGGCGGTGATCCGGGGTCAGCGGACGCTGGGACGGAGAAGAGCAGCACCGGGGCGGTGATCGCCAGGGCGAGAGCGCGAAGCGCATGCCGAGAAGGGGACATCGTCATTCCTTAGTGGGACGAAGGTGGCCTCACAGTACGACATCAGATGTCCGATGTCAGGTGATTCCGGCGGCACGATCTGTCGATGGCGATGCGCTGAAGAGTCCAGCAACAACGTTGCCGTCGTAAGAAGTTCACTCGCCATCCATCGTTCTGGTGCGGTGAGCTCCGTAGCGTGACGTCCATGGCCAAGCCCCGCAGCGGCCAACACCACCTCCCCACCATCGGCCTTCACCGAGCCGCTGATGTCCATCGACTCTGGAACGCCGACGCCGCAGACCCCCTGACCGCGCACAGCAGCGACCTACGCCGAGTCTTCGACTCGACGCACATCCCTGGCGCCACGACGTACTGAGAATCCCAGAGACGTCCACATCCCTGCAGATCCAGCCCCACAGTGATCGCACCCTAGGCCCCGGTCCGTCACCCGGCGTGCCGGTCCCGCCCCGTCATGAGGGAGGAGGTGTTTCACGATGCGCAAGACCACAGTGCACAACAACCCGCTCGATCTCGCCAGCCCCGATCGTGCCATCCGCATCAAGATCATCATCGAAGCCTGACGGCCGAGGAATCACCGGGGTCGGCTCTGGCGCAGCAGGGACCCTCCCGTTGCTGCGCCAGAGTCGGCGCCACACCGGACCACGATCACCTCGACTGTGTGAGGGACCGCTATGAAAATCAGCCTCGTCAACATGCCCTGGGCCCTCGTCGACGTCCCATCCCTGGCCCTGGGAATCCTCCGAGAAGTAGTGACCCGACGGCATCCCCACATGCAGGTCGATGTCATCCACGCCAATCTCGACTACGTCGACTGGATCGTCTCACGCCGAGAGTTCACCCTCGCGGATTATCAGTACCTCGCCCTGGACTCCTACTTCCAGGGCATCGGAGACTGGGTCTTTGCCGGTGCACTCCACGACGACCCCACCTGGCAGGCCGATGCACTTCGCACCGCACCTCAGCTGACATCAGAACAGATCCACTGTGCGACAGACCTGCGCAGCTTAGCCAAACCGTTCGTGACCGAACTCATCGACCAGCTCATCACCACCCAACCTGACGTCGTCGGATTCACCTCAACGTTCCAGCAGAACGTCGCAGCGCTCGCGGCTGCCAAAGAGCTCAAACAGCGCGACCCTGAGGTGACGATTGTCTTCGGGGGAGCGAACTGCGACGACAAGCAAGGTGCGGCCGTGCTGCGCAACTTCGGTTTTCTCGATCTCGTGGTGCGCGGCGAAGGCGAGAAGGCTTTCCCTGATCTTCTTGAGGTCTTAGAACGTCATGGTCGTCACGCTCCGCATGAACTTTTCGCCGACATTCCCGGCTTGTGTCGACGCGCGCCCAGCGGGGACATCCTGATCGTCCCGATGGGTTCTCAGCCATTGATGCCGCAGGACATGTCTCGACCTGACTTCAGGGGATATATCGACCGATTGGCGGCGTCGCATGCGCATGACTGGGTGGAGCCAAAACTCGTCGTCGAGGGTGCCCGGGGATGTTGGTGGGGTGAGCGGCATCATTGCACTTTTTGTGGCCTCAACGGGTCCTCTTTGCAGTTTCGCAGCAAGGCGCCAGAGGTTTTCTATGATGAAGTTGTCGGCCTAGTCCGCGAGCATCAGGTGCTTGATATGTTTGTGGTCGACAACATCTTGGATATGGGGTATATGCGGACATTTATCTCCCAGCTGATCGAGTCTGGCCATGATCTACGGCTCCAGTATGAGATCAAGGCCAATATGAAGAAGGATCAACTTCGGTCGCTGGTGGAGGCTGGGGTGGTGATCGTTCAGCCGGGTATTGAGAATCTCAGTTCACGAGTGCTGGCCCTGATGGATAAAGGGGTCACTGGTTGCCTGAATGTGCGGATGCTGCGGGATGCAGCGAGCGTGGGATTATCGGTCGCTTGGAATTATTTGTACGGATTTCCTGGGGAGACTGAGCAGGACTACCTCCCCTTGGTTGCACAATTCCCTGCCTTGCATCATCTTCCCCCTTTAGGGGGCGTTACCCGTATCGCTATCGAAAGGTTCAGTCCCTTTTTCGATCGCCCAGATCTCGGATTCTCTCCGCTGTCGCCGCATCCGCAATATGCGCGTAATTACGACCTGCCAGTCGACGAACTCACTGATCTAGCCTATCTTTTTGTCGGTCCCTCCCATGGCATCAATGAGGACGTTGCCGACCAGATCCGAGCAGCGACGAATCGGTGGCAGGAGTGCTATCCCGACGCTGTTTTGACCGGCACTGACCTCGGAGACCAGATACTCCTGAGGTCTCGTCGTGTTGATTATGATTGGGATGTCCAGTGGATCACCGACCCGGCAGAGATCGCGCTATTCAGAGCGTTGGAACAACCCCGCTCTCTGGTGTCATTGGCCGCGCAGTCCTTCGGGCCGTCTGGATCTGGCCAGCTGCACAGCTCGACCCTCCACGAGATCTTGGACCGATGGCTGGGGTGGGGGGTGGTTTTCACCGAAGACGGCTATTACATCCATGTGGTGCCCGATGACACTAACCAGCATCTGCTCCGATTCGACTGCCATCGGAGCCACCGACACACCCCCGACAAGGACGACGCCCACCGCAACCCTGATGCGCAGCAGGTGGCTCAGCGATGACGGCCACGATCACGGGGAATCCGCGCACCACCACGATCCCGCTGATCGTGTGGGGTCACCACGACGTCGACGTGCCAGTGCCAGCAGTGTCACCGGATCTGATCATCGGCGACCACATCCCGCCAGCAGGGGTGGCGATCGCTCAGCGGGTCGACGAATGGGTACGCCGCGGTGTCCGTCGGGTGCAGCTGCCGGAGGTCGTCGACCTCACCAGCAAGTACGACGGCCGAGATGTCGTGACGATGTTGATGACGGTAGCGGAGCTGACCAGCCGGGGGATGAGCGTCGACTGGGAGCTGGATCTCACCGCCAACATGTCCACCTGGGTGGGAATCACTCATCTAGCGCCACCTCGTGTCCTGCACGGCGACGCTGACGGGACGATCCTCGCGCAGTGGCGCGACGCCTTCTACGTTGATCAGTGTCTCTACCGTCACGGTCCGGGTTTCGTGCAAGTCCGCGACCGTCGCGACGGGACCTTACGGTGCATCGTCATCGACGATCCGGCGTACCTACATGCCTGTACCGCCCTCATCCAGGGATGCCAGACCCATGAGGTGCCTGCGGACATTCTCGATGACTATCTCGAAGAAATGCTGGTGGCAGTGGTCGGTGCGTGGGCTTGGTGGCTTCCTTATCGGGTCCGGCGGTGGCCCGACCCGTCCTTCGCTGTCTGAGGGGTGCGGTCCTTCTGGCGGAGTCGACTCACCCTGACTGCTCCAGGCTGGAGACCTTGCGGTCAATGGCCCGCACCAGTGGTGCATAGTGCGCGTGGACAGCAGCGACATAGCCGTCACGGTCGCCTGTTTCTACGGCGTGCAGGATGGCGGCGTGGGCCTCCACCGTCTCGGAAAGATCCTCGGGCGGGCTGATCCCCAACAGCGGTACGGCGCGGGTGTGGATCTCCCAGAACGCACCCGCCAGTTCCGCGATGATCCGGTTGTCAATGTGGTGGAGCAGCGCCGTGTGGAAGGCGCAATCCTCCTGAAGGAACGACCGTCCGGCCGCGCTGTGGGCGCGCATGTCTGCGACGAGCCGGTGCAGATCAGGGTCCTTCCTGCCGCGGTGACAGGCGACGACATCGTCAGCGAGCGCCAGGTCCAGGGAAATCCGAGTGGTCACCACGTCCCGCAAACTCTGCAAGGTGTGAGCGGCGTCCAAGGTCAGTCGGAAGACCATCCCGTTGACCAGTGGGGCCAGGCTCATCGCTCCGACGTACGTGCCATGCCCGTGTCGGACCTCCACGATGTCCAGGGACGCGAGGGTGCGAATGGCCTCTCTGATGGATGACCGGGATACCCCGAGGATCGCGCCCAGCTCGGCCTCTGTGGGCACGGGATCACCCGGCCGTAGACCGGCCTCGATGATGTAGCGCTTGATCTCCTCGGTGGTCGACCACACACCCACGCGTCTGACCGGGGTCGTCATCGGGCTCCTCACTTCCTGACCGGGCGCAGGGCAGCGCCGGTGCAGATCCATCTTGACGGGGGATGGGGGTGACGGCCGACAGGGGAGGTCGGCGGGTCGTTAGTCCCGATAGGCGGAGCCGACACAGGTGCTCGGATGGGTTGACCCCTCCCGGTGGGCGTCGTATCGTCACGGTATCACCGTCGGATGTCAGACGTCCGACGTCAGGCAATGTCGCCGGGCGGGGCCACTCACCACACTCCCGCCGCAGAAAGGTGCCCACCGTGAATGTGCTCGCCCACCAGACCTCCAGGCGCGGATTCCTCCAATTGACCGGCGCGATGGGCCTCGCCGCGACCCTCGCCGCCACTGTCTCCGGCTGCGCCTCCCGCGACAACACCACCGGCACCAGCCAAGGTCCCGCCGGGCCCCTGGCCAAAGACGGCACCCTCACTGCCGCGATTTCCTACGAACTCGGCACCAACGGCTACGACCCCATGAGCACCTCGGCAGCGCTGACCATCGCCGCCAACTGGCACACCATGGAAGGCCTCACTGAGATCGACCCCGCCACCCGCAAGACCTATCCCGCGCTCGCTCGTGAGTTGCCTACTGCGACTGGGACGAGTGTCGATATCGCGCTGCGTGACGGCGCTACATTCCACGACGGCAGTCCAGTCACTGCTGATGATGTGGTCTTCTCATTTGAGCGAGTCCAAGATCCCGCAAATAAGAGCTTGTACGCCCAGTTCATTCCGTTTGTCGATAAAGTCGTCAAGAAGGATGATCGGACCGTCACTCTGACGCTGAAACATCCCACTGCAGTCCTCGCTGCGCGCCTGTCAGTGGTCAAGATTGTTCCGAAGGTTGCTGCTGCTGACAAAAAATCCTTCGATGCGATGCCGGTGGGATCTGGTCCTTACCGGATGACTGATAACGGTGCTTCTTCCAAACAGATCGTGTTTGAACGATTCGACAAGTACACCGGCCCCCGACCGGCTCGCGCCAAAACCATGAAATGGCAGATTATCCCGGACGCTGCGACCCGCACCAATGCGATCCAATCCAAGAGTGTCCAGGTCGTTGACTCGGTGCCCTACCTCTCTGTCGACCAGCTGAAAGCCAGTTCCAAGGTTGAATCAGTCCAGGGCTTCGGGCTCCTGTTTGCCATGTTCAACCACTCCTCAGGTAATCCGTTTGCCACGAAAGAAAACCGGCAGGGCTTCCTGACGGCTATCGACATGGACAAGGTCGTGAAGACCGCACTACTTGGCCAAGCCACCCCGGCTACCTCATTCCTCCAGGAAGGCCACCCCGACTATCAGAGAGCGAAGACGGTCTATACCTTTGACGCAGCCAAAGCTAAAGACATCTTCGCCAAAACTGGGCTGAAGAAGATCCGCATGCTGTGCACCGACCACGACTGGGTGAAGAAATGCACCCCGATCATCGCAGAATCCCTTAAATCTGCCGGTGTAGATGTTGACTTCGTCGAGAAGAAATCAGCCGATGTCTACAACACCATCGACGGCAAACCCGAGGCCTACGACGTGGTCCTCGCCCCCGGCGACCCTAGCGTCTTCGGCAACGACCCCGACCTATTGCTGCGCTGGTGGTACGCCGGCGACACCTGGACCGAGCAGCGGATGCACTGGAAGGGCCAGCCGTCGTACACGAAGGTCCAAGAACTCCTCCAGGAAGCACTCACCGCGACGGATACCGCCGCGCAAAAGAAGACCTGGGGCGAACTGTTTGACCTGCTCAGCGACGAACTGCCGCTGTATCCCCTGTTCCACCGCAAGAGTCCCACCGCATGGGACCCGACAACTCTGGTCGATTTCGCGCCCATCGCGTTGACCGGGTTGTCTTTCGTCAACGTCGGTTCCACCAAGTAAGGCGGCTGGTCGGTGTCCTCTGTGCTTCGTCTGGTCGGACGCCGACTGGTCGCTCTTCCCGTGATGGTGCTGGGCGTCACCTTCTTGGTGTTCTTCGTGATGTCCTTCTCACCAGCCGACCCGGCTCGTCTCGCCCTGGGCGAATCGGCGTCGCCGGATGCCCTCGCGGCGTACCGCACTGAGCATGGACTGGACCAGCCGCTGCTGGTGCGATATGGCCTGTTCCTCAGCGGCATGGTGCAAGGCGACCTCGGGACCACGAGCGGCAACACGCCAGTCACCGATGTGATCGCCACCGCGTTCCCCATCACCTTGCAGTTGACTTTCCTTGGCCTACTCATCGCGGTGGTCCTTGCGACCGTGTTCGGAGTGCTAGCAGCGCTCTACCGTGACCGGTGGCCTGATCAGGCGATTCGCGTCGTGTCGATTCTCGCCTTGGCGACTCCGTCGTTCTGGTTGGCGATCCTGCTGATCCAATGGTTGGGGCAGGTGCCGGGCGGATTTGGGATCTTCCCCGCGTTGATCCTGGCGTGGGTGCCGTTCGGGGCAGACCCGGCGACGTATCTCACCAATGTGGCCCTCCCCGCGTTTGCGCTGGGAGTCCCGGTCGCGGGTTCGTTGACTCGCGTGGTGCGCACCGCGATGGTCGAAGAACTCGACAAGGACTACGTCCGTACGGCGATCGGCTCCGGCATTCCCCGCTCCGAAGTGATCGCCCACAACGTGCTGCGCAACGCACTGATCACCCCGATCACCGTGTTAGGTCTGCGCGTGGGCTACCTGATGGGTGGCGCCGTCATCATCGAAATCATCTTTAACATTCAAGCGATGGGGCAGCTGATCCTCGACGGGGTGACCCGCAACGACGTCTTCCTCGTGCAAGGGGTGACGTTGACGGTGGCGTTGGCATTCATCGTCATCAATATCGTCGTTGATCTGCTATATGTGCTGGTCAACCCACGGATCAGGAGCATCTGACATGCGCCGCGCCCTGACCTCCCGCCTGGAGTCATCCGCCGGTGGCCGCCTCGCCGGTCTGCGTACGTTGCCGTTGTCCTCCCAGATCGCGGTGGGCTTCCTCTCGCTGATCGTGCTTGCCGCACTATGCGCGCCGCTCGTGGCAGGTGACCCCTTAGCGACCGGAACGCCAGTGCAATGGCCCGGCGCGGAGCACCTGTTTGGCACCGACGCCATCGGCCGAGACGTTTTTGCCCGAGTGGTCTGGGGCGCCAGATCGTCCCTGGCGATTGGGTTAGCCGCCACCGGCGCTGCCTTGGCCGCCGCCGCAGTGCTGGGATCGGTAGCAGCCACAGCTGGCAAAGCCACCTCAGAGATCCTGATGCGGGTCCTCGACATCGTGATGAGCTTTCCGGGGATCGCTTTGGCTGCCGTGTTCGTCGCCGTGTTCGGCAACGCCTTACCCGTGCTGATCTTGGCGATCGGATTCCTATACGTCCCACAACTGTCCCGAGTGGTGCGGGCCAACGTGATCGCCCAGTTCGGTGAGGATTACGTCGCTGCCAATCGAGTGATGGGGGCGCGGATCCCATCGATCCTGCTGCGGCACGTAGCCCGCAACTGTGTGGCACCGATCATGGTGTTCGCGACAGTGCTGGTCGCAGACGCGATCGTGTTCGAAGCATCGCTGTCGTTCATCAACGCTGGAGTCAAGCCGCCGCACCCCAGCTGGGGCAACATCCTCGCCGATGGCAAACAAGTCCTGCTGTCTGGTTTCTGGTGGCCGACGTTCTTCCCCGGACTGATGATCTTGCTGACCGTGCTGTCATTGAACATCCTCGCGGAAGGACTGACCGACACCCTCGCCAGCCCAGCACGACGTCGCCGAGTCGCCGTACCCACCGACGACACAGCCGCGACACCCTCTCCGACGGCAGCTGACGACCCAGCACCAGGCGGCGCCACCGTCCTCGGGGTCACCGACGAAGCTCACGCCCAGGCCCTGCTCGATCACAACCTAGAGCTGCTGCGCACCTCAGAACAGGCTCGCACCGACCGTCACCTCAGCAACCCCGACCCGGCGCCCCTGCTGTCCGTGCAAGACCTACGCATCACCTTCCCGCACGCCCACGGCGACGTGCCTCTCGTCGACGGAGTGTCTTTCGACGTCCGACCCGGCGAAACGATGGGACTGGTCGGCGAGTCAGGTTGCGGCAAATCCATCACCTCAATGGCCGTGATGGGCCTGCTCCCTGCCGACACCCAGATCACCGGGCGCATCATGTTCGACGGCCGCGACCTGCTCACCCTGACCCCCCACGAGCACAACGCTTTACGCGGCCACGACATCGCGATGATCTACCAGGACGCCCTGTCCGCACTCAACCCGTCAATGCTGATCCGCAGCCAACTGGCCCAACTGACCCGACGCGGCGGCCGACGTAGCGCCGAAGAACTCCTTGAACTGGTCGGCTTGGACCCAGCCCGCACCCTGAAGTCATACCCGCACGAACTCTCCGGCGGACAACGGCAGCGCGTGCTCATCGCCATGGCCTTGACGCGCAACCCCCGGCTGATCATCGCCGATGAACCCACCACCGCCCTCGACGTGACAGTGCAACAACAGGTAGTCGACTTGCTAGAACGGTTACGTCACGAGTTGGGTTTCGCCATGGTCTTTGTCAGCCACGACTTAGCTTTGGTCGCGCAACTCGCGCACCGGGTCACCGTGATGTACGCCGGCCAAGTCGTCGAACAAGGCGGCCTCAGAGACGTCCTGACCGACCCCCGACACGAATACACCCGCGGTCTCCTGGGTGCAGTCCTGTCCATCGAGTCAGGCGCAGACCGACTACATCACGTTCGCGGGACAGTGCCCAGCCCCGCAGATTTCGTCGCTGGCGACAGATTCGCACCCCGATCGTCGCATCCGACACTTGGGTTGGACGAAAAACCCCGACTGCGACCAGTGCCCGGGCTAGCAGGGGCCCCAGTGGATCACCGATACGCCGCCACCGACGAACTGCTGGCGGCCACGGATGGAGCGGTGCGATGAACACCACCACCAAAGACACCATCGGCGCGGGCATCCCCGACAACGCCACCACCCCCACCGTGCGCACCCCCGTGCTGGAACTGCGCGACGTACACATGGTCCACAAAGCTCGCACCGGCCGACTATTCCGCCCCGACCGCGTACACGCACTCTGCGGAGTCGACATCGCCGCCTACCGCGGAGAAACTATCGGCATCGTCGGAGAGTCCGGTTGTGGGAAGTCCACCCTGGCCCGAATCATGGTCGGCCTGCAGACCCCCACCCAAGGGCACGTCCTTTTCCAAGGGGACCCGCTACGCCGCGACGCCGCGACCCGACGCCGCCTAGGCCGGGCCGTGTCAGTGGTTTTCCAAGACCCAGCGACCGCACTGAACCCCCGCATGACCGTCCGCGACCAACTCATCGACCCGTTACGGGTCCACGGGATCGGAGACACCACCTCCCGACACACCCGCGTCAGTGAACTCCTCCACCTCGTCGGATTACCCCAGTCAGCGCTGGATGTGCTTCCACGCCACATCTCCGGCGGTCAACGACAACGGGTCGCCATCGCCCGCGCGCTTACGCTGGACCCTGACCTGATCGTCGCGGACGAGCCGACTTCCGCGTTGGATGTGTCGGTGCGCGCGCAAGTGCTGAATCTGCTCATCGACCTCAAGAAGCAGCTGGGGTTGGGTCTGGTGTTCATTTCCCACGACATGAACACCGTCCGCTATGTCTCGGATCGGATCGCAGTCATGTACCGCGGGCAGATCGTAGAGACCGGCCCCACCGACCAGGTGTTCGACGACCCTCAAGACGACTACACCCGCCTGTTGTTGTCGGCGACGCCTTCGCTGCTTGGTGACCCGACACCACCGTCCCCCGCCCGCACCCATTTCGTGGAGCTGTCATGAGTCCCTCTTTCTCCGGCGTCATCCCACCCCTGGTGACGCCGCTCACCCGTGACGGCGATCTGGACGTCCCCTCACTGGAACGGCTGGTGGCCAGGCTGTTGGAGGCCGGGGTCCACGGAATTTTCGCGCTGGGATCCTCGGGTGAGGTCGCCTTCTTCGACGATGAGCTGCGGTCCCGGGTCCTTGAGGCAGTGCGTGGCGTCGTGGCGGGCGCCGTACCTGTCCTTGCTGGGTGTATCGACATGCAAACCTCTCGAGTGTTGGCGCACGTCCGGGCTGCTGAGCGTCTCGGGGTCGACGGGGTGGTGGTGACCGCGCCGTTCTACGCGATCACCGGGCCGGAAGAGATCGACACCCACTTCCGGACGATCGGCGCAGCGTCATCTGTGCCAGTGCTGGCCTACGACCTTCCAGTGTGTGTTCACACCAAACTCGCTCCCCAACTGCTGGTGGAGTTGGGGCGGGACGGGGTGATTGTCGGGGTGAAGGACTCATCCGGTGACGATGTGTCCTTCCGGCGGTTGGCGATGCAGAACGGCGACGCGGGATCACCGTTGGCGCTGTTCACCGGACACGAAGTGGTCGTTGACGGGGCATATCTGTCTGGCGCGCACGGCTGCGTGCCTGGCCTGGGCAATGTCGACCCGGCCGGGTATGTCCGCTTGCACGAGGCAGCGGTGCGTGGCGATTGGGACAGTGTGCGTGCTGAACAGGATCGGCTAGCGCGCCTGATGGAGATAGCGTTCGTCCCCGTTGGCAAGGTGGGCCCGGCAGCGGGTGTTGGCGCTTTCAAGACGGCCCTGCAGCTGCTTGGGGTGTTTGACACCAACACGATGAGCGTGCCGATGACCGCGTTAGAGGGCGCCAACGTCGACGCAGTGCGCGCGGTCCTTGAGCGGGTCGAATTGGTGTGACCGGACGACCGTGACCGGGTTTTCGCAGCGGCAGAGAGACGACATGGGACACCGTGATCGTCGTGTGTTGGCGGTTGATATTGGTGGCACCAAGATCGCGGCTGGGGTCGTCGATGGCTCCGGCGCCGTGCACGGTCGCCGTACCGTCCTCACCCCTGCAGGGGATGGTGCGGCGGCGGTGATGGCTGCTGCGATCGCCGTGGCGGGGCTGGTCGCCGACGAGCAAGGTGTGCGCGAGGAACTCTGTGCTGTCGGGGTGGGGGCAGCCGGGGTGATCGACCCCGCACGTGGTGTCGTCACCCACGCCACGGACGCACTTCCCGGGTGGGCTGGCACCGAGCTGGTGGGGCCCTTTGCGCAGACTTTTGGGGTGCCCGCAGCCGTGCTCAACGACGTCCATGCCCACGCACTCGGGGAAGCCCGGTACGGCGCGGGCCGAGGCGCTGCATCGATGCTGCTGGTCGCGGTGGGGACCGGGATCGGCGGAGCCTACGTCGCTGGGGGATCGGTGGTCACTGGATCTCATCATGTCGCCGGTCATGTCGGTCACCTCAGTGTCCCGGGAGCTGAGGGGGTGCCATGCACCTGCGGTCGTCTGGGCCACGTGGAAGGGTTGGCCTCCGGGCCTGGGATCGCCGCAGCCTATCGTCGCGCCGGAGGGGCCGATCTGACCGCCGCGCAGGTAGTTGACCTGGCGCAGGGACCGCAGAATGCGGACACCCAGCGGGCGCAGGAGGTGTTGCACCGGTGTGGCATGGCCACCGGGCAAATGATCGGTGGCCTGCTCAACGTCCTCGACCCCGACGTGGTCGTGGTGACCGGTGGAGTCGCTGCAGCCGGTGACCTCTGGTGGGCTGCCCTCCGGGAAGGTGTCGCGGCAGACGCGATGGATGTGGTCGCCTCGACTCCGGTGTGTTCGGCCACGGGAGGTGTCGGCGCTGCGCTCAGTGGTGCGGCAGCCTGGGTCACAGACTGGTGTGACTACATCTCCCAAGCCCACCGCGACGACGGGCAGGGAGGCGGGCCATCGACTGCCCTAATGCTCGGGTCAAGGTGGTCGATGTCAGGGGTTCAAAGGTGACAGTTGATTCGTCGCCGTAACGGATCATCCCGCCCTGGGCAGAAATGATCAGGTCGATCTGCATCTCACTCAAGCTCTCCGGGGTGCCCTCGACCCAGGAAGCACAGGCAAAGCCTCCTGTTGTCGGGTCAGGCACCATCGAGGACAGCAGGGCAAACACGGACAGTGAGACGCCGGAGCCCACTGCGGTGCGCGACAGCGAGCGCGTTGACGCGCCCTGGGCGGACTCATCGGCGATCCGGTGCAGAGCCGACGTCGGGATGGTGGTGCGGGGGAGGGCCATGGCAGCGGGGAGCGGCAGCTGGCCGACCACCGCCGACGCCACATGCGACCACTCGACTAGTTCTAGACGAGGACCCTGCGGGGTTTCCACCACCACGATGGCTTCGTCATCAGCGATGATGCCCGCTGACACCACCCGAGTTGACTCTTCGTCAGTGTTGTCCCAGAACAGGTACGCCGCTACGACCGACTCCGGGGACTCCATCACCCGAAGCAGCCCCTCTAAGGCGCGAGCTTGCCCGGGGGTCCACCGGCCACGACGGATCTCGTCGTCAACGACGAATTCTGGTCCCCCGGCCGGATCGTAACCTGCGTCACCGCGTGGCCCGAGATTCAGTGGAACGGGTAACCGCACCCCGTAATCCCATAAGAACCGTTCGAACCTTTCTTTGTCGATGCTTTCCATCGCCGTCGTACACCCCGATCCGTCGTCGACATCGTCTGCCCGTCATAGTGTCGGACACCATGACAACGTCGGTGTCCGGAAGACCTCTTCCGGACACCGACGTTACGGGCGTGCTCAGCCGCCGAAACGGTTAGCGTTAGCAGACTCGGTCTGCTGGTAGCCATCGTTGGCGTTGGCCAGCGCCTTACCGATCTGTGCGAGGACGCCATTGAGGTTGGCAGCGGCGGAGTCCCAGCGGCGCTGCTTCTCGTTGTAGCTGGCGGCGGCGCTACCGGTCCAGGTCTGCACCATCGGCTGAAGCATCCGCTTCAGCTCGTCCAGCTGCTGGTTCATCTGCGTGGCGGTCTGCGCGACGTGTGACTGGGTGTTGCCCAAGCCCCCGAAATTAACGCCAATCTCGGACATAGTGAAACCTTCCATCCCTGAAGAACTACAAAAACGAGTGTGGTGGGCGTCAGCCCATGTTGAGGCCGGAACCGGCAGCCTTCATCCCCTGCATGCTGGCTTCTTCCTGAGCGGAGTAAGCCTTACCGGACTGACGGATCTGGTCGGCGATCTCACGCAGCGCGGTGTTGAGGTTCTTGGCTTCCGTGTTCCACTGAACCATCAGGCTCTGGAAGCTGGCCGATGCCTGACCCTTCCAGTGACCGCTGGCACTCTGGCACTCAGCCTGCAGCGACTGAAGCTTCCCCTGAATCCCCTCGTTGATCTGCTCCACCTGTGAGGCTGCACGCTGCATCGCCTCAAGTTCTGCGCCGAAACCTGCACCGGCCATGATCGTTCCTTCCGTCTCGTGATACGGGGTGAGTTCACCCCGGTAGGATCCCCCTGCACGGCGGCGTGTTTCGGAAGTTACACCGAGTCACTGACACGCCGCCACCGGCATCCACAGATTGTTGAATCATTGTCCACAGCATCTCGATGGCATCCCTCATGCTGTGCCACCATGATATGAGACGAACGTCCGTATCGCTGGTGCTCAGCAGAACAAACCTCATGAAGTGGGGTGATTCAACGCTGCCCACGAAGATGTCCGGGTCAGCCGGGTTGAACATGTGCACAACGGACCGGCTAGTCCCAAGGAATGGTCACTCAGTGAATGCACAGCAGGTGCCCGCAGGCTGAGAAGTCCCGTGTTCCGTTCTCCAGGGAGAGCCATGTCTCAGGCCACCGGCCAGTTCCCCCCGCATGACATCGCATCGCAGGTTGCCACCAGACGAGCCCGCCACCCGTCCGGGCCCCGCCTGCCCGGAACGTTCTTGCATTGGTGGTCGGCTGGCGTGTTTCTGCTCTTCGCCGGGGTGCTCCTGGGGTGGTATGTCACCGTTCGAGGACCGGTGGGCACCGGCGAGATGGCTGTGGACCAATGGCTGCACGACCATCAACGGCCGTGGCTGGATGGGCTCTCTGTCGTCGTAGCGCTCGGGCTGGGACCTATCGCCGCGCCGATCACGATCCTGCTGATGGGCGCCGTGGTCTGGCGGCGCCACCGATGGGCCGCAACAGTGGCGGTGGTGACCACCATGATCGGATGGCTATCTGTGGGGTTCGGCAAACTGTTTTTTCACCGGGCGCGGCCCCCTTTTGCCTCGGCGGACACGCTCTCATTTGAGGGTCAACATGACAGCTTTCCCTCCGGACATGTCGCCTTCGCTGTCGCCCTGACACTGGCGTTGGTCCTCGCTGCCAGGGCCATGAAACGCTCCACGCTCCTCATCTGGATTGTGGGGATCATGGTGACCGCGGTTGTCGCGGTGGCACGGATGTACGCTGGCGCTCATTTCTGGGGAGATGTCGCGGCGGCCCCGCTTTTCGCAGGAGGCGGAGTGTGCTGTCTTATTGCCTGTTGGTCCACTCTCCCGGTGATCTGGCAAGACGGGATATACGAAAGCCTGACCCACATCCGGAGACACCAACGCCGTCACTAAATCGCCAGCAGCGCCCGCCCTGCCGGGTAGCGGGCGGCTGACTGCCTCGCCAGATCCACGCAGAGCACAGTCAACGGCAGCTCGGCCACTGCCGCCATGGCCACAGCCCGCCACAGCTGCGACCCGTCGACCCAGGCCGTCCCGACATCGACGCAGGCATCAATGAGCAGCAACGTTGCCGCCGCGACTGCGAAGAAGACCGCCGAAGAGGACCGGCGTAACGCCAGGACACCACCCACTCCCAACGCGAGCAATTCCAGCAGATCCCAACATTGCCACCACCGGTCGTTGTCGGCACCGGCAGGCAACACCACGCCCAGCATCGGGATCCACACCAGGAGCAACGCAGCAGAACCCAGCATGACCACCGACAGCTGCTGGCGGGTGGCGATGGTGGTCATCACGGCTCCTCTGCGGGGACGGGGCAGCGCCGTACGACGGTCGAGGACCGTCAGTGCAGCGGGGACACCTCCACCATCGGACGTGCACCCTCCGATCCGCTCGGAAGAAGCTATGACCTCACTGTGAACGCCACGTCGCGCAGGTCACCCTCACGCCTTGGGCTGCTCAGCCAAATCCTGGGGTGAAGTCCGCGGGTCCACCGGGGCTCCCGAGAGGTACGCCGCCCGCGCCAGCACGTTACTCGCCAGCGAAGACACCACCAGCAGCGCTCCGATCGTGGCGATGACTTTGATCAGGTCGATCGCTGAAAACCCTGCCACGAGGACCCGGTTGAGATATCCCGCGAGGACAATCAACGGCAGGCCTAAACCGGTGGCCGGGCTCAAGACGTTGATCCGGGAAAAGGCGTCCCGCTCGCGGACCATCGCGATCGCGCTGATCACCATGATCAACGCCCCGAGGACCACCAGGACAGGGATCAGCGCCTCGAGGACGACTTGGGGGGAACCGCCGGTCATCGTCGTCCTCTCGTGATGATGCGAGCTAGAGCTACTGTGGCCAAAATGCCCAGCAGCGCCGCGAGGAGGGCGGCATCCACCGCCGCTGCGGAATCGGTCACCATGCCGAGCATCACCAGCAGCCCGACAGTGGAAAAAAAGACCAAGTCGCCGACCACCGCGCGGCTCGCGCCGTCCTTTGCGGTGGCGACCCGCACGAGTCCCAGCACCACTGCTGCGCCGAGCAGCAGACCAGCGATCGTCAGACCGATGATCATGGGCTCTCCTCTCCTCGAACGCTGGGGTGGGGCGGGATAGCGGGGAGTTCCTTAGCGGTGCCGCGAGACGCCCGCAGCAATCTGGTCTCCATGTCGTACAAACCATCTAGGGCTTCTTGCCGGGACTTGGCAAACATGGCGTGCACAAAGAGCGTGGGCGGACTGTCTCCGTCCGCGGCGGCCGTGCCCAACACGAGGGTTCCTGGTGTGATGGTGATGGAACTCGCCAGGATGGTGATCTCCAAGTCGGAGGCGCAGCGCAGGGGCATTTCCACGATTGCTGGGGTGCTGATCGTGCGCGGATGGATCGCTGCGACCGCGACCTGCCACGAGCCGAGAAGGACTTCACGTACGAGGAACGCGAGGTACGTCGCCTTGTGCCACAGTTTCATCGCAGGACCGCCTGGACGTATGGACCTAGATCCAGTAGACCTCGGGCGGCTCGATCAGCCACGGGGAACAACCAGCCTGCGCCGAGGAACATCGCCACCGAGAGTGCTGCCATCACTGCTCCTGGGGCGATCAATCGCGCCGACACCCGGTGGTCTTCGGGGAGAGGCATCAAGTCACCTCGACCAGAAGCGGCGTCGTCCGGGCGATATCGGCTCATCGGTTTGCCCCAGAAAACGTCCCCCCACAGTCGTTGCACCGCGATCAAGGAGACCACAGAGGACAGCACGATCGCGATCACGATGACGATGTTCAACCAGTTGGTGGACGCTGCGACTGTCGCGGTGACCAGACCGACCTTGCCCCACAGACCAGAGGTGGGGGGCAACCCCACGAGGGAGAACAACCCCAGTGCGATCACGACCGCCACCGCGGGATCACGTTTGATCAGACCATTCAATCGATCGAAGCGGCCGGTTCCGTAGGTCTTTTCGATCGCACCGGCGCCCATCACCAGGGCTCCCATCGTGACGATGTGATGGGCCATGTAGAACAGGCCAGCGGCCAGAGACGCGCTGGTGAAGACCACCAGGCCTATCAAGATATGACCCACGCCGCTGACCATCTGATAGGCCAGCGCTGACCGGATCCGGCGTTCACCGACCGTGGAGAGCGCACCCACCACCATGGTGACGACGACAACCAGAGCTAAGACTGGCATCCACGGAGCGGCGGTACCGCCGTAAACGGTCGCGTAGATCCGGTACAACCCGTACAAGGCGACTTTGGTGTGCAACCCACTGAACAGGGCCATCACCCCCGGGGAGGTGGCCGGGTAGGCACGGGGCAGCCAGCCGTGGACCGGGACCACTCCGCCCTTAATCGACAAGGCCAACAGCACTAGGGCGACTGCAGCTCCTGCGCGAGGATCTTTCGCGGCGACTCCGACAAGCGCAGCCAGATTGGCCGTGCCCGTCACGCCGTACACAAATCCCACCCCGATCAGGAGGAACGTGCTGGTCACGAGGTTGACGACGATAAACATTCGGGCGACACCCAGTCGTCGCCACGTCCCGGTCAAGGCGAGAAGAGCGTACGACGGCAGCAGCATGACCTCGACAAACACAAACAGGTTGAACATGTCTGCGGTCAAGAGAGCCCCGTTGACGCCGGCGGTCAACATCAGCGCTAGCGACGGCACGAACCGGTATCGGTCTTCACCCGTGCAGATGAGGAAAATGTTGCTCATCATCGTCGCCATACCGGTGATGACCAGCATCCCGGCGGAAAGTGTGTCCGAGGCAAAGGGAATGGCGATGCCAGGGACGTATCCGCCGACGCCATGCGCGAGCACCGGCACCTGCCGGTGTAAGCACACCAGAGCGACACCGCCGGTGAGGACGGCCAAGGGCACCCCGACCATCAGAGTGCGTTCCACCCAGGCGCGCCGCCAGATGACGGTCAGAGCAGCGGCTGCCAGCGGTAACGCCACAAACAACGGCAGGTAGATGGCCCAGGACTGGGCAGTCAACTGTGGGTCCGCGGAGATCATCGGTCGTGGGTCTCCCCGGTCGAGGGTGCCAGATGGGTGTCGTCATTGTGTCCCAGCACCGCCAGCATCAACATCAGCACAGTCACGGCCAGGGTGATCACGATCGCCGTGAGCACGAAGGCTTGCGGGAGCGGGTCAGCCATTTCGGTGATCCCGGTGCGGCCGGTGATGGGTTCGCCACGCCAGGCAGTCACCCCGGCGGTCAACAGGATCAGGTTGGTGGCGTGGCTGAGCAGGCCGATCCCAAAGACGATCCGCACCATGCTGCGTTGCAGCACCAGGTAGGTGCCTCCGGTGACGAGCAGGGCCACAGTTCCGGCGATGATCATCGTCCGACCTCCTTGGGGCGGCGGCCGCTGGCCAGATGGGTGGTGCGGACCCCGACCCGCATGGGGCCAGCACCGGCGGGTTCACCGCGCACGGTGTCTAGCGGTCCGCTAAGTTCGCCTTCGACGCTTTCGTCGACGCGTTCCCTGGTCGCTTCTCCACCGGAGTGTTCGGTGCTGGCCGCTGAGGTGCCCAACAGGTTGAAGGTCATCATGACGAGCCCCAACACAGCCAGGTAGACGCCGATGTCGAAGAGCATTGACGACGTGAGGTGAACGCTGCCCAGGTGGCCGTGCAGTGGTTCGAGGAAGGAGCCCTGCCCGACGAGTCCCCACAGGCCGGTCAGCACGGCCATGAGGATCCCGGAGCCGATCAGGCGCAGCGGTAGCCGCGGCGGGCCGATCTGGCGGTCTCGGGAGGTCGATAGGTAGGTCAAGCCGACCGCTGCCGACCCGATGAGTGCCGCGATGAAACCACCGCCAGGTTCGTTGTGGCCACGCAGGAAAATCAGCCCAGACAAGCCAGCCAACACTGGCACGACGAAACGCAGCATCAGTTGCAACCCCAGCACGTTGCTCCACGCTGAGGTGATCGCCCGGTGAGCGGTGCTCCCCTCAGGTCGCAATGCCGGCGCTGGTTCGGCTTGCTCGTCGCCGCGCAGCCGTGTCACTGGGTCGATGTGTTGGTGACGCACGGTGGAGAGGATGGCGACGAGCGCCACCCCGGTCATCCCGAGGACAGCGAGTTCACCGAGGGTGTCCAAGGCACGGAACTCGACGAGGATCACGTTGACGATGTTGGCGCCGCCGGAGACGCCGGAGGCGTGTTCCTGGTAGTAGTCGGTGACGCCACCGTCGGCGCGGCGCCCGTTGAGCAGGAATGTCGCGGCACCAGCGGTCATACCGACTCCGCAGGCCAGCGCCAGCGCCCAGGCGCGGCGCCGCGGCGCTGCTTCGCCGAACTGTCGGGGCAGCTTTTGCAACACCAGCATCATCACCACCACGGTGAGTGATTCCACGAGCAGCTGGGTCAAGGTGACGTCGGGGGCTCCCAACGCGAGGATCTGCACGGTGCACAACGCCCCTACTGCAGATAGCGACACCACCGCTGCGAGACGGTTGCGGGCACTGCAGACCATCGCTACTGCGGCAGCAACAAGGACAAACAGCAACAGATCGACTGGGCGGTTCAACTCACCGGGTGGCTGCGGTACGCCGACGCTGGCGGTCGCGGCCCATAGTCCCCCACCGACCACGACGATGAACGCGCCCATCAAGGCGGTGACCTGACGAGAGGGATAGTCCACGGAGACGGGTCGTGAGCACAGCTCGCCGATCCGAACTAGGACGGCGACACCGCGGCCGATGACAGTGGCCCCGTCGCCGGAGAACAGCGGTCGTTCCCACCATGTCCACCATGCTTGACGGCGCAGGACCAGCACGGTCCCGAGGAGGAACACTGCGGCGGTCGCGGCGAGTTCTACCGTGAATCCATGCCATAAGGACAGGTGGACGTGGGCGGCGTCACCATCTGTCGTCGAGCCACCGAGGGCGGCACGCAAAGCCTGATGCACGGGGGTGTCTAGAGCGGAAACCAACAAGCCCAGTGGGACTCCAGCCAGGATGGGCAGGGCTGCAGGTGCGACGAGTGCGGCATGGGGGCGCTCGACCGGGCGGTCGTCGGTGCCATCGATGAAAGCGCCGAAGACGACCTTGGCACAGTAGACGAAGGTCAGCACGCTCGCGGAGGCTGCCACCACCAAGGCAGCGGCGCCGTACCAGGTGGGGGTGTCGTGCCCTCCGGCGTACAGCAAACCGCTGAACAGTGACTCTTTTGAGACGAACCCGAGCAGCGGGGGGATACCGGCCATGGACGCGCAGCCGATCGCTGTGACGATGAAGGTGACCGGCATCGCGCTGCGCAACGGGGGCATCCGGCGGATATCGCGAGTGTGGACGGCGTGGTCGACCACGCCGACCATCATGAACAGACCTGACTTGAACAGTGCGTGGGCGATGGTGTGCAGTACGGCCGCAGCGAGGGCTGCCGCCGTACCGACTCCGATCGTGGCGACCAGCAGACCGAGCTGAGAGACCGTGGAGTAGGCCATCAGTTTTTTGAGGTCGTGCTGCTGGCAGGCGAACCATCCGCCCAGGCACGCCGTCACCAGTCCGGTGACAGTGAGAGCAATATTCCAGGTGGTCACTGCCTGAAACGCAGGGGTGAACCGGAGGAGCAGGAAGATCCCAGCTTTGACCACGGCCGCAGCGTGCAGGTAGGCACTGACTGGGGTGATCGCGGCCATCGCGTCGGGCAGCCACACGTGGAAGGGGAACTGCGCGGACTTGGTGAACCCAGCAATAGCCACGAGGGTCGCGGCGAGCGCGGCGAATCCGGGGTCTTCGCGCCACACCGGGTGGGCCAGGGCCGTGGACAGTGTGGTCGTACCCGTCCGATGGGTGATCGCAGCGACCGCGACGAGCAGCGACAACCCACCGACGAAGGTGATGAGCAGGGTGCGCATGGAGGCCTGCTCGCCAGCATGACCGGAGCGGGCAATCAGCAGGAACGACGCGATGCTGGTCAGCTCCCAGCAGATGAAAAGCAGGATCATGTCGTCCGCGAGAACCAAGCCGACCATGGCCAGCGTGAAGGTCGTCATGATCAGGTAGAAGCTGATCTGAGGGCCTGGGCCGAGATAACTCGCCGAATAGGCAAACACGATCGCGCCGATGATCAGCGCGATCAGCGCGAAGAGCACGCCCAGGCCGTCGGCACGCAACGCCAGGTCGACGTGCAGAGCGGGCACCCATGGGGTGCGCCAGCTGGGGGTGTGGCCGGTCATCACGTCCGCCACCACCGGCCAGAGCACCGCTGTGGCCAGCAGATAGAGCGCGGCGAGCGGCCAACCAGCGGCACGTCCCATCCGGGAGGCCGCGACCGGTGCCGAGACGACGGCCACGGCCAGCGTGAGCAGCGTGGCCACCATGGGCATACAGAGGTCCTTCGGTGATGGCTCGAGATGAGCGCATGGACGGGTGGGGTGCTCAACGGCGAGCGGGTGCCGTGACCACTGACCGCAGTGGTAGTGGTCACGCCGGTGGCCTTGGTGCGGCTATCGACGGGAGAGGTGCGGCACAACTACCTACGAAGGTACCGCTTTTCCACGGTTTCGTTGCAGGTCGCAGGTGGGTGAGCGGTCGGTAGTCGAGGTCGCCCCGCTAGCGTCCGCGCTGGTGATGAGGCCAGGTGAACGTCGAAGGTGACCATATGGCGACCTGTCTGGGGCGGTCGGCGACGCAGGTTCTCGCGAGCCGGTTCATCAACGACCGGCTCGTGGAACTGCAGCGTCTCGGCTCCTGGGCGAGGTGAGGGTGCGCCGTGCGAGCTAGTCTGACAATCATGCGCATTCGATTTGCACGCTATGGCGCCGTGATGTGTCTGCCACTGATCCTGGCTGCCTGCGCGGACAATTCGTCCGGTTCGCAGGCAGGAGCCTCATCAGCCAAGGCCTCCGGAGGCGGAGCAGAGTGCCCCGCCGCTGACGGGTCGGCCGCCCGTCGCACTGAATTCTCCGCTGCGCCCCCCATGTGCATCGACCCGGCGAAAACGTACACCGTGACGATGGGCACCGACGCAGGGGACATCAGCATCGAGCTGGACGCCAAAGCGGCGCCCAAGACCGTCAACAATTTCGTCGTCCTCGCCCGCTACCACTTCTATGACGGATTGACCTTCCACCGGGTGATCCCCGGGTTCGTCGCCCAAGGCGGCGACCCTCGCGGGAGTGGCAAGGGTGGCCCTGGATATTCGTTTGCCGACGAGTTGCCTGCCGGTGGCGCCTACCAGGTGGGATCGCTGGCGATGGCGAATTCCGGGCCGGACACCAACGGTAGCCAGTTCTTCATCATCACCGGAAACCACGGTGCTGCGCTGCCGCCCAATTATTCGCTGTTTGGCAAGGTCAACTCCGGGATGGACATTGTGGAAAAGATCGCCAAGGACGGCACCCCACAGGGCACCCCCACCACCGTGCACAAGATGACAAAAGTCACCGTCACCGAGAAGTGACCCGATCCCACCGGGAGGGCCACCAGGTCCTCCCGGCCAGCTCATAGACCAGCCCCGGGACCAGCAGCGATCGTACGACGAAGGTGTCCAACAACACCCCGAAGGCCACCAAGAAAGCGATCTGCGCCATAAATACCAGTGGGATCACCAACAACGCCGAGAACGTTGCCGCGAGCACTACCCCCGCTGACGTGATGACCCCGCCAGTCACCGCCACACCCACCGCCGTCGCCGCCCGCGTGCCCCGTCGTGGCGTCTCCTCCCGGATCCGCGTCATCAGGAAGATCGAATAGTCGACCCCCAAAGCGACAAGGAAAACAAACGCGTACAACGGGGTCACCGGGTCCGCCCCTGGGAAATCGAAAACGTGCCGAAACACCAACTCCCCAATACCCAGCGTCGCAGCGAACGACAACAGATTCGCCACGACCAACAACACCGACGCCACCAGCGAGCGCAATAACACCATCAACACCACAAACACCACAGCCAAAATTGCCGGGATCATCACCGCAAGATCCCGCTCCCCAGCAGCCCGGACATCAACAGTGACAGCACTCTGGCCACCCACCGCCAACCCCGAATCCACCCGATGCACCACATCCCGGATCTGACGCACCGTGTCCTGAGCCGCCGGTGAATCCGCCTGATCGGTCAGCGTCACCTGCATCAGCACCTTCCCATCCAGGACCACCGGCGGCATCATGTCCAAAGGCGGACGACCAGGACGAGCCTCCGGCGGCGGCGACAACACACCCACCGCCCCCACCCCAGCAATGGCCCGCACCGCGTCACCCACCGCACCTGTCTTCTCCTGCGGTACGACGAGCAACGCCGGCTGGCCCGTCCCGCCAGGGAAATGCTCCCGAATAGTGGCGGCGCCCTCCACTGACTCCACCGACGTCCGAAACATCTGTGACTGACTCAGACCTTCCGCGCGGAACGTCGGAGCCCAAGCCGCCGCCAACAACAACCCCACCGTCACCACCACCCACACCAGACGCGGACGCGCCGTCACCCGACGAGCCACCCTCGCCCACAGCCCAGACCGACTCGACACCTCATCCGAACGGACATGATCAACCCGCGGAATCCGCGGCCAAAACACCCGCCGACCACCCAACACCAGCACCGCAGGCAAAAACGTCGTCGCCGCCGCTAACGCCCCAAGGATGCCTAACGCACTGATCGGCCCCAGCCCCCGAGTCCCACCCAACTGAGCACCCATCAGACACAACAACGCCAACACCACAGTCGCCGCAGACGCCAACACCGGCTCCACCGTGCCACGCCACGCAGCACGCATCGCATCCCAACACGACTCGTACTGGTGCAACTCCTCCCGATACCGAGCCACCACCAACAACGCATAATCCGTGGCCGCACCCACCACCAAGATCGACAAAATGCCCTGACTCTGCCCAGTCACCCCAATCCGACCGCTCTGCGCCAACGGATAAATCACCGCCGCCGCCGCAGCCAACCCCACCACCGCCGACGCCAACACCACCACCGGCAACACCGGACTGCGATACACCAACAACAAAATCACCAACACCACCGACAACGCCACCACCAACAACACACCATCAATCCCCGCGAACGCCCTCCCCACATCCGCGACCAACCCACCCGGCCCACTCACCTGCACCCGCAAATCCGACGAACTCAACTTGGCGCCAGCACCAGCACGCAACCCCTCAGCGACCGCCTCCGCACCGCTGACATCCCCCACCTTCCCCGCCACAACCTGCGCATCCGCCGTCACCGGCACCAACACCGCATGCTTGTCCTGACTGGGAATCAGCACGCCGTACGGCGCTCGCAGCAGATCGCGCAGGTGTTTGCTCTCGTCGGCGGGAACTGTCAGATCCGGCACCGATATCGCCAACCGCCGTACCCCATTGATGTCTTCCTCAGACAATGCCTCCCCGGAGCTTCTCGTCACCACCACTAGGAACGGCAAACCCTGGCCGGAAGTGAACGCTTCTGCTTGTTCAGCGGCTCGCCGCGATTCGGCATCCACCGGCAAGAACGACGCTTGGTCGTTTTTTTGCAAGCCGGACAGCGCCCCCACCAGTGGGCCGCCGACCCCACCCAGCACGAGCCACGCGATCACCACGAGCAATGCCAGTCCTGTGAAACGCCGAGTCATGACGCCCTCCCCGGAAACCGGTCTGATACATCGAGACTGACAGATCCACCCCTGCGATGGGGCATCAACGGTGTCTCTGCACGCCTGACAGAATCGAACTCGCCGACACAGCAGTCGCCACCGTCGAGGAAGGGACGTCCATGGAGGTCGTCATCTGTCAGGACGTCGAGCAGGCCGCCGAGCGCGCCGCCGACGCCATCACCGCCCTTTTCGTCGCCCACCCGGACGCCGTGCTGGGGGTAGCCACCGGGTCAAGTCCGTTAGGTATCTATGCGGCCCTCGGCCGGCGTGTCGCCGACGGCCAAGTCAGCTTGGCGCTGGCGTCGGCGTACATGCTTGACGAATACGTGGGACTAGCTGCCGATCACCCCGAGCGATATCGCAACGTCATCGAACGAGAATTCGTGGCGCGTGTCGATATCGATCCGAGCCGAGTCCATGGACCAGACGGCCTGGCTGATGATCTCCCCGCAGCCTGCGCCGCCTATGAGCAATCCATCGCCGCCGATGGAGGGATCGACTTGCAGATCCTTGGGATCGGCACCGACGGGCATATCGCGTTTAATGAGCCAGGCAGCTCGCTAGCCTCCAGGACTCGCATCAAAACCTTGACCTGCCAAACTCGGGCCGACAATGCCCGTTTTTTTGGTGGAAATCTGGACCAGGTCCCCACGCATTGCCTCACCCAAGGCATCGGCACCATCATGGACGCTCGCCACCTCCTGCTCGTCGCTACCGGACGCGCCAAAGCTGAAGCCGTCCATCACCTCGTCGAGGGGCCCATCAGTGCGATGTGGCCAGCCACTATCTTGCAAATGCATCCATATGTCACCGTCCTCCTTGATGATGCTGCCGCGTCACGTTTGCAACTGTCGTCATATTTCAAAGAGACGTACGACGCCAAACCTGCCTGGCAAGACTTGTGATTCGGTAGGCGTGACGGGAGCTGTAGATAGATACAGTTTCGGCGGATGTCTGTCATGGTGCGGATGAGACACATCCGCCGAAACTGTTACCTCCCTCTGAATTTCGTTGACAAACAGGTGATTTCACGGAGGAGAAGTTGCCGCTCGGGGTCAGAAGCTCACCTTGACAAAAACGTGACCAGAAAGTATTTGACATCACTGTGAGCAACCTGTGAAGATCATCGCCATCGGGGGCATAAGTAGGCAGTGCAGCCGATGTGCAATGCCGACGATCTCCAAAGAATCGCTGGGGTTTTCCTGCGATAGCTTCCCATGCATGGGAATAGCCCGCGTTTGACTCAAGCCGGGCTGCGCCGTGGCTGACCTCCGCCTGTGAACGATGAAGGTGAATCGCATAAATGCGCCGACCAGACATGCTGAATAAATCCTTTGCGGTGGCAGCCAGTGCAGTATTTGTTGCTGCGCTGACTGGCTGCTCAGTCGATAGCTCTGCTGGTCCAGTGAGCCCAGCTGATGCAGCTAAGGCCTCATCTGCCTGGGTGGAGATCCAGCAGCGCAAGGAGGAAGTTTCCAATCTGGAGACTTTGATCGCTAAGAAATGCATGAAGGACGCTCATTACAAGGTCTTCCCTTCGCCCATTAAGGCAATCCCCGATGTTGTTCCCGAAGGGACGCTAAGTCTCACTGAAGGGGAAGCTAAGAAAAATGGTTATCGCCTCTCTGAAGTGACAGGGAATCCTGAAAAGGATGATGATGATGGAAATTTGGAGTGGGAAAATTCTACTCAGGAATATAAAAAGAAGTATTCGGTTGCATATTTTGGCGATGATGCCAGCAGTGTGAGCTATTCTTCTCCGCAAGGAGAAACCTCGATCTCGACCACCGGCTGTCTTGCCGAGGCTCGAAAAACTCTGTATGGCGACTTGGAGCGCATGCTTCGATTGGGTTGGATCGAATCGAATGAGCTGAAGCCGCTAGTTGGTAAGAAGGTCTCTGCTGATCCTGATCTGGCTGATGTCCACAAAAAGTGGAGCTCGTGCATGAAAGAGAAAAACTTTCAATACGGCGAGCCTGCGCAGGCCAGGAAAGCGGTGGTCAGCCTTTATGAGAAGGGCGAGCGCGAAAAGGCAAAGTCTCAAGAAATGGAGACCGCTCTCGCGGATGCTCAGTGTCAGCAGGTGAGCGGTTACGTTGCTACTTACCAAGCTGTAGAGAAAAAAGCCACCGGAGAGGTTTACGGCAAGAAGGTTGAGGATATTGTCGCCTGGCGGGACATGCTGATTAAAGCTCGAGAAAACGGTCTGGCTGCCCTTCGATGACTCGGGGAGGACTGCTCTGGAAAAAACGAGGTGTGCGAGTGGTCTCCACCATGGTGGCGGGGACCGCGCTCCTCGCCACCGGTCTCTACGTCGTATCGACCAAGGCAGTTAGTCCGGCGCAAAAGGCGGCGACATCTCGACCGCCTCAAGCCTCGCGTCTCACTGCGACTGTGGAGATCAAACAACCCGCTGAACGCATCGCTCTGCGAGGCAAGGTCACCCGTGAAGGCACTCGGCAGGTTGTCGTCAAGGGCAAATCCCCTGGTGAGCAGGTAGTCACCAAGCTCTACCTTGATCCACAACGGCCCTTCCAAGCGCCAGCCCTCATCGCCGACGTCTCCGGCAAGCCGATCGTGGCCCTTGTCGGTGACTTCCCGCTCTACCGAGATATTGCACTCAAAGATTCCGGTCCTGACGTGGCGCAACTCCAAAAAGCCCTCCTCGGCTACGGCCCAGGCTGCCGCGTTACCGGGACCTACGACGCGTGCACCGCCGCAGCAAAAAACGCGCTCATGGCCCGACTCGGTATCACCTCAACCCGGGCAGCCAAGGGCACCACAGGAGTCAGCCAAAGCGACATCGTCTTTGTCCCAGCAGGTCGCCTCGCAGTCGACAAAACTCACGTCAAAGTGGGCGACACTCTCAACGGCCCACTCCTCACCGTGTCCTACGGGGAAGCCCGCGTCACCGCTGACATCCCCGAGTCGATGACTGACGCCGCCAACCAATGGCAGCCTGGAAGCCCCGCCACCATGCGCGGCGCCAACGGCCAGGTCACCTTGAAATTACATCGAGTGCAACGCGCCGCCGCGGCAGCAACCAACGCTACCGGGCCAACTGGATCCCCAGAAGGTGGGAAAGAACGACCCAACGAAGGCCAATCCGACAACGACACGCCACAAGCAGTGTTGACCGGTCCTAGCGGGGAGCTCACCGCCGCTGGCACCGGCCAGTTCCCCGTCACTCTCACCGTCAAAACCGCGCCACGCCCCGAGCTGACCGTCCCTGTCAGCGCCATCTGGACGGACCCCTCCGGAGCCCGCTATCTCCGCCGGGTCATCAATGAGGAATCCGACGAAAAAATTCCCCTCCTCACCGCTGAAAACTGGGGTGGATGGGTGCAAGTCACCCCCACCACCCCAGGAACTCTGAAAGAAGGGGACTCCGTTCTCGTCGGCTACCAGGACCAAGGCGCCAGCAGTCCATGACCGACACGGTGGCGACATCACCAGACGCATCGCTTTCCCTCCGCGATATCACCAGGGTCTACCAAGGCCCGCCACCCGTCACCGCTCTTGCTGGGGTCGCCATGGACCTCCACGGCGGACAAATGTGCTGCCTCACCGGAGCATCTGGGTCAGGGAAATCCACCCTGCTCAACATCCTCGGCATGATCGACACCCCCACAGCAGGCGCTTATCTCCTCAACGGTCAAGCCGTCCACGACCTTGATGAACGCGCCCAAGCACAGGTACGGCGTACCCGCATCGGTTTTGTCTTTCAAGCGTTCCACCTCATCCCGCACCTGACGGTCCTCGACAACGTGTGCTTGCCAATGATGCTGAACCGCGTGCCAGTGCGGCAACGACGAGAACAGGCAATGGCAGGACTCGAAGAAATGGGCTTAACCCATCGCAGCACCGCCAACCCGAAATCTCTTTCCGGCGGCGAAATGCAACGCGTCGCGATCGCCAGAGCCCTCGTCATGTCACCCACAGTGCTGCTTTGCGACGAGCCGACCGGCAACCTCGACCGACGTAACTCAGCTGCGGTCCTCGACGTCATTCAAGGGCTGCGAGCCCCGTCCCGGATCATCGTCATGGTCACCCACGACCCTGAAGTCGCAGCACTCGGTGACATGGAGGTGGTGTTAGCAGATGGCGCAGTCGAAAAGACCCGCATCCGGACCCACGATTCCTGACCTATTGCGAGACAGTTTCCTCACCATACTTGGCCGCACCGGCAGCGCCATCCGCACCGCATGCGGGGTGAGCATCGGCATTGCAGCTGCCGTAGCGACCCTGATTATTTCGACCAGCGCAGCAGGAGCCATCAGCGACCGGTTTGACGAACGCGCCGCGACACGCGTCACCGCCATCCAACCCAGCAACGAACAACACTGCATCGATACCGCCACGGCCCAACGAGCCACCCAGGTCAACGGCGTGATCGTAGCCGGAGGCCTCTGCCAGAAGGCGTCATTAACCGCAGTGACCTTCCCCGAAGCACCGCCATTCGGCGCAAAACATGACCTGCACACGGCGTACGTCGACGCCTCTACAGCTGACGCCTTGTCGCTGGTGATCGAGTCAGGTCGATTCTTCGACGCCGCCATGGTGCAGCAACGACATCGAGTAGCCGTCGTCGACATCGTTGCGGCCAAAGAGATAGGTCTCACCTGGCCGGTGCAACAGCAATCGCTGTGGATTGACGGCTTTTCTTACCACATCATTGGGGTGACCTCCGATCCGTCCGGAGCCGTGACTGGTCGCGTGCTGATCCCGTCATGGGCGGCGCCCCCCAAGGCTGACATTCACGGTTCCGTCATCGTACGGACAGCACTGGGAGCAGCTGACCAGGTCGCGGCAGAATTGCCGTTGGCATTGGATCCGTCCCGCCCGACGTTTTACAAAACTTTGGTGCAAGCATCCCTGGGACAGCTACGTGAAGAAGTCTCTCAGGAAACTCAATTCCTTGTCCTGGGGTTGTCCCTCGTATCGTTGCTGGTCGGCGCGATTGGAGTGGCAAACACCATGTTGATCGCAGTCTTGGAACGGCGCGCCGAAATCGGGTTGCGGGTCGCCCTCGGATCGACTAAACGAACCATCGCAGCACTCTTTTTCATCGAAGGCGCGTACGTCGGTGCACTGGGCGGGGTGATCGGAGTGATCACCGGGGTGTTGGTCAGTTTGTCAGTTTGTGTTTATCGCGGATGGATCGCCGTGCTGGACGTGCGTGTGTGTGTGGTGGGTTTGCTCGTGGGAGCGCTGGTTGGGATGCTTGCCGCAGTGTGGCCAGCAGTCCGGGCAGCGCAAGTCAGCCCAGCAGCCAGTCTTCGCGGTCTGTGACCGGCGACCAGCGCTACTGACGAAATTTCAACAAGTCGTGCGGGCAGAGTTCACCTCTGCCTGCTATGAGCTGAACTTTGATGTGATCACCCTGGCGAAAGTTGTTGCACATTAAAGTAGTGCGGGCGTCTTTGGGTTTTTAGTGATGACCTGTCAGAGGTGTGGGGGGTGACCCCAAAACTCGCGCGATCTGTACTACAGTCAAATTCTGTGAGTGTGGCTACACGGGCTTACGTCAAGGTTGCCGCACGCTCCCTTGGATATGACCTGAAGATGTTGGCATCTCCAAAAAACCTGTTCAAGATTCATCTCTTGGGCAGTATTGATCCGCAGGTTAGAACTTCCCTTGGGTTAAGGATCAGGAATAAATAAGCTCTGCAAGATCAGTTGCCGAAAGGTGATCTGCCCCCAATTCTCTCTACTGAAGGGACTGAAAAGGAAATGGTGGAACATCCTCAAAATAAGGTGAAAGAGACTAATAACTTCGTAGGTTCAATGGCTTCATTTTTATACATTTTCCATTTGGTGGCCGCTAGGTTTACTAGTCGTGATAGCTTTATTTCATTAGTTTTTCTCGTGATTGGCGTGGCCATCGTTGCTGCTCGGATCGTCAAAATTAAATGCGATCTATCTACGTTCACTCTCACGTTTTCAATGGCCGTCCTGTTTGGGCTGCTGCTTTCCGTACGAGCTTTTCTGTAGAGCACCTGCAGGTCAGGGCGGGTCAGGTGAGGCGGGCGATGCGCGACGGATTGACAGTTCCCCGTGGGGCAGGAAGAGTCCAAGCAAGGAATGATCCAGCGGCTCTGACAACACTGAGCCCTGGCACTTCTCCCAGTCGGTACACCATCGGCTTGCGACGTAAATCCAGCAGATATTGGCCTGGATCTCCCTGTCCGCTGCCGTTGCCCCACGCGACAAACCCCGTGCCGCACACCACGTGTGCGTTGCCTCCAGCTAAAGGCACATCCAAGTCCTGACCATTTCGACGTACGATCAATCGACCCCGGCCCGGATCAGGACCAGCCAGACCAAACGCGACCATCTCAGGGCCAGCACAAAAACTAGACAACGACTCTCGGTCGCGCAATCGAGGTCCCGGAATGGGATGACGTGCCCCCGTAGCCCGGTCAATGCTCGTCAGATGCACCTCGTGCCGATCCAACGCCGGGTCGGCATCCACTGCGAGGAGTCGGCTGCCATCCCACACTGGACTAAACACCGACCGAGCCAACACTCGTGGCGCAGTATTGCCATCCACAGGAGCCGCGAACAATCGAGACGGCCCAGGTCGAGTCCCCGGAGCAGCTGGTGTCCCTGCGGTCCAATACGCTGATGTGCCGTCAGTGGCAAGACTCGCATCCGAATCAGGAAGTACCGGAGAAAGCAACCCAGCCTTAGCTGAAGATTGCGAGTCGCCAATCATCAGAGGTGAGACGTTATCGTCAGACGCCATAATGCGCCAGTCTTCGTCGTCCATGCGGGTGCTGGATGTCTCGCGCCACACAAAACGGCCACCGGCAGAAGTCGCGCTAACCGCCTGACGTGGCGGGCCCGCCAGATCTTCCGGCAGATCACGGTGGCCACTTTTGTCGATGAGGACGGCATGACCACGCCCCAACCGTTGCCCCTCACTACGAGTGGCGTGAAACGCCAACACCCGACCAGTCGACGCAAGAGCCAACACCCGGCCGATCTCACTGCTCACGGTGCGTTCATCCGCAAATAATCCTGGGGGTGGCGCTGCCCACGTCACCGTCCCGTGATCTGGGGAAGAGGGTGCTGGTGCCTCGGCGCACCCGCCGAGGCATCCCACCACCACTGTCAGAGTGGCCAGCCCCGCTCGCGCGGCACGACCCATCAGCGAGCAATCCCGTTGTACTGCAAGTGGTCAGCCGCGAACTGCTCCGTGTCAACCGTCACCGTGGGCGCTTGCACCGAGCGATACCACGACACCGTTGGGGCGTTGTACGCCGGATCAGTCCAGGTGCTCGTGCCCTTCGCGTCGTCGTAGGCATAACCCACGATCCAATGCCCGATGGTGCGGTCAACCGGGTGACCGTTGTAATGAACCCCGCCCGCGATTTCCACCGCGTCAGCGGCGATCGGTCGTTTCTGCACGCCCACCACAGAATGTAATGCGTCCCAGGCCTGCTCCCCGGTTGGCTTATCTACCTGCGTATACAGCGGAGCCCCCAACCACCGGTTCAAACCTGTCACAAACGTGCCAGCTTTCCACTTGGTGGCTTCCTCACGGTCCGTGTCCATATAACCCGGCGCAGCCAACGCCTCCTGACTCAACGGCGCGCCATCAGCTCGACTAGTCGTGGCCCCGACAGCACGAGCGATCATCTCCCCAGATGCCGGACCGCAGTAGTACTTCTTGATCTGCGGGATCTGAGTGACTGGCAACGACGTCGACGAGGGCGGCGTGTCAGAGCTAGTTGGCGCCGACAACCGACCCGAGGATGTCGTGGGCGTTTCCACGGCGCGCGCCGATGACATGGGCAACAGGCAGCACACGCCGATGACGACAGAACCGCTCAGGGCACGACGGAGGGTACGACGAACGACAGCCACAGCGACCTCATTTCCTCACAGATAGCTAGCATCCGCACCATAGACGACGCCTCTGCAAAGTGAATCAGCGGGACTGAAACGTACACAGGGGAACTGGATCACCAGGTGAGGTGGGCAGTCACGATTCCCAGATGCGGATGTTGGCTTCTACCGCTCCGGTGTAATTGCCGCGCGCTGTCGTTGCGGCTTTTTCCATCACCCGCACCGCATGCCGCATCTTTTGTGCACCTTTCAACCATTTCTGGTGAGCCTCGGCTTGCGCGTTGGCAGCGTTGCCAGTCCAGCTATGTTGTAGGCGCCCCATAGCACGGTCGATGTCTGCTAGATCATCGGCGAGGGTTTTGGTGTAAGAAGTCAGATCTGCGATGGCGCGGTCGAGAGCGGCCGCGTCAATCTTGTAGATTGTCATGACATATCCCTCTGCTAGGGGTGGACTCACTGCATGTTGAGACCGGAGCTCCGGCCACCGTGAAGGCCCTGTGCGGATCTGGCAAGTCCTCTGCTAGCGGCCTCGTCCTGAGATTGATAGTCAGCGAGACTCGCGCTGATGGCGCGACCCATCTGATCTAGACCCGCGAGGACTTCATCAGCAGCGTGACACCACTCCCGCCATGCGGTGGTGTAGGCCTTGCAGGCATTGCCTTGCCAACCCGAAGAAATAAGGGAGTCAACAGATTTGCTGATGCTGTCCCTTTTGTTGGTCAGGTGTGTCTTTGCTTCGGCGACTTCGGTGGCAGCTTGCCGCAGCGCGGCGATGTCTGCGCTGAACTGCCCCATCAGAGTCCTCTCCTGAATCTGCCCTGCTGCCAGCGCATTGGATGGGGTAGCTGCTAAATCCGGCCAGGGACATGCCACTCTGCTGTCCTCATTGTCAGGGTGTCAGGCTATGGCCGGTACGACTCCGGAGTGTGCGTCGTGGGGGAAGGGATACGACAAAGCTGCGACATCTGCAGCGAAGACATTATGTGACTTAGAAGGAATTCTGAGGTCTTTCTCAGCAGCTTGCGTGGCATCAGCAGCCAATCACGATATTGCAGAAGCAATGTCGGCGGGGAAGCGAGCGCCTTCCTCCCCGTTGCCTTCGATGCCCTCACCGAAGAATGCGGCTGCACCAGTGTCGTGCGCGGGTGGCAACGGATTGACCCCGGACAACTGGGGGATCATCGCAGAAGTTGCTGCCCTGGCGTGGCCTGATGCAGACATTGACAAGCTTCGAGCCGCTGCAGACGCCTGGGATCAGGCGGCCCGCACTGTCGACGACGTTGGCCATGGCGTGCAAGACGCGTTGGCAAAAATGGATGGCCTTGTCACCGGTGAGATGGGTGCCGTAGAAGGAAAATTCGCGGCGCTGGCTGAGCATGTGGATCTGGTCGGTAAGCAGTGTCGGGACCTTCGGGACGCCTGTCGGGGCTATGCGGACGAAATGCAGAAAGTTCACGACGAAGTCATCGAAGCCCTGGTGGAGATGGCTGCGTCGATCGGGGTGACGATCGTGGTGGGGGTGGCGCTCAGCGTGGTCACCGCCGGAGCGTCAGCAGCGGCGTCAGGTCTGATCTCTGCGGCAGAAGCAGGGGTCTTCGCGACCCGGATCAGCGTCATTTTGTTGAAGGTGGCGGCCATAGCTGCTCGGATTTCGTCGACTGTGACGAAGGTGATCGAGGTGGTCGGTGCCACTGGTAGAGCGGGGGCGCTGACGGTGCGAATGGTTCGCTTTTCCGGGAAATTGGTCACCTTCGCCGCAGCTGACTCAGTTGTCAACGTGGGTGTCGATGCGGTGATGCATGGCGGTCGGCCAGTCGATGTGGCCGGAGACGTGCGGGACGGTGTCCTCTATGCGCCGTTTGGCCCGCTGGGGGAGAAGATCGGGCGGATGGCCGCGCCGGCGATCAAGAAAGCTTCACGCTGGGTCGCCGATGACATGCGGACAGCGTTGGCGCGGGTGGGGAGTATCGAGATCCCACGGCTACCTGAGCCCCCAGCGGTGCTGGCAGGAGTGGGTGGTGCGTTACCGAGCAGCATGGCTTCAAAGCCGTTGACGGTCGGTGAAGTCGTGGCTTCGTGGGGCGTCATGTTCAAGACCCGACCTGTGAAGGTCGGGAACAAAGCCTTGTATCGTGATCAACATGGGATGATCAACACTAACAAGATTGGAAAGGCGGTGACAATTAACGAACGACGCTTAGGCAGGGCCATGGAAGCAGAAGGAAGGAAAAAGGAATACGGGTATACGGCACACCATATCCTGCCAGGGGGCTACGATAGGCCTGTACTGAATGCAGTGAAAGAGAAATTTGCGCAGTGGGGCTTTGATTTTGATGATCCCGCTAATGGCGCATGGCTTCCTAACAGGAACGCCCCTAAAGATAGTGTCGGAGTGTCTCACGTTACTATACATACCCTCGATTACTTAGATTGGGTTGCGAGAGAGTTGGTGTCAGCTAGGAATCTTGAGGAGGGGAAGTTCCTGCTCCGTAAGATTGGGAGTCTCTTAGAGTCTGGCTCGACTCCTTGGATTGAATAAATGAGAGGAGAATATATGAAGATATTCGAAGCTTGGAATGCTCGCGGGATGGAAGTAATAGATCCCTGCAGTGGCAGCTTGTGGTTACAAGTGGAAGACCAGCGACGCATAGAAGCAGGCTCATTCTATAATTCAGGACCTTGGGTCCCTCCTGAATTTAAAATTGAACGTAATCCACTTCCTGACGACGAGGTGGAATTCTATTTGCCTTCTAAAGTGTCCGCGATGTTGGGGAGATATCTGATCTTGAGAGATCAGGCAATATCCTCGATAAGTCACTTATTGGAGCCGTATGGGGAGTTACTTCCGCTGGCTTGCGGCGAAGCCGAACTAATGCTGTGGTGGCCGCGCATGGTCGTGGACTGCCTCATAGATGATGTTAATGAGGCGGGTGAACTCTTGTGGTCTATTGATAACGAGCGTGTACTCATGATTCAAGAACCCGAGTTTGATCCGCAACGGGTTCCAGATTGTGGCGCGTTTGTGTTACCGCAACCGAAGTACCCGAGTTTAGTGTGGTTTACTGAGGAATTAGTTGAAAAACTGTTGGCGACAGGCAACACCGCGGGGATACGATTCAGAGAGGCATGGGATTCAGAAAAAAATAGCTTTAAGAAAAGCATCAAATAAGGGCGTTATTCACGAGGCGTTAGCGACCCACCCCCTACACTCCGGGAAACAATCGATACACACCTGTCACCATACGCATATATAAAAACATCGGCCGCTTTGAGATCATTGGGTTAGACGACTCACATCTCTCATGAAAGCGACCGATGCGGTACCAGTCTACAACAGGACTCGATCACGATGCACTCGATGAACTCGTCAGGCGGGTCATTGACATTTTTCACTCCCGGGGAGTCGACTTGAGTAGACATCGGTTGCCCGTCAAAGAACACGTCATCCTCACCCTGGAACTCCTACGGAACAATCTGTCACAAACGTTCCTAGCTGATCTGCTAGTGTCCTGAGTCATTAGTTCGCTGGCGGTCGGGTAGGATCTGTGTATGCCGGGTCCTGCCGCGAAGTCTCTTGTCCTGACCGATCATGAGCGTTCGGTTCTGGTGGGGTGGGTGCGTCGTCCGACGTCGTCGGCGCGGTTGGTGCAGCGGGCCTCGATCGTGTTGGCGTATGCCGATGATCTGTCGGTTGCCGGGGTGGCGCGGCGGCTGGGAGTGAGTGCGCCGACGGTGGCGAAGTGGCGAGATCGGTTCTTGGTGGGTCGTCTTGATGGTCTGGATGACGCGCCGCGGCCAGGGCAGCCGCGCAAGCTGACGGACGAACAGATCAACGCCCTGATCACGCGGACCTTGCAGGATGCCCCACCGAAGGGGGACACGCAGTGGTCGACGCGGTCGATGGCGGCCGGCCAGGGGTTGAACCAGACCCAGGTGTCGCGGATCTGGCGGGCGTTCGGCCTCAAACCCCACGCGGTGGACTCTTAGAAGCTGTCCAAGGACCCCGACTTCGTGGACAAAGTCCGCGACATCGTGGGGCTGTACATGTCACCGCCACAAAACGCGTTGGTCTTCGCCGTGGACGAGAAGTCGCAGATCCAGGCCCTGGACCGGACCGCGCCGATCCTGCCGATGATGCCCGGGACGCCCGCGCGAGCCACCCACGACTACGTCCGCCACGGCACCACCACACTGTTCGCCGCGCTGGACATCCTCACCGGGTCGGTGATCGCACGCAACTACCGCCGCCACCGCTCAGCGGAGTTCTTGCGCTTCCTCAAAGAGGTCGAGGCAGCCACCCCCAAAGACCTCGACCTGCACCTTGTCCTGGACAACTACGCCACCCACAAGACACCGGCCGTCAAGGCATGGCTGCTCAAGCACCCCCGCGTGGTGCTGCACTTCACCCCCACCTCGGCGTCCTGGCGGGGCCTGGTCGAGCGCTGGTTCGCCGAGCTGACCCGCCGAAAGCTTCAACACTCAACCCACCGCTCCGTCATCGAACTCGAACGCGACATCGTGACCTGGACCCAGAACTGGAACAAGGACCCCAAACCATTCGTCTGGACCAAGATCGCCGACCAGATCCTCGAAACCCTCGCGGGCTACTGCCAACGAATCAACGACTCAAGACACTAGATATTTCACAATCCACCGCTTCTCGAATCTATCGCAGGATGCTCCCGGTCATCAATGAAGCACTCATCTTGACAGGTATCCCCATAGAGCAAGCAGCCAGTGATGGCCGAGCCATCCTCATCGACGGCACGTACGTCCCAACGGGCAACCGCCCAGCTCAGGGGCAAGATCTCACCAAAGCAAACTACTCCGGCAAACGCCGTTGCCAGTGTTTAAGCATCCAGGTCGCTTCCACCTTGGAAGGACAACTCCTAGCGATCTCCACACCGGTTCCCGGAGCTCGACATGACTCTGCTGCTCTCGACCTCACCGGCTGGTCACAGATCCTCACAGAAAACCACACGCCATGGATAGCCGACACCGCTTACATCGTCCATGGAGCACGAACGCCTCTCAAAAAGAAGAAAGGACAAGAGCGAACCGACCATGAGAAACGCTACAACAAAGAAATATCAAGCATTCGCAGCCATGTCGAACACGCCATCGGACACCTTAAACAATGGAAAATCCTCGCCACCGGCTATCGAGGCAGACTCACCGAACTCCCCGATATCATTGCCGTCATTACCCGACTCGAGCTCTATCGACTTGGCTGGTAGCCAAGAATGACCTGGAAACGCCTCGTGAATAACGCCCTCAGTACATGGGCCCCGCTTCTGCTTACTCGGCCGTATTGGAATCTATCCACCACGACGTCGAACAACTTATTAATGCAAACCCATCCATGTTCAGTTTCACTAATCAGAGTAACACGATACTCGAGATAAGGGACTTCCAGACAGCAGGCGTTGTTGCCTTCGCCCGCGGGTGCCCATTACATAAGCAAAAGGCAGGAAAAACCAAAATTTCGAACCAAACAGTTCAGGTGAAGGACGAATACCTGCAAAAGTGCATACAAGACATGCAGTCGCTAGTTGATAAACTATAGGTCGCTCCTCTCAGGGCGTTATTCACGAGGCGTTTCTAGGCCATTCTTGACTATCTGCCGATTCGGCATAGCTCGATTCGGGTGGTAGTGGCGAAGATGTCGGGGAGTTCGGCGAGTCTTCCCCGGTAACCGGTGGCGAGGATTTTCCATTGTTTAAGGTGTCCGATGGCGCGTTCGACACGGCTGCGGATGCTGGGTTTTTTTGTTGTAGTGTTTTTCATTGTCGGCTCATTCGTGTCCTTTCTTCTTTGTGAGGGGTGTCAGTGCGCCCTGGGCGGCGTCGGCGATCCATGGTGTGCGGTTTTCTGCGAGGATCTGTGACTCGCCGGTGAGGTCGAGGGTAGCGGAGTCGTGTCGAGCTCCTGGAGTGGGAACAGATGTTGCGAGGAGTTGTCGGGTCAGGGTGGAGGCAACCTGGATGTTGAAACACTGGCAACGGCGTTTGCCGGAGTAGTTGGCTTTCGTGACCTCTTTCCCCTGAGCTGGGCGGTTTCCGGTAGGGACGTAGGTGCCATCGATGAGGCATAGCTCGGCCATCACTCGCAGCTTGCTCTATGGGGATACCTGTCAAGAGGAGAGTTTTCAGGCGGGCATGCACGGTGCCGTGCTCGTCGCGGGTCAGGTCGACCATCCCGGTGAGCATCCTTGGGCCGCGAACACGCTGGTCGACGTGCTGCCACACATGCTCGTCAACACCCAGCATGGCCACGCCATCGA
>NZ_JAHPZL010000026.1 GCF_019331795.1 Austwickia sp. TVS 96-490-7B
GCTTTGATGCTATGACAATTGTTGGAAATCTTAATAAGAACAATGCTCATAAACTTTCTGAATTTATGAGTATTGAGCCACAAATTAGACTTTGGGATATATTACAAACCAAATTTAAAGCTAAGGCTCTACAAGAAAAAGTTTATATTGAATATGACAAAGTAAAAGCAGATACATGGGATAGACGTAATATGCGTGTTGAATTTAATCCGAATAAACTTACGCATGAAGAAATGCTTTGGCTAAAACAAAACATTATCGACTACATGGAAGATGACGGTTTTACAAGATTAGACTTAGCTTTTGATTTTGAAGATGATTTAAGTGATTATTATGCGATGAGTGATAAATCAGTTAAGAAAACTATTTTTTATGGTCGTAACGGCAAGCCAGAAACAAAATATTTTGGTGTTCGTGACAGTGATAGATTTATTAGAATTTATAATAAAAAACAAGAACG
>NZ_JAHPZL010000027.1 GCF_019331795.1 Austwickia sp. TVS 96-490-7B
GATCTCGATGGAGTATCCGGAGTTTTTGTGGGGATGGAATATTCCTTCGTTGACTTCCCTGGTGGTGGCGTTCGGGGTGTATGTCCTGGCGGGACGGTGTGGCCTGGCCCGCGGCGCCAACATCCGTGAGTTGTGAGTATCACGGAGAAATAACCCCAGGTGATGTGCCATGACTGGATCGGGAACCACAGGTTCTGACGATGACGATCTGCTCATGGACAGGGTGTCCAGACATGGACGCCACGGTGACGGTGTCCGGGATGAAAGGTTCCAGATCATGACGATCGACAGCCTTGGCAATCCGAACGCCACGATGTCTGCTCTGAAATCGGGGCATGGCAGTTCTGAGGTCGATGCAGGACCGCGAAGCCGGCAGGAAGAAAGGCTGCATCGACTCAAGGAAATCGAAGTAGGGACGTCAATAAATAAAAGGCGTCATCACGGTGATCTGCAATTTCCGATCGCTGGGGGACCACTGGGCATTCCAGACTCGGGGGTCGACCGCACATCGAAAGGAAAAGATGGCATGAGCTCGATATCACGACGATCAGTTGGCCTGGTGACCGCAGGCTTCATCATGCTCACAGGAGCTGGGGCAGGCGGGACGGCATTCGCTGCTGGCCCCCAGGCACCCACGGCCGTTCCGGCCAACGAGCCTCAGGCAGGCGGAGCCATCGTCGATGTGACGATGGCCAACCTCCAGCAGCTCAAGCAGGAGAGCACCAAGCGCCCAGTGTTCTTCCTGGTGACCGCACCAGCCTGGTGCGGTGCGTGCAAGGTCATGGACCCGGTCATCCGTCAGATGGCCCAGCAGTCCAACGGCAAGTGGGTCTTGGCCGTGATCGACGCTGACCGTTCTGACGCGAAGAACGCGTTCCGCGTCCGCGGCTACCCGACGATCGTGCCCTTCACGAAGGGCAAGGAAGACGCCGCAGGACACCAGTCCGGCTTCCCGGGCGAGGCAGGCCTGCGTTCGTACATCGACAAGGTGGTCAGCGGCTTCGGGCCGATCGACTCCGCTCCTCCCGGCCAGCCGGGGCAGCCTGGCCAGCCTGGTCGCCCGGGTCAGCCTGGTCGCCCGGGACAGCCCGGACAGCCCGGACAGCCAGGTCAGCCGGGGAACCCCGGTCAGCCTGGTCGTCCCGGTCTGCCGCTCGACCCGGCCGACCCCGGACAGCCTGGCCAGCCTGGTCGCCCCGGACAGCCTGGTCGCCCGGGACAGCCTGGCCAGCCGGGTCAGCCCGGACAGCCTGGTCGCCCGGGACAGCCCGGACAGCCGGGGAACCCCGGACAGCCCGGCAAGCCTGGCCTGCCGCTCGACCCGGCCGACCCCGGACAGCCTGGCCAGCCTGGTCGTCCCGGACAGCCTGGTGACCCTGGCCGTCCCGGACAGCCCGGTCGCCCGGGTGACCCTGGTCGTCCCGGACAGCCTGGCGACCCGGGGAACCCCGGACAGCGTCCTGGACAGCCCGGCAAGCCTGGCCTGCCGCTCGACCCGGCCGACCCCGGCAAGCCCGGTGAGCCCGGCAAGCCTGGTAACCCGGTCAAGCCTGGCGACCCCGGCCCGGGTCTGCCGACCATCCCCGACGACCCGTCGGGCAAGCCCGGTAAGCCTGGCAAGCCCGGCAAGCCCGGTGGTCCGGTCAAGCCTGGCGACACCAAGATCATCGAAGTCACGGACAAGAACTACGACGAGCTGATGGCTCGGTCCAAGCAGACCCCGGTGATCCTGGACTTCTCCAAGGACGGATGCCAGCCGTGTGAGCAGCTGCACCCCGTCCTCGAAGCCAAGGTCAAGGAAGGCAACGGCGCGTTCCTCGTGGGACGCCTCGACGGCACCAAGTACCCGAAGCTGTGGGAGAAGTACGGCAAGCCGTGGTTCCCGACCCTGATCTCCATCGTGGACGGCAAGGAAACTGCGCGCCGTACCGGTTATGACGGTGAGAAGGACGTCGTCAGCAAGTGGATCGACGAGGTCGCCAAGGGCGGCAAGCCGGCGACCGACCCGTCGATGGTCAAGGTCTCCGACGAAGCGACCTGGAAAGAGGTCGTCGCGATGTCGAAGCGTCACCCGGTGGCGCTGCGACTGCACATCGACGACTACTCCAAGGCGTCCAAGCGTCAGGGTGAAATGGCGGCTGAGCTCGCCAAGGCCAGCGGTGGCAAGTGGACCCTCGCTGACATCCGGTACGACGACTGGGCGCTGCGCTCCCGGCTGATCAAGGAAGGCGCCAAGGTCTTCGGCAACGCCCCGACCATGGTTGTCCTCTACAACGGCAAGGTCCAGCAGGAGATCCCCTCGCTGCGCGGCCAAGCCACCAAGGAAGAGATGCAGAGCTGGGTCGACAAGATGCTCAGCACCAAGTACCCCACCAACTGAGGTACGCATCCCCTGAGTGACCGAGAGGGTCGGGTGTGTGGTGTCACGGCGCCGCACACCCGACCCGCTCACCCTGACCGGGGGTAGGTGACGTCCTCGCCGTGAAGAGGCTCGTCCCTGCCCCCGGCTGGGGAAAACATGCGTGGAGAGTCGGTCCACCTGCGGTGGGCCTTCCCGTGTATTCCGTGCCGGTCCTCCGGCACCAGATTGAGTGACGCCGTCATCCTTGTGAGGAGAAAGCCATGTCTGACCGTTCCGTTGATGCCCCCGTCCTGACCCCTGCCTTGATTGCTGAGTTGGAGCGTGGGTTTGGGCGGTGGGTGGAGGATCGGTTGGTGGGGGTGTGTGGGGTGCATGGTCCGTTGGCGTTGGTGGATTTTCATGGGGTGGGGT
>NZ_JAHPZL010000028.1 GCF_019331795.1 Austwickia sp. TVS 96-490-7B
GGTGCAGGCGCAGTTTGCTGAGGCTGTGCGTGCTCAGGGGTGGCAGATGGGCAGGCAGGGTTTAGGGCAGGTGTTCTTTAAGGACGGGTACACGATCTGGGGCAGCTGTTTAGTGGAGCGTTGCGCCTGGGATCTCTACACGGGTGACGTTGAGCGGGCTATTGACCAGGGTGACTACAGCATCGAGGTGCCTGAGCTGTTCGCGCCGCAGCTGCAGCCCACGGGGGTGATGCCGTCGCTTCCGCGTCAGACGGGAGCAGCGGGAGCCGGGAGCACACCCTAGGCGCCCTCGCACGGCACTGGACCTGCTGCTGGTGCTGCAGGAGTCCGAAACGGCTCTTCTGTCACAGGTCACCCGCGTTCCTCAGGTACGCCAAGACGGCGAGAACACGCCGATGTGCATCGCCGTTGGATGGCAGGTCGAGCTTGGTGAGGATGCTCCCAACATGTTTCACGATGGTCTCCTCGGAGACCACGAGTTCTTTGGCGGTAGCCATGTTGGACTTCCCCTCGGCGATGAGGGCCAGTACTTCCATCTCCCGCTCGCTGAGACTCGCCAGGGGGTCGCGCCTTCTTGGGAGCATTCGCTTGATCACGTCCGGGTCGAGAACCGTGGCACCGCGGGCGACGCGCCTCAGGGTGTCACTGAACTCTTCGACGTCGGCAACGCGGTCCTTCAGTAGGTAGCCGATCCCCATCCCTCCACCCGACTCAAGGAGTTCACCGGCCAATCCTGGTTCCGCGTACTGGCTGAGCGCCACGATGGGGAGGTCGGGGAAGGCACCCCGTAGTTCTACTGCGGCTCGAAGCCCCTCCACGGTGAACGTAGGCGGCATACGAACATCCGTCACAACAAGATCGGGGCGGAGCTCCTGCACCGTCGCCAGCAGATCGGAGGCATCCGAAAGGGCAGCGACAATATTGAATCCGATTCACGGCACCGGACGACGATCTGCGCCCTGCTGGGACGCAAGCCCCCCCTTAAACAGACCTTCCTTTCCTCGCTGTCACCACATGTTCAAGCGCGGACGATCCTGGCCGTCCGCCTCACCAGCGGCCCCCGCTGACGCCCGACCCGACGACGGACCGGCGGAAGAGCGCGATGACGACGGCGGAAGCGACGGCATCACCCCCGTGGGCTGCACCTGGGGCGCGAGCATCTCGGGCACAGCCGTCGCATCGCCAAGGTAAAGGCCCTGGTCCATATCCGGATCAAGGTCACCCGTGTAGAGATTCCAGTCGCAGTCATCCACCGCGCAACCGCCCCAGATCGTGTACCCGTCCTTAAAGAACGTCTGCCCGAAATCCTGCCTGCCCATCTGCCACCCCTGAGCACGCACAGCCTCAGCGAACTGCGCTTGCACT
>NZ_JAHPZL010000029.1 GCF_019331795.1 Austwickia sp. TVS 96-490-7B
ATCACGGCCCCACGACCAGGTCACGCAGCGAGGGTGGCGCTCATGAGTCCTTGCACCCGCAATCGGACCGCTTCTTCGACCTCGTGCCGATCAGCATGACGCCCGAGACCGAGTTCTTGTCCTGCTGCGTCGATTTCGTCGGGTTCGAAACCGTCAAGCATGAAACTCACCTGGGCATCGACTGCCGCGGACATCGACTGCCAGGACTGATGGGAGGTGTCGTCCAGCTGAGTGCTGGCCACCAGGCTCACCGCTGCGACCAGGACATCGACCATGATGTTGGTCATGGTTCCCCTTTCAAGATGGTGAACTCCACACCTCAAGGGGGATAAGGGGGGAGACGGCGTCGGAGCTCACCTGAACGTGCGTGTTGTACGAGCGTTTAAGTCTGTCCGCCGAGTTCACTGTGATGCAAGCTCGACCAGGGCACGATTCGATATCCATTGAGGCCGCGATACCCGGTGAACACTTTGTCATCGCAGCTCAGCGGCCTATTTGACCGGCGGAAAGGTGTTCCGTCAAACAGATACAAGTTGTGTCTTTCCAACACACGTGTCATGGCGCGACCACCGCATCGACACCGTCCACTCGGCCTTGCGCCTGAGATGTGACAGTGATGGTGACTGGGCCCATCACGGATGCCAATAGCGCACCTCCCAATGGCATCTCGACCGTTCCCGTCAACACCACTGTCGCTTGACGTCCATCTTTCGAGCCGGTGCCCGAAGCCACCGTCCAGGAGCGGACCCCCGCAGGTCGCTTCGTCGCCCCCACAAACCGAGTGGCTTGTGCGTGCACGGATTCCGACGAGACTGGAAGGTGGCTATCAAGACCCCTGGCATATAACGCTGACTCATGTACCGCGTCCGCAGCATCTAATGCCGCAGCGTCTGCTACGTCGTACAACCTGATCCGTGCCAGCTGCACTGCAGTCACGTCAACAATCCCGATCACCATGGTGAGGATCAGTACGCAGGCACCCAGGATGTATAACCCGATCTGCCCGTCTTCTCGCCCCGCTGGGGCTAACACCTCGCAGTCCTCTGCTCCCCTCGCCATGATCAGCCGGCCCGGAAACGGTCCACGGTCACTGCTGCCGCCCCGTCAATGCGCACCGACGTCGGGAAAGATCCCGACAACGCCGACGGCACCAACGGCAAAGGCACCTCCACAGTGGAGGCCACATCGATACGGGCATCCGGCGTCAAGCACGGTGATGCAGCGCAACTCACCACGATCCGCCCAGCGTCAAATCCGTGGTCAGCAAACGCCAGCCGGGCTGCAGCCTGCGCGCGCGCCTGCGGGTCGGCACCGACAGGGCTGGTGACGAAAGCCCGTCCAGCCTCCCGAGCCGCGGTCGATACCGCGAATGATGCGGCCTGCAACCGAGACACGGTCAACACCAGGTACACCACCGGGATCAGTAGGATCACTGCGAGGAAGACGAATTCAACCACTGCCGAACCGTCCTCGGCGCTGTCCCGATCAGGTTGCATGATCACTGGTCCTCCGCGAACGCCCGACCTCGTGTGGTCACTGCTCCCGGTGGCCCCCACAACGCCACCACCGGCAATGGCGCACACACGTGCACCTCCACCACGGCCACTCCCCCCTCCACCCGACGCGACACCTGCACGTCCTGCGCATACGCCGACGACAGGCTCTGCCTGATGAGTTCTCGACTGCGATCCTGAGCGATCTGCGGACTGGCCCCGAGCCGCGCCCCCGCCCGGGCGCCTTCTGAGGCCGCCCAGGTCAGGGTGTTCCGCACGTGCAAGGCAAAACTCAACTGCAGCAGCGCCATCGCCAACGCTGTCACTAGTACCGAGACCAACACGAAATCCACCACAGCGGCGCCGGATTCCCCGCTATCCTCAGCTGCTGGATCAGCGCTGACTGGCTCGGTCAAGGACCCTTCACACCTTTCACCGCGGAACTAAACAGCTCCGACAACGCCGGACTCGCCACTGCCCAAATCGCCGTGACTAGACCCGCTGTCATCAACGTGATCAACACCCATCCGGGCACATCGCCACGCTCACGCTCCCGGTGATCCCCACCGGTGAGCCGCGGCGACACCGCAGCGATCAGCACCATCACTAACACCACAGACGCCGCAGCGATCTGCGCACCACGATCACGCCGGAATACCGACCATGCGCGGCCCACACCCATAGAGCTCAACACCCTTTCCTTTCACAATGTCATCACAGAGCGACCCAGGACTGGGTCAACCAGAACGGCGGGAGGGGACGCCGTACGGCGGCAGGAACAGGACCACACCTTGGAGTGCAGATCCTGGCTGCCGCGACCCACCGGCGCCGACATCAATGGCTGGCGCTGGCGGGAAGAACTACATCAGTAGCGGTAGAGATAGGTCACGCCCGGTCACGGAGATAACTGCAACAGCACGACCCCCGGATAGACCGCGAAGACGATGGTCACCGGCAACACCAGGAATACAACAGGGACCAGCATCGCGATTTCCTTACGGCCAGCGCTCTCCATCACGTGTCGCCGCGCTTCCTCACGGGCGTCTTGCGCTTGAGCCCGCAGTACCTCCGCCAACGGAGTGCCTCGCTCCAATGCGATGACCACTCCATCGACAAAACGTGCCAATGCCGCTAGTCCAGTTCGGTCTGCCAGACCACGTAGCGCTGCAGGAAGATTCGCACCTGCCCGAGCATCGGACAACGCTGTGTGCAACTCACGGGACAGCTCCCCGGACGATAATCGACACACTCGTTCCAGCGCTGCTGCTGTGCCCTCACCGGCACTGATCGACAGCGCCAACAGCTCTGCCACTGTTGGAAACTCTGCGACCATCGTGCTTTCCCTGCGTGCCACCCGCCGAGTCAGCTGGTGGTCGCGAGCCACAATGCCACCTGCCATGCCCATCAGGACCGCCAGCACCGGTAACACCACTGCCCCTGGCTGGCGCATCCAAGCCAGGCCCCCCACGATCACCCCGGCACACGCGCCAGCTGCGCCCCAGACCACTTGCTCGGCCCGGAACGCCGGTACGTCAACAAGTACTCCAGCTCGCTGTTGCCGTCGGGCCACTGACACCGCGCCGCCCACCACGGCGTCGATTCGTCCCGCAGCCCAGAGCACCCACGGCGCCACTATCTCGCCCAGGGAAGATTGGTCCCGCCGCGCACCTGATAACAACGCGCTGGGCGGCGCCGCATCGCGGACATACGGCTCAACTCTGTCGATCAAGGGCACCCGACGTGACCACGGCAGCCGCAACACAGACCAGCACACACCGACAGCGAACATCGCGCCGCATAAGCCACCCGCGATAGCCAGCCCACTCATCGCAACACCCGCTCGTCTTCAGGAAGCCGACCGATGACCGTCATCACGCGATAGGCGATCCCCGTCACTGCGGTGCCCGCCGCCAAAACCACCACGCCGCCCCATGACGAATACGCACGCAACGCATCCGGACGAGTCGCCATCATCGCCAGCACCACCCATGGGGCAGCTACCGCCAACCGGGCCGCATTGACCGTCCAGCTCTGCCGCGCCTCCAACTCGGCACGAGTCCGGGCGTCTTCTCGCAGGAACGCCGACAACGTCCGTAGGAGCCGACCAAGATCGCTACCACCCACGTCTCGAGCGATGCGCAGCGACTCCACCAACCGGTCACCCACCGGATCGGCCAATCTTTCCTTCAATCGGTCTAGACACCATGCGAACCGACCCGTCGCCCGATAATCCTGCGCGAATGCCGTGAACGCTCCTTGCAGATCCACCGGCCCACGCACACCCAGCTGTCCGATGGCTTCTGGCAGGGACAGACCTGCCCGCACCGCGGACGCCAGGTTGTCCACGACATCCGGCCACACTTCACGTAACGCCAACCGTCGGCGGCGAGCCCGTGACTTCACGACCGCTAGCGGCACATACGCCGAGATCATCCCGAACGCCAACGCCACCGGTAGGACACCTGTCGAGGCCACCACCATCAGCGTGATGACTGCTGCCAACAGCACACACATGATCACGAAACGTCCCACCGTCACCTGGGCATATCCCGCTTGCACGAGATCATCGGCCAACCCCAACAGGTACGACGACTCTCGTCGTGGCCGTTCCTCTCGTGGCCACCATGACCACCACACACATGCGGCGCCCAATCCAAACAGCAAGCCGACGACAGCCCCGCTCATGCATCTACCTCAGCCAACAGTGCTGCCACGTCGTACCCAGCTCGCTCAAAACGCTCAACGTGCGGCGGGAAACCGTCAGCGCGAACTAAGCGCTCACCCCGGCGAATGAACAAGTCGGCGATCTCCACGACATCGCCCTCGACTCGACCCGGAACAGCCACAATCTCTCGGACCCGACGGCGACCGTCCCGCTCCAGACCCATATGGATCACCACGTCCACTGCATGAGCGACGGTGGGCACCACGAACCGTGAACCAATGTTCTCCCCCGCCAATAATGGCAGGGTGCACATTTTGACTACTGCCTCTCGCGCTGAGTTCGCATGCAATGTGCACATCCCCGGGATGCCCGAGTTCAATGCGATCAACAGATCTAAGCTCTCGGCTTGCCGCACCTCGCCCACGATGACCCGGCTCGGTCGCATTCGTAGTGCCTCGACCACCAGTCGTCGTAGCGGCACCTCGCCGGTGCCTTCCAAACTGGCTTGTCGGCACTGCATCGCCGCCCAGTCTCGGGAGGTGATTTTCAGCTCGAAAACTTCTTCGCAGGTCACCACCCGATCTCTGGTAGGAATAGCGCTTGCCAAGCAGTTCAACATAGTGGTTTTTCCGGCTTGCGTTCCGCCTGCGACCAGAATATTCAACCCTGATACGACGCACGCCTCCAAGAACCGTGCTGCCCCCTTCGACAATGACCCCAAACGGATCAAATCGTCCAGACGCTCAGCTTTAGCGACGAACTTACGAATATTCACCAGCCAGTGCCGCCGCGACACATCCGGAATCACCACGTGCAATCTGCTGCCGTCAGGCAGGGTCGCATCCACGAACGGCGTCGACAAGTCAACTCGCCGTCCCGACGACTTCAACATGCGCTCCACCAGGTCGCGGACCTGCTCATCAGACAACAAGGTGGTCGTGAGTTCCGAGACACCACCACGAGCCACGAAGACTTGACTCGGGCCGTTGATCCAGATCTCTTCCACTGCTGGATCGTCAAGATAGGGCTGCAATGGACCAAACCCGGCAACCTTATCCATGATGGAACGGGTCACCGCGGCAGCATCAACCAAACGCGGCAGACTGCTGTGCAGCGATCGCACCTCGTAGTCATCAATAGCGGCCTCCACCAACTCCAGCAAAGCCGCACGTTCAGCCATTGGATCCACGTCAGCGCGCCGCACTAACTCACGCACCTCGGCCTCGATCAGGTCGAGCGCAGCAGACATCAGCCATTCCCCCGAATAAAGTCAAAATCCCCAAAAACACACTGTCGGAAGCGCACTTTCCCCAAGCTGACGTCCGACTTGGGTTCCAGGATGCAATGCAGGCGCTGGCGCTGAGCAATCGAGTTGTGCGCATCACGGTGAGACCGGGGCACTAAAGCGTGAGAGCCGTCGCAGAACTCCTTCGCAGCAGAACCAAATTCCGTTCACGCCATCCCAAGTATGTGACGCCAGTCACAATATGCTGCAGCAGGTGCCGCCGCCTCCTTACGGTGAGCGCCGCATGTCATCGGTGAGGCCAGCCATCCCCCAGCGCACCACACCCGTCCCCACTCTTCCAGCGGTGCGTGCCATAAGACCCACCGGACGCGGCCAAGGGATATGAAGCTCTGACCGCGCCCACTGCGGCAATACTGCGACCCCTCCGGCAGCCAATAAGCCGTAGCCAGGTCTCGCGATCAGTGGCAGTGGTGGTTTTCGCAACAGGAACGCCGCCGCCTCACGTGCCGCTGGACTAGCCTCCAGCTCCGGGCGGTATGACTCCAGTTGATCTTCGAGCTCGGCAACACTGCGTGGTACGCCGGTAGCTCCGAGCAGCTCTGCGCTCCTGCGTGATTGATCAACATACCGGTCTGCCTGTTGACGAGAAAGCGGCCGTCCCGAGTAGGCCTGATGAGACATCAGGAAGGACCAGCTCTCTGCCACGTGTACCCAGCGCAACAGATAGGGATCACTCGCACGATACGGCCGACCACGATGATCCTTCCCTCGCACCCGTTCATGGATATCACGGACTTGAGCGATAGCTTTTTCAGCGTCATCAACGGTGCCAAAAGTCACTGTTGCTAAATAAGTACTAGTACGCTGCAGTCTCCCCCATGGGTCCCCTTTATATCCAGAATGTCCGGCGACACCAGCCATCGCACCCGGATGCAGTGATTGCAGCAGCAGGGATGCGATACCCCCGGGAAACATCGCCGCATCTTCGGTGACAATCCAGATTGGATCATCAGGGGTAAACCATCTCAACCCCGGCGACCGCCAAATCCGGGCAGCAGCCACAGCAGCCTCATCACCAGCGACCCGAGATCGCAGCGCCTCACCCAAGCGCTGCTGCGTCGTCTGGATGACATCATCGACTTTGGCCGTCACGCCGTCACGCACTGACAAGACGTCCCCCTCTTCAGTACGTCGCCATAGCTCTGTATGTAGCTCTGTATGTCGTGGCGACGGCTATGGCGACGAAGAACTCAGACTCAGGCGTTTCCTTTCAACTCATCTTGTCGCTCCTTCATCGCGTCGGTGGCAGCCGGATCGTTCCCCTCTTCCTTGGCTTCCTGGTTGACGTCCGGACGCAGATTATTGTCGCGGTCGAGCCCAGTGTGTCCGTGATCAGACTGTGCAGTCATACACATCACTCCACTCATCATTGCTGGTGCGGGGTGCACCAGCAGCTGCGCCAGGCGGTCTAGCTGCCTGCAGCTGAGGCCAAATCGGTCACATCCAGAATGACACTATCGATGCCGACGTACTAACACCAGCGACGTTAAATCTGACCGGCACGGCTGACATGGACATCAGGGCACGTCAGGCAGCGACGGCAGGACCAGCCTCTTCACGCCATGGGATTCGGTCCACATTTTTCGCCCAGGAGCAGACCTCCAGGCCGCTGGCCCCTTGTCCTGGAGATGACTGGTATCGCTCTGGAGCACATCGAAGGCGGGCAAGGTCACCAGGTGAAGTCATGCTCAACAGATCGATATAACTCCACATGGCTTCCTCATTGAACTCGGCGAATCACGAACTCAAAGGAAAGATCGTCACTAGTTACTCGCCATACGATAGAATTCGTAATCAAATTAATTATTTTAACAACAATGAGGTCACCCCGATGATGCGCCATCAGCTATCAAAATTATCATTAAGACCTGCTCATGCATCTCTTTCTTCCTTTCGGGAGGGGTAGCAGCATGAGTATCACTTGAATCATTCTCAAAAATTATTTGACATCCAAAAGCCAGCAATACGCACTTACTGTCTTTCCTGCGCTGCCGACTATTGGAGCATTGGCTACTATTGCGCTCAAAATTTTTAACATCGGCATTTTGCCGGTCTGCTCGTCACCTATTTCTATAGGGTCTACAGCAGCAATCGCCACTCTCGCATGGTCCTTCCCTGAGTGGATCCTCTATGACGTTCGCCTCATGAATATTGCATGGTCGTTAACATCGTCTATTCATGTCCAAATGTCATCGAAGGATAAGATCCAGTACGCCATGCTTGTTGATTTGGCGGCCAACAATAGCTGGCCTCTCCATGTCTACTTTCAAGCTCACTCAGTCGCTGGTCACTGTGAGTTGAGCTGCTGATCGCGTAGCTGCGGAGGATCCGAATCGGGCAGGGCAGTCCAGGCCTGGCTGCTCGCTGATCCAAGCGGGCTACCCCTAGAAATGCACGTGTTCGAGGGCAACGCCACGGAAACCTCAGCCAAGGTTGCAGTCTTGACCCAGTTCCAGGCGTAGCACGAAGTAAGGAACACCATCGTGGTTGCCGACGCCTGGATGCTTTCGGCGCCATCCGAAACTCCGAAGAAGGCGTCGACTCCTCCATCGTTATCGGGCCTTGGCTTTCCAAGGCGTCATAGATCTGACCGACCACATAGCCACGAAGAACACCTATGTCACCAAGAGGAAGCACTGAAGATCCTGCGATAAGATCTAGTTCGCCATTCCTGGTGGTTTGACTACCAACAATAGCTCTGTGCCTGCTTGTCGTCTGAGCCCAACTCATACCCCTGATGTGTAGCACAAGCATGAAACTCGAAGTTCTGCACTAAATCATAAAAACGTATAGCCCTGATAAACCGGGGTGGTTTATCAGGGCTATACGTGAATGTTTGTCCGGCGGCGTCCTACTCTCCCACACCGTCTCCAGTGCAGTACCATTGGCGCTGAAAGGCTTAGCTTCCGGGTT
>NZ_JAHPZL010000003.1:0-113929 GCF_019331795.1 Austwickia sp. TVS 96-490-7B
CCAGCCCCAAACCAAAAAACCCTAACCCCACTCACGTGAAGCCAGAGCCGAATTGACTTGAAACCAACAAACAATTGGCATCGATTTCGGCACGCTGTTGAGTTCTCAAGAATCAGTTACCTGGACCTTTACGGGATAATTACCATAAAGATCGCGGCTCAAAATAAGCTCGGAGAAGAGTTTTGCTTGCGCTTTTTCTTTCCGAACCGGCTATCTACTTTAGCAGATCTTTGTAGTGTTTGCAACCGGACGTTTGTCGTAGTTGCCACACTGGACCTGATCAAGAGCAGAAAGCCTATCAGACTTCGAAGTGGTTTGTCCCTTCCGGGCTGTTCCCGCCTCGCGGCCTGACAGAGAAAACATTAGACAACCTGCGGAGTAACATCCAAATCCCCTGTTCAGAGAGCTGTGAGGTGCCTGCTCTCACAGACACCTCACAGCTCAACCCGGCTACGCCCGCAGACGCCGCGCAGCAGCCATGGACTTGCGTCCCCGCTTCAACAGGGCCACCTGCCCGTGCAAGAAGTCGGTCTCACTCAGCACGGCATCGGGGTCAACGATTTTCTCGTTGTTCACCGAGACTCCGCCCTCCTTGAGGAGCCGCCGGGCCGTATTGCGGGAGTCCGCTAACCCACACGCCACCAATGCGTCGATCAGAGATGACCCTTCTGGGATCTCGCCACCAGGCAACTCAGCGGTAGCGTCAGCAAGAGTGCCCGCATCCAGCTCAGACAGCGACCCCTTGCCGAACAAGGCCTCAGACGCAGCTCGGACCGCTTCCATCGCCGCAGATCCATGCACCAACGTCGTCAGTTCAGCAGCCAAGATCTTCTGCGCTGTACGACGGAAGGGCTCCTCGGCCACTTGGTGAGCCAACTCATCGATGCGATCGCGGGACAGGTCAGTGAACACCTTCAGGAGCATCACCACCGATGCATCCTCGACGTTGAGCCAATACTGATAGAACGCATACGGACTGGTCATGCTCGGGTCAAGCCACACCGCATTTCCCGCTGATTTGCCGAACTTCTCCCCAGCACTATCGGTCAACAGTGGAGTCGTCAAGACGTGAACCGACGTACCCTCGGCCCTCCCAATCAGGTCAGCGCCGGCAGTCAAGTTGCCCCACTGGTCCTGACCTCCAGTCTGCAACGTGCAGCCGAACTCTCGGAACAAGTGCAAGTAATCCAGCGCCTGAAGAATCTGATAACTGAACTCGGTGTAGCTGATGCCCTGTTCGGAATTCAGGCGAGCCGCCACCGCATCTTTCTTCACCATCTGATTGACCCGGAAATGCTTACCGTAGTCACGCAGAAAGTCCAAAGCAGAGATCGGAGCTGTCCAGTCCAGATTGTTCACGAACACCGGAGGGTTTGCGCCACCAGCACCCAAGATTCGGCGTACCTGCTGGGCGATGCGCTCAGTGTCCTGCGCCGTCTGTTCCTTCGTCTTGAGCACCCGCTCACTCGACGGTCGAGGATCACCGATCAACCCTGTCGACCCACCGACCAGACCAACTACCCGGTGCCCAGCTCGCTGCAGATGACGCAACACGATCAGCTGGACCAGGTTGCCGAAATGTAGCGACGGCGCTGTCGGGTCGAACCCGCAATAGACCGTCAACGGCTTGTCGAGCGCCTTACGAAGAGCAGCCTCGTCGGTGGTCTGAGCCACCAAGCCGCGCCAGGTCAACTCGTCGAGCACATTGCCCACGGTCCCACTACCTCTCACCTCGGCGGCCCGCCCCGGTGGCGGGAACCGCACCTGACGTCATCCTCCCCCATCACCGACGACGACGTGAAACAGCAGGTCGGTACGTCGAGACAGTATGCTCCCCCGCTACCCAGAACCGCCACGGAAAATCCGCACCTTCCCCACCGGGACCCGCCACTCCTACGCGCGGTCCCGTACGCAGTGCCTCCTCTGAAGCTGGCTCACCCGACCGCACCGTCACCGCGCACCCAGGTGCGGACAATACCCACCCGTTTTGCTCTCGACCCAACCCCAGGCAGACCGCCAATCGCGCTGGCCCCCTAGCTAAATCACGAGCAGGTCCAGACCAGTCCACCCCGTGTCGTGCACCGCGTCGACATCGAGCCGTACCCTCCCCCGACACCACCTCCCCAGCGCGTAACAACACTGCGGCGGCCTGCCCCTGCGGCCCACACACCAGATTCACGCAGAAATGCATCCCATACGTGAAGTACACGTACAACGAACCTGGAGGACCGAACATCACCGCTGTCCGCGGAGTCATCCCGCGATAAGCGTGCGATCCTGGGTCGTTCGCGCCGTCGTACGCCTCGACTTCGGTCAGCCGCACCGACACTGCGCCATGACTGATGACGCATCCCAACAGATTCGGCGCCACCTGCAACACCGATCGATCGAAAAAACTCGGCCCCAGCGGCTCACTCACGGACCGGCACCACAGCATCTGCCCAGGAACGCGCCTGAATCGACGCCGCTTTCATACGAACTACCTGCTCAGCCACCCGAACAGGCGCGGTGCCCCCTTTCGCATCGCGAGAAGCCAGCGACCCCGCCACCGACAGCACTTCCCGAACCGCAGGGGTCAACGAGGGCGATACCTCCGCCAGATCAGCATCTGAGAGATCCCACAGCTCCACCCCACGACGCTCACACATCCGGACACAGGAACCTGCCACGTCATGGGCCTCCCGGAAGGGGACCCCCTGACGTACCAGCCACTCCGCCACATCAGTCGCCAATGAAAAACCACGTGGAGCCAGCCCCGCCAGCCGATCTGTGTGGAACACCAACGTCGACGTCATCCCAGCCACTGCGGGCAGCAAGACCTCGAGGGTATCCACCGCATCAAAAACTGGCTCCTTATCCTCCTGAAGATCACGGTTGTAAGCCAACGGCAGTGCCTTCAAGGTCGCCAACAGCCCAGCCAAGTCACCAATGAGACGACCAGTCTTTCCCCGCGCCAACTCGGCAACATCAGGATTCTTCTTCTGCGGCATAATGCTCGACCCCGTCGCATAGGCGTCGTCCAGGGTGACACATCCAAATTCCTCCGTCGCCCACAGACACACTTCCTCTGCGAAGCGAGACACATCCACCGCCGTCATCGCCGCCACGAAAGCGAATTCCGCCACAAAATCTCGGCTCGCCGTACCATCGATGGAATTCTCACACGACGAGACAAACCCCAGATCCGCTGCCACAGCCTCCGGATCCAACCCCAACGAGGATCCTGCCAGGGCGCCCGACCCATACGGCGACACTGCCGCCCGCACATCCCAGTCCTGCCACCGCTGCACATCCCGCACCAGCGCCCAGGCATGCGCCAACAGATGATGCGCCAACAACACTGGCTGGGCATGCTGCAAATGAGTGCGCCCCGGCATTGGCGCGCCCGGATGCGCCTCCGCTTGGGCCACCAACGCATCCACCACGTCCAGCACCAGACCCGCGCAGATTCGCGCATGATCACGCAGATACATCCGGAACAGCGTCGCCACCTGATCGTTACGAGAGCGCCCCGCACGCAATCGGCCGCCCACCTGCGGCCCCACCCGCTCGAGCAGCCCACGCTCCAACGCCGTATGGACATCCTCGTCATCCGGCCCAGGGACGAAATCTCCTGATACAACATCCGCACCCAGCTGGCGCAGCCCCGTCAGCATGGCCTCCAAGGTCGGCTCATCCAGCACACCTGCGGCATGCAGCACCCTGGCATGAGCTCGTGAACCCGCAAGATCGTAGGGCGCCAACCGCCAATCGAAATGCGTCGAACGACTCAACTCGGCCAAAGCCGCCGCAGGACCACCGGCAAAGCGTCCACCCCACAACGCCAACCGGCGAGCACTCTCTCCAGAACCGGACGTCATCTGCCTGTCCACCTTCACTCCTGCCCTGCGGCCAACGACAACAAGCGATCAGCAACCTGCCGACCCTCCCGCACCGACCCCGTCACCACCAACACTGTGTCATCACCAGCAACCGTGCCCACGATCTGCGGCGTATCCGACTTGTCGATCGCACTCGCCAAATAATTCGCCGCTCCCGGCGGCGTGCGCAGCACCACTAGATTCGCCGCTACCGCCGCCGTGACCAGTAAGTCCTCGCACAACCGACGGAGCCGAGCATCACACTCTCCGGCCGCAGCTGCGGCCCGAGGCGTACGATCCCCGCCCTCTCCAGGAACCGCATACACCAACGCCTTCCCCTGGCGGACCTTCACCGCCCCCAACTCCACCAGATCACGGGACAACGTCGCCTGGGTGACTTCCAAACCATCTGCTGCCAGATGGGATAACAACTCCACCTGACTACGCACCGCAGAACGAGTCAAGATCTCCACGATCCGAGCATGCCGAGCCGCCCGGGACTGCGCCATCGTCATATCCCCTCCTCGTCCAAGACCTGAGCCAGAAGCTCCACGAACGACCGGCCCTGCTGCGAGGTCAACACCAACGGTGGGGCGATGCGCACCGTCCGTGGCTTTGGAACATTCACGATGACCCCACGCTCCAACAGCCGAGCTCCCACCGCCGCGGCGCCCTCGTCCCGTAGCCCGATCCCACGCAGCAAACCAGCCCCACGGACCTCCGCTACCCGGGGGTGACGCAAGGCCATGACGGCCGCCGCAATCTCATCACCTACCGACCGCGCCTGAGCCAGCAATCCCTCCGCCTCGATCGTGTCAATCACCGCCAGCCCTGCCGCACATGCCAACGGATTACCGCCGAACGTCGACCCATGCTGACCCGGTCTCAACAGGGCACTCACCTCAGGACCGAAGGTCACCAACGCCCCGATGGGCACCCCGCCGCCCAGGCCCTTGGCGAGCGTCATCGCATCCGGAACCACTCCCCATCGCTGGAAGGCAAACCACTCTCCAGTCCGACCCACCCCTGTCTGTACCTCATCGAAAATCAACAAAGCTCCATGACGAGAACACAACTCCCGAGCTGCCGCGAGATAACTCCCCGATGCGGGGAGCACCCCGGCCTCCCCCTGAATCGGCTCCAGAAACAACGCGGCCACTGGTGCCGCATCATCGGCGAACACCGCCCGCAACGCCTCCACATCGTCATAGGGCACATGCACCACATCCGGAGGCAATGGCGCGAACGGTTCTCGATACGCCGCCTTATGCGTCAGCGCCAGCGCGCCCATCGACCGGCCGTGAAACGCCCCTTCCGCCGCGACCAACCGAACCCTCCCCGTACGGCGGGACAGCTTTATCGCCGCCTCCACTGACTCCGTCCCTGAATTCGTGAAGAACACTGCTGACCCTGCGGGCGCGTCTGCTACCTGTAATAACCGCTCCGCCAACGCAATCTGCGGCTCACTAGTGAAGAAATTACTGATATGGATCAGCTGAGCTGCTTGCCGAGACACCGCCTCGACCAGCGCCGGATGGGCATGGCCCAATGCATTGACCGCGATCCCCGCCAGGAGATCCACATACTCCTGCCCTTGGTCATCCCACAGCCGAGCGCCACAGCCATGAGTGAACAATCGCTGCGGCATCCCGAACACCGGCAACATGGCCGTCGCATACCGCTGTTGCCACAGATTCCCGCCCGCCACGACCATCACGATCCCGCCAGTTCATCTGCACCAGCTACATCGTCTGTCTCCCCGTCCGGGAGGATCATTGTCCCGATCCCCTCCGTGGTGAACACCTCCACTAACAACGAGTGCGGCATCCGGCCATCCACCACATGCGCCTGCGACACCCCACCCTGCACCGCACGAACACACGCCTCTAGCTTCGGTGCCATCCCCTCATCCATGGACGTCAGCATCTCCTGTGCCGACGTCACACTGATCGTCGATAACAATGTCGACCGATCAGGCCACCTGCCATACACCCCTTCCACATCAGTCACCACCACGAGCTTCTCCGCGTCCAACGCCACCGCCAACGCTGCCGCCGCCGTATCGGCATTGACATTGAGCACCCCGCCACCATCAACATCCGGAGCCACCGTCGACACCACCGGAATTCGACCTGCAGCAACAATGTCCTCCACCGCTGAGGGATTGACCTCCACCACGTCACCGACCAGTCCCACATCCTCCCGCTGGTCCTCAGGGCTAGCGCCCCGACGCCGAGCCCGGAACAACGCTGCGTCCTCACCGGAGAGACCCACCGCAATCGGACCGTGCTCGTTGAGTAAACCCACCAGCTCCCGCCCCACCTGGCCAGTCAGCACCATACGCACCACATCCATCACATCTGGAGTGGTCACCCGCAGCCCACCTCGAAACTCACTGACCATCCCCAACCGACCCAGCATGGCCCCAATCTGCGGCCCACCCCCATGAACCACTACCGGACGCAACCCGGCATACCGCAAAAAAGCGATGTCCTGCGCGAATGCCCGCTTCAACGCATCGTCAATCATCGCGTTCCCGCCGTACTTCACCACCACCAACCGGCCCCGATAGCGCTCCAACCAGGGCAGTGCCCCCACCAATACCTCAGCTTTGCCCGCCGCGGCCGCCAAACTCGTCTGGTCACGCAACGTCCGTAGGTGCCGGGACGCCGCACGACGACGCTCCTGCTCCCAGGCCTGGCTCTGACCCGCGCTATTCCCGGCGTTCATGTGCTGTACGCCGAGTTCTCATGCACGTAGTCATGCGTCAGATCATTAGTCCAGATCGTGGCCTCCGCCGCCCCTACCTTCACATCGATCTCCACGACCACCTCCCGACCAGACAGATCCACCTCAGACCTGTCTTGACCTACACCGCTGTTGCGGCACACCTGAACCCCGTTGATCCACACGTCCAGATCCGTAGGCTCAAACACTGCAGTCGTCGTCCCTACCGCAGCGACAATCCGCCCCCAGTTCGGATCTCCTCCAAAGATCGCGCACTTAACCAGGTTGTTGCGCGCCACTGCCCGCGCCACCATCAGCGCTTCATCCTCCGAAGCCGCCCGCACCACTCGAATCGCGATGTCATGACGCGCACCCTCCGCATCCGCGATCAACTGCCGCGCCAGATCTGCACACACCCCCGTCACCGCCGAGGTCAGCTCTTCTTGCGGCACCGCAACCCCCGAAGCCCCGGAGGCCAGCAACACCACGGCATCGTTCGTGGACCGACACCCATCCGAATCGACTCGATCGAAAGTCACCCTGGTCGCTTCGGTCAACGCCAGCCGGGCTTGATCGACCGAGATCACCGCGTCCGTCGTCAACACCACCAACATCGTCGCCAACGCCGGCGCCAACATTCCAGCTCCCTTGGCCATCCCGCCGACCCGCCACGACCCCACATCACAGATCGCCGTTTTGGGCACTGTGTCCGTGGTCATGATCGCTTCAGCCGCAGCCAAGCCGCCCGCATCGCTGACCGTGGCCAATGCCTCGTCCACCCCAGCCAACAACCGGTCCATCGGCAACAACTCACCGATCAACCCCGTCGAACACACCACCACGTCCTGGGCAGCGCACCCCCACCGCTGCGCCACCCGCTCCGCCGTACGACGCGTATCGGCAAGCCCCTGCGCACCAGTACAAGCATTCGCGCATCCCGAATTCACAATCACCGCGAGCGCGCGGCCATCCCGCAGACACGACCTGCTCCAGGACACCGGTGCCGCCTCGACCCGGTTTGAGGTGAATACACCTGCTCCCACCTGCAGCGGGCCATCGTTGACGACGACTGCGACATCCCTGGCACGTGACGACTTGATCCCCGCCGCCGCTCCAGCAGCACGAAAACCCCGCGGGAAGGTCACTGTCATGACGCTGAGGCAGGTCCCGACCCCGCCGCCTCCTGCCGTTCCGGGTCGTTCTCGCCTACGACGTCCACCGCATGTCCGTGCTGCCGCCACACTGTCGCAGCTCGTCCGCTCTGATCGACCGGGATCAGAATCCAATCCGTCTCGAAGGTGGACAAGGTGATCACCGCCACGCCCTCCTGGGCTAACGGTCCTAACAGGCCACCCAGCACCCCGGTCAAGGTGAAATCGAGAGGTCCCTCGATCTCAAATGCGTGGAACGGTCCGGCCTGGACCACGCCGATCGGCACCACATCAGCTGGGGCGATCACAGAGGTTTCTTTAGCGTTCCAGGTCACCGATGTCATCGGATCGCCTCCGCGGGCCCATTGCGGAACGGCGCTCCCCGGAGCTAATCGGGCGATCTTCACCGGACGCGGATGCATGCTCAAATGCCAGAAATGATGCGCAGTACTCATGGCGCGACTCCCGTCATCGGAAGACCCGCCGTCTCTGGCAGGCCGAGAGCAAGGTTTAAGCACTGGACCACAGCCCCACCAGTGCCCTTAGTGAGATTGTCGACCGCAGCGACGACGATCACCCGCTCGGCGTCGACATCCACCGCCACTTGCATGGCCACGACATTGCTGCCCAGCACATCCCCCGTTGTCGGCCATCGACCTGCGGGAAGCACCCGCACATAAGGTTCGTCGGCGTACGTCTCCACCCAGGTGGAACGCACCTGCTCCGGAGTGACTGCACCTCGCAGACGAGCCGTGCATGTCGCGAGGATTCCCCGAGACATAGGTGCCAGAAGGGGGGTGAACGACACCTGCACCGATTCCCCCGCTGCCGCAGACAGATTTTGCTCGATCTCCGGGATGTGACGGTGCACCCCAGCAACGCTGTAAGAACTCATTGAGCCCATCACAGTGCTGGCCATCAGAGGTGCTCGCAGACTCCGCCCCGCACCGGAGGTCCCCGAAGCTGCCACCACCACGACGTCATGCGGTTGTATCAAGCCGGCCTGCAAACCTGGCGCTAAAGCCAAGGACACCACAGTCGGATAACACCCCGGAGCTGCAATCCGGGTGGCTCCGAGGAGATGCTGACGCTGACGAGAGCCATCGTCGCGCAACAACTCTGGTAGTCCATATGGCCAAGATCCGGCGTACGGGGTGTCGTAAAACCGGGCCCACGCGCTCGCATCACGCAACCTAAAATCTGCGCCACAGTCCACCACGATCGTGTGCGGCGGGAGCTGGGCCGCTACTCCCGCCGATGTGCCATGCGGCAGAGCCAGGACCACAGCATCATGGTCAGCCAAAGCCTCGACCGTCGTCTCCTGGATTTTTCGGTCTGCCAGCGGAAACAAGTGGCTGTGATGGTCACCCACCGTGCTGCCGGCGTTCGACGCTGCCGTCAACGCGCCAATGTGGACGGTCGGATGACCGATCAGCAGCCGCAGCACCTCACCTCCGGCGTACCCGCTTGCTCCGGCGACTGCAATCCTCATACGGATGAATATACATCACGGCGTAAATGTATGCAGTTGTTGTCGCGTCCACCACCCTTACCCCAGCGGATCATCCACCCCATACGGCATTAGCACCAGCTGACGAGCCCTGTCCTGCAGCTGTCCAGCCGCAGCAGACAACGACGACACCGAATCCACCCCGGCCCGCACAAAACGCCCCGACCAGGCATCCAACTGGCCAGCAGCCAAAGCCACCGCTAGGTCGGTGACATCCTGCGGCGACGTCCACTCTGTCCGCCCCGCATGCGAAGGCATCGACAACGTCATATCCGTGCGCACCACCCCAGGCATCAAGTCAAAAGCACGCACCCCCCGGTCAAAGCCCGCCGCATGCGCTGCTCCTGTCACCCGAGATAACGCCGTCTTTGCCACGAAGTACGCACTCGCACGATCAGCAGCGCGCGTCCCCGCCCCCGAATTGAGATTAATGATCCGCCCAGACCCCGCCGCCACCATGTAGGGCATCACCCGACGTGTCATCACATACGGACCACGCACATCCACCTCCACGGTGCGCCACCATTCCAGTGGATCTGACTCCAAGAACGGCACCTCCGCGTCAATCACCCCAGCATTGTTCACCAAGACATCAATCCGGCCATACGCGTCCATCACCCCCTCAACAAAAACCGACACCGCCGCATCATCGGTGACCTCGACCGCCGATAAGGACAGCTCCGACCCCCCTGGTAGCCGCACCGTCCCGCCGGAACGCGAGGTCCCCACCACCACATGACCAGCCTCGAGGAAAGCCGCCGCCAGAAAAGCGCCAATGCCGCGGGAGGCGCCAGTCACCACAGTGACCTGCGCCTCCCGCATCCGCTTCGACACCGGATCAGACACGCTGCACCGCATCCATCCGCTGCGCCGCGACCGCAATGGCCGCGTCCCGCGCCGTACTCACCTCAGCCGTGGTCAACGTCCGATTCGCCGCACGGAAGGACAACCGGTACGCCAACGACTTCAGACCTGACCCGATCTGGTCACCCCGGAAAACGTCAAACAACACCACGTCCTCCAGATCGTCGCCGGCCCCATCGCGCAACGCCTGAGCCACCTCGGCAGCAGGCACTGACTCCGGCACCACCAAGGCCACATCTGTATGAGCCACCGGATACGTCGACAACGCCCCCGCCTGCACCGGGCCACCAACAGCAGCCCACAACAGCTCCAGATCAAGCTCGGCCGCGCACGTCCTGGCCGGCAGGTCCAGCGCCAGACATACCTTGGGGTGCACCTCCCCGGCATATCCGACCACAACGCCGTCCTCCGTGCGCACACACGCAGCCCGACCCGGATGCCACGGCGCACGCTCCGGTGCCGCCGCTACCTGCAACGGCACCCCAAACACCTGCCCCATGGACACCGCCGCAGCAATCACATCAGAAGCCGACCATGGCCGGGCCTGACCCCACGGACCTTCGGACGAGGCATCACCACACGCCGCCCACGCCACCCGTCGAGGCTGCGAAGGGATCGCTTCAGCCATCAACCGCAACACCGTATCTTCCGGGCGCACCCCCACCTGCGGCACTGGGGCCGATGCGGCGTTCTCCTTCGGCAAGAAGACCAGCCCCGTCTCATACAGCGCCACATCCTTTGCGCCGCGGCGCACATTCAACCGCACCGTGGCCAACAACGAGTCCAGCACCGACGTCCGCAGACAGGGAGCTTCTTCGGACAACGGATTGGCGAGACGCACCACCCGACGGCGCTCATCATGCTCACTGAAACCACAGGCATCAAACACAGCAGGAGAAATGAACGGATAAGACCACACCTCAGTGAATCCCAGCCCCGCCAGCGTGGATCCCACCAACCGCATCCCCCGCTGCTCACGGGTCAGACCCCGACCACCGGGAGCGGTCGGCAGCACAGAAGGAATGCAGTCGTAACCCCGCAGCCGGGCGACCTCTTCCACCAGATCCGGTCCAGTCGACAGATCAGGGCGCCACGACGGCGGCATCACCCGCACCGGGGCAAAACCTTCGCCCTGGTGATCTGTGATCTCCTCCACTGCGCAACCCAACGACACCAGCGCCGCCACGACGTCATCGTGGGACAACCCTGCAGGTGCCGGGCCAGTTGACCGATACCCCGGTTCGGTGAGCTGCCACACCAAACCCGGGTCAAATGTGATCGCGGTCCGCGGTGTGCGCCGATCGACATCGGTGACTTCGACCTCGACCTGCCCCCCGGCCAGCTCCACCACCAGACGCACCGCCAACTCTGCGACCGCACCAGCAATCTGCGGGTCCACCCCACGTTCAAAACGTCGCGAAGCCTCGGTAGACAACTTATGTCTCCGCGAGCTGCGAGCCACCGACACCGGATCGAAGTGTGCCGACTCAATCAGGATGTCGCGGGTCTCATCGGACACTTCACACTCAGCGCCACCCATCACACCAGCAATCGCCAAGGGGGTCACGCCACCGTCAGTGATCAGCAGATCCTCCGGATCCAACACCCGGTCCACGCCATCCAGCGTGGTCAATGTCTCTCCAGCACGAGCTCGACGTACCTCAAGAGAAGATGACAACGCCGCCACGTCAAACGCATGCAACGGTTGACCCGTCAGCAGCATCACATAATTCGTCACATCGACGACCACATTGACCGGACGCATCCCCATCTGGGTCAACCGGCGTTTCATCCATCGGGGAGTCGGCGCGGTCGCATCAACACCGCGAGCCACCCGAGCCACATACCGGTCGCACCCAGCCACACCGTGAATTCGACCCTCGTCGATCAACCGGACTGGATAACCGGCATCAGTGGCCATCGGTTCCTGAACCACATCCGGTCCTACCGGATCACGAAACGCCCCCGCGCGGCCTGTAGACAGCGCATACTCCCGGGCGATACCTCGCATCGAGAAGCAGTAACCCCGATCCGGAGTGACATTGACCTCGACGACTTCTTCGTCCAAGCCCAACAGCGGCAACGCATCCTGTCCGGGCGTCAATGACGCCACAGTCACCGGGTCACCGAAGAAATACTCGGTCAAGACGATGATGCCGTCGTGATCGTCGCCCAGCCCGAGCTCTCGCTCCGAACAAATCATGCCCGCAGACATGTGCCCGTACGTCTTGCGGGCACCGATCTCGAAGTCACCTAGACGCCCTCCCGGCAGGATGACCACCACCAAGTCCCCTGGCTCGAAGTTGTGAGCGCCACAGACAATCTCCTGGGGTTCTGCCCGACCTACGTCGACATGACAGAAATGGATCGTTTTCCCGTTTTTCTGCGGTTCGTCGGTCTTATCCAGCACTCGCCCGACCACCAACGGCCCAGACACCTCACCCGCATGCAGTGCTTCCTCCTCCAGGCCGACACGGACTAAATCCGCAGCGACCTGCTCCCCCGAGGGGGGCACATCCATGCCGACGAGTTCAGCGAGCCAGCTCGTAGGCGCGCGCATCAGATCTCCATCCCGAACTGCGCAGAGAACCGCGCATCTCCCTCAACGATGTCGTGCATATCGCTCACGCCGTTGCGGAGCATGATCGTGCGATCGATTCCCATCCCAAATGCGAAACCGGAGTAGACATCCGGATCGACACCACAGGCAGAGAGCACGTTGCGGTTGACCATTCCGCAACCACCCCACTCAATCCAGCCCGGGCCCCCCTTCTTCCCGGGGAACCACAGATCCATCTCGGCGCTCGGCTCGGTGAAGGGGAAATACGACGGGCGCAACCTGGTCCGAGCATCCGGCCCGAACAAGGCCCGCGCCAAATGGTCCAACGTGCCCTTCAAATGGGCCATCGTGAGACCTTTGTCGACAGCGAGACCCTCGACCTGATGGAAGACCGGCGTGTGAGTGGCGTCCAACTCATCAGTGCGATAGACCCGGCCGGGCACCGCCACATAGACCGGAAGATCCCGCTGCAATCGAGAAGAGTCCCGGTGCAGCAAGGTCCGGGCTTGGACGGGAGACGTGTGCGTGCGCAGCACCAACCCTGAATCCGCAGGTGCGACGAAGAACGTGTCCTGCATCTGTCGCGCCGGGTGGTCCGGGGCGAAGTTCAGCGCGTCAAAGTTGAACCACTCCGCCTCTACCTCAGGTCCATCGGCAATTTCCCAACCCATACCGACAAAGATGTCCTGCACTCGCTCAGTCACCAGGCTGACCGGATGCCGCGCACCCCACTGCCGGTACGGCGCAACCACCGTCACGTCGAGGGCCTCCTCGGTGAGGATGCGCTCGTCACGCAGCGCTTCGAGTTCGGCTTGGCGCTGCTTCAACGCCTGGTTGACACGCCCGCGAGCAGCACCGACACGTTTACCGGCTTCTGCCTTGGCACTCGGCGGCAAGGCTCCGATCTCCCGGTTTGCCAGCGCCAACGGGCTCCGGTCGCCTGCATGTGCCTGTCTGACTGCTTTGAACTCCTCCAGATCACCGACTTGGGTGATCGCGGTGAGCGCCTCATGGACGTGGCGCTCAATCTCCTCGGGGTCCAATGCGGCCACCTCGACGGGGTCGTACTGCTGATTCGGTCCTGACACAACGACGATCCTAGCCAGGGCTGCCGTGCTGAACACATCGACAGATACGACGTCCGCCCCCTGCGGCGGCAGAAACTATCCCACCAGAGCCGACTCCGCCGCAGGCAAGGACACCATGAAGCGGGCCCCGCCTCCGGCAGCTCGCCCCACTGAGACTCGACCTCCATGGGCTTCCACCAGGCCTTTGACCAAGTACAACCCCAGTCCAGTACTGCCTCGGTGCGACCCATGCCAGAACTTTTCGAAGATCAGCGGATAATTTTCCGGATCGATGCCCTCGCCCTCGTCTTCGACAGTTAACGTCACCCACGGCGTCTCCCCTTGTGGGACAGGAACACTCGCGGTCTCTATCGAAACTGTTCCTCCGCCGTGCTTGAGTGCGTTGTCCACCAAGTTCACGATGATCTGATCCAACCTGTCCGCGTCAGCCCACACCTCTTGCCGCGGCGAAAAGGCCTCTTTCCAGGAGAATTTCGCCCGATCATGCCCAGAGACGACATAGCGGTCGATATGCGCCGTGACCGCCTGCCGCAGATCGACCGGGCGTGGCGTTACCCGCAATCGGCTCGCATCGATACGGCTCACATCAAGGAGTTCGCTCAGTAACCGAGAGAGCCGTTGGGCATCGGCTTCGATGGTCTGCATCATCAACAGCCGCTGGGGTTCACTAAACCGTTCCCACCGGCGCAGCAGGGTCCCAGAAAAGGCTTTGATGCTGGTCAGCGGTGATCTCAGTTCATGAGCAACCACCGAGATCAGCTCTGCGGTGCCAGCCTCATGACGTCGTCGTTGCTCGGTATCTCGCAAGATCACGACGACCTGATCCACCGGGCCACCGCGACGGTGGCGAACGATGCTCATCGTGACCAAGAAGTGTCCCCGACCGGGGAGGTGCAGCATTCGCTCACGGTGACCGGTGCGGATCGAGATTCCGCCCCACGGGTCGAAACAATCCCACCACGACATCCCACCTGGCTCGACGAGCGGCAAGGCGTCTCGAACTGGAGTACAGAGAATGTCGCTGGCTAACCGCCCCAACAATCGTTCTGCCCTGGGGTTGAGAAAAACAACCCGCTGGTCAGCACCCACCACCAGCACACCATCAGGCATCACCGCCAGGATCTGAGCCGGGTCAACCCTCCGCTCCGCCTGCCCGTCGGCTCCCGATGTCGTCTCCGGTACGTCGTCACGATCGGTCACGGCGTGACCCTACCCCGCAACGGCAACGCGATCAGCTGATCGGAGAGTCACCGACGTGGCGATGCTGTGCCGCTGCTGACCCGTAAAGACACACAGTCGCCGCCATCGCCAGATTCAACGATTCCGCACGACCATAAATGGGGACTCGCACCACGTCGTCACAAGAACGACGAATCTGGTCGGGAAGCCCTCGAGCTTCGTTGCCGAAAATCCACGCATGAGGTCGATCGAGGTTGGCCGCATGCAACTGCGTCGGGCCTCGCCCGTCAGCAGCATAGGCCACCACCCCGGCCGCGTGCATTGCCTCCATCAACGGAAGTAGTTCCACTCCGATCACCACTGGGAGGTGAAACAACGACCCTACGGTCGACCGCACCACTTTGGGGTTGTATAAGTCGACGCTGGCATCAGTGAGGATGACCGCATCGGCACCGGTCGCATCAGCTCCCCGGAGAACAGTGCCAGCATTGCCTGGATCTCTGACCTGCGCCAATACACAGAGAAGTCGAGGCTTCGCAGCTAAAACCGTGTGCACATCGACATCGACTTTGCGGCATACCGCCACCCCACCTTGCGGCGTCTGCGCGTCTGAGATGGCGGCAAGTACCCGCTGATCAACAAGGTGGACGCCGACGCCATGTCGCGCCGCCGCTGCGATGAGGTCTGCCCACCGCGGCGTAGCCGCCGCTGACGTCTCGACGTACAGGTCCTTGACCACATCAGGGCGATGGGTCAAAGCCTCTTGGACCACCTGGGGCCCTTCAGCGAGGAAGAGCCCACTCCGTTCACGCGCCGAACGCCGGGAGAGCGCCCCAATTGACCGCACCCGCTCACTTCGAGGGTTGGTCAACACGGGAGTCTCCCGGCGTTCGTTCCGCTCACCGGCACGCACAGCCGCGATGGTGCACCTGGCTGTCGGTCAGGCGGCCTGGGCCGGGACGTGCTTGCGAGCGATCTCAACCAGTGCCGCGAAAGCAGCCTCGTCGTTGACAGCCATCTCGGCCAGCATGCGACGGTCGACCTCGATCTCCGCAGCTTTCAACCCCTGGATGAAGCGGTTGTAGGTCATGCCGTTGGCGCGAGCGGCCGCATTGATGCGCTGGATCCACAGGCGACGGAAGTCACCCTTACGGGCGCGACGGTCCCGGTAGGCGTACCCGAGGCTGTGCTGGACCTGCTCCTTGGCCTTGCGGTACAGGCGGGACCGCTGGCCCCGGTACCCGCTCGCGCGCTCGAGGACGACGCGACGCTTCTTTTGGGCGTTGACCGCCCGCTTCACGCGTGCCACGTGATTGCTCCTTGTGTGTCAAGCTGCCCGGCACCGGTCGCGCGTCCGCCCCCGTGTGGAGTAGACGTCTGTCGGTGCGGCGAAGCCGGGCTCGGCAGTGGTTCGGATGTGCGGGTGGGCTTACTTGCCCAGCAGCTTCTTAATCTTCTTGGCGTCCGGCTTGGCCAGCTCCATGTCACCGGCGATGCTGCGCGTGTACTTGCTGGACTTGTGCTCCAGCAAGTGGCGGCCGTTGGCCTGCTCACGCATGACCTTGCCGGTGCCGGTGAGGCGGAAGCGCTTCTTGGCGCCGCTGTGGGTCTTGTTCTTCGGCATCGCGCCGATTCTCCTTTGTCGTACGTCCTAGATCGCCGTTGCGAACCAGGGGTGTCGGATAAAGACCGGATGTCGTGTCAGGCCTGGACCCGGGGCTTCGGCGGTGCTGGCTTCGGCGGCCTGGGAACCGGCACGGCCACCGGCTCAGCGGCTTTCTCGGCCGCTGCCGGCTCTTCAGCCGACGCGACAGGCTCTTCCTCGGCCGCTGGTTCGACCTCGACAGCTGGCACTGTCGCTGAACTCGGCTCGCTCTCCGGGGCGGGCTCGGCGTCCTCAACCTCGGTGATCTCTTCAGCCTCAGTGGCTTCGTCGACCTGCACGAGTTCCTCGACTACCGGAGCTTCCTCAGCCGTGGTCAGTTCCTCGACCTCGAGGTTCTCCACGGACTCGATCAGCTCATCAGTGTCAATCGGCTCGGCAGGCAACACCTGTCGTGGCTGGCGCACCGAGGCCGCGTCATCACGACGACGGCGCTGCTCAGCTTTGGCCTCTGCCTTTTTCTTGGTGGGGCCGAGCACCATGATCATGTTGCGCCCGTCCTGCTTGGGCGCGCTTTCGACGAAGCCCAGCTCCACCACGTCTTGCGCCAGGCGCTGCAACAAGCGGAAGCCCAGCTCGGGGCGGGATTGCTCCCGACCACGGAACATGATGGTGACTTTGACCTTGTCGCCGGCCGACAAGAAGCGGACGACGTGACCCTTTTTGGTCTCGTAGTCATGCGGATCGATCTTCGGACGGAGCTTGATCTCCTTAATGACCGTGTTGACCTGGTTTTTGCGGGCCTCACGAGCTTTCAGGGCAGCTTCGTACTTGTATTTGCCGAAGTCCATCAACTTCGCCACCGGCGGTTTAGCCATCGGTGCCACCTCGACGAGGTCGAGATCCGCTTCTGCGGCAAGGCGCAGAGCGGCCTCCACGCGGACGATGCCGACCTGCTCCCCGTTGGGCCCGACGAGCCGCACCTCCGGGACGCGGATGCGGTCGTTGATGCGCGGTTCGCTGATGGTGCGCTCCTTTGTTCAGACGTACTCTCTCGGACGTTCTATGACGATGGGCGGCGCACACGGAAAAGGCTTCCCGCGTGAGTCGTCCGCGAGAAGCCCGGTCCCATCGATCCTGGCACGCCCGGGCCGAGCCGAGCTCGACCTACGACGGAGACAAGAACCATCATGGCTCCGCCCCATCCGGTGAATGCGACCAGGTGACCCGGCGATCTTCTGATCGGCGCGGGTGGAAGCTGATGGAGTCTGCTTCTCTTTCGGACGCCACCTTCGCGAACGAAGGCGGCGTGGTCTGCCTCATCATCCTACCAGCAGACTCGCAGTACGTCGTACGTCCGCCTCGGCGACCTGACATCTCTTCCGTCATGACCACGACAACCCAGCTCAGAGCGTCGCCGCTGCGTCACCACGACGCCGACGACAGCCCACGATCAACCCCACCACAGCCAACACCATCCCTACCACGGCCACCGCCCCAAAACCCGCCGACGCTCCCCCCGTATCCACCACGGCACCCGCTAACGGCGCTCCAGCCGCCGAACCCACTTGCATACATGACCCATGCCACCCCATGACTTCTCCCCGATTGCGCTCGGGAACAACACGGCTGAGCTCGTCGACCATTGCCGTAATCGTCGGGGCGCACCACACACCGGATATCACCATCAATGCCGTCAACGTCCACACATCCCGAGCCAACACTAACGGTGCCGTCGCCGCCCCCAACCCCAACAACAGCCACAGCGAAGACACCGGGCGAGTCCAGGCCCCATATACCAACCCTCCAACTACCGAACCCACACACCACATCGCCATCACCACACCCACGTGCGATGTCGCCCCAAATTCCCGCATCACCGCCACCACTGTCAGGTCAGTCCCCGCCAACACCACCGTGGCGCCCACCGCCGCAAGGAAGACCGCAGCGACCGCCGGGGTCAACCACACCCCCGGCCCCACCGCGACCTCCTCAGCACCCCCGGACTCAGCCGTCGTACCGTCCGATTCCTCTCGCATCGGCGGATCGACCAACCACAGCACCGCCCCCGCAGCCACCCCGCACAGACCCACCCCCGCCAGAACCAGGCCGGTGTCCCACGTACTGGCCGCCCACACCCCAGCCAACGGCCCCACCATGAAAGCCACCTCCACCGCCACCGCGTCCAAAGCCAACGCCGTACGACGGTCATGGTCAGGAACCGCCACGATCACCGCCTGCCGGATGATCGAGAACGATGGGATCGTGAACAACCCAGCCAGAGCACACACCCCGAGCAATGGCAGATAGGCCAACTGTGGTGCCGCCACCCAGCACCCGGCGAGCACCACCAACGACGGCCAGACCACCCGCCGCAATCCCCGACGATCCAGCAGCCGTCCCCGCCAAGGACCCGCCACCGCCAACCCGATCGTCATGATCATGGCGGCCAGACCCGCCTCACCGTAAGACCGCCCCATCCCCACGACATGCAACGTCAAGATGATCCCGCCTGCCGCCGCAGGGACCCGGACCATCACACCCAACAACAAGGTCAATCTGACCCGAGGAACTTGCAAGACACGACGATACGGAGATAAAGGCACACCTCATCGTGGCAGGCCAGATCCCACCCACGCATCTGGATTACATCCCAGGATCCACAGCCCCGGGGCCGACCGAACGCACCGTCACCACCACCTCATCGAGACGGCAACGCACCTGAGGGTCCCCGGCCAAAGCCTCCCCGACACCTGCTACCGCCCCCTCCACCTCCGACGACGACAAGCCTGGTGCCAACCACACTGACAGCCGGATCGCCCCAGGCACATGATCTGACCCGTCTGCCACCTCAACTCGCGACACCCCCGCTACCTGGCGTGCTGCCTCCCGAACCGCCCGCGCCACTATCGGATCCCGGTGCGGCGGGCACCACTGCTCCCCCGACGCCAACGCACACAACTGCGACCATCGCAGGACGATGGACACCGGAGCCCCTAGGTCCACCACCATCACCGCGCACCCGTCGTCCAGCGCAGTCACCGCCGCATCCCGCACCGTCATCGGCACCGGTCGAGCCCGCTCATCCCAGATCGCGAGAGCTGCTGTCCCTGTGAAGACTGGCAACGCCCGGCTCCCGTCCGGCCCGGTCAACAAGGCAGTCGCCATCGCCGGGCCGCGGACGTCAAGGTCCCCTGCCCGCGGCATGGGCACTAACGGAACCAGCACACGGCCCTCAGCCCATCCCGCCAACAGTCGCTCCTCTGCCGCCGTGACATCAGCAGGCTGAGCGTGGGCCACCGCTTGCAGCGCCGCCAACACCGCAGGATCCGGCTCTCCCCGGTCGCCAGCAAAGCGGTCCTTCCCTGGCAGCAAACCCGAGGTCACCGCCCACCGGCCGCGTCCAACGCCTCCTCTAGCGTGAAAGCCCCCCGGTACAAGGCCGAACCAATGATCGCCCCCTCCACCCCGAGCGGCACCATTGACCGCAGCGCAGCAACATCGGCCACCGTGGACACTCCCCCCGATGCCACCACCGGCCGGTCCGTGCGCTCGCAGACTTGCGTCAACAATTCCAGATTCGGTCCAGACAACATACCGTCGCAAGCCACATCGGTCACGACATACCGGCTGCAGCCTTGCGCGTCCAAACGAGCCAAGGTCTCCCAGAGGTCGCCACCCTCACTCGTCCAGCCACGGGCGGCCAAAGTGGTGCCGCGCACGTCCAATCCAATCGCCACTTGATCACCGAAACGGGCGATCGCAGAGGCGGTCCATTCTGGGTCTTCCAATGCTGCGGTGCCGATATTGACCCGGCGGCATCCGGTGGCCAACGCACGGGACAACGTCTCCTCGTCCCTAATGCCACCGGATAACTCCACATTCAGGTTCAGCCGACCGACGATAGAGGCGATCAGGGTGGCGTTGTCACCGCGCCCGAAGGCTGCGTCCAGATCGACCAAATGCAGCCACGATGCCCCAGCCTGTTGCCACCGTTGCGCCGCTAGGAATGGGTCACCGAATGATCCACCCGACCCGGCTACACCCTGGACCAGCTGCACCGCCTGACCGTCGACGACGTCGACGGCAGGGAGCAATTCCAACGACGGGGCAGGACGTTGTGACATCACGAACCTTTCTGCAGAGGCACCTCGAGGCGGATGCCGCGAAGCCTATGACGATGGATCGGCACTCGGATCAGAGGGAATCGAGCCAATTGCGCAGCAGGTGGGCGCCAGCGTCACCGGACTTCTCCGGGTGGAATTGGGTCCCCACCAGGGGGCCGTTTTCCACCGCTGCAACGAAGGGAGCGCCATGCTCAGCCCAGGTCACGAGGGGGGCTACTGTGCTGAACGAGCCGTGGGGAGTCAAAGTCCACTGCTGGGCGGCGTACGAATGGACGAAGTAAAACCGCTCCTGGGCGATGCCAGCAAACAGGGAACTGCCGGTCGGCACGTCAACTGGGCTCCAGCCCATGTGCGGAACGACGTCCGCAGCAAGCCGATCGACCGTGCCAGGCCATTGACCCAACCCGGGCTGTGGCGAGTCTGACGGCTCCGACGACGAGTCGAACATCGCTTGCATTCCCACGCACACTCCGAAGACCGGTCGGCCACCGGCCAATCTTCGGTCGATCATCCGTCCACCGTCGACAGCGGCCAGGCCTGCCAGACAGGCGTGGAAATTGCCGACCCCTGGGACAAACAACCCGGCAGCCTCGGACACCTCGTGAGGGTCAGCAGACAAGGTCACCTGCGCCCCGACCCGCTCTAGCATTCGCACGGCGGATCGCACATTGCCGCTGCCATAGTCCAGGACAACGACTCGGGGCCGAGCACCTGACATCACAGGCTTCCCTTCGCGCTGGGAATCCCCTCGACCCGAGGGTCCAGGGCAATCGCAGCGCGCAATGCCCTGGCGACCGCTTTGAATTGAGCTTCCACAATGTGGTGAGGATCGCGGCCGGAGAGCACCCGTACGTGCACCGCCATAGCGGCGTGGTGGGCGAAGGTCTCCCAGACATGTCGCGTCAACGACCCGACATATGTGCCTCCGATAAGGACATATTCCTGTCCTGCGGGTTCTCCGTCGTGCACACAATATGGGCGTCCAGCGACATCCACGACCGCCTGCACCAACGCTTCATCTAACGGGATTAACGCGTCACCGAAACGCGAAATCCCCCGTTTATCGCCCAATGCTTCCCGTACGGCGTCCCCCAGGCAGATCGCGACATCCTCAACAGAGTGGTGGGCGTCCACGTCCGTGTCGCCCTCGGCTTCTACCTCCAGGTCGATCAGGGAATGTTTCGCCAAGCTTTCCAGCATGTGGTCGTAAAAACGCACCCCGGTGCGCACCTGACTGCGGCCAGTGCCGTCCAAGTCGACCCGCACTCGCACCCGACTCTCCGAGGTGGATCGTTCGATCTGCGCGACCCGTGTGGTCATCACTGCTCCCTACTCTGCTGTGGACGTGAGGCAGTCGCTCAACGCCGCCAGCACCGCATCCGTCTCCGCCACCGTGCCTGCAGTGATCCGAAGATGGCCGGGCAGTCCCACATCGCGGACCAGGACGCCTCGGGCGACCAAAGCCCGCCAGGTCGCTTTTTCATCCCGAAGTCCTCCCACCAGGACAAAATTGGCATCTGAGGGCATCGGCACTAGCCCCATTCGAGCAGTCTCCTCGACCAGACGGTCTCGTTGCGTCTTAATCGCCTCGACCTCAGCCATCAGGAGATCGGAGTGGGCCAACGCGGCCCGTGCCACGACCTGGGTCTGAGTGGAGAGGTGATAGGGCATCCGCACCACCCGCAATGCGTCGACCAAGGCAGGATCAGCCGCGAGATAGCCGAGACGTCCCCCCGCAAAGGCAAAGGCCTTGCTCATCGTGCGGCTGACAACCAGCCGTGGCCGCCCCGACAGCAAAGTCAACGCTGATGGAGTCCCCGGTCGGGCGAATTCGGCGTACGCCTCATCGACCACCACGATCGTGCGCGCACACGCGTCGTAAACCGCAGTGACCACGTCTAGATCCAGCGCAGATCCGGTGGGGTTGTTGGGCGAGGCCATAAAGACCACCGCTGGAGCATGCTGAGCGACCTGTTCGGCAGCTGACTGCGGATCGAGATCAATCGCGTCTTCGCGGTGGATACCCCGACGCCCCTCCACCCAGTCGCTGCCGGTCGTCAGCGCGTAGTTGGGGTACATCGAGTACGACGGGACGAACCCCATGATCGCCCGCCCCGGACCAGCGAAGGCTTGCACCACATGTAGCAAGACTTCGTTGGAGCCGTTACCTGCCCAGAGCTGGGAGGCCGCCACTGGAACCCCTGAGCTACGAGTCAGATACCCAGCCAGATCTTCTCGCAGCGCAGTGAACTCCCGGTCGGGGTATCGGTTGAGGCCGGTCCCCGCCTCGGCAAGAGCCGCGCACATCGCCTGCACCACCGCCGACGGCACTGGGTAGGAATTTTCGTTGGTATTCAGTTGAACCGGGACATCCAGCTGAGGCGCCCCGTACGCCGTACGACCCTGTAGATCCGGACGTAGCAGCTCGCCGAGCACCTGCTCGGCGCGGGAAAACCCACTCACCCACGACCCCCCAAGGTCGGCGCGTCCTGATCATGAGTGTCTGGCACTGTCTCGACATACCAGTCTGGATCTCCAGGAGCGTCGGCCACCATGTCGCCATCGCCCCCCGGATGAGTGCGTTCGGTCCGACAGAGCACCGCGTCACCATGCGCCGGCAAATCCTCAGCTCGGCTCAGAGCGACCACCGATTCGGCGATATCAGCTAAGGCGTCCTCGTCATAGGTGATCACCTGCACTGACCGCAGGAACGAATGCACACCCAAGCCCGACGCGAAAGCGCTAGTGCCACTGGTCGGCAAGACGTGATTGGACCCAGCTGCGTAGTCTCCCAAGCTCACCGGGCTGTACGAGCCGACGAAAATTGCCCCAGCATTGGTCACCAATGACGCATCCGCAGACGCATCTGCGGTCTGGATCTCCAGATGTTCAGCGCCATAGGCGTTGACCGTGCGTAAACCTGCTTCCACGTCATCCACGAGCACGATCGCCGACTGTCGTCCTGACAAGGCTGCCCGCACCCGATCCTGGTGTGCCGTGACCTCCACCTGCAGGCGCAGCTCATCTTCGACCTGGTCAGCCAAGGCTTCGCTCGGCGTCACCAAAACAGCAGCGGCTAAGACGTCATGTTCAGCTTGACTGATCATGTCTGCCGCAATGTCCTGCGGGAACGCCGTATCGTCCGCAAGAATCGCTACCTCAGTCGGACCAGCTTCGGCGTCGATCCCCACGACGGTACGCAACGCCCGTTTTGCTGATGCCACATAAACATTGCCCGGGCCGGTGACCAATGACACCGGCTCACAGACCACAGTGCCGTCATCCTCCTTGGCGCCATAAGCGAACATCGCAATGGCCTGGGCCCCACCCACGGCATACACCTCATCGACTCCCAACAGCGCACACGCTGCCAAGATCGTCGGATGCGGATATCCCGTAAAAGGCGCCAGGTTATCCCGCTGCGGCGGCGAGGCCACCGCCAACGAGGACACCCGGGCCACCTGAGCCGGTACGACGTTCATCACGACGCTGCTCGGATAGACCGCCACCCCGCCGGGGACATACAGCCCCACTCGCTCCACCGGCAACCACCGCTGAGCGACGGTCCCCCCAGGCACCACATGGGTGATATGCGGGGTGCGCAACTGCTCGGTGTGCACGATTCGGGCCCGGCGGATGGACTCCTCCAACGCCGCCCGCACCTGGGGATCCAAGGTGTCCACCGCCGCCGTGAGAATGTCAGCAGGCACCCGCAGATGCTCAGGGCGCACCCCGTCGAAACGCTCTCCCAGGTCGCGGAGCGCTTCAGCGCCCCGCAGCCGCACCTCCTCACAGAGCGGACGGACGACATCCAAGGCGTCGTCCAAGTCGAACTCAGCGCGCGGAAGAGCCTCGCGCAGCTCACGGGCGTCCAGGACGCTGCCACGTAGGTCGATGCGGGAGATCACCGGGCCATTCTAGGGAGATCCCCCGACGATCCGGTCTCAGACACCCCGGGCACCTCGTGGGCAGGCTGCACCCGCGCCGACAAGAATGACGTCTGTGCCCACTGTCATGCCCGCCAGCGCCTTGATTCGACTCCACGACCAGCCCGACGTCATTCGACTCGTCGTGATCGTCCTTGCCCTGGCCATCCTCAGCGCTGTCCTACGTCGCAGCACCGGTCTCGGCGACGGCCGCGCCGAAATCACCGCCATCCTGCGCGCCACCCTCCAGCTGGGAGCGGTCGGCCTCATTGTGGCGGCGGTCCTGGACTCCTGGCCGTTGACCGGGCTGTTCGTGGTGGTGATGATCGCAGTGGCCACCTTCACCAGCGCCCGCCGTATCGGCAGCACCAGTCGAACATGGCCGCTGCTGCCGGTAGCGATCGGCTCTCTCCCCGTCGTAGCGGTGCTGCTGGCGGCAGGATTATTGCCGTGGCAGCCCATCAGTCTGGTGCCCACTGCGGGGATCCTGGTGGGCAATGCGATGACCGCCACCTCATTAGCAGGTCGACGCGGCCTGGATGCCCTGAGCGAACGCCGCGGAGAAGTGGAGGCCGCCTTGGCCCTAGGCCTCCTTGACCGCGATGCTGCCCTCCTGGTGGTCCGGCCTGCCGCCCGGCTCGCCCTGGTGCCCGGCCTCGATCAAACCCGCACTGTCGGACTAGTGACCCTGCCTGGGGCATTCGTGGGAACCCTCCTCGGCGGAGCCACCCCGCTGCAAGCCGCCGCGCTGCAGTTAGTGGTCCTGGCAGGCATCCTCGCGACCCAGTCGATCGCGGTGGCTCTCACTGTGGAGCTCGTGGCGCGCAGGGCATTACACCGCTCGGAATGAGCAGCCACCCTAAGCCAGATCCCTCACCACCGACTTCTCATCCTGCGCCACGCCCTCGCGCACCGCTCAGCTGGACGCACCTTCCTTGCGTGGCCGCCCTCGTCGGGGCATCTCCGGAAGGTCCTGAGGCGCCCGACCTGACTCTTGCAATGCCCGTCGTAACAACACCTCCACCTGAGCGTTCACGCTCCGGACATCGTCACTGGCCCATTTCGCGACGGCTTCGTACACGGTCGGATCCAGTCGTAGCAAAAGCTGTTTACGAACGGTGCGGGGACTCATCGTGTCTCCCGCACCGCACGCCTCATCACATCGCAGCTCACGAGTAGAGACTGCCGGTATTGATAATGGGCGTGGTCTTTTGTTCCCCGCACAGCACCACCAACAGGTTGCTGACCATCGCCGCCCGGCGTTCGTCATCCAACTCCACGATCGACTCTTGCTCCAGCTTGGCCAGCGCCAGCTGCACCATGCCCACCGCTCCTTCCACGATGCGGGAGCGAGCAGCGACGATGGCGCTCGCCTGCTGCCGTTGCAGCATCGCGCCGGCGATTTCAGGGGCATATGCCAGATGACTGATGCGGACTTCAATGATTTCAACACCAGCGACCGCGACGCGCTGAGCGACCTCACTAGCCAGCTCTGCAGAGACGATGTCCGTGCTGCCCCGCAGCGACGTCCCCGCCTCCTCAGGATCGTCGTACGGGTGAGTGGTAGCGACGTGACGCAGAGCTGCTTCGGATTGCACTTTGACGAAATTGGCGTAGTTTTCCACCGCAAAAGTGGCTTTGGCGGTGTCGGCAACTTGCCAGACCACAATGGCGGCGATCTCAACAGGATTCCCGTCAAAGTCGTTGACTTTCAACGCGGAGGTCTCGAAGTTGTTCACTCGCACCGACAGGGTCTGTTTGCTGCTGAACGGCATCGCCATGACCAGCCCGGGGCGGCGAATCGTCCCGACGTACCGACCAAAGAACTGGATCACCTTGGTCTGACCAGGTTGCACCACGGTCAGAGAGCTGCAGATGACGGCAGCCAGAAATGCCAACAAGACCGTGCCGACCAGGAAAGGAGTACGCAACAGGAGACAACCCACCGCACCGCCAGTGAGCAGCAATGCCACCAGTAGCGCGATAAACCCGTCCACGGCCCAAGCAGCACGTTCGGCGATGGCGACGCGCGCGCCGTCGTGCCCCACAGGGGTCGTCGCAGGTGGAACTGATTGCGGACCGAGCGAGTCGGTTGGCGTGGTCGGCGGAGAAACAGGGGACATGGCGCCTCCTCGAAGCGAAGTGATATCTCAGTGATATCACTTTTTTAGAGAGGTGGCCAGGGGTGCGCGGCCGACAAACCATCCGACCGCACACCCCACCCGCTCAGTGACGAACCCCCAACGCCGACAGCACGAACGCCGCCTCGAAGGCGTACTGCTCCCATGCCGCATACCGACCACTACGCCCTCCGTGACCAGCGACCATCTCGGTGTGCAACACCACCGGTCGCACCGACTGGTCTTGCACACACATCTCCCGCATCCGGGCCACCCATTTCGCTGGCTCCGCGCACGACACTCGCGTGTCATTCAGACTAGTTGTCGCCAAAATCGTCGGGTACTCCACTGGACGCAGATTTTCGTACGGCGAATACGACTTCATCACCGCGTACGCCTGCGCATCATGCAGCGGATCCCCCCACTCCTCCCACTCCGTGACCGTCAACGGCAACGACTCGTCCAACATCGTCGTCAACGCATCCACAAAGGGCACATCCGCGTGGACGACCGCAAACAACTCCGGCGCCAGATTGACCGTCGCGCCGACCGTCAATCCCCCAGCAGAACCACCAGACAACGCCAGCCGGTCCGGCGCACACCAACCCCGCTCATGCAGATGCTGAGCACAGGCCACCATGTCAGTAAAAGTCGAAGCTTTCTGCTCCAACTTCCCCTGCTCATACCAAGACCGACCCATCTCGCCACCACCGCGAACATGGCCCACAGCGAACACCACCCCACGGTCAAGCATCGATAGCCTCGCCATCGAAAACCACGGGTCGAGGCTGGTCTCATAGGCGCCATACCCGTACAGCAAGACCGGTGCCGTCCCATCCGGCTCCACTCCCACCCGATGCACAATCGACAACGGCACCCGAGCCCCATCAGGTGCACGCACCCACTCACGGCGCTGCACGTAATCCGCGGGGTCGTATCCACCAAGCACCTCCTGACGTTTGAGCACCTCCCATCGCCCTGTCGTCACATCCACCTCAGCGACTGTGCGTGGCGTCACGAACGACTCGTACACCACCCGTAACGACGTCGCATCCCACTGCGGGTTCGACTCAGTCGACACCGAATACAGCTCTTCCTGAGGGGCCACCTCCACCGGGCCATCCCACCTCTCCGGCGCTGCCCCCACCCGACGGAACAACTGCAGCGACTGCTGCCCCTCCCGTCGTAACGACACCAGCACCTGACCCGCAAAGGCCTCCACGCCCAGATAGCGCACCCCCTGCTGCGGCGCCAACCACCCTCGCCACCCCTCCCGAGGCGAACGCGGCTCCACATCACCGGTCGTCCTCACCCCCGAGGCCGTCTCCCCCGAGGTCGGCCACGGCGCCCACGACACTTCAAAATCCACCCCGTGCTGGTTATGCGTCACGAGCAAGCCGTCACCGGCCCATTCCACCTCGTATTCCCAGCCAGGAATGCGACCCGCCACCGGCGCCAACGATGGCATCTGTGCCGACAAATCTCCGATCCACCACTCACCGGTGGTCTTCGAACTTGCTGCGACCAATAGCCTCCGGTCGTCTTTGGACGTCCCAAAACCAAGCCAGAAGCGTTCGTCATCTTCTTGGAGTAACAATTGGTCCTGCGCTGGGTCCGAACCCACCCGATGCATCCATACCTGATAGGGCCGCCACGATTCGTCCACCCGGCAATACACCAGATAATCCGAATTCCATGACCAGGCGAGGCCGTATCCGACGCCTCGCAGGGCATCATCGACCACCACACCATCAGCGATGCGACGTATCACCACATCGAAGCGTTCGTCACCGGAACGATCAACTGAAAACGCGACCAGGTCACCGGCCGGGCAGACCTCACTCGCGCCGAACGCCAGATAGTCGCCACCAGCGGCCTCGACTTCACCATCCACCAAGACCTGCTCCCCTGGCCAGGGACAACCAGGCTGAGGTGCGGGACGAGGCTCCCCTGGCACCACCGGTACCCGACACTCCGCAGGGTACTGATGCCCCTCCTGCGTCCGCGCGTAATACCACCACCCACGCCAGGCCACCGGGACCGACAAGTCCGTTTCTTTCGTCCGCGCCTTAATCTCCGCGACGATCCGCTCCCGCAGTTCCTCCTGCCCGGCAGTCACCTCACGGGCATAGACGTTCTCTGCTTCCAAATGGGCGACGACCTGTGGATCTGAACGATCCTGCAACCAGGAGAACTCATCGACGACACAATCACCATGATGGATACGATCGACAGGACGGGCGCTGGGGCGAGGGGGGATCGGCATGGATGCACCCTATTCTGAGCGACCCCGACATAGGTCCCTCAGGGTCACTCAGACCAGACTTGCCGGACCCAAGAGTGCCTTCAAGTCACCGAATAGTTCCGGGCTCGCAGCCACCCGAACCCCGTCACCAAGCCGCATCACGACCGTACGCCCTGGCTGGGTCAACCGCAGATGCACGTCGGTGGTCCCCGGATACTCCGCCAACACATCTCGCAGCCGTTCAGCTAAACCGTGCGTGGCCCGAGCCGCGGGCAAAGTCAACACGACCGGCCCTCGCGGCCCCTCGTGAATATCGGGCAAAGTCAGCTCCTGGGCATAGACACTGACGGAGTCGTCACGCCGGTTGACTCGGCCCTTCACCGCACACACCACATCGGTGGACAACATCGTCGACACCGTCATATAGGTCTTGGGGAAGAACAAACACTCCACCGAACCTTGCAGGTCTTCCACCGTGACGATGGCCCACAGCTCACCATTCTTCGTCCGTTTGAGCTGCAACCCAGTGATGAGTCCGGCCACTGTGACGATCGATCCATCACCCCGACCACCCTCCTCGACCGGCAATGTCAACGACGACATCGACGTATCTGCATGCTGAGCCAAGACATGCTCGATACCAAACAGCGGATGGTCGGAGACATACAGCCCCAACATCTCCCGCTCGAACGCCAACTCGGTGGACTTATCCCACTCCACCTCCGGAATTGGCGGCAGCCCTGACAACGGATCCATGGGGCTGTCCTCTTCCGCGTCGTCAAAACCAAACGCGCCAAAGAGGCTATCCTGACCGATGGCCTCTTTACGTTTGACGTCGACCAGAGCGTCCACGTACTGCTCATGGATGCGGACCAGACCGTGGCGTGGATGACCTAGCGAGTCAAACGCTCCGGCTTTGATGAGCGACTCGATGGTGCGCTTGTTGCAGACCACTGCGGGCACCTTATTAAGGAAGTCCGCAAAACTAGTGAAGTCGCCCTTCTGCCCCCGGGCGGCCACGATGGCTTCGACCACATTGGCCCCAACATTGCGCACTGCCTGCAACCCGAACCGGATGTCCTCACCGACCGCAGCAAAGAATCCGATCGACGAGTTTACATCAGGCGGGAGAACCTTAATCCCCATGTGGCGACACTCATTCAAGTAGAGAGCCGACTTGTCTTTGTCATCTCCCACCGAGGTGAGCAGGGCCGCCATGTATTCTGCAGGATAGTTGGCCTTGAGGTAGGCGGTCCAGTAGGAAACCAGTCCGTACGCCGCCGTATGAGCCTTGTTAAATGCGTAATCAGAGAAGGGGACCAAGATGTCCCAGAGCGTCTTGATTGCCTGCTTCGAATAGCCATTCGCGATCATGCCCGCTTCAAAAGGCACGAACTCGGCGTCCAATACCTCTTTCTTTTTCTTACCCATGGCGCGACGCAACATGTCAGCCTTACCAAGGGTGTAGCCAGCAAGCTTCTGAGCGATTTGCTGGACCTGCTCCTGATAGATGATCAAGCCTTGGGTCATCGACAGGATCGGCTCGAGAGCTTCAGCCAGTTCAGGATGGATGGGCACGATTTCCTGACGGCCCGTCTTGCGCAGCGCATAGTTGGTATGGCTATCTGCGCCCATCGGCCCGGGCCGATATAGCGCCAACGCCGCCGAGATGTCTTCAAAGTTGTCTGGCTGCATGAGACGCAGCAGGCTCCGCATGCCGCCGCCGTCGAGCTGGAACACCCCCAGCGTGTCGCCACGCTGCAAGAGTTTGTACGCCGCCTCATCGGTCATGTCCTTGGACAAGACATCCAAGTCGATGTCCTCACCCCGGTTAGCTTTCACGTTGGCAAGGGCATCATCCAAGATAGTGAGGTTGCGCAACCCCAGAAAGTCCATCTTGACCAGACCCAAACTCTCACAGCTCGGGTAGTCAAACTGGGTGATGATCTGCCCGTCTTGCTCACGCTTCATGATCGGGATGACATCGACCAATGGCTCACTGGACATAATCACACCCGCGGCGTGCACCCCCCACTGCCGTTTCAGACCTTCCAGCCCCAACGCGGTGGCCACGACTTCCTGCGCCACCGGATCAGAGGCGTGCAGATCACGGAAATCCTGGGCCTCGGCATACCTCTTGTGCTTCTCATCGAAAATCCCTGACAACGGGATGCCCTTGCCCATCACGTCCGGGGGCATCGCCTTTGTCAGCTTCTCCCCCACAGAGAAGGGATGACCCAGAACACGGGCGGAGTCCTTGACCGCCTGCTTGGCTTTGATGGTGCCATACGTCACAATCTGTGCGACGCGGTCGTCGCCGTACTTTTCGGTCACATATTTGATGACCTCACCGCGCCGACGCTCGTCGAAGTCAACGTCAAAGTCGGGCATCGAGGGGCGTTCAGGGTTGAGGAACCGTTCGAAAATCAAACCATGCGGCACCGGGTCAAGATCAGTGATGCGCATCGCATAGGCACACATCGACCCAGCGCCCGAACCACGGCCCGGACCAACTCGAATGCCATTGTCTTTAGCCCAGTTGATGAAGTCGGCAACTACGAGGAAGTATCCTGGGTAACCTTTCCCGATAATGACTTCCTCTTCGTATTCTGCTTGCTTGCGAGCATAGTCAGGGATCCCTTCTGGATACCTCTCATGGAGGCCACGTTCCACTTCCTTGATGAACCAGCTCGTCTCATCCTCGCCATCTGGGCAGGGGAAGCGCGGCATATATTTACCAGTTTCTTCAACAAAACTGATGTTGCACCGCTCCGCAATCAACAAGGTGTTGTCACAGGCTTCCGGGAACTCACGCCATAGGTGACGCATTTGCTCCGGAGTCTTCAAATAGAATTCATCGGCGTCGAACTTGAATCGATTGGGATCCATGATTGTCGACCCCGACTGCACACACAACAACGCCGCATGAGCTTTTGCATCCGCAGCGTCGGTGTAGTGCAAGTCATTAGTCGCCACCAGCGGAAGACTCAGCTCTCGTGCCAGGCGCAACAGATCCTTCTGGACCCGGCGCTCAATATCGAGCCCGTGATCCATCAATTCACAATAAAAATTATCTGGACCAAAAATGTCCCGGAAATCGCTGGCCGCTTGCCTGGCCTCGGCGTACTGCCCCAACCTCAATCGAGTTTGCACCTCACCGGAAGGACAACCGGTGGTGGCAATCAATCCTTCGCCGTACGTCTGCAGCAGCTCACGATCCATGCGCGGCTTGAAGTAATACCCTTCTAATGACGCCAATGAGCACAACCGGAAGAGGTTGCGCATTCCATCGTTGTCCTTCGCCCACATCGTCATGTGCGTGTAGGAGCCTGCCCCGGAGACGTCGTCCCGAGAGCCATCGCCCCACTTCACCCGGGTCTTGTCAGTGCGATGTGTCCCCGGGGTCAGATACCCCTCAATGCCGATAACCGGCTTCACGCCGTACTTCGTCGACTTCTTCCAGAACTCATACGCACCGAAGATGAACCCGTGGTCGGTGGTCGCCAACGCCGGCATACCCATCCGCTCCGCGGCGGCGAACAAGTCATCGATCCGGGCGGCGCCGTCAAGCATCGAATACTCGGTGTGGTTATGCAGATGGGCGAAACTCGACCCGATATGGTCGGCGGGACTGGCGGCGGGGGCTGGCTGACTCGACATCGTCGGCGAGTCTACGACGCTCAGCTAGGTGGCGACGGACTCCGACCGCCCGGCGCGGCGCCGTCAATCGGAGAGGATGTCCAACGCCTGCTGCAGATCAGCCGGATACGTGCTGGAGAAGGTCACGTACTCCCCAGAACCCGGATGGTCGAAGCCCAACCCCGTCGCATGCAACCACTGCCGCTCCAGCCGCAACCGTCGGGCGAGGACCGGGTCACTGCCATACAACGGGTCTCCCGCACAGGGATGACGGGTCGCCGCGAAATGCACCCTGATCTGGTGGGTCCGCCCGGTCTCCAAATGAACCTCAACCAGACTGGCTGGCCCGAAAGCCTCCACCACCTCGTAATGGGTCACCGCATGCTTGCCGGATTTCATCACCGCATATTTGTAGTCGTACGCCGGATGCCGCCCGATGGGAGCATCAATGGTGCCCACCACAGGATCAGGCAGACCCTGCACTAAGGCATGGTAGGTCTTATCGACTCGCCGATCTCGAAATGCCCGTTTGAGCATGGAATAGGCATATTCGCTCTTACAGACCACCATGAGTCCTGATGTGCCGACATCCAACCGGCTGACAATTCCCTGCCGCTCCGAGGCACCCGAAGTGGAAATCCGATACCCGGCAGCGGCGAGACCACCGACCACCGTGGGACCTGACCATCCCACGCTGGGGTGGGCCGCCACCCCGACCGGTTTGTCCACCACCACAATGTCATCGTCGTCATACACCACACTCATCCCAGGAACCGGCTCAGCGACGACCTCCACACCAGCAGGAGCATCGACGTCCGGAAGCACCACTTCCAGGACTGCACCAGCAGCCACTCGGTCAGATTTGCCGACAGGACGTCCGTCGACTGTCACGGCCCCTTGCGCAGCCAAATCTGCCGCTTTGGTCCGGGAGAACCCGAACAGCCTGGCCAGTGCAGCATCCACACGCTCATCTGCCAGGCCCTCTGGCACTGGCAGGCATCGGACATCAGCCATGTGCCTCATCCCCCTTCACTTCTTGCTTCGGGTCCTCAATCCGTCCGGTCGGACCGATGCCCCACAATGTGGCCACCGCAATGATCACCGCAGCGGTCACGATCGCCGCATCCGCGACATTGAATATCGGCCAGTGCGGCAGCTCCAGAAAATCGACAACATGCCCCACTCCGATGCCTGGCGGTCTGATCAACCGGTCAGTGACATTGCCGGCGGCACCTCCGAGAACCAAACCGGCGCCGATCACCCACCACCACGAGCGCAACCGCGAAGAAAATGCGATGACGCCGACTGTCACCCCACCCTGAATCATGGTGAATAACCAGGTGACATCAGTCCCGATGGAAAAGGCAGCACCAGGGTTGAAGATCAAATGCCATTGGAGAAACTCACCCCACCACGGGGTGCGTACTCCCGGTTGCAAATGAGTCAGTGCCCAGACCTTGCTCGCTTGGTCTGCGGCATACACCACAGCCCCTACTGCAAGAACGACCACCATCGCCATCCGAGCGGAGCATCCTCCCGCATCGGTGGCATCAGGCTTCTCGGACATGGCAGGACGCCGGTCGGGTCCTCCCGCACCGGCGCCCACGTGATCGCCTGTGTGATCGACCAAGATCAGCGACGCTCCTGTTTCTGCTTGCAGGTCACGCAGAGCGTGGCTCGGGGAAAAGCCTGGAGCCGCAGTTTGCCGATCGGCTGGCCACAACTCTCGCAGACGCCGTACCGGCGATGCTGCAATCGCTCCAGAGCGCGCTCAGTTTGAGCCAGCAGCGTGCGGGAGTTATTAGTCAACGTGAGCTCTTGCTCCCGCTCCAGCACCTTGCCACCGGTGTCTGCGGAATCATCTCCAGCACCGCCGCCGTAATCACGCATCAGATCAGCCAGATCCATCTCTGATTCGGCTAAGTCGTTGGTGAGCCGCTCCTTCTCGGACAACAGCTCATCCCGGATCTCCTGGAGATCCTCGGTCGACCAGGGCTCCTCCCCGTCGCGGACGGGGAGCCAGGTCACATCGGACTCGTCGTACTGCGCGCTCATCGCCGGTTCGATGGCACCGGGCATGGGAACCTCGCTCGTCAAGGAAAAAACCGATCACTATTGACCGGTGGAGGACAAGGATAGACCTTCCACCGGGTCGTTCGTCGACTACATCGGGCACGGCGCGTCGTCCACGCACCACGCGTCCCCCCTGCCCCGCGAGTGAGTCCTCTAGGCAGGAAACAAGCCCCGAACCAGATCGGCCACGGGGCTCTAAGAGGGACCGGGCTCGGCGCCCCTCGCTATCGTACTGCGAGGGGCGCCGATCGTCCGGTCCGGCCCTGGGACATCGCTCACCACGTCCCGGGGATCACGCGTGTCGCGTTCAGTCGCGGCCTACACCCACGCCCTGGGGCGCCAGAGTTTCGGTCGTGGTGAGGCTCTGCAACTGGCCCTCGATGAAGGCCCGCAAGCGTCCGCGGTAATCCTGCTCAAACTGTCGCAGCTCCGCGATCCTGGCGTTGAGGTGCGCCTGGGTGCGTTCCAATTCCTCCACGATGGCCTGACGTTTCTGCTGAGCTTCCGCGAGCATTCCAGTGGAACGCTGCCGGGCTTCAGTGATCAGACGCTCGTGGGTCTCGTTGGCCTCGGCCAGTAGACGGTCATGCTCAGCCTTAGCGGAGCTGACCAGTTCGCGGTGTCGGCCTTCAGCAGAGCTGATCAGCTCGTCGTGGCGTGCCTGCGCCTCGCCCAACAGACGCTCGCGACGAGCGGTGGCCTCGGCAAGCATCTGGTCTCGCTGCGCGGTGGCCTCGCCCAACATCTTGTCGCGCTGGGTCGTTGCCTCACCGAGAAGGCGGTCGTGCTCAGACTTACCTTGCGAGACGTATTCGTCATGCAGCTTTTGCGCCAGCGTGATGACAGCAGCGGCATCCGCGGCTCCACCACCCATTCCGGGTGCGCCCATGGCACCGGCCATCGGGGAGGGGGCCATCGGGGATGGCGCCATTGGTGCCGGTTGGGCAATCCCGGCTCGCTGAGCATCCTGAGCGTCGCGGCGCGCCTGCTCTGCTGCCTGACGGGCCGACGAGGCCTGCTGCTCAGCATTACTAGCATCAGTGCGAGCCTTGGCGATCCGCGCTGCCGATTCCTTCTCGGCTTGCTCGGCATTCGCCCGGGCGGCGGCGATGCGCTGCTCCGATTCGCGTTGGATACGGTCGATCTCGGCCTTGGCCGCGACATCGACCCGGCGCACGGCATCGGGGTCGGGTCCTCCGACGCCCATGGACCCGGGGGAAGGTGTCCTGTCCTGCACACCCTGGCCCTGCTGTGCGGCTTCCAACTTTCTGCGCAACTCGGCGTTTTCGCCAAGTAGACGACGCAGTTCGACGACAACCTCGTCGAGGAAGTCATCTACCTCCTGCTCGTCGTATCCACGCCGAAATTGAGTCGCCGTGAAGTTCTTATTCAGGACATCTTCGGGCGTGAGCGCCATGTCGTCCCCTCGATCGGACCGGTAGTGGACAAGCGTCAGCCTACCGAAAACAGCGCGCTGCCCTCTTAGGGAAAGGGGGCGACGCGCCGACGTGAATTCTCTTGTGACAGCGTCAGACTATAACAGATCCATAACATCTGAACAAGACGGGCGCTCGACCAGTGACTGACAAACCAATCAACGCACCCTTGCAAAAATGCAGGTCACACGGATGATGGCTCACGAGACGGCAGAGTTGTCTCGTCCCTGACCCCCCGCCAAGGCGGGCTAGGATCACCGTCTCGATCACGGCCTCTGCGCGATCTGAGGTGACAGGGTCGTGACCAGATTTAGCTCTCTGTCGCGGAGCCCAACCGCCGATCCTGGATCCAAGAGAGGGTAACCCCCTCAGCGGCGACCACCGCTACCGCCCAACGAGCCCACCTGCTACGTCCCGACGAGCTACCGCTTGATCTCGTCTACACGAGCCGCAGCAGCAACCATACGCCGAAGAACACCACCATAAACGACAGATCCAATGCCACTCCGCCCAACCGCAACGGCGGGATGACCTTGCGCACAGCGCGCAGGGGAGGATCCGTCACCGTGTACAACCCTTCCGCGACCACTAACAACACACCCCGAGGTCGCCAGTCCCGGGCAAACATCTGGATCCAGTCGAGTACCAACCTCGCCAGGAGGAGCAGCAGAAAGAACTCCAGTAACAGCGACAGGATGAGACGGAAATAGAACATGTCCCCAGTATCGATGACAGGAGTGGAGACATCGCTCCGCTGCTCCTGTTCCCTGCACTGGGACCAGCCTTCGGATCAGCTCTGGTTGAACAACCCGCGAGTACTTTTCGCCGGCTCCCCCTCGTCACTGGTGATCTCGACATGCGCAGGCGACAACAGAAACACCTTGTTGGTGATCCGCTCAATCGCACCCTGCAGGCCGAAGACCAGCCCGGCAGCAAAATCCACCAAGCGCTTGGCGTCGGCATCGTCCAGATCAGTCAGGTTCATGATCACCGGGATCCCATCCCGGAAGGCCTCACCAATGTTGCGGGCATCGTTATACGTCCGGGGATGGATCGTCGTGATGCGGTTCACCGTCGCCACCTCCACCTCGTTGACGACCTGCGCCACCGGGGTCCGGTGCAGCGGTGTGATCTCGGCAGACCGAGCAGGTGGTTCCATCTCGACAGGCTCCTCCAGGACCATGGCAGTCGCACCGTGCGAGATGGGAGCCATCGGATGCACGGGCTCGACGTGATGCGGAGCGTCGTACTCCAATTCTCGCGGGTCTTCGCGCAGCCCGAGGTACACACTCGCGTCGCGGAGGAATCCCATGTCGTCACTCCTTCACCTGGCAGGTCCCCGAGGTCGATGACGGACTCTCGAGGTCTCGCACTGAAACTATCGGGTCTGGCTGCGCGAACCCAGGATTGCGCTGCCGACACGCAGGTGTGTCGCCCCATGGGCCAGCGCTTCTTCAAGGTCATGGGACATGCCCGCCGACATCACCGACGCCTCAGGCCACTCCCGGCGCATCTGTTGCGCCAGATGCGCCACCGTCGCGAAGGCTGCACCGGGGTCGGCACCTAACGGAGCCACCGACATCACCCCCCGAAGTCGCAGCCCCGGCGCGGCCACCACCGACTGTGCCAGCGCCATGACCTGGTCAGGTGCTACCCCACCTCGGCCTTTCGCGCCATCCAGATTGATCTGGACCAACAGCTCAACCTCACGCCTTTGCTGCTCAGCTGCCCGGGACAGCGCCGCCACCAGCCGCTCCCGGTCCACTGAGTGCACCACATCGGCATAAGACACGACTGATGCCGCCTTGTTGGTCTGCACCTGCCCGATCATGTGCACCCGAAGCGCCGCCCGTGCCCGCGGGTCGATCTCTGCTAGTTCGTCAAGCTTGGCGCGGATTTCCTGATCCCGGTTCTCCCCGATCTCGGTGACCCCCAGCGACACCAGGTGAGCTAGATCGGAAGCCGGAAAACGTTTGGTGACCACCACCAAGGTGACCTTTTCAGGATCACGGCCCACCTGCTGACAGGTCAGCGCAATCCGCTGCTGCACCGCCGCCAGCGCCTCGGCCAGTTGTTCCCTTCGACCACGGGAGTCAGCCTCAGCCAAACTCATCGTTCCACCCCTGACACCACGACCCCAGCCTGACGGCCGGTACGACCATGACGTCGGTAGGAGAACAACTCTGCCGACTCCCTGGTGCATCCCGGTCGCCACTGCACGCAGACCCCAGCGCTGATCAACTGATCCACCACCCCAGCAGCGACATCGACAGCAGGAGTTCCCGACCAACTCACTGCCCTTGACACCGGCACGACCGCGCTCACCTGCTCACGCAGTGACTCAGGCACCTCGTAACAGCGACCGCACACCGAAGGTCCCACCGCGGCTGATAACTCTCGGGCCCCCAGATCACGCATCGCTGCCACCACCGCTGGAACGACACCGGCCACCAGCCCCGGCCGACCGGCATGCGCCACGCCGATCACTCCTGCCTGTGGGTCACACAACACCACTGGCACGCAGTCAGCGACCATCACCACCAGGGCGACGTCCGGGTCCACGGTCACCATCCCATCGGCAGGCTTCGTGGCCTGGGATGACACCCCCACCTGCACCACCTCTGCCCCATGGACCTGATTCATGAAACGCAACGCCGTTGCCGCGAGCCCCAGCTCCGCGGCGAGCAATGACCGGTTTTCTTGGACCAGCTGCGGGTCATCTCCGACGTGATCGCCCAAGTTGAACCCGTCGTACGGCGAACTACTCACGCCGCCATGCCGATCAGTGAAACCCCACATCACTCTCCGGTCAGGACCACCGGACAGCTCAGTTTTCCAATGCCACACCGAAGTCCACTCCAGGATTGTCTCGGCCGTGCCGATCCACACCGGAACGACACGGCGCGGACAACGCCGACCTCACTTCAAGAAATCGGGAACGTCCAAATCATCGGACTCATCGAAGGTCACCGTCCGCGGTGGCCGCAACGGCTCAGTGACCGCGCGAGCACCGGCGTGTTGCGGCTCAACGGGACGTGGCGTCTCACCGACAACGGGAACTGACTCTCGCTCCGGGCGCGGAGGTACCGACTCCCGGGGAGGAGGGATCGTGCCAGGAACGACCGGCCGGGGCCCGTCCATCGGGCCGACTCCGCGCAAGGGCGCTGCAGGCATCGACGGCGGTGCAGCCACCGGACGCGATGGCGGCTGCGGTGCCCGCGGCGGTGGCATCTGACGTTGCGCCGGTGCAGCGGTCTGACCTAGGGCTCGATCACCGGCACGCTGGGGCGTGCCCGAGTCAAAACCCGCCGCGATCACCGTGACCCTCACCTCGTCCCCCAGCGCGTCATCGATGACAGCGCCGAAGATGATGTTGGCCTCAGGATGAGCAGCTTCTTGGACCAAACGAGCAGCCTCGTTGATCTCGAACAACCCCAAGTCACTTCCACCTTGGATGGAGAGCAACACCCCGTGCGCGCCGTCAATGCTCGCTTCCAGCAGCGGCGAGGAAATCGCCAACTCGGCAGCTTGCACTGCCCGGTCGTCCCCACGAGCCGCGCCGATCCCCATCAACGCCGACCCGGCCCCCTGCATCACCGACTTCACGTCGGCGAAGTCCAAGTTGATCAAACCGGGGGTGGTGATCAAGTCCGTGATGCCCTGCACACCAGAGAGCAACACCTGATCTGCGCTGCGGAAAGCATCGAGCATGCTCACCGCGCGATCACTGATCGACAACAACCGATCGTTAGGAATCACGATCAGCGTGTCGACTTCTTCGCGCAACGTCCCAATCCCAGATTCGGCCTGATTCGCCCGCCGACGGCCTTCAAAGGTAAACGGCCTGGTCACCACGCCGATAGTCAAAGCCCCCAAGCCTTTGGCAATTTTGGCCACCACTGGGGCGCCACCCGTGCCAGTGCCGCCACCCTCACCAGCGGTCACAAACACCATATCGGCGCCCTTGAGCGCCTCTTCGATCTCCTCCGCATGGTCCTCAGCGGCACGGCGCCCCACCTCGGGGTCAGCGCCGGCGCCCAGCCCACGTGTCAACTCACGACCGACATCGAGCTTCAGGTCGGCGTCACTCATCAACAATGCTTGGGCATCGGTATTGATGGCGATGAACTCGACACCCTTCAGACCAACCTCGATCATCCGGTTAATCGCGTTGACCCCGCCGCCACCGATACCGACGACCTTGATCACGGCCAAGTAGTTCTGTGGTGCTGCCACGACGGGAGCCTCATTCCTGGATCGTTGATGCGTGGTACGCAGGGCGGGTCTCCGGGAGCCGCCGTACGCCGAAAGGAGCAGCGGCACGCCCAAGTTCGGCCCCATCGTACGGCACCGGACCGCTGACTCATGTCAGCGGAACGCGAGTTTCACCTCACCGAAAGCCGAGCATGATCAGCGCCCTGATGCAAGGATCACGAGGTGACCGGCGAGTCGGGCGCGCTCACGTTGATCGTGGTCACATCCTTCTGCTGCAGAAGTGCCGCCAGCACGAGAGACTTCTCCGCCCCCTGCGCAGCTCCGCCCCAGATCACCTTCACGCGCCCGACGGTGAAGCTCACGCCATCTGGCGAGACCACCTTCAACGAACCCACTTTAGCCCGTTGTTGCGCATCCAACACACCCATCGCTGCAGCCACAGCCGTCACTTCCGCCGCATGATCTGGATGAGACACCTCAGCAGTCGGAACACCTGCAGATTCCCCACCCGCCGCGGGAAAGACCACACCCGCCGCATCGGCGTACCGACGCTCCCCCTGCGCGCTCGTGAAGGACACCACCGGCACCCGCAAGGTGACCTTGACGGATACCTGATCCGGCCACTGACGCTGCACCTCCACCTGGGAGAAGGAAGGTACCTGCGACAACCGACGCTTCAGCTCATCTCGATCTATCCCCACCAGCGCAGACCCCACCACGTCATCAGTGAGGCGGTGCACCTCGCGCTGATCTGCTTCGCTCCCACCGGTGACCTCAATACGCGCGACCCTGAACCACGGAGCCAGCCACAACAACCCCGCCGCGATCACCGACACCACCACGACAACACCTAATGCGAATATTGCCCGCCGACGCCGGACCAGCCGCAGCCGCTCCTGCTGCGCCCGGCTACGCACCGGCTGCGTCGACCGGTGACGTTCCGGCCGGCGACCTCGAGAGGGCGCCGACCGGCCAGACTCACCCGTCGGCACCAGCGTCCTCCAGCTGAGCCAACAACAACGGACCCCATCGCGTCACATCACCAGCGCCCACCGTGACCACCAAGTCACCTGCAGTCACCACGGCCCGCAACCGATCCAGCACAGCATGGCGATCAGCGACGAACTCCACCAGACCGCGGCGCCCCTGACGCTCTTGCGCCGCTACGACTTCCCGAGCGACCAGGCCACCATCGACGCCCGGCATCGGATCCTCCCGAGCGCCATACACGTCCATCACCAACACCACATCAGCAGCAGCCAACGCCGTACCAAAAGCATCGGCGAAATCTCGAGTGCGCGAATACAGGTGCGGTTGGAAAAGCACCACCAGCCGACCGGGCGACGCCAACCGCCGCGCCGTACCAACGACCGCAGCCACTTTCCCCGGGTTATGCGCATAGTCATCAACCACCCGCACCCCCGCTGCCGTCCCCCGCGACTCAAACCGCCGCCGAGCACCGGCGAATCCAGCCAGCCCCGCAAGCACTGCCGAGGGGTCTGCACCCACACCCTCCACCGCAGCCACCCACGCCGCCGTGGCATTCACCACGTTGTGCCACCCAGGGACTCCCACCTGCAGCTCGTATTCCACCCCGGCATGACGCACCGTGGCCCGCGACGACAGCCCGTCAAAAGAGGGCTGGGTCACCCGTACATCCGCTTCATCAGACTCCCCATAGGTGACCACCCGAACCCCCTGCTCAGCAGCCCATCGCGCCAACCGAGCCGATCCTTCGTCATCCGCGCACGCCACCAACACACCGCCCGGTGAGATCGTGCGCACAAACTCCTCGTACGCCCGACGTACCCCATCGAACGTGCCGTAGAAATCCAGATGGTCCGGCTGGACATTGGTCACCACCGCCACCTCCGGCCCATACACCAAGAAGGAGCCATCCGATTCGTCCGCCTCCACCACGAAGGTGTCGCCTTCACCCCACGCGGCATTCGTCCCCGCCCGAATCAACTCACCACCCACGGCGTACGACGGATCAGCGCCAGCGACAGACAACGCCTCCGCCAGCATCGAACTCGTCGTGGTCTTCCCGTTAGCCCCGGCAACAGCCACCCCTCGACGCGGCCGACCCTCAGCGCCTGTCATGTGCATGAGCACCGCCAGCGCCTGCGAGCGATGCAACACCCTAAGTCCAGCAGCCCGCGCCGCCGCCAACTCGACGTTGTCCTCCCGGATCGCGGAAGAGAACACCACCGTGTCCACCCCACTCAGATGGGCAGAGTCATGACCCACCCAGACCTGGATCCCTTCCTGGGCTAACGCCTGCAGGGTCACGGAATCCTGGACATCAGCACCAGAGACAACCACCCCGGCCGCATGCAATAACCGGGCCACCGCCGACATCCCGGCCCCGCCCACCGCCAAGACATGACAGCGACCTAGCTCAGTCACCGATGGCAACGACTCGGACACCTCAAACCGCATCGACGGCGGCAAACCCGCGTTCATCGCCCGCCCTCACGAACCGCACGCACCACCAGATCCGCCAACGCCTCATCGCCATCACGTCGACCCACCCGCGAAGCAGCCTGCGCCATTCGAGCCAGCCGGGGACCGTCCAACGCCAACGGCGCCACCGTCGAACGCACCCATGCCGCATCCACCGCAGCATCATCAACCAAGATCGCTCCACCAGCATCGACTACGTCGGCCGCATTGAAGCGCTGCTCACCGTTGCCGATCGGCAACGGCACAAACACCGCAGGCAGACCCACCGCAGCCACCTCACACACCGTGTTGGCCCCAGATCGGCAGACCACCAGATCCGCAGCGGCAAAAGCCAGCTCCATCCGATCCGCATACGGCAGGACGACGTACGGCGCTGCATCGTCACCCACCGGCACCTGCGGTTCAAATTCCTTACCCAGGCCAGTCACGTGGAGAACCTGCACCCCTTGGGATACCAGATGATCAGCAGCCTCAGCGAACGCCCCATTCAGCCGCGCCGCCCCCAATGACCCACCAGTGACCAATACCGTCGGACGGTCTGCCCGCAAACCAAACATCTCCCGGGCGTGATCCCGCAGCGCTTCCCGGTCCAGCCCAGAAATTTCCGGCCGCAACGGCATTCCGGTCACCGTTCCGTGTGCCAACTCAGTCTGGGCGAAAGTGGTGCCGACGTATCTTGTCAACCGTGCCCCCAACCGGTTCGCTAGTCCGGGCCGGGCATTCTGCTCATGCACCACGATGGGTATCTGGCGTGAGCGAGCTGCCAGATAGGCCGGGCTAGAGACGTATCCCCCGAAACCCACCACCACCTCTGCCTCTACCTCATCCAACACCTCGCCTGCCCGATCGACGGCCCCCTTGAGCGCCCCGGGCAGGTGCAAGACCGCTGCGCTCGGTTTCCGGGGGAAAGCCACCTTCGGAATGGCACGCAGCGGATACCCCCGCTCCGGCACCAATCGTTGCTCCAGCCCGGTGGAGGTCCCCAATGCGGTGATCTGCACCTGCGGAAAGCGACGTCGCAACGCATCGGCCAAAGCCAACAACGGGGAGACGTGACCGGCCGATCCACCACCGGCGAGCACCACCGAACGTAACTCGAACGAATCCGTCTGATCCTGAGGGAGACCGACCGCTGGCATCGGCTTGGTCGGGGCGACCCGACCCCCGTGAGGGGACGGAGTCGATTCGGCGGACATGTCAGAGGACGGGGAGTTCATCGATTTCTCTTTCGTGGATGCGACATCACGGACAAAGACCAGACCAGAGCACGAGAACGAGCTCGCAACGCCCGCGCACACGCTGGCTCGTTACGGGCGAAGGAGACGACCATGCCGAAACCGACCAGCGTCGTCACCAAGGCCGATCCCCCCGCTGAGACCAAGGGCAAGGGAACCCCGATGACCGGGAGCATCCCGATCGCCGCTCCCACATTGACCCCGGACTGTACGACGAACCAGCCCAAAACCCCCGAGGTCGCAATCCGCACAAACATGTCCTGGCTCTGCAAGATCACCCGGTAGCAGGCGAACGCGATCACGCAGATGAGGAACAACACCGCGAACGTCCCCAACATGCCCAGTTCCTCGCCAATCACCGCGAAGATGAAGTCGTTGTGCTGTTCTGGCAGCCAACCCCACTTCTCTCGGCTCTGGCCCAGCCCGACCCCACTGAACCCACCGTCGGCAAAGGCATACCGGCCGTTGACGACCTGCCAGCACTGCCCCTGCGCTGGAGCACCATCGGCACAACCCCACACGCTGAGGATGCGCTCCAACCGATAACTACTGGTCACCGCCAACAGCACCAATACCAACGAACCAGCGCCGAAAGCCACCCCGAAAATCTTCGTCGGCACCCCCGAAGTCCACAGCACCGCAAACAAGATCCCGGAGATCACCAAGGTGGTCCCTAGATCGCCGCCGTAAAGGATCAACACGATCAACACCGAAGCTGCCGGGAAAATCAACGGGATGACAGCATGTTTCCAGTCGTTGATGAGCCGCTGCTTCCTAGTGAGGATGCTCGCCCCAAACATCACAATGCCCAACTTGCCGAATTCACTGGGCTGAACCTGCACCCCAGCTATCCGCAACCAGTTGGTGTTGCCGTTGATACTGACCGCCAACCCCGGAACCAACATCAAACACTGCAAAAACATGGCAAAGACCAGCATCGGGAAGGCCAACCGCTGCCACACCCGCGGCGGTATCCGACTGGCAGACAAAGCGCACACACACCCGATCGCGGCGAACTTCGCTTGGTTGAGACCCACCGTGAACAAACTCTGGTTGTTCTGGTAGGACATCACGCTGGACGCGGACATCACCATGACCAAGCCGATACCCAACAAAATCCCGATCGAACCGATCAGCAAGTAGTAGGTCGCCACCGGAGAGTCCAGCCGAGCCTGCGCCAACCGCGACTCTGCCTTGCTCTCTGCTGCCGCGAGCATCCGCTCACCGCTCGTCGAGGTGGTCCTCCGACCTGGAGCCACCCGCTGCACACCGGCAGGGCCGGGACCACCACCTCGCGCCACCGTTCAGCAGGACCGTTCAAGGTGCCGACGTACAGCAGCGGCAAAAGCATCACCGCGCACGCCGTAATGGGCGAACATGTCCAATGACGCTGCAGCGGGGGCCAACAACACCACGTCACCGGGCTGCGCCATCTCAGCTGCAGCCTGCACCACGAGATCCATGACGTCATTGTCTGTCGAGTCGATGTCGACGATCGGCACATCAGGAGCGTGTCGGGCCAATGCCGTGGCGATCTGGTCCCGGTCGACACCCATCAGAACCACTCCGCGCAACCGATCCGCACGCCGACGCACCAGGTCGTCCACGTCTGCGCCTTTGAGTTGACCACCGGCGACCCAGACCACCGAGGGGTACGCCGCCAATGACGCAGCAGCGGCATGAGGATTCGTCGCCTTCGAATCGTCCACCCAGGTGACTCCCTCAGCGGTGGCGACTTCCGCGATCCGATGGGCGTCAGGGCGGAACCCCCGCAACCCGTCCCGCACCGCTACCGCCGGCACCCCAGCCGCTCGGGCCAAGGCAGCCGCTGCCAGCGCATTGGCGACGTAATGCGGAGCTGGAGCCTGAGTACCCACCTGCAGGTCGGCAAGAGTTCCCAGTTCAGCCGCCGAGGTGCGCCGTTCTTCCACGAACGCCCGATCAGCCAGAACGTCGTCGACCAGACCCACCATCGACAGCCCAGGCACCCCTAGGGTGAACCCGATCGCGCGACAGCCTTCCACCACGTCGGCGTCCTGGACCATCTGCTCGGTGCGCGAGTCGTCCACGTTGTAAATGCACGCGATCTGCGTGTTCTCGTAGATCCGAGCCTTAGCCCGGACATACTCCTCAAACGACCCATGCCAGTCCACGTGATCTGGTGCCACGTTCAGACAGGCCGCTGCCAACGGCGACAATGACCGCTGCCAATGCAGCTGGAAGCTGGACAGTTCCACCACGATGACGTCGTACGCCGTGGGGTCGAGCACCGCCTCCATGATGGGGGTCCCCACATTCCCGGCCGCAATCGCTCGTTTGCCGGCAGCGCGGAGGATGTCCACGGTCATCTGCACCGTCGTGGTTTTGCCGTTAGTGCCGGTGACTGTCACCCACGGCGCAGCCCCCACACGCGGCCGCATCCGCCATGCGAGTTCCACCTCACCCCACACCGGGATGCCCCGATCAGCGGCCTCCACCAGCAACGGATGATCAGGACGCCACCCAGGAGAGGTGACCACCAGATCGATCTCGGACGGCAACGACCGGACCTGCTCGGGTCCCATCCGCACGTCGGCGTCCAGGATCTCCAGGATCTTGATCCGGCCTGCCAAAGGTCCTTCATCGTCCGCCGCAGGTGCCTCGGCGGCGTCGACCACGATCACCGTCGCGCCCTGTTCCAGCAGTGCGTCAGCGGCAGCGAAACCTGACACGCCTAACCCGGCGACGAGCACCCGCAACCCCGACCAGTCGGCTTCCCGACAGGTCAGGCCCGCTCGGGGTTCGTACGACGTACTCATCCCACTCCTCCTGCGATCCACTCGGCGTAGAAGAGCCCCAACGCCAGCGCCGCGCAGACACCCGCGATGATCCAGAACCGGATCACGATGGTGACCTCGTGCCATCCGAGCAACTCGAAATGGTGCTGCAAGGGAGCCATTCTGAAGACCCGTTTACCAGTCATCTTGAAGCTGGCCACCTGGATGATCACCGACAAGGTGATGATCACGAACAATCCCCCCATCAGGATGACGAGGAGTTCGGTGCGGGTCATGATGGCTAAGCCAGCCAGCGCCCCACCTAAGGCCAACGACCCGGTGTCACCCATGAAGATCTTCGCCGGGGATGCGTTCCACCACAGGAAGCCGAAGCAGGCGCCGGCCAGTGCCGCCGCCACAATCGCCAGATCGTACGGCGAGGGAGTGTCATAGCACTTCTGGGACATCGCGACGGGGTAGCACGCCTGATTGAACTGCCAGATCGAGATCAGCACATACCCGCCGAAGACCATTGTGGACGCGCCAGTCGCCAAGCCGTCCAGGCCGTCAGTGAGGTTCACCCCATTGCTGGTGCCAGCGACGATGAGGTTGACCCAGAGCACAAACAGGATGACCCCGACCACCGGACCAAACACCGCCAGGTCCAGCCAGGAAATGTCCCGCACCCAGCTGATCTTCATGGAGGCAAGGGTGGTGCCCCGCACATCGGTCAGCAATGCGGCAACCGCAGCGAAGACGCTACCCACCAAGACCTGGCCAAACAGTTTCTGCCCGGAGCGCAACCCGAGGCTGCGTTGCTTGCTGATCTTGATGTAGTCATCTAGCCACCCCACGAACCCGAGGCCGGTGGTCAAACCGAGCACCAAAAGACCACTGCGGGTGATCCCCAGGTTCATGGTGCCGTCCGGACGTTGAATCGTGGCGAGGTGAGCGCCGAAATAGCCCGCCAGGGTCGCGGTGATGATCACCACACCCCCCATGGTGGGGGTCCCTCGCTTGGTCTTGTGGGCGGTCGGACCATCATCCCGAATGAACTGGCCGTATCCCCGTTTGACCAGGAACTTGATGTAGAGCGGAGTCCCTAGCAGGGAGAGGAACAGTGCCAGGGCTGCCGCCGCGACAACGGTCTTCACGCCGGAGCCTCCCCGTCCACCAGTGCATCGCCCAAGAGGCGCAACCCACTGTCCCGACTCGACTTCAACAACACGATGTCTCCTGGTGCCAGTTCGGCGGTCAGTAGCTGATGAGCTGCCGTGACGTCAGGTACGACATCGACGCGGGGAGTCCCCGATGTCGTCGACGCCCCGTCGGCCACGGCACGGGCACCATCGCCCACGGCCACGACCCGGTCCACCCCCACAGAGGCGGCCAGGGCGCCACAGTCGTAATGTGCCCGGCGGCTATCGTCCCCCAGTTCCAGCATCTCCCCGACCACCGCCCAGGTACGACGACCCCGGCCCATCGCGATCAGGGTGTGAAGAGCCGCAGCCAACGAGTCAGGGTTGGCGTTATAGGCGTCGTTGAGGACGGTCACCCCATCAGGTCGATCGTGGCGTTCCAACCGCCACCGACTCGTGAGACGGGCTGCGGACAATGCCCTCGCGACCGCCTGAATATCCATCCCCAGGTGCAAGGCGACCGCGGCGACCGCCAAGGCATTGTCGACCATGTGCTCGCCCAGGACCTGCAGGTCGACTGAGGCGCGGCCGGTGCCGGTCACCAGGGTGAAACGGGCTGTCCCAGCGTCGGTCATCTGCACGTCGTCGGCCCGGATCTGAGCCTGAGGTCCCCGACCCACCAGGACGACCTGGGCTGCGGTGTTGCCCGCCATGGCTGCGACCAGCGGGTCGTCAGCGTTGAGCACGGCCAGTCCGTCGGCAGGAAGCGCTTGCACCAGCTCGGCTTTGGCTCGCGCGATGATCTCCTGGCCACCAAACTCGCCCACATGAGCGCTGCCCACGTTGAGGACGACCCCAATGGTCGGCTGGGTCATGTCAGTCAGGTACTGGATGTGTCCCACTCCTCGGGCGCCCATCTCCAGCACGAGATGCTGAGTCTGCGGTAACGCGCGACAGACGGTGAGCGGGACCCCAACCTCGCTGTTCAGCGAACCGATCGTGGCCACCGTCGAGCCGTGTTCTTGCAGGACTGCGGCCATGACGTCTTTGGTGGAGGTCTTGCCTGACGAACCGGTAATCCCGATGACCTGGAGCCCGTCGATGCCCTTGATGACGGCGGTGGCGATCGCGGCGAAGGCTTCCTGAACGTCAGGGACGAGGAGGTACGGCGAGTCCGGCACCGGCTTGCTGACGAGGGATGCGACGGCACCGCGGTTCCGCGCCGCACCCACGAAGTCGTGGCCGTCGGCGTGTTCACCGATCCGGGCGACGTACAACGACCCTGGTGCAGCCTCCCTGCTGTCGGTGACGACCGGACCGTCGATGACGAGGTCACCGTCGGTGGTCCCGCCGAGAGTGCCGCCGGTGATCCGGGCCAGGTCATTCAGGGTGAACGGGATCATCGTGCAGTCACCTCCGTTGGCCACAGCGCGGCGGCGGCCTCTCGAACCGCTACCCGATCATCGAGGGGAAGGAACTCCCCCATGACTTCTTGCTGTGTCTCGTGTCCTCGCCCTAGGACAGCGATCGTGTCTGCGGAGGTGGCGGTTTGTAGCACGAAGGTCAACGCTTCTCGACGACCGGCCACCTCATAGACGTCCCCGGTGGTCCCTTTGGCTGCGCTACCTGCCTGTCGAGCTCCAGCAGCGACATCAGCGCGGATCGTTGCGGGGTCCTCATCTCGGGGATTGTCGTCAGTGACCACCACAATGTCGCCGCCACGTGCAGCAGCCGCCCCCATTAACGGACGTTTACCCCGATCACGTCGTCCTCCGGCGCCGACAACCACAAAGAGCTTGCCGTCGGTGACCTGTCGGAGCGTGGCGAGAGTCGCCTCGATCCCGTCAGGGGTGTGGGCGAAGTCGACGTACACCGTGGGGGCTTGCGCTGGAAGGTCGATCCGCTCGAGTCGGCCGGGGACTCGTGCCCCCTGAGCCAGGGCATCTTCGATCTCGGCCGTCGACACACCGATATGTCTCAGCGCCAACGCAGCAAACGCGGTGTTGGCGCGGTTGTGATCACCGGGCAAGGCGGACCGCAAGTGCATGGTGTCCTCCGGCCCCACCAGGTCAAACAGATCCGGGTCCTGCTCGCCTCCGGTGGGCACTACCCGCCATTGGGCCGGGCCGGCCGCGTCCGGTCGGGTAGCAACGGTCCAGGCTGGGATGGTGGTCTCGTGGGCCAGACGAGCGCCCCACTCGTCATCGACGCAGATCACCCCGCGCGCCGCCCGTTCCGGAGTGAACAGGGACGCTTTAGCAGCGAAGTAGTCCTCCATCGTGGGGTGGAAGTCCAAATGGTCCTGGGACAGGTTGGTGAACACTGCCACGTCAAACCGGGCACCATCGACCCGGTGCATGGCGAGCGCGTGGCTGGAGACCTCCATGGTGCACAGGTCGCACCGGTCTTCGCGCATCGCAGCGAAAAGGGCGTGGAGGTCGCAGGATTCGGGAGTGGTGCGCACCGAGGTGACGCTGTGGTCGCCGATCCGGGTTTCGATGGTGCCGATCAGGCCGGTACGTCGGCTCAACGCATGCGCTGCCGCGTCCACGATGTAAGCAGTTGTCGTCTTGCCATTGGTGCCGGTGATCCCGATCAATGAGATGGCTTCGGCAGGTTCGCCGTAGATCTTCGCGGAAACTGTCCCCAACACCGCCCGCGGGTCCGCGACGACAATCCGGGCCAATTCCACCCCGGCGTGATCGAGAAGATCGGCGCCAGCCTGGTCTGTCAGCACGGCCACCGCACCGGCATGAGCAGCTGCGGAGGCGAAGGATGCACCATGAGCGTGTTGACCTGGCAGGGCTGCATACAGGTCACCTGGGCGCACCTGGCGGCTGTCCAGGCACACCCCGTGCACCAGCACCGGTGTCTCCGGTGCCTGATCCGGGTCGGGGCAGCAATCTTCTGCCCCGAGAGCGGAACCCGGGGCCTCGGGGGAAGTTTTAACGGAAGGCCAAAGCACGGTGCCACCGGCCCAGGTCGCGATATCGACGAGGGAACAGGACGGCGGCACCTGCGGACGAAGCGCGCTGATCACCGCACGAACCTACCGCGTCTGGTTCTTTGAGGCCTGCGGCCCCCAATAGTTGGGGAACGGCTCAGCGGTCGCCCCGGTGGGTGGCACCCGCATCTTTTGCAGCGCATAGGTCATGATCCGCTTGAACGTCGGCGCCGTATCTGAGCCAGCGCCTTCGCCATTGGGCAACCGGAGGAAGACTCCACAGATGAGCTCCGGGTTGTCTGCGGGGGCGATCCCAATGAAGGAGGCCACGACTCCCTTATATCCGCCTTTGACGGGAATGTCAGCGGTGCCGGTTTTGCCCGCGATGCGGTATCCGGGGATCTCCGCCCCCACCGCGGTGCCACCCTCGGTGGTCACGTTTTCCATCATCTTGAGCAATGTGGTCGAGGTCTCCGGCTTCAACGCCCGAGTCCCAGGTGGCGTGGGTGTCGAGGCGAAGGTCCCGTCTGCGCCAGTCATGCCAGCTACGAGCGTCGGGGGAATTCGCATCCCCCCGTTGGCCACTGCCTGGAAGACTCCGACCGCTTGGACAGCGGTGGTCGAGATGCCCTGGCCGTACATGACGGTGTAGCGCTGGGAGCCACTCATCCGATCGGGTCGGGCGATGATTCCGGGGCTTTCTCCGGGGAAGTTTGCTGCGGAGACATCACCCATTCCAAAGTTACGTTGGGCCTGGTATAGCACCTGGGGGGAGAGCTTCTCCGCGATCATTGAGGTGCCGATGTTGGAGGACACTGCCAGGATGCCTGTCGTGGTGAGGTTCAGCTCACCATGCGGATGTGCGTCATGAATGGTGAAGTCCACCTGAGGTCTGGCCAGCGCGCCCGGAACGACGTATTGGGTGGTCGGTGAGGTCACTCCGTGATCCAAGGATGTGCCGATCGACATGACCTTGGCCGTTGAACCCGGCTCGAAGGTGTCCTGGAAGGGCAGCGCACCCATCACCCCGCCAGCACCGATGTTCGTCGGGTCGAATGAGGGGTATTGCGCGGCGGCTTTGAGTCGCCCCTTCTTGTCCATGACCACGACATAGCCCGACTCCGCTTTGGACTCTTTCACCTGCGCTGCGACCGCGTTGTACGCATACCATTGCAGATCAGAGTCAATGGTTAAGCGGACATTGCGACCGGGGACAGCTGGCAGCACTTGCCGGTCGGTCATCGGGATCTCTTGGCCGGTGGCGGCGTACTCCGCGGTCAATGCCCCGGGGGTGCCGCTGAGTTGCTTGTTGAACAACAATTCGAGCCCACCGCCACTGCCGTCCTGCGCACCACCATTTGATCCGACCCATCCGACCAGCGGAGCCATTGCTGGACCTGCGGGATAAGTGCGCTGTTGGGCAGTCTCTGATGTCACACCAGGCAGCTCTTTTTCGGCGACCTTGCGCCACTGCAGCGGCTCCAGCCCCTTTTTGATCACCCGATAGCAGTCAGCGTCATTTTTAGGTGTCATCGCCGTCACGAGTTCTGGCACGGGGACACCCAGCAACGGCGACAGCTGTTGTGCGACGCCTTCGACGCCCCCCGGTCCGTCCTTCCTGGTGTAGTCCTTGACGAGCTTGGGACAGGCCACCACGGTGCGCCGCTCGACGCTGGCGGCGATCACCACGCCAGCGTCGTCAGTGATCTGACCACGCACCGCTGGCAACGTTTTGGTGCCTTGCCGCAAATCTTTCGCTTTATGGGAGATGCTGTCGGCTTGGAGCCCTTGCAGCTGGACCAGCTGACCCGCAAAAACTGTGAAGATCGCGATGGTGATCAAAAACAGTGTTCGAGCCCGTCGGCGTGAATTCCGTAGACCCGGTGTGACTCCGGCTTTGAGTTGAGCCGATGCACCCGCCATATACCGCCGCCCGCGGCCGCTCGTCCCCGCGCGATGGGCGGTCACCCCGTCCGCGGACCTGACTGGACGGGACACGGGGCGACTCGGCCGGACTGACGGACCGTGCGGAGTCGCAGAAGGGCCCCGCGAAGCGGACTGCCTAGATTCCGCAGAGGGGGCGTTGTTCCCTGGGGGACGTTTATCGGTGGGCATAGGTCACCGCTGAGGAGCGCTGTCGGCCGGAGCGGACGGTGAACGCTGCGGGTTCGCCCCCGGGGACGGCACACTCTGGGTGTCAGTAGCCGCCCCGGTGTCGTCCACGACCCGAATCGGCTTCGACGGGGCGCCGGTCGCTGGCACCCCCTTGACCTTGCCGGTGTCGAGGTCGAGGAAGATGACCGACGAGCCGGGGACCATCCCCATCTTTCCGGCTTCTCGGGCCAGACGGGCCGGAGAGGACGCTGCGTCCAGTTCTTCACGCAGTTGCGCCTCCCGGTCTGTGATCAGAGCGGATTCCTTCTGCAATCGGTCGATCTCGTAGGAGCCCTGGGACAGGAACATGTTGAGCAGCAGCACCCCCAACAGGCCAGCGGTCAACGCAAACGAGCAAATCAGCAAGAACGGAAAGTTGCTGCGTTGTGTCGCCAACGGCGGGACCAAACGCAGCCGAGGCCGTGGAGTCGGCACAGGTTGACGTGGCATTGGCGCCGTTCGGCGTGCTCCCACGCGCGCGGCAGCGTTCTGACTCATCGGGATCGTCCTTTACGTCCTCGGTTCCGGTGGGCGGCGCTGCCGCCGGAACGTCCGATGGGTGAGGTGGGTCGGCGACCCGGTGGGGTCGGTGCGATGCGCTGCACGACCCGAAGCTTGGCTGAGGCGGCACGCGAATTGTCCAGGATCTCCTGGTCATCCGGGGCTTCCGCGCCCCTGGTGAGGGCGTGCAGATAGGGCGCGTGCTCGGGGAGTTCTACAGGCAGGTCCGGTGGCGCGGAACTGCTCGTTCCCGCTGCAAAGACCTGCTTGACCATCCTGTCCTCCAAGGAGTGGTAGGACAGCACTGCCACCCGTCCGCCAGTAGCGCACACTTCCACTGCAGCCGGCAACGCTGCAGCGAGAGAGTCAAGTTCCCCGTTGACTTCGATCCGCAACGCCTGGAAGGTGCGCTTCGCGGGGTGTCCGCCAGTGCGTCGTGACGCGGCAGGAATCACTCGGTGCAATAACTCCACCAGTCGTGCTGACTGGGTGAACGGCTCACGCTGGCGTTCGGCAGCCACAGCTTTAGCGATCTTCAACGCCCAACGCTCTTCGCCGTACGTCGACAAGATCCTGGCCAGGTCAGCGACGTCGTAGGTGTTGAGTACGTCAGCGGCGGTGAAGGGCAGATCCGTGTCCATCCGCATGTCTAAAGGTGCGTCGACACGGTAGGCAAAGCCGCGATCAGCTTCGTCGAGCTGCAGTGACGACACGCCGAGGTCAAGCAGGACGCCCTGCACTCCAGTCAGGCCAGCGTCGGCAACAACCTCGTCGATCTGGTCGTACCGAGCCCGTACCGGTAGGAATCGGTCGCCGTACGGGGCCAACCGTTGCGCGGCGAGCGCCAACGCGTGTGGGTCACGGTCGATACCAATGACGCGGGCGTGAGGGCAGGTCTGCAGGATCGCCTCGGCATGTCCCCCCATGCCGAGGGTGCCGTCGACGTACACCGACCCTGGGATGGTGAGCGCGGGGGCGAGCAGGTGGACGATCCGGTCACGCATGACCGGGAGGTGCCGTTGGGCGGCAGGAATGTCCATGCTGCTCCTTTCAGGGTCGGGATGGGGCGCTCGATGGTAGACGAATCAGCTGCTGATGAAATGTGCGGGGTCTCCCGAGTGGGGTGACGGTGACATGTCGGTGAATCACAGCAGGGCCCTGGCGTCCGGTCCCTCGCCGCTTCACCGGCCCGAAATCGGGGAAGTATCCCGGGACGGTAATGCGGAAGGGGACCGCACGGCAGGGCCCGCTTCGTCGCGGCGCCGCCCGCGGCGTGATGTCGTGCGTAGGTCACAGCAGGCCGGGGACCACCTCCTCGGCCTGGTCGGCAAAGGCCTGCTCGGTCCCGGCGAGATAGTGATCCCAGGCGGTGGCATCCCACACTTCGACCCGGCTACCTGCTCCGATGACTGTCACGTCACGGGACAGTCCGGCGTACTCACGCAATGCGGCGGGAATGGTGACCCGACCTTGTTTGTCTGGAATCTCGTCCGAGGCTCCGGACAGGAAGACCCGTAGATAGTCGCGAACCACCTTGCTGGTGACCGGCGCGGCACGCAGGTCATCAGTGATCCGGACGAATTCGTCCATGGGGAAGACGTAGAGGCATCGTTCCTGCCCTCGTGTCATCACGAGACCTGGGGCCAGCCGTTCACGGAACTTCGCCGGAAGGATCAAGCGGCCTTTGTCGTCGAGGCGAGGCGTGTGAGTACCCAGGAACACTCGGCACTCACCTCCTTGGATTAGATCCACAGTGGCGGTGGAGACCCTCGGCTCTCCCGACGCCTCCACGATACTCCACTTTCCTCCACCGTCAACGATGTGGCGCCCCTGAAATCCGCGTTGTTCTGTCAAAACTGCAGGCCAAAAGGGTGGAGGAGAGTGGGGGTGTCGCGCGTCGCACGATCAGAGCAGACCATCGGTGGCCCCAGTCGTCACACCTGCTACCCAGGCCTCAGACACCCCGGTGACGACCGGCGCCGACCAGGACGCATCGTTCCGAGCGGATCTGGGGGAAGATGACTTCACGTCAGTCGAGGAGGTTTCGTGGAGCGCACCCAGTACTCCCCCGTCCACCAGGGCAGATCCGACATCTCGCCGCAGCCCCGCCGCGAGCGCCCTGGGACGACCCCATCGACGACGCAGCCACCCCCTCAGTCCACGCTCACCATCGAAGAGGTCGCGGCGCTGGCTGGCGACATTCACCGCACTATCAGCACCGTGGTGGAGGGCAAGGACGACATCGTCACTACCGCGTTGACCGTGCTCCTCGCCGGTGGTCATCTGCTCCTTGAGGACGTTCCCGGGGTGGGCAAGACCACATTGGCGAAGGCGCTGGCGGCAGCAGTGGACTGCACGATGAGCCGGATCCAGTTCACCCCCGATCTGTTGCCCTCGGATATCACCGGGGTCAACATCTTCAACACCTCACTGCATCGGTTCGACTTCCGTCCTGGGGCGATCTTCGCCAATGTGGTGGTCTGTGACGAGATCAACCGAGCCTCACCGAAGACTCAGTCCGCCGTCCTGGAATGCATGGAAGAGGGCCAGGTGAGCGTGGATGGGACGACGTATGCGTTGTCGCCGCCGTTCCTCGTCGTAGCGACCCAGAACCCGTTGGAGATGGAAGGCACGTATCCGCTCCCTGAAGCGCAGCGGGACCGGTTCATGGCACGACTGTCGATGGGGTATCCCTCGCGCAGCGCCGAATTAGAGATGTTGGACGTTCATGGCAAGGCTTCTCCTTTGGAGGGGTTGCGAGCAGTGGCTACGGCGGCGCGGGTCCAAGCAGCGGTGGAAACCGCCCGGATGGTGCATGCCAGCCAGGCGTTGAAGGAGTACGTCGTGGATTTGGTCACGGCGACACGAGAGGACCCCGGCCTTCGCCTGGGTGCATCTCCCCGGGCGGCATTGCATCTGCTGCGGGCGGCCCGGGCCCGGGCTGCCATCTCCAATCGTGGCCACGTCATCCCAGACGACGTCCAGGCGTTGTTTGCCCCGGTGGTGGAGCATCGGATCTTGCTGTCCGGGCAGGCTCAACTGGCTGGACGTGGCCCCGGTGACGTCCTCGCTGACCTGTTGGCCCGGGTACCCGTGCGCGGTGTCTGAGGGGCACCGTCAATGAGTGCGAGACGCCCCGCTCGAGGCGGTGGCCGACCTGTGGCGTCGCCATCGGCTCCATCCCCGTCCACGCGTAGTGCTGACGCTGGCGCGTCCGGGACCGGCCCAGGCACCACTGCGGGTGGTGATCCGAGCCGGACCTCCTCTGAACGGTGGGCTCGGGAACTACGTTCGTTGGGGGTGCGGGTTCGACGGCGCGGGTTGCGAGAGTTACGCCGACGTACTCGGGGGCTGACCGATCGAGGACGGGCCGTGACCATCGGCGGTGTCCTGCTGGCAGTGGGTGGGGTGCTGCTGGGATTCCCTGATCTGATCCGTATTGGTCTGGGGTGCGTCGCCATGACGTCGCTGGCGTTGGTGGTGGCGACTCGCCGTCGGCCCCGACTGCAGGTCCGACGCGCGCTGTCTCCCGCGCCGCTGATCAGCGGTCAGCCAGGTCGGGTGGAGGTGACCTTGAGCAATGCCGGGCCGAGGTCCAGTGACCCGGTGGCTGCTGCCGAGCAGGTCTCCACATGGTTGGGGACGACGACCCGACTGGTGCTGCCGCGGATTTCTGCTGGTGGACGCACCACCGTGGATTATGAGGTGTGTCCGCGCCGTCGAGGCCGGCATCGGGCCGGACCGTTGACGTTAATCGCTCGTGACCCGCTGGGATTAACCCATCGCACCGTGATCATCGGTGATTGTCTGGAAGTCCTGGTTTTGCCGTCGGTGCACGATTTGACCGGCAACGACCCGGCAGGGCGCGGTTTGGGGCATGAAGGTGAGGCGCCCTCCACAGTGCTCTCCGGGTCGGAGCGGGATGTGTCAGTGCGGGAATACCGTCAAGGCGATGACCTGCGACGGGTCCATTGGGGGGTGACAGCTCACCGCGGCCGATTGATGGTGCGGCATGAGGCCCAGCCGAGGTTACGACGTGCAGTCCTGGTTTTTGACGCCTCACCTCGCAGTTGGGGTGTCCCACATGGCGGTGATGCCGGTTCTGGTTTTGAATGGGCGGTTGAAGCGGTGGCTTCAGTGGCCGCACACCTGGCCAAACTGGACTTTTCGTTGCATTTGCTGATGGTGGGAGCCCGCCCCAGCGGGTCAACTCGGATTGCTGACCCAGCGCGGGCCCTCGCTTTGCCGGATCTGTTGGCCTGTCTAGCTGACGTGGAACCAGCTGACGGGATTTCTCCTGCCGGGAAAAGGATTCATGGGACAGGGATGCCAGATGGTGGTCGGCCTGGTTGGTCTCCCCCGGATTTAGCTGATGCCTCTGTTGCTGCAACGGCCCGGGATGTCGCTGGCGCCGGTGGGATGGTCATTCTGGTCACTGGCGATGGCATGACCGATCAGGAGGACGAGACGGTTGTCGCGGCCGACCGTTTCGGGATTTTGCGCACCGGCCTGACTGGGATGGCCATGGTCGTGGACACGGCGTCCTTCGGCCGGGTGGATCGCAGCGTCCGCGACTGGTGGGTCCCGGGATCAGCGGACTCCCTCACCGCAGACCCACAGGTCGGAGCCGGCACCGCAGGGGCTCAGCGCTCCCGCAGACTGTGTGCCTATGCTCGCTCGGGTGGATGGCGTGCCGTCAATGTCATCCCGTCGATGACACCCGCGTTGGCCTGGTCGCGGCTGTTGCGCGGTTCACCGGGTCAGGACAACAGCCTGCCGGAGGTGTATCGATGAGGGCGTGGCGCGCCTGGGTCGGCGGACCGGCCCTACCGATGGCGTCGATCCTCGCTGCTGCCGCCGTATTGTCCAGCACCGCGCCGATGACGGTGCTCTTTTTAGATGCGCCGTGGTGGCCCATCGCGACAGTCCAAGTGATGGTTGTCCTGGTGATCGGGATCGGACTGAGGTCGGTGGACACCCCACCGGTGCGCACCGCAGTGGTCCAATTGGTCGGAATCCTGATCGTCCAGTCCTATGCCTTCCCAGCGGCCAATCCTGTCCTGGGGGGGCTCATCCCCAGCCCGTCCACCTGGTCCCAATGGCAACATCTCGCAGCTGACGCGGCCCGAACCATCGCCGCGAACGCTGCCCCCGCGCCCTCGTCATCAGGTATCGCTTTTGTCGTGTCTGTCTCGATTGCGCTGCTGGCGTTGTCGGTGGATGTGGTGGCGGTGGGCTCTCGGATGCCAGCCATGGCGGCGCTGCCGTTGCTCACCCCATTCCTCACCGCTGCCGCCAATAGCCCCGGCTCGTTGCCGCCATTTCATGTCGCCCTCACCTTGACCTTGTGGGCTGCGATGATGCTCGAGCAGGATCAGGACTGGTTGGCAGCGTGGCGCCCAGATCTGGCTCGGTCGCGACGCCTCCCCCCGCAGTTACGTCGTACCGTGTGGGGCAGCACCCTTGCCGTGACGGCGATCCTGATGGGCTTGACCGCTGGAGCGTTTGTCCCCCATCTGCCGCAACGCTACTTGGCGGAAGGACTTGGTCGGGGCAATCTGGGTGCCCCGCACCGGGTGGGTTTTTCACCGCACTCGGACATGGTGCAAGACCTCCGCAGTGGCGATTCCGCGCCCGTACTGACCTACACCACTGACGACCCGACCACGCCGCCGCTACGGGTCAGTGTCGCCACGACCTACGCCGACGGGAAATGGACCCCCACGCCTTCAGCAGTGGGACCCTCCCGACAACCTCAACTGCCCTACCCGAATGGATTGCAAGAAGACACCGTCCGCACCGAAGCGCATATCAAGGTGCTGCACACCGGGCTAGCCGCGCCCTATCTCGCCAGCCCGGTCCCCATCATTGCGGGCACTGTTGTCGGTGCACATTGGGCGGTGGATTCGGCCACGGGTATGCCAGTCGTCGACCAAACACCGCATTCTTATGACCTGAGTTATCTGGTGCTCGCACCCACTCTCAATCAGCTGCAATCGGCGGGCGCGGCGTCTCGAGTCGCCAAGGAGACTTTGGTAGTCCCCCCGGAGGCCAACACTGAGTTGCTACGGCGCAGCGCCAAAGACGCTGTCGGGCGGGTCAGCACGGCCTATCAGAAGGCTGTTGCCATCCAAGACTGGTTGCGAGGCCGAGGCGATTTCACCTACTCCCTGGAATTGACGCCGCCGCCACGAGGAATGGACGCAGCGACCGCCGGACGCACCGCATTGGACCGGTTTTTGCAGAGCCGTCGCGGCTACTGTGTGCAATTTGCCACCGCCATGGTGATGATGGCCCGGGCTGAGGGGATCCCGGCCCGGATGGCCACCGGGTTCCTCCCCGGACACCAGGAAGGCACCACCAGGGTCGTCACTGCCGCTGATGCCCACGCTTGGCCCGAGTTGTACTTCGAAGGTGCAGGCTGGCTGCGCTTCGAACCAACACCAGGCGAACGCAGCGGTTCCGCACCGGTTTACACCGACAATGTCAGTGCGCCCTCCCCCAGCACATCGACTGCGGCCCCGTCGGCACGTCCCACCCCGTCGACGGCACACAGCAGCTCCCGCCCAGCCGAAGAGCCCCACGCTCCGAGTAGTGCCCCAGCCCCGGAGGAGAACCGACCCTTCGGAGCTGCACCATGGATTGCGGTTGCTGTCCTGATCGTTCTGGTCGCCACCGTCCCTACGACGGCAGCCCTGGTGCGGGCCCGACGTCGACGGCGCGCCGTCACCACTGAGGAGGCCATTGAAGCCGAATGGGTGATCCTCGCTGAGGGACTCAAAGACCTGGGCTTGGAGGTGCCTGCCGCAGCGACGCCTCGGGGCCTGCACGAACATCTCGCAGCGAGCGCCGTCGCTGAACGGCATGCCACGCTGGCCTTGGAACGGGTGCTGCTGGCTTTGGAAGATGTGCGCTATGCCCCGGAGGCTGATCAGGACGTCTCGGCTCGCCATGTCGAACGGATTCGGATCGATGCGCGGCGGGCGTTGCGTGGTGTCGCTGCCGCACAGCCCTGGCGGCAACGACTTCGGGCCCGAATGCTGCCCAGTGCTGGGTTGACGGCGTTGCGTCTGCCGACACCGCGACGTCCCTGGCGGACATCGCGACGTTAACCAAGGGCTTCCAGAGCTAGTGAGTTCCTGGCTGCCTGCGCGCCGGGGCCTGCGCCGCTGCGGCGATCAAGCGGGTCACCACTGACCGGTACGCCGTCTGCGCCACGGCTGCGGTGAGGGGGTCGAGGGCTGCCGGGACACCCCGTACGTCGATCTGTTGAGCCCAGTGCACGGTCGCGCCGTGGTCGAGGTCTGCGCGGGGTGCGACCGTGACCTCGATGTTCCCGGTCACGACCTGGCCCGTCTTCACGATAAGCGCTCGTCCCGGCCTGGTCTGTTGCGGCGGAACCCAGTGCTCTACCCGCATCGGGTCGGCGATGCTCCAGGGGCCGAGTGTGGTCCACGCAGTGAACACCACACCGACATCTATTGCATCGGCGGGCGCTCCAGTGGCCGTCAACGGGGCACCCCGGAGCCGGGTGAGTGGGATGATCCGGTCGTGGGCTCGCAAGTCCCACAGCACAGTCCACGTCAGCTCTGGAGGGTACGGGCTGTTCAGCTGGATCACGAAGTATGCCATCGCCAAGGACCTGCTTTCTCTCAGGCGGGTGCCCACCAGTGTGCTCTGGTCACGGGGTCTCCAGCGCTGCCGCGTGACGGAAACCGGACTCCTCCCCCATGTGAGTGGCGATCGGGGTGGGCCTGTCCCCGTAGAGGTTGACCCGAATACTGGGGATGGCGTCGATGCAACCTTCAGCCACTTTTCTAGAATTTCCTTGCAACACAAGCATTTTCGGCGTCGCGCATCCTACTCACCTCGTCATCTCATGAGTGATCTGGATCGAAAAACCACCACTGGTCCACATCGATCAGCGGCGACATAAAGCCACCACAGTTTTCACCACCGTAGCGGGCAGGTCTGTTCAGGTTCCATGCACACCCAGACTCGAATTTGATGTCACATGTGAAATCCTTAAAGAATCCTTAGTTTCCCCTGATGATACAAAGATGACATTGACCTGCAGCGATTCAGGGCGTTATTCACGAGGCGTTAGCGACCCACCCCCTACACTCCGGGAAACAATCGATACACACCTGTCGCCATACACATATATAAAAACATCGGCCGCTTTGAGATCATTGGGTTAGACGACTCAAATCTCTCATGAAAGCGGCCGATGCGGTACCAGTCTACAACAGGACTCGATCACGATGCACTCGATGAACTCGTCAGGCGTGTCGTCGAGATTTTTCACTCCCGGGGAATCGACTTGAGTAGACATCGGTTGCCCGTCAAAGAACAAGTCATCCTCACCCTGGAACTCCTACGGAACAATCTGTCACAAACGTTCCTAGCTGATCTGCTAGATATTTCACAATCCACCGCTTCACGCATCTATCGCAGGATGCTCCCGGTCATCAATGAAGCCCTGACCTTCACCGGCATCTCTCTAGAGGAAGCCGCTAGTGATGGCCGAGTAATCTTGATCGACGGCACATACGTCCCAACTGGCAACCGCCCAGCTCAGGGGCGAGATCTCACCAAAGTAAACTACTCCGGTAAACGCCGTTGCCAGTGTTTAAGCATCCAGGTCGCTTCCACCTTGGAAGGACAACTCCTAGCGATCTCCACACCGGTTCCTGGAGCTCGACATGACTCTGCTGCTCTCGACCTCACCGGCTGGTCACAGATCCTCGCAGAAAACCACACGCCATGGATAGCCGACACCGCCTACATCGCCCAGGGCGCACTGACACCCCTCAAAAAGAAGAAAGGACACGAGCGAACCGACCATGAGAAACGCTACAACAAAGAAATATCAAGCATTCGCAGCCATGTCGAACACGCCATCGGACACCTTAAACAATGGACAATCCTCGCCACTGGCTATCGAGGCAGACTCACAGAACTCCCCGATATCATTGCCGTCATTACCCGACTCGAGCTCTATCGACTTGGCTGGTAGCCAAGAATGACCTGGAAATGCCTCGTGAATAACGCCCTTAGACGACTCACATCTCTCAGGGAAGCGACCGATGCGGTATCAGTCGTGCAGCAGGACTCGATCACGATGCACTCAATGAACTCGTCAGGCGGGTCACCGACATTTTTCACTCCCGGGGAGTCAACTTGCGTAGACATCGGTGGCCCGTCAAAGAACACGTCATCCTCACCCTGGAACGTCTACGGAACAATCTGTCACGAACGTTCCTAGCTGATCTGCTAGATATTTCACAACCCACCGCTTCACGCATCTATCGCAGGATGCTCCTCGTCATCAATGAAGCCCTGACCTTCACCGGCATCACCCTAGAAGAAGCCGCTAGTGATGGACGAGCCATCCTCATCGACGGCACATACGTCCCAACTGGCAACCGCCCAGCTCAGGAGCAAGAGGTCACCAAAGCCAACTACTCCAGTCAACGCCGTTGCCAGTGTGTCAGCATCCAAGTCGCCTCCACCCTGACCCGACACCTCCTCGCCACGTCTACACCCACTCCTGGAACTCGACACGACTCCGCCGCTCTCAACCTCACCGGCTGGTCACAGATCCTCGCAGAAAACCACACCACATGGATCGCAGACACCGCCTACATCGCCCATGACGCTCTCACACCGCTCACAAAGAAGAAAAGACACGAACGAACCGACAACGAAAAACACGACAACACAGAAATATCCCACATCCGCGCCCATGTCGAACACGCCATCGGACACCTGGAAACAATGGAAAATCCTCGCCACCGGCTATCGAGGCAGACTCACCGAACTCCCCGACATCATCGCCACTATCACACGACTCGAGCTCTACCGAATCGGCTGGTAGCCAAGAATGACCTGAAAATGCCTCGTGAATAACACCCTTAAATATCAACTGTGGCCGGTCGGACTAGTCCTCGGTCCCAGGAGGCGTCTTCTGCCCCTCGTGCACCGTACGTACCGATACTGCCCCGCTTCGTAACAACACCGCAGCCATCACCGCAAAAATCACCATAAAAACCCCGGTAAACACGAAGAACGCCACAGTCAGTGCGACAGCCATCCCTTGATGCTAAGTCACTGCTGACGGCGCTCCGTCACCCGCTGCGCATCGCCTCCCCTCCCCACTGACGCCCTCTGACCGGCTACCCTGCCAAAGTGGACAGCAGGTCGACGCAGGCCGTCGGGCGACCGGAGCGGATACGCACCGAGCCCGATTCGGCGTTGCAAGACTGGCTTTCCGCAGCAGCCGCCGCCGAGGCTGTCGCCGCACGGATGGGGGCGGCCCGACTTCGGGTCGCAACGAAGTCCGTGGCACGACATGCCTCCCCTGGCCCGGACATGGCTGTCGTCGAGGACCACGACCTAGGCGATCACCTGACGGTGCGTCTCTACCGGCCGCGATTAGTGGCTTTGCCTATCGTGATCTACCTGCACGGCGGCGGATACGTCGTCGGTGACTTGGACAGCCATGACCGTCTGGCACGCCGGATCGCTGCACACGCCGATGTCACGGTCATCGCCGTCGATTACCGACGCGCCCCCGAATATCGAGCCCCAGCAGCCATCGACGACGGAGTGCGGGCCGCGTTATGGGCCGACGCCATGTGCGGTCTTCTTGGCGGTGACGACCAAGCGGGCATCGGCATCGCGGGGGACTCCGCTGGGGGTTTGCTGGCCGCCGCGACGGCCTTGCGCCTCCGAGATGCCGCCCGGTTGGGGTCGTCGCCACCACCCGCACATCTCCTGCTGTTGACTCCGCACACCGACCTCACCTTGACTGCCGCCAGCATCGTAGAGAAGGGGCACGGCTGGGGCCTGGAGCAGGCCGACATGAGGTGGTACGTCGACCAGTGGACCACCCGTGATCAACGGGTAGATCCCACCGTCAGCCCGGCATATGCCACGTTGGCGGGGATGCCCCCGACGTTTGTGGTGACCGCCGAGCATGATCCGCTCCGCGACGACGGACTGTGGTTCGCCGAACGCATTCGATCCGCTGGAGGGATCTGCGAACACCTGCATTTCGACCACCTCGTCCACGGCTTCCTCAACCTGGACCAGGTGTCGCCGGTCTGCGCTCAGGCCGGCGACGAAACCCTCAGACGGTACGGCCAATTCCTCCGTCACACCGGGGCCACGGGGGTCGCCCCGGTCTGAGATCAGCGCAACCCGGTCAGCTCCTCACACATCGCCCAAAACCGGCGCGCCGTGGAACGGTCGTGCGACGCAGCACTGGAACCCACTGGACGCGGCCAGCCAGTCAGCTCGCCGGGGCCGGACGGGCCGACGTACGTGCCACCAGGCAACTCCGGGACGCCCGCGGCGTACAGCGACGGCAGCGCACCGTCCTCGGCGGATTGAGCGACGATCGGGACTCCCGACAGCATCGACAGCATCTTGCCGCGGCGTCGTTCCGCTAACGGGTCAAACAATTTAGTGCTGCTCCACCCAGGGTGCGCGGCCACACTGCGCACCAACGATCCATCGGTGACAAACCGACGCTGCTGCTCGTAGGCGAGCACCAAGTCACCAAGCTTGCTCGTCGCGTAAGCCCGCCACGGGGACCAGCGGCGACGGTGCCAGTCCGGGTCAGCCAGGTCGATCTTGCCCATCCGGTGCGCCGCTGAGGACAGCCACACCACTCGGTCCGTGATCGCTCCTTGCTGCAACAGCAACTGCGTGAGCAGGAAGGGACCCAATACGTTGGTCCCGAACATCAATTCGTGCCCCTGAGGGGTGTGTTGCAAGTTCGGGACGAAACATCCAGCGTTGTTGATCAAGATGTCGATGCGCCAGTTGGCGAGGGACACCGCGAACTCGCGGACTGAATCCAGGTCGGCCAGGTCAACCCGACGTACCTGACTCAACTGACCAGTGCTGCCTAACTCGGCACGCAGCTGCTCCCCCTTGGCGACGTCACGGCAAGCGAGGATGACGTACGCACCGCGCGCCATGAGTTCACGGGCGGTGACCAGACCGATCCCCGAGGTTGCGCCGGTCACGACGACGATGCGGCCGGTCTGATCCGGCAGGTCGACAAGGCTCCATGGATTCATGGCGCCCTAGTCTGCCGTCCTTCGGGCGACGCGTCACCATGAGGTAGACGAGACCAACGATGCGAAAGTGACACGACCTTCGCTAGATCCATTGAGATCCCAGGTCAGGCAGCTACTTTGTCCAGACAACGTTCATCGTTACTCCGCACAATTCAGCTATGTCGAACACCGCATCTCCTGCCTGCGGACGGCTGACCCGCCGCCGTCGCCGGTCTGCCTCACCTGAACCGCTGCCGTTGTGGGTGTTGATCGCGGCACCGATAGTCTTCTCGCTCGTCTGGGTCGGAACGACCTCAATGACCCACCCCTTCGCTCCGGTCTCGTTCGCAGCGTTCGGATCCACCGTTACCTCAGCGCTGCTGCGCATCGCGCTGCCGATGGCGGTGACTGGTCTGCTCGCCACCTTCGTCTTCGCCATGATCGGGCGTCTGAACACCATGTGGTCCCACCCTCGCGTGGGGGATCCGATGTCCACGAACCAACGCAACATCTTCCTCGTCCTGTGCGTCATCCCCATCGCCATGACCGTCTGGGGGCTCATCGATCGCGTCCAAGACATCCCGGAGAGCGGATTCGGCTACTTCCTCAGTCTCCTCGCGGGGACCTTAGCGGTGGGCTACACCGAAGAGATCATCTTCCGCGGCTTCTTGCTCCAGGAGGCGCGCCGCTACTACCGCTCTGAGTGGAAGGCCGCGATGCTGGTGGCGGTCATGTTTGGCGCGTGGCATCTGCCCAACATCTTCCTCGGGCCAAGTTTCCTAGAGGTCATGGTCCAGTTCGCGCAGACGATCGTGATCGGTCTGCTGTTTTACGTCGTCCGTGTCGTGTTCGGACACATCTGGCCTGCGGTGCTGGTCCACGCAGGGTGGGACTTTGCCCTGCTGTGAAATGAAGTGGGGCATGGTGCGCTAGCGTGAAACGCAGCCGGACGAGGACCACCGCCGTACGGTCATGTCAGGGCGGCTCGGACGGCACCGGGAGATGACGATGTCACGAGGAGTCGACAACGGACAGGACCCGCCGGCTGCGTTCATGCGACACCTGTCCACTGAAATCCGCTCAGCCGCGGAAGATCTCGAGCATGCTCTGACCCGGTGCGAAAGCTTGCACGATCAGTTTGTCCGCGCCGCAGAGGACAGTCGCACCTGGGGGCGGCTCGAAGAGGCGCTCACCGACGAATTACGCCACCGACGGCTGGCCATACGGTTCCTGACCGCGGCAGCGATCCCAGACTTGTTGCGCAGCGAAGCGGACACCGCCGCCATCAGATTCCCCGATCTCGCGGCGACCGGTGAACGGCTCCCACCGCTTCCTGCCGACACCGCCCCCGCAGCGGTCGCATCGTGGTGGGATGGGCTGAGTCCTGCTGAAAAGCAGGTGGTGACTGAACGTACGACGTCCTGGTGCGGGCGCACCGATGGGCTTCCCGCAGCGGTCCGCCACAACGCCAACCTGATCACCCTGGCTGAGGAGATTCACGCTCGTGCCGGTGGGGTCCTCGACGAAGTGGCCGCTGCTTCCGCCTCAGACGGTGGGCCCCTCCCCCGCCACACTGGCACGGATGACGCCGACGACCGAGAACGACGAGACCTGCGAGGATTGCTGAAGTTGCGGGCGCTGCTCTCCCCGTTGGGCACTGACCTGGGGGTGCCGGAATCAGTGGTCCCCGCGGAATCCCTGGCGGCTCTCGACGACATCACCACCCCCCTGGATCAGCGCGGCCTCTATCTGTTGGACGCCCGCGAGTACCCGCTGCGCACCGCGGTGGTCCTTGGCGACTTAGAGCGCGCTCACACCGTGGTGTTGCATGTTCCTGGCACCACCACCACCGTTGACCTGCGGTTGTACCGCGAGGCGATGTGGATGTCGGCCTTACGGGACGAAGCTGGACGGATCCTCGGTGATGACCGCGGCGGCCGGGACGGCATTGCGGTAGTCGACTGGATCGGCTACCGAGCGCCGTACGACATTGCAACCCGCCGGGCGCTGGGAGAGAGCGGGATTCGGTGGATCGTCCCGGGCGAAGCCACCGACCGGACCTATGCCCGCCAGGCGGCCCCGTTGTTGGCGCGCTGCGCGCAGGGGTTGCGGGCCACGCTGGGACCTGACGTGCGTTTGGTGGCCTCTGGGCACAGTTATGGCGCGTCGGTGCTGGGATTGGCCTTGACCCAGACCGAGGTATTTGATGCGTGCATCGTGACAGGCTGCCCTGGCCTGTTTACCAGCGACATTTCGACTCTCCATGTCCCAGATGGACAGTTCTACGCGGCGGTCGCTACTGGAGACGTTGTGACCCGGCTGGGGATTTTTGGCCCGGAGGTCAACCGTCTGCCCGGGGTGCATTCTCTGGCGCCGGTGCCTCATCTGGCCGTCTATCCCGACGGGAAGGCCTGGACCAGATTCAACATGGGACACGAGTCGTATTACGACCGGGGGTCGTCGCTGTTGCACGACCTCGCAGCGGCCGTGGTCGGTGAGGACGTCCCCCACCGATGGCCGAGTTGGGCAACATGAGTGCCACCTCGCCCCACACCCCTCAGTAACATCACCCATATCCGACCTACCGCCGAGCAGGAGCCACCATGCCGACCAGCCACGAGCGCCGTACCCACACTGCGCCGATACCTCAGGTCGGCGATTCCCACCGGCGACGGCTCGGGGTGACCGTCGCCGGGACCACCTGCGTGACCCTCGCCGCGGCTGCCGTCCTGGCGAGCCCGGCAACGGCGGCAGATGCCCCGCCCCGCGGCGAAGGCGGCACCGACAAAGCTCCCGCCGCGTGCGTGTCACGCACCGGCACGGCACAGCGTCCCCCCGGCCCCCGTTCCGATGAAAGCCTCACCGGATATGACGTCCTCCCCGTTGCGGCCCAGCAAGAAAAATTCCCGCGTCGGATCGATCTACGGGACTCCACCTCTGGCTTCAACCGGCGTTTTGAATTCACCCTTCGGGAAGGCCTGATCTACACCCGCGCCATCGGCGGCGACGGCCGCTGGCGCCATGCGGCCCTGCCTGCGTGCTTGCAGGGAGCTCTCGTCGGTATGTCGGTCAATGACGACGAACTCGTCGCCGTCGACGCTGCCGGCTGGCTCTACACCATGGACAATGCCCTGTCCTCGCCTGGCAAATGGAACTGGATGAAAGCCTGGGGCGCGCCGTTTTGGGCTGGTTCGGGCCAACGCACTCCCACCACCGATCCCGGCCGCTGGGTCCTATCGATCCTAGGCACCCACGAGGATGTGTCATTCACTGACCGGATCGGCAATCCGCACGCGGTGGCATTCGCCAAGGTCACCCAGGTTCTTGCGCTGTCCGAAGACGGTTCCCGCATCACATACCTCGACCCATGGCTGCCTAACGATTACTCCTATGAGGTGGGCGGCCCCATGGGCGGCAGATTCAAATCCCAAGCCATTTCCGCATCCGGCTCGACGATCTTCGTCACCAATAAGTACGGCGACATGTATACCCGCCTGTACGACTTTGATGTATCCGGCGGCGACACGGCCTTCTTCCGCTATTCTTGGCAGGATCAGCGCGGCAAACCGTCGATCGTTGACCAGACCAAGGAAAAACTCAACCTCAAGTACGCCGCGATTCAGCTACCCGCACCTGACTGGGTCCACCAGCCAAAAATACCCGGAAAAATTACCTCACGGATCTCCATCCACTCCACGGGAGCAGGGTCACACAACCGGGAGCTTCGCGTTGAAGGCAGCGACGGCGGCCGCAAAGGCTATTGGAAGAAAGCTCTCACTGCCCCGAAATGGACGTTCGTACAGACCGATCAGCCTCTCCGGGGACGCCCCTTGCAGAACACCCCACAGGATAATTCCACCAAAACCCTCAGCGCACCCCAGCAATACTCTTACCGAGGAGAGCTGACCCCGTCCGGATCAAAGAACACGTACGTCGCCGCTCTCCCCCATTTTGATGTCGCGCAAACGTCTCGGACTTTCTCCATCACCTCCGGGGGCACCACGGTGCCGGTGACCTTGCACAGTTATGACGCGCTGCGTATCGCGGCCCGCGGCCCGGGTATTGATGGCAAACCCCGAACTCTCGGCGCTGCTCTGGAAGTCCCCACTGATGTCATCACCAATCTGCCCACTCAACCCCTCGTGGTTCAAGATTTCGTCAAACGCGTCATGAAAGGCAACAAAATCCGTGAGGTGAGTGTCACTGTCACCGACGCCAAGATCACCATCCCCACGATCGGGATGACCCTGGCACGGCATTGATTCTTATCTCGGCCACAGAATGGGATGGCGACTTGATATGACCTGGCATGATCTATCCGCCGCGCCCACGGCGGTGCGACGTACCCTCATGGAGCGCGAGCGGCTGCTGCATTTTCCCCTCCCGGAGACCACTCGCGATGCGTTTGAGGTGGGAGTCAGCGAGAACTACTGGGAAGTGGGTGCCTCCGGGGGACGTTTTGATCTGGAGACGATCTGGCAGGTCTGCGCCCGCCGCGCCCACAGCGAGGACACCCCACTCTGGGCCACTGAGGATGAAGAATGTCGCGTCCTCGCGCCAGACACCTATCTGTTGACGTACCTGCTCATCCAGGGTGAGCGGCGTACCCGACGGGTCACGATCTGGCGCGGGGCCGGACAGGATTGGGTGGCCGCCTATCACCAGGGGACTGTCGTCACCGGTCAGTGGTGAGCTGGTCCCCTTCGACGGCGGCGAGCAGTGCGGGAAGTGCCCGGCCCGCTGGTTGCCGCCAACATACGTCGACGCCCCACGACAGCGCCGTCTCCTGCGGGTTGATCTCCACGACGGGGACACCATGACCGCGAGCAATATCTGGCAACGACCCCGCAGGTTGCACAATGCCTGACGTGCCTACGACGAGACACAATTCCGCGGCGAGCATCGCGTCCACCGCAACATCGAATGCCCCCACTGGGAGTTGCTCGCCGAAGAGCACCACGTCGGGCCGAACATCACCGTCACAGTGTGGGCAGACTGGTGGATCCATCCGCGTCGGCACCACATGAGAGGCCGCGTCCGCCGCTGACATCGGAGGGACATCCAACGGGAACGCTGCACCGCAGTCACCACACGAAAAGGTCAACAGCGTCCCGTGCAGGTGAGCTGCCACTGCCGATCCGGCGCGTTCATGAAGGTCGTCGACATTTTGGGTGATGATGTCCACTGGGATGCGCTGGGCCCACCGCGCCAAAGCCAGATGTCCGTCGTGTGGGTGGCAGCGCCGGACTAACTGAGCCAGCCACCAATGCCATCCGAAGACGAGTTCTGGTTCTTCCGCCCACGCCTCAGCTGTGACAAGCCGGTCTGGGTCGTGCAGCTCCCACAGGCCGGTATGCGCGTCACGGAAGGTGGGGACGCCACTTTCGTCGGACATCCCAGCGCCGGTCAGCACCACGATGCGGGAGGCATGGCGCGCGTACTCCACGACTGCGTCCGGGACAGGCACGGCCATGGCGTGGCTCATCGGCGTTGAGTCGGGTTGATTGGCCGGGGCTGGGGTTGCCGCATTCAGGGACATGTGGCCATCATGACGGGTGGTTGTGGCAACGCTGGTCGGTGGCGTTGGTGAGAGCGGGTCCCATCCGGCCCTGAATATCATGCCGCTGTTATAATGGCAGCATGACATCTACTCCGATGAGCTCACTCTTGAGTCCCCTCCTGCGCTCTATCGGCGCGATGGACCAGGACATCCTCGACCTGTACAAAGAACGCGGCCTATGGCCGTTCCGGTCCTCCTGGACTCCAGTGCTCCTCACGTTGGCAGACCAGCCAGCCACCATCACCGCATTAGCTGACGCCCACGGCGTCGGCCACGCCTCGATGAGTCAACGCATCGCAGCGATGGCCAAAGAAAACCTCGTCGATTATGCGCGCGGCGCCGACGCCCGCAGCCGGGTCATCTCCCTGACGGATGCCGGTCGTGAAGCCATGAGTGTCGCTCGCGCCGAGTGGGACGCGACTGAGGCAGCAATTTCCCGTCTCGACGCAGAGACCGGCGGCCTCCTCATTGAGGCAGGTCGGCGACTGCACGCCGCCCTTGACGAGCGTGCTTTCGGCGACCGCATCCGGGACGAGTTGCCGGAGGTACGCCGCAGCCATCTGTGAACGCCCCGCATTGTGGATGACAGGCAAAAAAACACAGACGGCCGCACTGAGGAGCCTGGTGAGAGGGCATGTCAACGGCTCAGCTGGGCTGCGATTTCGTCCTGCTTGGGGACTCGCCCGGAGACGAGCACTTCCTCATCGACGACCAGACCAGGGGTCGACATGATCCCGTACGCCGCGATGTCGGGGTAGGCCATGACCGCACTGACTTTTCCCCGCCGCCTGGACTAAAACCGCCGACCAAATCCTCGAAACCCTCACCAACTACTGCAAACGAATCAATAACTCACGACACTAGCGCGAAAACATCAGTGACTATGCTGGGATGCGGACAACTACCCAAGAGGCATCTACTTGATCTACTTTGCCCATGGCTTGATGTGAATCAGGGATAAATTTCCACCATTGCGCCCAAAGCGCCAAATACATATATTCATCTGCCCCCAGAATGACAATACTTGACGCCCCACTCGGCGAGGAATCCATAATCATGCATTCTGGACCACCTGAAAAAAACTTTGGTTTTCTTTGAGAGCAGTCAACAGCCTTACCGTCTTTCTCTGCCGGAATTCCTTTATCTGTAATTTTCTTAAAAAGATTGACAGTGGCAGCTGCAGGTGAGGGGGCCCCTATAATCCTAAGTTCGCTGATGCTTGAAGATCTTGGCCATTTTACATTTATTGGCTCTTCTTTCTTTTCGAATTCAAATTCTTTCCAGTGTGAATGAATCAAAACTGCTTCTATAGTCCCAGCCATGACACGTGGAGGGCGCGCTGGAGCCTGATGTCGTTTAACATCTTGGTATCGAACTTCAATTGAAGAAGGTGAACTAGACACTGACCTTTGTTTTGGCGCCACCCCACATGCAGACACCATTAATAACAGTGAGACAACCATCAAAGATATTACCTGACAATAACAACGAATCATCAGTCACCACAACGAATTTCACTGTCATTCTGCTCGTAAGCCTGCGCACTATATGTACCGTTGGGAGTCACAATTGTTCCGAAGCCTTCAGTACGATAACGGTACAAGTCTCCATTGGTGCAGTTGACCGCTGCAGTCCAGTTGTACTGAGCGGCATCCCTACCTGTAACCTGCCGACTTGATGGCTCGTTAAGATTCTGTTTTTCCCACCCCCACCAGCGGGATCGATACATATTACCTCGCAGTGTAGAGCTGATAACAGGAACAGTATGACACGTGCTGTTCACATTCGTGTGAATTTGGTTATTTGTGTAGTAGGAAGGGTGCGGCCGATCCACTCGCACGCCGCAGCCACTAGGGTAGTTTTCAGTGTATTTGGCTCCAAATAACTCGATGCTCCGCGATCTCTTATATCCTCGCTTCACTCTGATTATCTCCAGAATCTGCTACTGCCACGGCAGGCAATGTGCATATCAATAAACCGGCCACAGCAAAACTATGCGCTGTCAAAATGAACTTCTTCATCGACTCTTTCCTTTCAAGTGAGGACTCATTACTGATAGTCACTGATCTATCCCAAAGGTGTTACTCACGAGTGATTAGACTTAGCAACCACCCACCCACTGGAGGAGCCTGCAACCTGCAGGTCTTCCTGATTTACTACAAGGTGTCGAATGCCTCGCGGATAATGCCCTAAATGAAAGTGATTTGGCTCAAATATTTATCAAGTCACCATCTGAGCCAATATTAGAATTTCTGGAAACAAGGAAGCACTCCAGGCCAGCAGTTTGTAGAAGCCTTTTAGCCAAGGTTAGTGGTCCGGCAAATATGGTGGAGTCTTGGTCGATTTCAGAAGCAATAAACCACGACCTATCTTCAGCCCACCATTGGTTAGGGCTTTGAATGCTGATTAACGAATCAAAGACATCTTCCGCATAATTATTTATTTGATGAAATTCAAATGGGATACCAAAAAAAGTACTTGCCGACATCAAGTCCTTTAAAGGTGCGCGAAAAAGCCAATACTCTCGAGATCTTTGTACCGCGACTGGGAAAGAGGATCTCCAGCTCACTGGCAAGTTGCTCCACCCGTTCCATAGCAGCATCCAACATTGAGCATTTTCCCCCGATTCTTGCATGAGAATTGCAGTCAACTCTTCAAGCTGTTCTGCAGCCAAGGAGCCTCGATTAGGTGGTTCAAAATTCTTTTTTCCTGATGCATCACCCCCAAATCTGTCAGCTAAAATATTAGAAAATTGAGCAAGTGGGTGAATGGCCCGTCCATTAGCTTGAGAAATACTCTCCCACCTGATGCTCTGGCCATACTCATCCCGCGCGGGATGTAGAATTCTTACGAATGCCTCATACTCGCTTGGCACTAGACCACTGACGAGTTGATGACGTGGGTTTAACTGTATCCAATCGGCGGGGTCAACCGTCGATTCTGGGATCCTGTACATACTAGTCAAAGAAATTCACATCTTCCCACATTTTCGGCCGCAGGTTTTCGGATGAGATGATTAGTGAGATATCCACATGCCATAAAGGGCATTATTCACGAGCGATTAGATATTGGGATGACCTTCCCACTGGAGAGCCTGTGACCTGCAAGTCTTCTCAGGGCGTTATTCACGAGGCGTTAGCGACCCACCCCCTACACTCCGGGAAACAATCGATACACACCTGTCGCCATACACATATATAAAAACATCGGCCGCTTTGAGATCATTGGGTTTCGCCACTGGCTATCGAGGCAGACTCACAGAACTCCCCGATATCATTGCCGTCATTACCCGACTCGAGCTCTATCGACTTGGCTGGTAGCCAAGAATGACCTGGAAATGCCTCGTGAATAACGCCCTCAACACATATTCTTTTGCGTGAAGCATTGATCTAGACAATCTCCCGCCTTCAACCCGAGAGACTTTGAGCATCAATCTCGAAATTAGTGGCGTGCAAGATCGTCAGATACGTGCTCATGAAGTAGCAATTATTAGAAGGAAACAACGCAAGCTTGGCCCTTCATGAGATCAAGGTCCAATAAATGCAACAGTCACCAACAGGAGCCATCTTGATGAGCACGCAAGAGCAAGATAACTACGATCGCGCCTCAACTGACTGTCTGGCAATATTTCTCACTCTGGGCATCATTGTCATTATTGAGAATATAACTGGTTTTATCTGGTTGAGAGTGATCGGCTTTCCCATTCTCACTGCAACGTCTTTTTTCATGACAGTTAAGGCATGGAAATCCAAGGGGCTAATGAATAAGTTAGAGACGCTCACCATTTTGTTAATCTGCCTCATATTGCTGATCGCAAGTATGAGAATCGCACATCGATAGATGTGCCTGAGTTGGGGATAGGTGACGCTCGGGGACCACGTGGCGTGATGAGCGCAAGAGTCACCACGCCCTCATCCCCGACTGAGAGTGTTCATCACGGGGTTTTCTCACCTGAGAGTGGAGGCCGAGGTGAGCCTGGCCCTGTGGGGGTCAACACATCCCTGCCGGAGTAGATGTCGGGGTTTTCCGACTCCCTGTCGATCTCAAGCGCGAGCGATACCTGCGCCGCAGCCAGCAGGGCCGGCACATCCCACAGGACGGTATGGCGAGATACCTCCGGCCGCTGCACTCACACTGCCGTCGGCAGTTCGTCATGCGTGCGCACCAGATCACCGACACTCACTGATCCGCCTACTTGGCCCCGCCGTCGCACACATCGAGGACCGATGACGCTACCGGTGCTCGATAGTGTCATAGGAACCAACAAACTCAGCCCGCAACAACGATGTCGACCAGCCCTACCGCGCCTGGAGAGCCCCGGGCTACGCGAGAGCTCTTCAGCATCAAGCGCCAGTCATCTTGATTCCCTTCGACATCCATGAAATCACTGCTGGGATGCTGCTGCCCGGGATCACGGTGAGCGTCGCGGAGTGACACTCTCACATCCTCATCGCCGAAGACAAAAAGCGGCGATCCAGCTCAACGAGCTGTTCGCCGCTTTCAGACCTGACTACATCAGGTAAACCGCTATATCTAATCTGGTGGAGCTGAGGGGATTCGAACCCCTGACCCCCTCCATGCCATGGAGGTGCGCTACCAACTGCGCTACAGCCCCTTACCTTTGCCCTCGTGGCGAGGACTTGTTGAGTTTATCGAGGCGAGTGCTGCTTTTCCAAATCGAGGCACAGCAGGGGACTTCTGGGCCTGCTCAGTAGCCGTGGGCCGGGCGGGTCGGCGGTCCGGGTCGATCGACCTGTCCGTTCCAGACCGCGATCCGCCACCGGTCGCCGACGTGGACGAGTTCACCCCAGTGGCAGTTGCCTAACCCACTGAGACACAGCCATGCGGTCCGTTGATCCATGCCGACCAGATCGGCAGCCAGCGCCCGGGCACAGACGCCATGCGTGACGACTAATGCGGTCTGGCCGGGATGGAGGGTGGCGATCACTTCGTCGAGACTGGGCCGGGCTCGACGTACCACCTCGGCAACGGTCTCGCCATGGCCGCCGCGGCGGACATCCTCCCCCGCCGCCAGTCGCGCCAGGACCCCAGGGGAGGCTTTTTCCACGTCGGCTGCGTCACGACCTTGCCAGTGCCCGACGCCGATCTCTCGGAGGCGGGCATCGACGGTGACTGACATGTCGGCATGATCTGCGACAATGCGCGCGGTCCGCGATGCCCGGTCCAGATCGCTAGCCCAGATCCCCGCGAGTCCATATCCCGCAAGTACCGGGGCGACCCGGCGGGCCTGGTCCAAGCCGGTCGGTGACAGGGGCGTATTCAGATGCCCCTGCCACAGTCCACGTGCGTTATGAGTGGTGACCCCATGTCGGAGCAGGACCACTCGCCGTGGCATTGATGTCGCAGCGACGCTCATCGAGGCGAATCGGCCGGAGGGTCCTGCGGGCCCAGAGTCAACGGCACGGCAGGGCAGTCACGCCAGAGCCGCTCCAACTGGTAGAACGTCCGCTCTTCCTGGTGTTGGACGTGAACGACGAGGTCACCGAAATCGATCAGCACCCAGCGGGCTTCCCGGTCACCTTCGCGGCGAACCCGCTTGACTCCGGCGCCGTGGAGTTTCTCCTCGATCTCGTCCACAATCGAGGAGATCTGCCGCTCGTTGGGGGCAGAGGCGACCAGGAAGATATCAGTCAGTGCCAGATGTTCGCTGACATCCAGGGCAACGATGTCAGTGGCGAGTTTGTCTTCGGCTGCAGTTGCGGCGATCTGGGCAAGATGGCAGGCATGGTCGGTGGCAGGCACGGGTGGGATTTCCTCCTGAGATCACCGCGGTACCGGTGCCATCGTCGGGGCCTGCCCGGTCGTGGCGCCCCCAGTGCACGGTGCGGGTGTCGACGTCGTTCGGTACAGACGGTACTTGGCGATGTACTGAACCACCCCATCCGGCACGAGATACCAGATCGGTTCACCCGCTCCCACACGATCGCGACAGTCAGTGGAACTGATCGCCATCGCTGGAATTTCGGTGAGCGTGATGCCCTCTTTGGGCAGGCCACGGTCGCTGAGACAGTGGCCGGGACGGGTCACTCCGACAAAGTGCGCCAGCTCCCAGAGCTCGTCGGCGTCTTTCCAGGACAGGATCTGTTCGAGGGCATCGGCGCCGGTGATGAAGAAGAATTCTGCATCAGGTCGTTGGGCATGCAGATCACGCAGCGTGTCGATGGTGTACGTCGGACCGTTCCGGTCGATGTCAACGCGGCTGACGGAGAAGCGTGGGTTGGATGCGGTAGCGATCACAGTCATCAGGTATCGGTGTTCCGCGGACGCCAGCAGGGTGCGATCTTTCTGCCAGGGCTGACCGGTGGGCACGAAAACCACCTCGTCGAGTCCCAGGAGGTGTTGCACTTCGCTGGCCGCGACGAGGTGACCGTGGTGAATCGGGTTGAACGTGCCACCCATGACACCGACGCGGGTGGCACGGGGTTCAGTGGGTGGAACTGTGTCCTCCCTGGGCCGTGGCAGTGCCGGGGGCAACGTGAGGCACCATGTCAGGCCCCTCCATCAGGGTGTGTCCCGCATTGCGGAACAGCCAGGTGATCAGAAGCAGCAGCATGAAAGCGGCCAGGGCAATCACTCCGTAAGCCCAATCGGGCATCGGGAGTTCCCAGACAACTTCGTGGCCACTACCCGGAACAGCCTGCAGGGTCATCGGGGTCAGCGACATAGGGTCCACCTTATCGGGGTGTTCCTCCTGAGGTGGCTGATGTCCCCTCGTGAGCCGTCGAGCGCCCGCCCAGGGGCGTCGGACGTGCGCTGAGCGGCAGTTACCCTGTGCTCATGCAGCCTGCCTCCTCCGACGTGGAGTTGTCCGTCGTCGTCCCCGTTTTCAACGAGGAGGCCGTGCTCCCGTTGATGATCGACCGCCTCCGGCCCGTCCTGGACGGACTGGAATCGACGTACGAGGTGCTGGCTGTGGACGACGGTTCAACGGACGCCTCGCCGGTGATCCTGCAACGGTTGCGTCGGCAGTGGCCCGCGTTGCGAGTCCTCCGCTTGCGCGCCAATTCTGGTCACCAAGCTGCGATCTCCGCCGGCTTAGCTCGAGCACGAGGCGACTACGTGGTGACGATTGACGCTGATTTGCAAGATCCTCCAGAGACCATCGCCCAGATGCTGCAGGTGGCCCGGGACGAAAAGGTCGATGTCGTCTACGGGGTGCGTTCAGATCGGCGTACCGACACGGTGTTCAAACGAGGTACGGCGGGGGCTTACTACCGGCTGATGCGCGCCTTGGCCGGGAAGAAAGTGGTCGATCAGGCCGGTGACTTCCGCATGATGAGTCGGGCGACCGTGGAGGCTGTCAACGCACTTCCCGAGCAGCATCGGGTACTTCGTCTGGTCGTGCCCACTTTGGGTTTTCCCAGTGCCCGGGTCGAATACGAACGAGCAGTGCGTGCCGCCGGGGACTCCAAATACCCGTTGCGCAAGATGATCGCGTTGAGCGTGGACAGCCTCACCGGCCACTCGATGGCGCCATTGCGGCTAGCCACCTGGTGTGGCCTGTGCGGTGGCCTGGCTGCGCTAGGAGTGCTCTGTTATGCCCTCATCGCTCGCGCACTGGGGCATGTCATCGCAGGATGGACCTCGACCGTGGTGGTAGTCGCCGCAGTAGGCGCCGTCCAGCTGTTGTGTCTGGGCGTTCTCGGAGAGTACGTCGGGCGGATGTACACGATGATGCAAGGCCGCCCGACGTACTACGTGGCGTACGACTCGTTGGAGTCACACGAACAGGTCAACTCCTGATGTGACCGTCGCCCTCGACAATCCATTTGGTACTGGTCATTTCCGGAAGGCCCATCGGACCACGGGCATGCAACTTCTGCGTGCTAATCCCGATCTCCGCGCCAAAACCGAACTCGCCGCCATCGGTGAACCTGGTCGAAGAGTTGACCATCACCACTGCGGCGTCGACCTCGCTGGTCCAGCGACGTGCCGCCGTCCGGTCCTCGGTGACGATAGCTTCGGTGTGCCCGGTGGAATATCGTGCGACGTGAGCCATCGCCTCATCAAGATCCGCCACCACCCGTACGGCGATTTCCAAACCGTGGTATTCACAGGCCCAATCGAGTTCCCCAGCTTCCAAGACCGGGACACCAACCCCAGCCGCAGCGGTGATCGTCGCAACATCCCCGTGAATCTTCACCGACTGCTCGTGCAGTGCAGGCAGCACCAGCGGAAGGAAGCGGGCTGCGATGTCCGCGTGGACCAGCAGCGTTTCTGCGGCATTACACACGCTGGGTCGCTGGGTCTTCGCGTTGACCACGATCTCCAAGGCCTTGCCCAGCTCTGCAGCCGCATCGACATACACGTGGACATTGCCACTGCCCGTCTCGATCACCGGCACCGTGGACTGCGTCACCACGGTCTCGATCAGTTTGGCACCGCCGCGGGGCACGATGACATCCACCAACCCGCGAGCCCGCATCAGCGAGACCGCTTCGTCATGTCCGCCCTCCAACAGGTGGACTGCGTCTGCTGGCAGACCAGCGCGCTCAATGGCTTCGCGTAACGTCGCCACCAACGCCCGGTTGCTGTACGACGCCGCTGAGCCACCTCGCAGGATGACAGCGTTCCCGCTCTTCATCGCGATCCCTGCGGCATCGACAGTCACATTGGGACGGGCTTCGTAGATCATCCCGATCACTCCGAAAGGCACCCTGACCTGACGGATCTGCAAGCCGTTGGGCAAGGTCGATCCCCGCACCACGTGTCCCACTGGGTCGGGCAAGGCCACCAGATCACGCAAGGCGTCAGCGATGCCGTCCAAGCGCCCCTGATCCAGCCGAATTCGGTCGACCAGGCTGTCAGGGAGCCCTTTGACCCGAGCACGCTCCAGGTCACGGCTGTTGGCATCGAGGATGCGTGGACTCTGCGCGGCGACAGCATCCGCCATCGCCTGGAGAGCGCGGTTTTTTTGCGCGCTGGTCGCCACCGCCAAGCGACGAGCGGCCACCCGCGCTGCGTCTCCGGCAGCTTGCACCGTCGGCACCACTGTCGGTGTTGGCACCGGGAGGGGGACCTCGTCCACGGTCGCCACGCCAGCACCACCGCCAGGGAGTTCTCCGGCGGTGCCGCTCTGTCCCAGCATTCCCGCCGGGATCACCAACGGCGCAGTCATCGGGTCATCCGCACGGATCTGCGCCTGGGGGCTGTCGACTCGGCGGATCATCCGCAACATGAAGGGTTCAAACCCGGCGCGTTCATACAGCCGTTTGGCTTCGGCATTCCCAGCGAGGGTCTCCAGCGACCAATACGTGATTTCGCGTCGTTTCAGTTCGCTACGGCAGGCTTCGATGAGGCGAGTCCCGATGCCGCAGCCTCGTGCCGCCTCCGCCACGGCGAGCGACTCCAACTCACCACACCACTGCCCCATGTCAAAAGCCGAGCCGGAGGAAGTGAAGTGCAATGCCGCGTAGCCCACCACCTTGTCGTTGTTTTCGGTGTCTACCGCGAGATAGACGACACCGGCACCGTCGTTGAGCCAAGTGAGGTATTCCTCATGGCGAAGAGCCCAGGCGGCGTTGGGATCACGCACCGGAAGGTCCGGTCCAATGACGTCCACGTACCGCAGGAGCATCGCCTTCCATAGGGGCTTAACCCGCTGCAGGTCGCGAATGTGAGCACGCATGATCTCGAAGCGCATGGTTCGACGCTACCCAGCCTGCCCGTCCTGGGCGAATCCAGCCTGCGAAAAACCTGCCAGATGGACGCGCCACAGCCGCTTAGCGACGGACCAGCACGAGATAATCCCGGTTCACCACGTCTCGGGCATAGTGCGGACCCAATACCTCCCCGAGCCAACGAGTGCTGCGTCCCAGCAGCCGCGGTAGCTCATCACTGGAGAAAGCCACCAACCCTCGAGCGACGGCGCGCCGGTCCGGGCCCACCAGCTCCACTGGCGCCCCGGCGGCGAAAGCGCCCTCCAGGGCCACGATCCCGGCGGGTAACAGCGAGGCGCCCCGTTCTACCACCGCCCGTACCGCCCCCTCATCAAGGACCAGAGTGCCCTCCGGTTCACTGGCGTGCGCCAGCCACAACCGCTTCGACGTGGGACGCGCCCCCCATGGGGCAAAAACGGTGCCGACATCGGCTCCAGCCAAGGCGTCCTCGATCTGTCCCGCTGCGGCGAGCAACGTGGGAACACCAGCCCCAGTAGCGATTCGGGCAGCGTCAACCTTGGTGACCATCCCGCCAGTACCGACCAGACTGCCGCTACCGCCAATACGGATCCCGCGAAGATCCTGCGCTCCACGAATCAACGGTAACCGGACACTCGTTGGCTCCGTCGGGGGCCCGTCGTACAGGGCATCGGTGTCAGTGAGGAGCACCAACGCACCCGCCCCGACCAGGTGCGCGACAAGCGCAGCAAGCCGGTCATTGTCACCAAATCGGATTTCGTCGGTGGCGACAGCGTCGTTCTCGTTGACCACCGGGACAATTCCTAGGCGCATCAACCGGATCAGAGCGCGACGGGCGTTGACGTAGTGCCCGCTGCGGTTGAGGTCAGCTGCAGTCAACAACACCTGCCCCACGCCCAATCCGTGCCGGCCAAAGGCTTCGGTGTAAGCAGCAATCAAGGCGCCCTGGCCGACACTGGCGGCGGCCTGTTGGGTGGCCAGATCTCGGGGTCGGGCGGTCAGGCCGAGCGGAGTGATCCCGGCTGCTACCGCCCCGGAAGAGACGAGGACCACCTGATGCCCTCGGAGACGTCGCGCAGCCAGTGCATCACTGATCGCACCGAGTCTGGTCACATCAAGGATGCCTTCAGCAGTGGTCAGGGAGGACGACCCCACCTTGACCACGATGCGTGGCGCTTCCGCGATGGTCTGCCGGATTGCTGCCGCGGAGATGTCCCCCGAGTGCTCCTGCGTCATACCGGAGAGGATATCGGCCAGCCTGGCGCCGAGACGACTCGCAGCTGTCAGAGGGGGTCCAGCGGCCCCCTGTTTCAGGGAGAGACCGCGGATCCAGCGAGATGCCGCAGCGCCCGCTCCATCACCATTCCGGTAAAGGGATTAGCAGGCGCCCCCAGGTCATCGAGTCGACGACGCGTGCGTTGCAGGTAATCCGCAGTGATTGATTGCCCCGCAGGGAGAACTCCGGTACGTCGATCGACAGCGATTTGCATCGCAAAAGCGCTCAATGGACGTTCATGCGGTGCCTGACCCTGCCAGATCACCTCCCCGGTGGCAGCGTGGATTAGCTGGCGGTCATCATCACACAGATGGTCGAGGTCGCTACCGAAGACCTTCCGGGCCATCTCTGACCGCCCACGAGGAAGGACACTGCCTCGGTTAGCTGACTCGATGGCCTCAGTGCTGTGCGGTGGCGGAGGTGCGGGCGCACCACCGCGGCTCCCCGCGGGCGGGGAGGATGTCGGAACCTGACGTACGTCTCTCACCTGATGTGATCCTCTACCCCGGTGATCCACGACTTTCCCCTGCGCCCCACGGTAGGCACGGGCAGCCGGGAAGAGCAAGGGTGATCGGGGGGCCAGCGAGGGTCAGGCGCTCAACGGCACCAAGGAGTTTCGCTGAGTCAGTCGTCTGTGTTAGTCCACCAGCCAGCAGCACGTTCAGCGGCAAGCTCGTCACGGGCTGCCTGTTTAGCGGCCCGGCGATCGTCGTAGTCAGCCCGTTTCTGGCCACGCGTTGGCCGATGCCGGTCCTCCAGCCGATGATCAGTGCCACGTCGGCCGAGAAGTTCAGCACCCGCGGTCATCGTCGGCTCCCAGTCAAAGACGACCGCGTCATCTTCAGGACCGATCAAGACCGTGGACCCGGCGACTGCGCCAGCAGCAAACAGAGCCTCTTCCACCCCAGCCCGCGCAAGCCGGTCGGCGAGATACCCCACCGCCTCGTCGTTCGTGAAGTCGGTTTGGCGGACCCAGCGGGTGGGACGCTCGCCGAGGACCCGGTACGCCGGACCATCGGGTCCGTCCTCCGCGCGAACGGTGAATCCGTCGTCATCCACAGCGACAGGGCGGACCACGACCCGCTGCCGAGCGATCTGTTCTGTCCGGGCGAGCTGCTCGGCGCGGGCGGCAGCGACATGGCGGGCTAGAGCGAAGCTAAGTTCTTTCAGGCCGGTCCGGGCGACAGCAGAGACCACGTGCACTTCGAGACCACGTTCTTGCAGGTCAGGGACCACCATCTCAGCAAGCTCTCGCGCTTCAGGGATGTCGGCTTTGTTGAGCACGACGATGCGGGTGCGTTCGGACAGGGGGCGGCCGCCTAGTGCTTCGTCGGGGACGTAGTGGCGCAGCTCGTGTTCGATGGCGTCAAGGTCGGTGAGCGGGTCCCGTCCCGGCTCCAAGGTGGCACAGTCGACAACATGGACCAGCACTGAGCAGCGTTCGACGTGGCGCAGGAATTCTATGCCTAGTCCTTTGCCCTGATGGGCACCAGGGATGAGCCCCGGGACATCTGCGACGGTGTATCGGGCATCACCAGCAGTCACCACGCCGAGGTTGGGGACGAGCGTGGTGAAAGGGTAGTCGGCAATTTTGGGGCGAGCAGCAGACAGGACTGACACCAGGGATGATTTCCCGGCGCTAGGGAATCCGATCAACGCGACATCAGCAAGGGTTTTCAACTCCAGGACAATGTCACGGGCTTCGCCTGGTTCACCGAGGAGAGCAAATCCTGGGGCTTTACGACGGGGACTGGCCAAGGCTTTGTTACCCAGTCCGCCGCGGCCGCCGCGGGCCACGATGTATTCGCTACCCATGCCGACCAGGTCAGCGAGTAACCGCCCGTCACGGTCTTTGACGACCGTACCGGCCGGGACCGGAAGCACCAATGGTTCACCTTGGCCGCCGTTACGTTCTTCCCCTTCACCGGGCTTGCCATTGGCTGCCTGACGGTGGGGACTGTGGTGATAGTCCAACAGGGTGGTGACCTGAGGATCGACACGGACAATGACGTCCCCGCCATGGCCGCCGTTTCCTCCGTCGGGTCCTCCCAGAGGTTTGAACTTCTCACGGTGGACCGAAGCGCATCCGTGGCCGCCCTTACCTGCAGCCACGGAGAGCATCACCCGGTCGACGAATGTCGCGGCCATGAGGACTGCCTTTCGGAGACGAACCGGGCTGCGCCCGGGGAATGAGTGAAAGGGGCGGGCTCGAGCCCGCCCCTTTCACAGGGAGAATCTGAGGTGAACGTCAGGCGCTCTGCTCGGCCGGGACAATGTTGACCGTCTTACGGCCCCGCTTCATCCCGAACTTCACCGCGCCGGCAGCCAGCGCGAACAGCGTGTCGTCGCCGCCACGGCCGACGTTCTCACCGGGGTGGAAGTGCGTGCCACGCTGACGGACGAGGATCTCACCCGCGTTGACGACCTGGCCGCCGAATCGCTTGACGCCGAGGTACTGGGGGTTGGAGTCGCGGCCGTTACGAGACGACGACGCACCCTTCTTGTGTGCCATATCAGTGTCTGCCTTTGCTAATCGTGGAGGCTACGAGAACTCAATGACCCCGAGGCTCATGCCCCGATCGCGGTCACCTTGATCTGGGTCGTCGGCTGACGGTGGCCCTGACGCTTGCGGTAGCCGGTCTTGTTCTTGTACTTCAGGATCGTGATCTTGGGACCCTTGGTGGCCTTGACCACCTCCGCGGTGACCTTGACCTTGGCAAGCTCGGCCGCTGCGGTGACGACCTTGGCTCCGTCCACGAGCATCAGCGGGGTGAGGTCCACGGACGCGCCGGGCTCGGCGTTGACCTTGTCGACGATGAGGACGTCCCCTACGGACACCTTTTCCTGGCGGCCGCCGGCACGAACAATCGCGTACACGTTGAACCCACTCTCTTTGACTTAGCTGTGATGGATGGTCTCTTCGAACCGGCCCGTCAATACGGGGCACGGTGGACGCACCGACGACCAAGCTTACGGGACGACAGACCCTCAGCCCAAATCCGTCGATTCGTCAATCACCAGTACTGGTGTTCCCGATGACGACTCGCCGTCTTCAGCACGCACCGGCACCGGCGGTCCAGCTGGTGCCACGACCCGACTACGACGGCGCCGAGGAGCTCGCTGCGGTTCCGAGGCCGTTTCCGGGGTCTCCCCAGATCCTTGAGGCCACCCCAGCGCTGATTCTTCAGCCTCTCCGGCCGTGCCGCCCTGCGGCCATCCCATCGCGCTACTGTCCGACATCGAGGATCCCTCCTCGGTGCGCTCAGTCACCGACCCTGACGCGTCAGGGGCAGATGCGGGAGTCGTTGGCGGCCGAGAGACCCCCCGTCGTACTCGACCCGTTTTCACGGGCCGCGAGACATCCTGGCTGTCGCTCTGCTGAGCAACGACCGGTTCGGGCTGGACTGACGCCGACTCTGCTAGCTCTATCTCCGCTGACCCGACCGGGTGCAGTGCCGCATATGCTGCCGCAGCGATCTGCGCTGGCGTGGGTCCGGTGGCGGTCGCATTCTCTGCGGAGGCCGCCGTTGCTGGTGAGCTCGCGCCGGCAGATCCTCCCGAGGAGGCTGTGACCGCACCCGAGGAGACAGTGCTCCCCCCACCTGTCGACGGCGCGCTACTCCCCCGGCTTCGCCGCCCGCGACGTCCGCCACCATCGGACGCTGTGGCGTCTGTCGATGTCGTGGAGGCCTTGTCTACCGGGGTGCTCGAAACGATGATCCCCCGCCCGTTGCAGTGCTCGCAGGACTCTGAGAACACCTCGATCAGACCGGCGCCCACCCGTTTACGGGTCATCTGCACCAACCCCAACGAGGTGACCTCAGCGACTTGATGCTTCGTACGATCCCGGCCTAAGCATTCCAGGAGTCGGCGGACCACTAGGTCACGGTTGGACTCCAGCACCATGTCGATGAAGTCGATCACGATGATGCCGCCGATGTCCCGCAACCGCAGTTGCCGCACGATCTCCTCGGCCGCCTCGATGTTGTTCTTGGTGACGGTCTCTTCCAAGTTGCCACCGGCACCGACAAATTTGCCGGTGTTGACGTCGATCACCGTCATGGCTTCGGTGCGGTCGATCACCAACGAGCCACCGCTGGGCAACCAGACTTTGCGATCCATCGCCTTAGCCAGTTGCTCGTCGATTCGGTACTCCGCAAAGACGTCCTTCTCACCGGTCCAGCGCTGCAATCGGGCGGCCAGCTCCGGAGCCACTCCGGCCAGATAGTCGTTGACGGTATTCCAGGCGTTGTCACCGGAGACCACCATCGAGGTGAAATCTTCGTTGAAGACATCACGGATCACCCGCACCGTGAGGTCGACCTCGCCATGCAGCAATGCGGGGGCATTGCCGGATTTGACCTTCTTCTGAATCCCCGCCCACGCCTTGGTCAAGCGGTCGACGTCGGCGCGCAGCTCAGCCTCGGACGCACCCTCAGCCGCCGTACGCACGATCACGCCAGCGTCCGCGGGGACAATCTCCTTGAGGATCTTCTTCAGGCGAGAACGCTCCACATCAGGCAACTTGCGGCTGATCCCGGTCATCTTCCCCTGGGGGACATAGACCAAATACCGGCCGGGCAGACTCACCTGGCTAGTCAGCCGGGCCCCCTTGTGCCCAATCGGGTCCTTCGTGACCTGGACCAGCACGCCTTGACCCGATTTCAGAGCATTCTCGATCCGGCGGGATTTGTGTCCCTCCAGGCCAGCGGCGTCCCAATTGACTTCCCCGGCATACAGGACCGCATTGCGGCCACGGCCGATGTCGACGAAGGCTGCCTCCATGCTGGGCAGGACATTTTGCACCCGGCCGAGGTACACATTGCCCGCCATCGACCCGGACTGGCCCGAATCAGCTTTGCTGACGTAGTGCTCCACCAGGATGCCGTCTTCAAGCACCCCAATCTGGGTCCGTTCGCCCTGTTGGCGCACCACCATGACTCGTTCAACGCTCTCCCTGCGCGCCAGGAACTCCGCCTCGGTGATGACCGTGCGCCGACGGCCAGCCTCCCGCCCTTCACGGCGGCGCTGTTTCTTGGCCTCCAAGCGAGTGCTGCCCTTAATGCCGGTCGCTTCATCCCGGTCCCGACGGGGTTCCCGGACCTTGGTGACGGTGCCGGGCGGGTCCTCCCCCTCGGTCGCACTGCCACTACGGCGCCGGCGACGAGTGCGACGACGACCGATCACGCCGCTTTCCGCGTCCTCCCCATCGACCTCGTCGAGCCGTTCCACCGGCTCCTCGTCACCGTCGTCACCGGTCTGCGCGGTGGACTCGTCCCGATCGTCATCGAGTCCGCTACGGCGACGGCCTTTGCCACCGCGACGCCGACGCCGACGTCCCGCCAGGTCACCGTCGCTGTCGTCCAGGTCCTCCGTCAGGATCTGATCGTGGTTTTCGGCGTCGTCTGGCGCGTCGATCGGCGCGGCTTGATCCGATCCCTCCGAATCCTGACCATCGGGGCGCACCTCACCCACCGGCCCAGCTGGCGAGACAACGCGACGGCGTCTTGGAGCCGCAGCCGGTTCTGGCGCTTGAAACAGCAAGCCGAAGGTGTTGACCACTGGAGACTCCTGGGTCTGCGCAGCCAGGGCCAGTCCCTCCGCCAGCAACGCCTCAGTCTCTTGCTCGGTCAGTTCGGTGATGGCCAGGTCGCTGACGACAACATCCTCAGAGGTGATGTCGTCCGCGGCAGGCACATTCTCAGATGGCGACTCAGAGGTCAGCTCCGCCGGTGAGTCTGCCTGGGGTGCGTCCGCTGCGACCGCGGCCGGTGTTGTCGCCGCAGCAGCGCCAGCCCGGCGGCGGGTCCGGCGAGGACGGGCGGGCGTCGCCGTTCCTTCCTTCTCGGTGACTGCAGGCGCAGCCGAGTCGGCGTCAATCGCTGGTGCGCTGTCATCACTCGATGCATCCTGGGCGGGCTCGGCGTCTGCCTTCGCCCGCTGAGCGGCTCGTTGGCGGGTGGTGCGCGACCGCGTCGCGGGCTTCGCCGCTGGAGTCGGGTCTGCCGGTGGGGCGTCTGCCTCAGCCGACGTCACGGTCTCTGACTCAGCCGTGGTGGGCGAGGCTGTGGCATCGCTGGTCGCGGTGCCCGGTGCTGGTTCGGCTTTCTTACGTCGAGGAGCGCGTTTCCGAGGTGCAGCTTTGGTCGCGGTGCCCTCTTTGTCATCGCTGCCTGCGGGATCCTGCGCAGCCGTATCGTCTTTCTCCGGGGCCGTCCCGTCGGGAGTGCTCGCAGCGGCGGTAGCGCGGCGCGTACCCCGAGCCCTAGTGGTGCGGGCCCGAGTGGTGCCCCGCGTCGGAGTTGCCTCGGAACTGGACTCGGCGACGACTGCAGTGTCAGTCGATGCCGAGGATTCGTCGGATGTGGATGCCACGATGGCGTCCTTCCCGCACGTCGCGGCAATGGCCACGCCGCGGTTGATGCCCTCACTGCCGCGCAGTGCGCGGTTGAAGCTCACACGGTGTCGCATGTCGCCAACACCGCAGGAAGTCATGTCGCTACGTCTGGGTCGGCTCGCGATCTCGCGGCACCAACTCGGACGCCGGTGACCTCACTACCGGCTGACTAGTGGATCGATCAGCCCCGCGTCCGTCAACGGGCCCTGAGCCAGGCGGGTCACCAGGGGTGCCGATCCGGGCTCCAACGAGGCGTACGTGCGCAACGCGGTGAGTATGTCATCGGGGCGTACGGCAGGCGTGGTGTGTCGTACGACCATTCGAAGTATCGCACAGGACCCCTCAGCCGGTCCCGCCACCGACATCGATACCACCGGTGACCTTGCGTCCAAGGTCTTTTCACCGCTCTTAAACAGGCGTGTGACCTCTGCCACGTCTCGACCAAGAAATTCAGCGCGGGCCCGAGTCAACTCGTCTGCGCCCACATCGGAGAACTCGATCTGCCACAGACTTGCTTGCAATAGGTCAGGGAGGGAGACCGACCCGGCCTCGGCCGCCTGCACCAGATCCAGTCCGACAGGCAGTGCCTCGTCTAGCGCCAATCGCAACGCCTCAACATCGACTCGCTCTACGAGAGCAATCTCGACGTACTCGGCTTCGCTGGCCGTCCCGGTCGGAGCTGCATTCGCGTAGGAGATGCGTGGATGCGGATGGAAACCGTTGGAAAACGCCATCGGGACCGCGGCCCGTCGTAACGCGCGCTCCAACGCACGCTGGAAGTCGCGGGTGCTGGAAAAACGCAGCCGTCCTCGCTTGGCATACCGCAACCGGACCCGCTGCACGGCAGGGGCGGCTGGAGGACCGGAGGGAACACGCTGACGAGCCATGACACGACAGGGTACGGAAATGCGAGCCGTGGACCAACCGGACCTGCTGTCCCAGGACAACCCCGATCAGCTCAGATCGAGTCGCATCAGGTCATCAGCCGGGCGGAAACCGAATGAGGCGTATAACGATTGGGAGATCTCGCTGGGATTCAGCACCAGCCGCACCAATGACTCGTTCCTCGACCAGGTCACCAGTTCAGACATCAACGCACGGGCAATGCCCAGCCGTCGATACGCCGGGTCAGTCCACACATTGGCGACATACCCCCATCGTGCACGGGGCCGGGCGCGGTGCGGCATCCGCTCAAAAACTTCCAGGTTGGCCATCCCGACCGCGAGTCGCCCACCACCAGCCGGGGCGAAACCAGTCAGCGGGGACACCTCCGCCAACCAGATACGGCGGACGTCTTTGTGCCGCCGCAAGAAATCGATGATTCGGTCCTCGTACGACGACTCCGCACCATATCCCAGATGCGTCGACCATTGGCCGCGCAGTCGGGCGACATCTGCAGCATCGTCCGGGGACGTCAGATCAGCTGCGCGTACCCGGATCCCGCCCGCAGCCTTGCGAGGTGAAGCCTGCGGGAAGTTGTTCCTGGGATCTTCCCAGGTCATAGCTCACTCCTCGGAGATGACAGAAGGCACCCGACCGGCCACGCCACCGTCACGCTCCAACAACGCCGCCCGACCCTGGGTCAAGACCGAAACGGGAAGGAGCGTGCGTCCGGTCGGGCCGATCTGGACGTCGGTATCCATCTGGGGGCACACCCCACAATCGAAGCACGGACTCCACCGACAGTCAGGCTGTTCGGCCTCGTCCAGAGCTGCTTGCCAGTCATCCCACAGCCATTCCTTATCCAGACCGGAATCGATGTGGTCCCACGGAAGCACCTCCAGTTCTCCCCGCTCCCGCGTGGTGAACCAGTCCACGCCGATCTGCCACCCATGCTCTGCCCGCATCCCGGAAAATACGTCCTCGGCGCATCGCATCCAGCGCTCATAGGAGAAGTGTTCGCTCCACCCGTCGAATCGTCCGCCATCCCGCCAGACCGCTTCGATCACTGCTCCGACACGCCGATCTCCCCGGGAGAGCAGCCCTTCGACGATGCCGGGCTGCCCATCGTGATAGCGCATCCCAATCGAGCTGCCATAACGCCGATCCGCGCGGATTTTCTCTTTCAGCCGACGTAACCGGTCGTCCGTCTGCGCCGCTGGAAGCTGACCCGCCCACTGGAACGGGGTGTGGGCCTTTGGCACAAACCCACCAATCGAGACGGTGCACCGAATGTCCTTGCGGCCGCTGACCTTTCGCCCGGTGTCGATGACTCGAGCCGCTAGATCAGCGATCCCCAAGACATCCTCGTCGGTCTCGGTTGGCAAGCCACACATGAAGTACAACTTGACCTGACGCCACCCCGCTGCAAACGCCGCAGCAACGGTGTCAATGAGGTCCTGCTCGGACACCTGCTTGTTAATCACCCGCCGCAACCGTTCACTGCCCCCCTCGGGAGCAAACGTCAGTCCGGACCGACGACCGTTGCGGGACAGTTCATTCGCCAAATCGATATTGAAGGCGTCCACCCTTGTCGAGGGCAATGACAACCCGGTCTGGGTGCCCTCATACCGATCAGCCAACCCCTTGGAAATCTCCGCGATCTCGGTGTGATCCGCGGAGCTCAACGACAACAGCCCCACTTCCTCATAGCCGGTCGCCCCCAGACCCTGCTCCACCATCTCGCCGATCCCAGAAATGGAGCGCTCCCGAACCGGCCGGGTGATCATGCCTGCCTGACAGAACCGACATCCCCGGGTACAACCGCGGAAGATCTCCACGCTCATCCGCTCATGCACTGTCTCCGCCAAGGGCACCAACGGCGTCTTGGGATATGGCCACTCGTCAAGATCCATCACCGTGTGCTTTGCCACCCGCCAAGGCACCCCCGGCTCTGTCGGCGCCACCCGCTGAATTCGACCATCAGGCAAGTAGTCCACCTGGTAAAACGATGGGACGTACGCCACTCCGTCTGTGGCCAGCCGAACCAGCACCTCATGTCGTCCGCCCGGCTGCCCCTGCGCCTTCCACTCCCCCACGATGTCGGTGACTCGCAGCACCGCTTCCTCACCATCACCGACAATGACGACATCAACGAAGTCAGCGACGGGCTCAGGATTGAAGCTGGCATGCCCCCCGACCACCACCAGCGGATGGTCCTCAGTGCGATCGACCGACCGCACCGGGATGCCAGCCAAGTCCAAGGCCTCCAGCATGTTGGTGTAGTTCAACTCGGTGGGGAAGCTCAACCCGAACAGGTCAAAGTCACGCACCGCACGATGGCCGTCGACGGTGAGCTGAGGCACCCCGCGCTCCCGCATCAACGTCGCCAGATCCGGCCACACCGCATAGCTGCGCTCAGCCAAGGCATCGGCGCGCTCATTAATTACTTCATAGAGGATCATCAGGCCCTGGTTGGGCAGACCCACTTCATAGGCGTCTGGGTACATCAACGCCCACCGCACGGTCCGCTCATGCGGTCCAGCGGTGGAGGTGTTCTCGCTGTCCTCAGTGAACCCTCCACAGTGCCAGTCCTTGACTTGTGAGTTGAGTTCACCGCCGACGTACTGAATCGGTTTGGAGACGCGCTCCAACAGCGGCTCGAGTTCGTTGAATCGGGACGCTCCAGGCATACCTTCCAGCGTAAATGACACCGAGACAGCCTCTGACCACCAGGTACCCCATGTCCATCCACTATCGAAAACCGTTGTGCCGATATGGAATCGGCCCGCAGTCAGCCTCTCAGTGGGGATCCTCATCCAAGATCTGGCGAGTCCGCCGGACGTCCTCAGCCATCACCTGCAGCAGTTCGTCGATCCCGGAGAACCGGTACGTCGGCCGGAGCCGGACCACAAATTCCAGAGTGACCTGCTCCCCATACAGCTGAAGGTCGCTGCGGTCCAAGACGTAAGCCTCCACCCGCCGCTGTGTGCCATCAAAGGTGGGATTCGTCCCCACCGAAATTGCCGCCGGAAGACGCCGATCAGGCACCCCCAACTCCAGCCCCGAGCGGACCAACCACCCCGCGTAGACCCCATCGGCAGGGATCAAACCTTCCGGGTCCTGACAGAGATTCGCCGTCGGATACCCCAACTCCCGGCCTCGGTGATCCCCGTGAACGACTGTCCCACTCACTTCATGGCGACGTCCCAATACATGCGCTGCCGCATCCACATCGCCTTCACCTACCAAGCGCCGTACCTGTGACGATGACCATCGGGAGCCGTCACTCACCTGGTCCCGATCCCCTTGATCCGTCACCACCACGACGTCGAAGCCGTACGTCGAACCCAGCTGACGCAACGTCCCAACGTCACCGGAATTACGCACCCCAAACCGGGTGTCTTCCCCCACCACTACCGTCCGCGCTCGCAGATCACCCACCAGGATGTCAGCGACAAATCGCTCTGGAGCCCACGCCGCTAGCTCCCGGGTGAACTCCATCACCAGAACGCCGTCCAGATCCGCCTCAGCCAATAAAGCCAGACGCTGCGGCAAGCTACCTACCAGCTCTGGAGCCCGCTCTGGACGTAACACGCTCAACGGATGCGGATCAAAGGTCACCGCCACCGACAGCAAACCGTGCCCTCGGGCACGGTCGACGACCTCCCGCAGCACCGCGCGATGCCCTCGGTGGACTCCGTCGAAATTCCCGAGGGTGACAGCACACGGCGGGAGATCGTCAGGGATCTCGGAACGACTGAACCAACGATGCACGCCGTCACTCTAACCAGGTCCGCGCCGCACGCATGCACCACGTCGCTTCCCGAGCGTCACCACTCGGCCTGCCGACGTGCTGCCTCGCGCTCCGCCGCTGTCGGATAGATGACCGCGAACCGTTCTAACACCACGGGCATATCCGGCTGGAAGCCTCGAGGATTGGAAGAGTTCTCGCGGAAGAACCACTCGTGCACCTCACGCCAGTGTTCGACCGATAGGTCACCCTCCGCCTCAGCAACGACATGTTCCGGGCCCACTTGGTCAAAGGGAACAATGTCGACCGATGTCGTCTGGATCAACGCTCGCGGCATCCCCTCCCCGTCCAACACGATGGACAATCGGCCAACCTCGGGAAGAGCTTCCCCCTCATATTCGTAATCCCACAACGAAGAGGCCGTAGCAGTCTTTAAGCCTCGCAGCACCAAGCCCAGCAGCTCATCAGCTTGCTCTGGAGCTCCAACCCCCCCAAAAGCCCACGCCAATGGAGGCGTTGGCCCCAACGTCTGGTTCTCCAGTGAGCCCGCAGGTCGCGAAAGGCGGGTGCGCAGCCGAGCATCAGCCCAGAACGCCTCGATGTCCGCTTGCCCCATAAGCGGACGATAACAGGCCACGACAGCTCTCAACGGAAGCCATCGAGAGATCTGAACTCCTTTACCAAGCCTTGGCGAATACCGCCTTGACACTGACCTTTTCGTCGCCTTCATCTATGACTGCGACAAGTTCTCCTGACGGTGCGCAGGCAGCAGTCAATCCTCGCCCCGGGATCTCACTGGTCAATTGGACCCCGTGGGTCAACAGCCGTGCCGACTCCTCATCCAGCCGACGTACCGGAAGAATCCCGCAGGCCACCTCGGCCGGACTCAGCAGCGGCAACCCACTGGTGCCCACCGGAGCCTCCAGCCTGGCTTGTTCCAATGTCGAAGGCCGCTGCGCCTGATCCACGTGGAACGGCCCCACCTCCACCCGGCGTAACCGCGTGAGGTGTCCACCGACACCTAACGCTTCACCCAAGTCCCGGGCCAGCGCCCGCACATACGTCCCGGAGGACACGTGGACCTGGACATCCAGGTCCACGTAGGTCGTCCCGTCTTCACCCTGCCTGTCATGACGCGCTAGAAGATCGAAGCGCTCCACTCGCACTGCCCGAGCTGCCAAGGCGACCTCGTCACCCCCGCGCACTCGGGCGTAAGAACGGACCCCATCGACCTTGATGGCGCTCACTGAGCTGGGAACTTGCTGCAGCTCGCCCGTCAAGGCTGCAACCGCCCGAGCGATATCGTCATCGGTGCAATGGGCTGCGTCACAGCGACTCAGCGGCTCGCCTTCAGCGTCATCGGTGACTGTCGACATTCCTAACCGGATCGTCGCATCGTAGGTTTTGTCCTGACCGACCAAGAAGGTCAACAAACGAGTTGCCTTATTAACGCCGATCAGGAGTAGACCAGTCGCCATCGGGTCTAGCGTCCCAGCATGGCCCACCTTGCGAGTGCCACAGATACGGCGGCAAGCGCCCACCACATCATGGCTCGTCATCCCCGCCGGTTTATCGACGAGCAGCAAACCGTCCCCGACGAGCGGGTCCGCGGGACGAGGCATGGGTCAGTCCTTCCCCGACAGCTGCTCAGTCGCATCAGGGTTTTCACCCTGATCTGATTCTTCTGCTGGTTTGCGGTAGGGGTCAGACTCGCCGGCGTAATGGGCGCCTGCTGCTGCCTGCGCGAGTTCAGCGTCACGTTGTTTGGTGACGGCAAGAAGCTCGTCCAAGTGAGCGGCTCCTTCGGGAATCGCGTCAGCCACGAACTCCAGGCTGGGAGTCAGCCGAATACCCAGTCCTTTACCGACGGCTGAGCGGATCCGGCCTTTATTGGCTTCGAGTGCCTCAGCTGTGCTGGCTCGCTCTTCGTCTGTGCCAAAAACGGTATAGAAGATGGAGGCGTGTTGGAGGTCGCCGGTCACCCGTACGTCGGTGACAGTGACGAAGCCGAGTCGTTCGTCTTTGACGCGATGCTCCAGGGTCTGCGCCACAATCACTTTGATGCGATCGGCGATCTTGCGGGCGCGGGCCGGGTCTGCCATGGTGCGTTCTCTCCTTCGGGGTACCAGATCGGCCGGGTCATGCGACAACGAGGTCACATGACCCGGCCGATCTATGTCAGCTGGGCCGGAGGCCGCGGCCGATGAGGGCCACGACCCGGTCCGTCATCAGGCGCGAGGCTTCTCCCGCATCTCGTACGTCGTGATGAGGTCGTCGATCTGCAGATCGTTGAACGATCCCAGGTTGATACCACATTCGTAGCCCTCGCGGACCTCGGTGACATCGTCCTTGAAACGCCGCAGACCTGCGATTTCCAGGCCTTCGGTGATGACGACGCCTTGACGGGTGATGCGCGCCTTGGTGCCACGCTTGATCTCGCCAGAGCGAACCAACGAACCGGCGATGTTGCCGAACTTGCTGGACCGGAAGATCTCCCGGATCTCCGCGGTGCCGAGCTGGTGCTCCTCGAACTCCGGCTTGAGCATGCCCTTCAGAGCCGCTTCGATCTCCTCGATGGCCTGGTAGATCACCGAGTAGTAGCGGATCTCAACGCCCTCACGTTCGGCGTACTCCGCGTTCTGGCCTTCGGCCCGCACGTTGAAGCCGATGATGACCGCGTTGGAGGCCATCGCCAGGTTGATGTTGTTCATCGTGATGGCGCCGACACCGCGGTCAATGATCCGCAGGTCGACCTCGTCGCCCACATCGATCTGCAACAGGGCGTCTTCGAGGGCTTCGACCGAACCCGACACGTCACCCTTGAGGATGAGGTTGAGCGTCTCGACCTTGCCCGCGGCCAGGGCCTCGTTAAGGTCTTCGAGGCTGATCCGCTTTCGTGCCTTGGCCAGGGACGCTTGCCGGTCGGCAGCTTCCCGCTTCTCGGCGATCTGTCGTGCGGTCCGGTCGTCCGGCGCCACGATGAAGGTGTCGCCAGCTCGTGGCACGCTCGACAGACCCAGCACCTGGACTGGACGAGAGGGCAGAGCCACATCAAGGTGGTTGCCGTGCTCGTCGAGCATGGCACGGACGCGTCCGTAAGCACTTCCCGCCACGATCGAGTCCCCCACACACAGGGTGCCTGACTGGACCAGCACTGTCGCGGTGGCACCGCGACCACGGTCGAGGTTGGCCTCGATCGCCACGCCGCGAGCATCCTTATCGGGGTTAGCCCGCAGGTCAAGAGCTGCATCAGCAGTGAGCAGGACAGCGTCGAGCAACTCGTCGATGTTAAGTCGCTGCTTGGCAGACACGTCGACGAACATGGTTTCGCCGCCGTACTCCTCGGCGATGAGGTTGTACTCGGTGAGCTGCTGACGGATCTTTGAGGGGTTGGCGCCCTCGACGTCCACCTTGTTGACCGCCACCACAATCGGCACGTCGGCCGCCTGGGCGTGGTTGAGGGCCTCAATGGTCTGCGGCATGACACCGTCATCAGCCGCCACCACCAGGATGGCAATGTCAGTCACCTTCGCACCGCGGGCTCGCATGGCGGTGAACGCCTCGTGACCAGGGGTGTCGATGAAAGTGATCGGACGCTGCTGACCATCGTGTTCGGTGGTGATCTGATAGGCACCGATGTGCTGGGTGATGCCTCCGGCCTCCGTCGCGATGACATTGGCGTGACGGATGGCATCCAACAGCTTCGTCTTACCGTGGTCGACGTGTCCCATCACGGTGACCACCGGCGGCCTGGCCTCCAGGAGCGCGTCGTCCTCTCCCTCGGCCTCAGCTTCCAGGTTGATGCCGAAGGACCCGAAGAGTTCGCGCTCTTCGTCCTCAGGCGAAACGACCTGGATGTCATAGCCCAGTTCCTCGCCGAGGATCTTGAAGGTGTCCTCGTCCAGGGACTGTGTCGCCGTTGCCATCTCACCGAGGTGGAAGAGCACGGTGACCAAGCTGGCCGGGTTGGCGTTGATCTTGTCAGCGAAGTCGGTCAACGAAGCCCCACGACGCACACGCACCACGGTCGAACCGTCGCCACGAGGGACGCTCACTCCGCCAATGGTGGGAGCTTGCATCTGCTCGAACTCTTGACGCTTCGCACGCTTGCTCTTGCGCTGCTTGTTACGTCCGCCACCGCGTCCGAAGGCACCCTGCGTGCCGCCACGGCCTCCGGGCCCGCCGGGGCGACCCCCACCGAAGCCGCCACCGCCGCCGGGACGACCAGCGCCACCGCCGCCGCCAGGACGACCACCGCCGCCACCGGGACGACCCCCACCAGGACGTGCCGGACGCTCACCCGGACGAGGGACCGACGCGCGGTCCGGCATCATGCCTGGGTTGGGACGGACACCACCTGGACGGGGCGCGCTGGGACGCGGTCCACCTGCACCAGGTGCGCCACCACCGGGACGGCCACCGCCGCCACCGCCGCCGGGACGCGGACCAGGAGCACCCTGCCCGCCACCTTGACGAGCCTGGCCGGGACGAGGCATGCCCTGGCTCGAGGCAAAAGGATTGTTTCCTGGGCGTGGCGAACCTTCCCGACCAGAGCGCATGCCCTGGCTGGAAGAGAAGGGATTGTTGCCCGGGCGTGGCCCCGGACGGGGGCCGGGACGGGCGTCACCATGGGGACGGCCTGCGCCACCGCCAGGACGAGGCCCTGGGCGGGCATCGCCACCGGAGCGCGGGCCGGGACGGGCATCGCCACCAGGTCGTGGCCCCGGGCGGGCCGCCCCTCCTGAACGGCCGGCTCCCCCTTGTGCGCCACCACGGCTGGCAGGCTTGGGCGCAGCGGGACCTGGTTTCGGAGCTGCTGGGCCAGGCTTGGGAGCAGCGGGGGCCGCCGGAGCAGCTGGGGCCTGGGCCGCAGGAGCCGGAGCTGGCGCTGGTACTGGCGGCGCAGGAGTCGGCGCCAGCGTAGCAGGAGCCTCCACCTCGACGGGAGGGGCCGGTGGCGTGGGCGCGCTGGGCATCGGTCCTGGCTTAGGAACTGCCGGCCGTGGTGCGCTCGGACGGGGCGGACCTGGAACTGGCCGAGGACCGCCTCCAGACGGCTTGCGTCCAGCCAATTCAGCGGGGAAGTTCTCGCGGAGCTTGCGCACCACGGGTGGTTCGATGGTGGAGCTCGCGGAACGCACGAACTCACCACTGGATTTCAGGTGCTCCAGCAACACCTTGCTCTCGACTCCGAGCTCTTTTGCGAGCTCGTAGACCCGGACCTTAGCCACGTCTCTCCTGTCTATGGTCCGAAGGCGTCGAGGCCACGAACCATGGTTAAAGCTGGGCAGTGCTCATTGCTGAGTACTCATCGCTTGCTCATCAGCGTCAAACCCGCTTCCGGTTCTGATTTCGGCCGAGGTCCTGAGAGAGGCCCTCGGTGGTCTTACTGGTGTCCTGCGTCTCCTGCACGGTCCCGATCTGCGCCGCCAGCTCGTCGAGCAGCAGGCTGACGTCCAGTGGAGCCGTGACCCGGAGGGCCCGACGAAATGCCTGACGGCGCCTAGCCTCGTTGAGGCACGCAGCAGACTCATGGAGCCATGCACCTCGACCGGGCAGACGACGACGATGGTCGACCACGAGGATAGGACCATCCTCACGCTCGGCCACGACGACCCTCAGGAGTTTCGACCGGGACTCCCGCCCACGACATCCGACACATGTGCGTACCGGTCCGGCGGGAACGGTCTGATTCATCTTACCCGCTCCGCGAACTCAATCCCTACCCGGTCGATCGTCCGCTCTCACGCTGTCACCTCCGGTGGCACCGGTGTCAACCACCGTGTCCGGACGGATGTCGATCCGCCATCCAGTCAGCTTTGCAGCGAGTCGAGCGTTCTGCCCTTCCTTGCCAATGGCCAGCGAAAGCTGGTAGTCCGGCACGACGACCCGAGCCGCACGCAATTTGGGGTCGACAACCTCAACCGAAGAAACACGAGCCGGGGACAGTGCTGCCGCAACAAACTCGGTCGGGTCCGGAGAGAAATCGACAATATCGATCTTCTCACCGCGCAATTCAGTCATGACCGCGCGCACCCGCGCTCCCATCGGGCCGATGCAGGCGCCTTTAGCGTTGATTCCTGCGGCAGTGGCGTGAACCGCGATTTTGGTGCGATGCCCTGCTTCCCGAGCCAACGCCGCAATCTCCACGGTGCCGTCGGCGATTTCCGGGACTTCTAGCGCAAACAGCTTTCGCACGAGATGAGGGTGGGTGCGGGACAGCCCGATCTGTGGTCCGCTGGGGCCGCGTTTCACGCTGACCACGTAGCACCGAAGACGCTCACCGTGGCGGTAGCTCTCCCCAGGGACCTGCTCTGCCTGCGGCAGAATGCCTTCCACCGCTCCCAGGTCCACCATCACATTGCGGCCCTGACTCTGCTGAATCACGCCGGTGATGATGTCCCCCTCACGGCCACGGAAGTCACCCAAGACAGCGTCGTCTTCTAGCTCCCGCAGCCGTTGGACGATGACCTGCCGAGCGGTTGATGCCGCCACCCTGCCAAAACCGTCAGGGGTGTCGTCAAACTCCGGACCAGCTTCACCACGGGTGCCGTCCTCTTGCACCGGAGCGTCCTCTCGGGCCCAGACGATGACATGCCCGGTCTTCCGGTCCAGATCGACCCGAGCATGCCGGTAGGCGCCCTCAGTGCGCTGATAAGCCAATAACAGAGCTTGCTCGATCGCCGGGACAATCACATCCAGTGAGATGTCACGTTCCCGCTCCAACGCCCGCAGCGCGGCCAGGTCGATGTCCATCAGATCTCCTCGTCGTCGTGGGGGGAAGGGGTCACGGCCTCGTCGGACTGCGGCCGGTGAGCAGCCTGAGGCTTGACGTCATCGACGTCCTCCTCCGTGTCCGTCGGTTCCGCTGCCGGGTCTTCGGCGTGGGTGAACTCGACCTGGACCCGAGCGCGCGTGATCTGCGCCGGGAGCATGTCGCGCTGTCCGCTTCCGACGTCAAAGGTCAGAAGGTCAGGCCCAGCGGCGATCAGTCGACCAGTGAAGGTCCCGTCCGCCGACGTCACTACCTCGAGCATTCGGCCGACGTTCCGGCGAAAGTGCCGGAACTGCGTTAACGGTCGAGACAGGCCCGGTGAACTGACCTCAAGCACGTACGGGGTGTCTCCGAAAGGGTCGAGGACGTCGAGCGCGTCACTAATAGCCCGGGTCGCCTCCGCAACCTCGTCCAACGACAGCGGCGGGACGATACTGACGCCGTCATCGGCAGGGATGGTAACCAGATCACGATCAACGCTGATTCGGACAAGGCGCCGCTGACCCGCAGGCGTCACGGCAACTTCTTCGGTCAAGAGCCCCAGGCTGCTGATAGCGTCCCCCGCAACACCTGCGAGACGCATGTGCTGATCGCTGCCCGACATGCCTGCTCCTGCTCTTCTCGAATTCTCCCCGACGGCCCGTGGCCACCGGCGTACTCCAGCCACTCTAGCCGGGCCACCACCTGCAGGCATCGCCGGACGCGCCCCGGAGTGCGAGGATGAACGGCGATGTCCCTTCCGCCCACTCCTACCCCACGGATCCCGATGCCCTCGCCTCACCCTTTGCGACGCACAGTTACTAGACGCCAGCTCCTCACTGCCGGTGCAGGATTCGCGGGAATAGCTGCTGCCGCAGCCTTCGGATTGCGCCTCGGGACGAGCCCCTTGTCGACATCAGGAACGCGCACGGTAGATCCGCGGGTTCTCGCGATCTATCTCGAACGGCGGACCGTTCGAGCCGCCAGAGAAGCGGCTACGACCTCGGCACACCACGCGGCACATCCGCTCGCCGAGAAGATCGTTGCTCTCCACTCCACCCAGGATCAGGTCCTTTCAGCTCGATTGCGCGACCTCGGGCAAGACCCCGACCACACTGGAGCCCTGGACCAGCTGGTTCAGGATCCCTCCACCTCGACTAGTCATCCCACCATTCCCGGATGGCCACCGATCTGGTCGACCGGCACGGCCGCGGCCACGACGTCTCGTCCGACGACAGCACCCACCAACACGTCGCCCGGAACAGCAGCGGTATCCGCGCAAGCCGCCCCTGGGACGGACCACTTCGACCCGGGGACATCTCGGCCACTTCCTGCACCGTCTCACAAGAGATTGAGATCTTCGCCAGCTACGGCCTTAGCACCGCCTACGTCCGCCTCAGCCACGGCACTTCCGACGGACATCGGCACTCCAGTGATGCCCACCTCCGCACCCACCTTTCCCGACGATGGGGTCCGCCCCACCCCGACGAGTCCCGCCGGCGACAATCGCTCATCTCGACCCGGGGATCTGCTTGAGATGGAGGCGAAGGGGACCACCACCGAAGGGCCCGACGCGGTCACTGCGATCCCGGCCACCGAGGCGCCACTGCTGCTGTCCGTCAAGATCCAGCGACGCGCCTGCACTTTGCTCCTCACTGGTCAGCACCGAGCCACGACCAGTTCCAGCGCTGCCTCCCGAGAGAAAAAAAGACCACCTGTTTTCGTCTCCACCGCCCAAGCAGCTCGAGCCGCCACCGCCTTGCGCGCCGCTCAATACGGCCTCGAAGTCGCCACCGCCCGCAGCAATGGCGACCAACGCACCCGGCTGAGCTCCGTCCTCACCTGGCTGACCGCATTGCGATTGGACGCAGAATCCCACGCTGGCCAGGAAAACATCACCGCTCCAGACGGCTACGCCCTGCCTGCTCCGGTGAACTCTCCAGACAGCGCGCTACGCCTCGCCCACACCTGCCTCACCACTTTGACCGACAGTCTCCTGGCCGGCGCAGAAGCTGCCGCTGGCGCTCCTGACGCCCTGCTCACCCTGCTGGAATGGGGCGCTGGCGCCGAAGCCCGAGCCCATGACCTCGGCGCGCCGCTGCGTCCCTTCCCCGGGTTGCGCCCGCGCTGATCGCCTCACCTCGCCAGGCGCTACCTGAAGAACCCGATAGGTGCACCAGGCCACAGGTCCCGAACTTCTCAGTACCCTAGGCCCGTGACTTCCCCGGACCGCGGCACCCTTCGACTGGCGCGTCTGGCTGCCTTCGTCGTGGCATGCCTGGTCCTCGCCACGGCCGGGCACAGCCATGCATCACCACATGCCCCCGGTCTCGGAGCGACCCTGATCGTGGTCGTTCCGCTGATCTTGACTGGATTGTGGTTCACCGCCCGCGAGCGCGGTACCACCGCGTTATTCGTGTTGCTTTCCGTCGTACAGCTCAGTTTGCATGGGATTTTTGCCTTGGCTCATCAGGGGAGCCACCTCTCCGCCGTACCGTCTCTGAGCGCATCATGTGGGCTCTCGCCTGTCGTCATGACCCGGGCGACGCTACCGCGTGGCTCATGGGACCTGACCGTTCTCATCCCGGAACCGACCATGATGTGGAGCCACCTGGTCGCGACGCTGCTGACTGCGGCGTTCCTCGGGTGGGGGGAACGTTCTTTGTGGGCCTGGTTCCGACGTGTTCGTCCAGCTCTTCCAGGGGCATTGCGCGAAATCGTGGTGCCGGTGGGTCCGCCGCCAGTGGGTCGCCCCAAACCTCGGCTGCGATCGGTGGCTTTGCAGCATGTGGCGCCGGTGCGGGGTCCTCCGTGTTTGGCGCTGCTCGCCTGACATTGTTGCGACCTGTCCGAATGTGATTTGGCAGCTGGCGACCTTTCAGGCCTGAGCCCCTGTCGACCGCCGTACGCCCTGCCCGTGAGACGGGCCAGCCTCAAGGACGTTTTCATCATCATGACTTCACGTATCGCGATGCCCCTCACCGTCTGTGCCCTGTTGGCTCTGACGAGTTGCGGATCTAGCTCGGACAACGCCCCCCAAGCCAGCAACACCGGCCAAAGCAGCAGCACGAGTGCCACCAGCGCGCCCGCCACCAGCGGGTTGAGCGTGACCGACGCCTGGGTCAAAGCGCTGCCCGACCTCGGGGAGAAAGCCATGACCGGCGCTTTCGGCAAGATCAAAAACACCACTGATCACGACATCACCATCGTTTCGGCGACGCAGAATGTGTCGGACACGACTGAACTGCACGAGATGGTCACCAAAGATGGCAAGCAGGTCATGAAACCTGTTGAGGGCGGGTTCACCGTGAAAGCTGGCGCCACGCTAGAACTGAAGCCTTATCACGACCACATCATGATCATGAAGATGACTAAGTCGCTGCCGATCGGTGAAAAGGTCACCTTCACCTTGGTCACGAAAGATGGCGCAAAGGTTGAATTCACTGCCCCAGCGAAACAGTTCACCGCACCGCAGGAGAACTATTCGCCTGGCACCGGGACCTCTTCCCACGCCATGTCCCACTCGTCCTCTTCGACGAAGTGAGCACCCCGCAGGGCCCGACTGACGGGCCAGGATCGCGACGACTCTCTCGGCGGGCGATGCTCGGTGGTGGTGCTGTCGTTGCGGGAAGTGCTCTCGCTGGCGGTGCCATCGGTGTTGCGTGGGATCGCCCCACCGTCGTCGGGTCGGGCCCTGCGGCCCCCACTCCAGCTGATGCTGGCACGTCCATGGTCCCGGCATCTGCCACACACGGCACCGCTCAAGAACCGTTTTTTGGTCGCCATCAGTCGGGGATCCTCACCCGCCAGCAGGCGTACGGCGTCTTTCTCGGTTTGAATTTACGTCCCGGCAGTGACCTGGCCAAGGTGGCCACGTTGTTGACCTTGCTCTCTGATGATGCGGCCCGTCTGACCCGGGGCGCCCCGCCTCTGGGTGCCTTGGAGGACGACATCGCTCGACTGCCAGCGCGCCTGACCGTCACCTTCGGTTTTGGGGTCGGATTGTTTCGAGCCATCGGTAAGCCTCAGGCGATCCCCGCTGATCTGGCGGCGTTGCCGAGTTTCCCCACTGACAAGTTGCAGCCCCGATGGGGACAAACCGACCTGGTGTTGCAGATCTGCTCTGATGAGCCAGTCACCTTGTCCTATGCGCAGCGAAGGCTGGCGCGGGATGCGGCAGCCTTCGCCACCGTCGCGTGGGTGCAATCTGGCTTCGTCAACGCTGTCGGCACCGAAAAATCTGGCACCACTGCCCGCAACCTGATGGGAATGCGCGATGGCACCGCCAATGAGTCCGACCCTGCTCAGGCAGCTCAGGTGGTCTGGTGCACTGACACCGCCTACCCGCACCTGGTCGATGGGTCCCATCTGGTCATTCGGCGTATCCCCATCGACTTGGAAGCGTGGGACGACCTGGAGGTGGCGGCTAAGGAAGCCGGGTTTGGTCGTCGGATAAGTGACGGTTCGCCGCTGACCGGACGGGTGGAACGCGACCCTGTCGACCGAAATGCCAAGGATAAAGATGGTTTTCCAGTGGTGAACCCGGCCGCCCACGCGGCTCGAGCACAGGCCCGCACTGCCGGGGAACGGATGATCCGCCGCGCCTATAACTACGACAGCGGATTAACCCCCGAAGGTCAGACTGACGCCGGGCTAATTTTTGCTTGCTACCAAAAAGATGTGACCAGCGCGTTCGTCACTGTCCAGCGTCGACTCGCCGAGAAAGACATGCTCAATCTCTGGACGACGCATATCGGGTCAGCGTCGTACGCCGTACCGCCTGGGGCAGCCGAAGGACAGTACGTCGGGCAGCGACTCCTTGAAGGGTGAATATGGTTGGAGGCGATGAAGATCGTCCCCCATCACCTTCACCCACCCATGGCAGCAGCCCAGCGGAGCGCACCACCCACCGACACACCGACGCACCCCCTGTCCTCGTCGAGGAGGTTCTGCTAGACAGGCGCTATGGCTACCACTGCATTCAAGGGATCCCCCATCCACACGTGCGGCGATTTGCCCGCCACCGACGCCGCTGCCCCCGGGTTTACCCTGGTCGGCACCGACTTGTCCGACATCACCTCGACCGCAATGCAGGACAAACGAGTTGTGCTCAACATCTTTCCGAGTGTTGACACCGGCGTCTGTGCCGCATCGGTACGGAAGTTCAACGAACTCGCTGCGGCGATGGACAACACCACTGTCGTCTGCGCCTCCGCTGATCTTCCCTTTGCCTTGGGACGGTTCTGTGGTGCGGAAGGCATCGAGAATGTCGTGGCAGCCAGCAGCTTCCGAGGCGACTTCGGTCAAGCCTACGGAGTCACCATGACCGACGGGCCGCTGGCGGGGCTGCTCGCGCGTTCCGTGGTGGTGATCGACGAAACCGGCACGGTCCGCCACTGTGAGCTCGTCCCGGAGATCACCCAGGAACCCGACTACGACGCTGCGATGGCCGCTCTGCGCTGATCGTGACCTCGTGCGAAAGTCGAGGTGACGACTCCACTTCGACCAACGATCGAGATGATCTCGTGGTCATCGTCGTTTTCGCACCGGTGGAGGCCGCCGACGTCATCCGCGACGCGGCGGCCCACGCTGGTGCCGGAGCGATCGGCGCGTACCGTGCCTGCTCCTTCACCGCTTCCGGTGAAGGACGTTTTCTGCCGACCGCTGGCGCGACCCCGACGATCGGTCACGTTGGAGTCCCCGAGGTGGTAGCCGAGAGCCGGATTGAAGTGGTGTGTCCGCGCCGCCAGGCTCGCGAGGCGTTGACGGCGATGCTCGCTGTCCATCCCTATGAAGAACCAGCGCATCATGTCTACCCGACGATCCCGTGTGATCAGCTGTGATCCGCCGTGCCTCAACGCCGTGATCAAAGCTATCTGTCAAGCGTCCGCTCGCGCACGGTATCCTTCCCGACGGCTGAGGACGTGCCCACCCGGAAGGTCCGCTCGTCCACATCACACGACCATTGAGGGAGACTGACGAGTGACGGCGACTGAGACCCCCCACGATCTCAACGGGGCACGCCCGCCACGCATGATGACTCGTTCTGCTCAGCTTGCCTGGTGCGTCCTGGCCTTAGTGATTCTGGGTGCCGCCTGCTGGACAGCAGTCAATCCAGCCGACCTGGTCATTGTGGATGTCTTCGCCCATCCCTCGCTGTGGGGTGTCGTGGGAATGCTGCTCATGGCGATGGGGGTCTTGCCCCGTAACGTCCCGCGGGCTCGGTTGGTAGCAGCCATCATCGGCTCCTTGGTCGTCGTAGCGATTGTCACCGCGCTTTCTGCGGTCGTTGCCGACCCGATCGACGAGTGGAGCCTCGCCGCTGAATCACCTCAGGTGCCCTACCGAGTCACGATGCGCGAAGACATGGAATTCGGTGAGGAGGTGTGGGAGATTCGAGCCGAAACTGACCGAGGAATAGCCAGCAGGTTTGTGATGGTCGCTTGCGGATCACGGGAAATCGCTCCGCGCCCGCAGATTTCATTGCCCCAGCCAGGTGAGATCGTCCTCACGACCCCAGAGAAGACCTACCATCTCAAAGTCGACCCACAGACCGGCCGTCCCTCCGAGCCGGTCCCCCACGAGCTGTACTGCGTTCCCTGAGCACTTTGCAGCGCAGGAAAACATGGGGATCGGGAAGATCACAGTCGAATGACCTCCCACCCCTCTTGACCCCTGATCCGCTGCTCCAGGTCAGCAGGACCCACAAACAGTGCCGTCGCCCAGACATCAGCAGCAATGATGTCCGGGGCCACCACGCTGACCGATCCGCGACGCCACCGACGCTCACCGCTGACCGGGTCGACCAGATGCGCGCCGCGAGCCGCGCATCCAGAGGTGGCTAATGCCCCGTCCCTCAGCTCTACCACCCGCGCGATATGACCGGCTTGATCTGGATCCTCCACCCCCAACCGCCAGGGACGGTCCTGCGTGTCAGCCTCATCCCGACCGCCCACGACAATGTCGCCACCACCGTTGACGCAGTAAGCATGACCCTGCAGTCTCCTCAGCATCACCGCAGCCCGAGCCAGCGCCCACCCTTTAACCAGACCGGTTGGATCGATCAGCCATCGTCCACTGTCCTCGTCCGGAAGCACCGACATGAAGGCCCCATCGGTGAGGACCCGGTACTTCTCGCACAGATTCCACACTTCAGTCATCTCCGGGCAGCACTGTGCCATCGTCACCTCCCCACGGCGTAACCGCGATAGTTCGCTGTCTGGCCGCCACCGCGAAAACGTCGCATCCACCCACCGGAGATCGGCGTACACCTCATCGACCAGCGCACTCACCCACAGCGCGCGAGCTTCTCGCCCCCGCACCTGGATACTGACCGGCATCCCCATCACCTCCCGAACATGCGCCACGACCGACGATGTCCCCGTCATGCCCGAGCCTGATCGATCGCCGCCTGCAGCGACGCCGTATATCCCGACCACGTCACCGTGGCTCCAGACACGGCATCGATCTGCGCTGACTGTGCGGCTAGCACTGCGGCGTCGTACTTCGGTAAGGCCTCGTCATTGATCTGACGGTCACGGCTCTTGCCCTGGGGATACACCACCGCATGCGACCGGGTGATCCGCCCCCGAGCCACAGTCATCTCCACTTGGACGTCACCGCGACGGGTAGACACCACGGACCCGGTGAACGTCCCGTCACGCAAGGCTCCCGGTGGCAGCGTCGGTGGAGCGCCACCACCTGAGCGTGCCGTCGCTGCGGATGGCGAGCTAGACATTGCATTCCGCGGCGTCGGTGCTGCCACCACCGCAGGACCGGCCTGACTCGTCGCCGGGGTGACGACTTTTCGACTGGTGTGATAGCTCACTCCCAACACCACCACAGTGAGCGTGCTCATCCCCACCACCACATGACGCACCCACGGCCGTGGATCCTCCACCGGGGTGAAACTCTCGTATTGCGAGACCTCATTCATCGGATGTCCTTCCGTCACCGAAATCTGACCTGGTTGAGTCGAGTCCTCGCTCAGCTCGAAAAACATTCCGCATGGATGCGACTGCGAGGCACTCCCGTGGCCATCGCTGCCCTGACCACAGCGCGAGTCCACCCTGCACCCCCACAGATAAACAGCTCACGATCATGCAGATCAGGGCAGATAGAGCGGAGCGCTTCATCGTCACGCACGTGCTCCCAGGACTGAGGCAGCCACGATCTCCTCCCGCGGATCCGAGGACCCGCGATGGTCCGCACTTCCGCCCCGCGAGAGGCGCCCGCAGCAGCGAGTTCCCGGGACAACGGCGCCGTCACGACATCGGACACCCGATGCACGACGATCGCATCTCCTGGTGCCAGAGCCATTGACTCCACCAACGCTTTGATCGGAGCAGCGCCGATCCCCGAGGCCAACAGCAACACTTTCCGACGGCACCGAACCCCCTCGTGGAAGCGCCCATACGGTCCTTCGATCAAGACTGAGGTGCCCACCTTCAACCGCGCCAAGCGGGCAGTCCCTGCACCGACCATCGCGACACTGATCTGCAGCTGGCACCCATCAGGCGCCGCCGACAGCGAAAAGGGATGCGCTCGCGTCCATCCCGGACCGTCAAGGAAGCGCCACCAGAAGAATTGCCCCCCTGCGGCACCCAACCGGTCCAGCGCACGTCCGGTCATGGTGACCGTGACCACCCCACCAGGGCTCAGGTCGACCCCGGTCACCACCACTCGGTGGCGCAGGCTGCGCCACAACGGAATCACCACCCGATACCAGACCAACAGCACCACCGCTCCAGCCCAGGACAACCACCAGTACGCCGTGACCCACGGCGCGGCGAGAAAATTCTTGCCGGTCCATACCTGATGTGGCAGTGCAAGGAAGCACCCGAGGTATGCGTAGAGATGAAGGAGATGCCAGGACTCATAACGCAGCCTGCGTCGGACCGGCCTGAGACTGCTCACCCCTACCACCACCAACGCTGCGGTCCCCATTGTTGCCAGCACCATCGCTGGCATGTCAGTGACGACCTGCCAGGTGATGCCAGGCAGGTCAGCGACCTTCAGGCCGGCGTACCCCAGAAGGATCAACCCGACGTGCCCCACCATGCCCGCCAGACTGATCCCGCCGACCCAGCCATGTATCACCGCAAGCCGGTCCTGACCGACAGCTTGTTCCAGCCATGGAAGGCGCGCCATCAGCACGACCTGGATCAACAGCAAGTACGCCGCCACCAATCCCGCCAGTCGGCCTCCTGAGGTCACCACCGTGGTCAGCGACCCCATCTCCAGCAGAGCACCACCGCGAACCCACATCGCCAGCACCACCAGCAGACCAGCCCACGCCCACATCAGAAACAGAGGCGCCCACCAGCGCCGTATCGCTGGAGGACGTCCCGTACGCGTTCTTGCTCCTCCGACATGCCTCAGTGGCCAGGGCAGCTTTCCACCCGAGCCACGGTCAACGGCGGTACGGTCGAACACGGAGGTCATGGCGACACTCTCGCTGGTGATCTCAGCACCGCCCTCGGAGAATCCTGTGCCACGCCTATGAACTCGGCTGGCACCGACGAGCGACCGTCACCAGACAGGAATGAGGCGAGGCATGCCACCTCAGGGACTGCACCAGGACAGCCAGTACGAGGCTCGGCACCGCCGCTGGTGGCCTGACGTTCTCTGCGGGCTGCGCGACCTGTACGACGAAGACACTGCGGTCCGGACCGGTGCACGCCTAGAGCAGCTCTCCCGGGACGCACACCGAGTGCGTGACGCCGACCTAGTGGACCTCGACTACGAACGGCTCCTTCGTCCAGACCGGCTGTGCACCCCCGAAATGATCGGCTACTCCGCGGACACTGAACGCTTCGCCGGGGACCTCGCAGCTGTGCGTGACCGTCTCGACTATCTCCATGAGCTCGGGGTCACCTACCTGCATTTGATGCCGCCGTTCCTGGCCCGTGCTGGCGATGATGACGGTGGCTATGCGGTCGCGGACTACCGACAGATCCGGCCGATTCTCGGCACGATGGCGGATGTGCGAGAGACCACCCGACAGATGCGCGCCCGCGGCATCAGCCTGGCGTTGGACGTGATCTGCAACCATGTCGCCGACGATCACGAATGGGCCCGGCGGGCGAAAGCTGGGGAAGAGAGATACCGGCGCTATTTCCACATTTTTCCCGACCGAGAATCACCCGACGCTTACGAACAGCACCTTTCCCAAATTTTCCCGGATAGCGATCCAGGAAATTTCACCTGGGATGACGACCTCAACGCCTGGGTGTGGACAACCTTCCACTCCTTTCAATGGGATCTGAATTGGTCCAATCCGGACGTACTAGTTGAAATGACTCACGTTATCCTGGAATTAGCAAATGCCGGGGTGGAAGTCATTCGCCTCGGCGCGGTGGCCTTTGTGTGGAAACAGGCCGGGACCGACTGTCAAGGACTTCCGCAAGTGCATTCCGTGACGCAGGTCTTACGGGCGGTGGCTCGCGTCTGCTGCCCAGCGGTGAGTTTTGAAGCCGAGGCGGTCGTTCGCCTGGAGCGACTGCCCGCATACCTTGGGCAAGGACGCTGGACTGGCAAGCTCAGCGAACTCGTCTATCACGACACGCTCATGGTGCAGATTTGGTCGGCATTAGCAGCCAAAGATGCTCGGCTAGCGGCGCGGGCACTGTCCTGCCTCCCGACGTTGCCTCCCGGGACCGCATGGGTCAGTTATCTGCGCTGTCATGACGACATCGCATGGTCGGTGCGGGATGTGGACGCCACGGCGGTGGGTTGGGAGGGGGCATCCCACCGCGCATTCCTCTCCGACTGGTATGCGGGGACATTCACCGCGTCGCGAGCTCGGGGCGTCGTGACCCGTCGGGAGGGTTCCGGCGGGGAAGCCCGGATCGGCGGCACTGCTGCCGCGCTGATTGGGATCCAAGCCGACGAGGAAGACCAGGATGTCCCGCATGCCGAGCTCGACTTGGCCGCGCTGCGATTGGCCCAAGCCATCGTCTTCGGGTGGGGCGGAATCCCCGTGATCTGGAGCGGTGACGAACTTGCTGCCGTCAATGACCCCGACGGGGAGCTTGCTCCAGGCAGATCCCCCGACTTGCGGTGGACGCATCGTCCTCGGCTAGACCCGCAACGGTGGGCGCGTCGCCATGACCGCAATACCTCCCCAGGACGGGCGTTTACCGATCTGGCGACGATGGCGGCTGTCCGTCGAGAGTTGGTGCACTTGCATGCGGCGACGCCCTCGTTCGTCGACGAGATGCACGATCGGGGGGTGCTGCCGATACGGCGACCGCATCCGCAGGGCGTGATGTTGCAGTTGTACAACGTCACCCCAGAGTGGCGATTCCATCCAGGAGCGAGACTGGCTGCGCTGGGTTTGGATCCGGCAGTGGATGCCCTGACCGGTCAGGAAGTCCATCCAGGTCCCGACGGACGGGTGTGGTTGCCGCCGTACGCCGCCTGGTGGTTGGTGGCGGTCACACCGTCATCCTGACCGACAGGAAGGGCCTGGAGGGGCGCATGGGATGAACGGGGCGTGTCCTTTCCTGTGAGGTTTCTTAGGATTTCCGGGTGCGCCCCGACAGCCCCGAACGTCCACGTCCCTTCTCGGTCGACGATTCCACGGCCAAGGAGGTGGAACGATGGCTGCGAAGACGTGGGCTTCCGCAGCTGACCCGCGGGACCATCGTCGGCCATGATGTGACCGTCCGGGCGGCTCCGGTGTTGATCGTCCTCTACGCCGTGATGATGATCGTGCTCATCCCGACGTTCACTCCGGCGACATGGTCGTCAGGGTTGATCGTCAGCATCATCGTGATGTTGGTCACGTGGGTGGTCTCGAATCTGTTCCGGCGCCGCGCTCCGTTCTCTGCGCCGAACACGATCGGCCCGTTGGAGGCTTTGGCCTTCGTGGCGACCCCAGTTCTCTCGGTGTCGATGAACCCCCCACTGCTACTCAAGGATGAGCGGCCAGAAGAAGCCTTGCAGATCATGCTGGGCATCTTGCTTGTCCTGGCGGCACTGCAAATCGTCCAGCTGGTCGTCGTGTTCTTCACGGTGCTCTTCGGCGTGGTCACACTGTCCCGATGGCTTATTCATGAGTTGGCCAACGCCTTGGCCAACGGAGCCTCAGCTTTGGCATCCACCCTGCCAGTCGTCTTGGGCGTGGTGTTTTTCTTCTTCCTGAATCCGGGAATCTGGGTCACGATCGGTCGACAGACCGCTTGGGCCTATACCGGCGTCATCTCACTGTTGTTGCTTCTCACCGGGGCATTCATCGGAAGTCGTAGCCCGTTGGACATGAAAGCAATCGGTCGTTTTGAGGATGCGGACCAGCTCGGTGAGGCTTTGGTGGGTACGCCGTTGGAGGGCAAAGGCCCCCAGCTGGACGAGCCTACGAGTTGCCCGTTGGGTCGATGGGAATCGGGTAACCTGAAATTGATCGTGGTGATATCCCGGTTGATGCCAGCAGTGGTGATCGCATTAGGGGTATTCGCTTTCTTTGGGGTCTTGGGATATTTAGCCGTGGACACGGACACGGTGCGCGGCTGGACCCGGCAACCCCCCTCGATTTTCTTCGAGTTCACCACTGCCAAGCACACTTACATTCTGTCTGCGGAACACGCTCGGGTAGCTGGTTTCGTCGCCACATTCGCTGCCTTCAACTATTCACTGGCGTCAGCGACAGACTCGCGGCTGCGGCACAGCATCAATGACACGGCGGAGGACATGGCACGCAGCGCCTGCGCGCTGCGTGTGGCGCTATTGGCTTCGGTCACCCCGAGCACGGTCGCAGCTCCAGCCACCCCAGCCAAAGTCGCCACGGCGCCGACGTCTCGGACCTCCCCTGCGCCCCGAACCGCGGCAGCAACCACAGCCCCCGCCTCGCCAACACCGACACCGGATCGTCCCCTTCCCGATGGGAAGACTCGGGCCGCTACCCGCGCCGAAGCTCGTTCTCAGTCTCGTCAAGAGTCCCGACTTTCCCGACGGCTCCGCCGCAACTCCCCTCCAGCGGATTCCGCGCCCACCCCAACAGCCACCACGCCTGAAACAGCTCAGACGGCATCTCGGCGCCCAGCTGCAGCCGTCGCTGCCACAGCTGGTGCCGTCGCTGGCGTGGCAGCCGCGGTCGGAGCGGCGGCAGCGACGGCCAGCCCACGACGAGGCGAACGTCCGCCAACAGCTCCACCTGCCGCCCCCGAGTCGCCAGCAGCACCGATCTCAGCGGCGCTCCCCGAAGTGGCCCGCACTCCAGCGACACCAGCTGGGGAGCCGGTTGATCCCGTCGCCCAGGAATGGTCAGAAGGAAATCCCTGGGCCACCCCGGAGGAGCAATACTCCCCCGCGACTGGCGCACCGGAAGCAACCTCCCCAGAGAACGATCTCGTCCAGCAATGGCAAGACCACGCTGAGGCGTGGGGCCCGGATGACACCACATCGGAAGCAGACAACCTCCTGTGGGAAAACTCCGACGACCCCTCCTGGAGCGACCAGGTATCTCAGGAATGGAGCGACCCAGACGAGGAATGGGAAGACACCTCCACGCAGGCCTGGGCCTTTGATGTCTCCCAGGATTGGGATGAACCCGAAGAGACCTCGGTCCAGGTGGACGTGCGCACCGGAACCACTATCCCGGTCGCTAACACTGGTTCGTTGATCAACAGCTACGACACCGTGCCGTCGCCGACGACCTCCGAGCCCTTCGTGGTCGCCGAACCACCCGCCATATCCGATGTTCCCGAACCGTTTATCGTCGCCACTCCTCCATCCGCTCCGGCTCCCTTCGTGGTCGACCCTCCTGCGGCCACCCCGGAACCTTTCGTGGTCGCTGAACCACCTGCCGTAGCAGCCCCCCTAGCGCTATCTGAGTCGCTACCCGTCTCAGAATCACTCGCCCTCCCCGAGCCCCGCATCATGCTTGAAGAACCCCAAACCGCGGGCAGCGGCGTCATCCCCGCCGTACGACCTGGACGACACGCTGCCCCAACCACCCCCGAGATGGCCGAGGACACCACCGGGATCAGCATGATCCCGCAGCCGGAAACCCCCCGTGCCCCCGGCACCCCCTTCCTCAGCCCGTCCAGCTCAGGCATGCCC
>NZ_JAHPZL010000003.1:114029-161787 GCF_019331795.1 Austwickia sp. TVS 96-490-7B
TGGATCACCGACCAATACGACCGCTACGTCATGGGCAACACAACCCTAGCCACCCCCCACTGACACCGCCGAGGATTTCTCCTCGCCATGGGCTCCCACCACCGGCGCCCTTCCGGCCGCGGACAGCACGATGCCCTCGGCGGACGACACCGCGAACCTGCCCACCCCACAGCTCAGGTCGGCCCAGATCGTCGTCACCCCCACCGGCGAAGCCTCAGCGAGCATCGACCATCGAAAGGACTCCGATCCCCGATGAGCGATTCGAGGTGCCCCGCCCAGCGCAGTAGGTTGGGAGCATGACCAGCCAGGACGTGACCCCCACTGACCTCGAAGGCAAGTGGCAGCGGCCGGTGCCCGTCATCGGCGACACCAGCACCGCCCGACAGCGCGCCGACGACCCCGCCGGATGGGCTTTCCCTCAGGACGCCGTGGCACACCTGGCGAGCATCATCGCCGGACGACGAGACATCCGGCGGTTCCGCCCCGACCCGGTGCCAGATGATCTCTTGTCCGCCGTTCTGGAATCTGGCCACCTCGGCCCATCAGTGGGGTTCAGCCAACCGTGGCGATTCATCGTGGTCCGCGACCCACGCACGCGAGACCGGGCCGCAGCGCTCGCTGATGCCCTACGGATCGAACAAGCCGCCGCGCTGACTCCCGAACGTGGCCAGCAGCTCCTTGACCTGAAACTTGAAGGGCTACGAGAAGCTCCCGTTGGCATCGTCGTCGCCTGCGACCGTCGTACCCCGGCGCTCGGGGTCCTCGGCCGCGCCACGTTTACCGACGCTGACATGTGGAGTTGCGCCTGCGCCGTCCAAAACATGTGGTTGACCGCCCGAGCCCACGGGCTCGGCATGGGCTGGGTCACTCTATTTCGCCCAGACGACCTGGCCGACCTGCTCGATCTACCTGACGGGGTCGACACCTTGGGATGGTTGTGTGTGGGCTGGCCTGACGAACGCCCCCCAGAACCTGGACTGCAGCGTCTCGCCTGGGGTGCCCGACGTCCCCTCGATGACATCGTGATGCATGAACGTTGGCCCGGTCCCGCCGCCGACCGGTCACCGAGCAGCCCCACCAACCATCTCCGATCCCCTGACCAGCAACACACGGTGGCCGCAACCGACGACGCCGACCAATTACTTTCTCCACCAGGATCGTTGGGCGTCCTCGACCGTGTCCTCGACCGGATCGTGTCCTGCGGTGCCGGCGACGCCAGGACCGGCACCCTCGTCCTCGTCGGCGCCGACCACCCGGTGACCACCCACGGGGTCTCCGCTTACGCCCCCACTGTGACCCGAGAGGTCATGCACGCAGCGGTGGCAGGAACTGCCATGGGCGTGGTCAGCGCTCGCGGAGCCGGACTAGACCACCTGGTCATCGACGCTGGCACTGCCCCCTCACCCGTCGAAGGGGCGGTGACATTGCCCCGCATGAACGGATCAGCCTCTGCCGGTGACCTGGTCACTCACGATGCAATGCCACGTCACCATGTCGACCTGCTGGTCGATGAAGGACGCCACCTGGGGCGGACTGTCGGCAACACAGGAATGGTTGTCCTCGGCGAAGTGGGCGTTGGCAACACCACCGTGGCAGCTGCCCTCGCGGCTGCGCTCCTCCCGATCACCCCGCACGATGCCGTCGGGCTGGGCGCAGGCGCAGATTGCGACATCGTCGACCGCAAAATCTGGGTGGTCACCGAAGCTGTGCAGCGGATGCGAGCTGCCGGTCGGCTCACTCACCCCGACCCCTTGGATGTGCTGGCCGGTGTGGGTGGACCGGAGTTCGCGGTGCTGACTGGGGTGATCCTCGGCGCTGCCGAGGTCGGCGCACCGATCGTGCTGGACGGGCTAGCCACCGGCGTACCAGCGCTGATCGCACGGCGACTCGAACCAGCCGTGCATGCCTACCTCATCGCCGGACAGCGCAGCCGCGAACGAGCCCATTCCTTGGTGCTTCAGGACCTCGGCTTAGAACCCTTGCTGGAGCTGCGACTCCGCGCCGGTGAAGGCGTCGGCGCGAGCCTGGCCTGCTCCTTGGTGTTGCAAGGCCTCCAGATCCGCCGAGATACGGCGCGCACCCACTGAGTGGCCTTCCTCCCGGCGATCAGCCGGTCACATCATCCCGAACTGTCGAGCGGTATCTAGCCCGATCTTCACCACGAAAGCAGCCATCACGAAGACCAACACCATCCGGATGAAACCGTGCCCTCGGGAGACTGCGGTGCGCGCTCCCAGATAACCGCCGAGGACGTTGGCTAGCCCCATCGGAATGGCGACCTGCCACCATACGGCGCCTTGGGGCACGAAGACCAACAACGCTGCGACGTTGGTCGCGAAGTTGGCCCCTTTGGCCAAGGCACTGGCCTGCAGAAAGGCATATCCGAGGATGCCGACAATCAAGAAGACAAAGAATGACCCGGTGCCTGGCCCCAATGCCCCGTCCCAGACCCCCACCAGCAGACCTATGGCGACTGCGCGGACCACCAGGTCCCGCCCCTGATGACGTAGCTGTTCAACCTGACCCAACGTGGGACGAAACACGGTATAACCGCCCACCAGGATCACCACGAGCAGCACTAACGGATTCAATGCCGCGCGCGGGATCCATGAGGCGATGAACGCCCCACCGGCCGCCCCAGCAAATGCCCCTATGACCAGTGGGGTTGCGGTGCGCATGTCTGGGCGTACCCGTCGTAGGTACGTCAGGGCGCTGGCTGTCGTCCCGCAGAAGGACGAGAACTTATTGGTCGCCAACAATAGGACCGGCGCCGCCTGGGGAAACGCCACGACCAGCGCTGGGAGTTGCACCAGCCCCCCGCCCCCCACGACGGCGTCCACCCATCCGGCGAAGAAGGCCGCCGTCACCAACAGCGCCATGGTCAGCACAGGAAGAGAATCCATTCGCCGTACTGTAACGAGCCCATCCTGGCCACCCTGCCCAAGGTAAATTCACATTCGCAGGACGTCGCATCGACTTTGGTGAGAGTCTGCTCAGCATTGACCGTTGCCTGCCCCCAGAGAGCCCCATGACATCCGCCGGCCTTGCCACCACGCCCGCCCCTCACCCCGTCGACGAGGTCCTGCCCGCCCCCCGGCTGGTCGTCTACGGCATCCAACATGTGCTCGCGTTCTACGCAGGCGCCGTCATCGTCCCCATCTTGCTAGCCAACGCCATCAAACTGGACACCGCACAACTCATCCACCTGATCAACGCCGACCTGTTTACCTGTGGAATTGCCTCGATCATCCAGTCTGTGGGGTTCTGGAAGGTCGGCGTACGGCTCCCCCTCATCCAAGGCGTGACTTTCACTGCGGTCTCCCCGATGATCGCGATCGGCCTAGCGGCAGGGGGCGGCACCCAAGGCCTGGTCACCATCTACGGATCGGTGATTGTGGCGGGGCTGTTCACCTTCCTCATCGCCCCCTACTTCAGCAGGTTGATCCGCTACTTCCCCCCAGTTGTCACCGGATCGGTGATCACCATCATCGGGGTGGCCCTCCTGCCAGTCGCCGCAAACGACGCGATCACAGCGATGCCCGACCCAGCCCGCAACTTCGCCCAGATCGGTGTCCCCGCCGCTCAAATCGAACTAAAAAGCTTGCTTTATGCCACCGGGACATTGCTCTCCATCGTGCTGTTGCAGCGGCTATTCAAGGGGTTTATCAGCACCATCGCGGTCCTGCTCGGCCTGGTCGGTGGCACCACGGTGGCCTTCCTGCTCGGCGATGCCCGCTTCGAGGAGGTGTCCGGAGCAGCGTGGGTCGGAGTGACCACTCCCTTCCACTTCGGAGTCCCGGCATTCTCCATCACGGCGATTCTCTCGATGATCCTGGTCATGCTGATCACTGCGGTGGAGACCACCGGCGATGTCTTCGCCACTGGCGAAATCGTTGGTAAGGACATCGAGTCCCAAGACATTGCTCGAGCCCTGCGCGCCGATGGCCTGTCCACCGCTATCGGCGGCGTCCTCAACTCCTTCCCCTACACCTGCTTCGCCGAGAACGTCGGCCTGGTCCGACTCACCAAGGTCAAGTCCCGGTGGGTGGTGGCCAGCGCCGGGGTGGTCATGATCGTGCTGGGTTTGCTCCCCAAAGCTGGCGCCCTGGTCGCCGGGATCCCCCACCCGGTGCTGGGTGGTGCCGCACTGGCCATGTTTGCCACGGTCGCTGTGGTCGGCATTCAGACCCTGACTCGCGTCGACTTCACCGACGACCGCAATATCGTCATCGTGGCAACCAGCCTTGCGCTGGCGATGCTCGTCACGGTCCAGCCGAACATCCAATATCTCTTTCCCGGCTGGGCGCAGATCATCTTCGGTTCTGGCATCACCCTGGGCAGTCTGTGCGCAATCGTGTTGAACCTGGTCTTCCACCACACCGGGCATCCGCATACCCCTGAGGAAGCGATCGCTGATGCCACGGCCCGGTCACATGAGTCAGCCCCTGGAGCCTGACGATGGTCCTCTATCGCGGCACCGTGGTGGACACTCCGCCACCTGGAGAGGGCAGCGCATTGTGGTCGTCCCCTACCACGTTGCGGGTCGAGCAGGACGGGGCGTTGCTCGTGCACGACGGGATGATCGTGGCACGTGGGCCTGCCGACGCCCTGGTCGCCGAGCATCCTGAGGATGAGGTCGTTGACTGTCGTGGCGGGTTACTCCTCCCCGGGTTCATTGACACCCATGTGCATTTCCCTCAGGTGCGGGCCCTGGGTGGGTTGGGAATGCCGTTGCTGGACTGGCTGGAACGGCGAGCGCTGCCGGAGGAAGCTCGGCTCGCTGAGGCCAGTTATGCCAGGGAAGTGGCGGAGGAGTTCTGCGAGGGTTTGGCGCGGGCTGGTACGACGAGCGCGCTGGTGTTTGGGTCACATTTCGCGTCGGCGGTAGATGAGCTGTTCACTGTTGCTGATCGCCGTGGCCTTCGGATCACCTCTGGTCTGGTGCTCGCTGATCGGGAGTTGCGTGATGACCTGTTGACCACGCCTGATCAGGCTGTCACCGATGGGTTGGCGTTGGCGCATCGGTGGGATGGTCATGGCCGGTTACGGTATGCGATTACGCCGCGGTTCGCGTATTCGTGTAGCCCGCACATGTTGGATTCGTGTGCGCAGCTGTGGGAGCAGGTTCCGTCGGCGTACCTGACCACCCATGTCAATGAGAATCCTGCGGAGATCGCTGGGGTGTTGCAGGCGCATCCTGGGTCGCCTGACTACGTCGGGGTGTACGGCGCTCACGGTCTGCTCGGTCCGCGCACGGTGTTGGCCCACGATGTGCATGTCACTGCTCGGGAATTAGATGAGTTGGCGGCGACGGGTACGGCGGTGGCGCATTGCCCGACGAGTAACGGCATGTTGGGCAGCGGGTTGTTTGATTTTCGGGGGCATGTGCAGGCGGGGGTGCCGGTGGCTTTGGGCAGTGATGTCGGCGCTGGGACGGGGTTTTGCCTGTTGAAGGAGGGGTTGCAGGCGTATCAGGTCCAGCAGTTGCGTGACCCTGGAGCTGGGGATCCGTTGACCGGAGCGGATCTGTTGCGGTTAGCCACTGCGGCTGGGGCAGACGTCCTCGGATTGGCAGACATCTGCGGGGACTTTTCGGTGGGGAAGGCGTATGACGCGGTGTGGCTGCGACCAGAGATCGGCTCCACGCTGGATGTGGGTCTGCGGCATGCTGATTCGGCGACGGACGCGTTGGCGTGGGCGTTCACGGTGGGGACCTGCACTGATATCGCTGCGGTCTGGGTGGGCGGAGATCGGTTGCGGTGACCTTACTGGCGGAGGCAGATCCGCTGTACGACCTGCTCGGGATAGACGCCGATGCACCCCCTGAGATCAGTCCCACGACCTTTTGGACCGGCTTCACCGTCGGTACCGGCGGCTTTATCAGCTTCGCCGTCGTTGGCGCTGGGTTCTCCCTATTCGTCGCTGCTAGAGGCTCGCACGATCTGGAGCGGCCCTAGCAGTGCGATCCGTCCTGACACACACCATCAGAGCAGCTTATTGGTACGTCAACACCCCCACCGACAATCAGCTGACCAGCATGTCCTCCATTGATGCCTTGGCTGGGCCCGTGTCGTACTGATTCATCGACACCACTGACGGTGGTTGTCCTATTGTGACGAGCGGGGCGTGCGCCGACCCGACCCGGCGGTGGATGCTCTCCCGGTGGGCAGGTGGTCCGCCGGATGCTGCTGGAAGGACGCCGATGGTGCATTCCTCGTCAATCCCGTACGCCGCTGACTGGGCGAGGATCGCCTGCGACGTCTTGGACACCCCGTTTCCGTACGCTGCGGGTCATGTGTCGAACGGACCGCAGGACTGTGAGGTCACTCCACCACGGTTACACCCGGTGTTTCATGGCTGCTTGGACTGGCACAGTTCGGCACATATGCAGTGGTCGTTGGTGACGCTGCTGACCGTGGCGGCCGACCAGCTCGATGACGATCTGACCGACCGGGTGGTGTCTGAGCTGACCGGCCGGGTGACTGCGGAGCAGGTCACAGTGGAAGTGGAGTATGTGCGCGCGCACCCTGGTTTTGAGCGTCCCTACGGGTGGGCGTGGGCAGCGATGTGGTGGTCGGCGTTGCAGCGTTGTCCGCTGCCGCAGGCCCGGGGATGGGCGCTGGCGGCGGCGCCACTGGCGGAGCTGGTGTGGGAGTCGGTGCCGGCCTGGCTGGACCGGCAAACCTATCCGGTACGTCATGGGGGGCATGCGAATTCAGCGTTTGCGGTGATGTTGTTGTCGCGGGCTGCACGACAGGCTGACCGAGGCGACATCGTGGACCGGTTGGCGCGGGCTGCCCGGGAGTGGTTTGTCGAGGACACCGACTATGACACCCGTTTCGAGCCGAGTGGGCACGATTTCTTGTCCCCAGCGCTGACTGAGGCGGCATGTTTAGCTGAGGTGCTTCCCCGGGATGAATTCACGGCCTGGTTGGCGGCCTTCCTCCCCGGGTTGGGCGCGGACCGGCACCGGAATCTCCTCCAGGCCCCCACGGTGACAGATGGCGCTGACGGGCAGCAGGCCCACTTGTATGGGTTGGCTTTGTCCCGGGCGTGGCAGTTGCGGATGGTGGCGCCGTCGCTGCCGGAGTCTGCCGCGCAGGTGGTGTTGGCTGCGGCGCAGCAGCAGGAGGCGTCGACGGCGCCGGTGATCACTGGTGGTGACTTCATGGCGACACACTGGCTGGTGTCATTTGCGCTGTTGGCGCAGCTGGCGCAGTGATCGGGACACGCCGGTACGGCGACGGGCCGGGCGCCCTCCTGGCAGGAGCGGCGCCCGGCCCAATGAATCGACGGGAAGTACGGCGGTCAGGCGCCGTGAATCTCAGCAATGACCGCGTCGACGAGGCCGTCCACCGCGACCTCGGTGCGCTCGCCGCTGCGGCGGTCTTTGATTTCGGCGACGCCCTTTTCTAGGCCTTTACCGATGACCACGATGGTGGGCACTCCGATGAGTTCGGCGTCTTTGAACTTCACGCCGGGGCTGACCTTGCGGCGGTCGTCGAAGAGCACGTCCACGCCACGGGCTGCCAGGGCGTCGGCGACGTCCTGCGCGGCAAGGAAGACCGCTTCGTCTTTGCCGGTGGCAACAATATGCACGTCAGCAGGGGTGAGGGTGCGCGGCCAGCACAGGCCGATCTCATCGACAGTGTTTTCAGCGACGGCGGCGACCGCCCGCGACACGCCCACACCGTAGGAGCCCATGGTGACGGTGACGAGTTTGCCGTTTTCGTCGAGGACTTTCAGGCCGAGCGCGTCGGCGTACTTGCGGCCGAGCTGGAAGATATGTCCCATCTCGATGCCGCGGGCGGTGCGCAGCACTCCTTGACTGTCGGGGCTGGGGTCGCCGTCCCGGATCTCGGCGGCCTGCACGATGCCGTCGGCGGTGAAGTCGCGCCCCAGGACAACGTTGATGGCGTGGTGGTCGACCTGGTCGCCGCCGGTGACCCAGGCGGAGCCGGGCGCGACGGACGGGTCGAGCAGGTAGCGGATCCGGCGGGGATCGTCGTCGGCGAGGCTGGCGTTGGGGCCGAGGGGGTCGGTGCCGATGTATCCCTTGACCAGCGAGGGGTACGCCGCGAAGTCGGCTTCGGTGAAGTCGTCGAGTTCGAGCGGAGCGACTTGCGCTTCGAGTCGCTTCGGGTCGATCTGGCGGTCACCGGGCAGGCCCACCACCAGCGGCGTGCGGGTGCCGTCGCCGGCGCGCAACATGACCACGACGTGTTTGAGGGTGTCCGCCGCGCTCCAGGGGCGCCCGTCAGTGCGGGGATGGGTGGCGTTGAGGCAGGCGACGAGGGCATCGATGGACGGCGCATTTGGGGTGGACACCAGCTGTCGGGCAGGAGTAGTGGCGACCACCTCCGCGGGCAACGCGGCGGCCTGCGGGATCACTACCGCTTCCACGTTCGCGGCGTAGTCGCTGCCCTCGCAGCGCACGAAGGTGTCTTCACCGTTGGGGTCGACAGCGAGGAACTCCTCGCTGGCTGAACCGCCCATCGCGCCCGACATGGCTCGCACGATGACGTAGTCGAAGCCGAGCCGGTCGAAGATCCGGATGTACGCCGCACGGTGGGCGTCGTAACTGGCTTGGAGCCCCTCATCGGTGACGTCGAAGCTGTAGGAGTCCTTCATGACGAACTCGCGTCCGCGCAGCAGGCCCGCGCGGGGGCGCGCCTCGTCACGGTACTTCGTTTGAATCTGGTAGAGAGAGAGCGGCAGGTCTTTGTAGGAGGAGTAGAGGTCTTTCACCGCGAGGGTGAACATCTCTTCGTGGGTGGGACCGAGCAGCATGTCGGTGCCCTTGCGGTCCTTGAGTCGAAACAGGTTGTCGCCGTAATCGACCCACCTGCCTGTGGCTTCGTAGGGCTCACGGGGCAGCAATGCGGGGAAATGCAACTCCTGGGCGCCGATGGCATCCATCTCTTCGCGCACGATCATTTCGACCTTGCGCAGCACGCGCAGCCCCAACGGCAGCCAGGTGTAAACGCCGGGCGCGACGCGACGAATATACCCAGCACGCACGAGCATCCGGTGCCCGGGGAGTTCAGCGTCGGCCGGGTCCTCGCGCAAGGTCCGCAGGAACAGGCTCGACATGCGCAGGACGGTCACGGGTTCTCCTCGGCAGGTTCGTGGTGTGCGCTCGCCAGGATATCGGCCCGGCCAGCGCGGCAGCCATCGCATTATCCCTTCGGCTCGACGTCAGTGAGGGGTGTGGCCGGGTTCACGTGTGGCGTTACGAGGGTCGCTGCAAACGGGTTTTTACTCTGAGAGGCGTGGGCGGGGGCTGGCTCGGGGTCGTCTCTGGTCGTCGGGAGGGCGGCATGTCAGTACGTCGGAGTGCTCAACGGTGGGGTCCGGGTGGACGTCGTATCGCGGGAGCGGTCATTGTGGCGGTGATCTGGGCGGGAACGAGTGGTTGCGGTCGTGACGAGAACGTCGTGGTGGACCCGGCGACCGAGGCCGCATTGTTGTCCATCTCGACGATTCCCTCGGAGCTGGCTCAAGCGGAGCAGCGAGTGACCGCAGATTGCCTGCGCGATCATGGTTTTTCCGCGGTGGAATCGTTTGAAGTCCCAGGCGGAGACTCCGCGAATCTGGCCGGAATTGTCGGTCTACGGGATGTGGAGGTCGCCCGCACAGAGGGGTACGCCGAGATTGCGGTCCGCCATGACGCCGCTCCGGCCACAACTGGCGAAAGCCCAACAGACTCGGCGTATGAGACGGCATTCGCCGGTCGCCCTGGCCACGATGTCACCATCGAACTTTCTGGGGGTACAACCATCGGCGCTGCCGACGAAGGCTGTCTCGCGGAGGGCAGGAAAAAGATCTACGGCTCAGTCAAGACCTACCTGTGGATCACCAATATCTCCCAGGACATCAGAACAGCTGTCGGTGACATCAGAACCTCGCCGAGGATGATGGCTGCCAACGTGTCATATTTGACATGCATGACCCATAAAGGGGTCAGCACGACCGGGCTAAGCAATACCTTAGATATTGCTCGAGAGAAATTCGCCTCATCGCGAGCAGCCCACGAACCTCCCGGCGCTGAAGAAATTTCCATGGCGATCGCCGACGCCGAATGTCAACAGTCAGCGGAACTGGCGAAAGTGGCTAATGAGGCGATCGTTCATCAGGGCGCCCAGTGGATCCAGGATCACGAGAAACAGATCCTAGATATCGCCGCTGCCCGCAAAGAAGCCCTGGCTCGAGCCAAGTCGACGCTCAACCGCACCTGACGCCGTGAACGGTGACGCACATCACAGCCCTTGGAGCACCACCCCCCCGAAGATGGATATGTTTTCCATGACCATAGTAGTCACATGGTCATGGACAGTCATCCCATGTCACCTTCAGGAGAAAAACATGCCAGCCTCTTTCATTAAGAAAATGAGCGTCACAGCAGCAACTATCGCCATGGGTGCATCCCTGGCAAGTTTTGCGCCATCTGCATTTGCAGGGGAGAACCAGTGTGGCGCAGGCGCATTTTGCGCCTGGGAGCACAAGAACTACGGAGGAACCTTCCTCTTGAGCACCCACGACACATCCGGCAGCAACATCAGCGTCGCCAGAGACATGGCCTCAAGTGGGATCAATAGAGACGATCAATATAAATTCTCAGGGGTTAGTGACGGAACTCCTTGGGACTCGACGGTTTTCACTTGGGGTGCATTGACGAGAGTCTCACTGCTCACAGGTAGCGCCAATGACACGATCGACTGGTTCTATGCCCACCGCTAAACTCCTCTTCTTCCTGGTTGCCGCCGCAGCACTGTGCAGCTGCGGCGGCAACCAGGAACTTCATGTCGATGATGCAACTAAAGCGGCCCTTCTCTCTGTTGCTCAAAAGCCACCTGAATTAGATACTGCCGTGAAAAATGTCACAAAAGAATGCATGAAAAAGAAGGGGTTCAGCTACGACCCTCCCGCCATTCCTCAGGACTCAGCAGATGCGAACCTCGGGGGAATTATCGGACTTAGGGGATTGGATCAGGCACGCCAGAATGGCTTTGGAGACATTGCCATCATCAGGGATCCCCCACCGCCGGAGGACTCACTGAAACCTGAGGATAAAGCCCTCAATGAAGCCCTTGAAGGTGACTATGGCGACTCCGAGAGCATCACTCTCTCCAATGGAATTGTGCTTGATTCTCCGAAAAATGGTTGTGCCGCCGAAGCAAAAAGAGCAGTCTTTGGATCAGTCACAAATCACCTCTGGATGGATAACATAGAACAGGACGTGAAACAGGCAGTCGGTGAGATAAGGAACGATTCTAGGATCTCCCAAGCTAGTATCAAATACGCGTCGTGCATGCGACAAAAAGGCGTCGATGTCAACACCCTGAAAGATACGATGCGGCGCGCCGAGGAAAAGTTCCAGCACAGCAGAAGGCTGGGCGATCCACCCAGCGCTGAGGAGATCTCACTCGCCGTGACGGACGCTGAGTGTCAGCAGCAGGCGGAGCTGGCGAAGGTCACCAATGACCTGGTCATCAGCAAAGGAGCACAGTGGATCAAGGAGCACGAGAAACAGATCATGGAACTCGCGCAGGTCAGGAAGGAATCTTTGGCCCGAGCCAAGACGATCCTAAACCGCAGCTGACGCCACCGCAGCGACACCGCCCGTGGCGGGTCGCGATGATGACAGCGTTGATCACCCTGGTCGTTGTCGCGACGGTGGCGGCTGTGGTGCTCGCCGCCTTGGGAGTCATCGCAGCCGACGAGCAACAAGGAAGCCCGGCGCCTCAGGCCAGACTCACCGAAAAAGTGACTCTGGGACAGGTGCGCCAAACCGTCAACGGCACCGCCACCGTCACCCGGCAACATCGCCTTGAGCTCAACGTCCCTGCGTCTGCCGAGCAGGGAAGCGTGGTCACCGCCACCAGACTGCGTCGCGGCGAAACCTACGGTGCAGGCTCACTGCTGATGGCCATCTCCGACCGGCCGTTGATTGTGCTGCCTGGCTCGTTCCCCATGTACCGTGACCTGACACCTGGCAGTGAAGGCGCCGATGTCGATCAACTCCAGCACGGTCTACAGGGCCTCGGATACGCCATCGCCGATCCCCCTGGCCGGTACGGCACATCCACCCAGCAGGCCGTCGCTGACCTTTACCGCAGCCTCGACCACGCCCCTCACGGCCATCCACGCACCGCTAAAGACGTGCGGGTGCCTCGCGGAGAGATCGTTTTCTCCCCCGCGCTGCCCCTCGTCGTCACCGACCCCTGCCCTGATGTCGGCGCTGCGGTAGCCCCTGGACAACCGATCTGTGCCCTCAGTGCTGGCGCGGCAGCACTCACCGCCGAAATCCCCGCCGAAACGGTCAAAGATCTCCCGGCGCACGCCACTGTCACCATCTGGACCCCTGGCGGCGACCGTCGTACTGGCACAGTGAAAGACCCCTCCCCCGCCGCCAGCAACCTCACCGGCACCCCCGGACCCGGGGCCAGCAAAGGCAGCGCACCCACCGCCACCCCAGCCCCACGGGACCGATCCGACAGCGAACGCCGCGCCGTGGAACTTTCCGGGACGATTCCCACCGCCTGGACGGACGGCCGTCGGCTCCACGCCGAATTTGTCCTGGCTCAATCCCCAGAGAAAGCCCTCGTCATCCCGGCCGGAGCAGTCCGCGATGACCACCGCGTCCTCGTCGTTGGCAAAGACGGCGATCGGGTCGTCGATGTCACTGTCGGAGTGTGTGCCCTGGGACGATGCGCCATCACACCTCGCGGGGACCTCACCGCCACCGACTCCGTCATCCTGGTGGCACCATGACCGCCCCCTCTGTGCTGGACGCGTCATCATCGAGAACGGCCGTCGTCCGGATGCGCGGTGTCAGTCGGTGCTTCCCCCCAGATGTCATGGCGTTGCGGGACATCGACCTGGACATCATCGACGGGGAAACCCTCGCCGTGGTCGGCTCCAGCGGCTCAGGCAAATCGACGCTGCTCAACCTACTTGGGCTCCTCGACGTCCCCACCAGCGGCACCTACCATCTCGCGGGTCAGGACGTGCATGCGCTCCCCGCCGGTCAACGCGCCCGCTACCGGGCCAACACCCTCGGCTTCGTCTTCCAAGCCTTCCACCTGGTCACCCACCTCACCGTCGAAGAGAATGTGCTGCTCGCCGCCAGGATGCAGCCTCGTGACCGCCGTCGATCCGCCGCCGCCCACGGCCGACGTCTGCTGAGCGAGCTCGGCCTCGCCCATCGCGCACACGCCTTCCCAGCCACCTTGTCCGGCGGCGAAAGGCAACGCACCGCCGTCGCCCGCGCCTTATGCACCCGACCAGCACTGCTGCTCTGCGACGAGCCCACCGGCAACCTCGACCAACGCAGCGGCGCCCGCGTCATCGACTGTTTGCTCCACGCCCGCGAGCGCCACGGCACCACTGTGGTCGTCGTGACCCACGACTCGCAGGTCGCGGCCCGCATGGAACGACAGATCCATCTTGAGGACGGGCAGGTGATGGCATGGTGACCGATGCCATCACTGCAGTGGTCCGTCGATTCCGGCATGCCCTGTTTTCGATGATCTCCGTGGCTGTGGGGATCCTCGCTGTGGTCACCACTCTCGGTCTGTCCCAGTCAGCCTCAGACAACATCACCGCCACGCTGCGTGACGTGGAAGGTCACCAAGTGGTCCTGCGGATGCCACCGCGCGCATGGGAGATCCCCGAGACCGAATTGCTCACCCGACTTCACCAGTTGCCCCAGGTGCAGCAGGTGGGCACTTTTACCCCGTTAGAGGCCCGCACCAGCACCTCTGTGGAGGTGCGTAGCCTGCGGGGCCGCGCCGACACCCCCCGGTTTGTCGTCGCCACCGCGGCCGGTTTGCACGCCCAAGGCGTGGTGGTGCGTCACGGCGACCTGTCTGGGCTTGCCGCGGACCGTGGCGATGTCATCGCTGTGGGCCCCCAGGTCGCCCGCGCATTGCGCAGTGACCCCGGAGAGGGCCACGACCGCATCGATATTGGCCCGTTGTCCGCACGGCTCGGCGCGATCATTGAGGACAGCGGACCCCGCTCGATGCTGTCCACGTCGATCGTCCTCAGCCCCTCCTTGGCGGGCCGGTTGGGTCTGCTCGAACGTGGCCAGCGGTCACTCATCGTGCTCAGCGACCTCAATCATCGAGAAGCCGACCTCAAACTCGCTGCGGACCCAGCCCGTCCCGAGGACGTCACCGTCACCATCCCTGCCGCGTTGCGCGGTGTCACCGCCCGTATCGACGCTGACACCACCGCTCTCATCCTCACTCTCGCGGGGGTGTCCCTGTTGGCTTCCGGGATGGGAGTGGCCACCACGATGCTGGCAGCGGTCTGGGAACGACGTTCCGAAATCGGCGTACGCCGGGCGTTGGGGGCCTCCCGGGTCAGAATCGCCGGGCAATTCATGACTGAGGGAATGATCCTGACCACTATCGGGTCAGCGCTGGGATGGACACTCGGGGTGCTGATCACCGCTGCGCTGGCTCGACATCACGGCTGGGTGCTGGGATTTCCGCCATGGGTGTTTGCGCTACCGGTTTTAGGACCCCTCGTCGGTGTGGTCTTTGGTGCCTACCCGGCGTGGCGAGCCGCGCAGGTCGAGCCAGCCGAACTCCTACGTAGCCTGTGACGGCCAGGGCTGGTGGCATCAGGGCCAGGCGAATCCGGTCTGGTCCCTGACAGCTCTCAGAACAGAATCGTCGAATAGGTGCCGACAGTCCGGAAACCTACGCGCGCATACGTCCGCAACGCCGCGGTGTTGTAGTCGTTGACATACAAGCTCACCCAGTCGACTTCCCGCCTGGCTAACTGGACGACCTGGGCCATGGCTGGTGCGGCTAGCCCCTGGCCGCGGTACTGCGGGTCGACCCACACTCCCTGGATCTGGCCGGCGCCCACCCCGACCGATCCCAGGTCAGCTTTGAAGATCACCCGACCTTGCGCGACTAAAACGTAGGAACGGCGTCGCACCACCAGTGAGCGCACCGCATGCCGGTAGCCCACCTCGCCGACCCGGTCGACGTACGGCGCATATCCGATCTCCTCGGTGAACATCGCCGCCGCTGCGGGGACGAGCAGGTCAAGTTCGTGGTCCGTGGCGTGACGCACCCGCAGGTCTGGGGCGATCCCGAGCGGGTCTGTCGGTCCCATCACCTGCAGCGGTTGGCGAGGACGGACCTCTAACGGCGGCCGCCACCATGAGGCCAGCCGCTCCCAGATCGCCGACACCTGCTCAGCCGGACCGAAGATGGAAGAGAACTGGTGCTGATGGCGACGCCACCGGTCGGCGAACGCCGCAGCAGCCTGAGCGTCGCATCCCACCGGGATCAGGTTGGCGGTGGACCAACTCAACGCGCTTAACCGGCCCTCTGGGTAATACCCCCAGAGGGCGCCACGAGTGCGGTCCAGGTCGACCTCGTCCATCCGGGCAGCGACATAACAGTTAGCGACCGGATCTTGGGCGCAAATCTCCAGCGCCGCGACCCGGTCGGCTTCCCCGACCGGGCGGACGACCTTGCTACCGAATGGCCTCATGACCGCCCGGCGTACCTTGTCCAGGTCACCCGCCAACCACGACCGTGGGACCAGATGCGTCTCCATCCACGGGGGTGCCCATCTCTTCAGCCAGCTTCATTGCCTCCTCAATCAGCGTCTCCACGATCGCCGATTCTGGGACCGTCTTGACGACCTCGCCCCGCACAAAAATCTTGCCCTTGCCGTTGCCCGAGGCAACGCCGAGGTCGGCTTCACGGGCCTCGCCCGGACCGTTGACGACGCATCCCATCACCGCCACCCGCAGAGGCACGGTCATGCCCTCCAATCCTGCGGTGACTTGTTCGGCCAAGGTATAGACATCAACTTGAGCCCGACCGCAGCTGGGACACGACACAATCTCCAGCTTGCGTGGTTTCAGCCCCAAGGACTGCAAGATCTGATTGCCGACCTTGACTTCCTCCACTGGCGGCGCTGACAAGGACACCCGAATGGTGTCGCCAATACCCTGCGCGAGCAAATGCCCAAAAGCCACTGAAGACTTAATGGTCCCCTGGAATGCTGGACCCGCCTCGGTCACCCCCAGGTGCAGCGGCCAGTCTCCGCGCGCAGCGAGAAGCTGATACGCCTTCACCATCGTGACCACGTCATGGTGCTTCACCGAAATCTTGATGTCGTGGAACCCGTGCTCCTCGAACAGACCGGCCTCCCAGACCGCCGACTCCACGAGGGCTTCCGGGGTTGGCCCGCCGTACTTGGCGTAGAGACGCTGGTCCAGGCTGCCTGCGTTGACTCCGATCCGGATCGAGGTGCCATGGTCCTTCGCCGCTTGGGCGATTTCCTTGACCTTGTCATCGAACTGGCGGATGTTGCCTGGGTTGACTCGGACTGCCGCGCAGCCCGCTTCGATCGCAGCAAACACATATTTGGGCTGGAAATGAATATCAGCGATGACCGGGATCTGGGAACGCGTGGCAATCTGGGCCAGAGCATCCGCATCATCCTGGCTCGGACAGGCCACCCTGACGATGTCACAGCCAGCGGCGGTGAGTTCAGCGATCTGCTGCAACGTCGCATTCACGTCAGAGGTCACTGTGGTGGTCATCGACTGCACCGAGACAGGGGCGTCACCACCCACCGCGACGGGTCCTACCTGGATCTTGCGGGAGCGGCGCCGCGGCGAGAGCGTGGGTGCTGGCGCGGACGGCATACCGAGAGCGACGGTCATATGTCCAGTATTCCAGCCCTGATGGTGCACCTGCGCCGGGGCGCAGGTGCACGCACGATCACAGCTTGATCGGTTTGACCAGGTCGGCGTAGATCAACAGGACAGACATCCCGATCAGCACCACAGTCATCGCGTAGGACAGCGGCATCCCCTTGGCCACGTCGACATATCCCGGGTCGGGCGCGCCACGCAACCGAGCAAAACCCCGCTTCAAGGCCTCCCAGAGTGCCCCGGCAATCTGGCCGCCATCCAGGGGCATCAACGGGATCAAGTTGAACACGAAAAGAGCGATGTTCAGACTCGCTAGGAGCATCAGCAAGATCACCAGCAGCTCGGCAGGGCCAGACAGCTTGACCCCCATGAACGACATAGTGCTGGCGACGTCCCCAGCAACGCGCCCGACTCCCACGACCGACATGGGGCTGTTAGTGTCCCGTGGCGCCGATCCGAATGCGGCGTCCCACACCTGCACCAGTTTTTGCGGGAGCCGCAAGACCACGCTGGCGGTTTGGACGACACCATCAGCAACGATCTGAGGGGCTTTGGTGATGGATTGCCGCTCCAGAGCAGTGTTCTGCCCCGTGGACGTCCCGATATAGCCGGCAGTAGTCAACACATAACTGCCGTCATCCTTCCGCTTAGCCTGACCCTTCTCGTCGAGTTCAGGGACTTGATTGGCCATGGGAGTGATCGTGAGCTTCAACTCCTGGTCTCCACGTCGTACGACGAAGGGGACCGGCTTGTCGGCCTGCGGGCGGATGAGCCGGGACACGTCAGCAGAGGATCGCACCGTCGTCCCGTCGATGGCGACGATGACGTCTTCCGGGCGGAGCCCCGCTTTGGCGGCGGGAGATTGTGGGTCGCCAGCACCGCAGGTCGAGGTGTCAGTGGCCGACAACGGCTTCACGCATTGCACCACCCCGCCGACCTTCGCGCCGTCCACCGGCACTTGCTGGCCATACAACGTGGTGATCCCGGTGATGATCACCGTCGCGACCACCAGGTTCATCATCGGACCACCCAACATCACCGACAGCTTGCGCCAGGTGGAGAGTTTGTAGAAGACCCGGTTCTCATCCCCAGGACCGATCTCCTCCATGGAATAGGCCCGTGCATCGTCGATCAGCGCTGTCAACCGCCCAGTGCTTGACCCACGCAGCAGTCCATCAGGGTCACCTGGCTTGGGAGGGAGCATGCCGATCATCCGTACGTAGCCTCCCAACGGGATGGCTTTGAAACCGTACTGGGTGTCACCGATCTGGCGGCTCCACAAGGTCGGGCCGAACCCGATCATGTACTGCGAACAACGCACCCCGGCCAGTTTTGCTGGAATGAGGTGACCGAGTTCATGCAGAGCGATGGACAGGCCGATGCCGAAGGCGATGAACAACACGCCGAGGACATACATCAGCACGCTGAGGGTCCTTCCGTGGGGTTACGGGGTCAGAGGTGCCACTCAGGCACCCAGGAGGTGATGGACTCGAGCCCGGGCCCAGTCCTCCGCCGCCAACACCTGGGCAACGTCGAGGCTGGACGTGTCGCTCCCGGTCGAGGTGACCGATGTCGACAAGGTGGGATTGGCCGGCGCCTGCGCCCAGTCGTCAACGACCCGGGCCACAGTTTCGACGATAGCGGTGAAGCGCAACCGCCCGTCATGGAAGGCCTCGACGCACTCTTCGTTGGCGGCGTTGTAGACGGCAGGGAAAGTCCCGCCCTCCTGACCGCAGTGCCGAGCCAACGCCACCGCGGGAAAAGCCACATCGTCCAAGGGGTCGAACTGCCAGGTCTGCGCCTGAGTCCAGTCGCAGCCTGGGGCAGCGCCAGGGACCCGCTCCGGCCAGGCGAGGCCGAGAGCGATCGGGATCAGCATCGACGGCGGGCTGACTTGAGCCACCGTGGACCCGTCGGTGAATTCCACCATCGAATGCACCACCGACTGCGGGTGGACGACGACGTCAATCCGTTCAAACGGGATGTCGAAGAGCAAATGCGCCTCAATGACCTCTAGGCCTTTGTTGACCAGGGTCGCCGAGTTCGTGGTGACCACCTTTCCCATATCCCAGGTGGGGTGAGCCAGCGCCTGGGCGGGGGTGACCTGGTGCAGGTCGTCCCGAGAACAGCCCCGGAAAGGGCCGCCGCTGGCTGTGAGGACCAGACGGCGGACCTCGTGGTCGCTCCCGGCCCGCAGGCACTGGGCAATCGCGGAGTGTTCGGAGTCAACCGGGACGATCTGGCCAGGACGTGCTGCTGCTTTGACCAAAGGACCCCCAACGATGAGGGATTCTTTGTTAGCCAAGGCCAAACTGGACCCTGCTCGCAGGGCGGCCAAGGTGGGAGCGAGCCCGATGGAGCCGGTGATGCCATTGAGGACAACGTCGCAGCTCAATCCGGCGATGACGGTGGCTGCCGTGGGTCCGGTGTGGAGTTCGGGGGTGTAGTCGTCTCGTCCAGCCTCCGCGGCGGCGTGAGCGATGGCTGCTGCGAGGTCGTCGATGTCGGCGCGAGCAGCCCCCACGGCGGAGACATCGAAAGCCACCGCCTGTTGGGCGAGAGTCGTCAGGTCACGGCCGCCCGCGCAGAGCCCGGTCACCCGGAACCGCTGGGGGTTGCGGGTGATGACGTCCAGGGCTTGGGTGCCAATGGAGCCGGTAGAACCGAGAATCACCACATCCCGTCGAGCGGTGGATCGGTGTTGTTCGCTGGGAGTCACCGTCAGATTGTCCCGCACCCTGTGGACGTCTCGGACGGGCGGTACGCCGACGACGGACTCAGCAGGTCGGCCACCCACCTGCCCAGCCCGTCAATCTGTCGACGGCGCAGTATCGCTGAGGCGGCAGATCTCCCTACCTGCATCGCAAACATCTACCCCCGTCGTCGCGTCAGCGAGGCTTCACAGGGCCATACCGACGTACGTCGTCTCGAGATACTCAGCGATCCCTTCAGGCCCGCCTTCTCGGCCCAACCCGGACTGTTTGACCCCACCGAAGGGCGCCGCGGGGTTGGACACCACTCCGGCGTTGATCCCGACCATCCCATACTCCAGCGCTTCGGCGACCCGCAACGCTCGGGACAGATCCTGAGTGAAGACATAGCTCATCAAGCCATACTCCGTGTCGTTGGCGCGGCTGATCGCTTCATCCTCGGTGTCGAAGGCGACGATCGGTGCCACCGGTCCGAAGGTCTCCTCCCGCAAGATACGGGCGTTCTCGGGGACGTCAACGAGAACCGTCGGCGGATAGAAGTGCCCCGGACCGTCCCCGGGAGTCCCGCCGCACAAGATCCGTGCTCCCCCGTCTCGGGCGTCATCAACGAGTTCTTGGACTGTGGACACTGCGGTCGCGTCGATGAGCGGGCCGACGTCAGTGCCCTCCTCAGCTCCCGGACCCACAGTGAGGGCGGACATCTTCTCGGTCAGCCGTTGGGCGAACTCCTCAACAACCGATGTGTGCACGAAGATCCGGTTCGCTGCGGTGCAGGCCTCCCCCATGTTGCGCATCTTGGCCAGGAGGCTCTGTTCGACAGCGCGGTCAAGGTCAGCGTCCGGGAAGACCAGCAACGGCGCGTTGCCACCCAACTCCATCGAGACCCGCAGCACGCTGTCCGCGCTCTGTCGGATCAGGGTGCGTCCCACGTCAGTAGACCCGGTGAAGGTGAGCTTGCGTAGCCGACCATCCTCAAGCAGACCAGTGACCACCTGACGAGTCGTGGAGGTGGGAATGACGTTGAGGACCCCAGCTGGCAAGCCAACCTCGTCGAACACCTGCGCCAGCGCCAACATCGTCAACGGGGTGGCGGACGCAGGTTTGATCACGCAGGTGCATCCAGCGGCCAACGCCGGACCAATTTTGCGGGTGCCCATCGCCAGCGGGAAGTTCCACGGCGTGATCATCAAGGTCGGACCGACCGGTCGACGCAGGGTGAGCAGCCGAGACCCTCCAGCTGGTGCTGGCGAATAGTCCCCCCGGATCCGGACGGCTTCTTCAGCAAACCAGCGAAGGAATTCCGCACCGTAGGCGACCTCACCTCGGGATTCCGCCAAGGGTTTTCCCATCTCCGCGGTCATCAGCGCAGCAAAATCTTCGGTGCGTTCCACCACACGCTCGTAGGCCGCACGCAACAGGTCGCTCCGTTCCCGAGATGAGGTCGCGGCCCACGCAGCTTGGGCGGCGCAAGCGGCATCGAGGGCGGCGCGGGCATCGGACTCGGTGGCGTCGGCCACCCGAGCGATCACGGCACCGGTGGCGGGGTCATACACCGGCAAGGTGCCGCCCTGGGTGGCCTCCCGGAAAGCTCCGTCGACGTACAGTCCGGTGGGGGTGATGGCGAGCAGATCGGTCAGGGTGGCGGCTGTGGTCATGCCCCCCATCTTGGCCCCCTGCTCAATCCCCGGGACAGGCGCCCCTGGGAGTACGCTGAGCGAACGCCCGTCCGGCGTCGGTCGGCGATACAGCCGCGCCACCGGCTTGCGGGCGTCCCGTACCGTCGACTGACAGGGATGGCTCATGAGCAAGGACGGCCTCAGCATCGGCTACCGCATCGGCTGGCGGTTACGCCGGATCGCGATGACCCTGTTTGGGCCAGCCCAGTTAGGTGACGACGACCCCACAGCCAAGCTGTACGCCGAACGCGAGGCAAAGATTGCCGCCGCCCAGGCCAAACGGGTCGAGAAGCACTGACCTGACTAGACAGTCACCGGTCGGCGCGGATCGACGGCAATGGTCGTCGAGCCCGCCACCGACCAGCAGCTCTGAAGAGACCTGCCAGCAACAACGCTGCTAAAGCGAGACTGACTCCAATCACGTTCGCTTCAGCGGGGATCCCCCGCAAGGCCGTGACATAGACGTATCGGGGAAAGGTCATCGCGTCGCCACCGACGAAGGTGGCCAAAACCACATCGTCCATGCTGATCGCAAACGCCAGCAGCGCTGCCCCGGCGATCCCAGGGATCGCCAACGGCAATGTCACATGGCGCATGGTCGCCCACGGTCCGGCATATAAATCCGCAGCAGCTTCTACCAGCCGCGGGTCGAGGGCTTCTAGCCGCGCTCGCACCGCCACCACCACGAATGACAACGCCAACATGACGTGCGCCGTGATGATCGACACGTCACCGAGGCGAATCCCGAAAGTCGACAATCCCTGCACAAACACCGTGAGTAGTCCCGCTCCCAGCACCACATCTGGTGTCGCCATCGGCAAGAGCAGCAGCACATCCCACAGGCCACGCCACCGCACTCGGGAACGGACCAGGGCGAGCGCCATCATGGTGCCCAGGACGGTGGCCATGATGGTGGAGATCAGGCCGATCCGCAGGCTGGTCCCGAGGGCGTCGCAGATCCCTGCCGGACCGCAGGGGTTCGCCCAGTGCGCCAATGTCGGTGACCCTTGTGGATTCCACACCAGGTTGCTGCGGTTGTAGGCGTTGAGCGAAAACACCGCGGTGTAGACCACCGGCACCGCCAGCATCACCAACACCGCACCGGCCAGGATCTGCACGAGGTGGTCTGCGAGGTGGCGGCGGATCTGACGGGCACGTCGCCAGCGAGGAGGGGTGGGGATCATGTCAGCTCCCGGGTGCCGTAGCGTCGCAGGTAGACCGTCACCAGGGCGAGGACGAGCAACAGCAAGACCATGGAGGTCGCAGCGGCAATCGGATAGCCACCGACGACACGCAGCATCTGTGATTCCACGGCATTGCCTGCCATCCGGGTGCCCTCCGACCCGAGGAGCTCTGCGTTGACGTAGTCACCGAGTGCAGGGATGAAGGTCAACAAGATTCCGGCGCTGACGCCGGGGAAAGCCATCGGCAAGGTCACTCGAGTCAAGGTGGCGACCGATCCGCCGTAGAGATCCCGAGATGCTTCGACGACCCGGGGGTCGAGACGCTCGAACGCGGCATAGAGCGGGACAATCATGAACGGCAGATAGTTGTAGGCCAGCCCAGCGATGACAGCGACAGCCGTTTCGGTCAGGTGTCCACCGGGCAGCAATCCGAGAGCAGACAGCGCTCTGGCGACCGGCGCGTCATCGGCGAGGATCTGCCGCCAGGCCAGGGTGCGCAGCAGGAAAGCCACCGCAAACGGAGCGAAGGTGGCCACCATCAACAGTCCCCGATATTGACCGGCGCGAAACGCCAGCACATAGGCGACTGGCAGGGCCGCCACGAAGGCGAGCACCGTAGCCGCTGCGGCGTACACCACTGATCGTCCCAGGTGCGCTGAGAACTGGAACCATGCTGCGCCGTAGTTACTGATGTTGATGTCACGGTAGTAATAGCCAGGAAACCCTGGGTACGGCGATTGCAAGCTCACCGAGGCCAGCTGGATCAGCGGAAACACGAAAAACACCGCCAACCACAGCAGTCCGGGCAGCAGCACGAGATAACCGACCCGCGACGTGAGGTCACGGCTCACGAGGACGCCGCCACGGAGTCCTGCGCGGCCATCCCGGAGTCCAGCCCCTCGGCTGCACTGGCCTCGGTGAGGGCCGCGTCACCGGTGCCCAGCCCGTCGAATGGTTCTGCAGGACGGGCCACTGCGAAAGTGTGCGCAGCGTCAAAGACGAGATGCACCACGTCACCGGGCGCGAAGGCCCGAGTGCGGCCATCGTTCCCGGCGAGGACCTGACACTGCCCCAGACCCTCGACAGTGAGCCGATAGGAGATTCCTGGGCCGGTGTACGTCGCCTCAGCCACCAGGGCTGGTCCGATCAGGTCGATCCCGTACGGCGAATCGCCGTGCCCGGGAACAGCTCCATCGAGGTCGGCGCTCTCTGATGGGTCGGGCAACGGACCGGGACGCACCAGCACCCGTTCGGGGCGGATCCCGATACAGGCGGGCAGACCAGCCCGGGCTTCCGGAGAGACTCGGGACAGTGGGACCCTGGCTTGGCCAGAGGCACCTAGGCTAAACCTGGCCACAGCGCCATTCCCGCTGCCTGTCACTCCGACCAGGTGCGCTGGAGCGAGCAGCGCGCGGCCAAGGAAGGTCGCGACAAATGCGGTCTGTGGCGATTCGTACACCTCCTGGGGTGTGCCGTATTGCTCCATTCGTCCCCCGCGCATCACGGCGACGTGGTCGGCCAGACTCAGGGCTTCTTCCTGGTCGTGGGTGACATGCAGGAACGTCGTACCGGTACGGTGCTGCAGATTTTTCAGCACGTCCTGCATGGCTCGGCGCAGCCGCAGATCCAAGGCACCCAATGGCTCGTCGAGGAGGAGCACTGCTGGGTCGTTGACCAGGGCGCGAGCCAGGGCGACCCGTTGCTGCTCACCCCCGGAGAGCTCCGCAGGCCGACGCCGCGACAGGCTGGCCATCTCTACCAGTTCCAGGGCGGACATCGCTGTGGCGCGGGCGTTTTTGACGCGACGCCGACGCGGACCAAACATCACATTCGCCAGCACATCCAGGTGCGGGAAGAGCGCATAGCTCTGAAAGACCGTGTTGACCGGACGCTCGTGGGGCCGCAATTCGGTCAGGTCATGGCCGCCCAGCAGCACCCGTCCCCCACTGGGGTGTTCAAATCCGGCGACCATCCGCAACGTGCTGGTTTTGCCGCAGCCTGACGGGCCGAGTAGGGCGACATACTTCCCCGCGGGGACATGGAGGTCGAGGGCGTCGACGGCGAGTGTCCCGCCGTACTTTTTGCTGACCTGTTCCAGTCGCAGGTCGGAGTCGATCGGACGCTCCATCAGTTGCCCACCACCTTGGCCCATAGAGCGCTGAACTCGGCATCTTCCGCCGCGCTCAACGCACGGAATTCACGTGCGTTCTTTGCCAAGAACTCCGCATCTGGGAAAACCAGCGGATTCTTGGCCAGCTCCGGATCGGTCCGCTCAGCCACGGCCTGAGCTCCTTGCACCGGGCAGACATAGCCGACGGCAGCGGCGACCTTCGCTGCGACCTCGGGGGTGTAGTAATGGTCGAGCAGTTTCGCTGCGGCCCGTCGGTGCGGGGAGGTGATCGGAATCACCGCGTTATCGCTCCACAGGATGCCTCCCGACTCAGGCATGACGAACTCCCATTCGTCACTGCCGGTCTCGGTGCGCAGGGTCGAGATGTCCCCGCTCCAGACCATGCCGGCAAGGGCGTTGCCTGACTTGAGATCGTCCAGGTAGGAGTTGCCGCGGATTCGACGTACCTGACCGTCAGCAATCTGGCGCCGGACCACATCGGCGGCACGCTCAAGTTGTTCGCGAGTGAAGTCTCGCTGTGGGTTGACTCCTTGGGCGAGCATGATGAGCCCGAGGGTGTCGCGCATTTCGGAGAGGAGCACGACTTTGCCCGCGAGGTCCTTGGACCACAGGTCGTCGACAGTGCGGAGTTCCCGACCGACTTTGCCTTTGTGGTAGCCGATCCCGGCAAACCCGGACTGCCAGACAAGGCTGCGGCGGCGTCCCGGGTCGAAGCTGACGTCTTTTAACGGTTCGAGCAGGTTGGCGGCGTGCGGGATCCGGATCAGATCGAGCGGGGCGAGCAGGTCGTCGCGGATGAGTCGATTGACCATCCAGTCGGAGAAGACAGCGAGGTCACGGTTGATGTCCTGCCCGGCTCGCAATCGGGGCACGATCGCATTGGCATAGGTGTCGTTGTCGTCGATTTCTTCGACGAGTTCGACGGTGATGCCGGTGGCTTTGGTGAAGGCCGCCAAGGTCGCCGAACGGCCGTCAGCATCGTGGTCGATGTACTGCGTCCAGCTGGCGAAGCGCACGATCTTGTCGGTAGCTGAAATATCGGTCGGCAGGGCACGACCAGTGGCGCCTGCCCCCGGAGGCGCCGGTGGAGCACATCCGGCAAGAGCTGCCAGCGAGGCTGCCCCACCCAGCACTGAAGCACCCGATAGGAATCGGCGCCGGCTCAATCCGGTGCGGGAAAGGGCGATGAGGGCCCGCACGACACTGGAGTCGGCGGGCCCGTCGGCAGCCCAGACGGGATCTGTCCCGTCGGGAGGCTGAAGCTCGGGAGATGCAGGCACGAGGAGAATTGTGCCCTGTCATGGGGCCTGTTGTCGTATGCGGCCGGTCACCGATGGCTCCGGTGGCGGCCGGAGGTCCCCAGCACACCGTACGTTGCCTCATGAAAGGTTGGTACGGCGGGCTCAGTGACCAGTGGCTGAACCTCGGGGAAACCCTAGGGTGTTGAGGTGACCACCGGTGTGGTCAGCGGCCTAACGCCCAGGTCAGGATCAGATCTGTCATGGCAAAACTGGGCAGCATCCAGGCAGCCATGATGCTGACCAGGCGAGCTGAGACGCGCTCTGTGGGACGCGGTGCCCGTCCAGGGCGGACGATGACATCGTCAGCTCGAGCGAAGTCCCGGGTCCATCGCACTGCACACAGGATCATCAACGACCAACCCAGCGCCGCCAAAGGGATCGGTGGCGCTGCTGCCAGCAGCGGCCCACCCCACAGCAGCAGCCCAACCTGTACGGCAGTGAAGAGGACAATGATGGCTACTGCCGTGCGGAGGTGAGTGAGGATCCACTCCATGGAGAACACCGCAGCGCACAGCAGCGCCACCAGGGCCAGGGCGATCAGAATCTGAGCCACCCGCACATGGACAGCCCCGTGGACCAGCAGCGCCTTGTCTGACCACAGAGCCAGCTGAAATCCCATGACTGCGCCGATAGCGACAAGCACATCTCGACGTCTCATCTGACGTCGCGGGCCTGGGTGATCCTCGACGCACAACTGGGCGGCATACTCCCGGGGGTCGCCAAAGGCCTGCGCGGCATTCTGCCCGGAGTCAGCGCAATGCGATTCGACCTGCTCAAGATGGTCGCCGATCCGGCTCCCGGGGACCTCTTTCATGCGTAGCGCCAGGAGGAGGGCTTCCATCCATTCCGGGTCGACATGGGGGTAGTTCTCCCGCAGGGATGCGGTGCTACCGATCATCATCGCTGTCCTTCCCCGATGAGACGCCTGGTGACGTCGGTGAATTCATGCCATTGGCCACGCCGGTGGGTGAGTATCGCGTAGCCGGCCTCGTTGAGGAGGTAATACTTGCGTCCCGGGCCCGATTCCCCTGTCCGCCATTGGGCGTCGACCAGGCCGGCTTTTTCCAAGCGGTTGAGCAGGGGGTAGAGGGTGCCGCCCTTGATCTGACCGAGACCGGCAGCTTCCAAGCTCCCCGCGATCGCATAGCCATAGGTAGGTCCGGAGGCCAACGCTGCCAACACACAGACTTCCAGGACGCCTCGAAGCCATTCGGCGGGCCAGGGGTCAATCTGGGAAGTCCTGGGTGCGCCCATAGCTCAGATCGTACGGCGAGCTAGACAGTCTGTCTATCTACTGGGGTGAGAGTCCCACCCTGACAAGCTTTCTCACAGACGTCCTTCGCTCAAGGCCCCCACCCCAGCATCCCCTCGCCGCGAGCGCATCGCCACAGCTCAGCCCGCGACACACAGATGCGCCGGCGCGGGACCCCTACAATCCCGCGCCGGCGCTCCCCTGTGTACGCCGAACCCTTCGTGCTCGGCGTCTCACGGCGCCGCATCGTCGACCCCCTACAGTCGACGGAGACACCGTGGTCCATCGCCGCTCCGTTGCGGCAGTCATCACAGGGGCATCAGCTCGCCAGCACCCGATCCGATCCCCATCGGAGATTCTTGAGTCGCGATGACCCACGCCGCCGTACGACGGACGTCAACTCCGATGGTGAGAGATCAGGGGTGAGCGTTCAGCCCCCAACATCGATCTAGTCTGACAAACCGAGAGGTCTCAAACGGTTACGAATTCGACACAGGACGGACACGACTTCGCATGCACTGCCTGATGGTCCGTTCAGAGCTGATCGCCGGCGCGTCCGGGTCCCATGGAACCCGGACTCTTACGCCGTGCTGGCAGCCAACTGTCCACAGGCACCGTCGATCTCACTTCCCCGAGTGTCTCGCACCGTCGTCGGCACCCCGTGAGCCCGCACTCGCTCGACGAACTGTTGCTCAACCCCCGGACGTGACGCCGTCCACTTCGACCCTGGGGTGGGATTCAGCGGGATCGGGTTGACATGCACCCAGCCTTCTCCGCGCTCGGTCAACTTGCGCCCCAGCAGATCTGCCCGCCATGACTGGTCATTGACCCCGCGGATCAACGCATACTCGATCGAGACCCGGCGACCGGTGGCATCGAAATACCGGCGCGCCGCATCCAACGCCTCGTCGACCTTGTACCGGTTGTTGATCGGGACCAACTCGTCCCGCAGTTCGTCGTCTGGGGCATGCAGTGACAAGGCTAAGGTCACCGGAATCCCCTCCTGCGCCAGGCGATCGATCCCCGGGACCAAGCCCACCGTCGACATGGTGATCCCCCGCGCCGACATCCCCAAACCCTCAGGCACCGGATCGACCAATCGACGAATCGCCGCCACCGCGCGACGGTAATTCACCAGGGCTTCCCCCATCCCCATGAACACCACATTGCTGACTCGCAGAGCGGACGCGGTATCCCCTGCGTTTTCGTCGGCGCCACCCAACTCACCGGCCCGCAACATTCTCGCTCCAGCCACCACCTGCTCGACGATCTCAGCGGTGGATAAGTTGCGAGTGAACCCCTCCTGACCAGTAGCGCAGAACGGACAGTTCATTCCGCATCCCGCCTGACTGGAGATGCACATCGTGACCCGCCCCGGATACCTCATCAGCACCGACTCCACCAACGCCCCGTCATGCAGTCGCCAGACCAGCTTGCGCGTCGCGCCACCGTCAGCCGACAACGACCGCACCGGCGTCATCAATGACGGCAGCATCGCCGCAACGAACTCCGCCCGGCCCGACTGAGGCAGATCTGTCATTTCGGCAGGGTCAGTCACCCAATGACCGAAATAATGCGTCGACAACTGCTTCGCCCGGAATCCCTGGTGACCCAACGCTTTCACTGCTGCCACCCGACCAGCGAGATCCATGTCAGCCAGATGGGTCGGCGGCATCGGGTTGCCGGGCTCCGACATCGTGATCTGCCCCGGCCCTGGACGGCGACGCACCAAGGTCACCGGCCGCGCCGTCGACTGAGCAGCTCCGGCAAGGCCCTGCCCATCCGGCACCGCATTGCCGATGGGAGAAGACACAGGGCCGACCACGTTCTCAGGGTTCTGGGAAGCATTCATGATGCCTTCAGTCTCTCAGTGACCGGCCCGTCCGGCCTATTCTGGCCTGACCCGCAGAAAGGGGACCTGATGGGATGGCGTGAGTTCTTCGACCGCGCCTTCCGCGCCACCACCAGAAAACCACGACCGACGCCGTGGGATAGCCCGTCGCGCCCCAAACCCGCCGTACCACCTGCCACCGAGGACACCGCCGCCCGGCGGGAAGACCCGCCAGAGCAGGAAGTCAACACCTTGGTGGCCCCCCTGGCCACGGCCCATCCCCTGCGCGACCTGGACCCCGCAGCACTGCGGGCAGCGCTGCGGCTGCGGCTTGTCGACCTCGACAGCCTCACCCGCGTCGAAGGGCTCCCCCACCTCCGAGCGATCGCCCCGGGGCTTGTCGAAGTCCTCACCATTGACTTACCCCACGTGGTGATCACTCCCACCGCAGCCGACCTGGCCCGGCTCGGACCTATCCCCGCTCAGATCACCTTGGGGCGAAAGCATCTTCACCGCCTCCTGGATGAAGATCTCAGCGTTCACCATGTCAGCCCCGAAGATGGACTGAGCTTCACTGTCGTCCGCGGTGAGGACTACTGCTTCTCCAGCGTCGCGCTCATCTTGCCCACCCTGATCCACGCCGTCGCCCCCGAACTTGAGCTGTCCCGGGGCTTATTCGTCGCCGTGCCAGATCGCCATCATGTGGCTTTCCGAGAGATCGCTGGGCTCGAATCTGTCATGTCCCTGGGGCCGATGGCCACCTTCACCCGACATGGGTACGACGCCCGAGACGACGCCGTCAGCCCGGAGGTCTACTGGGCACGCAACCCACGACTGGACCAATGGACCCCCCTGACCGTCCAAGTGGAAGACGGCATTCACATCCATGTCCCTGCCGAGGTCACCGCCTACATCGAAGACGATTGACCGGTGAGCTTGATACGGAAGATCATCCCCGGCTAGGCAGCGATGACACTCATCATCCACCACGCGGCTGGAGCCACCACTAGCAAGCTGTCGATACGGTCCATGATGCCGCCATGCCCTGGCAAGATCCGGCCCAAATCCTTGATCCCCAAGTCCCGTTTGATCATCGATTCGACCAAGTCACCCAGTGTGGCCAGCCACACCACCACGAATCCCATCGCAGCCCCAGCCCACCATGGGGCTCCAAATGCCAACGGCACTGACACCGTACCGACACCCACGCAGGCCACCATCGATCCGAGGAAACCCTCCCAGGATTTCTTCGGACTGACCGTCGGTGCCATCGGGTGCCGTCCCGCCACCACGCCCACGGCATATCCCCCGATATCACTGGCGATGCTGATCAGCACAAACACCACAATCCGACGTACCCCGTCCGGTTGAGCGACCATCAAAGCAGTGAAGGCTGCTTGGAACGGTGCATAGCCCACCACGAACGCTCCCGCGCTGACATCTCGGGCAGCTCCGTCCAAACCGTGCGCCGCTCGCCACATCACTAACAGCAGGATCGTGGCGGGCATCGTCAGCAAAAGCGCGCCCGCCCCGCCGATATACGCAGCAGGACCCATGACGGCGGTGGCCACGAGGCAGGGAACGAAAGGAACGTTCACCTGTCCTGCCGCAAAGCCACGTCGTAACTCATCCACGCCGACCATGAGGAACACCGTGCTCAGCAGCACCCACCCCCACGGCACCACCAGCAGACTGGCCACGATTAAGGCGCCCAGGAAAACTCCGACACCGATCGCGGCAGGAAGGTTGCGCCCCGCTGCCGGGGTGGGACCGGTGGACACCACCGGCGTGGGTTCGCTCATTGCTGCTGACTCATCTGTCGTGGTGGGGGCCACCGTCGCGGCCCCCACAGGGACACGCACCATCGACGTGCGAACGCTCAGACTTCGAGCAGTTCGGCTTCTTTACCCTTGAGCAAGGTGTCGACCAGCTCAGTGTGCTTCTTGGTCATGGCCTCGAGATCTTTCTCAGCGCGCGACCCCTCATCTTCGCCGATCTCGCCTTCCTTGACCAGCTTGTCGATCCTGTCCTTCGCATGCCGCCGGACGTTACGGATCGAGATCTTGGCGTCCTCCCCCTTCCGGTGCGCCATCTTGATGTACTCCTTACGACGTTCCTGAGTGAGTTCAGGGAAGACACACCGGATGGATTGGCCGTCGTTGCTGGGGTTCACCCCCAGTTCAGAGTCCCGAATGGCTTTCTCAACCGCCTGCATTGAGCTCTTATCGAACGGGGTGATCAGCATGGTGCGGGCTTCGGGGGTCTGGAAGCTCGCCAGCTGCTGCATCGGGGTAGGGGCGCCGTAGTAGTCGACCAGGAGCTTGGTGAACATCCCCGCGCTGGCGCGGCCGGTCCGAATCCCGGCGAAATCCTCCTTCGCGACCTCGATGGCCTTCTCCATCTTTTCCTCGGCCTCGAACATGATCTCGTCCAGCATCGGCTGCTCCTGTCGTTCATCACACCGGGGACACCGGCGGCCGCGTCTCACGCGGATATGGGCTCATCGTGTCAGACTCCGGAGCGACCGGAGCGACATAGGGACCGGGTGGGCCCCGGGAGGACGACCTGCGTGGCGAGCTCACTCAGCTCGCCTTCGAGGTCCTCAGTCGGCGTACACCCTGGTGCCAATGCCCTCCCCGGACACGGCACGTCTGATGGTCTGTTCGCCCTGCATGCCGAAGACCACCATCGGGAGTTTGTTTTCCATGCACAAACTGAACGCCGCAGCGTCCACGACCTTCAGGCCGTTGGCCAGGGCCTCGGCATAAGACACTGACGACAGCCGTCGGGCCTCCGGATTAATGCGCGGATCGGAGTCATATACACCGTCAACCCCGTTTTTGCTCATCAGTACGGCATCGCAGTGACATTCGAGCGCGCGCTGGGCAGAGACCGTGTCGGTGGAAAAATACGGCATCCCAGCGCCAGCTCCAAAGATCACAATCCGCCCCTTCTCCAGGTGACGCATCGCCCGACGAGGGATGTATGGTTCAGCGACCTGCCCCATGGTGATGGCGGTCTGAACGCGAGTATCGATGCCCTGTTTCTCCAGGAAATCTTGCAGCGCTAGGCAGTTCATGACCGTGCCCAGCATCCCGATGTAGTCCGCCCGAGCACGATCCATTCCGCGTTGCTGAAGTTCAGCGCCGCGGAAGAAGTTGCCACCGCCGACCACGATCGCTACTTCAACACCGGTCCGTGCTGCGTCGGCAATCTGCTTGGCGATGCTCTTGACGATGTCGGGGTCAACGCCCAGTTGTCCTCCGCCGAAAGCCTCCCCGGAAAGCTTGAGCAGGACCCTGCGATAGGGACGGTCAGGGTCGCTCTCCGAACTGGATGTCGTCATCTCAGCATGCCTCCCTCGTGGGGCCAACGCGGTCGCTCGATCCTCCCATAACCGCAGGGCACTGCGCCAAGCGACGCGACCGAGCGGACACCGTTCATCCGAGTCATCACGCCCCGGTGGGCTGTTGCGGGGTGTCCTGACGAGGCTTCCGGGGGATTTACGGTGGAGGTCTGCACCAGTTCTTCAGGAGGATACGTGACCCGCGAGCCCAGTCAGTGGGAGAAGATCGTCGCCGACAACCCACAGCATTCAACGTGGTACGTCGAGCGATTCCGTGAGATGTCCCGTCAGGGCAACGACCTCGACGGGGAGGCCCGTTTCATCGACGCGATGATGCCCCGTGGGGCCCGGATTCTTGATGCTGGGTGCGGCCCTGGCCGAGTGGGAGGTCGATTGCATGAGTTGGGTCATGAGGTCGTCGGCGTCGATGTTGACCCGGTGCTGATCGATGCCGCTCAGCAGGATCATCCTGGGCCGCGATGGCTGGTCGGTGACTTGGCCGCTCTTGACTTGCCTGATCAGGGGATCGACGGCGGTTTCGATGCGATCGTGTGTGCTGGGAACGTGATGACCTTCCTCGCCCCCAGCAGCAGGGTCGAGGTGTTACGACGATTCCGGGCACATCTGGCTCCGCACGGTCGAGCTGCGGTGGGTTTTGGCGCAGGTCGGGGTTATTCGTTTGCTGAATTTCGCTCGGACCTGGCGACAGCAGGCCTGGTGGAGGAGCTATCCCTGTCGACCTGGGATCTGCGACCTGCCCAGGACCAGTCTGGATTCTTGGTCGCGGTGTTACGCCCAGCATGACTCATAGCAACGACGGAGCCCGCCACCTTTGGTGAGGTGGCGGGCTCCGTCGTGTCCGGGTCGGGGATGGTCAGCCCCGACGTCAGATTCAGGCCTGGCCGACGCGCAGTCGGGCGAAGCCCTTGCCTTCAGTGCTGGCCTCGGCGAGGACCTGCTTGACCGTCTTCTTCTGGTCCTTGGCGAACTTCTGCTCGAGCAGAACGTTCTCGGCGAAGAATCCGTTGACCCGGCCTTCGACGATGCGCGGCAGTGCTGCTTCCGGCTTGCCCTCTTCCTTGGCAGTGGCCTCAGCGATACGCCGTTCGTTCTCGACGGTCTCCGCGGGGATCTCTTCCCGGGTGAAGACGGACGGGGAGAAAGCGGCGATGTGCATCGCCACGTCCTTGGCCACGGCCTCGTCACCGTCGAACGCGAAGAGCACACCGATCTGCGCAGGCAGGTCGGGGCTGGTCTTGTGCAGGTAGGAGGCAACCTTGGGGCCTTCGATGCGAGCCATGTGGCGCACCTCGATCTTCTCGCCGATGGTGGCGTTGGCCTCGTCGAGCATCTCCTTGACCGACTTGCCGTCGAGCTCACTGGCCAGCAGGTCGTCCACGGAGGCGGCACCGGTAGCAACGGCCTGGTCGAGCACCTGCTGAGCCAAAGCAATGAACTTCTCACCCTTGGCCACGAAGTCGGTCTCGCAGTTGACCTCGACCATGGTGCCGACGCCGTCAGCAACATGCGCGGTGACCAAACCGTTGCTGGCCGAACGGCCTTCACGCTTGGTCACACCCTTGAGTCCCTTGACGCGCAGGATCTCGGTGGCCTTGGCGGTGTCGCCGCCAGCCTCCTCCAGCGCCTTCTTGACGTCCATCATCCCGGCGCCGGTGGCTTCGCGCAGCGCCTTGATGTCAGCGGCGGTGTAATTCGCCATGCGATATCCCTATCTGTTCGATATCTGATCGATGAGCAGGATGCAGCAGGACCGCTCAGGCCTGAGCCTCGGCGTCTTCCTGGGGGGCCTCGGCAGCGGCTTCGTCGGCGGGAGCGGCTTCGGCAGCGGCGTCACCAGTCTCTTCAGCAGGAGCAGCGTCGGCAGGGGCAGCGTCGCCAGCGAGCAGCTCGCGCTCCCACTCCGCCATCGGCTCAGCTTCGGTGGCGGCACCCTCACCGGTCGCGCCCTGGCTGCGGGCCATCAAACCGTCGGCGACGGCGTCAGCAACGACCCGGGTCAGCAGGGTGACCGAACGGATCGCGTCATCGTTGCCGGGGATCTTGTAGTCGACCTCGTCGGGGTCGCAGTTGGTGTCGAGGATGGCGATCACGGGGAGCTTGAGCTTGCGCGCCTCAGTGACGGCCAGGTGCTCCTTCTTGGTGTCGACGATCCAGACCGCAGAAGGCACCTTCTGCATGTCACGAATACCACCGAGGGTCTTCTCGAGCTTCTCCTTCTCACGACGCAGAACGAGGAGTTCCTTCTTGGTGCGGCCGCTGCCAGCCACATCATCGAAGTCGATCTCCTCAAGTTCCTTCAGGCGCGAGAGGCGCTTGGAGACGGTGTTGAAGTTGGTGAGCATGCCACCAAGCCAGCGCTGGTTGACATAAGGCATCCCGACCCGGGTTGCCTGCTCGGCGATGGGCTCCTGGGCCTGCTTCTTGGTCCCGACGAACAGGATCGTGCCGCCGTGAGCCACGGTCGCCTTGACGAACTCGTAGGCGTCGTTGATGTAGGTCAGAGACTGCTGCAGGTCAATGATGTAGATGCCGTTGCGCTCCGTCATGATGAAGCGCTTCATCTTCGGGTTCCAACGACGGGTCTGGTGTCCGAAGTGGACACCGCTCTCCAGGAGCTGGCGCATTGTGACGACGGCCATGCCGAGGTCCACCTCTCATGAGTTCCAGTTATCCATGCCCCGCAGGATGCGGGATCATGCCTGGCGCCCACGACCCACCACCACCGAACCACCCGTCTAGATCGGGGCGAATCGGACTGCGGCGGTAAGCCCCCAGGTCTCCGTGAATGTTCCGCACCGGCGGACCGATCCACATCGACGCCGGAAATATGGGCGCGCGAATTCCGCCTCGTCTGCACGAGGCGGTGCGTCCATGGTACGGCGGGGCCATACGCTGCAGGAAATCCACCCCCTGGCTTCCATCCATACCCTGGCCGTTGAACAGGAGAGAGACATCTCCTCGCTACAGTTGGCCCCCATGAACAGGCCCTTGGTACGCCGTATGCAGGATTTCGACACGACGGTGTTCGCCGTGATGAGCGCTCTGGCCGCCCAGACCGGAGCCATCAACCTGGGGCAAGGTTTCCCAGACGAAGACGGCCCCGCACCGGTCTTGCGGCGTGCGATGACCGCGATCGAGGACGGAATCAACCAGTACCCGCCGTTGCGCGGCTCCCAGGTGCTGCGAGAAGCGGTAGCTGCCCACCAGCACCGTTTTTATGGCCTGGACTGTGACCCTGACCAGGAAATCATGGTCACCGCTGGCGCCACTGAGGCGATGACCTGTTCGCTTCTGGCTTTGTGCGAGCCTCACGACGAAGTTGTCGTCATTGAGCCGTATTACGACGCCTACGCTGCCGCAATCGCCCTGGCGGGCGCCCAGCGGGTAGGGGTGGCGCTGACGCTGCCTGACCTGACCGTGGACCTTGAGGCGTTACGAGCCGCAGTGGGACCACGCACCCGGGCGATCGTGCTCAACACCCCACACAACCCCACCGGGAAGGTGTTCAGCCAAGCTGAGCTGGCAGGTATCGCCAAGATCGCCTTAGACCACGACTGCTACATCCTGGTCGACGAAGTTTACGAACACCTGGTTTATGACGGCGCCCGTCATCATTGTCTGGCTGCCGTCGTCGCTGCCGATCCCGCGCTGGCGGCGCTCCGCTCGCGGATCCTGACGATTTCCTCTGCGGGGAAAACCTTCTCCGTGACGGGATGGAAGGTGGGATGGCTCAGCGGAGCACCTGAGGTGATCGCTGCTGTCGCCACGGTCAAGCAGTACGTCACGTTTTCCGGTGGAGCACCTTTCCAACCTGCTATCGCTGCTGGGCTAGCCCAGGAAGACTCCGTCTTCGAAGAGTTCGCTGACAGTTTGCGGCGTCGACGCGATCTCCTCGCTGAAGGCCTCGACGCTGCGGGCATGACCGTGCTCGGTGGCCAAGGCACGTATTTCCTCCTTGCTGACGCGACTGACATCGGCGGCGTTGACGCCGACCGGTTCTGCCGGGAGCTTCCCGAGCGCTGCGGAGTGGTGGCGATCCCAGTGTCGGCGTTCTGCGACGATCCGACTACCGCTCCCGGCTTGATCCGGTTTGCCTACTGCAAACGGGAAGAGGTCCTCGTTGAGGCGGTACGCCGGCTGTCGGCCTTGCGTCGTTGAGATGAAGACATGCCCGGTGGAGCTGGTCGAAACCTAGGGCGATCCACAACAGGTGACGGCCTGCCCTGCTGTCCACAGGGCCGAGATTCTGACCGCGATGACTGGTCCTAGGGGACAATCCTGGACCGATGATCGGACTCGCTCGGCGCCATCGCACCGTCCGCATACTCAGCGTGACCGGGCTGATGCTCTCCCTGGCAGTGATTGCCGTTGACGCATCAGCGACGACCGCACGGTATAGCGGTGCAGCGCCATCCCTCGACCCGGCCGTCACGTCGGCACCGGCACCGCCGATGCCGACTGCTGCCTCCACCCAACGAGCGCCGCAGCCAGCGGCTATGGCGCCGAAGACCGGCCGCTGGGCTTGGCCGTTATCTCCTCGTCCCGCAGTGGCTCGCCGCTTCGACCCGCCCGCGCAACGATGGCTTCCCGGGCATCGCGGACTGGACTTGGTGGGTACTCTCGGCGCCCAGGTCCGGGCACCCGCCGATGGCACGGTGGCCTTCGCTGGCTCCGTCGCTGGTCGACTGGTGCTGTCCATCGACCACGACGGCGGGCTCCGGTCGACGTATGAACCGGTGGACAGCACCCTCAGCGTGGGCACACGGGTCTCCCGTGGCGACCCGATTGGAACGCTCACCGGCGAGGATTCTCACTGCCCGCCGCGCAGTTGCCTACACCTGGGAGTGCGACAGGGCGAGGACTACCTTGACCCGCTCCCGTTCTTCGCGGTCGTCCCGGTCTTGCTTCCGTTACGGTGATGGCCCCCACCTGAGTAGGCGCCGCACTCACATCGGTTGCCCTGGCACCGCCCAGGGATAGGCCTGGCAGCCCTGCAAACCCAGGGTCTGCTGCAGCATCACCGGTGCCTGCTGTCCCGCCCCTGGACAGGTCTGGTGACCATGACCGATGGCGTGACCGACCTCGTGGTTGATCATGTAGATGCGGTAATGGGCTACATCATCAGGATAAAACTGGACTCCTTCGGTCCACCGGCGCGTATTCAACGCCACTCGATCCCCGTTCCGGCAGCTGACCTGACCCTCCGTTGTCATCGGCGCACACATCTGGTCCACGGTCTGCGGACTGGCCAGCGTGATCCGGAAATCGATGTGTTCCCCGTCCTCCGCATGCTCCGGAGAGACATTGACGAAATGCACATCGTCCTGGGTCTCCCAGCCACGTCGATCAGTGAGGACCTCCCGCACGATCCGGGTGAATTCCTGCTCGTCGACCCCGGCCTCTTCCTCCGCTTCCACGGTGTACCGGTACGTTTTTCCCCCATGCGAACTGTCTTGTCCTGGCACTGAGAGGATCTTTGTCTTCCCAGTCCCTTTCTCCGGGACCTCTGGGTGATCAGTCCCCCGGGACATCACCTGGCCGCCTGGCGACGGTGCCACCCCGACACGATCCGCTCCCGGGTGATCCTCTGCGGCTTGATGCACCGTGGTGGTGGTGTTGGCCTCCGCAGTTCCGCCGTCGTCAATCAACCGGGGCATGACCAATGTCACCGCCACCAAGGTCGCCGACACCACGGCCAACGTCCGGGCTGCCCGATTCCAGCTCGGCCGCGCCGCCCCCGACGTCGGCTGACCACGGTGATCTTCGACGCGCGGCCCAGACATCACTGGCCGATCAGGCGCGGGGATGTGCTTGCTCATAGGCGCTCCTGAGTCGTTCCGCAGAGACATGCGTGTAGATCTGGGTCGTCCCTAAGCTGCTGTGCCCCAACAGCTCTTGCACCGCCCGCAGGTCAGCGCCCCCCTCCAGCACATGAGTAGCTGCGCTGTGCCTCAACCCATGCGGGCTGATCGTGGGCGCTCCTGGGACACAGGTCACCAGGTCACGCACCACCCGACGTACCTCCCGCTGGTCAACACGCCCCCCACGCCTCCCCACGAACAAGGCTGCCCCGGAACGCACCCCGACGAGTCGTGGACGGCCCCGATCCACCCACGCCCGCACCGCCTGACGTGCCGGGAGACCAAACGGGACAACCCGTTGTTTGTCTCCCTTACCCCGCACCCGTGCGATCCGTTCCGCCAGATCTACGTCGTCCACGTCCAGCCCGACCAGTTCACCGACACGAACTCCGGAGGCATAGAGCAACTCCACCATCGCCCGGTCACGCAACCTGATCGGATCGTCCTCGGCACAGTTCTGGTCAGCGACCGACATCATCTGCGCCGCCTGCTCGACCTTCAACACCGACGGCAACGTGCGGTGCCGACGAGGCGAAACCAACCTCGCCGCCGGATCAACCTCAACGCGACCGGTGCGACGACACCAGTCATAAAACGCCCGCACCGCCGCAGTACGCCGGGCCAACGTCCCTCGGGACGCCCCTCGAGCTGACAGGTCCGCCAGCCAGGCGCGCAGGTCAGTCACCGACAGTTCGTCCGGCCCACCCGACCCATGATCCTGTACGTACGTCGCTAACGAGACCAGGTCACCGACATACGCGCGGATCGTGTGCTCGGATGCTCCCTGGACCAACCGCACATACCTAGCAAACTCCTCGACCTCCCGAGACCACCCCTCGTGCTGCACGGGATAACGCTCTCCGATGAGATCCCAGAGGGCAAGTGTGGCACGCCGTGATCCACCACGAATTCACACTGACCCCACCCGTACTCCTCACCCAACCCGTCGACGCCACCCCCACCCATCACGTTCAGCCAGACCAGCCAGGTCCAACCGACCCAACGCCGACCGCGCCTGTGCCTGATCCACCCCAGCGACCGCCGCGATCGACTCCACCGACCCCCCAACCCGCACCGGCAGCGCATCACGCACCCGAGCCGCCACCGGATCCAAGTCGTCCTCGACTGTGCGAGGGCCACGACGCACCGGTGCCAGATCCACCCCGAAAGAACCCGCCTCCTCCGCCACCTCATCTGCATCAGTGACCAAGACCGCCATCCCCTGCCGGATCATCTCGTGACAGCCAGCCGACTGAGACGAAGACACCGGCCCCGGCACCGCCATCACCACCCGATGCAGATCAGCAGCAACCCCAGCAGTATGTCGAGATCCTGAACGCAGTCCGGCCTCCACCACCAACGTTCCCGTCGTGCACGCCGCAATCAACCGGTTACGCAACAAAAACCGTTGCCGCATCGGCGCCGCCCCAGGAGGGACCTCACTGACCACCGCCCCCACTCGAGCGATCTCCTCCAGCAACGCCGTGTGCGCCACCGGATACGCCCGGTCCACTCCACCGGCCAACACCGCCACCGTCGGAGCTCCCACTGCCAACGCTCCCCGATGCGCAGCAACATCAATCCCAAACGCCGCTCCACTGACCACAGTGAAACCTCGCCTCCCCAGCCCAGCCGCCACATCCGCAGCGACATGCTGGCCGTACGGCGTACACGCCCGCGCTCCCACAATCGCCACGCTGCGCTCGCAGGCCTCAGCCAAGGACAACGGTCCTCGCACCCACAACGCGATGGGTGGATGTGCCAGATCATCCACCCCCACCGGCCACTCCTGATCCCCAGGTACCACCACTCGCGCACCAACCCGCGCCGCCCGGTCAAGGTCGGCACTGAGGTCTGCCTTGACCAGCCGGCCAGCGAAACGTCCACCTGGCATCCCCTCCGGAATGCCCGGCACCTGAGCCAGCGCCCCTACCGCACCGTACGCTGCGATCAGAGCACCGGCCCGTGGGTCACCCGGTTCGGCGATCCGCGACCACAACGCTCGCGCCGTACGGTCATCTTGAGGACATGCACCCCAGGACGACGGCCAGGCGGGAAGAGCGCTATCCAGCCCCGGGAGAACCGCTTCGCTCCCCCGGGTCATATCGCCACCGCCCCGTGCGCTCGCAGAGTCAACGCCGTCCCTACATCGTCACGGCGCGGCACCCCACCACCAGCAAGGTCCCGTACCGTTTGCGCCAGCCGTAACACCCGGTCATACCCTCGTAAGGTCAGCACCCCACGGTCCAACGCTCGATCCAGGTCCACGCGTGCCGACGATGGCGTCGCATCAGGCCCTCGACGGAGCGCTGATCCTGGGACGTGTGCGTTCACCTGCCATGGCGTCCCGGCGTACCGCACACGTTGAACCTCACGGGCCTGAGCAACCCGTGCAGCGACCACCGCGCTGGACTCCCCTGGCCCGCTACTCAGCCCCGCTAAGGTCACCGCGGGAACCTGCAACTGCAGATCCACCCGGTCCAGCAACGGACCGACCAGACGCCCCAAGTAATCTCGACGAGCTCGCGGATGGCAGGTGCAGTCCCTCCCCTTGCCGTGTCCCTTGCCACACGGGCAAGGGTTAGCCGCCAACACCAGTTGGAATTGGGCAGGGAAACACACCGACTCTCGGGCCCGAGCCACCACCACTCGTCCTGACTCCACCGGCTGGCGCAAGGCCTGCAACACCTGCGGACGAAACTCCGGCGCCTCGTCCAGGAACAACACCCCTCGGTGCGCCTGCGAAATTAATCCCGGACGCACCGCGCCGCTGCCCCCACCCACAATCGCGGCCATTGAGGCCCCATGATGCGGGGCGACAAACGGGGCCCGGTCCACCAGGATCCCCGAAGGCAAGGTCCCCAACACCGAATGAATGGAGGTCACCTCCAAAGCGTCAGCCCGCGTTAACGGCGGCAAGAGCGACGGCAACCGTTCAGCAAGCATGGTCTTGCCAGCACCTGGCGGACCCACCAGAAACAGGTGGTGACCACCCGCAGCCGCGATTTCCAACGCCAGCCGTGCCTCTTCTTGCCCGGCGACATCTGCCAGATCCGGTGGCACAGGAGGCGCCGCTACCGCAGCTGCACCATGGCGAGGCAGATCAGGCAGGGCGTCGGGTATTTCCCAGGGTGAGGGACCCTCTAGCGTGGACTGACACTGTCCGCTGGCGGCTATGGCATCAGCCCGATGGCCTGCCACTACTTGGCCCAACGACCAGGCCGGCAAAACCTCAACATCAGGCACGAGCGACGCTTCCTGCATATTTGCCGCCGGAACTACCACCCGCCGTACTCCAGCCCGGGCTGCGGCTAACACCAACGGCAAGACGCCCCGAACCGGTCGCACTGTCCCATCCAGCCCCAACTCTCCCAGATGCACGACGCCAGCCACCTGGGCCGGAGGAAGGCTACGCGCTGCCGCCAACGCCGCCACCGCGATGGCCAAGTCCAACCCCGACCCTGACTTCGGCAAGGATGCCGGCGACAGATTCACCACGATCTTGCGAGTCGGGAGATTGACCCCGGAATGCGCTGCAGCGGACCGAATCCGATCGGCAGCCTGACGGCACGCGGCGTCCGGGAGCCCCACGATCAAAAATGTCGGCAAACCCGTCGCCACATCTGCTTCGGCCTCGACTACTGCCCCGTCCATGCCGGTCAATACCACCGCACCGGTACGCCCCAAGGTCATGCCAGTGCCCCGCGAAGATGCTCCACGACTGGCGCCCCGGCATAAGGCAAAACCACCCCAACCACATCCACCCGGATCTCACTGGTCGCTCTAGCCTCCAGCGGATGGGCCTGCACCCACCATCCTGCTAGTCGCCGCAACCGAGCCGCTTTACGCCAGGTAATGGCTTCGACCGGTGACCCATACGTCGTCGTCCGACGAGTTTTGACCTCACAGACCACCAGACAGGACCCGTCGTGAGCGACCAGGTCGATCTCCCCGTCAGCGCATCGCCAGTTGCGATCCACGATCACCATGCCCTGTGCCTGCAGATGTCGCGCAGCCACACGTTCGCCGTACGCCCCCAGTGCCACCTTGCGTTTGTCCGGATGCGGACCCACCGACCCGACATCAACCCTGCCAGACCCCGATGCCAGGAGATCCGAACTCTTCAACCTCGTCATGCCGGGCAGCATGCCCGCTCCACCCGCACTCCCGAGGTGGCGGCTGTGGACAACAGTCCATCAGCCCATCAATGACACAGGTTGTGGATAACCCCCTGAGCCCAGTCAGGCCGTGATCAGGACCGAGTCAGCGGCCAAAACCCTCGTTGCCCGGAACCTGAAGATCAGATTTGGCAAGTTCTTCGATATTGACATCTTTGAAGGTCACCACGCGCACATTCTTGACAAACCGCGCCGGTCGGTAGACATCCCACACCCACGCATCGCTCATTGTGACGTCGAAATACACCTCGCCGCCGTCGCTACGAACCTTCACATCGACCGAGTTACACAGGTAAAACCGCCGTTCGGTCTCCACTACATGACTGAACAAGCCGACTACATCGCGATACTCCCGATAGAGCTGCAGCTCCATCTCGGTCTCGTACTTCTCCAGGTCCTCAGCGCCCATCGGGCCTCACCTCCACCGGACCATCATGGACCATCGTCGACGTTGCCAAGACCACGGGCTCAACGGTCGACCGTCCTGACCCGTGCGGCGTACCCCGTCCTCCGGTGAGATTCCAGGACTGTCGATGCTCTGTGCTTGGTCCGAACTCGCGCAACGCCGCCAGGTGAGCGGGCGAAGCATAACCCTTGTTGATGTCCCAGTGGTACGCCGGATGGGCGTCGGCACGCTCCACCATCACCGCGTCTCGCTCTACCTTGGCCAAGACGCTCGCTGCCGCTACCGAAGCGCACGACAGATCCGCCTTGATCTGAGTGTGGACAGTCGGGGCGGCAGGCTGCTCGTCCAGCAACGCCAACAGCCCGACTTCGGCTGGATTGGTGAGCCAATCGTGCTTGCCATCCAGGATCACCACGTCCGCCTCAAGGTGGCAGGCCTGTAAGGCTCGACGACCTGCCGCGCGCAACGCCGCGATAATGCCCCATTCGTCAATTTCAGCAGCTGAAGCATGTCCGACCCCCCACGACGAGGCCCACGCATGGATCGGCTCCACCAGCGCTGTACGACGAGCGGGGGTTAACAACTTCGAATCTCGGACTCCCGGCGGAGCGCTCCCCACCTCCTGGGTCACACAGACCACTCCGACAGTGACCGGACCGGCGAGGGCCCCTCGCCCGACCTCGTCCATTCCCGCGACTACCCGATGACCCGCGCGGTGCAACGCGCGTTCTTGCCGCAAGGTTGGCGGATGACTCGATCTGCTGGCGCCCCTCCTCGGGGGCGTCGCCGGTTGCTGCCCGGCCGTCATGGCGTCCCGGCAGCAACCGGTCCTGGGCGACTCTCTCCCATGGCTTGCACCTTCGGAGGCGGAACATTGGCAAACACAGATTCCGGCGCATCCAGGCCGCTGAATCGGCCCACCGGCCAGACAACGGCCATCGCCTTTCCCACAACCTTGTCGATCGGCACACTGCCGTAATACCCCGTGTGATCCCGAGAGCCGCTAGCTCCACTCGAAGCCTGGCCTTGTTCGGGCAAGCCCGGCGTCCCAGGCGGACCATCGGGGTCGGTGTCGTTGTACCGGCTGTCCCTGGAATTGGAACGGTGATCCCCCATCACCCAGACTTTGCCTTCCGGGACGCGAATGTCGAAATCGATGGTGCTCGCCTTATCTCCGGGGAAAACATATGGTTCGGTGATTTCCACCCCGTTGACCTCTAACTTCCCGGACTTCGAACAGCACTTCACGTGGTCACCAGGTAGTCCGATCACCCGTTTGATCAGATGGTTATCTTCCTGGCTCGGCAAGACCCCCACCCAGGCAAGAGCATCCTTCACCTTCTGCCCCACCCCATCCTGACGAGGAACCGTTGGCAGGTCGATGAGCCAGCGTCCCGGATCTTCAAAAACCACCACATCGCCACGGGAGAGCGAGAACGGTCCGGGGGTCAGTTTGCTGACGATGACCCGATCGTCACGGATGAGGGTGTCATTCATCGAGTCTGAAGGGATCCAGAACGGCTGCACCAGAAAAGTCTTGACCACTGAGGACAAAACCAGGGCAAGAACGATCACCAGGGCCGTCTCCCGGACGGCGTGCCAGAGTCGTTGTCCAGCGGTCGGGGTCGGGGCCTCTGGAGAGGAAGCCGCCGTCCTGTGCGGGTGATCTGGGGAGTCGTCCAGAGCACCTGTCGGTCCGGATCCGGAGCTGCCGACGCCGGCCCCTCGGGGGGCCTTCTCGGCAGCGTTCGGCCGGTGCGGTGACGGTTGGCCCGCGCCGTTGCTGTCGTTCATCGTTGTCCTGACATCGCTCTCCTGACGCGTGACGGCGATCACGCGCCCTGCTGTGTCCACGCCAACGTCCCCGACGTCTCCTCGCCGCTGCCCGCCGAGATCGCTGTGTCAGCCGCCGCCAGGATTTCCGGCCCGTGAGAACGGCCAATAGCGGAAGACTACGGGACCAATCACGTCGGACTCGCTGACAGTACCCCCGCCAGGAGAGCCCATATGGAATCTGGAGTCACCCGAATGGGAACGATGATCTCCCATCAGCCAGAGCCGACCAGGGGGCACCACAACGTCGAACGCTTGGGTGCTGGCGGCATCCCCTGGATAGAGATATGGCTCGTTCAACGGGCTGCCATTGACCATGACGCTGCCTTTACCGTCACAGCTGACCCGGTCTCCTCCGACGCCGATCACCCGTTTGACATAGACATTCGCTGGATCATGTCCATCGAGCTTGCCAAACAGCGCCTCGACCAAGCCGGTGGAGACACCAGGCACGGGCCCCCAGGTGGTCCCTCCGTCAAACACCACTACATCGCCCCGATGCACGTCGCCAGCGCGCCACTTAGCCACCACGACTCGATCCCCTGGGATCAGCGTGCCTTCCATGGACCCAGACGGGATGCCATAGAGACCCAAGAGGAAGGCTCGCACCACCAGGACCACTGCAAAAGTCACGGCCACCACGGGCCACGATGAAGAGCGCCGTGATGATGAGTGGCGCGCCTCCGCCGTGACCGTGGTGGCCGTGGTGTTCTGTTGCTCGTTCAGGGCACTGGTCCCGTTTCTGCCTGAGAACGCCGTAGCGCCCTGGGCTGTCGTCAGATCGTTGCTCAGCGCCCGGTGTTGTCGCGCTTCTCGCGGATCTTGGCAGCCTTGCCGCGCAGGCCTCGCAGGTAGTACAGCTTGGCGCGACGCACGTCACCGCGGGTGACGACCTCGATCTTTTCGACGACCGGGGTGTGCACCGGGAAGGTCCGCTCCACTCCGACGCCGAAGCTGACCTTACGGACGGTGTAGGTCTCACCCACGCCCTTGCCATGGCGACGGATCACGACGCCCTGGAAAATCTGAACACGAGAACGGGTGCCTTCCACGACCCGTACGTGAACCTTCACGGTGTCACCCGCGCGGAAGGCGGGGATGTCAGTCCGCAGGCTAGCGGCATCGACGGCGTCGAGCTTGTGCATGTCGCATTCGCTTTCTCGCACTGCCACGGGTCAGGCGTCTGTTCGGCTCCGAGATCAGGCAACCTGTGTCTCGGAAGTGTTGACGTCACCATCTGCGTCACTGGGCCGCATGCGCCATCACCTGAGCGATGGCTGCACATCCCCCCGTGGTGGGGGCCTTGCTACAAGGCATGAGACGCGACCACTTATTGTGCCAGAGCACGCACCGGTCCTGAAATCGAGGTCTGGTCTCGTGCGGAACTCCCACGAGTTAGAGGTCATCCTCCGAGAGGGCCCGTTCCAACGCGACCGTGCCTGGGTACGGCGATGCCACCCGGCTCCGCCGAAATCCCGCCTTACGGTAAAACCGCAGATTGCGAGAACTGTTCGCTCCGGTGACCAACCACGCGGTGGTGGCCTGCGTGGGTGCGCTGCGCACCACATGGGCGAGCAATTCCTGGCCCAGCCCACGGCCGTGCAGATCTGGCGCCACCATCAATCGGCCGATTTCCCAGAATCGCCCACGGTCAGATCCGACGTTCTCCTCCAGGGGCTCTGACAGGTCAGGTGCGCCTCGCCACGACCGACCCCGGACTGAACCCACCAGACGCCCCGACTGAGGATCGCGCACCACCCAGGTATGCCAGGGGGATCCAGGCGCCACGGTCGCCTTCATCGCATCCATATCCTCAGTTAACGGAGGAATATCAAAGGTGCCAGCGGTCCGTCCTTCATCGAGCCAGCAGGCGCGGGTCAAGACGAACAGTTCGGCGGCATCGGCAGGAGTGGCAGGCACGATCTGCAGCGGCTGTTTACCACCTCCAGCAAGGGTGGCTGACGACGGCAACAGATCAGGTCGACGGGTTGCGGTACGGGCTAGACGCTGGTCATGACGCCACGCAGCGATGCGCTGATGATCCCCGGATAGCAACACCTGAGGCACCTGATGACCTCGCCAGGTGGCAGGTTTGGTGTACACCGGGTACTCGAGCAACCCACCAGTATGGGACTCCTCAGTCAGAGATTCCTCGTTGCCGATCACTCCGGGCAACAATCGAGCGATCGCTTCGATCATCGCCAGGACTGCCACCTCCCCACCGTTGAGGACGTAATCACCCAGAGAGAGAATCCTGACCCGCTCCGGACCTAACTGGCTCCGGGCTTCGTCGTACACCCGCTCGTCAATGCCCTCGTACCGCCCACAGGCAAAGGCCAACCACGGCACACCCGCCAGTTCGTACGCCGTTGTCTGCGTGAAGGGCTCGCCACCAGGCCCGGGAACAATCAACGTGGGCAGCTGCCCGCCAGCAGAACCCACCAGCTCGTCAAGGGCTTCGCCCCAGGGCTGCGGAGTCATCACCATGCCAGCGCCACCCCCGTACGGCGTGTCATCGACGGTGTGATGCCGATCATGCGTGAACCGCCGGAGGTCATGGCTATGCACCTCCAGAAGCCCCTCTCGTCGAGCCTTCCCGATGAGGGACAATTCCAGCGGAGCGAGATAGTCCGGAAAGATCGAGAAGACGTCAATTCGCACGGGAAAGGTCACCGCCCCAATCCCAGGTCGAACAACCCTTCGGGGGCATCAATCACCACGTGACCAGCTGGCACATCCACCACCGGAACGAGGGCCTCCACGAAGGGAACCAAACCTCGACGACCATCAGTAAGACGCACATCAAGGCGGTCCTGTGCAGCGCCCATATCTAATCCCATGACTTCCCCGATCACCTCGCCGGAGACATCCTTGACCTGGAGTCCCACCAGTTCAGCCTCATACCAACCGTCAGTGTTGTCCTCCTCGACGGCAAAACGGAGTCGGCCGCCACGCAGCGCCTCCGCGGCGCTCCGGTCAGCGCAACCCTCAAAGGACAACAACCAAATCCCGTTGTGTACTCGGGCAGACGCCACGGTCAATTGATCCAGACCGGCCGGAGCGGCTGGGGCATCTGCGCCGTCCCAGGTGAAAACCGCCCCAGGACGAAACCGCTCTTCAGGATGATCAGTGTGGAGGCGCACCGTCACCTCGCCGCGCAGTCCATGTGCCTTCCCGATACGAGCCACCACGGTGTCCCTAGCCACGAGAGGTCTCCTTCATTGATGACCGTCACGAGCGGACGCCCCGATCGTGACGACGGATCCGATAACGCTGATCAATGCCGACGCTCGGACCAGCAATGACACAGACGGCGGGGGCACGACATCAT
>NZ_JAHPZL010000003.1:161887-276366 GCF_019331795.1 Austwickia sp. TVS 96-490-7B
ACCCCACCAGGAAGACCACCACCAAACCCACTCCCAGCTCCATGGCCTAACCCACCACCACCAGAAACCCACCCTCCAGACCCAGCACCCAGGCCACCGCCATCCCCCGCAACCCCTGTACCGCCATGCCGGTCCGTCAACGACGCCACCTCAAAACCCGACCCGCCGCCACTCCCCAACGACGCCGCTGGTGCCGCCGAATCCCTCGCCTCAGAAATCGCAGGCCACCCCACCCCTGAAACCCGATCCCGATACCCCTCCGATTTCTCCACCAGCTCCTTCACCTTGCCGAGCACCTTCTTCCGGTCCTCGTCGGCCTGCCGCACCTGGCTGTCATACTCCCGGTCCCAATACCACTGCGTCAGCCACGAATGCCTCGTCTTCAACCCCGCATCAGGAACTTTCACCTCCATCGACGCAATCTGATCACGCAACTCACCCATGTCTTTGCCCATCGCGCCCGCAGTATCACCCACTTTTGTCGACCTATCAGCCACATCCGCACCTAAGCGGGCCATATCCACATTCGCATCAAAAGCCGAATCTGAGGCTGTCCCCACCCAACCCCCCAAACGCAACGACCTCATGTCCCGCATAAAATCAATAAACGAATCCACCAATACTGTCTGCGAACCATGAAAGTGATCCATCGCTTTCGCGATCTCCCCGGGATTCACCGACGCCACCATCGCCTTCAGCTTCTGCCCGTCAATCCCGTCGTACTTTGCCATGTCAGCCATCAGTCCCCACGCTTCCTCTGAGCTCTCACACCAGCACACCAAGTCGAACGACCAACTCACAGCATCATGGCACGCCACCCCCGCAACGAACCGCCATTCACCCACACCACCGGCCACGGGCGGCCCCTCCGCATCGACGGCGTGGGCGCGCAGGGGTGCAGCGACCCTGATGAGGGGCCTGTCCCCCGCTGACGTGACGACCTCAGCGAGACATCATGAGGTCGTCACATGCTCAGGTGCTTAGCCCTGCGAAGCAGGCTCAAGTAATACCCTGGCTGCACCCACTAGTGTTGCTCAAATACTAGTAGGTATGCCACGCTAGTGGCGTGACCACCATCGATAAGGTCAGTCCGGTCAGCAAGGCACTCACACCCGTCGCAGCACTATTTCTGCTGATGGACGCCCCGGACTACGGCTACTCCTTAATTCAACGACTCAAACGGGAGGGCTTTAGACACGTACAAGCAGGGGTGCTATATCCCCAGCTGAGAGCGCTGGAAGCTGAGGGGTACCTCGATTCAGAATGGCATGTTGCTAGTCAAGGGCCGCCGCGTAAAATCTATCGATTGACTACTCAGGGGCACGAGTTTGCCCGCCAGCAAAAAAAGCAGATCGTTGACACCATGCAGAGTTTTTACCGCATCTCTGGAGAGGCGAACAGCTGACAGCGTTACCCGTGATCCTTTTATCCTTTAGGCATTATTAACGAGCTCTTACCCCCGGAGTGAGTTGTGCCCCGAATATGCTCATGACCTGCAGGTTTGCAGATTTCTGACAAGGTAATAAATTCCTCGTGAATAACGCCCTTTTGATGCAAATATAAAAATTCATAGGTCACAGACCCATTCGGCATGCAATTTACTGCAGATGCAATCGTTTGCGAAAAACATTCTCAGGCTTGGCACCATTGTGAAACTGTGCGCCACAGCAGTAGGGACATAAAGACATCCCCGCCATAATCACGCAGAGCAGCACCATCAACACCCCGTGGCAAACCTCATGGTGTTGCGGTGCGAAACCTCGCGATCCCTGATATCCGCTACCGACGACGTACCCGAGTGGGCGTGGGACGCTCGCCTTCGTCACGGTGCCGCCACGGAGTGGCCGGTCGGCCCTGCATGAGCAGGTCACCAAGGACGTGTGCGAGTCGACCCGGGGAGAAGACGACAGCTTCAGCAGCTGGGTCGTTGTCGTGGCGACGTTGAGCTTCGGCGATCTCGTCGAGATGCCACCAGCGCACCGCTTCGACGTACCCCTCAAGACGCAACGCGCCCACGTCGAGATCAACCAGATCAGCGTCGACGCCGGTGACTTCGAGCAGATGATAGGTGTCTCGGGTGCCGTCGTACTCCTCGTCGGGTTGCAGCGTCTCGCGCACCCAGACGGGATCACCGACGCCGTCGACGTGCAGCCCGGACGCTTTTTCGATCTCGTCAAGGAGGATCACCCCGGGGTCGTCGTCGATGGATACCTCCGCCCCGGGGCACGCCCACACTCCAGCCGGGAATTCGACATCTTCCGCGGCCCGGAAATGCATGAGCAGGACGCGTCCGTGCTCGTCAGCGATGACAGCTCGTACGGCGTCCCGCAGTCGCGGCAAGTCCACGCCTGCGGCGCGACGGACCCGCTCCACCTCAGGATCGCGGCTACGGACCACCCGGGCGGGGGCTCCCACGATCACCGCGTGTGGTGGGAAGTCTCCCCGAACGACGGAGGCGGCGCCGACGACGCTGCCAGAGCCGATACGGGTGCCGCGGGTGACGGCGACTTTGGTGCCTAGCCAGACGTCGTCACCGATCCGCACTGGGGTTTTGACGATGCCCTGGTCTTTGATGGGGATATCCAGTCGCGTGGTGACATGGTCGAAGTCGCACAGGTAAACATCATCACCAAACAGGCAGGCGTCGCCGATCTCCACGTCAAGCCAGGTGTTGACGGTGCAGCGTCGCCCGAAGACGGTCTTCGCACCGACCCGCAGCGTCCCTTCGTGACAGCGAAGGCTGGTCCCTGCCCCCACATGCACCCACGGTCCGATGATGATCCGTCCGTAGCCGCGTCGCACCTCAATGGTCACGTCCTCGCGGAGAAAACACGGCCCCAGGAAGGTGACATCCGGGTAGCGGGCCTTGATCGCTGCCATCCGGGCGTACGACGCGAGGTGTTCCGGGCGCACCGCACCGCGGGAGATCGCCCACCGCGCCGCGGACCATGTCCGGTGTCGTCCCTCACCGTTGCCTCTCGGTCCGTCGGCACTGCTCGTGCCCACTATTTGCCCTCGAAACGGGCCTTCCCCGGTCCTTCGGTGACGAAGGAGTCCATTCCGGTCCGGGCGTCTTGGGTGGCGAAGATCCCCGCAAACAGCATCGCTTCGATCGCGGCACCGGAGTCAAGGTCCACGTCGAGGCCCCGGTCGATGGCTTCCTTCGCATGTCGGATCGCGACCGCAGGTCCGCCGACATAGCGTGACATCCGTTCCCGCGCGAGCGCATAGACCTCGCCGGGGGCGGTGATGTCGTCGACGAGGCCGATGCGCAGGGCTTCGTCGGCGGTGACATGTCGGCCGGTGAAGATCATGTCTTTGGCGCGGGCTGGGCCGATCAGCCGCGGTAGGCGTTGTGATCCGCCAGCACCGGGGATCAGCCCGAGCATCACTTCGGGTTGGCCGAGCCGTGCGTTGCTGGCGGCGTAACGAAAATCACAGGCTAAGGCGAGTTCGCATCCGGCGCCGAGGGCGTATCCCTCGATGGCTGCCACTGTGGGTTTGCCGATGCGTGCCACTGCGGTGGTGCAACCACCAACATGTTTGGCCCGGGCCACCATGTCGACATATGACATGTGTTGCATCTCTTTGACATCGGCGCCAGCGGCGAAGACTCGCTCCCCGCCGTACACGATCACCGCGGCGATGTCCTCGCGCTCGTCCGCCTGGGCGGCGCAGGCCGCGATCGCATCCTGGACCGCGGCATCCAGAGGATTCATCGTCGGTCTGTCGATGCGGATGGTGCCGATCCCGTCGGCGACCTCCAGGCGGACGAACGCGGTCATGTCAGGCCTGGCCTTCGCCGAACGGGTCGCGGCCGAGCATCAGCTCGTGCCACACCTGCACGGCCTGCAGCACCAGCTGGGTGAGCAGGGTGGAGATCATCTTCGGGTCGCTGTCGGGCATGCAGATCTGCTCAGCGGTGACGAAGAGGGTTTCATTGTTCAGACCGACTTTGACGACGTTCAGTCGCAACGTCAGTTCGTTGCATCGCTGCAGGCGAACCAGTTCGTCCTTGGGCAGCGCTTCGTCGATCTGCCACTGGCCGAAGACGCGCAGCAGGGGCACGTCGCCTTCGAAGCAGTGCACGAACAATTGTTGCCCGTTGACCTTGAAGGCGATGTCGCCGTCGGAGTCGATATCGGGGCGGAAACCTTCATCCTGAAGGGCGTCTAGGACACGGCCGCGGAGGGGGTGCTCGTCGGCGGGCGGAGGGAAATTCGGAAGACTCGTCGGATCACTCATGGGCCCAAGGTAGTCGTGCCGCGGTGGCCGACACCAGCGTGACACTCGTCCATCACCGGTCGTCTCTGGCTGTCTCGCTGTGAACAGGTGATCTCCGAGGTGTGGGATGTCTCGGCGTGTGGAGTGCCATCGAGCGCTGGGAGTGGCGTGCTCTCGCACCGAGTTCGCTGTCGTGCAGATAGGCTGCCCTGGTGCGCCCACACCCGGATCTTCCACCGCTCCTGGGGTCACGCCCCACGACCGACGGCACCGGATTCGCAGTTTTCGCCTCCCAGGCGGAGGCTGTGGAGCTGTGCCTCTTTGATGCCGACGACGTCCATGGGGACTCTGAGCGTCGGATTGAGCTGGCTGATCGGATCCACGGGGTGTGGTTTGGTCATGTGCCTGGGGTGGGCGCTGGGCAACGTTATGGGTATCGCGTGCACGGTGGCTGGCGCCCCGAGCATGGCCAGCGGCACAACCCGCACAAACTCCTTGTCGACCCTTATGCGCGCGCCGTCGCCGGTGATGTTGAAGTCGGTCCGCAAATTTTTGGGCATGTGGTGGGGCCTGATCTGATCGGTGCTGGCGATCTGATGGATGATCGGGATTCCGCGCCGTATGTCCCGCGGAGCGTCGTCGTCGATGACAGTTTCGATTGGGCTGGTGATCCGTCTGCGGCGGAGCGTCGGATCCGGTGGAACGACAGCGTCATTTATGAGGCGCATGTGCGCGGCGCGACGATGACTCATCCGGGGATCCCGGCGGAGTTGCGGGGCACGTACGCCGGGATCGCGCATCCAGCGTTTGTGGAGCATCTGCAGCGGATCGGTGCCACCACGCTTGAGTTGTTGCCGGTGCACGCGTTCACGTCTGAGCCGCGCTTGAGTCAGGTGGGTTCTGGTTTAAGCAATTACTGGGGGTATAACACGCTCGGGTTCTTTGCTCCGCACCTGCCGTACGCCGCGAACCGTGACCCGTTGGGGGCGGTCACGGAGTTCAAGACGATGGTGCGCACCCTCCACGCCCACGGCATCGAGGTGATCCTCGACGTGGTCTACAACCACACCTGTGAGCAGAGTCAACTCGGCCCGACCTTGTCCTGGCGGGGGCTGGACAACGAGACGTATTACCGCATTGATGAACGCGGCCATGACATTGACGTCACAGGGTGCGGCAACACCCTTGACACCCGGCACCCAATGGTGACTCGGATGATCTTGGATTCGTTGCGCTATTGGGCGACGGAGTGTCACGTCGATGGTTTCCGTTTTGATTTAGCTGTCGCATTGGGTCGGGGTCACAGCCACGACTTCACCATCCACCACCCGTTCTTCGTGGCGGCGAAAACCGATCCGGTGCTGTCCCGCAGCAAACTCATCGCCGAACCATGGGATTGCGGTGTCCACGGGTGGCGCACGGGTCAGTTCCATCCGCCCTTTATCGAATGGAATGATCGTTTCCGCGACACCACCCGCACCTTCTGGCTGACGGACATGGCAGCCTCGGAATATCGCGGGCACGGCGTACGAGAACTCGCGACGCGAATGGCCGGCAGCCAAGATTTGTTTTGCCATGACGACCGTGGTCCGCTGGCCAGCGTCAACTATGTCGCTTCCCACGACGGGTTCACCGCTGCGGACATGGTGTCGTACAACTACAAGCACAACGAAGCCAACGGGGAAAACAACCGAGACGGCCACGACGACAACAGGTCCTTCAACCACGGCGTCGAAGGCCCCAGCAGCGATGCGAAAACGCTCAGCGACCGACGTCGCAGCATCCGCAACCTGTTGGCGACGACATTGCTGGCCACTGGGGTGCCGATGATCTGCGCCGGTGATGAGATCGGTCGCACCCAGGGCGGCAACAACAATGCCTACTGTCAGGACAATGAGACCAGTTGGATCGACTGGCAGCTGGAGCAGTGGCAGGAAGACCTCGCCGACACTGTCGGTTTCCTCACGCAGCTACGTAAAGCCCATCGAGTTTTCCGGCAGGGCAGCTTCTTCAGCACGCATCCTCGCCCCGGTGACGGTCGGGTCGACTTGCTGTGGTTTGGCCGGTACGGCGAGCCGATGACCAGTCAGTCCTGGGAGGATCCCCGCTGCCGCGTATTGCAGATGCTCTTGCTGGGCGATGACGACGTCTCTGCGTCGTTCCTGCTGGTCTTCCAGGGCAAACATGACCCGGAGGATGTGACCTTGCCACCGCTCTCGCAGGGGCGTGTCTATGACCTGTTGTGGGATTCGAGTTGGTCTCGTCCCGCTCGGGATGGCGGCTTGATCGACCCCGGACACACTGCACGGGTCGAAGCAGCGACCATGCAGGTCTATCAGGTGGTGTGATCCCCGTGCGGTGGGCTCACCCTGGTGCGGGGCCGTGCGGCGGCCGGGTGGCCTGAGCGGCAGCGAGTAGGTCATTCAGGACGGCGGCCACGACGTCCAGGTCGTGGGGCTGGTAGCGCTGCAACTGTTGCTGCATCGCCTCCGACAGCGGACGGAACTGCGCCCGACTGGTGGCGCGCGCCTGCTCGGTCAGTTGCAGGACAGTTTTACGTCGATCTCCAGGGTGCGGTCGCCGACTGACATGTCCTGCTGATTCGAGTCGGTCGATGAGAGCGGTGGTGGCGGCCAGGGACAGTCCCAACGACTGTGCCAGGTCGGTGGGGGTGACCTGTTTGCTATCGCGTGCTGCTCCCACCAGGACACCCAGCGCGATGACGTCGCTGCGATGATGACCGATGCTGCGCCCGACATCTTCGACGTACCGCTGCGTTTCTTCGGACAGCTCTCGCACCAGTTCGGTCACCGATCGTGGAGTGATGTGGTCAGGATCGGGGACTGAGACGTCGCGGTGAGGGGCCGCTGGGCATTGAGCTGATGCGGTGCACGCAGGGCGTTCTTCCCCGACCGGCGACCCGCCGGTCGATTGGTCTTGCCGTTTCATGAATCCTTCGATGATCGAATCATATGGTGGTGTCACAGCTGACGTCACCCCTCGTCCCGGATGGAGAGGCCCGCAACGATGCTACGAATCTCCCCCACACACGTCTTCGGATCACTGACTTTGGCCTACGGTCTTTACACCCTCGCCCGCCCGTCGTCCCTGATCGATGCCACCCAATTGGATGGTGTCCTGCACCGACGTGGAGCTCAACTCATCGGAGTTCGTGACACCATCTCCGGGCTGGCCCTCATGTTCACCCCCGCAGGGCCACCTCGACGTATCGCTCTCGCGACCCGTATCGGCTGCGATATCACCGATATCATCGGCTTTGGCGTCGTCTGTCCCCCAGCGACCAAGGCCAAAGCCCTCATCGCCGCCGGGGGCTGGGCCGTGGCGGGCCTCACCATTCTGGGCATCGACATGTCCGCCCCAGTCAGGTTCCACAGATGAGCGGGATCGCCTCCACGCCAGAGCAGCCGCATCCCCATGATCGGGCAGGGGGATCTCCCCGACGAGCCGCAGTGATCGGGGCGGGCGTCTCCGGACTGACCGCGGCGTATCTCCTCCACCGCAGCTATGCGGTCACGCTCTACGAAGCCCAACCCCGTCTGGGCGGTCACGCCCACACCCACGACATCACCGACTCAGCGGGGACCCTTCACCACGTCGACACCGGTTTCATCGTTCACAATGACCGCACCTATCCCCACCTGCTGCGCCTCTTCAACGAACTGGACATCGCGACCCGCCCCACCGAGATGAGCATGAGCATCGCCTGCGGCGGGTGCGGACTGGAATACGCCGGGGGCCGAGGCGCGGGCGGCATCCTCGCTCGCCCCACCACTCTCGTGCGGGACCGCCGATTCATGCGCATGCTCACCCAGGTGTTGCGTTTCCACCGCGCCGCGCAGGCCGAGCTCGCCGCAGGCCGCGCCGAAGGAGCAGGACAGGGGGTGCGCGTCGCTGTCGGCGAACCCTTCGGAGTCTGGCTAGAACGTCACCGCTTCACGAGGTACTTCGTCCATCACTATGCGATCCCCCTCGTCGCGTGCGTGTGGAGCACCGGTCATGCCTTGGCCCTGGACTATCCGGCGCGCTACCTGTTCACCTTCCTCGAGCATCACGGGATGTTATCGGTCGGCGGCAGCCCGCAGTGGCGCACCGTCGTCGGCGGGTCTCGCACCTACGTCGACGCCATCGCTGCTCGCCTCCCCGCAGCGCGGCTCAGCGAACCGGTGCGCGGCGTGCGCCAGGGAGACGACGGCGTGCACGTCCGCACCGCGAACGGCATCACGACGTACGACGTGGCGGTCATCGCCACCCACGCTGACGAAGCGTTAGCGCTGCTTGAACACCCCACCGACGTCCAGAACGACGTGCTGGGAGCATTCAGCTACAGCCTCAATGACACCGTGCTGCACACCGACGACACCTGGCTACCGCGAGCGCCGCGGGCTCAGGCGTCGTGGAACTATCGGATGCGTTCGTGTACCGACCTTGACGAGGCGCCGGTGGTGACGTATTGGATGAATCGGTTGATGGGTCACCGCTCGGCCGAGCCGCATCTGGTGACTCTTAACGGTGGGGTCGCTCTGGATGAACGCCGCGTGTTGGCTCGGATGGCGTATACCCATCCGGTGTATACGCCCGTGTCGGTGGCTGCGCAGGCTCGCCTGGGCGAGGTGGGTAATGAGCGGTTGGTGTTTGCGGGGGCCTATCACGGGTGGGGTTTCCACGAGGATGGCGCCGCGTCTGGGGTCGCTGCAGCCGCGCGCCTCGGGGTGAGCTGGTGAACCTTCCTGCGCTGCCGGCCATCGTGCACGGAGATGTGGTGCACTCTCGACGCGAACCGCTTCGGCATCGTTTCCGGCATCGGATGTATCTGTGGCTCATCGATGTTGATGATCCGCCGGATCCGCGGCGGCCGTGGCGGTGGCTGGGTCATGTCAGTGCCGCCGACCATCTGGGTGATCCGGCGTCCTCGATCGGCGCGAATATCCGCGGTTTTTTGGCTGCGCAGGGGTCGCCGGTGCCGCCGGGTGCGCGGGTGGTGTTGCTTGCCCAGGCGCGCGCCTTCGGTCACTGTTTTGACCCGATCAGCGTGTTTTGGGTGATCGACGGCGGCCAGGTCGTCACTGTGGTGGCTGAGGTGCATAACACCTACGGCGATCGGCATGCCTACGTGCTGCACCCTGACGAGCAGGGTCAAGCCCGCACGGACAAGGTGTTGTATGTGTCACCGTTTTATGACACCAGCGGGCATTACGAGTTGAGTTTTACGCTGTGCCCGCAGCGAGTGGCGGTGAGTGTCCGCTTACGCCGCGAGGGCGCTCACCACGATTTCGTGGCTGCTTTCGTGGGTGTCCCTGAGGCGGCAACTCGACGAACTGTCCTACGGGCTGTCGCGCGCCAGCCCGCGGTGACCTGGCAGATCAGCACCTTGATCCGGGTGCACGGCATCGCACTGTGGCTCCGGCGGCTGCCTGTCGTGCCTCGTCCGGCGGCGCGTCCCCAGCCCGGCATCACTGGACCGGACGTCGCCAGAGCCGATGGGACTCGCCAGGCTCCTCGCGTGGTGGCGCGTCGGGCCGCTCAGATCATGGTCGAGTACGCATTGCGGCAAGTCTCTGTCCGGGCGATTTACCCGGATGGTCGCGTCGTCGGTGCTGGTGGCGCCGATGCTCCGACGTTGCTCATCCATCAACCAGAGGCGATCTTTGATCGGCTCGCGCGACATCCCAAACTGGGTCTCGGCGAGGGATATACCGCCGATGAATGGGGCGCTGCCCCTGGCACGGACCTGGCCGACGCGCTCACTCCTTTCGCTGCTCGTCTCGCGGAGGTCATCCCGGCACCCCTGTGGCGATTACGTCGGCTGGTGGACACTGCGCTGCCCGACGCTCACCGCAACACCCGGCATGGCGCCCGGGCCAACATCGCCCACCACTACGACCTGTCCAATGAGCTATTCGCGACGTTCCTCGACGAGACCATGACGTATTCGGCGGCGCTCTTTGGCCCAGAACCGGACACGCAGAGCCTGGCCTCGGCGCAGCGCGCCAAAATGGACGCGATCCTGGACCTCGCCCACGTTGGTCCGGGAACTGACCTGCTGGAGATTGGCAGTGGCTGGGGTGCGCTCGCTATCGCGGCTGGACAGCGTGGTGCTCGGGTGCGGTCGATCACGTTGTCAGCTGAGCAGCACGCCGAGGCGCGACGCCGGGTCGAGGCTGCTGGCCTCGCTGATCGGGTGTCGATCGAGGTGTGTGACTACCGTGATGTCACGGGTCGTTATGACGCCATTGTCAGCGTCGAAATGCTCGAAGCGGTGGGTGAGGAATTCTGGCCGACGTACCTGCGTCTTTTGCGGCACCGGTTGCGTCCCGGGGGTGTCGCTGCGGTGCAGACGATCACGATGAGTCATGAACGTTTTCTCGCTACCCGGCGCAGTCACGGCTGGATCCAAGAACATATTTTTCCCGGCGGGTTGATTCCGTCGGTAGCGGTGATCCGGGATATCGGCGCGCACTATGCCGGTCTGCGGGTCGAGGTGGTGCGCTCCCTCGGGGCCAGTTATGCCGAGACCTTGCGACGATGGCGTCAACATTTTATGGAGCATGAGGACGAGGTGCGACGGGCTGGGTTCGGTGACAGTGACTTTCGTCGTATGTGGGAGTTTTACTTGGCGTATAGCGAAGCCGGTTTCCGGTCGGGATACCTCGACGATGTCCACGTACGGATCACTGCGGAGGAACCATGCAACTGAACGGCACTCGCGTGTGGATTGTCGGGGCGTCCAGCGGGATCGGCGCGGCACTCGCCGACGAACTGCATTCCCGCGGCGCCCAGGTCGCTATTTCTGCTCGCCGGATGGCGCAGCTCACGGAGGTGTCTCGGGGTCGGATGGTCGAGGTGACGGCTGATGTGACGGATCAGGGCGCGGTTGCTAATGCGGCTGCGGCGGTGCGCGCGCAGCTCGGCGAGATTGATGCGGTGGTCGTGGCGTCGGGGTATTGGCAGCGCGCCGATGGCCGCTCGTGGGATTGTGCCGAGTTTGACCGGCATGTTGCTGTGAACGTGACCGGCCTGTCCCATGTCATTGGGGCGGTCATGCCGGACATGGTGCGTCGTGGCCGGGGAACCTTCGCAGCGGTTGCGTCAGTGGCGGGTTATCGCGGAGTGCCTGGGGCGGAATACTACGGCGCCACTAAAGCGGCGCAGATCTGCTTGCTGGAATCGCTGCGGGCATCGGTGGCTGGCTGCGGTGTCCATGTCACCACTATCTGCCCAGGCTTCGTCCGGACCGACATGACCAGTAGCAATACCTTCCCAATGCCTTTCATCATTCCCCCCGAAGCTGCCGCACGAAGCATCGCCGACGGGCTGGCACACGACCGCCACGAAATCGTTTTCCCGGCACCGATGGCCATCCTCATGAAAGCCGCCCGATGGGCACCCGTGGGGATATGGGCACGCGCCGTACGTCGATGAACGCGTGACCGGTCTGGACCAATGATGCTGGACAACAAATCACCCACCGCAACCAGCAGCTCCGATCAGCCGTGATCGCCAGAGCGCAGGTCACCAATTCCCCTGTGTGCCATACTGACCGATGCTCCGGACTGTTGAATGTGATACCGGAGCCCCTCCGTGACAGTGCCCGTAGTCAGACGGACTCGCCTTGCGCCACCTCCGACACGGCAACACTGGCATCACCTGCTCAACGAGGAGTAGCCATGACGGCACGCGGCGTCCGATTCACCCACCCACACCCTGCCACCGGCAGCAACCGCAGCAGAGCTTTCACCGGTCTCGCTGCGGCTGTCGCTCTCCTCCTCGGATGTGGGGTCACCGCACCCACGTCAGCCCACGCTGCCCCAGAGCGCAAAGCGACCAGCTTGGTCTACGTCGAGGTCAACTCCCACGAGATGGCCAATGTCAACAAATACCGACTGGCTGACGGATCCAAAGCATTCGACGTGGCGATCATCTTCGCCGCCAACATCAACTCCGACGACAGTGGCGCTGCCACCCTCCACCTCAACGAACGGGTCAAGTGGACCCTCGACAACGCCGACACCCAAATCAGGCCGTTGCAGCAGCGAGGCACCAAAGTGACCCTCTCCCTGCTCGGCAACCACCAGAAAGCTGGCTTCGCGAATTTCCCGACCAAAGAAGCCGCCCAGAAATACGCCGGGGAAGTCGCTCAGGTCGTCAATCAGTACCAACTCGACGGCGTAGACCTCGACGACGAATGGGTCACCTACGGCACCAATGGCGTCCCCGCAGCCACCAGCCAATCCGCGGTGTGGCTCGTCGAATCACTCCGGGAGAAACTCCCCAGCAACAGCATCCTGTCCCTCTACAACATCGGCGCAACAGCCGATCAGCTGCGCCAAGCCCCGGCCTCCGTGATCTCGAAGCTCAGCTACATTTCCAACCCGCACTACGGCTCCTACCGTGCGCCATCCTTCCCCGTCGATAAGTCCCGGTTGGGCGCAGCAGCGGTCAACTTCACTCAGGAATCCAGCTCCACCATCGCTGACTTCGCCCAGCGCACCGTTCGAGACGGGTACGGCGTCTTCGTGACCTACAACCTCACTGGCGCCGACCATCAGGCATCAGTGTCCGCATTCACCGAGAAGCTCTACGGCCAGAAAGCCACCTCCGGGAGCTGATCCTCTAGCACCCTCATCACGACGGCTCGGCCGGGAACCCTCAGAAGGATTCCCGGCCGAGCCGCGTCGTACCAGCAGGTCAGGCGTTGACCGCCAACCCGAACTCGGCAGGGGTGGTCAGGTGCCGGTGCGTCGGGACGACCCGCACCGTATACCCGAACGATCCAGTCTCAGTGACCTTCATTTCCCCTTCGAACCGGTGCCGTCCACCCTCATAGGACTCCGCGACATGCAGCGAGTACGTCGACGTGTTGGACAGCTGGTCATTGGCGTCAACGTGACCGTAGACCACCTGCACATCGACGTCCTCCGGTCGCAACACCCCCAAAGAGATGAACGCCTTGATGTGGAAGGTGTCGCCGACCTGCGGAGAATCCGCTACCCCAGAGGATTCGACGTGGTCCACGTGCAGCGTTGACCACGCCGAGGTGATCTTGCTGCGATACGCAGCCAGTTCCTTGGCAGCGTCGAAGCCCCGATCCGCCATCGTGTGGTTGGCCCGGGCCGCAGGGACATACAGGTCACGGGTGTAGTCCTGCACCTGTCGGGTCGCCAACACCTTCGGCCCCAGCGTGGCCAGGGTGTGCCGCATCATCGCGACCCACCGGCGAGGCACCCCGTGCTCGTCAACGTCGTAGAACCGTGGCGCAACCCGGTTTTCGATGAGGTCGTACAGCGCTGCCGCTTCGATGTCGTCTCGACGGTCCGGGTCGGCGATGCCGTCAGCAGTGGGGATATCCCAGCCGTTCTCGCCGTCGTACCACTCGTCCCACCAGCCGTCGAGGATCGACAGGTTGAGTCCGCCGTTCAGGGCAGCTTTCATCCCGGACGTGCCACACGCTTCCAGCGGACGCAGCGGGTTGTTCAACCACACATCGCAGCCCGGGTAGAGGTGGCGGGCCATCCCGATGTCGTAGTTCGGCAAGAACACGATGCGGTGGCGGATCTCCGGGTCGTCCGCAAACTGCACCATCTTCTGGATGAGCCGTTTGCCGTTGTCATCCGCCGGGTGCGACTTCCCCGCGATGACCAACTGCATCGGACGCTCCGGGTGCAGCAGCAAGCGCTTAAGCCGTTCCGGGTCGCGCAGCATCAACGTCAACCGCTTGTACGTCGGAACTCGCCGGGCGAACCCGATGGTCAGCACGTCCGGGTCGAGGATGGAATCGGTCCAGCCCAGCTCAGGGCGAGCTGCACCCCGCTTGGCCCAGGAATCCCGCATCCGAGTGCGAGCCATCTCCACCAGGGTCTGCCGCAGTTCGCGTTTCAACCCCCAGATCTGCTCATCCGTGGCGCGCTCGGCAAACTGGGCGATCTTGGCGCTCGAAGACTCCAACGGTCCGTAACTATCCGAGAGGTCGAAGATCCGCTGATCGACCCAGGTCGGGGCGTGCACACCGTTCGTGATCGAGGTGATCGGCACCTCGGAGTCATCGAATCCGGGCCACAACCCGTGGAACATGTCTCGGCTGACGATGCCATGCAGTTTGCTGACGCCATTGGAATGTTTCGCCATCCGCAAACCCATGACCGCCATGTTGAAGACCCCGGCTTCGCCGCCTTCGTAGGTCTCCGCACCCAAGGCGAGTAGCCGGTCCACCGGTACCCCATCCAGGGCGTTGTCGCCGCCGAAATAGTGGCGGATCTGGTCCACGCCAAAACGGTCAATCCCCGCCGGCACCGGGGTGTGCGTGGTGAATACCGTTGCTGCTCGTGTCGCCTCGACAGCTTCATCGAAGGTGAGGTTGTGTTGGGTGACCAGCTCATGGATGCGTTCGACACCGAGGAACCCAGCGTGGCCCTCGTTGCAGTGGTAGACGTCGGGGTCAGGAGCGCCAGTCAATGCGCTCCACGCACGCAACGCCCGCACTCCACCGATACCCAGCAGCATCTCTTGCAGCAAGCGCTGCTCACCGCCACCGCCGTACAACCGGTTGGTCACGGTCCGCAGATCCGGGTCGTTCTCGTGGACATCAGAATCGAGCAGCAGCAGCGGCACCCGGCCGACCTGCGCCTTCCACACGAACGCCCGCAACGTGCGATGACCCGGAATCGACAATTCCACCAAAACCGGCTTGTCGTCGGCGTCCCGGAGCAAAGACAGCGGCAGCCCGTCAGGGTCCAGGACCGGGTAGGTCTCCTGCTGCCACCCGTCCCGGTTCAACGACTGGGCAAAATAACCAGTCTGGTAGAACAGGCCCACACCAACTACGGGCACACCAAGGTCGGAGGCTGATTTCAAGTGGTCACCGGCGAGGATTCCCAACCCGCCGGAGTACTGCGGCAGGACCTCGGTGATCCCAAATTCAGCAGAGAAGTACGCGATAGAACTCGGCACCGTGCCGTCAACCTCGTCAGCCCACTGCTGATACCAGCGAGGCTGAGTCAGATACGACTGCATGTCGGTGTAGGCCGCCTTAACCCTGGCGACGTAATCGGGGTCGGCTGCGAGACGGGACAGCTCGTCTGCCGACAGGCTGGACAACAGGGCGACTGGGTCATGCCCGACCTGTTCCCACCGAATCGGAGCGGTCTCCTCGAATAGCGTGCGGGTCGCGGTATGCCACGACCAGCGCAAGTTAATCGCGAGCTCCCCCAACTCACTGATCGACTCCGGTAGGACTGAGCGGACGTTGAAGCGTCGAATTGCCTTCACCTGCACGATAGTACGTGACAAAGGTGACACTATGACAGCGGGTGGTGTCGACAAAGCCCCAGGTCAGTCGTCTGGTCCAGGTCAACAGCGTCACCGGAAGCCCCAGGAAAAGGCGACAACACCTCGGCGACACCACCCGACCCTCCACCGCCGTGCCCGGACCCGCGGGTGCACTGCGACCAGCACAACAGATAGCGTCAGCAACGTGACTGTGACACCGCCACCGCCCGCCGTGCCCCGTCCCACTCAGCTTCCTGCTGCGGCGCCACGCCTGCCGCAGCGGCAGATCGGACGTATTCCTGTCGTCGATGTCCAACCCACCCTTGAAGCCGGCGCCTGGCCGGTGATCTCCGTTGTCGCCGAGGAATTTCCCGTCACTGCGACTGTTTTCCGGGAAGGCCACGACGCCGTCAACGCCGACGTCGTCCTGACTGACCCGCATGGCACCGAATATGTCCTCCCCATGACATGCACCAACCCTGGCCTCATGACCTGGGAAGCCACCATTTATGCCGACCGAGTCGGAGCCTGGTCTTTCCGTGTCGAAGGCTGGAGTGACCCCTACGCCACCTGGGTGCACGACGCGACTATCAAGGTCCGCGCCGACGTTGACGTCGAGGTGATGTTTGAAGAAGGCGCCCGTCTGATGGAACGCGCCCGCGACGAGGTGACCCGCTCCGACTACGCCCGCGACCTACTGACCTCAGCTGCGCGGACGCTGCGCGACACCACCGCCGGGATCGAAGAACGACTCGCCGGAGGCACGGCCGACGCTGTTCGCGCTGAACTCACCACCACCCCGCTACGAGACATGGTCTCCCCCTCCCCCGACTACCCCTGGAAGGTCGAACGCGAACGGGCGCTGTACGGCGCCTGGTATGAGTTCTTCCCCCGCAGCGAAGGATGCCGGTACGACGAGGCCACCGGGACCTGGACGACCGGCACATTGCGCACCGCCGCAGAACGCCTCCCGGCCGTCGCTGCCATGGGATTCGACGTCATCTACCTGACGCCAATCCACCCGATCGGTGAAGTCAACCGCAAAGGCCCCAACAACACCCTGAACGCCGGCCCGCACGACCCCGGATCGCCGTACGCGATCGGATCCGTGCACGGCGGACATGACGCCATCGAACCCTCCCTGGGCACTTTCGACGACTTCGACCACTTCGTCGCCCAAGCCCGGAGCAACGGCCTAGAAGTAGCCCTGGACCTCGCCCTGCAATGCGCACCCGACCACCCGTGGGTCAGCGAACACCCCGAATGGTTCACCACTCGCGCCGACGGCACCATCGCCTACGCAGAAAACCCACCCAAGAAATACCAAGACATCTACCCGCTGAACTTCGACAACGACCCCGCTGGCATCTACGCCGAAGTACGCCGGGTCGTCCAGGTGTGGATCGACCACGGCGTCAAAATCTTCCGGGTGGACAACCCCCACACCAAACCGGTGGAATTCTGGCAGTGGATCATCGCCGACGTCGCCGCATCCCACCCCGACGTCATCTGGCTCGCCGAGGCCTTCACCAAACCCCCCATGATGAAAACCCTCGCCAAAGTCGGATTCCAGCAGAGCTACACCTACTACGCCTGGCGCAACGAACGGTGGGAGATCGAGGAATACTGCCGCGAACTCGCCGAAGAATCCGCGGCCTTCATGCGGCCCAGTTTCTGGCCAACCACTCACGATATCCTCACCCCATACCTTCAGTACGGCGGACCGACCGCATGGAAAGTGCGGGCAGCGCTCGCTGCGACGCTGGTCCCGACGTACGGCATCTACGCCGGATATGAACTCCTCGAATCGGTGCCACGTCCTGGCGTGGAAGAGCAGATCGATAACGAGAAATACCAGTTCAAGGACCGGGCTTGGCGTGACTTCGCACCAGGTGGCTCCCGCGAAGGTGAGCTGTGGATGGCCGATTACCTGCGCGAACTCAACCAGATACGCCGCGACCACTCAGCATTGCATTGGCTTCGCAACCTGCATTTCCACGCTGCTGAAGACGACAATGTCATCGCCTACAGCAAGCGACGGGTGAAAGTCGGTGGCGAAGACACCATCCTGGTTGTCGCCAACCTGGATCCCCACACCACCCGGGAGACCGTGGTGCACCTCGACCTGGACGCGTTAGGCCTCCCTGAGGGAACGACTTTCGTCGCGAAAGACCTGATTACTGGGCAGTCCTGGCAGTGGGATGACACCCCCTTCGTGCGCCTCGGCAAGGACACCGAACCGGTCCACATCATCAGCGTCCGGAGGTTCTGACATGCAGGGCCTCAACCTGTCCCAACCAGGCCTGCGGCACGACCCTGACTGGTTCAAAACCGCCGTGTTTTACGAGGTACTAGTCCGGGCCTTCGCCGACTCCAAAGGCAGCGGTTCCGGAGATTTCACCGGACTCATCGGCAAGCTCGACTATCTGGCCTGGCTCGGCGTGGACTGCCTGTGGTTGCCGCCGTTCTATGCCAGCCCGCTGCGAGACGGTGGCTACGACATCAGCGACTACACCGCGGTGCTCCCGGAGTTTGGCACGCTGCCAGAGTTCACCGAGTTAGTCAGCCAGGCCCATGCCCGCGGTATTCGGATCGTCACTGACTTTGTGATGAATCACACCTCCGATCAGCATCCGTGGTTCCAGGCCAGCCGTTCCGACCCTGACGGGCCGTACGGCGATTTTTACGTCTGGTCCGATGACGACACGAAATACGCCGATGCCCGCATCATCTTCGTCGATACCGAAGTATCGAACTGGACCTTCGACCCGGTCCGACGGCAGTTCTTCTGGCACCGGTTTTTCTCTCATCAGCCAGACCTGAACTTCGAGAACCTCGCCGTACAGGAAGCGATGTTCGATGTAGTCAGGTTCTGGATGGACTTGGGCATTGATGGCTTTCGCCTGGACGCGGTGCCCTACCTCTTTGAAGAAGACGGACACAACGGGGAGAACCATCCCCGCACGCACGAATTCCTAGCCCGGCTGCGGGCGATGGTGGACCGGGAATACCCCGGCCGGGTGCTCCTTGCCGAAGCCAATCAGATGCCCCACGAGGTCGTCGACTACTTCGGCACCGAACAAGCACCGGAATGCCAGATGTGTTTTCACTTCCCGGTGATGCCTCGGATGTATTACGCGCTCCGCGCGGAAAAAGCTGCACCCATCATTGACGTCCTCAACGACACCCCACCGGTGCCCGCTGGCGGGCAGTGGGGCACCTTCCTGCGCAACCACGACGAGTTGACCTTAGAGATGGTCAGCCCGGAAGAACGCACCGCCATGTACGGCTGGTATGCCCCGGATCCGCGGATGCGGGCAAATGTGGGTATCCGTCGACGGCTGTCCCCGTTGTTAGACAACTCCCGTGCCGAAGTTGAACTGATTCACGCATTGCTGTTGAGCCTGCCAGGCAGCCCGTGTCTCTACTACGGCGACGAGATCGGCATGGGCGACAACATCTGGTTGCACGACCGTGACGCGGTGCGGACCCCGATGCAGTGGACCCCGGACCGCAACGCCGGTTTTTCCAGCGCCGACCCGGGCAAGCTCTACCTCCCGGTGATTCAGTCCCTGGTCTACCACCACAACAATGTCAACGTGGAAGCCCAAATGGCCTCCAGCTCCTCACTGCTGCATTGGGTTCGAGCGATGCTGCAAGTCCGGGCCGCTCACCCAGTGTTTGGGCTAGGGGATTTTGAGCTTCGCGACGTCGACAACGAGTCACTCTTGGCCTTCACCCGCACCCTGGAAGCCGACCCCAGCAAAGGTCGGGAAGAACCGGAACATGTGCTTTGCCTGCACAACCTTTCCAGCCGCCCGCAAGCTGGGACGGTGCACCTCCCAGAACGGTTTGCCGGAGCAAAAGTGCGAGACCTCTTCGGTGGGACCGGGTTCCCACGGGTCACCGACGACGCCACCTATGTCGCCACCGTGGGGTCTCGAGATTTCTTCTGGTTGGGGATGACGGAGCGTGGCCACGATGGCTGAGATCCATGAGGGCGCGAGCGTCACACCCGGCAAGCTGGAACTGCTGGCGGCGTGGATGCCCCAGCAACGGTGGTACACCCGCAAGGGTCACGTACCCAGCCTGCGACGGATCGGCGGATTCCGCTGTGAGGACCCCGCAGGTCGGGTGGGCGCCGAAACGCTGATCGTCGTGGACGAGGCGGCAGCCCCACCGGTGATCTACCAGGTGCCGGTGACATATCGCGACGAACCGCTGCCCGACGGACAGGAAGCTCTGATCGGCACGTGCGAGCACTCCGTCCTCGGCACCCGCTATGTGTACGATGCCTGCCGCGATCCGCGGTACGTCGAGGCCTTGGTGGAGCTGGCCACGGCGGGGGGTACGTCGGATCCGGGCTTCTCGACGAGCGATTGGGTGGATGCGCCGGCGGTGGGGACACCCGCGCTCGGTGTGCCCCGGCTACGGGTGACATCGTCGAGCGTGTTGCGCGGCGAGCAGTCCAACACCTCGATCATCGTCGATGCCCTCGATGAGACGGCCGGTCGCGCCCGCCCGCTGATCGTGAAGGTCTTTCGCGTGCTGCACGAGGGTGACAACCCCGATGTGGTCTTGCAGTCGGCGCTGGCCGCCGCCGGGTCTCACCTGGTTCCGGCCCCGCTGGGCTCGGTCGCGGGCCAGTGGGCCTCCCTCGAAGCCTCCGGGGGCGTCGCGAAGGGCCATCTGGCGTTCGCGCAGGAGTTCCTGCCGGGCACGCAGGACGCGTGGCGAGTCGCTGCTCAAGCCGTCGCGAATGGCACCGACTTCACCGCCCGGGCCCGGGACCTGGGCGCCGCGACCGCGCAGGTGCACCGCGATCTGGCCGTAGCGATGCCAACCGTGCCCGCTGACGCAGCGGCCCGCGGGCGGCAAGTGAGCTCGTGGAGGCAGCGCGCCGAAGCAGCCTTGGACGCCGTACCGGAGCTGTCGCACCTCACGGGTGCGATCGATGCGGTGTTCGCTGCAGCGGCCGCCGCCGCGTGGCCGCCACTGCAGCGGATCCACGGCGACTACCACCTCGGCCAGGTGCTCGACGTGCCCGGACGTGGGTGGGTGCTGCTCGACTTCGAGGGCGAGCCGATGCGACCCCTCGCCGAGCGGAGCCAGCCCGACCTACCGCTGCGCGACGTGGCGGGCATGCTGCGCAGCTTCGACTACGCGGCCGGCTCCCGGGCACAGGCGGAACCGGCCGATGCCGATGCGGCGCGCACCTGGGCGAGAGCCTGCCGTCACGCATTCCTCGACGGCTATGCCCACGCCGCCGACGACCCCCGCACGGACGCCGACGCTGCCGCCCTGCTGCGAGCCCTCGAGCTGGACAAGGCCCTGTACGAGGTCGTCTACGAGGCCCGCAACCGACCCGCCTGGGTGCCCATCCCTGCCTCAGCAATTGAGGCGCTGTGCACCCCCACCACCGACAGAAGCGAGACCTTCATGACCACGCCCACGCCCAGCCCCGCAGCGACACCAGAACCGGTGCCGATGCTGCGGCCGGCTAGCTGGGATGAGCTAGGACTGCTCGTCCACGGCGGGCACGGAAACCCGCATGGCGTCCTCGGGGCCCATCCGTGGAACGGCGGTGTGACGGTGCGGGTACTTCGCCCGCATGCCACGTCGGTGCAGATTGAGCTGCCCGACGGCAGCGTCCACCCAATGGCTCATGACTTCGAGGGGATCTGGCAGGTTCGCTTGGAGATCAGCGAGGTCAGCGACTATCGCGTCCTCGTGGATTATGGCGACGGGTTCATCCACCGCCAGGACGACCCGTACCGGTTTTTGCCGACGCTCGGTGAGATCGATCTGCACCTGATCGGTGAGGGCCGTCATGAGGAGTTGTGGAAGGTCCTCGGCAGTCATCTACGCAGGTACGACGGGCCGATGGGCTCGGTGGCGGGCACCTCGTTTGCGGTGTGGGCACCACATGCCCGCGCGGTACGGGTTGTCGGGGATTTCAACACCTGGGATGGCAGCTGTCATCCGATGCGTGCGCTAGGCAGTTCTGGGGTGTGGGAGCTGTTTGTGCCGGGTATCGGCGAGAACACTCTCTACAAGTACGAGATCCTCGGGGCAGATGGCTACCGTCGGACCAAAGCTGACCCATTGGCCCGCGCCACTGAATGTCCACCAGCGACGGCGTCGGTGGTGACCGCGTCGACATACCAATGGCAAGACGAATCATGGATGGAAGCGCGCGCCTCGCGCTCCGATCCGCAGAAACAGCCGATGAGCATCTACGAGGTGCATCTCGGGTCGTGGCGGCAGGGGCTGACCTATCTGGAGTTGGCCGATCAGCTCGTCGACTATGTGACCGAGATGGGCTTCACCCATGTGGAGTTGCTCCCGGTCATGGAGCATCCCTACGGTCCCAGTTGGGGCTATCAAGTGACGGGATATTTCGCGCCGTCCAGCAGGTTTGGTTCTCCTGATGAATTCCGTCATCTGGTGGACACGCTGCATCAGGCGGGGATCGGCGTGATCCTGGACTGGGTGCCAGCACATTTCCCGAAGGACGGCTTTGCTCTCGGGCGTTTCGATGGTCAGGCGCTCTATGAGCATCCGGACCCACGGCGCGGGGAGCACACCGAGTGGGGCACCTACATTTTCGACTTTGGGCGCCCCCAGGTGCGCAATTTCCTCGTCGCCAACGCGTCGTATTGGTTGGAGGAATTCCACTGCGATGGGCTGCGGGTCGACGCCGTAGCCTCGATGCTCTACTTGGACTACTCCCGCAACGACGGGGAGTGGCTGCCCAATCAGTACGGCGGTCGGGAAAACCTGGAAGCCGTGCAATTCCTTCAGGAAATGAACGCCACTGTCTACCGGCGTTCTCCTGGGGTGGTCACCATCGCTGAGGAGTCGACCAGTTGGAGCGGAGTCACCGCCCCGACGTATACCGGCGGTTTGGGTTTTGGCCTGAAATGGAACATGGGGTGGATGCATGACACCCTCGAATACATCGGTCAGGCCCCGATCTATCGCCAATATCACCATCACGAGATGACATTCGCGATGGTGTATGCCTATAGCGAGAATTTTGTCCTGCCGATCAGCCACGACGAGGTCGTCCACGGCAAAGGCTCCATGATCGGCAAAATGTCAGGCGACGACTGGGAAAAACGAGCTAACCTGCGTGCCTATTTTGCGTGGCAGTGGAGTTTCCCCGGCAAGCAGTTGCTTTTCATGGGCAGCGAGTTCGCGCAGTACGCCGAGTGGGCCGACGGCTCCAGCTTGGATTGGTGGCTGCTGGAGCAAGACCCGCACCGGCAAATCCAGCAGTATGTGCGAGATTTGAATGCGCTATACCGAGACCGCCCGGCGTTATGGTCGTTGGATAGCAGCGCAGACGGCTTCGCGTGGATCGACGCCAACGATAGCGCCGGCAACACGTTCAGTTTCTTGCGGTACGGCGAGGTGGACACTAATGGTGCCCGCCCGATCATCGCCTGCGTGACCAACTTCTCGGGCAGCGAACACCAGTCCTACCGAATCGGTTTGCCGGCGGCTGGCACCTGGCGGGAAATCCTGAATTCCGACGCCACTGAATACGGCGGCGCTGGCACCGGCAATATGGGCCGCATTGAAGCCGAAGCCGTCCCGTGGCATGGTCAGCCATTCTCGGCGGTCGTGACCGTGCAGAAGCTGTCCAGCGTGTGGTTTGAGCCGGAGGCCGGAGGTACGGCGGTCGTCGTGGCTGCCGCTCCAGCTGATGTAGACCATCACGGGGTGGGCATTAGCCGACCTGAGCTGTCCAGTAGTCCGGTCCAGGTCGATGACGAGGTCGACTCCGGTCTAGGTCAGCTTCCCTCGGTGACCGGTCAGGACGAGAACAGCACCCGCTGACCGGATCAGACCATCGCGTCTCCAGCGAGCCCGGTCCTGCGAATTATTCGTAGGGCTGGGCTGGCTGGGAGGTCGGCGTGACCGACAGCACCTTGAGACGGGGCATCGTCGATCCTGCCTCCGCGGAATCCGGAGCAGGCGCTTTGGGGTCAGGCTCCCAGATCCCTTCGACGGTCAGCCACGATCCATCCTTCGGCCGTTCGGGGACACCCAACGGCATGATCTTCACCGGGAACGCATCAGCGGCACAACACATGATGGACATCCGCGTCAAGGCCCATCCGGGGCCGCCCTCGGTTTTGTCTGCCGAAGCAAAACCGACAAGTTTGACCCGCCGACCCTCGAGGCTGCGTTTCGTGTCAAAACTGGCTCGCTCCCAGAACTGACGCACCGTAATCGATACGGGGCCGTCCCCCGCAGCGAATGGGGCATAAGCCCCGTCAGTGCCCAACGCCGCGGAGGCATCTTTGTTGGTGGTACTCCGGGCAGCGGTATAACTGCCGACCGGGGTTGGCGGGACCGATGCCAACACCAGAAACGGAACGATCAATAACCAGCCAATCACCGGAGCGGCCCGTCCAGGCTTGTGGTGATGTCCGTGACCGTCGTCGACATATTCCAGGGTCGGGGCGCCCAATCCTCGAAAAGCTTGCCACCACTCGTAGGCCCCGACCAACAGCATCAATACCGCGGCCACCAGCAGCGGGATCGTGAGTCCCGACTTGACGTAGGCCAAGTGATCGTTACGCAGCACTGATCGACCCACCACGGCCGCACACAGCATCGTCGCCATCGCAGCGACCAAACGGCTCACAACAGCACCTCCCCAACGATCAGAGCTGAGGCCACCGCGACCACGAACGTCATCGGGGCGAACCGCACCGCGAAGGCCCGGCCAAAAGTCCCAGCTTGCATCGCGAACAGCTTCACATCCAACGCTGGACCGACCACCATGAATGCCAGGCGGGCAGGAAGCGGGAAGGCAACCATGCTCGCCGCGATGAACGCATCAGCTTCAGAGCACACCGCCACGATCACTGCGAACACCGCCAGGGTCAACACCGCCACGAAGATATTGCCAGCCAGCGTGTCCAACACGGTGCGCGGCACCAACACGTTGATCGTGGCCGCGATCGCCCCGCCAAGGATCAGATATCCCCCGGCATGCAACAAGTCATGCGTGACTGCGCTGGTGAACTGCTGGAGTTTCGGCCCCTCGGCGCTGTGTCGATGTGGCAGCTTAATCAGGTCATCTCGGCCCCGGGCCAACCACCAATAACCCATCACCACCGATGTGATCAGCGACGCAGTGAACCTCGCCGCCACCACTTTGACATCCCCGCCGAAGGCCACCGCAGTCGACACCAACACCACTGGATTGATCGCCGGGGCCGCCAACAAAAAAGTCAACGCGGCAGAGGCCGGGACACCACGAGCCACCAACGACCCGGCGATGGGCACCGACGCGCACTCACATCCGGGCAACAACGCCCCGGCTAAACCGGCAACTGGCACCGCAGCGACACCCCGCTGAGGCAGGATCCGACGTAACGCCGACGCGGGAATGAGCACCGCCACCACCGCGGACACAGCCACCCCCAAGACCAGGAAGGGGAAAGCTTGCAAGGCAATGGCAACAAACACCGCCACCCAGGTGGCGGCGATCGCATGTTCGGCGAGTAAGGACCCCCAGGTGCTGCGGCCGAGCGTCCCAACCAGAAGCAGGACCGCCATCGCGACCGCGGCGACACCCACCCCCAAGACCGAAGGTCCCTCAGGGGACTCCTGAGCTGCATCTGCCGCAGGGACATGCTGTGTGTCGGGCATCACCTCAGGATAGGCGACGGTGCTGCGACTCGGTCGGTTGTCCACTGCGAAAAACCGGGTCGTCCAACCTGGCTCGTCTGCAGTCAGACCAGCACGGCCACCGACCCAACACGTCGGGGACGGTGACCGTGACAGCCTGTGATCAGTGGTGAGCGAGCACCTTCTCGGTGATCAACGCCGCGATGGGCATCGCCGAGGTCGCCGCCGGTGACGGAGCATTGCAGACATGCAACATCCTGGCGGTGTCATAGAAGAGGAAGTCCTCGATCATCGAGCCATCCTTCTTCACTGCCTGCGCCCGAATGCCGCACTTCTCTGGCAACAGATCAGCTGCCGTCAACGACGGACAATACTTGCGCACCATCTCTAAGTAGCCCCGTTTATAAATCGAGTTCTTTTGCTCGATCAGTCCGGTTTTCAGCTGCTTACGTGCCACTTTCCAGAAACCTGGGAAACGAGCGAAGTCAGCAACATCCCGCACGTTCAACGAGAACTTCGGGTATCCCTCACGAGAGAATCCCATTACGGCGTTTGGGCCGACAGTGACACCACCATCCATCATCACCGTCAGGTGCACCCCAAGGAACGGCAGGTCCGGGTCAGGCACCGGGTAAACCAGCGTGTTGATGATCTGGTTGTGTTTGGGGTCGAGGCGGTAATACTCGCCTCGGAATGGCACCATGTGGAAGTCGACGTCCAACCCGGCCATCCTTGCCAACCGATCGGCCTGGATGCCGCCACAGACCACCAATTGGCGGGTATAAATCCGGTCCCGCTCACCGCGAGCCGCCAATTCACGAGTGTTCAGGTCGATCGACACCTCAGAAAGGGACTCGTGGATCCCGGTGACCTCACACCCCAACCGGATGCTGCCGCCATGCTCCTGAATGACTTCGGCCATTTTTCGGCAGATCTGCGCATAGTCGACGATCCCGGTGCCACGCAGGTAGATCGCACCCAGTCCGGCGATATTGGGCTCGCGGCGCCACAGCTCTGCTGGCCCCAGCAGTTCGACATCCAACTCGTTGGCCAACGCCCGGTCATACAGGGCGTTCATTCGGACCAGCTCCGCGTCATCCGTGGCAACGATCAACTTGCCGGTATCGCGGTAAGGAATCCCGTGAGAATCACAGAAGTATCGGGTCCACTGGGCACCAGCTTTGCAGAGCTTCGCTTTCAAACTGCCCGGGCGGTAGTAGATCCCTGCGTGGATGACACCGCTGTTGTGCCCGGTCTGGTGCATCGCCACGTCGGGTTCCTTCTCCAGAACCACCACATCGGCTCCCGGCTGCTCCATGAGCAGTTTCATCGCCGTAGCCAGCCCGATGATCCCGCCGCCGATGACGACGAAGTCGTGGACGTGCATCCCTGCGTCCATGGGCGGGTAATCCTCGTCGACGTCGACGTAATACGGCTCGTCTGAGCGCGGCACCTGGTCGTCCATCATCGTCATGACACACCTCCAAACCTGGCCACCTGCCTGGCGTGTGCTTCGCACACTGATACCCGCTGGGGACCCCGGCATCCTCCTGAATGATGGCCATAGTCTTCAAGCGATGCCCCTGGCGAGAATACAGCCAGCAGCAAGCCCACCGGACACCTCCCTGATCCACCGCGGCGAGGTCGACCGGCAGCGAGAACCGGTGACACCCCGCACAAGTGCGAGGATGGGGGCATGACGACGTCGCGTGCAGGCACCCCGGCCCAGCCCCAGGATCTCGTCGATGTGCCCCATCTGGTTACGGCGTATTACACCGCGCACCCCGACCCCGCGGACGCCGACCAGCAGGTGGCCTTCGGCACGTCGGGGCATCGCGGATCCAGCATGCGCACCTCATTCACTGAGGACCACATCTTGGCCACGTCGCAAGCGATCGTGGACTACCGCCGTAGGCAGGGCTACGACGGCCCGCTCTTCCTCGGCAGAGACACGCACGCACTCTCAGAACCGGCCTGGGTCAGCGCCATCGAAGTGCTTGCCGCCAACGATGTGACCGTCATGGTCGACGACCATGACGGCTACACCCCCACTCCCGCCGTCAGCCACGCCATCCTGCGGGCCAACAAAGGCCGCATCAGCGGCGTCGACGCTCTTCCGGCCCACGCCGGACTCGCCGATGGCATCGTGGTCACCCCCTCACACAATCCACCCACCGATGGTGGATTCAAATACAACCCTCCGCACGGTGGCCCCGCTGACAGCGACGCCACCGCATGGATTGCCGCCCGCGCCAACGACCTCCTGCGAGCCGGACTCGACGGGGTACGACGTATCCCCTTCGCCCGAGCCCGGGCCGCTACGACGCCGTACGACTTCGTCGGCAGCTATGTCGACGACCTGCCGACCGTCGTCGATATCGACGCGATCCGACACGCCGGGCTACGTATCGGCGCCGACCCCTTGGGCGGCGCCAGCGTGGAGTATTGGGCAGCGATCGCCGAACGTCACCGAATCGACCTGACCGTCATCAACCCGCTGGTCGACCCGACCTGGCGATTCATGACCCTCGACTGGGACGGCAAGATCCGCATGGACTGCTCCTCACCCCACGCGATGGCCTCCCTCATCACCAACAAAGCCGACTACCAGCTCAGCACCGGCAACGATGCCGACGCCGACCGGCACGGCATCGTCACCCCCGACGCTGGCCTGATGAACCCCAACCACTATCTGGCCGTCGCCATCGGCTACCTCTACGGCGGGGCCCGCCCCGAATGGCCCACCGACGGTTTCATCGGTAAGACGTTGGTGTCCTCTTCGATGATCGATCGAGTCGCCGCTGACCTCGGCCGTCGCCTGGTCGAAGTCCCAGTCGGCTTCAAATGGTTTGTCCCCGGGCTGCTCGACGGCTCTGGACCGTTCGGTGGCGAAGAGTCCGCCGGAGCAAGTTTCCTGCGCCGCGACGGCTCCGTGTGGACCACCGACAAAGACGGCATCATCCTGGCGTTGCTGGCCAGTGAAATCCTCGCCCGCACCGACAGAACCCCCAGCGAGTGGTACGCCGACCTGGTCCACCGGCACGGCGCACCGGCCTACGCTCGCGTCGACGCCCCAGCGAGCCGATCAGAAAAAGCTGCACTCGCCGCACTCACCCCACACGCCGTCACCGCAACCGAACTCGCCGGCGAACCGATCACCGCGAAACTCACCACAGCCCCCGGCAACGGCGCATCCATCGGTGGGCTCAAAGTCGTCACCGAAAATGCCTGGTTCGCCGCTCGCCCCTCCGGCACCGAAGACGTCTACAAGATCTACGCCGAGAGCTTCCACGGCCCCGAACACCTCGCACAGGTGCAAGACCAAGCCCGTGACGTCGTCGCGGCAGCGTTGACATCGTGAACGAACCGCACGACAACCCTTCGGCAGCCACCGGCCACCCAGACATCCCCCCACCTGACGGCCGACTCATCGTGATCTCCGGCCCGATGGGCGGAGGCTGTCACCGGTTGGCGTGGGCCATGGCCCGACTGTGCGAGCAGTCCGTCGTCCTCGACGGCCCCATCCTGGCTGGCATGGTCGCTTCCGAACGGGCTTCCGGCGCTGACGAATTAGGCACCATCCGCACATCCCTGCTGCGCTACTGCGGCCACATTGCGCTCGCAGAGACCTATCGCCGCGCGGGCTATGACGTGATCATCGTCGAAGATCTCCCCGAAGCCCGTCTCGATGACTTCCTGGATTTAGCGTGCCCTGACGATGTCCATCTCATCGTGCTTGACGGCAGCCATGCCACCTACCCCCAAGGCCTGCACGTGCTCTTCGAGGATGACTTGGAAAGACAGGCGGTGCGGCTGCTGGAACGTCTCGACGAGGCGCTCCTGCCCTCAGGACGCGACCCTCACCAGGACCCACCTGCCCGCTGAGCCGATCTCACCCCGTCATGCTGGCCCCGATCAATCCGATCAGGGCGATGAACGTTGTCGACAGCGCTCCCAGCAACACCGGACGCCCTCCCACCGCACGCAGTCGTGACACCTTGACGCCCGCCCCTAGAGAAAACATCGCCGCAGACAGCAGCACCGTCTGGGCCCATCTCGATGACATCAGCAACCACTCCGGCAAGGGCAGCATCGATCTCACCAACACGGCCATCAAGAAACCAGCCACAAATAACGGCATGATTGGCGGGCGTTTCCCGCTAGCGGTGGCGCCGCCGCGCCGTAACGACCAGGAGATCCCCATGATCACCGGCGCTAACAGCAGCACCCGAGTCAATTTGACGACCACGGCGACTTTCAACGCAGCTGGCCCGATCACCCCGGCTGCAGCGACCACCTGGGCCACCTCATGGATACTCGCTCCCGCCCACACTCCATTGGCTTGAGCGGTCAATCCCGCAGTGGCCCCGACCAGCGGGACCACTCCAATCATCATCGTGCCGAAGACCACCACGAGAGCGATAGCGGTAGCGACGTCTTCTTCCTGTTCGTCCGGGAGCACCCCGGCGACCGCTGCCACCGCTGCCGCGCCACAGATGGAAAACCCACAGGCGATCAACAACCGCTGCATGGACGGCACCCCGAGCATGCTCCCCACCACAACTGTCCCGATGATCCCCACCACGACCACGGTGACTGCGACTGCGACGACGCCATAGCCCAGCGCTGCGATATCACGCACCGACAACCCCAGACCGAGCAGGACCACTCCGATCCGCAGCAATCGGCGACCGCTGAACGCCAGCCCCGGCTCCAGAGCTGCTGGCACCGGGAAGGTGTTAGCCATCAACGCGCCCAGCAGGATCGCCACCAACAAGGCCGACACCGCGGGAAACACCAGATTCACCCCGGTGGACACCGCCGCTGCGGCCAGCGCCAGGGCAATCCCAGGCAGCAGTGCACGTCGCGTGGTTGGCGGTTTGGCCGTGGCGGCAGGCGTGGGGGATTCGACAGTCACTGCTCCACTCTGGTGGTGGCGGTGACTGATCGCCAGTGCTAATACTGCATGAGGTCATACGCTAATGACATGAGCAAGGATGCGCCGCAGCCGCCACTATCGACGCCACCCTTGCCTCCGTTGCCCGAGCTGCGCGCGCTAGATCTGCTGTGCCGGATCGTGCGATGCGGCAGCGTCGGTGCCGCTGCCCGGGATCTCGGAATGAGCCAACCGCAAGCCAGTCGACTCCTCCACCGGTTGGAGCGGGACCTTGGCGTGGAATTGGTGCGGCGCTCCCCCACTGGGTCGACTCCGACCACGTCCGGTCAGTTGGTGGTGGATTGGGCCAGTCCCATCATGGCGGGCACGGAACGGCTCCTCACCGGTGTCGCCTCGTTGCGGGCCGATGCCGAAAGCGGCCATTCGATTGCGGCGAGTCTGACGATCGGTGAGCATCTGGCGCCGTTGTGGCTGGCGGTCTACACCAGGCGACATCCGGACCGGCAGGTGCGGCTGCGCGTGACAAACTCCGCCACGGTGATCGCTGATCTGCATCGTGGCGCTGTGGATCTGGGATTCATTGAGACCGTACGTCGCCCAGCAGGTTTGCGGACAACAGTGGTGGCCACGGACGATCTGGTCGTGGTCACTGCGCCGACCCACCCGTGGGCGCGTCGGCGGCATCCGCTGACGTTGGCGGAGCTCGCGGACACGGCTTTGGTGGTTCGGGAGCTGGGGTCGGGCACCAGGGACACCTTGGATAGGGCGTTGTCGCCGTACCCTCGTCGTCCGCCTGCGATGGAGTTGTCTAGCAGCGAGGCGATCCGGACCGCTGTGGCTGCGGGGTCGGCGCCAGCGGTATTGAGTCGGGTTGCGGTCGCGGATGCGGTCCGTGCGGGCACGCTCGTGGTCATCTCCGTCGCTGGGCCAGCGTTACGGCGGCAATTGCGGGCAGTATGGCGTCCTCCGGGGCGTCCGGTGGGGTGGGTTGGTGAGTTCGTCCGTATCGCCCGGCAGTCCAGCGCTGCCGACCCAGGGGGCACCACTCCGCTCAAGTCACACGCCGGCCTGCGGGCGGCGCCATGAGCCATCGAGTGAAGGTGGATGATCACCCCTGCAGCAGATGGCGCACCAAAATCGATGCCCCACAAAGGAATTCACATACTGAAGAAGCGGCAAGCATGGCCCCTGAATTCACTCTATGAGTTGACAATCAACTTTTAGCAATGCTAGGTTCCAGGCCATATTATTAGCGCTTATTGATTCAAAAAGGCATCGATGAATAAGGTCATCAATGCGAATTTGATGTGTCACTAACAGGGGGAAGCTTGACGATTCGACTGACATCCATCAGCAAGTCGTTTGAATCGGGACCAGCAAGGCGACAAGTCATTAACAACGTCGATCTCGGCATAAATAATGGCGAACTTATCGCCCTCATGGGACCATCCGGTTCCGGAAAAAGCACCCTGTTGAAGATCTGCGCAGGACTCGAACTTCCCGATCAAGGTGAAGTAGTCGTCAACAGCCAGCGCATGCATGTGCTCTCGTCCCGCCGACGCGCACTAGCCCGACTCCACCACATCGGGGTGATCTTCCAACACGGCAACCTCCTCGAAGAACTCACTGCAGCAGAAAACGTGGCCCTCCCACTACGTGCGCAGGGACGCTCCCGCGCACAGTCCATGGCCCTTGCCTCTGACAGCCTCAACGAGCTCGGACTCGGCGATTTCCTCGATCGCAAACCACAATCCATGTCCGGCGGTGAGCAACAACGCATCGGTATCGCCCGCGCCCTTGCCGGTCACAAACAGATCCTCCTCGCTGACGAGCCAACAGGCGCCCTGGACAAAACCGCGACCGTCGACGTCATCACCACCCTGAGGGACATAGCTGACCGCGGCGCAGCCGTCGTGATCGCTACCCACGATCTCCTCGTTCAAGACTGGGCTGATCGAATCCTGATCATCGATGATGGCAGCCTGTATGAAACGGCGTCCATGAGTCGTCACACATGACCCCCACTCGCCACATCGTCTCCTGGGATCCAAGGGCTGATGATGCCACGTAGCACGGATAGGCTAAAGATCGCTGGCTTAGCAGGGATGGAGTTACGCCGCACCCTTGCTCGGCCGTCCTGGTGGGGCGGGACAATAGTGCTATGGATTGCCGTAGCCGCGCTCGCTTTTCTTCATCACTGGGGAGCTGCCAGCCAATTGACTGCAGCGCAAATGAACGAGAAGATCCTCGGCGATCGACAGCACTCATTCAGTATGTCAACGGGGACATGCCACCCGCTGCGGGACTGCCCTTTCCGCCAGAAAATTCCCGAGATAGTGACCGCCTCAGGAGGGTCGCGTCCCGATATTGTTCTGCTGACCGAGGCCCTGAATGTCAAAGACAGAAAAGACCTTCGCCCCACGATACATGAAGGTCGATGGGGCGACGACGCACATCCTGAGCGGTATCGGCTCAGCCATGGCGCTTGGCCACATCAATCTCAAGATGTGGCTCTCTCCTCTGCGCTGCATCGCGCCCTCGGCGAGCCGCAGCGTCTGGAACTCTACGGCGGGACAACCACCTTTCACATCGTCGGTACCGTCCGTGACGAATTTGACCGATCCGCTCAGGACATTTATGCCGCGCCTGGCGCTATCGCCCGGATCATGGATGCAGTGAGCCGCCATGGTGATCGCTACTCCAAACCGCAGGTGAGTGCACAGGTGAGATTTGACGGGGGCGATCGCGCCACTGTGACTGCGGCAACCGCCAATATCGCCCATCAGCTCACCCGTATCGACGCGGCGAACTACCGCGACGATATAGCGCACTCTTGGACCACCCGCAGGGCCACCGATCGGTCGTGGAGCGACTACTACCAGCGCGCCCCCTACATCGCGGGTTGGATTCCGTTATGGCTTCTTCCTGCAGTCAGCAGCACGGCTCTGATCATCACGGGACAGGCCTATCGACGTCAGGTCCGTGATCAGCTCTGGGCCCTAGGGATCCCGTATAGCACCAGCACTCTCATCCAAGCTGGAACGCTCATCATCGGAGCCTTGATCACCATCAGCACTGCAGTGCTCACCGGTGACGCTGTTGGGCGATTTCTTCGCCCCGCCCTGAATTCTTATGCTAATCAACCCCTCAGCCCTGAGATCTTGCCCATCACCGTGCTGATCGTCAGTGCAATCAGCGCTCTCATCCCGATCTTGATTGCCACAGTGATCGCTCTCAGCCAGCAGCTCCTTGCCTCAGCTTTGAAGCGCATTGCCAACTCCACCATGACTAAAACCATGCGCACATTGATGAGGAGCATCCGACGGGTAGCGTTGATTATCGGCGCTACATGGCTGGCCTACACAGGTTTTGTCAGCAGACCTCACAATGCCTCGGGACTCTCTCTTTGGGTGATGATATGGTGCACAGTGGGCGCTGTCGCCGGTGCGTTCCTGCTCATCTCTTATCAGGACCATCACGGACGGCTTCCCGTCCCGATCCTCTTGGGGATCCGCCGTACCACCCGGTATGCCACCAGCACTCTCTTAACCATGATTGCTGTCATGATCTGCCTGTCGCTGCCACTGGCATCGGCGATCACCACCGCCACCAACGATTTTCACGCCAATGCGCTCCGCGTCGCACATATCGGTCAGAATCAGGTCGCTCTGGGCAGGGAGCAAATTTATTCCGGAGGCGTCAATCAGCGACTGCGGCGTGACTTCGAAGCGGCGACACAGCTCAGCAACCCTATCGCCATGCGATATGTTTTGATCGATCCCACAGATATCATGCAAGGGCTACCATTCGCAATGGACACCGCCCATGACATTGAACGATTGATCGGCCACCCCCTGACGCCTGCGCAAATTCAACATTTTTCCGCCGGAGGAATCCTCGTCTTTGCAGAGAAGGACGGGCTCACTCTCGCAGAAGGATCCGTGGTGGAGTTTAAGGAAGCTCAGAATTCCAATACCCCCGCGAAAGTTCCTGTTTCCATCATTCGCAACACACCGAAAGAGTACGTCGTCCAAGGGATGGGATTTATCTCTGCCGAGCGAGCCCGTCAAGCCGGTTGGCCGATGGATGTCCCTTATTGGGTCTATGACCAGGCCAGCCCTGCTCAGATCACCGCAGCCCTCCGCGCTCCGAAGGAACAGAACTTTGACGATTCCTACATCACCGTCCACAAGGCCCCGGAAAAAATCACCGTCCCACCGACTCTGACCTGGGCTGCCGTCGGCAGTGGCCTTGTCTTTCTCGTTCTGACGTGTGCTGTTGCCATCTTTCACACTCGTAGCCTCCGGGATTACCGCACCAGCCTGGATGCGATCGGCATCAGCCCGGCAGTCCTGGTCGGCACAGTGATCACCGTCATCACCATGACGATTGTTATTCCCGCAGTGATGGGGCTGGGGATCGCCATCCTCGGCAATGAGTTGGCGTGGGGCCTTCTCTTGGACTCAAGTCGCGGCGCGCATATCCCCTACGACTGGGTCCGATCCGCGATGGCGGCTACTGGCGTTGTGATCCTTGTGGGCACCACGAGTGGGCTAGTCCAGTGGCGACGGCGTTAAGCGGCTCCCGCGCAGGACGACGGGGCACACCAGACAGGTGGTCTCAGCCGGTTGTCGCAGCTGAGACCACCTGATCAGCTCAGAACAACGCACTCATCAACGATCGACGAGCTTTAGTGACACAGTTATTGGCTGCAGCCTGGGCAAAACATGAGGTGGATGAACGAGCTGCGAGAGTCAGGCCAGCCTCCGGCCAGCGCGAGTACCCAGGACGCCACCAGCGGTAGTGATGACCAGCAGGGCCAGGAAAGCGAGATGTAGCAGGACTGGGGGGCTGGTGGGAGTGACAGCGTGGTGGGTGGCGACCCGAGCCACTCCGTGGGCCATGCCCCACCAGGTGATCAGGGTGAGCAGATACACCGTCAGGGTGCGAGCCAATGCATCCCAAAACACAGTGAGTAGGTCTCCCGCCGTGGTCGCCCCGAGAGCTGTGGTGACGCGGGTGGTGCGATAGAAGCTGGCGTTGAGCAGGTAAACTGCGGCCGCACTGAACAGCAACGACAAAGTGATCAGGGGTGCGAGCATGGGGGCGATGTCGGCGGCCCCGGATCCCCTGAGCACAGCTTGGGAAGGTCCCTCAGCGGCCCAGGAGCGAGCGCGAATCACCTGCACAGTGGGGTCGGTGATGGTTGCGGGTGTGGTCAGGACGGGCAGAGCACGCCAAGTGCCAGAGATCTCGGGCGCAGCTCCGTCACGCAGCCGTTGCCAGGGGGAACCGGTGAATCCGTTCTCGGGAGAGGTCCATATGACCTGGCCGGAGTGAGTGGCCTCAGCGTCAGCTGTATCAGTGAGCAGCGCTTGGCGGGTGCGACTGTCAGAGTAGGCAGTGCCATGCTGATCGCTGGTATCGGGAGCGATATGGACCAGGCCGATGCAGCTGGGTGCAGTCCGGCAAATCCTGGTAGCGAATTCTCGGGGTAGCAAAGCTCCGTCGTGGCTGGTGACGACCGCGGCAGTGGGGGTGAACAGGTCTGCTAGAGCGGCTCGCTGAACTCGTTCCACGGTGCCGACCATCGATACCAGTGCGGTGAACAGGATCAAGGCCAGGGTGGCGACCGTCACGCTTGAGGAAAGCCCAAAGAGCCGATCACGAGTCAGGGCGACGCGCGCGGACCATCCGACGGGCCAGGCGTGAGCTAGCCCAGGTGCCAGGCACAGCAAGGTGAATAACGCCGGAGCGAGGAGCACAGCGGCCAGCACCCACACCAGAGCGCTTCCGAAGAGTGCTCCAAGGCCGCTGGTACCGGCGTTCATCAGCAGAGCGACAGCGCCGACGACGGCAGCCGCGCCAGCTGCGATACGCGGGGCGTGGGCCATGACGCGACGACTGCCGGTTCGTCGGTCGGTGCGCAGGGGTCGCGCGCGCCATCCTCCGATCAGAGCGAGCACTGCGGTCACTGCGATGCCGATCAGGAACGAGGACACCCAGTCGGGAGAATCGTGGGGCAAGCCATGGAACTTGCCGGTGCGCAGCAACCACAGCAGCACCCCGTAGACAGGGGCAGCGGCAGCCGTGCCTAAGGGCAGAGACAGGCCGAAGGCGCTCAGTGACTGGGTAGCTGTGAACATACGGATACTCACCGGGGAGCAACCCAGCGCGGCCAGAGCGGCCAAGTCGGCCTCGAAACCTGCTCGCACCACATCGATGACACTGCAGGCGATGGCCAGCAGGCCAACCGCGGTGGTGACGAGGAAGATGGTTAAAGCTCCGGTGTTGCCACCGCCAGCGATCGAGGCGGAGACCAGTGCAGTCAGTGCGATCATTCCGGCGGTGGCTAGGGCATACACCAGAATGGGAGCAATGAAGGCGCTGAAGGCCCGGGTCACGCTGGTAGCTGCCGGACGCCACATGGCTCTCATCTCAGCACTCCCTCGTGAGTAGGGGGAGCCTGAGTGGTCATAGAAGGGTCTGTACGTCGGAGGTCCTCGACAACTGATCCGTCGCGGATGACGAGGAGACGATCGGCAAAGGCCTCGGCGCGGACGGTGTCATGGGTGACACACATGACGGCGGCTCCTGCCTGGTGTGCCAGGTCGCGCAAACCGGCGAGGACCAGATCGGAGTTAGCGGCATCCAATGCCGAGGTGGGCTCATCGGCCCATACCAGTGGGGACCGGCGGTACACGGCACTGGCCATGGCCACTCGCTGACGCTGTCCTCCGGACATGTTCGACACACGAGACGCGGCTTGGTCGAGCAGTCCGACTGTCTCTAGCGCGGCTCGAGCCGCAGGTATGTCTCGCCGAATGCCCGCGATCTCTCCAGCGACCACAATGTTTTCCAGCGCGGTGAGATACTCCACTACCGATCCTCGCTGGACCAGGTAGGTGCCCCTGCGTCGCACTACGCGGCGTGCACGTCTCTTTCTCAGGTCGAGGTCGAGGACCTCGACCTTCCCAGACGTCGCCGCGATCATGCCGGCGCACACGTCCAAAAGGGTGGATTTGCCCGTTCCCGACGGGCCGCCCACGGCGACGAACTCCCCGGCATCGATCTGCACCGAGGGGATGGCCATTTGGAAGGACGAACGTGGGTGGCGAACTACGACATCCTGCAGGTCCACGATCATGATCCGCTCCCGTCTGCCTGGCCAAGGGCGCGCCTATGAAAGCCCAGGTCTGAAGTGTTGTCAGCGATACAGGCGGTAACCTGCGTCAGGTGCTGCCCGTATGTGGTGCCCTGGGGTGCATCCTTGCCGGTGTGGTGGATTGCTGCCGGGGTATTGAAGCGGATGTTGATGACTGAGTTACTGCTACCCCCACGAGTGGGCTAGTCCAGTGGCGACGGCGTTAAGCGGCTCCCGCGCAGGATGCCGGGGCACACCAGACAGGTGGTCTCAGCCGGTTGTCGCAGCTGAGACCACCTGATCAGCTCAGAACAACGCACTCATCAGCGCTCGACGAGCTTTAGTCACGCGGTCATCGCTGGCCCCGACCAGCTCGAACAGCTCTAGCAGACGAGCCCGGACTGCGTCCCGGTCGTCCTCGCTCGTACGACGTACCAGATCGATCAGGCGCGCGAAGGCGTCCTCCACGTGCCCCCCAACGAGGTCGAGGTCAGCGACCAGAAGCGCCGCTTCAATCGAGTCCGGGTCGGCGGCAGCGGCCTGCCGGGCCGCCACTAAGTCAGCGCCGTCCACTCGCTGCAGCAGCCGCACCTGCGCCACACCCACCTTGGCGTCAGCATCCGCTGGATTTTCTTTTAATGCTTGCTCGTACGCCGCGACAGCACCGGCGAGATCACCAGCATCGATGGCCTCGACAGCGCGCGCATGCAACGGTGGGATCTGCGGCTGGTCATCACCAATCGGGTCGACCTGAGCGGTCGGCTCGACCCGGCCGGTCACTCCGTTCTGTGCTGCCAGCTGCAACACCTGCTCGCATACCGGTCGTAGCTGCGCTGCTGGCTGCACCCCAGCAAACAGCGGCACCGGTTGCCCAGCAATCACGGCCATCGTCACCGGGACTTGCTGCACTCCCAAGCCCTGCGCCAACCGGGGGGCGAGTCGGACGTCAACGGCACACACCCGCAATCGGCCATCGCAACCGGCGGCAGCCTCGACGGCTGCATCTACTGCACCGCGGGTCTGCGGCGACTCGCCGTCATAGATGACAAAGAGCGCAGCCACGTCCCGCGTGGCCAGGAACGCCTCTTCAAAACTGGCATCAGTGACTTCAGTGACCGCGCCACGTGCCCCTGAGGCACCGGCAGGGGCGCCCGGTGTCACCGGAGGGCGCGGAGTACGGCCGAGCGAGGACAGGTCGACGGCGCCGCGCAGGGCGCCGGAAGGGGATCCGGGCAAGCTCATGGCGCCCATTCTGTCCGACAACGATGCACTGCGGCGAACCAGCGCCCCATCGGTACGTCGCATCGTGTTTCACGACGTACCGACGGGAAGTCTGAGGTCAGAACCCGGAGGCGCCAACGACCTGTTCAGTGGCTGCGACCAGCTTGGCTTTGCCGTCCTTGGGCAGGATAAACACCAGGAACTGCATCACCTGGACCTGGGCTTTCTGGACCAGAATGGCGCGTCCAGGGAGGAACGGGGCGACCAGCCCTGGAGTTTTCATCTGCTTGCCTGGTTTGATCGTGTAGATCTCGGTGCGTTCGATCGCACCCATCACCATGGTGTCGCCGTTGAGTTGCCGCATCGCAACCATCGGGTCAGCCATGACCTGGTTACTACGAGCGACTGTGGTGATGGCCTCGTAGTCCTGATCGAACTCTTTTGCCTTCTTGTGGATTTGCTCGGAGAACGTGTCCGGGTCGTAGGGCGGATTTTCCGGGGCCTTGTCGGACAGCCCATCGGCGTACGCCTTGAGGAGATCGACGGGCTTGACATTCATGTCGCTGCCGTCGGTGACCACCGGGCTGCCTTCATTGGCGGCGTAGAAGGCGTTGATGTGCGCGGTGGGCAGCATCTGGGCGCTCATGGCAATGCGATACGGCGTACGAACGTCGGTGCCCACGATCATGTGCAGCAGCGGCTGCTTGTTGCCTGGTGGAAGCGATGCCCCCAACAAATATCTCGGGTAGTCGGTGCCGCGGGAGGTGGCCAGGACCTTCACATCGCTGGGGGCGCCCTTCGGCAGGGATTTGGCTTTCGATGCGGTGAGAGTCTGGTTGGCTTTGACAGCACGAGCGCCCTCACCGGCGTAGATGGCGTTGAGGTGGGAGATGGCCTCTGGTTTGCCTTCGCGAACGTCGGTGTCAGCGGCCATCACCCGTTCCATGATGCGACTCGACTGGTCTTGGGTGACCGCTGCTCCGGGGCTGTCGAGCAGGCTAGGCGCCCCCGGAAGACCGGGGGCGCCGCATCCGGCTAACGTCACGGTCGCCGCCAGGACCGATGCTGCGGCCATCGTGGCCATGGTGCTCTGACGCCTCACTGGTCGCGCTCCCCTGTTTTCGGGTCGGTGTTGGATGTCTTCGATGGGCCCTGATCCGAGCGTTGGGATTTGCCTGACCGGAACATCTTCTTGAAACGGTCAGCGGCCGCCGACTCCTTGCTCGCAGACCGTCGTCCGGGGGCCGCAGGCGATCCATCAGGCTCGCCGGATCGGTTCCGGGATGCACGAGTCTGGCCCGTCTCGGTGGTAGGACCAGCGGGGTTCACCGACGGCTCCGGGATCTGCGTGAACGGCGCGGTCGCCGCTCCGGTGTCTGACGCGGGCGGAATAGCCGCGATGCCCACGGTCGCTGCCGGAGGCGTCGATGGTGGGGTGGGGACTCCCTGGGGCGAAGGCGACGTGGGTGGCAACGCCAACCAGGACGGAGTCTGGGGGTCGGTCAGGTCCGGAATAGAGGTTGCTGCAGAGCGCGACGGCATGCTCCGTGGGGGCAGACCTGAGCTGATCGGTGCTGATCCCGGTCCGGAGATGGACGCCGCCGACGGGGTGGTCGGCGCCGCGGGCATGGGCGGCGCAGCCGGGCTGCTCGGCAACGGCCCCGTGCTCGTGATCTCGGAGGCCGAGATGGGCGCGGTGCGGGCGTCGTCGTCGCCAGTGCTCGCTGGCTGAGGCCCGGTCGGGGTGTCACTGTTTTTCCGCCGAGCAGCGGCTCGGCCACGACGCCCACCCTCAGCGGTGTCAGACCGATCAGCATCGGCTGCTGCGGCACTGCCTGCCGCAGATCCACCAGTGAGCCGATCAACCATGGGTAGACCCTTGACCCGGTGACGCCACGAGCCAGCAACACCGGCTGCAGCTGCCCCAGCAGCGGCAATGCCAGCTCGACGGGAGGTGGTCTGCTCTGACGTGGGGTCTGCGACCGCAGCAGCCTCGGGGATCTTGGCGGCAGGACCGGTCATCGCTCGACCGCTGCGTCCGCTCCGCGAGCGCAGGTCGCGCCGGCCGCCGGTGATGGAGCCCGTGTCAGCTGCTGGCTCCGAGCCACGGTCGGCGCGGCTGCCTCCCTGGGCCGCTTCTGCTGGGACCTTGCGGAATCGATCCAACAGTCCGAGGCCAGCTGCCCCGAGTCCGAGTAGGGCCACACCGATGAGTGCCACCAGGACTGCTTCGAAGAACCACAGCATGTTTTGCCAGGTCACTTCGACCTCGAGTGCTTCTTCGCGGGGCGAGCCCTCTCCTCCGGGGTACACGATCAGTGCTTGCGGGATCTCGCTGGGCGGCAGCTCGATTGATACGCCATCGCCGCTTTGGGGTTGCGCGAGGAAGGTGTCGACGTTGAACTTTTGCGGTAGGGAGCCCTCGCCGCTCTCCTCGACCGATAGCGAACCTGACAGGAAGGAGACCCCGTTCAACGTGGTGTGACGGGTGGTTTTCAGCGTTTCGAGCGCGTCGACGTCGAGCATCCGGACTGCCGTCACTGATCCGCCTGAGCTGCCGGTCACCCGGATCTTCGCCGGGGACGATGAGGCATGGAGGACATCTTCGCGGATCAGTACGACGCCGGGTGAGGCGACCTTGGCCTGCGCTTGGACTTGGCCGGAGGGACCCAGCATGACGGCCAGAATGAGACCGCCGACCAGTAACAGGGCACCGAGCGCGAACGCGGCAACCGACAGGGGGGTCAGCCTCTGTCGTAGTAATCCTGAGGGTGAAGGCACAAGAGGTCCTTTACTGGCGGCAGTTGGGTCAGCACAATCACACTAGCCAGTGCGAGCGCAAGGTCACAAAACGGCAACGGTTCCGGTGGGTGTGGAACCATGCCGGTCACCGCTGGCAGTCCCCCGACTCCGTGTCTCGCCTATGTTTCAGAGTACGACTGAGTGCCAAGCGGTCTCGACGTGACCGGCCTCTGTGCGGCAGCGTCAGAAACGCGCCGGTTCCCGGTGCCGTCCCCACTCGGCGATCAGTGCCCCACAGATCTCCCCCAAGGTTGCTTCCACCCGCACCGCAGCCACCATCGCCGGGATGATGTTCTCTGCCGTTCGGGCTACTTCCACCATGCGCTGCACTGCCGCGTCAACGGCCACCTGATCTCGATGTGCTCGGCGTTGGGTCAGCACCCGCACCTGCTCCTTCTCGACCTCGTGACCGACTCTGAGGATCTCCAACCGGTGGCTGATGGAATCCGTGTGGCAGTTGACCCCCACCACTTTCTTCGCCCCTTGCTCGACCGCCAGTTGGTGTCGGAAGGCAGCGTCACCGATCTCCGCGGTGAACCATCCGTCCTCGATCCCACGCAGCAGTCCGGAGGTCATCGGTCCTATTGCGTGGTCAATCTGGCCGCCCACACCGGGATATTGATCACGTTCCCCTAGTTCCAGAATTGCTGCGAAAGTGCGCTCGGCCTCGGCTTCGATCGTGTCGGTGAGCGCTTCGACGTACCAGCTGCCGCCGAGCGGGTCGGCGACGTTGACGATCCCGGTCTCCTCCATGAGGACCTGCTGGGTGCGCAGGGCGACTTCGGCAGACTGCTCGGTCGGCAGGGCGAGCGTCTCGTCGAGGGCGTTGGTGTGCAGGGAGTTGGTGCCGCCGAGGACCGCGGAGAGCGCCTCGACCGCCGTACGCACCACGTTGTTGAGGGGTTGCTGCGCGGTCAGACTGACCCCGGCCGTCTGGGTGTGGAATCGCAGTTGCTGCGCCTTCTCGGTCTTCGCGCCGTAGACATCGCGCAGCCAGCGCGCCCAGATGCGCCGCGCCGCACGGAACTTTGCGATCTCCTCGAAGAAGTCGACGTGCGCGTCGAAGAAGAAGCTCAGCCCCGGCGCGAAGCTGTCGATGTCGAGGCCGCGGGAGAGGCCGAGCTCGACGTACCCGAAGCCGTCCGCGAGAGTAAAGGCCAGCTCCTGCGCGGCCGTCGCCCCGGCCTCGCGGATGTGGTACCCGGAGACCGAAAGCGGCTTGTACGCGCGGATATTGCTGTCGCAGTACTCCATCAGGTCGCCGATCAGGCGTAGGTGCGGCTCGGGGGCGAAGAGCCACTCCTTCTGAGCGATGTACTCCTTGAAGATGTCCGTCTGCAGGGTGCCGTTGAGCTTGCTGATGTCACATCCTTGACGCTCTGCTGCGACCAGATACATGCAGAACATCGGGACGGCCGGGCCACTGATGGTCATTGACGTGGTGACCTCGTCGAGTCGGATCCCCCGGAACAACACGTCCATGTCGGCGGCACTGTCGATAGCGACACCGCAGTGACCGACCTCACCGAGGCTCATCGGGTCATCGGAATCGCGGCCCATCAGGGTGGGCATGTCGAAGGCGACCGAGAGTCCACCACCGCCGCGGCCGAGGATCATGTGGTAGCGCTCGTTGGTCTGCTCGGCGTTGCCGAACCCAGCGAATTGTCGGATGGTCCACGTCCGCCCGCGATAACCCGTCGTATGCAGGCCACGCGTGAACGGCCACTCCCCCGGCCAGCCAATCCGAGCGAAATGTCCATCAGCCTCCGCCTGGGCGTCGCTCGGCCCGTAGACCGGTTCAACCTCCACCCCAGACAAGGTGGTGAAGTCCGCGTCACGCACCGCCCCGGCTGCCACTGCACTGCGATACCGCTGCTGCCACCGTTGACGACCGTTGGCCCGAGCTGAGTCGGGCAGGGTGTAGACCGGCAGTGGTCCCGCCGCCGCCGAAGCACCATTCGGGACGGAAAAGCCTACTGATGAGGGCCGCGTCGTCGTCATGTCAGAACGCTACCCAGCTAGGCAGGCTGCTGACCTGAGCGAGGTGGTGCGTACTCCCTGAACTGTGGTGTCTCCGCGACGAAGGGTCCCGCCGCCAGGACGATTGGCGGCCGCAGACCTCGACTACGACCGTTCGTCGAGGGCCTTTTCCAGACGATCCAATTTGCCCTGAAGTTCACCAGTGCGTCCAGGACGAATATCAGCTTTCAGCACCAAGGACACCCGGGCACTGTGCTGCCCCACCGCCTCACAACACCGATGCACCACATCCATACATTCATCCCAGTCACCTTCGATGGTGGTGAACATCGCATCAGTGTGATGAGGCAGGCCACTGGCCCGCACGATGGCAATGGCATCCGCAACGGCAGCGTGGACGGAGCCGGTGTCATCGGCAGCAGTGGCAGGAGCGACAGCGAACGCGACAAGCATGCCGCCCAGGCTAGTCGGCGTCGTCAGCGCACTCAGCAGACGGGGAAGGTGCGCCCCCGCCGCCAGCGACACCAGCAGTGGTGATCGCCGCCACAATACGGTCAGCGACCGTAAAAGCATCCGCACTGCCCGCAGCGACCTGGCTGGCGGCCCAAGGCAAACTGCCCGCGCCGTCCCATCCGGCCATCAGCTGACGCACCTTGTCCATCACCAAGGCGTCGATTTCCTGAGCAGCCCGACGGCGACGCCGACGATCGAGTTCACCGTGAGTCTGGGACCAATCCAGGTGCGCGTTCACCGCCTCGACGACCGCATCAATCCCGGTGGCTTGCACCGCGACCGTGGTCAACACCGGCGGCCGCCACCTCGGGCCGTCTCCGACCAACCCCAAGTCGATCATGTGCCGCAGATCTCGCACTGTCGCCTCAGCGCCCTGACGATCCGCCTTATTCACCACAAACACATCCCCGATTTCCAGGATGCCAGCTTTAGCCGCCTGGATTCCGTCACCCATTCCCGGAGCCAGGAGCACCACTGTGGTGTCAGCCAACCCGGCAATTTCCACCTCTGACTGCCCCACCCCCACCGTCTCAATGAGAATGACCTCGCACCCTGCTGCCTCCAACACCCGCACCGCCTGCGGGGTGGCACACGACACCCCGCCCAAGTGCCCCCGACTGGCCATTGACCGGATAAAGACGTCAGGGTCAGCCGCGTGATCCTGCATCCGGATCCGATCCCCGAGCAGCGCTCCACCAGAAAACGGCGAACTCGGATCGACCGCCAATACTCCCACCCGGCGGCCCTGCTCCCGGAAAGCCCGCACCACAGCGTCAGTGGTGGTGGATTTCCCCACTCCAGGGCTGCCGGTCAGACCCACCACATGGGCCCGTCCAGACGTGGCAGCGACCGCGGCCATCACCTCCGGCAACGCCGACGATCCGTCTTCCACCAGCGAAATCAGTCGGGCCACAGCCCGAGGAACCCCTCGCCTGGCCTGGTCGACCAGGGCAGGGACATCGTCGGTACGTCGTGACATGAAGGCGCCCTTTCCTCGACGGTGATCCTGCTCCTGCGGTCCCCCCTCAGCCAGCCAGATACGTCGCTACCAGCGGGGAACCCGGACGACCATGGCGTCCCCTTGCCCGCCGCCACCACACAGCCCCGCCGCGCCCACTCCTCCACCGCGCGCGGTGAGCGCCCGGGCCAGGGTGAACACGATCCTCGCGCCAGACATCCCTAAGGGATGCCCCAGGGCGATAGCCCCGCCGTGCAGGTTGACTTGCTCCTCGGCCACGTCCAGCTGTCGGATGCTGGCGAGGGCGACGGCGGCGAACGCTTCGTTGATCTCGACCAGGTCCAGATCGCTGGGAGGCAGGCCTTCGCGGCGGCAGGCTTCGGCGATGGCATTCGCCGGTTGGGCCTGCAAGGTGGAGTCCGGCCCGGCGACGGTGGCATAGGGACCGATTTCGGCCAGCCAGGGCAGGCCGCGTCGATCCGCTTCGGAGCGGGCCATCAGCACGACCGCGCAGGCGCCGTCGCTGATTTGGCTGGCCGATCCGGCAGTGATGGTGCCTTCGGCTCGGAAAGCGGGACGCAACCGGGCCAGGGCCTCTGAGGTGGTGTCTGGGCGCACCCCTTCGTCGCGGTCCACGACGCGAGTTTCCCCACGGCGAGTGGGCACCGGCACGGGCACGACTTCGTCAGCGAAGAAACCTTCAGTCCAGGCGTCAGCGGCGCGGTGATGACTGCGTACGGCGAACGCATCTTGGTCGGCGCGGCTGACCTCGCCATGGTTGTGCGACTCGGTGAGATCGCCCATGCCTTGATCGGTGAAGACATCCCACAGCCCGTCGTACTCCATGCTGTCGCGCAGGGTGACCTCGCCGTACCGGTGGCCCTCTCGGGAACCGGTCAGCAGGTGCGGGGCGCGGCTCATCGATTCCATGCCGCCTGCGACGACCACGGTGGCCTCGCCGAGTCGAATCAGGTGATCGGCCTGGGCGATTGCCGCGAGACCGGAGAGACATACTTTGTTGATGGTGGTTGCCGGGACGTTCATGGGGATTCCCCCAGCGACTGCGGCCTGACGGGCCGTGATTTGGCCGCAGCCAGCTTGCAGCACGTGCCCCATCACCACCTGGTTGACCTGCTCGGCGGGGATCCCTGCGCGGGCCAAGGCTCCGGCGATGGCATATCCACCCAGAGCGGTGGCCGGAACGTCTTTGAGCGCTCCCATCAGGCGTCCGATCGGCGTCCGTGCCCCGGCGACCAGGACTGTCGGATCGGTGCTGGGCGAGATGGGCATGGGGCCTCCCACGGCGACGGGGGTCACGGACGCCGTCACTGTATCTAGCGTGCCGGGGGTTCACGCCCGATACGACACGAGGCCGCGGTCACAGTCGCGGGGGCTTTCGTCCCTGAAACGCCGTGGAGCACGGCCCTAGGCTGAGGGCATGACCGACACCATGGCAGGACTGTTCACCCACATCGACCACGTGGGCATCGCCGTGCGCGACCTCGACGAGGCCATCCGCTTCTATGAGGAGAAGTACGGCATGACGATGGCCCACCGCGAGGTCAACGAGGAGCAGGGCGTGGCCGAGGCGATGATGGCCGTCGGCGATTCCACGTCGTGCATCCAGTTGCTCGCCCCGTTGAATGAGAACTCCACGATCGCCAAATTCATCGACAAGAGCGGCGTGGGGATCCAACAGATGGCTTACCGGGTCGAAGATGTCGACGCGGTGTGCGCGACCTTGCGGGAGCGCGGGCTGCGGTTGCTGTACGAAACCCCGAAGCGGGGCACTGCGGGCAGCCGGATCAACTTCATCCACCCGAAGGACGCCGGTGGTGTCCTGGTGGAACTGGTGGAGCCGGGCACCGGTCACTGACCGTTCCTTGATGCTCCACGGGCCCGGTGTCGTCTACGGCACCGGGCCTGTCGTTATCGTGACGATGATGATCCGTGCCATCGACTGAGTGCCCTCTTGGCATTCTCCAGTCGTTTCCGGTCAATCACCCACCGTTCTTTGACGAAATCAGGCCGAACCCTTGGTCACGAGAAGCATTCTCGCGTGAAAACGTGCCTTCACGGCATCGACGTGATCGCCCGGTCCTGCACCGCTGATCAGTGCCAGACCAGCACGAAGTGCGCCGACGCCACCCCCGATCCCCAAGCCGAAGGCACGCGTCATGCGAACTCTGCTCACTGTGGCGACCGCTGTCATCCTGGCCCCACTAGCCACCACAGCTCAGGCAGCGCCGATGTCCACGACATCTCCTGCTGCAGCTCCCGCTGCGATCCACGCTGCCGATCCCACCGGCGGCGCCCCCACTCCCGCGTTGGACTGGCAGCCGTGCAGCGGCAACAGCGGGTACGAGTGCACGAAAGCGTTGGTGCCGCTGGACTACGCCGCACCTCAGGGCCCGTTCATTGAGCTGTCCCTGCAGCGGTTGCCGGCGCGCAACGCTGATGAGCGTCAAGGGTCAATTTTCATCAACCCGGGTGGTCCTGGCGGCTCGGCGCTGGAGTCGCTGTCCTACTTCGTCGACGTCCTCGGCAACCAGGTCACTCAGAACTACGACGTCGTAGCGATGGATCCGCGAGGCATCGGCGAGAGTTCGAAGATGGTGTGTTGGAGTCGCCAACCCGGCCCCGGAGTAGAACTTGCCAGCTACCCCACCACCAAGCAGCAGTACAACGCGACCGTCAAAGTAGAGAACTTCATTCGCACCATGTGCGGGGAGTCGGCCCGCCCGATTCTGGACCACATGTCCACGGGGGATGTGGCACGTGATCTGGAGTTGCTGCGCAAAGCCATCGGTGACGACGTGCTGAATTTCTACGGCATGTCTTACGGGACCCACCTGGGCGCCACCTATGCCGCGATGTTCCCGCAGAGCACTGGCCGCATGATTTTGGACGGCGTACTCGACCCCGTCGAGTGGACCACCGGGCGCGGCAACGCAGCGAAGACCGTCCCGGTCGCGGCCCGAGTCGGGTCGGCGGCCTCCGCCGAAGAGACCCTGCGGGCGGCTTTCGCGGCGTGTCGGGACGCGGGATCGGCGTGCCGTGCCGGAGCCAGGATTGAGGAGGAGTGGGACAGCATCATCGGACGACTGCGCCAAGGACCGGCCGTAGGGGCCAGTACCGCTCAGTACACCTTGGAGACTGAGCTGTCCACGGCAGCGTTCTCGTTGGCTCAACCTGAGGGGATCCGCAGCGTCATCCAGGAAATCCACTGGCACTACAACGACCTCGCCAACGGTGAGGGGCTCGGAGCGACCCGTCGTCGCGAGATCACTCCCACCAAGAAAGCCAAGTTCACCCCAGCTCCACCACGGGTAGCTCCCATTCCCCCGATCTCACCGATGCCCGATGACGCTGTGGCGCAGGGGGAATTCCCCAAGTACGGCGTCATGTGCACCGACGCGGTGAACCCCAAGGACCCCAAGGCGTGGTGGAACTATGCGCAGCGCCCAGAAGTCCAGCAGTCGCTGTTTGGACCGGCCTGGTCCTGGACATCCAGTCTGTGCGCGGGCTGGCCGGGCTCGACCAAGGGTGCCTTCCGAGGCCCGTTCTATCCCCAGGTGCAGACACCGCCACTGGTCGTCGGCAACAAGCACGACCCGGCCACGCCCCTCGTTAACGCGCAGAAAGTTGCCGCTGCCACTCCCGGTGCCCGCCTGATCACCACGAACCTCTTTGGCCATGTCGCTGGCGACCGCAGCACCTGCGCACTCACCCGCATGCGGGACTACATGTCCACCGGGCGTCTCCCGGAGAAGGACGTGAACTGCACGGACGCGCCGAAACTCTACGGTCGCTAACAGGCAGATTCACGAGCCATCGTGACGACAGTCGCCGTCACCCCCTCGGTGGGGTGGCGGCGACTAGCTGCTCCGACGAAAAACCACGATCGTTTCGATCGCCTCAAATCCCGCAGTCTCGTTGATCGCCACCATCGGGGCGTTGTCCTCGGCGTTGCAGGTGATGATGTGGTCCCGCCCCGGCTGGGTCGCCCACCAGCGCAACCCGGTGACTGACAACAAATCCGCACGTGGCTGCACAACGACCCGGGTAGTCCAGCAGCGCCTGCTCGATGCTGACCGCCCCGTCCAACTCGGCACCGACTAAGTGACCCTGATCTATCAGGCCCAGGATTCGCCGCTCCCACCGTTCGGAAGAGGTGCGCAGGATCGTGGCAAGTTGGTCCTCTGACATGGGAACGAAGTGAGGACGTCCGTACCCTAAAGCACGTTGATGCAACCGGTGATAGTCACCCAGAAAAGCATCATCGTGGAATGTCAGTTCCCGCACTTCAGCAGTCATAACCGTGACGTTATCGACGAGAGTTGTGCCGGCACCACTGAATATTCCTCGGACAGATCAGGACTGACTAGCGGATTCCTCCTCTGGTGGAATTTCCTTGACGATACGGCGGGACACCCGCAGCATCGTCTCGATCGGCCGGTAACCCAAAGCCCGGCTGAGCGACGCCATCTTGCGATCGATCTCCACAGTCGTGTTGTGCAGATGCTTCCGCTGCGGCGCATGCGTATCAATCCACGTGCTGAGAGCCAACAGCAGCATCGGCGCGAGCCGCCGACGCCGATGAGCCTCATCGACGTACGTCGCCCCCTGCAGGATCGCCGCAGACTCCGGTTTTGGAGGGATCCGCACCGTGCACAAACCGACCAGATCGTCCTGCGGGCCCACCGCGATCGCCGTCAGGATGGCATGGCCCTGCCCGAGCCACATCGTGGCGGTCGTTTCTGGATCGCTGCTGGTGCGGTCGGGTTGCACGGCCAACTCCCGCGCCATGTCGTGGTCGTCAGAGACAGCGTGCAACGCCCACAACATGTCGCGCCACTGCGGTGGTGGCAGCCCCTCGAAGATCGCCAACCGGTATCCCTCAAGCCGAGGGTAGGCCGCCTGGTCGAAAGAGGCGCGGATGCTGGGGTCCACCGGCAAAGTCAGCTCCCAGCGAATCAGTCGTCGACCAATCTCGAACCCGTGGCTACGTGCGAAATGGACATACGGGTGGCGGCTGGCTTCGGCGAGATTGTCCCCAGCGAACTCGACTGCGGAGAGCATGCGGGTTCGTTCCGCGTCCTGAGCGTGGCGGATCAGCTCCTCGATGAGCATCCTGCCGATGCCTTCGCCGCGGTAATGCGGGGGCACGAAGGGAAACACCCACACGTCCTGAGACTGAACGTCGGTGGGGGTCAACTCGACAGCAGCACCCATCATCGAATGTTGCGCGGAAACCGCAATGACCCGTCGCCGGTAGGTCTCGTCAGGGAGCGCGAGGAGCTCCAAGAAATCCTCCAGACGGGTGGGCTGATACCGAGGCCGCCCCGCACTCAACGCGGTCTCCCGGACACGCCAATAATGTTCGGCCTGCTCATGGTCAGCCAGATCCAGCTCGACGAGCTCCATCCATGAAGCCTACGGAAGAACCTCAGCGACGTCGGGGACGTGACGCAACTCACCGGTGTCTCTTCCCCCGTCAGCGGCGGCGACCGGCCAGGGTGGCGGCAGCAGCTGTCGCGATGAGGACCCGGACCCAGGAGTACCGTCATGACGAGCGTTGAGCAGATCAGAGAAGCTGTCCTCTCCGGAGATCGCAGCCAGGACAGCTACGCAGCGATGACCCCAGAAGTGTTCCGGGCAGTGACAGTGCACCGCGACGAGATGGACATGTTTGCGGGTATCCCCAGCCGGGACAAAGATCCCCGACGCAGCCTGCACGTGGATGAGGTGCCGGTGCCGACACTTGCCCCCGGGGAGGCGCTGGTCGCTGTGATGGCCAGTTCAGTGAACTACAACACCGTCTGGTCGAGCATTTTTGAGCCAGTGCCGACATTTACATTCTTGGAGCGTTACGGCCGACTCTCCCCCACCGCCCACCGCCATGACCTGCCCTATCACATCGTCGGATCAGACCTGTCCGGAGTGGTGCTCCACACCGGCCCGGGAGTGCATCTGTGGCGTCCTGGCCAAGAATGCGTCGCGCACTGTCTGTCCGTGGAGTTGGAGCACCACGACGGCCACAACGACACCATGCTGGACCCGGAACAACGCATCTGGGGATTTGAAACCAACTTCGGCGGCCTCGCCGAACTAGCCATCGTCAAAGCCAATCAGCTGATGCCCAAAGCGGCCCACCTGACCTGGGAAGAAGCAGCCTGCCCCGGACTAGTCAACTCCACCGCCTACCGGCAACTGATCTCCCGCAATGGCGCCGGAATGAAACTCGGCGACCGGGTCCTCATCTGGGGGGCCAGCGGTGGTTTAGGGTCGTACGCCACCCAGCTGGCGCTCGCCGGTGGAGCCACCCCAATATGCGTGGTGTCGTCCCCAGAGAAGGCTGACTTATGCCGGTCAATGGGAGCTGAGTTAGTGCTGGACCGGCGCGAACGGGACTACCGGTTCTGGGACGACTCCGGCACAGTCCAAAACCCCAAGGAATGGCGACGCCTGGGCGCCGACATCCGGGACCTGACCGGCGGACATGACGTCGACATTGTCTTTGAGCATCCTGGTCGGGAGACATTCGGTGCGTCGGTATTCGTCGCTCGTAAAGGCGGCACCATCGTCACCTGCGCGTCCACCTCCGGATATCTCCACGAGTACGACAACCGGTATTTGTGGATGAACCTGAAACGGATCGTGTCCAGCCATTTCGCCAACTATCGGGAGGCCTGGCAGGCGAATGCGTTGATCCAACGAGGCCTCATTCATCCGACGCTGAGCCAGACCTACCCGATGGATCAGGTCGGGCAAGCCGCATGGGATGTGCACCGCAACACGCACCAGGGGAAGGTCGGAGTGCTCTGCCTAGCCCCGCAGGAGGGGCTGGGGGTGACCGACCCGGAGACCAGGGACCGACACCTCGCAGCGCTCACCCGGTTTCGCAGCGCCTGACCTTGACCGCAGTCTGACTTTGGCCGCAGCCACCGTCATTCAGCGTCGGTGACGTCCGCACTCTCCATCGGCCCCAACCAGGTGGTCGGCAACTCGCCGCCGCCGGGGCGCACCACGTCGACGATTTCTTGGAGCGCTCGCCGGACATAGCTTTCGCCGACCCACAGGTGCTTGCACCCATCGATGGGGATGACTTTGGCCTGCGGGATCACGCTGAACCGTTCCACGGCTTCGCCGGGTTGGAGGAAGTCGTCATGTTCCGGCACTAACGCGATCACCGGACGTCCAGATTCGGCCCACGATTCCAGGTCGCTGTCATGGCTGTAGCGCAACGGTGGGGAGAGCAGAATGGCGCCTTCTATCGAGGGGTCGTTGCCGTGCATCAGGGCGAGGTCGGTGCCGAAGCTCCACCCGACCAGCCAGCGGTGCGGCAAATCGTGGAACTCGGCGTACTCGATCGCGGCGGCGACGTCGTACCGCTCGCTTTGCGCGTAGTCGAATTCGCCTTCGCTGGTACCGCGCGCTGAAGAGGTGCCACGCGTGTTGAACCGCAAGACAGCGACATCGGCGAGCGCTGGCAGCCGGTACGACGCCTTGCGGTAGACGTGGCTGTCCATGAATCCGCCGTGTGTGGGCAAGGGGTGCAGGGTGATGAGGGTCGCGACGGGGGGTTTGCCGATGGGAGTGGCGAGTTCACCGACGAGACGCAGTCCGTCGGCGGTGTGCAGTTCGATGTCTTCGCGGTGGGCGGGCAGGATGCTGTTGGCGCGGATGTCCCGGGGTGCGACTACTCGCAGTGATCCGGTGGTGGGGTCGGTGGCACGGGGGACGGATGTCATCTCCAAGCTCCTCTCGGCGGGCGGCGGCTGCGGTGGCGCCAGCAGGTGGTGTGCCAGTGTCGGCGGTCGCCCAGCCCGCCGACCCCGTCCGCGGGCCAGGCCACCACGTGGGGTACGGCGGCAGCCAGCGACTGTTGGCATCCTGGGCACACGTAATGACGTGCGTCATTTCGGCCTGCGACGTGACGCACAAACCAGGTGCCGTCGGGATGTTCTTCGCGTCGTTCGACGCCGCCGACGGCACGGGAAAGGTCGAGTTCGCGTTCGTCGCGTCGTCGACGGTTGGCCCGAGGCATGAGGACATGATGGCAGGCCGGGGGTGAGGTCGGTGGGTGCTCTGAGGTGGATGGGATGGGCAGCGGGTCGATGACCTGCGTCAACAGGGCGTAGACCGGAAGCCGTGACCGGTTTTGCGTCCGAGGTATCCCCCTTTGACCATGTGTTCGAGTAGGGGGGCGGGGCGGAGCCCGGGGTCGCGGTATTCGCGGTGCAGTTCCCGTTGGATGGCGAGGGATACGTCGAGGCCGACGACGTCCATGAGCGCGAATGGCCCCATGGGCAGGTGGCATCCGCTGGTCATGGCTTGGTCAATGTCGTCGATGGAGGCGTAATGCGCGGCGAGCATTTTGACGGCGTCGTTGAGATAGGGGAAGAGCAGGGCGTTGACGATAAAGCCGGCTCGGTCGGCGCAGTGCACGGGGTGTTTGCCGAGGCGGCGGGCGAGATCGGTGACGGTGTCTTGGACTTCGGGTGCGGTGGTGACAGCGCTGACCACCTCGACTAGGCGCATCACGGTGGCGGGGTTGAAGAAGTGCATTCCGATCACGTCGCCGGGGCGGCTGGTCGCGGCGGCGAGTGTGACCACGGGGAGGGAGGAGGTGGTGGTCGCGAGGATCGCTCCGGGGCGACAGATGGCGTCGAGCCGCCGGAAAATGTCGGTTTTGACGTGGAGGTCTTCGGCGACGGCTTCGACCACGAGATCCACCTGGTGAAGCTCGGTCAGGTCGATGGTGGTGGTGCAGTGGGACAGGGTGTCCGCATGGTGTGCCGGGGTGATTTTGCCTTTGGCCAGGGCTCGGTCGAGGCTGGCTGTGAGGCGGCTCAGGGCGCGGTCGGCTGTGTCAGGGGTGCGGGCGACCAGGGTGGTGGCGTGACCGGCGCGGGCGAAGATCTCAGCGATACCGACGGCCATGATGCCGCTGCCGATGACGGCGACCCGGTGGATGGGGCGGGTGTGGCCGGTGGTGTCGAGGGAGGGGGAAGGCGCGATGTCTTCGGGTACGACGACGCCAAAGCCTGGCCGGTCGTAGCGGTAGAACCCGTGACCGGATTTACGTCCGAGCCGTCCGGCGGAAATCATCTGGGCCCACAGTGGCGCCGGAGCGTGTCTACGGTCTCCGCCTTGGGCATACATCTCCTCTAAGACCGCACGGCAGGTGTCCAGACCGACGAGGTCGGCTAGGGCGAGCGGCCCCAGAGGGTAGCCGCAGCCGAGTTGCATCGCCGCATCAATGTCTTCCCTGGTGGCGTACTTGTTTTCGTACATTGTCACGGCGTGGTTGAGGTAGCCCATCAGTAGGGCATTGGCGATGAATCCGGCTGTGTCACCGACCACGATGGGATGTTTGCCGAGCCGGCAGGCCAGGGTGGTGATGTCAGAGATGAGAGCGGGTGGGGTGACGACGGTGCCGACGACTTCGACGAGTTCTTGCACCGGGACCGGGTTGAAGAAGTGCATCCCCATGACGCGGTGAGGGGCGGCGGTGGACATGGCCAGGTCGGTGACAGAGAGCGCTGAGGAACTGGTCGCCAAGATGGCCTCAGGGCGGACGATCCCGTCGAGTTCGGCAAACAGGGCCCGTTTGAGGTCGATGTTTTCGGGGACGGCTTCGATGACCAGGTCGGCGGCTGCGACGCGAGACAAGTCGAGGGTGCCCGTGATCCGGGACAGCAGAGCGTCGCGGGCCGGTTCGGTGAGTTTGCCTTTGGTCACCGCGTTGCGGGTGGATTCCTCCAGGAAGGCGTGGGCCCGGGCCAGGCTGGGCTGGTCGACCTCGACGGCGATGACGTTGAGGCCACTGCGAGCGAGGACTTCGGCCAATCCGGCGCCCATGGTTCCGACGCCGATGACCCCGACTGTGCCGATGTGCCGACCGTTGTCAGTCATGGGGTGAGTCTGGCAGCGAGGGTGCCTCGACGGTGGGGTGGTGGTGGGCGACTCCGGTCACATCTGTGGGCCTTGAGGATGCCGGGCAGTGGCCATGGGTATGAGACAGTGACCGCGTGCGTGTGGTGATCGCGAAATGCAGTGTCGACTATTCCGGCCGGTTGTCGGCCCATCTGCCGTTGGCGACCAGGTTGTTGCTGGTCAAAGCGGACGGGTCGGTGTTGATCCACAGTGATGGGGGGTCGTATAAACCGTTGAACTGGATGTCTCCGCCGTGCGCGATGGCTGAGGTGGCTCCGGAAGAGCACGAACGGGCCGCCGGGGTGGAGACGGTGTGGGCGGTGCGGCACGCGAAGACCGGAGACGCCTTGCGCATCTGTTTGTACGACGTACACCACGATTCCCGACACGACTTGGGCGTGGACCCCGGGTTGGTCAAGGACGGGGTGGAAGCCCATCTGCAGGCTTTGCTGGCCGAGCACATCACCACCCTCGGTGCGGGATATCAGCTGGTACGACGGGAATACATGACTGCGATCGGACCGGTGGACATCCTCGCCCGGGATGCGTCTGGACGTAGTGTCGCGGTGGAGATCAAACGCCGTGGGGAGATCGACGGCGTGGAGCAGTTGACTCGCTATCTGGAGTTGATGAATCGGGATCCTCACTTGATTGCGGCTGGCCCGGTGCAGGGGGTTTTCGCAGCCCAAGAGATTAAGCCGCAGGCCAGGACGTTGGCGACTGACCGTGGGATTCGCTGTCTCACGTTGGACTATGACGCGTTGAAGGGGATCGACGACCGGGAGTCTCGACTGTTCTGAGCTGACGGGGCGCACTTCCCCCGTGCGGGGTTCCCCTCCCCCTATGGTGGTGGGCATGGCTTTCCCTGCCCTGGCCGGTCGGTTCGGCGTCGAGGGGCGGACGAGGGTTGCGGCTCGTCGGTCCGCTCAGGCTGCTGCTGATCTGGCTTGCCCGATGTTGTATCCGCGCGCCCCGGTCATTCCGACGTACTGGTGGGAGGGACACACCAACTTCGGCGACCAACTCACTCCGGTGTTGTTGCGGGGTTTGGGGGTGATTGCCACGCATCGCCCGGTGGAGCAGGCCAGCGTCATCGGGGTTGGTTCGTTGATTCAGCAGCTCCCCTCAGACTTCGAGGGCCTGTTATGGGGGACGGGCTTGATTGTGGATATCCCGGTAGATCTCCCTGGGGTGCGTGGGGTGGGAGTGCGCGGGGAGTTGACTCGCAGCCGGATCAGTTGCCCGGGGATGCCAGTCAGTGGCGATCCTGGCTTGTTGACCCGGCTGTTGTTTCGTCCTGTACGGCGCCGGTACGACGTGGGAGTGGTGGTGCATTACACCCATGCCGAAGACGCACGCCTCGCGGAGATGCTGCAGCACACCCCGGGCAGCCTGCGGATCGATGTGACTCGTCGCCCATGGTCGGTGGCGCGGGACATCGCATCTTGTCGGCGGATTGTGACGACCTCGTTGCACGGGTTGATCTTGGCTGACGCTTTTGGGATCCCCGCGGTGTGGATTCGGATGCCGCAAGGTTTGTACGGCGGTGACTTCAAGTTCCGCGATCACGAAACGGTGGCCCGACCTTCTCAGGAGCGCGGTCACGACCTGGATCAGGTCGAGTCCTTAGCGCACGCACAAGCACTGGCGGTAACAGCGGATGAGAAGGCTGTGGATGAAGCATGCGAACGGATCCGTCGTTCGGTGGAAACACTGGTAGATGCGGCTGCGACGCCGCCCAGCAGTCCGTGGCGGTTCCCCGCCTGGCGGACCTGACGGGGCCCTGGAATGTCAGTGACCACAGTCGCAGTGGCGGCTCCAGGAAGTGATGCGGTGGCTGCGGCAGCAGCAGTGGTCGACCTCGGCGGCAACGCGGTCGACGCGGCAGTGGCCGCGATGGTGGTGGCGACCTGCACCGAACCGGGCATCGTCTCCCCGATGGGCGGAGCTTTTGTCAATGTGTGGCCGCCGGGCGGCGACGCTGTCGTCATCGACGGCAACTGTGAGATGCCAGGGCGCGGCCGATCACGGTGGCAGCGCGGCGACGGCACGCGCGCCGTGTCCATGGATTACAGCGGCGGCATCACCGTGTGGGGTGGGGCTGGTTCGGTCGCCACTCCTGGAATGTTCCTGGCGTTGTCTCAGGCCGCCCAGCAGTGGGGAGTCGTACCGTGGGCTGAGTTGATGGCACCGGCGGCCCATGTGGTACGGCGGGGATACCGATTAGGCGCGACATCGGCGTACTACTTGGGGTTTGCCGTGCAGGAGCTCTTCGCTGAGGATCCAGACTTGGTGTCATTCCTGGCGCAGGCCGGTGATCCACCCACGGCAGGTTGCCTCCTGCGTGACCCTGATCTGGCGGAGGCTTTAGATCGCGTGGGCCGGGAGGGCGCACAAGACCTCTATACCGGCGAATTGGGTACGGCGCTGGCCCAGGTCGTCCAGGACGGTGGCGGTCTGCTGGGGCGAGAGGATCTGGCGGCGTACCGGACGGTGACGCGACCTGCATTGTCGTCCCAGTTGGGCCGCTGGGACCTGGCAGTCAATCCAGCACCATCGGTGGGGGGTCCGGTATTGACGGCAATGGTGCGGCTCTTACAGCGGCGTCATCAAGAGCATGGTGTCGTCGATGCCGCAGATCTCGTGGACATTCAACGTCAGGTATTGGCATATCGACGCCGCCGGGTCGACGTCGCGGAGGACTTGGAACGAGCTGGTCGAGAACTCCTCGACATGATTGACGCTGCTGGGGGTAGCGGGAATCTGGTGCTCTCCAGTTCGCCAGACACGGTGCACGTCTCCACGGTCGATGCGACGGGTTTGGCCTGTGCGATCACCGCATCCGCTGGCTATGGCGCCGGAGTGACAGTGCCAGGCACCGGTCTGGCGCTGAACAACGCACTCGGTGAGCCAGAGTTGAATCGTCGAGGGATGCATGCGCTGCCGGCGGGGACTCGGCTGGCCTCCAATATGGCTCCGACAACGGCTCGACGCGATGATGGCACCGTCCTGGCGATCGGATCGCCAGGGGCCGACCGGATCACGACGGCGCTGTTCCAGGTATTGAGTGGGGTGTGCCTCGACGAGTTGCCCGTGCAGGCAGCGGTGGACCGACCCCGCCTGCACGTGCATGTGGATGAGGCTGGCGCCCAGTTAGTGCGCTACGAACGCTGCCCTGAGCTCGCAGAGACAGTGCGGGGGTTGACCATCCCGACAGAGGACTTAGATCCGTTGACAATGTATTTCGGCGGGGTTGGCGCGGCTTTGTGCCGCCCGGACGGGACTGTCACCGCAGCGGGAGATCCTCGACGTGCCGCCGCGACCGGGGTGCGATCCCGCGGTTGACCCCGGCAGAAGGTCAACACGCTGTCCTGCGCGATGGGGCTGTTGTATCTCAGCAAGGTCACTGTTCATCCCGACGTCGTGGCTCTCGTAGGACGAGCTGGCTAGGGTGCCAACACCGGTGGAGGCCACGGCATCTGGTGACGTCGTCGGGGGGTCGGCCCCACCAAGACGAGGGAGTGCCCATGCCATATCGGATGTCGTGCCGTCGTGTGTCCGTCCTGGCCGTGTTGGTGTTGTGTCCTTTCCCAGTGGCAACCGCCCATTCCTTACCTACCGCGGCCTCACCCTGCCCAGCGGCGGCCCCCTCCTGCAGTGAGGTGATCCACGGCCGTGATCTGGCGTATCGGGTGGTGCCGCTGCCCGAGCCTGCTCTCCCGCCTAGCCATTCGTTCGGCAGCGATGTCTCCGAATCGGGGACGTTGCTCGTGAGTACCAAGCTGGTGACACCGGTCCCACCGGAAGGCGAGCCACCCCCACCAGACGGATCAACGGTGTATTTAGCCGATCCAGGACACGGCGTCACATCGCTGCCTATTGAGACCACTGATTGTTACGCCGGAGCGACGCTGTCATCGTGGAAGGGGTTGTCCTTCTCAGCGGACGGGTCAATTGTCGGAACGTCGGATTGCACCAACGGCGAGTCGGTCGCCGCGATCCGCGATCAAGTGGTGGCTTGGCCCACTCCGACATCAATGCCGCGGGTGCTCTTTTATACTTCCCCGAAGTTCATGTCCCACGAGAATGTCGTTGCCAACAGCCGGGGACAGGTGATGCATGTGGATCTGCAACAGTTCACCTATCCCTACGCCACTCAGGTGCGGGTCGATGAGACCACTTCCCGAGAGATTGGCGGCCCTGATGCCGCAGTGGATGTGTATGGGACCGACCTCGCCGATGACGGCACCGTCGTCGGCGTGTCCTGGGAGCGGGACCCGGCCATGCTGCGGTGGCCACATCAGAACGCCGTACAGAAACCGTTTGTGACGGACAGAGACGGCACGGCCTTACGAGAACTGAAATTGCCGACCGGGATGACTCCTCCGGCAGTGACGAAACCCCCGGCAACAGTGAAAGTGTCCCCTGATGGCCGATGGATTTTAGGGGCTTTCGGGTCGACGACGGTGGCCTGGGATGGGGCGCGACGTCCGCGGCTGCTCTCCACCACAGCTGGCATCGCCCCAGTAGAGCTGTTGAAGAACAATCGGGCCCTGGTGAACTCGGTATGGGGGCCAGCGATTTTGGCATCGCGGGTCGTTCACCCCATCACCGTCAAGGGACTCCCCGAGGGGGCCCGGCTGGAATCAGTCGCGCACATCAATTCAGCGAAATGCATCGCGGCGACTTTGCTGCTCGCTGACGGCCGACACCACGCCGCTTTACTGGAGCCCATCGACCGGCTACCTGAGCGCTGACCAGGACTGTCGTCACGGCACGGCGCCGATCCAATCAACCCGGCCCGCGCTGTGACGACAGCTCGACAGATACCTGACGGTGACACCACCTTTGTAGAGCTGTGATGACGCACCCATTAATGGAGCTCACACATTGTCTTCATCATGTCTTGGGCGACAACGCGCCCGAGGCATGATTCCCACTCCAGGTGGGGGCAACGATGAGCGAGTCTGGTGCCACCCGCGGACCCTGGCCTGGCCCTGGCGGCATGTATGTGTGCTGGCCCACATGTCTTTGATCAAGTGTCATATGGCTGGGCGATAGCTTTACTTTCTTGGGCACTGGGATGTCTATTTATGCCGAATCGACGAAAGCGCAGTAGCAGACCAGCCCAGCAGGTCCACGTTCAGTCCATATGCCCCGAACACCCAGCCAGCTGCTGCCACTGCTAAGTCAGCCGCACATTCTCCGTGCAGGTCGGTTTTGTTGCAGCAATTTCCGCTATTCCCAGACTCGCACTCCCCCGAGGTAAGCCGGTGGGGCGGTAGAAATTAGGAGCCCATCAACACACCCACATCACTAGCCAAACCAGCCTTCGCGCCGAGCCGATCAGTCAAGATCCACACCTATCCCTTAGCCACTTCTGCCACATAGGCCACAAATGACACTTGCATATCATCGCCTATCGGGTCATCGTGGCAGATCCTTAGATCACTTAGCCCCGTACTGACCAATTCGTCGTTAAACTCACTGTCCAAGACATCGCTGCAGTCCGCGCTAAATAGCCATGCTCAGCGCATTGTGTCATGTGCGGAAAACGACCGTTTCGCCACCGCCACCGCCACCGATCCAGGAAGGGACCCTGCTTCCATGGCGCATGACCCCTTAGTAACCATTGCCATTCCGGCCTATCAGGCAGAGCGCACTGTAGGAGGTGCCATCAGTTCCGCGCTCACCCAGATATATCCTCACAAAGAGATTATCGTCTGCGACGATGGCTCCACAGATAGCACATCAGCAATCGCCCACGCCTACGGCTCCCAGGTCACTGTGGTCAACCAAGATAATGCGGGCGTCGCAGCAGCGCGAAATGCAGCGATCAACGCTGGAAGAGGCGATCTGATCGTCCCCCTTGACGCTGATGACCTCTGGTTTCCCCGCTATGTAAGCCAGCTGGTCGATATGTGGAAGAAAAATGGTGGTGGTCGACGACTCATTGCTTCCACCGCTTTTTTTCTCACTGATGCTGGTATCAACACACGTCGTCGGATCATCACCAAAAAAATACCCCGTCATCAGTTACGTAAACGCGCCCTCGAAGGGCCATTCATGCCGATCTTTGCACTGTACCCACGGGCACTTCATGATGAGCTGGGCGGCTTCGACACTACATTGCGCACCGCGGAGGACTACGACTTCTGGCTCCGGGCCGTTTTTCATGAATGGCACGTTGACTTCCAGCTTGAACCCCATGCCTGCTACCGACGTGCGGGCCATTCTTTGTCAAGCAATATCACCCAGATGATGCACGACGAACAAGGCGTACTCAAGAGACTTCTTCACGATCCACTGATTCGTTTAACTGACGAGGAGCGAGCTTATATCAACGCACGATTAGCAACTGAGCAACCATTAAAACTCATTCAACGCGGGGAACAAGCCGTCAAGGAGGGGCGCCGGATAGACGCAGCGCAGGCATTCCAAGAAGCAGCACACATCTGGCCGAGTCACACTGGCTTACGACGGAAAGCCTGGCTACTTCAGATCCCCGGCAGCACCCAGGTGCTCTCCCGATTGCAAGACCGCCGACATAGGGAAACCTGATCAGCCATCACCACATCCCCTACCCGCTGAGGTGCCCCTATGAAACAGACTGATAGTGACACCAGTGTCCGCCTTCCAGCCCCACTCGTCAGTGTCATTATTCCTACCTATCAACGCGCAGACCGCATCTACCAAACCGTGATGAGCGCCCTCCAACAGACCTTCACCGATGTAGAGGTCATCGTGATTGACGACGCCAGCACTGATCACACTGTTGACGTCATCCAGGGCATCGACGATTCCCGGCTGCGACTCATTGTGCACCAGATTAATCGGGGCGGTAACGCGGCGCGACAAAGTGGTATCGACGCAGCCAAGGGGACGTGGGTCGCTTTTTTAGATAGTGATGATCTCTGGGAACCAGACAAATTATCGAAACAGTTGACACGCTTGAAAGAAGCCGGACCACAATACCATTTCTGTTATACCTGGTTTGATCTGCAACTAGATGATGGCAGCGTGCTTCCTGCGCAGAAAGTGGCCATCGAAGGTATGGGGCGGCCTGAACTTCTCGGAGTGCACCTCATCGGCACATTTTCAACCATGATGATCTCTCGAGAAACACTTCACCAGGCAGGTGGACTTGACCCGACCTTACCTTCGTGTCAGGACTGGGACCTGATCCTTCGCGTCAGCCCTATGACCGGAATTTGTGTCGTCCCAGAAGTTTTGACACATTATTGGCACGGAGATGGGGAACGAATCAGCACACGATCTTCGTCGGTCGTGGAGGGACATTACCGCATTTATCAGAAGCTACGGCGTCACTATCCAGAGCTACCGGCTGCACACGTCGAATCTTCCCAAAGATACATTATGGGAGTCCTGGCCCATCATGGAGCAACACGTCAATTGCTGGAAATCATCAAGGAAATTTATCCGCGCCTCCTCTCGAGGGGCAACCTCACATTCACCGCGCGGATGGTTGGCCGTTCGATACGTCGCCAGATCAGTCGGGTAGGCACCCATGCCTGACGTTGTGGTAGGAATTCCTACCTATCATCGACCAGAGGGACTCCGCAGGTTGCTGCGCTCGTTGCGACCTGAAATTCACGGGCGCGCCGCGGTCATCATCGCAGACAACGGATGCCGCACTGACACGACTGCTATCGCTGACAGCGAGCTGAGCAGCATTCCTCACCTGGTGATCCCAGTCCCCCAATCTGGGGTGTCTCAGGCCCGTAATGCCCTGATTGACACCGCCATTTCTCGCTTCCCCCAGTGGCAGTGGTTGATGATGCTGGATGACGATGGATGGGTGACTCCAGGGTGGTTGGATCATCTACTCAAGGCAGGACTCACCTATAATGCTGATCTCATAGGTGGAGTCGTAGACCAGCGTCTTTCTCAGCATCCTTCGCGCATCGTTCGAAATAGCCCAGCCGCCGAGATGAGCCCTTTCCCTACTGGACTGGTGCCACACCTGGCTGGCGCGCAGAATATCGGCATCCGTAGACGGATAGTTGATGATTTGCCAGCCCCTTGGTTTGACCCAAAGCTAGGTCAAATTGGCAGTGAAGACACCGACTTCTTCACCCGAGTCAGCCTGCATGGGGGAATCTTGGCGTGGTCTGCAGAAGCCGTCGTGGTAGAGCCAGTTCCCACGGCTCGATTATCGCCGAAGATGCTGCTCAAGCGGGCATACCACGCCAATACAGTCAACGCCCACGTAGCCTTAAAACACCACGATCCTCAGGCAGTCCGCCACCAGATACTGTCGCTATTTCCTCATCTAGGTCGAAACGTGATCGCATCAGTGATACGACGAGATCCGGATAGGTTAATCCGCACAGGCTTTGCGGCGACGGGCTTGGCCGGTCGCATTAATGGATATTTAGAAGCCCGCATAGGAGCCAGATTTGCCTGGGCACAACGTCATTCCTCACGACACCGGACCTGGATTCGCCATCAGGAAGCCGCACCCCTGCCCCAGAATGCGGCCTCTGCGCGACAGATTCCACCGATGATGATTCGGCACAGTGCACCACCCCGTTATCTAAATCGCCTCTATCAGCGAGCTCGATCCGTATCTCATCAACTTGCTGGCCCACGCCACGCAGAACGAGTTCTTCGCGAGAGATTTCGGGCTTATTATGATCGAGATCTTGATGTCGACCACGCAAAGCTTTTCACCGAGAAACTGTTTCGCCGGATGATTCTTATGGCGCGCCGCCGTGACACCGGATGGCTACCTTACATCGACACCTTAGCGTTACGAGATCATGTCACCGCCACAGTCGGCGCTGGCTACGCCTTACCCGTGCTCTGGCGAGGCACCCGTGCCGATGATATTCCCTTTGAAACGTTACCTCGGCCGTGTGTCCTAAAGTCCACTCAAGGCTGCGGTCAACATTTCGTCTTGGACGGATCAGAGGATCCGCAAGCAGTGGTATCCCTTGCGCACGGGTGGTCCGGTCAGAGCCCCCAAAGGGAAAACTTAGAATTTTATTACTACGACATCCCACGGATGCTCTACATTGAACCTTTCCTCAATGATGGATTCGACGACGGCCCCTTAGGTTATTATTTTTACACTTTTAACGGAAAAGTGACTGCGATTCAGATTGGCGGCCGCTTAGGAGATGTCGGCATTTTCTATGATGTGCACTGGGAAAAGCTTCCCTTCCTGGTGCGATCAGTATGCCGTGAATCGCACCCTCCTCGGCCTCATAAATTGGCGGAGATGATCAGCATCGCCGAAAGACTCGGCGCAGATCACGATTTTGTGAGAGTGGATCTATATTACGTCGACGATCACATCTACGTTGGCAAGATGACGTTTATTCCAGCCAACGGATGGTTGGACTTCAACCCGGCGGAATGGGATAAAAGGTTGGGGGAATTATGGCAAGAAACCCCAGGACGCCTATGACTGCACAACGGTTAGCTGGAAAGCCCCTGAGCGTGCCGAATCGCAGCAACAATCTGCCCCATTGATGTCGTGAGATCGTGATGTTTCGGGGTGAATACCGCCGCCACCCCGGCATTAATCAGTCGCCGAGCGTCTGCCTCCGGGATGATGCCCCCGACAAACAGCGGCACCTCACCAGCGTCAGCAGCAGCCAGCCCTTGCATGATCTGCGGGATCAGCTCCATGTGCGACCCGGACAGGATCGACACTCCCACTGCATGGACATCTTCGGCTACCGCAGCAGCCACGATCTGCGCCGGGGTGAGTCGGATCCCCTGATAGACCACTTCAAAGCCACAGTCCCGAGCCCGGACAGCTACCTGCTCTGCTCCATTGGAATGCCCGTCCAGCCCCGGTTTGCCCACCAGCAACCGCAACCGACAGCCCATATCTGCCTCGGTACGGCGTACCAGCTCACGGACCTGAGCCAACGCGGACCCGGTCGGAGCCTCACCGACCCCGACCGAGCCGGTCACCCCGGTCGGAGCACGAAACTCCCCAAAAATCTCCCGCAACGCCTGCGCCCACTCCCCCGTGGTCACGCCAGCCCGGGCACACCGGATCGACGCTTCCATCAGATTGACATGCTCATAGACCGCATCAGCACGTAACTGCTCCAGCGCAGCACGCACCTCGGCACGGCGTTGCGGATCCGCATCACGGGCTGCCCGCCACTGCTGCACCGCCTCGACCGCGTGCTTCTCCACCTGCGGATCAACAGTCTGAATCGCGGTGTCCAAGTCAGCAGTGAGCGGGTTGCGCTCGGTGGTGGTGAACCGATTCACCCCGACCACGACATCCTCTCCCGACTCGATGCGTTGCCGCCGAGCAGCATGGCTAGCGACCAACGCCTGCTTGAGGTAACCACTCTCCACCGCAGCCACCGCGCCCCCCATGTCCTCAATCCGCGCCAACTCCTGCCGTGCCCCCTCGACCAGTCGGGACACCGTCGCTTCCACCACCGGGCTGCCGGCAAATAGGTCGTCGTATTCCAACAGGTCAGATTCATAAGCGAGGACTTGCTGTGCCCGCAGACTCCACTGTTGGTCCCACGGTCGAGGCAGCCCCAACGCCTCGTTCCAGGCAGGAAGTTGCACCGCACGAGCCCGAGCTTGTTTGCTGAGGGTGACTGCCAGCATCTCCAGAACAATGCGGACCACATTGTTTTCTGGCTGTGCTTCGGTCAGACCCAGCGAGTTGACCTGGACGCCATACCGGAAGCGCCGCTGCCGAGGATCCTCGATGCCATATCGTTCCTGAGTTAAGGCATCCCACAACTGCACAAACGCCCGCATCTTGCACATTTCCTCAACAAAACGCACGCCTGCGTTGACGAAGAAACTGATGCGAGCCACGACATCGCCGAACTTCTCCGGCGGCACCTGCCCACCATCTCGGACCGCGTCGAGGACCTGCAATGCCGTTGCCATCGCAAAAGCAATCTCTTGGACCGGAGTAGCTCCTGCTTCCTGTAAGTGGTAGCTGCAAATATTGATCGGATTCCACTTCGGCATCCGCGCCACCGTATGGGCGATCATGTCGACAGTCAGTCGCAGGCTAGGGCCAGGAGGAAAGACATACGTTCCCCGAGACAAATACTCCTTGATGATGTCGTTTTGGGTGGTGCCGGCCAACGCTGTGATCTGAGCTGCCGGGTCGTGACCTGCTTCGACGGCCTGTTCCTCCGCCACCACCTCATATAACGCGAGCATCCACATCGCCGTAGCATTGATCGTCATAGACGTGTTCATCTGCGCCAGCGGAATATCTCGGAACAACGCCCGCATATCCCCCAGGTGCGCGATAGGCACCCCTACCTTCCCTACCTCCCCGCGAGACAGTTCATGGTCGGCGTCGTACCCCGTCTGGGTCGGCAGGTCAAAAGCCACTGACAATCCAGTCTGCCCTTTCGCCAAGTTACGGCGGAAAAGGTCATTGCTCGCGGTGGCACTGGAATGCCCGGCGTAGGTCCGCATCACCCATGGCTTGTCGCGCGTATCCATGTCGCGAACGTAACCGGAGGCTGCAACGAGATGAGGTGACGACGACGACCACGCTCGGAGCGGACACAGCAGGTCGCTCAACGGTCGCTAGGGCGCGGAGTCCTTCCACGACCAGTGTGCTGATCTGACAGGATCAGTGCCATGGTCAACATCACGCGGGTCTACACCAAGACGGGCGACGACGGAACGACAGCACTGGGCGACTTCAGCCGCACCCGGAAGACAGACGTTCGGCTCGCGGCGTACGCCGACTGCAATGAAGCCAATGCGGCCCTGGGGATCGTCTTAACTACTGACGGCCTGGACGACCAGGTGCGAGCCACCCTCACCCGCATTCAGAATGACCTCTTCGATGTTGGTGCTGACCTGTGCAATCCACTGGCTACCCAATACCGGTATGAGCCGTTGCGAGTGAGAGAGGAATGGATCGCTGAGCTCGAAGAAGACTGCGACCGATTCAACGAGATGACGCCCGCGCTGCGCAGCTTCATCCTCCCCGGCGGCAGCACCGCCTCGGCGTACCTCCATCTCGCGTGCACCATCGTGCGTCGCGCGGAACGCAGCACTTGGGCAGCCATCGAGGTCTACGGCACTGAACCCGCCACCCCAGACTCGGACCGGCCCGGTGGGATCAACCCAGCGACTGCGACCTACCTGAACCGGTTATCTGATCTGCTGTTTGTCCTCGCCAGAGTCGCCAACCTCGGGGTCGGTGATGACGTGTTGTGGCAGCCCGGTGGCGGCCGAGCAGAACGCCCCACCGGTCCTCGACCCAGCTGATCCAGCCCGCAGCAGCATGAAGCAAAACCACGGTCAGCTGCCCCAAAGACAGCAGGCCACCGGAGCCAGGAGGTCACCAGTCGACCGGAAGCCGCCGAGGCGGACCGGCTTCCACCCAGGACCGCAACGCCGTATAAGACTCTTGCCCCAAACCCAGCTCCGCCTCCGTGGGAGTGCTGCCATGCGCCCGGCCGGAAAGCGCGGTGCGCACTGCAGTGGGGTCCAAGCTCTGATCGGCCTCAAGTTGCCGGATCCCCCCAAGCTCCAGCCCTTCACGGTCCCAGGCGTAGGTCGCGCTCAGCCAGATGCCCAGTAATGGCATCCAGGACAACCTGGTGTCATCGAACCGAAGCAGACCTGCGCGCCACCGTGGCTTGTCATCGGTGCGGACCGAACACAACAACAGGTCGCCCCCTCGAGCAAGCAACCGTCGACGGACCGCGATAAAAATCAGCGTCAGGACCGCCACCGCTAGACAGGCGCCGACCACGACCTCGGCCGTGTTCAGCACCTCCATGGGGTCACGCCTTCGTCGAGGCAGTCACCGTCTCGGCGACGATCCGCACGATGTTGTCATCCACGGAGAGGAATCCGCTATCAATATGGACCTGATGGGGACCGTCGGCGCCATGGATGCGCACCTCGCCATCGGCTAGCACCGTCAGAAGTGGCGCGTGACCGGGCAGAACCCCCAGATCCCCTTCAATGCCGCGGGCGCTCACCGAGGAGGCTTCCCCCTCCCAGACCTTCCGGTCGGCGGCAACGAGTTCGACGTGCAGAAATGCCACGGTAAGCCTCCGAGGTAGCTGATCGGTAGGGGAAGTGTATCCGAGCCGTGTGGACGTCGGTCCGTCCGTGTCGGCCGGACCTCCCCCAGGGTCGTCCGGGAGCCGTGATCGGTCCTTGTTTTCCCGTCGGTCGCAATGGTCACGTCAAGAACCCCCTTTCCTCCGGTGCGCGCTGCTAGCGTGCGTCCTGCCGCGAGCGTCAGCGTCCCTCGGGGGTGGGCCTGACATGGGGATTCGATCACCGGGTACAGCGTGGGTGTGTGCGCTGAACCCTCAGCCGAAGGAGCCGAACTCGATGAGCACGTCCTCGGCCGATCTGGCCACCGCAATGATTCGGATGCGACACGATCTCAAAGCGGACTTTGCTCGCAATCCGCGGGTGGGGCAACGCCTCACCTTGATCATCTGGCGAGCGGGTAATGCCTTAGCCGACCGCCGGGATCCGATGTCGCTCCTGCTGCGGTGCGCGCAACGGGCAGCGGTCGCGGTGTGGTTCCACGGGATCCTCGGTGCGGAGATCCCCACGACAGTCCCCATCGGTCCCGGCCTGTGGCTGCCTCATTCAGCTCGAAATTGCATGATCCACCCGAGCGTCGTCATCGGCGCTGGCTGCACTCTCTACCACGACGTCACGATCGGCCTTGTCGGTGACCAGGGCAGCGCCGCCCAGATCGGTGACCAGGTCTATCTGGCGCCGGGCAGCAAGGTCGTCGGCCCTCTCCACCTCGCCGACGGCACCAAAGTCGGCGCCAACGCTGTCCTGCTGACCAACACCCTCCCGCACACCACGTACGTCGGTGTCCCCGCCCGCCCAGTAGGCGAGCGCTGATCCTCCACCCCGGACGATGAGGAGTCTTGTGTCCACCACCACTGCCGCCCAGCGGTCGACCGCTCTGCAGTCTCTTCGCCATCACGGGGTCTTGGCTGTCCTAGTGACCGTGTTGTCGACCGTTGTCGGCACCGGTGTCGCCGTGACACGCCCGGATGTGTATACCGGGGAAACTCGGCTGGCCATCGGGAAAGGCGAAATGAGTGCCTTGAACATTCCTGGTTATCCGTCGGCGGCCAAAGAGATGGCGTCCAATTACTCACGGTGGGTCACCGATCAGGGTGTGTCTGGGTTACGGCCGCCTGCCGGGGTGTCCTCCTTGGTGGCCTCGCCGATCCCGGACTCGTCCATCATTCGGATTGAGGCGAAGGCGGATTCTGCTGAGACTGCTGTCAAGGCCAGTCAACAGGCGGCAGATGCGTTAGTGGCTGAGGTCGCGAAAGGTCGGCGGGAGAATGACCCGAAGGAGATCTTGAAGGAGATCGTGGCTCATGCTCCTGAGTTGTCGAAGGTCAATGCTGGCGCGGCTGGCACCTTGGCTAAGTACAACCGTGATTTGGGAGAGGGTAAATCTGATCAGGTGATTGCCGCTGATCTGGAGGCTTATGCCAAGGTCGATACGGAACGGGCTCGGTTGCAAGTAGAGCAGGACGCCCGGTTGGAGCGATATCGACGATTGGTGTCGACGTCGTCCACCGAAGCAGACCTCCGGACTATCGGTCAAGGTGCCCGGCTGGTGGGTGACAATCGGGCCAGCAGGCTGCAGCGGGGCGCACTGATCGGAGTGGCCGGCGGCATGGTGATCTCGTTATGCCTGGCGGTATACCTGGATCGGCGTCGTCGACGCGAGCGCGGATGAATGCCGTGACTACTGCCCCGGTGGAGCAGGGGGTTGAGATGCCTCGCGGCCGGGATGAGCCGCCAGTTCCGGTGCATCTGTGGTGTTTTCTGGCGGCGGTCGTCGCTTTGCTGGTCAATAAGAACAGTCAATATTTGCATCTTCCCATCAGCCCAGACCGACTGCTGTTTCCGGTGGCAATTTTGCTGCTTTTTCTGGATGCAAATCGACCTCGACTTCGATGGAGCGGCGTCCATACATTGATGGTTGTACTGGTCTTATGGACTGTGGGTTCAATGGCGTGGCACGGCAATCTCATGGACAATGTGAGTCTCTTTGCGCTGTCCGATCGAATGACGATGCCGCTGGTGTTGTTTGTGGTCGCGCCGTTATTTTTTGACACTCCGGGCCGTCGGGATCTGCTGCTCAAAACGGTCACCCTCATCGGCGTCTATCTTGGGATTGAGGGGATAGTGGAGATGTTGGCTCCGGCGTGGGCCTTTCCGCCGTACGTGGCTGACCCATCGGTGGGGACGATGTACGGTCGGGCACGCGGCCCGTTCCTCGCTGCGGATGCGATGGGTTTGTCCTGCACGATCTGTGCTTTTGCTGCGGTGACGTTGTTGGTACGCCGACCGCATCTGTGGTGGCGGGTGGCTGCGATGGTGACGGTGGTCACGGGGACTGCTAGCACCGCGTTGTCGTTGACCCGGGCGACGTGGTTTGGTGCCGGCGCGGGGTTGCTGGTGGGCGCTCTGCTCGCTCCGAGGTTGCGCACTGCGATTCCGGTGGTGGCTGGGGCTCTTGCCGCTGGTGCGGTGGCGGTCTCGGTCGCGCTGCCGGAATTGACTGAGCGATTTGCGAGCAGATGGGGGGAGGTGGGGGCGGTCAACGACCGTCTGGGCTCCAACGATGCGGCGCTGTCGTTGCTGCAAGACCTGCCATGGACGGGGATCGGCTGGCAGCGGTTCTTCCCCTACGGCTCCGAGTGGTTCCGGTTGTCCGATGCCTATCCGATGAACAACGTGGTCGTCGAGATCCACAACGTGCTTCTAGCTCGCGCGGTGGAGTTGGGTGTCCCTGCGGCGGCGGTGCTGCTGTGCATTTGGGCGTGGGGGCCGGGACGGGTGGTGTTTTTGCGGCTACACGGCGACCTGGCGGCATGGCGGATCTTGGCGCTCGCCGTGTTCACCGCGTGGGTGGTCACGGGGATGGCGAACCCGATGGCGGTGCCTTTCCCCAACTTCCTGGCGTGGTTGATCGCTGGTGTCCCTACGGCGAGTTGGGCCGTGTCGCCCCGAGACGACCAGTCGATCACTGACGGGGAGGCCGACCCCAGTCTTCCTGGATGACTTGGATGCGATCCCACGGGAAGCCTTTGAGTTCAGAGGATTGCGCGGTGGAGCCGCGAAGGGTCGGCCACGGGTTCGTTCCGGTCCGTTTGGCCCATCGGTCTCCGGATTCGGCGATGACCGCCACCGCGCCTCCTTTGTCGGTGACGATGAATCCGTAGCGTTGGGCGGCTTTGGCGACCGCGTGACCGATCGGTGACAGTGACAGCGCATCGACGTCAAGGGCGGGGTCGAGTCGAAGTCGGGTGCCTTCCTTGATGGCGTCGGGGCGGGTGCTGTAGCCGTCATCCCGGTTGGCTGGGTAACTGTGCCCCAGAGCTGCCTCGATCACGGTCAGCCCCATCGCGTGCTCGATGCGCCCGCGCCGGACATCTTCAAGGGTCACCATCAGCCCGCTGACTGCTAAACCTGACGCACTCACCCCGTACGGCGCCTCGAACTGTCCCGACGCCGAGGACACCTTGGTGATCAGCCCGCCCCAACACGCCTGCCAGGTGGCGTCGTCGCGGCGAGAAGCCACCCAGAATTCCCACAGACGGTCTGTTGCAGGGTCGTAGACCGCCAAGTGATGGTCTGAACCTGCTGCGGCGACCGCGTCTGCGGGGATGGGGACATGGGCAAAAATCGCCGGTCCGCTGAAGAGCGCTGACGGGGTTTGTCCCTTGTTTTGGCAGTTGGTGAACGTGACATCGTGTGGCTGGGTGCCCTCGGTGGCGACTGCATAGCCGGCGGCGTACTTCCCGGTGTTGAAGGGGGCAATCCCACCCCAGTTCTCTTCGACAGATTTCACCAGGCGGGCCGTGATGTCGGCTGATCGGGGATGCGTCGGCGCGTGGGACACGTCTGCGGTGAAAACCGAGCGGGCTCCGAAGGTGGGATAGGGGCCAAAATCCTTCGGAAGCACACCGGTCGACCCGGAAACCGGCGCTGACGTCGCTTCCGGTGGGGTGACAGCCTGCTCTGGAGGATGGTGCCGATCCCACCAGACCACCGTCGACGCGCCAATCAGCGCGAGCGTGGCGATGCCAGCGAGGATCAGATGGCGCCTGCGGGTCGCTGCCGCCCTCCTGCGCTGCACTGCATCGGCGTCATCAGCGGCGCCCACTGCTGGCGACACCGTGGGTTCAGCCTTCATCCTCGGCCTCCTTTGACACGGATCACGGACAGGGCTTGTCGCAACCCCACCGTCACGGAGAGGTAGATCAGGAGCACCGGAGCCGCGGCCAGCCCGCAGAGGACAATCCCCAGCCCTCCTCGGGGCAGGTAGTGCTGTCCGATCAGCCAGCTCATGGCACCGACCGCAAGGAAACTGCCCACCGCGCTGACCACGCTGGCCACCCAAGGAATACTGCACAGCGGGGAGGGCACCTGGACCGGGAGTTTGCGGTTCACGCTCATGCGATAACAGAACGCGGCGAATTGCGCGACGACCGTTGCCCAGGCCACGCCCATCGCGCCGTAGTGAGGGGCCAACAGCAAGGATCCACTCAGCACGAGCACGGTCGTGATGAGACCCGCTCGCATTTCAAACTCCGGGCAGTGCATCAGCATCGCCCATTGGTTTTGCAGCTCCGGCAGCAGCTTGAAAAGGTGGGCGAGCAGCAAGGTGGCGGTGACCAGTCCAGCAGTGTGACCGGGAAGAGGAAGCCACACGTTCACCCCGAAGTACGCCGCCGGAGCGCCGACGGCCACCCACCCACAGATCAACACCACCCAGATCCGTTGCACCCGGGAAAACATCGGCACCGTCGCGTCGGCACCGTCACGTCCGATCGCTCTGCCAGTGACCGACTGAATCGGGGAAATCGCATTCAGCGGAATGACTCTCAGCTGTTGAGCGAAGGTGCTGCCCGGGCCGAAAACGGGGACATCGGCGGGGGCCACCCGAGCCACGATCAAGGTGACCGCTTCAAGGCCCACCAGGTTGAGCAGGCCAGAGACCTGCACCTTCCACGCGAAACTAAAAAATTCAGCCAGCTCCCGTCTGGAAACGAAGCCCAGACCGTCCGCGCTCAGCATCGGCATCGCGGCGGGGACCAGGGTGACGGTGGCAAACACCTGCTGCACAATGAAGACGTACGCGACACCGCGCAATCCCATCCCGTGCGTCAGGGTTGACCACATCCCCACGGCATAGATCACATAGCCAAGAAGCATCGTGCCGCAGGTGAGCGCATATTTCTGGTAGGCGTTGAGGACCGAAAAGAAGAGGCTCCTAGCCAGGGCAAGGCCGACGATCACTGTCAAGACTCGCAACAGAAAAACCGTATCCTCTGCCAGATCAGGGGGCGCATGGAAAAACGCCACTAGCTGGTCAGCAAAAATAAAAGCCAAACCCATCACAAACGTGGTGAAAACAGCCACGCAACACATCAGGGTCACGACGAGACGGGTCGTAGCGACTTTGTCTCCTTGCCCCGCAAACACCGCAAAGTATCGCGAGGCACTACGACTAATGCCCCCGTCGAACTGCGCCAGGAACTGAGTCAGGGTGCTAGTCACCAAAAACAAGCCGTAGGCCACCAAGCCCAGATGTGAGATGACAAACGGCGTTAACGCCAAGTTCACGATCAACGGCGCCAGCTGAGCCAAGAGCTGCCAACTCGCTCCTTGCAGCAGCACACGACCGAGATGAGTCGGCGGCTCAGGGGGGTGCTCAACCTTGCTCTTTTCAGGCATGGATCGGGTCATGACGCTCCTTGATGCCGTGGCGGCGACATGATTTCCCCACCGCCGCATCGTTGCATAAAAACTCACCCTGCCGGGAGTCACGAGCAACCACCCGAAATCAGACATTCGTCCATAACGATTGTCCGACAGTTTTGCGCAGCCCTGCCCCGATCTGCCACCCGGAAACAGCCCCACACCATTCATCTCTCACGATAATGGGAACGCCTCCTTGGGTGCGCTGAGTCAGGCACCGCCCCAAGGGACTCGACCACCGACATCCGAACAAACCCACCCATCGACGAAAGGGTCAGGATGCCCCGCCACCTCTTGTCCCGCTTGACCCGCAGCTCGTCGTACGTTGCTTATTACCTGGTCGCTTCGCATCTCCCCCGCACCTATGCACCCGGGGGTGCGATCTCTCGAACTATCCGTGCCGCACTGGTCCGCCGCATGGTGGACCAAGCCGGAAACGACATCACTGTCGAAAGTGGCGCCCATTTCGGGTCCGGGAAGGGCATCGTCATCGGTGACCGCTCCGGCCTTGGGGTCCGAGCGGAAATCCTCGGTCCGCTCGTCCTGGGCACCGACGTCATGATGGGCCCAGGCTGCACCTTTATCAGCACCAACCACCGTTTCGACGACCCAGACCGACCGATGAACTCCCAAGGAGGATTGGACGACATCCGTCCGGTCGTAGTGGAGGACGACGTCTGGCTAGGCGCCAATGTCACCGTCACCGCAGGGGTACGGATCGGCACCGGGTCGGTGATCGCTGCCGGAGCCGTCGTCACCCGGGATATCCCGCCATTCAGCATCGCCGCAGGAGTTCCAGCGCGAGTGCTGCGCAGTCGGCGCCCCGATCCTGCCGTGATGTCCCCACCGCTGAGTGACGCCGCCCCGGCAGCCGCTGGATCCCTGGAGATGTCGTGACCTCCACCCAGGAATACGCCGCTGCCGTCATCATCCCCGCCCATAACGAAGCTGGAGTGATCGACCGCTGTCTCGACGCCGTAGATCGCGCCCGCAATGGCTGTGACGTGCAGATCGTGGTGGTCGCTAACGGCTGCAGCGATGACACCGCCCACCGGGCACGCCGTCATCCCGGTGTCCAGGTCGTCGACATCGAGACCGGGTCCAAGTCGTTGGCTTTGACTGTCGGCGACCGGACAGCGAGCGCTTTTCCGCGGATTTATGTGGACGCGGATGTGGTGGTGGACGAGCAGGCGTTGACAGGCCTGATCACGGCGTTGAATGTCGAGGAGCCTCTAGCTGGCACGCCGCGCCCGTTCTTCGACGTGGCAGGATCGTCGGCGGCGGTGCGGGCCTATTACCGGGTTTTCACGCGGCTGCCCTACGTCCGCGAGGGTCTCATCGGTGGCGGGGTATATGGGATGTCCCGTGCCGGGCGGGCCAGGTTTGGGGATTTCCCTGACCATCTGGGGGACGATTTGTTTGTCCAACGGATGTTTGCGCCGCAGGAGCGGGTGGTGACGGCGGGGTCGTTCCGGGTATTGGTGCCGCGCACCGTGTCCAGTCTGGTCAAGGTCCGCACTCGGGTGGCTCGAGGTAATGCCCAGATCGCAGAGGATCCCACGCTGGCTAGCTATGCCACGAATGTGGAGGGGGTCACGTTCGCGGCGACAACTGGTGGCACGGTCCGGGCTTTGGCGACGCTGCTTCGTCACGAACCGGCCCGATGTGCTGATGCTGTGGTGTATGTCGCGGTGACGCTCATCGCTCGGCGTCGGGCTCGGCGTACGACCGCTGAGGCCACCATGTGGGAACGAGACGTCTCGACTCGGGTGCCAAACGGGGCTGTTGATGCCTCAGGTGCGGTATCGACCGAGGTGCGTTGATGCCGGCCATTCGACGCATCGCCTACCTGAACAGTCAGTACCCCGCGATTTCGCACACCTTCATCGAACGAGAAGTGACCGCGCTGCGGGACCAGGGGTGGCAGATTGACACCTTCAGTGTCAGACCGTGCCCGCCGCAGCAGGCGATTTCAGCGGCAATGCGCGCCGAACTGTCCAGTACGGCGGTGCTGTTAGCGGACAAAGCGGTGTTGGCTCGAGCCGTCGCTGAGATGGCTGCCCACCACCCGGATGTGCTGTCTTGGGCTGCAGGCCAGGCAGCACGGGTTGGGGATCGGACTGTGCGCGCCAAAATCTGGCAAGGGTTCTATCTGGCCGAAGCGGTGCTGCTGCATCAATGGATGCGCGAACGAGGGTTACGTCATGTCCACGCGCACATGGCGAATGTGTCTGCCGACGTCGTGCGTTTGGCCACCATGATGGGCGAGCGGATCGACGGTCCAGGGTCGTGGTCGTGGTCGCTAACTGTGCACGGGTATGCCGAGTTCCAGTACGTCGACCAGTGGGATATCCCTGCGAAGGTGCGCCAGGCGCGGGGGGTTGCCGCCATCAGCGATTTCACCCGCAGTCAACTGATGAGGCTGGTCGGTCCTGAGCAGTGGGACAAGATCGAGGTGGTGCGGATGGCCGTTGATCCAGACCGGTTTGCTCCGCCGCCTGCGGCCCGCAACCACGACGGGCCAGTGCGGCTGATCACTGTGGGACGACTCGTCCCGTTGAAAGGCTTCCCCATCCTCGTCGAGGCCGTGTCCCTCTTGCAGAGCCGCGGGATTGCGGTGCAGGTGCGGATCATCGGGGACGGCGAAGAACGCGCTGACCTGCAGCATCGGATCGATCAGGCGGGGTTGCAGGGGCTGGTGGAGTTGGTCGGGCCCGTCGGGCAAGACGATCTCCCGGCGCACTATCACTGGGCTGACGTTTTCGTCCTGCCGTCCTTCATCGAAGGCTTACCAGTGGTGTTGATGGAAGCGATGGCCACGGAGCTGCCAGCGGTGGCATCTGGGATCACCGGCATCCCCGAGCTAGTCGTCGACCAGGTCAACGGCCTTTTGGTCCGCCCTGGCCGAGCTGACCAGTTGGCCGATGCGATCGCCCAACTCGCTGCCGATCAGAGCCTTCGGACCCGGATGGGTCAGGCGGGACGCCGAAGCATCCTGGCTGAGTTCACCCCAAGGACCACCGGCCCGGCCATGACCGCCTTCCTAGACCGGGTGATTCCGGGGTGACACCGCAAGGGGTGTCACCCCGGTGGGGGTCACGGTTTGCCGTAGTCGACTGCCACGGCCTGGATCGATGCCCACGGGAAGTTTCGTAGCACCTCGTATGACGGCATTCCCAGCAGCGACGGCCACGGATCCACACCAGTGACGCTCTTCTCCCGAGCACCAGATTCGGTGATGACCGCGACAGCTCCGGATCGGTCACAGACGATGAAGCCATACTTCTGGGCTGCTTCTGCGATCATCCGACCCACCGGGGTCAACGACAGCGTAGACAGGTCCAACGCCGGGTCGAGTCGCAACCGTTGTCCCTCGCGCACCACCGGGGTGCCGTCAGTGACATTGCCATCACCGCGGTTCGCTGGCCACGAGATGTCCGGGTAGGCGCGGATGTTCATCGCACCCAAATACATGGCGTGGTCGATACGGCCACGACGTACCTCATCCAGGGAGATCATTCCCGCCGCTACAGCCAGACCGGATGCGCTGACGCCGTACCACTGTTTGTGAACGCCAATGCTCTGCGAGACGTTGTCGATCCGACCGACCCAGCAAGCCTCCCACCGGTTGGTGCTGGTGTTACGACGCATCCGCCAAAACTCCCACAACTGGTCAGTCGACGGGGAGTAGATCGACATTTCGCCATCAGTTCCGGTGGCTGGGACCGCGTCAGAAGGTACGGGAACCTGCATGAAGAACCCACCAGGTTGGAACAGGGCTGGATCCACCCACGTCTTGTTCTGGCAATTCCAGAAGTCCACGTCCACGCGCGGCTGATCAGCTGGGACCTGATAGAACGCTGAGTTGTACTGGTTCGTGTTGACCGCAGCCACGCCACCCCAGTTATTCACCACATCAGAACGCAAATTCGCCGCGATCTCAGTGGACTGCGGGTCCAGCGGAGCCTGCTCGATACGCGTGATGAACGGGCTGGTAGGACCCAGCGGAATTGGCGCATGACCCAATGCTGGTGGGGTCGTTGGATCAGCCGGGATCACCGATGACACTTCCACAGCGGCGATCAACGGATTGTCCAATACCTTGACAAAACCCACATTCAACGTGCCGTCGTTGACATCAGTCTCAAATGTCTGGTCGTAGGCGGTGGCCTTGCCTGCTGCGCCGAAAATATCCACCTGAGACAGGACCGTCTGCCCTTCCGCGGTGACATTGAAGACGCGTTTGCCCGGCGCCGACCAGTACCCCTCGGCCATCAATAACCGCACTCGATACCGCCCGGCAGGAACAGTCAGCGCATACCCCGTAGAGGTGTACGACGACACCTGATAAAGGTTGTCGTCAGTGGTGCCCGCAATCGGTTTGCCCACCAACGTTGACGAATTCGTCGTACCTCCGATGAGGCCACGACGGGCCTTCCACACGTGTCCGGCCTGATCAGTCTGATCCGTGAAAGCCGCCACAGTACGGGCGATCACCTGGGTCTGAGTGACCGATTGAGCTGACGCGGCTGCCGGGAGCGCAGTCTGGGCGACCACGGGCAACAATGCCAAGGGCACGCACCACCACGCATGGACAGATCGACGGGCCCAACCATCACTCCGATTCAGGGTGCGGGTCGGAAAAACAACAGATCGACGAGAAAACATGGCCACTCCTGGGCTCAAATCCGCGGCAGGGACGCCGAGAGACACGCCGTACGGAGGGGGATGCGTCGAAGCACGCGGAGACATGCCGCCGTGGGGTGGCGACACGGTGGGGATAGGGACAACCGACACCATCGTGGGGTGATGGCATCGCAACAACCTGTGGAGTCAGGCCAGTGGGGTCGGCATGACATCACAGACGCGGCTGCGCTGCGCAGCCAGGACTACCCGACAGCGCTCGCTACAGCAGCGCTCGTCGTACACAAGGGGAAACACACCGGAAGGGATCAACTGGGGAGAGGGCGTGAACGAAACGATCGCTGAGAGGGGCGCGCCGAAGAGTCAGCGTTTGCCGTAACTCTTCGGCAGGACCTGCAACCGGTCCCATGGGAAGTTCTTCATAGCTGAATAGTCCGGACCGCCGAGGAGGGCTGGCCACGGGTCGGTACCGGTGGTCGCTTTCAATGACTGACCGGCCTCACCGATCACCGCCACCGCACCACCTTTGTCGCAGACGATAAAACCGTACTTCTGGGCTGCCTTGGCGACCGCCTTCGCCAACGGTGACAACGGCAACCGATCGACGTTGACTCGCGGATCCAACCGCAACCGCTGCCCCTCCATCGGGGTTGCCGGGTCTTTGGTGTAGCCGTCAGAACGCACCGCAGGCCAACTCACCTCGGAGAAGTGCCGAGCATTGATAACCCCTAAATACATGGCGTGCTCGATCCGGCCCGCTTTGACCTCAGCCGCAGAGATCGTCCCGCCAGCGACAGAGAGCCCGGAGGCACTCACCCCAAACCCGATGGGGAACTGACCCATGGCCTTGCTGACATTGTCGATCCGGCCCCCCTGACAGGCCTGCCAAGCACCAGAAGCGCCCTTCTTCATCTGCCAGAACTCCCACAACTGATCAGTGGCTGGGGAGTAGATCGACATCGTGCCATCGCTCCCCACCGCAGCAGCCGCATCGCGTGGGATCGGAACATCCACGAAGACTTTCTGGCCGTCGTAGATCCCCTTCGGCGTCCAACTGAACTTCAAACAGTTCGACCAGGTGACCCGGACCCGCGGGGTACGGGCATCTGCCCGGTAGAAGGTCGTATTCCACGCATGGGCGTTGAAAGCGGCCACCCCACCCCAGTTGTTCTTCACATCAGCAGCCAGTCGACGGGTGATCGCCGCCGAGTTGGGATCCAGTGGGGCTTGGGAGATGTCGTCGTAGAAGAAGCTGTTCCGCGAGAAGGGCACCAAGGCATTGGACCCGGTCCCGGTCCCTTCCTGCGGCACATCCGCCGGCTCGTCCGGAGCGGTGACCGTCGAAGTGACTGTGCCGATACGTTCCTCGGCGACATTGGGCCGGTCGACATGGGCGGCGTACGCCGAGGGGACGGCTGTGGAGCCGACCAACATCGTCATGGCGCCCAAAACGAACAGCGGTGCGCGGTGGAAACGGACAGTCATGGGGTGCCTTCCCTGGCAAAGTCGGGTGGTTTCGGTCACCCACCCATCGGTCCGGCGAACCGCACCTAAAGCCCGCTCGTCGCGTCTCGGACAAAAGTCCAGAAAAACGGCACTAGACGCACTGGACGTCTCACTAACAGGTCACTCGTCCATATTCAGATGACCCTGCGTCAAGCCAGCCACAGCGGTAATCACGTCGATAGGCTCCGAGGCGAAGATCAGATCCCATAACGACTCGGAGGATACTGTGCTGACCAGGATCTTGGAGCCCGCCACCCGCGATTCGCTCGGCCGCAAAAAAACAGCCTCAGTGCGCGCTGGCTGGGCTGAAGCCAAGGCTTTGCTCAAAGTTGATTTCACGAAGAGTCCTGCCCTCACCCAACGAGTCACCCTGACCACCTGGCGCCTCGGCCAAGCTTTCTGTGGCCGTCCCGGGCTCGGCCCGTTCCTGGTACGACGAGCCGTCCAAGTGATGGATGCGGTGTGGGTGCGCACGGTCATGGGTGCCGAGCTCCCCCCGCAGGTCGTCTGCGGCCCCGGGGTCAGATTCCCACACGCCGGGCGAGGCGTCATCATCCACAACACCGCGGTGATCGGCTCCAATGCGGTGATTTACCACCGGGTGACGATCGGGATGTCGTGGACCTTACCCGCACCACGAATCGGCAACGACGTCTTCATCGGCACCGGAGCCAACATCCTCGGGACGATCAACGTCGCCGACGGCACCTGGATCGGCGCCAATGCCGTCGTGGTCAAGGACACCCTCCCCCATCACACCTATGTGGGAGTTCCGGCTATCGGACGCCCCAGGGAATCCCAAAGAACTCATTAACCACACCCCCACCTTTCCGTCACACCAATAGCCCCACAAGAGTGCCCAGCAAAAAAATTCGACCGGTTCCAGCACGCAATGCTGCGCCAGATGAAAAAATGGCGAATGCACCCTCTGCGGGTCGAGGAAACAAGGAATGGAGAAAAAGACACACGACCGACTTAATAACACCTGGCTCACCACACCAGTCACCCCTACGCAGAGGGGAATCGGTGATTGATTAACCTCTTGTCAACATATTTTTTCCAGCCCGTTCACCACACTATGACACTGGCATATCCCTTCCTGCCATGTCACCACAACCGGTTCTCCTCGCGGTCACCCTATCCACGTCACCGCTGAAAGCGAGCCTCCCTTGGACCGAGCGGTTGCAGGACTCACTCTGGCTCTTCTCTTCCCTGTGCTCTTGGTACGCGCCGTCATCGCCTACCTCAGCACTGGCCAAGTCTTCGAGAGCGAGGACCTCTTCGGCCGAAGCGGTGCCCCCTTCACAGTGCGCACCTTCGCCGACGGCGGTCTCTGCTCCCGTCTCCCCCATCTGGTCGCTGTCTGCTGCGGCCACCTCAGATTCGTCGGGCCACGTCCGCTGACGAGCGACGAAATCGGCAGACTCTCCTCCAGGGAACGATGGCGGCTGAAAGTCACCCCTGGGATGTTCTCGCTGCATCGGCTGCGGGCCGCTACCGGTATTGCCTACGACCCGGAGCACCACCTAGATCAGGAACACGTGCAAGAGCAGCACCTGTTGACCAAGAAAAATCTAGGCATCGTGTTGCGTTCGCTCCTGGTGCACGGTGTCAGCACCGATCCACAGCAAGAGCGTCCCGGCGAATTCAGTCTCCTCGGCGTTCACATCTCCAATTTCACGATGTCGCAGGCGTTGGACTGGATCCAAGAACAGGTCCGCACGGCCACGACAGCCCGTCTGATCTGCTTCGTCAACCCGGCCTGCCTCAACACAGCTGTCGAAGATCAGCAGTATCGAGACGTCTTGGACGGCAGCGATCTGATCCTTCCCGACGGGATCGGCATCAAGATCGCATCGCAGATCCACGGCTTCACGGTCCAAGAAAATGTCAACGGCACCGACCTGTTTCCTCGGCTCTGCCGTCGTGCAGTAGCTGAGGGCATCTCGCTCTACTTATTGGGCGCTCGACCCGGTGTCGCTGCGCAGGCAGCCGAGGAAATGCGCCGCAGGTTCCCCGAGCTCCTCATCGCTGGCACCCGGTCAGGCTATTTCGCACCGGAGGAAGAACCTCAGGTCATCGAGGAGATCAACGCGTCAGGCGCCGAGATCTTGCTCGTCGCCATGGGTGCGCCACGGCAAGAACTCTGGCTGGCGCGAGTCCTTCCATCGTTGCAGGTGCGAGTGGCCATGGGCGTGGGGGGATTGTTTGATTTCTACTCAGGACGGATACCCCGAGCACCCTTGTGGGTTCGTGAGATCGGCATGGAGTGGGTGTGGCGTCTCGGGCAGGAACCTCAGCGGATGTGGCGTCGCTACCTGGTAGGCAACCCGCTCTTCCTCTACCGTGTCTGGCAGGACAGGGCACCTACCACCGGCAAAGGCCATCCCAGCGAAACTGAACAGGTCAACGCTGATGCGCTGGTGCCGGATGTCACGGTCTCTCTTCCCCCGACTGACATGTCTCCGCACCATTGGGAGCTGCCAGATCGGCCGGTTGCTGATCCTTCCCGGCCGATACGACGTCGCGACGTTCGTCCCGGACAGGTGGCGCATCACGGCGCAGCCCGCCGAGTCGGCCGGTAGCAGCGCCGGGGAGCGGTGGCCTGGAGCCTGCGGATACGCTGCCGCGGCGCCCGTGCTGTGGACGAGGACAGGGTGCGAGGGTGCAGAGCAACGGAGGGTGGCCCCACCTTGGGGACCACCCTCCGTGAGCTCAAACCGTGAGGTCAGCTGTTCTTTTCGATCTCTCGGGCCTGGCGCTCCACATCATCAAGGCCACCACACATGAAGAAGGCCTGCTCAGGCACCGTGTCGTAGTCGCCGTCCGCGATCTTGGTAAACGCCTCGATGGTGTCAACCAAGGGCACCGTCGAGCCTTCGATGCCGGTGAACTGCTTGGCGACGTACGTGTTTTGCGACAGGAAGCGCTGGATACGCCGCGCCCGGTTGACGAGGATCTTGTCTTCTTCGGAGAGCTCGTCGATACCGAGGATCGCGATGATGTCCTGGAGTTCCTTGTTGCGCTGCAGGATCTGGCGAACCCGGACCGCAGTGTTGTAGTGATCCGCGGTGACATATCGCGGGTCAAGGATGCGGCTGGTGGAGGTCAGCGGATCCACCGCGGGGTAGATACCGAGCGAAGCGATTTCACGAGAAAGCTCGGTGGTCGCATCCAGGTGGGCGAATGTGGTCGCCGGAGCCGGGTCGGTGTAGTCGTCCGCGGGCACATAGATCGCCTGCATCGAGGTGATCGAGTGACCGCGCGTGGACGTGATTCGCTCCTGCAGCACACCCATTTCATCGGCCAGCGTTGGCTGATAGCCCACCGCAGACGGCATCCGGCCCAGCAGGGTGGACACCTCAGAACCGGCCTGGGTAAACCGGAAGATGTTGTCGATGAACAAGAGCACGTCCTGCTTCTGGACGTCGCGGAAGTATTCAGCCATCGTCAGAGCAGACAGGGCGATGCGCAGACGGGTGCCCGGCGGCTCATCCATCTGGCCGAACACCAACGCGGTCTGGCCGATCACTCCGGCTTCGCCCATTTCAACGATGAGGTCGTTGCCCTCACGGGTGCGCTCGCCGACACCGGCGAACACCGACACACCACCGTGGTCCCGAGCGACGCGGGCGATCATCTCCTGGATGAGGACGGTCTTACCAACGCCGGCACCACCAAACAGGCCGATCTTTCCACCCTGCACGTACGGCGTGAGCAGGTCGATGACCTTAATGCCCGTCTCGAACATCTGAGTCTTGGACTCCAGCTGGTCGAACGCCGGTGCTGACCGGTGGATCCCCCACCGCTCGGTGACTTCCAGAGGTCCGTCGCCCTCCAGGTTCAAGCATTCACCCGTGGCATTGAAAACTTTGCCGAGGGTGACATCTCCCACCGGCACCGAGATCGGACCGCCCGTGTCCTGGACGACGGCACCGCGGACCAAACCATCAGTGGGCTGCAAAGAGATCGCACGCACCATGTTGTCGCCGATGTGTTGGGCGACTTCGAGGTTCAGCTTCTTACGCTGCCCCGACAGCTCGACCTCCACGGTCAGCAGGTTGTACATATCCGGCATAGCGTCCGCGGGGAATTCCACGTCCACCACCGGGCCGATGATGCGGGAGAGGCGGCCCTGGCCGCCCTGGGCGGGCTGCGCCGACTGGGGCTCGGCAAAGGCAGTGCTCATGGCAGATGCTCCTCGTGTCATTACTTCGCGTCCGCGAGGGCGTTGGCGCCGCCCACGATCTCGCTGATCTCTTGGGTGATCTGGGCCTGACGGGCCTGGTTGGCCAGCCGGGTATAGGTCTTGATGAGTTCGTCTGCGTTGTCAGTCGCGGACTTCATGGCCCGCTGCCGCGAAGCGAGTTCGGAGGCCGCTGACTGCAGCAGACAGTTGTAGATCCGGTGGGTGACGTACTGCGGCAGGATCGCGTCAAGGACTTCTTCGGTACTCGGTTCGAACTCGTAGAGCGGCAGCATGGTGTGGCCGCTTTCCTCGCCCGATGGCGTACCGGATTCGTCAACGACTTCGATCGGCAGCAGCCGCAACGCCCGCGGCACCTGGGTCACCATGCTGCGGAACTGCGTATAGACAACGTGGACCTCATCCACTCTTGCCGTTTCTTCGGCAAGGAACTCTTGGATCAGTCGGTCACTGATGCTCTTGGCAGTGTCATAGCTGGGGTTGTCCGTCGACTCTTCCCAGCTAGCGGCATACTCACGATGCCGGAAGCGGTAGTACGAGATGGACTTCCGCCCCACCAGGAAGGGCACCACCTCTTTGCCCTCCTTGCGCAGCTTCTGGACCAGTCGCTCGCTCTCCTTCAACACCGAGGAGATATATCCACCGGCCAGCCCCTGGTTGCTGGCGATGATGAGCACGGCAGCCCGGCGGGGATGATCCACCACCGAGGTGAGAGGGTGCTCGGCATCGGAGTGGCTGGCCACGGCGCTGAGCGCTCTGGTGAGGGCCGTGGCGTACGGGGTGGTCTCCTCGACGCGGGTCCGCGCCTTGACGACCCGCGATGCCGCCATCAGCTCCATCGCCTTGGTGATCTTCTGCGTCGCCTTGACGGAGCGGATGCGCTGCCGGTACTCCCGGATCTGCGCTCCCATATCTTTCCGCCTCTCCTTGGTCTCTCTAGCTCAACGGGGCCGTGCCGACACGTTCTGGCACTGGTGTGGTCCGCCCACGCGGACCACACCAGTGACCTATCAACGCTGTCGGACGATCCGCTCCTGGTCGACATCGTGGTCCTCAAGGGCATCCACCGGGGCGTCCTGCGGGACACCCGTCACCAGAGGGCGACCGTCGCTGTCGGTGAACTGACCCTTGAAGGCCTCCATTGCTGACTCCATGCCAGCTTTAGTGTCGTCATCCAGTTTCTTGGTCTCCCGGATGGCTTCAAGGATCCCCGCGTTCTCTCGACGCATGAAGTCCAAGAATTCTGCCTCGAACCTCTTGACATCCTCGACCGCCACATCGTCGAGCTTGCCGGTGGTCCCGGCCCACACCGAGACGACCTGCTCCTCCACCGGGTACGGCGAGGACTGCGGCTGCTTCAGCAACTCGACCAGACGCGCACCACGAGCCAGCTGAGCCTTCGACGCCGCATCCAGATCGGAAGCGAACATTGCGAACGCTTCCATCGCCCGGAACTGGGCAAGGTCCAGCTTGAGTCGTCCCGCGACTTCCTTCATCGCCTTGATCTGTGCCGAACCACCCACACGGGACACCGAGACACCCACGTCGATAGCCGGACGCACGTTGGCGTTGAACAAGTCAGCCTGCAAATAGATTTGACCGTCCGTGATGGAGATGACGTTCGTCGGGATGTACGCCGAGACGTCACCCGCCTTGGTCTCAATGATCGGCAAGCCCGTCATTGAGCCCTTGCCCATCTCGTCCGACAGTTTGGCGCAACGCTCTAGCAGCCGGCTGTGCAGGTAGAAAACGTCACCGGGGTAGGCTTCACGGCCCGGCGGACGACGCAGCAGCAGCGAGACTGCACGATACGCCTCTGCCTGCTTGGACAGGTCGTCAAACACGATCAGTACGTGCTTACCGGCGTACATCCAGTGCTGCCCAATCGCTGAGCCGGTGTACGGGGCAAGGTATTTAAAGCCTGCGGCGTCGGACGCAGGCGCAGCGACGATCGTCGTGTACTCCATCGCGCCAGCTTCCTCAAGGGTGCCCTTGACCGACGCGATCGTGGAGCCCTTCTGTCCAATGGCGACATAGATGCACCGCACCTGCTTGTCGATGTCGCCGCTGGCCCAGTTGGCCTTCTGGTTGATGATCGTGTCCACCGCAACCGTGGTCTTACCGGTCTGGCGGTCACCAATGATGAGCTGACGCTGACCGCGTCCGATCGGGATCATCGAGTCGACGGCCTTGATCCCGGTCTGCAACGGTTCATGCACCGACTTGCGCTGCATCACGTTAGGCGCCTGAAGCTCCAACTCCCGGCGACCTTCGCTAGGGATCTCCCCCAAGCCATCGATCGGGTTACCCAGCGGGTCCACCACGCGGCCGAGGTATCCGTCGCCCACCGGGACGGAGAGCACCTCACCGGTGCGTTTGACGCTCTGGCCTTCCTCGATCCCGGAGAAGTCACCCAGGATGACCACGCCGATCTCGTGGACGTCGAGGTTCAGGGCCAGGCCGAGTGTCCCGTCCTCAAACTGAAGCAGTTCATTCGTCATCGCCGAGGGCAGACCCTCGACGTGGGCGATGCCGTCACCGGCGTCGGTGACCCGGCCGACCTCTTCGCGGGTGGCCGCGTCGGGCTCGTAGGACTGGACGAAACTGTCCAGTGCGTCCCGGATCTCCTCCGGGCGGATCGTGAGCTCCGCCATCGTGTCTCTCTTCTTCCTCAGTTCGTCCGGCCTACCTGGGCCGAGCTGTTCGGTTGGGTCTGCCGGCTCGCGGCGATGCTGCTATGCACGGCCCAGGGGCCGTGGTCCTGCTCTTACCGGGAGCTCATCGCCCGGCGGACGTTGTCCAGTCGCCGCAAGATGCTGCCGTCAATGACGTCGTCACCGACCCGGATGTGGATTCCGCCGAGCACCTGCGGATCAATCACGAGGTTCGCGTTGACACCTCGCCCGTACATCTGCGTCAAGGCCGACTCGATGCGGTGCTTTTGCACCGCGGTGAGTTGGATGGCCGAGGTGATCACTGCAGTGATCTGGTGCCGCCGCCGCGCCGCAATGGCCAACTGACGCCACACCGCTGCGGTGTACTTGCGGCCTCGCGGGTTCATGATCGGGCGAGTCGCCAGCCATAGCGCATCCGCGGAGATCTTGCCTTCGAACAGTCGTCGGATAAAGGCGACCTTGGCGTCAGGCAAGACATCACGCCGACCCAGAGTTTCTCTGATCTCCTGGTGATGACGCACCGCCTGATCAACCGAGAAGAGCTCATCCTCCAAACGGTTCAGCCACCCCTCGGCCTCCGCAGCAGCGAATACCAGGTCGATCCCCAGCCGCTCCAGAGCATCCACCAGATCCTGATCATGCGCCCATCGTCCACTGACCGCTTCATGGACGATCTGCAAGGCCGGACCAGACAAACGTGACTCAAACAACCGCGACGCAAGGTCACGTTTGGGCCAGGCGTCCCGAGACGGATCTGACAGCGCCCGACGTAACTTAGCCTCGGCGCCCACCATCTCGCTCACCGCGAACAATTCGCCCGCAAGATGACGCAAGTCGACCTGTCCGCCTCGCTCGATCTCGTGGCTCTTCGTCAGTGCGGCATGCCAGGCGCCACGGGACGACCCATCCATCAGATCCCCTCGCCAGACCCGGACGCGGAGGCACCAGCCCGATCCGACGTGACCCGACCTGATTCCAGATCCGCGATGAACCGCTCAACGATGCCGCGCTGACGGACCTCATCGTTCAACGATTCCCCGACAATCCGGCTGGCGAGATCGGTAGACAACCGGCCCACCTCACCAGTGAGCTGAGCCATCGCCTGCGCCCGCTCAGCTTCAATCTGCCGTTGAGCATTCTCGAGAAGACGCGCGGCTTCGACCTGAGCCTGATCCCGCATCTCCGCAATGATGGCGGCGCCCTGTTCGCGCGCCTCCTCACGGATCCGAGCTGCCTCGGCGCGCGAGTCAGCCAGATTCTTCTCGTATTCCGCCTTGGTCGTGTTGGCTTCGGCGAGAGCAGCCTCGGCGCGGCCCATGTCACCTTCGATGGCCTCGGCGCGTTGCCGATAAATTTCCTCGATGGTGGGCACGACCTTCACCCAGACAATGGCGGCAAAAACCAGGAACAGCAGCGTGCCGAAGACAAGCTCGCCGATATGCGGAACGATCGACAGGCCGTGACCGTCATTGCCGCCACCGCCGCCTTCCAGCGGCATCAGCGCCACGACATGCTGCGTCAGGCTGAGTTGCACGGGTATCTCCTAGGACCATGCTGTCCCCGACGCACGTCGTGTCGGGGCGGGACAGTGGGCGGGAAGCGGGTCAGGACTTCACGATGAAGAGCGCGACGAAGCCGAGGATGGCCAAAGCTTCGGCCACGGCGAAGCCGAGGATGGCCAGCGGCTGCAGGATGTTCTTGGCCTCAGGCTGACGGGCGACGCCGTTGATGAGGGCGGCGAAGATGAGACCGATGGCGATGGCCGGGCCGATGGTGGAGATACCGTAGCCAACGAGGTTCATGGTGCCGGTCATGATGATGCGTGTCCTTTTCTCAGGGTTACCAGAGGCGAGTAGCCTCCGGAGACTGGGGATGATTGTTCAGTTGTGGACAGAAGAAGTCTGGGAATCAGTGCTCATCCGCAAGAGAAGAGCCGATGTAGCTGGCAGCCAACAGCGCAAAGACATAAGCCTGCAGGAATTGCACCAGCATTTCGAAGAGCGTCATCAGGACAGCCATCATGTACGAGGCGACGCCAGCAAGTTTCAGCAGCCCCTCACCATGTAGCAGCAAGAACTCGCCGCCGAGCACAAAGAGGACCAACACCATGTGGCCAGCCATCATGTTGCCGAAGAGACGCAGTGTCAGAGTCAGCGGACGAACCAGGAAGTTAGAGACGAACTCCAACACGAAGATGACCGGCTTAATCCACCAGGGGAGCCCAGCGGGGAGAAGCGTCCCAAAGTAGCCAGCCACACCATGCTTACGCACACCCGCAAAGTGGTAGGTGACATAAACAATAGCCACCAAACCGATGGGGAAGCCGATCCGAGCCATCGGCGGGTTCTGGAAAAATGGGATAACACCCATGAAGTTGTTCAACGCGATGAAAGTGAACAAAGCGAAGATCAACGGCATGAACCGCCGGAAATCATGACTACCGATCATGTCCTTCGCAATGTCGTTACGCACGAAGTTATAGACCGTTTCAAACAGGTGCTGACGACGAGTGGGCACCACCGCTGCCCCTTTGAGGGACCACAGCATCCAGGCCACCAGAATCACAAAGGTGGCTGTCATCACCAGCATGGGCCGAGTCACGGTGAGTACGCCGCTCCCCCAGAGTGGCTGGTAGAACTCGCTGGGCTCTGGTGGGGTAAACGAGCCTCCATCCGTGATCAACAGGCCGGCCATGGGGGTGGTCATGGCGCTCGCGCTCACTGCTTCTCCTTGGAGGGGGTGCGTGGGCCGCGTCCGCGAAGGACCCGGCTAGTGGAGGACGGGAAGTGCTTACGGCAGCATCGCCGCTGGCGGGTCGTCACCGTCATGCTTCACCGTACCGGAGCCAGATGACGTAAATGCTCATCGCGATCCCGGTAAGCGAACCGATGGCGACAAGGAAGTTGGTGCCCAGCCAGGCGTCCAGCCCCCATCCGATACCTCCCAAGACCAGGGGCCCAGACATGAGGTAGGACAGGATCGTGGTGGCATCATCAGCAACCGGGCGGGTTACAGCTTCGAAATGACCATCTGAGGTGGGGATGGGCGCATGCCCCGTCGAATGAACGTTCACGAGCTCACCCCTTCGGCAGTGACAGCGGCGGGCATGCCACCGTCGTAAATCAGTTGTCTGGTCTGCGTGACTGCCCAGACCTGAGAGGCCTGCCAGGCGATGGTCGCCCCAAAAGCTCCCCACGCCAACCAAGAACCCCGCAACCAGGATGCTGACGCAACGAGCTCATACAGCCAGAACAGTGCGGAGATCTGCAGCCCGTAGACCAGGAATGCCCCGGCCATCATCGTCGGAGTCGCCACATGCTGCAGCAACATCTGCAGGCAGGATGCCCCCAACGCGAAAAAGGCCGTCGCCACCAGGACCCCGACTGCGCCGCTGAGCGCCGACTCCTCGTCACCCATCGCGACACCCACCGCACCGACCACGACGAGTAACACCGCTGATGCGACTGATCCCCAGATCATCATCGCGACAAAGACCGATCGCTCACCTCGGCGACGGCAAGCGCGCATCATGGGTATGGGAGTCCTCACTGACGGGAATACGGGTCGAAGTCATCCTGCCACAGGCAGGTTGGCCACCGGCATACTGGTTGCCTCTTCGCGGGGAAAGGTTTGTGAAAGCTATCACAAGCGTCTGCTCTCCAGCCACTTCGGCAACCGACCGGTCAGCCAGAGAGCGGCAAGGATAGCCACTCCTATCGTGAGCAGCGGAATCGGTCCTTGGACGTAGGCCAAGGAGACCGCACCGAAAGCGATGATCGCTGCCCATAAGTACAGCATCAAGACTGCCCCAGGGTGACTGTGACCAATTCGCAACATTTGGTGCTGTAAATGCTGGGCGTCGGGAGACCATGGGCTCTGTCCGCGCCGGGTACGGCGGATCACAGCGAGCGTCATGTCGAGCAACGGGATCATCATGACCGCCAACGGCAACACAATCGGAAGGTAGGTCGCTAGCTGGGCATTCCCTTCGACTTCCACAGCAGGATCGACGTTGCCGACAAAGGCGATGGTCGATGCTGCGAGCAGAAGCCCGAGGAGAAGCGCGCCGGCGTCTCCCATGAATAGTCGTGCGGGGTGGAAGTTGTGCGGGAGGAAACCGACGCAGCATCCCAACGTCGCGGCGGAGACAAATGTGGCGGTGGAGAAGACGTTGGGAGGGTTATAGGAGTGCGAGAGCCCATAGACGTAGATGAAGAACGCGAGGGCGGCGATCCCGACGATCCCAGCGGCGAGACCATCAAGCCCGTCGATGAAGTTGACGGCGTTGGTGGTGACCAGCACGATCACCACGGTGACGACCATGAGCACCGGCGCGGGCAGGACGGTGACTCCCAGAATGGGTAAGGAGAGGAGTTGCACGCCCGAGTAGGCCATGGCCCCGGCAGCGATGATTTGGCCGGCGAGTTTGGTCAACCAGTCCATCTCGCGTAGGTCATCGATCGCCCCGACCAGGGTGACGATGACCGCGCCCACCACGATGCCGCGGATCTCGGTCCCGCCACCGGAGGGTCCACAGAATCCGGCTTCGCTACGGATCAGGCAATGCAGGTGGGGAAGCCGTCCACCGACTGCTACTGCTGTCAAAAATCCAATCAGGATCGCGACCCCACCGAGCCGCGGGATAGGCGTGCTGTGCACGTCCCGGTCCCGCACCGGGGTGATCGCACCGATCCTGATGGCCAGCCTTCGGACCATCGGCGTCGCGGCATAGGTTGCCGCGAGCGCGACGGCAAAGACGAGGATGTACTCCCGCACGCTCCTCCGCCCTTCACCATGGGTTATTCACTGCAACGCGTCCCCACTCTAGGTGCCTTTGTCTAGTGCTGTTGACAGGGCCTGGTCGGGACGCACAGCAGCGGGATGTGTCGCCCGCCACAGGTGACACATCCCGCCGCTGATCGGGGTCATTCCTTCCCGGCCCGCATGCTCCGTCGCGAGCTGGGATCGCCAGGGAAGGAGACCCCTTCCTGCAGGTCAGCCCTCCTGCAGGATGACCCAAAGGGTGCGCGGACCGTGCACACCCTCAACTCGGGACAACTCGATGTCGCTGGTCGCGCTCGGTCCACTGATCCAGGTGGCCGGGCGTCCCTCACGCAACGCTGCTCCCAGTCGTCCCACGGCTTCGGGGATGTCGGAGACGACCTGTTCGGAGCGGACAACGCAGATGTGCATGTCAGGCACCAGAGACAAGGCCCTGCGGCCTTGGTCGGGTCCGTGGTCCAGCATGATCGTGCCGGTTTCTGCCACGCCCACAGCCGCAGCGGTCACCACGGCACCGATTCGGTCTAGTTCGGTTTGGGTGAGCAGTGGCTCGTCACGCAGGACGGCTGCTCCGGTGCCCCGCACTGCGGCGCACCAGCGGGCGTCGAGACCTCCAGGCAGGACCACCGAGCGGATACCGGATTCCACGAGAGCTTCCGCGATGCATCCGGGGACCCCAGCGGCGTCCGTGCGGACGACTCGGGCCTTGTAGTCCTCGACCCGCTCAACGAAACGCTCTAGGACATCCGGCATGGCGGTGGGCTGGTGGTAGGTCCAGTCCACCGGGACGTCAAGAGCGGGGTCGCTCTCGTGAACGTCACGCAGTGCGGTCCGAATCCGTCCGAGGATGATGTCTTTGGCTTCGCCTGCCGGTCGGGGTGCCGCCGTGGGAGAGCTGCTCATCGTCCTTCCCTCTCTGCCTGTGTCGACGTGGAGTCCTGTTCAGACTGTCCACGTTCACGTTTCCACCATGACCGGAATGATTCCTGCGGAGGCAGGGGTACGTCGCGCGCGTTGGTCCAGGCCGACAGCGGGTACGGCATCGGCCCGATGTGTGAGAAGCCCTTGCCGAAGAACTTCCCGCCCATCACCTGGCCGCTGAGAGCGACGCTGGAGGTCGCTGCGGACCAGCGTTTGGAGTCAGACATCATCCAGGCTGCGGCCTTCATGATGGCTGGTTCGGCGTGAGGGTGGGTGACCCGGTGCATCAGGCCCGCCTCGTTGGCTTCGGCCTTCTTCGCCTCGACGACCTTGTTGCGCATGTGGACGAGCAGGTCCGGGATGGGGATCCGGACTGGGCAGACGTCGAAGCAGGCTCCGCAAAGGGTGGAAGCGAAGGGCAGCGACTTGTCCACCGCGCTGGCGGTCCCACGCAGTTGAGGCGTCAGGATCGCACCGATGGGTCCGGGGTAGACCGAGCCGTAAGCGTGGCCACCGACTTTTTCATACACCGGGCAGGTGTTGATGCAGGCGGAGCAGCGGATGCAGCGGAGAGCGGCGCGGCCATCGACGTCGCTGAGCACCCGGGTGCGGCCATTGTCGATGAGGACGACGTGCATCTCCTGAGGTCCGTCGCCGTCGGTCGGGCCGGTCCACATGGAGGTGTAGGGGTTCATCCGTTCGCCGGTGGAGCTGCGCGGCAACAGCTGCAGGAAGACCTCGAGGTCGTCGAGCGTGGGCAGGACTTTCTCGATGCCAACGACGCTGATCAGCGTCTCAGGGAGGGTGAGGCACATCCGGCCATTACCCTCAGATTCCACCACACCCAAGGTGCCGGTCTCGGCCACCGCGAAGTTGGCGCCGGAGATGGCCACCTTGGCGCGCAGGAACTTCTCGCGCAGGTGGAGTCGGGCAGCGCCGGCGAGCTGCGGGGGCTCGGCGGGGAGGTCAGCAGGAGCAGCTTTACCGTAGCGGCCCATCTCCTCCAGGAAGATCTCACGGACCTCGGCGCGGTTCCGGTGGATGGCGGGTACCAGGATGTGGCTGGGACGGTCATGTCCGAGCTGGACGATCAGCTCAGCCAGGTCTGTCTCCCAGGCAGCAATTCCGGCTTCTTCCAGGGCCTCGTTCATGTCGATTTCCTGGGTGGCCATCGACTTGACCTTGACGACTTCAGCGTCGGCGTCCGGGACTTCGTGGCGAGCCAGCGCTCCCTTGACCAGGCCGATGATGATCTCGTTGGCCTCGGCTGCGTCTCGGGCCCAGTGGACCGTCGTACCAGCCTGAGTCAGGGACTCCTCCAGTTGGAGGAGGTAGGAGTCAAGGTGGCGGAGGGTACGGTTCTTGATCGCTTCTCCGGCCAGCCGCAGCTCTTCCCAGTTCTCCAATTCGGAGACGACGCGGCTGCGCTTGGTCCGGATGGTGGTCATGGCATGGTGCAGGTTGCCACGCTGGACGGGGTTGCCCAGTTCGCGACGGGCCGCGACCGGGAACCGGGGCGAGTCAATCAGGTCGCCGGGGGGCGGGGCAGGGGTACGGCGAGTGCTCATGACGCCATCTCCTCCGTGTGAGCGAGGATCTCCATGAGGTGGATTGGGGTGATGCCAGCGTTCTGACGTCCAAGGACGCCGGAGATGTTTAGCAGGCACAGGTTGTCGCCGGTCACCAGGTACTCAGCCCCGGTGGACGCCACGTGCCGGGCCTTGTCGGAAGCCATCGCGACCGAGATATCCGGGTTCTTCATCGAGAACGTGCCACCGAAACCGCAGCACCGGTCGGCGTCTGGCAGATCGAGGAGGGTGAGCCCACGCACCGCGTTGAGCAGGCGATAGGGCTTGTCTCCCACCTTGGCAACTCGGGTGGAGTGGCAGGTCGGGTGATAGGTGACCTTGTGCGGGAAGTAGGCGCCCACATCCTCGACACCGAGGACGTCAACGATGAACTCGCTCACATCAAAGGTCCGCTGGGTGATCTCGGCGACCTCGCGCTGCAGGCCGGTGTCACCGGAGTGTTCGGCGAGCATCGGGTGCTGGTCGCGCACCGATCCGATGCAAGACCCTGACGGGGCGACGATGTAGTCGTAACCACCGAAGCTTTCGACGAAGTTGCGTACCACCGGCACCGTCTCGTCGAAGTAGCCAGTGTTGGTGAAGGGCTGACCGCAGCAGGTCTGCTTCTCGGGGAAGACGACCTCGCAGCCCAACCGCTCCAGAACGGTCAATGTCGCTTTCGGCGTCCCGGGGAACATAGCGTCCCCGGAACATGTAGCGAATAGTGCGACCCTTTTACCTTGCCCAGGTTTCATACCAGAGACTCCTTGCTCGAAACCACTGAGAGGACTGATCTACGGGAGGACCCAGGCCAGGACCGGGGTCGACATCAGTCCAGAGATCACGCAGAGCAGCGCCAACAGGACGAAGCTCCAAGCGATGACCTTGCGCAGGATCGCGGACTCGGCACCGGCCAGCCCCATGGCGGTCGAGGCGATGGCCAGACTCTGCGGAGAGATCATCTTGCCAACGACACCACCGGCGGCGTTCGAACCGACCAGGAGTGCCTTGTGTCCGATTTGGTCGCCCACTCCGGCTTGAAGCCCGGAGAAGAGGATGTTGGCGCTGGTGTCGGACCCGGTGACATAAACCCCGATCCAGCCCAGGATCGGCGCCAGGAAGGGATAGATCGCACCGGCACCGGCGATCCACATGCCCAGCGCGAGGGTCTGACCGGAGTCACCCATGACATAGGCCAGGGCGACAACTGAACCGATCGTCAGCATCGTGAACTTCATCTTCTTGACGTTGTTCCACAGCTCGACGAACAGGTCCTTCATGGAGACCTTGTAAATAACAGCCACCAGGATTGCCACGATCGCCAGCAACAAGCCAGGAGTGGAGGCCCAGGCGAAGGTGTAGTTCTGGTGGGACGCGGCCTTGCCAGCGGAGTCCATCAGCTGACCAGACAGTCCAGGCCACGGAATTTTGATGTCCGTGCTCTTGGCCGCGGCAGCGACTGGAGCCAGGTTGGCGATGCCGAACACCGCGATGACCAGGATGTAGGGAACGACCGCCATGAAGATGCGGTTGCCGGTCAGGGCTTCTTTAGCTTCGACCGGGGCCGGAACGTATTCACCCTCAAGGGAAGGAACAACAGGACGTCCGACGCGCGGGACGGCTTCGGAGGAACCCTTGGGGTGCCATACCCGAGTGAAAGCAATAGCCACACCCACGGAGACGACAGCGGCAAAAATCTCGGTGAGGTTGTACAGCGCGGAAGAAGACACGATCCACTTGGTGACACCGAAGGTGAAACCGATCACCAAGCCGAAGGGCCAACACTCCACCAAGCCCTTCTTCCCGTCCATCAGGGCGAGCAGCAGGAACGGAATGACCAGGCAGAGCGCGGCAGTGATGCGACCGGTGATGGGGGCGATCTCCAGGACATCCATGTTGGCGGTTTTGGCGGCCATGAGGACCGGCAGCCCCACGGCACCGAAAGCAACGGGGACCGTGTTGGCCAACAGTGCGGTGATGGCGGCTCGCATCTTGGAGAAACCGACTGCGATCAACATGACCGTCACGATCGCTACCGGAGCGCCGAATCCGGCGAGAGCCTCCAAGAGACCACCGAAGCAGAAGGAGATCAGGATTCCCAGGACACGGGGGTCATCACTGATGAGGAAGAAGGTCTGCCGCAGATCGTCGAATCGTCCGGAGATCACCGTGACCTGATACATCCAGATCGCGGTGAGCAAGATCCACACGATCGGGAAGATTCCGTAGACGAATCCCTGCGCGCTGGTGGCGGCGACCATGGCGACTGGCATCTTGTACGCCGCGACAGCGGCGATACAGGCCAAAGACCAGGAGAAAAGACCTGCATAGTGAGCACGCCACCGCAGGCCACCAAGGGTGACGAGCATCGCGATGATCGGGATCATGGCCACGAGCGCGGAGAGCACTTGGCTACCCATTGGGTTGCTATTCGGCTGGAAGCCGGCGAGGACAGTCATGAGAACTCCGTTGTTCCAACACTCCCACGGGCAGGCACAGCTTTCCCGCACCGCTTGGTCTGACCATCAGAGAGTAGAACCTTTTTGCGATATGTGCCATTCCTTCGCCAGGGTCTGGACAGCTCACGGGGAGGTCGGCTGCACCACTCTGGTCCCGCCATGGTCATCAACGCTCCCTCGGAAAAAGTCAGGGCAGTCGCCCGGTCTCTGCCCGACTCTCAGTCCACCGTGCGGGCAACTCGGTGTCGACTCCCGGCCCACTGTGTGAGCGCCCTTGGCGCACAGCTGCCCTGGTCCTTGCCGGGGATGACCATCAGAGATCAGGATCCTCAGTGGGTCCAGGGTCCCCCCGTGCCACCGAGATTGCTTCCGACCAGGCATGATGGGGGCAGTATCGGTCAGGAGGACATAGACGTGAACGACGAGCCGGCTTTTCCGGCGTCATTCGACTCCACCCCTGGGGACACCGCACCTCCCTCATGGCGCCCGGTGCCTCGACACCGGGCGTACCAACAGGTTGTCGCCCAGATCGAGGAGCAGATCCTGCACGGCAAGCTCGCGGTGGGTGATCGTCTCCCTCCCGAACGCGACCTGGCCGCCATGCTCGGGGTCTCGCGAGCAGCAGTCCGGGAGGCCATCCGCACTCTAGAAGCTCAGGGAGTGCTCCATGCTGCCGTGGGCGTCGGCCCAGACGGCGGGACCACCATCTGCGCCATGCCTAGCCAGGCCCTGTCGCGGATGCTTCGTCTGCATGTGGCGTTGTCTAATTTTCCAGCCCAGGATGTCATCGAAGCCCGAGTGATGCTGGAGCGGTGGAGTGCCCGGTTGGCCGCTCGAGCTGCTCCAAGTGAGGAAGTCGCCCGGCTACGTCGACTGGTTGACCAGATGGATGATCCGGGATTGGATCGACCTACTTTTAACGACTACGACACTGAGTTCCATGTCACTGTCGCTCAAGCTGGCGGCAACGTCCTGCTCGCTGACATGACGACCGCGATCCGGGAGTCGATGCGCCTGCCCATTTTGGAGTCCTTCCGGGCGATGCCCGACTGGGAGACCTTTGTCGGTGATCTCCGTGCTGGCCATCGGCGAATTCAGGAGGCCATTGCCCGCGGTGAAGAGGAGGTCGCGGCGGATGCGGTCGAAGAACACATTCGGTTTGCCTTCTCTGCCCTTCGATGGGGCGAACCCCAGCCAGAGGAGAGGTAGCGCGCTGCCGTCGCCCCGGGGACATCGGGCATGGCGACCTGGATGTCGCTGATGGGAACGGGAAAGGCGATGCTGACGCGTCATTCCGTCCCTGGATTTCCTGCGACTCCTTCGGTCGGGGTGCCCGGACCAGCGGCGATACGACGTACGTCGGCTTCACTGACACCGCCGTGCCGCAGCAGGACCGGTTCTGCGCCAGTGCAGTCGACGATGGTCGAGGCTTGGCCTTGTGCTGACGGCCCAGCATCGAGATAGACGTCGACAGCCGCCCCCAACATGGTCGCAGCATCCAAAACGGTCGTCGCAGCAGGCTGTCCATGCAGGTTGGCGCTAGTGACAGCCATGGGGCCGGTCTGGCGGAGCAAGTCCAACGCAATCGGCTCGTCGGGCATCCGGACTCCCACGGTGCCATTGGTCTCCCCCAGGTCCCACATCAATGACCGCTGCGCCTTCAGGATCAGGGTGAGCGGGCCGGGCCAGCATGCATCCATGAGGTGGCGGGCGTACTCAGGGATGTCGGTAGCCAACCCATCAACGGTGCGGGCATCTGCGACGAGCACCGGGGGCGGAACCTCCCGCCCCCGGTGCTTCGCTGCCTGCAAAGCGGCCACCGCTTCCGGATTGAAGGCATCAACACCAACGCCATACACCGTGTCAGTCGGAAGGACTACGATGCCGCCTTCTTGCACTGCCTGGACCGCCCGGGCCACCCCTTCGGCACGGTTCTGGGCACTGGTGACATCGATGACCGGCATGGCCCGATCCTAGAAGATGTCGTCTAAGCCGAAGTCATCCAGTCCGACGTCCCCGAAGCTGTCCGGCAACATCGCCTCGGCCTGCCCGCTGTCAATGAATTCACCGAGTTCACCGATGCCCTGCATCAAACCATGTCCCACGGCCACGCCCACGGCAGCACCAGCCACGGAAGCCAGCAGGACCTTACCCATCCCCATGCCGGCACCTCCGCCGCCTGGGGCGGAGCCCAACATCTGCTGCATCGTGCCAGGTTGGCGCATCTCGGCGCGCGTCGCGGCCCGGGCCAGTGCTTCCGGGCTGTCATTCGCTGGTGCTTCAGCCGGGTTGCCCTGCGTCAGCCTGGCCAGAACCTCCTTGCGTTGTTCCGGAGTGAGCTTCGCGAACGCTTCAGCGTGCACTTTCTCAATCTGGTCTGGCGGCGCAGTGCGCAGCAGGTATTGGTATCGCTCCACGGCTTGCTTGTCCTGGTCCGCTTGAGAGAGCGGGGCGCCGTGAGGTGGCATTCCCGCCGCGGGGGCTCCCGCTGGCGCTGGCTGTCCTGACGGGGGCATGCCGTACTGCGGGGGTGCTGGTGGGGCCATGCCGTAGGCACCGGGCGCCTGCGCAGCGGTCCCCTGGTGACCTGGGGAGGGCGCACCAAACTGACCGGAAGGCGGCATCTGGCCTGGCGCCGAGTCCTGCTGACGGCCGAAGAGTCGATCGAGGAATCCCATCACAAACCTTTCGTCGCACGTGGTGCGGCTCAGTGGTGCACCTGTGCACCGCTTGTGGGGGGCAACGGCATTCGCTGCGGGTTGGTTCCCCGTCGGCTCGACATCTGATCAGCGGCACTCACCTCGCGGTGAAACGCTCCTCGGAGCGGATGGCTCGGGTCACTCGAGGCCGACCCGTCACGTCGGGCTCATCCTGCACGGAGGACCACCAGCCCTGGCTGTCAATCATCGTCGGCAGGCTCTCCCCCTGGCTGTCAGCATGCTCCATCACCAACAATCCACCAGGACGCAGCAGCGCCGCCGCTCGCGATGCCATCCGAGCTGGCACCGCCAGCCCGTCTGCACTCTGCCCATATAGCGCCATGTCAGGGTCATGCTCACGGACCTCAGGATCGCGCGGAATCGCCCCATTCGGGATGTACGGCGGGTTGCACGTGACGAGGTCAACCGCGCCGTTGAGCGCGACGAGGTCAGCGAGCAGCGGATCAGCGGCATCCCCGTGGACCAGGTGCATCGCAGCGCCGAGCCGTGCCACATTTTGTCGGGCATACGCCATGGCGTGTTCTGACAGTTCCACCGCGGTCATGTGAACTCCATGGGACCGATAGGCCACTACCTCGTCGACAATCGCCAGAGCTACCGCGGCGGATCCGGTGCACAGATCGACCGCCACCGCAGGACGTCCTGGCGCAGTGGTGTCCTGCCCGAGATAGTCCAAGGCGAGCTGAACGAGGGTTTCAGTTTCTGGTCGCGGAACAAACACACCGGGACCAACAGACAATTCGATATGGCGGAACGGCGCGACCCCGGTCAGATGCTGCAAGGGCACCCGATCGGCTCGACGCTGCACCAGCTCGGCGTACCCGTCCGGCATAGGCGCCCCCAGCACCGCACGGCGGCGTACCTCCCCCCACGAGACACCCCACAGGTGCGCCGCGAGCGCGACTGCGTCGGCCTGCGGACTAGGGACGCCAGCCTGGCTGAGTTGGGCGGTGGCGATGCGTAAGGCCCCAGCGAGATCGGCTCGCGGGTAGCTCTGGGTCATGCGCCCTCCGTCAGATGCGCCAGCCGCGCCGCCTCGTCCGCATCGACTGCCGATTGCACCACGGCATCCAAATCACCATCCAGGACCGTGTCCAGGTTGTAAGCCTTGAAACCGGTGCGGTGGTCAGCGATGCGGTTTTCTGGAAAGTTGTATGTGCGGATGCGTTCGCTTCGGTCCACGGTTCGGACTTGGCTACGACGGGCATCGGCAGCGGCGGCCTCAGCTGCGTCCACCTGAAGCTGGTGCAACCGTGCCCGCAGGACCCGCATCGCGGACTCCTTGTTTTGCAGCTGTGATTTCTCGTTTTGACAGCTGACGACGAGCCCAGTCGGCACGTGGGTGATCCGGACAGCAGAGTCGGTGGTGTTGACACTCTGGCCGCCGGGGCCGGACGAACGGTAAACGTCGATGCGCAGGTCCGCTGGCGCGATCTCCACCTCTTCAGGATCATCAATATCCGGCATGACCAGCACCCCGGCCGCTGAGGTATGAATGCGACCTTGGCTTTCGGTGACCGGCACTCGTTGGACTCGGTGGACACCGCCCTCGTATTTCAATCGTGCCCACGGAGCGTCGCCCGGTGCAGGCACCCCTTTCGCCGCGATGGACAGGCGAGCGTCTTTGTACCCCCCCAGGTCGGATTCGGTGACATCCAAGAGGTGGGTCGCCCAGCCGCGCCGTTCGGCGTATCGCAGATACATTCGCAGCAGGTCGGCCGCGAACAGCGCGGACTCCTCACCGCCCTCTCCGGCTTTGACCTCGAGGATCACATCGCGGTCGTCATCGGGGTCGCGGGGGATCAACAGTCTGCGTAACCGTTCCCGGGCTTCGGCCAGTCGAGCAGCCAAGACTGGTACCTCAGCGGCGAATGACTCGTCTTCTACGGCGAGTTCCTGAGCGGTAGCGAGATCGTCTGTGGTGGCTCGCACCTCTTCGTAGACCCGAACTGTGGGCGCCAACGCGGCGTACCGCTTGTTGAGTTTGCGCACCAACCCCTGGTCTGCGAAGACCGCCGGATCAGCCAGCTGCTCCTCGACCTGGACATATTCCGCGACCAGTGCTGCTGCGGACTCCAGCATGACGACCCTCCGACGATGTTCGACGACCTCACATGCACCGACGCCGACCACTCCCGCGATCGGGATGGTCGGCGTCGTCACGGCACCTTACTTGGCGGCCTTCTTGCCGTAGCGGGCCTCGAAACGGGCCACGCGGCCACCGGTGTCGAGGATCTTCTGCTTGCCGGTGTAGAAGGGGTGGCACTGGCTGCATACGTCGGCGTTGATCACGCCACTCTTGGAGGTGCTACGCGTGCTGAAGGTGCTGCCGCAGGTGCACGTCACCGTGGTCACCCCGTACTCGGGGTGGATGTCTTTTTGCATGATCTCTCCTGGGTGTGAAAAACCGACCGGGTCGTGACACTGGATGAACCCACGTGAACCGGTGGCCGACGTACCAGTCTAGCGGGTACAGATCGTTAGGACGGAGCCGGGAAGACCAGCGGCAACTCCACAGTCACTGTCGTCCCCACGTCCTGCACTGAATGGATGGTGACCGCGCCGCCATGAGCTTCCACGATGCCTTTGGCCACGACCAATCCCAAACCCGCCCCCGGGACCTGCGCTCGCGTGGCATTGCTCGCGCGGAAGAACCGGGTGAACAGCCGGGACTGCTCATGATCAGGAATGCCAATTCCCTCATCCACACAGACCACCCGGACTCGTTCCGACTCAGGGGAAGGCACTGTGCGCACCCGCACTCGTCGCCCTCGCCCGGTGAACTTCACCGCATTGGACACGATATTGGACACTGCGCGGGTCAGTTGTCCTCGATCTGCCATGACTTGAGCCCCGGCGTCAGCGGACACCTCAAAACACACCCCGCGCATCTCTGCGACCGCCGCCACATCGTCACCGACCTTCATCACCAGCGCATCAAGGTCCACTGCTTCAATCTGGGTGTCAGAATCACGCATCCGGTTGATGAGCAGTAAGTCTTCGATGAGTCCGCGCAATCGGGTGACATTACGGTCGATGATGCCCAACATTTGCCGCTGTTCCTCAGCCAGCGACCCCACATCCTCGTCTGCGATCAGTTCCAGATATCCAGCGATCGACGTCAACGGAGTTCGCAGCTCATGAGACACAGTCGAGAGGAACTCGTCTTTCTGCCGATCCAACTCCTCCAACCGCGTCATCTGTTCGGACCGGGCATGTGCCACTTCTTCAGCTTCCGCACCTCGAGCGAGCTCAGCGGTGATGAACTGCACAAAGCCGGTTTCCACCTCAGACCAGGTACGACGCCCCGTGCGGAAGCGCGCTGTCATCACCCCGCGGGGCACCTCCCCCACCCCGAACGGGGCGACTAAGACAGCCCCACCGACTGCGGGATCCTGTCCCTGCCGTATCAAGGCCTGAAACAATGCTGACGGCTGATCCAGAGCCGTCACATCGGGAATCGCCAAACACCGCTCGCCTTTCCACAGCTGACGCACCTCACGGCGGACCAACTGAGCGGCTTCTTCAGAGACGGAATACCGCTGGCTGCCCTGGCCGGCCTTCCAGCCAAAACCACCCCGCTCTCCCCCGGCTACTCCGTGAATCATCAGCAGGCAGCAGTCGTCACTACCCAGCGCTGTGCCCACCGCATCGAGGGAGAGCTCGACGGCGGATTCCAGATCAGGGGCATCCTGAATACGTCGTCCCGTTTCTCTTGCCACCTGCGCCAATTTCAAGGCATACGTCTGGCCATCGAGGAGCGTGTGGTGGGATGACGTCAGCGCATTGAGCCCCACCGCGAGCTCTCGGACCTCACGAGCCCCCCGGTCTTCATCCGCCCAGACGTCACGGCTGCCGCTGCTCTGCCGCAGACAGGTGTCCCGCAGGCGAGCCAACGGGACAGTCAGATCGCGCATCGACCACCACCCCAGCAAAGCCGCGGCCAATAGCGCCGCCACAGTGGAGATGAGGACCTGACGTTGAGTCGCGCGAATGGTGTCACGCAAAGCATCCGCCAACGAGTCGCGCTGTTCCAGTAGCGCTCTGGACAGCGCTGCATTCGCCTCATCAACATCGGCAAATAAGGCGTCTCCCCGCATCAACAGCAGCGGGGTGATGTCGTAGGTGAGCTTGGCTGACGCAGCGTACGCCCACCAGGCCATCACTGCCTGTCGTTGCCTATCGCGCAGCCTGGTGAGCTCAGCAGTGCTCACCGAGCCGACCCCGTCCGCTGCCGCAAGCAGGGAATCCAGCCGGTCCAGATGATCCTGGTACGACGTCAAAGCAGTTTCGTACCGTTCCAAGAACACTGCGGGGCTTCCCGCTGGTTCAAGTTTCTCGCGTTCGGTGAGTTTGGCGATCAAGTATCCGCGCAGTGCGGACTGGCCGGACACCATGGTGTTCTTCAACTCGCGGTTGGAGTCCAATGCTGGCGCGACGACATGGGTGTCCTGCTCAGCTCGACCAAGCGAGTCCCGCAGCCCCACCAGCGCCACCATTCCACCGACCATCACCAAGATCGAGGTGAGCACCGTCAGCATCGTCAATCGGGAACGTACTGACTTTCCATCCATCCGTGCCCACCATCGGGCAGGCCAGGTCATCCACCGCGGGCTAGGCATCGTCTCTGTGGGGTTCCTCAAAGACGAGGTCTGTCCACTCATCGGGTGAGGACCGCCACCACTCGTTGGACCAGCTCACGGGGACTGAAGGGTTTGACCAGATAGTCGCTGGCCCCGTTGGCGTAGCCCTCCTCCCTGTCGACGTCCCGGCTGCGTGCCGTCAGCAGGATCACCGGGATGTCTTTGGTGCGGTCGTCTTCACGGACCCGACGTAGGACGTCGATCCCGGTCAGGCCGGGCATCATGACGTCAAGAACCGCCACATCAGGGGGTTGCCGTTGCAGCTCCGCCCAGGCGGTCTCGCCGTCCGGAACTGCCCGCACCTGATACCCGGACTGGGTGAGTTTAAACGTGACCAGATCCCGGATGTCAGTGTCGTCGTCAGCGACCAAGATCGACACAGCTCCGGTCATGACAGACCCACTCCCCCGTGGACGAGGCGTCGTCGACGTTCTCGTCGGCGCCGCAGTGGCATCGGGCGCAGGATGGGTGCCCGTCGACGTCACCCGAGGACGCCATCACTCCACTAGTCGACCGGGGTCAGCGGCATCTGAGCCGCCCATCCGGCCAGGCCCGTGGCCGACCCACCACATCAGGTAGATCAGCCACGGGTCGGCCAGTCAGCGTCAGTCCTCGTCGTCCAGTTTGATGCTGCTGTTGCGCTGCACCATCATCAAGAACTCAGCGTTGTGCTTGGTCTTCTTCATCTGGGCGACCAACAGCTCCAGAGCAGCCTGGGGCTCCAATGCCGAGAGGATCCGGCGCAGCTTCCACATGAGCTTGAGTTCCTCAGTGCTCATGAGGATCTCCTCGCGTCGCGTCCCCGAGGGGTTGACGTCGACGGCAGGGAAGATACGACGGTCGGCGAGTTGACGGCTCAGCCGCAACTCCATGTTGCCGGTGCCCTTGAACTCTTCGAAGATGACCTCGTCCATCTTTGACCCGGTCTCCACCAATGCGGTGGCCAGGATCGTCAACGAACCGCCGTTCTCGATGTTGCGGGCAGCACCGAAGAATCGTTTCGGCGGGTATAGCGCACTGGAGTCCACACCGCCAGAGAGGATGCGGCCGCTGGCAGGTGCGGCCAGGTTGTAGGCCCGGCCCAGGCGGGTGATCGAGTCGAGGAGCACGACCACGTCATGCCCCAACTCGACGAGACGCTTGGCCCGTTCGATGGCGAGCTCGGCGACGGTGGTGTGGTCGTCTGCAGGGCGGTCGAAGGTGGAGGCGATGACCTCACCCTTGACTGTCCGCTGCATGTCGGTCACTTCTTCGGGGCGTTCGTCGACCAGGACAACCATGAGATGCGCCTCAGGGTTGTTTTTGGTGATCGCATTGGCGATGGCCTGCAGGATCAGCGTCTTGCCCGCCTTGGGCGGGGAAACGATCAGACCGCGCTGCCCCTTACCGATCGGGCTGACCAGGTCGATGATCCGGGTGGTGTAGATGTTGGGCTCAGTCTCCAGACGCAACCGCTCCTGCGGGTACAGCGGCGTGAGCTTGTTGAACTCGACCCTCCCGCGGGAGGCGTCTGGGGTGCCACCGTTGACGGTGTCCAACCGCACCAGAGCGTTGAACTTCTGACGTGCGGGGAGCTGCTCGCCCTCCCGCAATGCCTTGACCGCACCGGTGACGGCGTCACCCTTCCGCAGCCCATGCCGTTTGACGATGCCCAGCGGCACATACACGTCATTGGGTCCGGGGAGGTAGCCGCTGGTACGAACAAATGCATAGTTGTCGAGCACATCGAGGATGCCCGCGATCGGCACCAGCACGTCGTCCTCCGTGAACGACTCCATCTGGTCGCTGTACTCCTCACCCAGGCCACGGCCGCCACGACGCTTGCGGTCCCGACTGCGCTGACGGTTACGGCGGCGACCGCCACGTCCGTCCTCATCATCATCACGGGGGCGACGCGTGTCGCCCTGGCGCCCTGGCACCCCGCTCTGTCCGCTATCGCTCCCGACACGGCGATCACGGTCCCGGTCACGATCACGGCCACTCTCGCCGTATCCCTCGGAACGCTCAGTGCGAGATCCCTCGCCTTGGCGGTAGTCACGCTGCCGGTCCCGACGAGAACGACGACGTGCCTGACCGTCCTCGGTGTCCTCCGAGCGAGAAGTCCGGTCTCCCCGCTCGACCGCGACAGCCGACGTCGGCGCCGCTTCATGGTTGGCCACCGCAGGTGCGGAGATTTCCTCGATGACAGGCTCCTCACGACGTTCAGGTGCTGCGGCCGGAGCCGTCACCCGACGGGAACGACGCGTACGCGTCGATGACACACCAGTGGCGGATGATTCCCCCACTGTCTCACTCTGCGGTGCAACGGAATCCGCTGCGCGAGACAGCGATTCCTCGGGTTGCGGGGCCTGCGGCCGCTCAGCCGCCACGGTCGGCTCCACCGCCGCAGGAGTGCGAGACGCACCCTGGCTGGAACCAGCCTGCCGTTCCTTGATCGCCTGGATCAGATCACCCTTGCGCATCCCGGAGGTCGCAGGGAGACCCATGCTCTGCGCGAGACTCTGGAGCTCGGCCAGCCGCATCGTGGTGAGGCCACGGCGCTTCGGCGCGTCCCCAGATTGGATGGTCGGCTCGAAGGTGTCAGTCACGAAGGTCCTTCCCTCGTCGTACGGGCCCGGACAGGACCGGACCAGGGATTCTCGGCGAGAGGATCAACTGAGCCGTCAGCGCCGAGGGGGGTGTGCCGCCCGATCCCACGCAGGCGTGGAACCGGCCGCGAGCGTGAGACATCCGGGAAAAGGATGGCGGCGGTGCAAACGGGGGTGACGGTCGGCAGTGGGATTTCAGATCGACCACTGGCAACGGCTGCTCCTGCGTGCCGTCACGCCCCGGAGACTCAACTCGGAACGGCCTTCACGCACCCCATGAAGCACCTTGAATGTAGCACGTCCACGCCGCAGATCCGACCTCGTCACCGGCTACGGCGCCCCCAATACTCCAGCGCTAGACGACGACAGCTCAGCGGAACGACCCGACACCGCTGTCACTCGCACCCCTTGTGTCGGCACATCGGGGGCGAGTACCGACCATCGCACCGGTCCTGGCTGAGCCACCCTGCGCGCGTGCGCGATCACTGCGTCAACGTTCTCACGCACCGTCAACACCAGCACCGACGGCCCCGCCCCGGAGATCACTGCGGCGTATCCATCGGCCCGCAGCGCATCAACCATCGCCATCGAAGCCGGGTAGGCCACTCGCCGCTGCTCCTGGTGCAACCAATCCCTTGTCGCTGACCAGAGCCACTCCGGCCGCCTCGAGATGGCCTCCACCAGCAAGGCAGCCCGCCCCGCCGTCGCTGCCGCGTCAGCCAGGTCCACCTGATCCGGCAGAGCTGCCCGCGCCGCAGCCGTAGACAACTCGATCTGCGGCACACACACCACCGGCACCACCCTGGGGTGCACGGGCAGCGATAGCGTCCGCACCCCGGGCAGGACGCCGCCCGCAAGCCCCGCTTCCTCCGACCATGACAAGGTCATCCCGCCGTACACGCTCGCCGAACTGTTATCCGGATGGCCTTCGAGATGCGCAGCGAGCTCGTTAATGCGGTCACGATCTACCGGGATAGATCCGTCAGCGGCCGGGAGCGTCCCTTCGGACAGTGCCGCCACTGCGAACGCAGCAGCGACCCCCGCCACCGCAGCGGTCGCCGAACTACCCATGCCCCGGCTGTGCGGCACCCTATTCAGACAACGCAGCAGCAAGCCCGATGGCACCGTGTGGCCCGTCTCTTGCCAGCCACGCACCAAGCACCTATAGACCAGATGGCGAGCATCTCGCGGAACCTGGTCCGCTCCCTCACCAGTGACCTCAATCACCAGGTCGTCCCCGGTCAGGCTGACCTCGTATTCGTCCCACACCCCCAGGGCCAAACCGAAGGCATCGAATCCCGGCCCCAAGTTCGCGCTACTCGCCGGGACAGCGACGCGCACCGCCGTACCTGCCGCGAGAACACTCATTTCAGGAGTCCAAGCCCAGTGCGCGCGCCGCACCGACGAGGTCCACCCCCACCCGCACGGGAGCAACCTCTATCCCGTCTGTGCCCTGCAACGCCCAACCAGGGTCCTTCAAGCCGTGACCGGTCACCGTGCAGACCACTGTCGCTCCGGCTGGGACCCGGCCCGCAGCGGACATCTTCAACAAACCCGCCACGCTTGCCGCAGACGCCGGCTCCACGAAAACGCCCTCTGTCGCGGACAACACCCGATGAGCCGCCAAGATCTCGTCATCCGTGACCGCGTCGATCAACCCCCCAGATTCGTCGCGAGCATCGACCGCCTGCTGCCAACTTGCTGGATGACCGATCCGAATAGCCGTGGCGATGGTCTCCGGCTCGTCGATCGGGTGTCCGGCCACGATGGGCGCGGCACCGGCCGCTTGAAAACCCCACATCTGTGGGCGCTGCGTCGCCGGACCACCGGTCGCAGCTGAACCTGAAGCACCCGGGGTCCCCTCGACGTACTCCCGGTAGCCGCGCCAATACGCGGTGATATTGCCGGCGTTGCCCACCGGCAAGCAGTGGATATCTGGAGCGTCGCCTAAGGCGTCGACCACCTCAAAACTTGCGGTCTTCTGCCCTTCAATCCGCGCCGGGTTGACCGAATTCACCAGCTCCACCGGGTATGCGTCGGCGAGCTTGCGAGCCATCGTCAGGCAGTCGTCGAAGTTACCGTCGACCTGGATCAAGGTCGCGCCGTGGGCAATGGCCTGGGACAACTTGCCCATCGCAATCTTTCCCGCCGGGACCAACACTCCGCAGGCCATCCCCGCACGGGTCGCATACGCCGCCGCCGAAGCGCTGGTGTTGCCGGTGGACGCGCAGATCACGGCTTGCGCTCCCGCAGCTGCAGCCATCGACATCGCCGTGGTCATCCCACGATCTTTGAATGAACCGGTCGGGTTGAGTCCCTCATACTTCACCAGGACGCGAGCCCCGACCTGTTCGGAGAGTCGAGGTGCCGCAATCAACGGCGTCCCTCCCTCATGCAGCGTCACCACCGGCGCGCCGGCCAGCATCGGCAACCGCTCGGCGTACTCCGCGATCACACCACGCCACTGGTGAGCCATGTCACTCCCCTTCCACCCGCATGACGCTGAGCACGCCACGCACACTGTCGGATTCGATCAGGTCATCCACCGTCGCGGACAGGTCGGCATCTCGAGCTTGATGGGTCACCAGGACCAACTGCGCGCTGCACGGTCCGCCATCCCCGGCGCATTCCTGGCGCACCTGTTGGATCGACACCCCGTGTCCAGCAAAGACCGAGGCGATCTGCGCCAGCACTCCCGGGCGGTCCTCCACGTCCAGGCTGACGTAATACCGGGTCCGGGATTCCCCCATCGGCAACACCGGTAGATCTGCATACGCCGACTCACGGGCCCCTAAACCGCCACCCACGCGGTGGCGGGCCACTGCCACCAGGTCACCCAGGACCGCCGAAGCTGTCGGGTCGCCACCAGCACCTGGACCATAAAACATTAATTGACCAGCTGCTTTGGCCTGCACAAAGACCGCATTGAAAGCGTCCCCCACCCCAGCCAGTGGATGTCGACGCGGCACCATCGCCGGATGCACCCGCACGCTGACCCCTTCAACACCGGCTGCATCCACTGCGCGTTCACAAATCGCCAGGAGTTTCACCACGCATCCCATCGCCTCAGCAGCGGCGACATCAGCGGCGGTGACCTCGGTGATCCCTTCTCGGTGGACGTCTTTGCTGCTGACTCGGGTATGGAAAGCCAGCGAAGCCAAAATCGCGGCTTTCGCGGCAGCGTCAAACCCTTCCACATCGGCAGTGGGGTCTGCTTCCGCATAACCCAATGCCTGCGCCTGCTGGACGGCTTCGGCGAACCCAGCACCAGTGGTGGTCATCTTGTCCAGCACATAGTTGGTGGTGCCGTTGACGATTCCTAGCACCTGGGAGACATCGTCACCAGCCAGGGAGTCACGCAACGGACGGAGCAGGGGAATAGCCCCGGCGACTGCTGCCTCGTAATACAGGTCGACACCATGTCGTTGCGCAGCGGCATACAAGGTCGGGCCGTCTTCAGCGAGTAACGCTTTATTAGCGGTGACCACCGCGGCACCATGTTCCATGGCCCGCAGAATCAAACTGCGGGCTGGTTCGATGCCCCCTACGACTTCAATGACGATGTCCGCACGGGTCACCAGGTCCATCGCGTCGGTGGTGAAAAGCTCGGCTGGCAGCCCGGTCTCGCTGCGGTCTCGTCCCAGACGCCGTACGGCGACACCCACGATCGCTAAAGGCCGCCCGACACGGGCAGCGAGATCTTCGGCACTGGCGGTCAAGAGGCGGGCCACCGACGTACCGACCACGCCACACCCCAGAAGGGCGACGCGCAGTGGAGCGGCAGGATTGTCACTCAACGGATCTCTCCTTCGTCCACGGTCTGGCCAGATCATGACGCGAAGATGACTCCGCCCATGCCCCCTGATCACCTACTGTGCCGCCCGACCAGGACCTGGGAGCAGCCCGTCCCGCATCCCGGGACAGGCTGCCTCCTGGGTCGCGCCACTCATGGTGCACCGGTGACCACCGGGGCTCACCGTCAGGCGTCGACGTCCAACGCCAGGATGTCGTCGACCGTTTCCCGACGCACAATGACCCTGGCCTGCGCCTCGCCTGCCGCATCAGAACGCACCGCCACCACTGGTGGCCGTGGCACGTGGTTGTACTGACTAGACAGCGCCCGGCAGTAGGCGCCCGTGCCGGGTACGGCGAGCAGGTCACCAGGGCGGACATCAGCTGGCAGGTATTCGTCCATGACGACGATATCCCCGCTCTCGCAGTGTTTCCCTACGACGCGGGAGATCATCGGCGCAGCGTCACTGCGTCGGTTGGCGAGAGTGACCGAGTAGTCCGCGCCGTAGAGGGCGGTCCGGGCGTTGTCGCTCATTCCCCCGTCGACGGAGACGTAGGCTCGCTGAGAACCGCCGTCGAGGTGCACCTGCTTGACGGTCCCAACTTCATACAGGGTGAAGGCTGCCGGACCGGCGATAGCTCGTCCTGGTTCGATGGACACGGCAGGGACGTCGATACCTTCACGCTGACATTCGGCGACGACGATCCGCGCCAATCGTTCGCCCAGCTCAGCTGGGGTCAATGGGGTGTTTTCGCTGGTGTAGGCGATACCAAAACCGCCGCCCAGGTCAATTTCGGGCATCTGGTGCCCCAGCTGCCGGGCCACGAGCGCGTGGAGGGCGACGACGCGTCGAGCGGCGACTTCGAAGCCGGCGGTGTCGAAGATTTGCGACCCGATGTGGCTATGCAGCCCGCGCAAATCGAGTTCCGGACGTGCCAGCACTGCAGCGATCGCTGCTTCTGCCTGGCCACCAGCGATGGAGAACCCAAACTTTTGGTCCTCGTGTGCGGTCGCGATGAATTCGTGGGTATGCGCTTCCACACCGACGGTGACTCGCAACATCACTGGCGCGACAGCTCCGAGTCGAGCGGCCACGTCGGCGACGCGACTGATCTCGTCGAAACTGTCCATCACGATGCGGCCGACACCATATTCCAGAGCAGCGTGGATTTCCGCTTCGGACTTGTTGTTGCCGTGCATCTCGATCCGCGCCGCCGGGAAACCGACTCGCTGGGCGACGGCGAGTTCCCCACCGGAGCAGACGTCCAGTCCGAGCCCTTCTTCGTCAACCCATCGGGCGACTTGGGTGCAGAGGAACGCTTTCCCCGCGTAATAGACGGACAAGCCGCCGTACGCCGCGAAAGGCGCTCCGAAATCCCGCACAAAAGCGCGGGCCCGTCCGCGGAAATCATCCTCGTCCAGGATGTACGCCGGGGTACCGAACTCCTGAGCGATCTGAGTGACCGGGATCCCACCGATCGTCAGCACCCCGTCACTGTCCTTAGCGACCCCAGCGGGCCACAGCGCTGGCAACAAGGTGTTGACGTCAGCGGGATGTGGCAGCCATTGCGGGGCCGCGCCATATCCATCGGAGTGCAGCGCGCCCGCTTCGTGGGGTCTCAGGGTGCGGCCCGTCATCAGAGCTGCTCGGGCGCAGACACGCCGAGCAGGTCAAGCCCGTTGGCCAGCACCTGACGGGTGGCGTCGTTGAGCCACAGCCGGGTGCGGTGCAGGTCGGTGACCTCTTCAGCGACACCATCGGTCAGTGCGGGACGGACTCGGCACTCGTCGTACCACTTGTGATATTTCGCCGCGAGGTCCTCCAGGTATCTGGCCACCCGGTGCGGTTCCCGCAGTGCAGCTGCCTGAGCCAGCACCCGCGGGTAGTCACCGAGGATCGCCAACAGCGCTGATTCGGTCTCGTGGGTGAGCAGCTGCGGAGCGAAACCATCCTCACGGTGGACCCCGTCCCCAGCCGCCAAGCGAGCCACATTGCACGTCCGGGCGTGGGCATACTGCACATAAAACACGGGGTTGTCGTTACTGCGCTGCACCAGCAGGTCTAGGTCGATGTCGATGTTGGAGTCCATCGAATACCTGGCGATCGAATAACGGGCTGCGTCAACACCCACCGCCTCGACGAGATCCTCCATCACCACGCCTGTCCCGGCACGTTTGCTCATGCGCACCGGCTGCCCGTCTTTCACGAGGTTCACCATCTGCCCGATCAAGATAACCAGGTTCTGCCACGGAGTGTCGCCATACGCAGCGCACATCGCCATCATCCGAGCGACGTACCCATGATGATCGGCACCGAGGATCAAGATCTCGATGTCGTGACCGCGTTCTTTTTTGTCCAAGTAATATGCGATGTCACCAGCGAAGTAGGCGGCATTGCCGTCGGACTTGACGACCACTCGATCTTTATCATCACCGAACTGGCTAGTTTTCAGCCATAGCGCGCCGTCCCGCTCTTCCATATGGCCGCGCTCGCTCAACTTCGCGATGGCGCGCTCAACTGCGCCGCTCTCGTGCAGCTCGTTCTCGTGGAAGTAGACGTCGAAATCGACTCCGAAGTTATGCAAGCTCTGCTTGATCTGGCCGAACATCATCGACACACCGCGGGAACGGAAAATTTCCTGTGCCTCATCATCGGGCCGCTGCAGAACGTCAGGTTCCTGGGCGACAACAGCTGCCGCGATGTCGCTGATGTACCCGCCTGCGTAGCCGTCTTCAGGCGCTTCTTCACCCTTGGCTGCCGCCATCAGGCTCTGAGCGAACCGATCAATCTGAGCGCCGTGGTCATTAAAGTAATACTCCCGCGTCACGCTGGCCCCCGCGGCTTCCAGGACTCGCGCCAAAGCGTCACCCACGGCCGCCCAACGCGTGCCGCCGAGGTGGATCGGCCCGGTGGGATTAGCCGAGACGAACTCCAGATTGACCTTGTGCCCGGCGAGGGCGTCGCCACGACCGAACGCATGTCCCGCAGTGACGATGGCACGAGCGAGCTCACCGGCACTGGCGGCATCCAAGGTGATGTTGAGGAAGCCTGGACCGGCGACATCAACCTTGGCCACGCCCGTGGCGTTGGACAGTCGAGCAGCCAGAGCCAGAGCGAAATCGCGCGGGTTTTGCCCGGCCTTCTTAGCCAGCTGGAGGGCAACATTGGTGGACCAGTCCCCGTGGTCCCTGTTCTTCGGTCGCTCCACTCGGACGGCGTCGGGCACAGCCTCGACCGCGAGGGTGATCTCGCCGGCGACGACCGCGTCGCGCAGACAGGAAGCGATGACAGAAGCAAGCTCTTCGGGGGTCACCCCCCGCATTGTACGGACCTGCCAGGCAAACCGCGGCACAGACCCATACCGTGAGAACAGCGTCACTGTCAGCCGTCACCCAGGCGGTTCACGCTCATCGTGTCAGTGCTGGTAGTGTCTACTTCTGCACCAACCACACATCGTGTGGACCTGGTTGCGCCTGCCCCCGTAGCTCAGGGGATAGAGCACCGCCCTCCGGAGGCGGGAGCGTAGGTTCGAATCCTACCGGGGGCGCAATCAAGACCCGACATCATCGTCGGGTCTTTTTCCATGTCGTCGCGCTCCGTATTACGCCGGCAGCATTCACCTCACTTGATGGCTGAAGCATCAACTTTGTCCTACCTCGAGGAACAACCTCACCGGATTCTGAGCACCGGTGACAGCTGACAGGTGTGCGGTGTTCTTTCCCACCATGCCCGAAACCTCACTAGTACACCGTCCAACAAAACCCCATCTCCCGTTCTCCCCCGGCTGAGTAGACGGAAACCAAGAGCCGATGGTATTTGCCGGAGTAGTGGGCCATGGTTACTGCTGTGCCTTGAACTGGGCGGTTGCCGGGGAGGACGACGGTGCCCTTGATCGAGATGACTCGTCGATCATCAGCTGCTTGTTCTAGGGGGATGCCAGTGAAGGGCAGGGCTTCGTCGATCACGGGGAGTGTCCTGTGGTCCGCTCGAGGAGCTCGCCGAGTACGTCGGGGTCAAGTCCTGCTGCACAACTGGTACCGCATCGGTCGCTTTCCTGACAGACTTGAGTCTGTCAATCCAATGATCTCAAAGCGGCCGATGTTTTTATATATGTACATGGTGATAGGTGTGTGTCGATTTTGCCCAGGACGCAGGGCGCGGGCCGCTAACACCTCATGAATAACACCCTTACTTCCAATGAATTTGACACAATCCGAAGAAGGGAGGCGATTCTGGACTTCAGTTGGTCCACGAATCACTCACAATGAAAGTTATGATCAACTTCGCCCTAGGGTCAATTTTTGGTTTTCTTCTGTCTTTTGCGGTGATCCTTGGATCCGCTTTTATGGTCATGATCGTACGGAAAGAAGTTACGATTCCTGGCCTTGTCCATGCGTGAGATGGCGCCATGACAGACTGGGATGTGGCTGTTAATTTCGTCCCCAATGGAACCGGCATGATCGCGATTAGCCTCTTAGGGCGTTATTCACGAGGCGTTTCCAGGTCATTCTTGGCTACCAGCCAAGTCGATAGAGCTCGAGTCGGGTAATGACGGCAATGATATCGGGGAGTTCGGTGAGTCTGCCTCGATA
>NZ_JAHPZL010000003.1:276466-367776 GCF_019331795.1 Austwickia sp. TVS 96-490-7B
GAGTCTGCTAACCCAATGATCTCAAAGCGGCCGATGTTTTTATATATGTGTATGGTGACAGGTGTGTATCGATTGTTTCCCGGGGTGCGGGACATGGGCCTCTAACGCCTCGTGAATAACGCCCTTAGGGGGTATCTCCTTCGGACTCTTTGGCGCTTCCACCGGCAAGACTAGACATCCGCAAAATAATAGTCTGAGCTAGTCTGTGGAGCAACATCGCAGCCGCTAATTTTCAATACATTCTTCTGGCAGTAGTAGAATTGTCAAAATCGCCCAGAGTCAGATCGCGGCCCTGCTTGTGATTGCTGGTGTACCGACAAAATTTGCATCATTATTTATGGCCTTGAACTTGGGGGTGTCATTCACGGGGGGTGTCATTCACGGGTCGTCAGCCACCCGATTACCTCGCCCGGCAAAATAACAGATGCACACATGTGACTATTCATGCAAATGAAAACATCAACCGCTTTCGCGGCTCTTCCCACATGAGGGTGTAGATCCGGTAGCCGCCGGTTCGGTGTAGGAGTCGGCGCGTCGGTGCCCAGGTAGACGTCGAGGCTTTCCAAAGATGAAGGTTCGTACACACCTCACCCAAGAAGACCTCGACGTGCTTGACGCTACCTTCACCTGCCCGGATCTGACCACGTTCACCGGCGTGGACGACCTCGCCCTGACCATCACCGGCCAACGACCCCTACCCGGCAACGCCGTCCTGGCCTGCGATGTCACCCCCGGAGGAGGACGACTTTCGGTGTTGCCGGGGCGGCTGAGGCAGCCGCCCCGCGGCAGCGTCATCCACTCACTGGCTCACGTGCCATTCGGATGGCGCCCGACCGTGCCGCGAATCCGGGTACGGGTCTACCGCTGCGCCGAGTGCGGGCCCGGGCGGCGACAAGACACCAGCGCCGCGGCCGTAACGACTCCGGCCATGCAAGCTGCCTCCTCAGGCATCGCTAGCCCTCAACACGTCCAACACCAGCGGCACCACCGGCTCGGGCACCAGTCTCAGGTCGGATGTCGGCGTCCACCAGGCGAACTCAAGATCCCGCTCTGGGCTTCGGGGAACCTCGCCGCTAGCAACGAGGGCGTCGCAACTGACGAGGAAGTAGAACTCGACGGAGTGGCATATTTTGCCCTCGTAGGCGAAGAAGTTCTCCAAGACGTCCAGCCGGCGCACAACGTCGATGTCGCTTACGAGCTCCTCACAGAACTCCCGTTGCAGCGCATCGGCGGCAGATTCTCCCTCGTTTACTCCGCCGCCCGGCAACGCCCACACGTCATCGCCGATCTTGCGCTGCACCAGGACGCCAGCAGACCCGATTAAGACGCCCGCTGCACGGACCCGGATGTTTGAAAGTCCCATGTCACAAATCTCTCTGTCTGAGGAATGCCAACCACGTGGGAGCACAAGGAATGCGATGCTGGACGTGAAAGGCGGGTCCCCACATGCACTCCAGGACCATATTCTGATGCAGGCGAGTCCCCATCTCCGCAGCCCCGATGCCGAGCCTCGCCGCTACCCTGCCGACCAGGTCCGAAGTCCAGGACAAGCCAGCTCCGGCACGCAAGACCAGCTTGGCAAGGTGAACGTCACCATGGCTCAAACAGGCAACGGCTGGCGGGGCGGCGTTCACGACGCACTCCGCCCATGTCGCGGTGTCTGTGGCAGGCATGCCACCACGGCGGTCCTCTTCGTCTGCCAGGCCCATGTGTGCCTTGGTGAGGAGGCGCTGCGCAAGTCCAGGGCGGAGCCGTGGAGGTGTTCGTCACACTCTACCGACGTACCTGCTTCCAGCTGACACCCAGCGGTTAATTCAAAAACAGCGAGGTGCCGGCAGGCCCGCAGGCCTACCGGCACCTTAGAAGGGGAAAGATCACTCAGATGGAGTCCAAGGACTTACCTTTGGTCTCTTGAGCGAAGAGATAGATGATCGAACCCATCACCAGCAGCGCCGCAAAGAGGAAGAACGCTGGTGGCACCGCTGCCGTGGTCACATTCTGTTTGAGCATGTCGCCGCCGACGATGATGCCCATCAGTGCCGGACCGACGACCTTGGCCATCGCTCCCAGTCCGTAGCCCAATCCCAGCCCCGTGGAGCGAGCCTCATTGGGGAACTGCTCAGCACCAAAAGCATTGAGGATGCCGAAGGCGCCATCGCCGAAGCCCATGATGATGACGACACCGACGAAGAACATGGTCCCGCTGGTGGAGGTCGCCGCGATCACCGCTCCGACCGCGCCCATCATGCCGAAACTGAACATCGTCCACCGGCGGCCGATCCGGTCGGCCAGCCAGGCCGAAGCCAATCGACCCAGCAGGTCGGCCAAGGAGACCCCCATGAAGAGGTATCCCACGGTGGACAGCGAGTAGCCGTAGCCCTCCTTGAGGAGGGTCTGCCCCCATGACTGGACGGTGAATGATCCGAGGATGAAGCAGAACGATCCGAGAGTGACGATGGTCAGCGGACGCAGGTGACGGGAGATGACCTGCCCGTAGGACATGCCCTTGGTGGTGGTGACCTCGGGAAGTGCACCCACGTTCTCGACTGGCATCTGCAATGCCCAGGCCAGCGCTTCCTTAGCTTCGTCGGTGCGCCCCTTCAACTGCAGGAACCGCGGCGACTCAGGCACCTTGGCCAGCCAGGCCAGGAGGAAGATCGGTATGACACCCAAACCGATCAGGCCACGCCATCCGATGATGTCGCCCAGCCAGGCCTGCGCCATCGACCCCAAGAACAGGCCGAGCGGGATGAAGACAGAGGCCAACCCAGCGAGCAGACCCCGCTGCGCAGCAGGAACGAATTCCTGGACATACGGAATGGAAGTGATGTTGAGACCACCGACGCCGATGCCGACGCCGATCCGCAGGATCGCGAGGAGGAGCCACCCTCGGTCTGGGGTGAAGACCGACAACGCCGTGAAACCGACGAACAGGATGACGCACCATCTAAAGGACGCCTTGCGTCCGATCATGTCAGCCAGCCGACCCCACATGATGGCACCGGCCACGGTGCCCAGCCCGGAGCAGGCAAGGATGACACCGGATTCCAGCCCGGTGAGATGCCAGGGTTTCACCAGGTACGAGATGACGAAACCGATCAGGAACATGTCGAAGAACTCGGCGATATTGCCGGTGATGGCCAGCCCGATCAGGGAGCGTTGGTTCCGTGTGAGGGGGTGGGCGTCGATCTGCTGCAGCGCCGTCATAGGCGTCTGATGCGTAGCAGTCATGGGTGGTCGCTTTCTGCACGTCGTTGTGGAAAGACCGGTGGAGCGTCTGCCTGTTAGAGCAGCCCGGACAGCCGCCCCACCGGTGGTCACCGCACGATGTCGGTCGTGGTGGGGATCTCCAGTTCGGTGGCGGAGATGTGAGTCAGGTCGCCGTGATGGGTCAGGGCGAACTTGGAAGTGCGCAGGCCGTAGCCGATGCCCGCTTTGACGTCGCCGTCGAGATAGCCGTGCAGGCAGCCAGCAACGAAGGAATCGCCTGCGCCAGGTCGGTCGACTACGGGAACCTGCTGGACTTCGTAGGTCTGGCAGCCTTGTTCACCGCAGTAGTAGACCCCGGCGGTCGCGTCAGTGGACACCACATGCCTAATCCCGGTCCACTCCTGCAGACGCCGGTTGACGGTGGGTCCGTCTCCGTCAAGGCCAAACACTTTCGCGCCGTCAGCACGAGAACAAAACAGGATGGAAACCTTGTCCAGCAACGGCTCCAGGACCTCCCGAGCGCGCTGCGGTGACCACAGCAGGCTGCGGTAGTTGACGTCGAGCGCTACCTCGACGCCCCGCCGGGCGGCTTCGTTGACGGCATGGGTGACGACCTTGGCGGTGTCTTCGGTCAGCGAAGCGGTGATGCCGGTGACAAACAACACCCTGGTGTCCAAGAGGCTGTCCCAGTCAAAGGTGTCCGGCGTAATCTCCCGGAACTTGGTGTGCAACCGGTCATAGGTGACTCGGGCAGGCATGGGGCCGTCACCGGGCTCCATGAAGTAGAGCGCGATCCGCTCGTCGGCAGTCCTGATCACGTGGGACAGGTCGACACCGACGCTGCGGTATTCGGCCATCACGCGGGTGCCCAGGTCAGTGGTGGGAATCACCGAGGCCCACGTCGTACGACGAGAGAGCTGGGACAGCAGGCCAGCCACGTTGGCTTCCGACCCGGCTGCGGTCATCCGCAGTCCAGTGGTGGTGCACAGGCGGTCGCCTTTACCGACGGTCAGCCGGATCTGTCCTTCGCCGAAGGTTGCCAGATCGTAGGTCGTCATCGACTCACTCCCGTACTCGCCTGAGATGTGCCGTACCGGTTTTGGTAACGGTCCCAGTTCGCTTCGATCTCCGCCTGATCCAGACGGGTCACTTCTCCTAGCCCTCGTGCGAGGGCGACCGTCGCAGCGACGTCTTCGACCATCACCGCAGCTTGCAGGGCTTTCCCGATGGTGCGACCGACGGTGAACACCCCGTGCTGCTTCATCACAATCGCCGGAGAACGCCCGATGGAGCGGACGATCTCCGCGCCGATCTCGTCGCCTCCGATGGAGGCATAAGCTCCGCAAGGAATATCCCCACCGAACTCGTCGGCGATGGCCGTCAGACAGCAAGGAATCGGCTCGCCCACCGCGGCGAAGGCCGTCGCATACCGCGAATGGGTGTGCACGATGGACATCACGTCTGGGCGCGCCCGATACACGGCCAGATGTGATGCCGTATCGGAGCTTGGCCCCCGATCCCCCGCCACGATGCGTCCCTCCAGGTCAACGACCACCATGTCCAGTGGTGTCATGTCGTCGTACAGCATGCCTGAGGGTTTGATGGCGACCAATCCGGTCTCGGGGTCGCGGGCAGAAAGGTTGCCTCCGGTCCAGGCGACCAGTCCGTTCTCCGGGAGGGCCAGGTTGCCGCGGCACACGTCCTCACGGAGTCGTACGACGGATGCTGGCAGCTCCTGTCCGGCGGGGACCCGACGGGTGGATACGATGATCCCGGCCCGATGCAAGCGTTCCTGAAGGAACTCACGGGCAGCGACGCAGCGATCCAGGCTGGCCGGATCGTCGTCATTCCACATCTCGATCATGAGACGTCCAGACCACCGTTGAGCAGCGAGCTCAGCGAAGGCCACGTCCCAATCGACGATGCCTGATCCCATCGGCACCCGGCGTGGCTCGCCGCGACGGACGTCCTTAGCGTGCAAGGCCAACATGCGGCCAGCACCGCGCCGTAGTTCAGCGACCATCGGCAGGCCCTGTTCAGCAATATTGCCCAGGTCAGGGTAGAGCGCCAGCCAGGGCGAGCCGATCTCGTCGACGACGCTCATCGCAGCACTGATCGAGTCAATGTCGTGCCCGTCGACGTTTTCGATGCCCAGGAGGATGCCGCGTCGGGCAGCGTGGGCCGCGCCACGCCGCAAGCAGTCGACATAGTGGGCTCGAGCCTGCGGGGTGGCCTCCTCGTAGAAGGCGTAGTAGCCGGCCAGTTGCACCACGGGAACGCCCAGGTCGGCAGCCAGATCGATGCCCTGCAACAGGATGGTCCTGGCCTGCTCCCGGACAGCGGGGTCAGCGCTTCCCGGGCCAATCTTGCGATGCAGTGACAGGCATAGCCCACCCACCGTGATCCCAGCGCGGGCCGCAGCAGCCCGCACAGCGGCCCGCTGCGCTCCGGTCCATTCCAGACGTGCAGCCCGCTCCGGGCTTTCGTCGATCGAGAGGTCGACAAACGCGAACCCAGCGCGAGCGACCTGGTCAAACAGGTCGTCGTAGGAGCCGGTGAACCGCAGCGCTTTCTCGTAAATACCCAGCTCCACGCAGGGCTGCCCGTGGGACGCAGCGGTCACATCGAGGTCGTTCTCGACCCGAGTTGCGGTGGCGGTCATGATGGCCACACCCGTCGTAGCTCGTCCTGCAAGGTGCGGGCGGCAGCGGCCGGATCGGCAGCGGCGACCACCGACCGTCCGGCGATGACGATGCCCACCGGATGCCCGGCGAAGGTAGCCAGGTCCGACACCCCGATCCCCCCGGTGATGGTCACGGTGAATCCCATTCCGGCGAGTTCGTCGACACGGGCCAGATCATCTGGTCCCCACGACAGGTCGCCAGCGGCTTCCCGGTCGCGAGACCGTTTCACGATGACATGTTGTACGCCGATGTCCCGCCAGGTGCGGGCCCGCTCAACGTCGTACCACTCGTCGGCCAGTTCGACCTGAACCTCGCCGTCGTACTCAGCGGCGACCGCCACGACCTGACGGACCGTCTCCAAACTTGCCCCGGCCACCACCGAGACCAGCGACGCCCCGGCGCGAAAAGCCATCGTGGACAGGATCTTCCCGGCTTCAGCGATGCGAATGTCCGCGAGGATCGGCGTGGCTGGGAACGCCGCCCGGATCGCCCGGACTGCCGCCATCCCTTCAGCCAGACACAACACGGTGCCGACCTCAATGACGTCGACGTCCGATGCCGCAGCGACCAATGGCCCCAATGCGGCCGGCAGATCCGGAGTGTCTAGCGCGATCTGTAGCCGGGGGGTGGCGAGGCTCACTGCTGCTTCCCGTCAGCGAACGCGAAGAACTGACGGGCGTTGTTGATCAGCAGGTCATCGACGTAGGAGCGCTCGACGCCCTCGTCGATCAGGCGCGGCGCGAAGACTGCCGGATCGAAGTCGATCCCGGTGACCGACCCGTAGGCCTTCTGGTAGGAAGCCTTGCCGGAGTCAGTGCCCAACAGGATCTGCGAGCCGAAGCCATCGCGCTCGAAGGAACGCACCAGGTTGACCCGGTGGCAGTCGGGCAGGTACTTAATGCGGTTGGTGCCGTCCAGCTCCAAGTAGCAGCCGAGCTTCATGATCTGCTCGAGGTACCACACGTCGGCGTTGCGCTGGACATGTCCGATCGCGGTCTTCTCCGGGATCGCCCCCAAGCCGAGGAGGAACTGCGCCTGCTCCAACGCTGCGGTCCCAGCGGTGGTGTGAGTGTTGATCGGGCAGCCAGTCTCTTTCTGAGCGATGACGACGGCCTCGCCGGTCTTCTTCTCCCAGTCGGTGATCTTGCCGTACGCGGTGGCCCATTTGAGCACACCAGCCTTGGACGTGTGGCGGCGGACCAGCGGCCCCATGTAGTCGTACTCGTCGATGCCCTCGCAGATGTCAGCGATAAGCAGGTCAGCGATCTGGTTGACGGTGTACTGGTACACCCAGGTGGTGTGCGGCTCGAGGTACACCTTCTGCTGGTGGAATCCAGAAGCCACGATGACCTGCAGGCCTTCGACCTGCTCGGCAACCTCGTTGAGCAGGGTGATCGATCGTCCGCAGGCGGCCGGGCACATGTCGACGACAGTCCCGCCGTCGGCCCACTGCTTGCTGGCGTCGACGAAGTAGGTGGCTTCTTCCACGGCCTTGCTCACGTCAGAGAGCATGTGGTCACCGTCGATGTACACCTCTCCGGCGCCCACTCGGATCAAGTGGTCGTGGGCGTTCACGACACCCAGGGTCTGAGGGTCGACGTCACCGGCGATCGTGCGTGCAAAAGACATCCGTCACTCCTTCGTGCGGGACCACGGCTTGCGTGCTGGTCCGTCCTGCCACGAGTTGTACGCCCGTCCTGGATCCCCACTCCAGTCCTTACATGCACATCTGTGCATGGACGGCGTGAAGGTCATATGCTTCTTCCCGGCCTCCACACTGTGATTCGACGACGTGCCTGCCACCCCGGCCCACCACAAAGCACAGATGTGCCCATCGCAGGAGAGGAATCCGCCATGCCACCCGATCGTGAACACCTCAGCCTGCTCACCCAGGTCGCCCGGTGGTATTACCTCGATGACCTGAGCCAAGACGCCATCGCCGCCCGAGTCCACCTGTCCCGATCTCGAGTCTCCCGACTCCTGACCGAAGCCCGGGACCGCCGTATCGTCCGATTTGTCATTGGCCATCCCCTGGAACGGGCCATGGCCTTAGAAGATGCTCTCCGCGAGCGCTTTGGGCTGCGTGAGGCGCGGGTTGCCGAACCTGCCGAGGGTTCTTCGGCGATGAATGCTGTGGCTGTAGCCGCTGCCGACGTGGTCGCTGATGCCGCCCGCAATGCCACGGTCCTGGCCACGTCAGCCGGAACGACGCTGGCCGCGGTGGTGGATGAGCTGCCCCAGTTGGCCTTGCACGACCTATGTGTAGTCCAGATGATTGGCGCTCTCAGCAAGGACAATCCGCTGACGGACTCCCCCGATCTGACTCGCCGTCTGGCAGAACGTCTCGGTGGGACGTATCGCCTGATGCCGACCCCGCTGATCGTAGGGTCAGCTCGGCTAGCCCATGCGCTGCGTCGAGAGGAAGCGGTCGCCAATGCGTTGGCGCTGGCTTCCCACGCTGATGTCGCTCTGGTGGGGATCGGTGCTCTCGATCCCAACGGGGCTTCCGGGCCGATTTTTACCGGATGGCTCACCCCTCAGGAGGGGGCATACTTGTCGCGTCTCGGGGCTGTCGGACACATCTCAGGCCATCATTTCGACGCGACCGGGGCGCCGTTACGAACGGACTTGCGTGACCGGGTGATGTCGGTCCCGCTGGATCATCTGCATCGGGTGCACACCGTTATTGGGGTCGCTACTGGTGCGGACAAAGTCGAGGCGATTCGTGGGGCGTTGCGCGGACGCCATGTTGACATCCTCATCACGGACGCCGTGACCGCGCAGGCTGTCCTGGCGCGACGCTGACGGCGTGGTCGATTCCTGGCGGCGAGGTCACATCATGAGTGGTGAGGCCTGGTCACCGTTGAGTGGAGTCGGTGACCTCGCCCACGAGTTCCTCTAGGACATCTTCGAGGAAGACGACACCTGTCACGGTGCCATCGTCGGCGACGACGCGAGCCAGATGGGTGCCCGAGCCACGCATGCTCTCCAAGACATCTTCGACCTCGTCCCCCGGGGCGACAGTCGCCAACCGGCGGATCCGTGAACGCGGGACGGGGTGGCATCGATCTGCGTCAGCAGCGTCAAGGATGTCCTTGAGGTGGAGGTAGCCGACGAGCACCCCGTCTCGTTCCAGGGGAATCCGGGAAAAGCCTCGTTTGGCCACGACACGTTCCACGTCGTCAGGTGTCGCCTCCCAGGGCAACACCACCAAGTCGTCGGTGGGTACGGCGACATCGGCGGCAACCCGGTCACTGAACTCCAAGGCTCGGCGTGCTAAACCGTGTTGGGCTTCGGCGAGCAGTCCTTCACGGGCGGATTCGGCGACGATCTGGTTGACCTCTTGCGCGGTATAGGCGCTGTTGACCTCATCTTTCGGTTCAATCCCGAGCAGACGGACCAGTGCTTTCGCAAGGTATTCGAGCACTTTGATGACCGGCCCCAAGGCGCGCGTCAAATACAGCAGGGCCGGGGCGAGCCACAATGCCGCCTGGTCGGGGCCAGCGATCGCCATATTTTTAGGGACCATTTCCCCGATCACCACATGGAAATAGGCCACGATGAGCAGCGCCACCAGCAAACTCACCGCATGTGACGCGGCGCTGGGGACGGGCAATCCATCAATGAGTGGGGCTATCAGATGGTGGATCGCGTCTTCGGCGAGCGCGCCGAGGAGCAGTGAACATACGGTGATCCCGAGTTGGGCGCAGGTCAGTAGAGAAGCGATCTGTTCCAGAGCGGTCAAAGCTAGCTCTGCCCGTCGGCTCCCGGCCTGGGCCAGCGGCTCCAATTGGCTACGTCGGGCTGCCATCACCGCGAACTCGGCGCCGACGAAGAAGGCGTTACCCAAGAGCAGGAGAACGGACAAGGCGAGTGCCACACCAGTGCTCATCGGTGTTCTCCTGAGGGGTCCGAGGTCTGTGGCGGGGCGGGGACCCGTCCTCGACCGACGACCGGTGGGGGCACCACCACCCGAGATCCGTGCGGCACCGCGCCGCCATCGGCGTGACGAGCTCGATCCAGGTGTTGCTGGACCGGATCCAGCGGGGTGAAGGACACCCGTTCGACGCGACGCCCGTCCATCATGTCCACGCGCAAGGTCCAACCAAGGATTTCTACCTCATCGCCGACAACGGGAAGGCGCCCCACTGCGGCCATCACAAAACCACCGAGAGTTTCATAGGCGCTGGACTCTGGGACGTCCGCGCCGACACGCTCACATACCTCGTCGGTGCGCCACAGCCCCGGGACAGTCCACCTGCCGCGGGCATCCCGCCGAGCCAGGCCTCCTTGGCTGTCATGCTCGTCAGTGACCTCTCCGACCAATTCTTCGATGACATCTTCTAAGGTCACCACCCCGGAGGTGCCGCCGTACTCATCGACGACGATGGCGATCTGGTGCCCGGCTCGACGTAACAGCAGCAGCAGTGGATCCAACCCGATCGTCTCGGGGACGAAGGTTGGTTCGGTCATCAACCCGGACACCTGCACCAGCGCACGCCGTTCATGCGGTACGGCGATGGCTTTCTTCACGTGGACCAAACCATCCACGTCGTCCCAGTCGTCTCCCAACACCGGGAAACGCGAATGTCCGGTACGACGTGCAAGCTCGAGGACTTCCTCCACGGTCGCAGTCCGGTCGATCGGGACACAACGCACTCGCGGTGTCATCACGTCAGCAGCAGTCCGGTTGGCGAAATCCAGAGACCGGGTCATTCGGACGGCCAGTTCTGTGTCGAGAGTGCCAGCTTCGGCGCTGGAACGCACCAGCGAGGCCAACTCTTGCGGGGTGCGCGCCGCGGACAGTTCCTCCTGCGGCTGGATCCCGAACGACTCCAGCAAAGCGTTCGCAGACCCATTCAGGACGACGATCAACGGGCGGAAGAACACCGCAAAAAAACGCACCGGGACCGCAACAATCCGAGCCACCGCCAACGGCGCAGAAATCCCCAAAAATTGCGGCACCAACTCCCCAAACACCATGGAGAACAATGTCGCTATCACTAACGCCGACACCGACGCCACCGTCTCAGCGTGCCCACCACTCCAGCCAGCGTCCGCGAACCCCCGGGTCAGCAGCTTCCCCACCGACGGCGCCGCGATATATCCCAAAGCCAACGTGGTCAACGTGATCCCGACCTGAGCTGCTGAGAGCTGCGTCGATAAGGTCCGCAACGAAGGCAGCACCGTCCGCGCCCTGGAATCCCCCTCCTGCGCGGCGCTCTGCACGCTGGAGCGATCCAACGCGACAAAAGCAAACTCAGCAGTGACGAACAGGGCCGTGCCCAGCGTCAACAGGACGCCGACGGCGACCAGGATCCATTCGGTCATAGTGTCCACAATCCTAGAAGCCCCGACCGGTGCGGACATCTTGGGGCCGCGGCGAGGTCAGGGCATATCCCCTGCCAGAAGCCCACCACCTCGCACGGTAGCCTGGGAACATCGGGCCAGCGAAGTCGTCGGATGGTCCGTCGTGATCTGGCCTCACCGGCGACGTACGAAAGAGGCGAGCCCGCCGTGGCAGAAATGCGTGACCCCAACGACCCCACCGCGAGCTTCGGGCCCAACCAGTGGCTCGTCGACGAGCTGTACGAGCAATACCTGAAGGACCGCCATTCGGTCGACGAATCCTGGTGGGCTTTCTTTGATGGATATGCCACCCGCGACCAAAACCACGACGCCGAGACGCATCCAGCGACGGCCCCCGCGACATCTGCGCCGACAGTGTCCGCGACGCCGCCCACCACCCGCCCGGCCCCGGTGCGCGCGGACGGCCAGGCCGCGCCACGCACCGACCAACCCGAGCGACCCACCACGCCCACTCGCCCCAGCCCGGTCACGTCAACAGGCCCGACCCGGCCACTCGCGGTCAACGCCGCCCGGCAGGAGACCAGCCCCGCCACCGCCGCGCCCGGCTCCAGCGCCGCACCGACCCCCCGAGACACTCCGGCCGTGAACCACCCCAAAGCCGTCTTGGACGACAGCGTTTCCCCGCTCCGCGGCCAAGCCGCCCGCATCGTGACCAACATGGACGCCTCACTTCAGGTGCCCACCGCGACCAGCGTGCGCGCCGTACCGGCGAAAGTCATGATTGACAACCGCATTCAGATCAACGAGCAGCTCAGCCGCACGCGTGGTGGAAAGATCAGCTTCACCCACCTCATCGGATATGCGATCGTGAAGGCGCTCGCCGCCCTACCCGAGATGAACAACAGTTTCCGGGTGGATGAGAAGGGCAAACCACAACTCGTCACGCCCTCTCATGTCAATTTCGGGCTGGCAATCGACCTTCCGCGCCCAGACGGCACCCGAAGCCTGGTAGTGCCCTCGATCAAAGCTGCCGAGACGCTCGATTTCTTCCAGTTCTGGAACGCCTACGAAGACCTCGTCAAAAAAGCCCGGGGCGGCAAACTCACTGTCGATGACTTCGCGGGAACGACCATCTCCTTGACCAACCCTGGCGGCATCGGCACGGTGCAGTCCGTTCCCCGATTGATGCAGGGGCAAGGGTGCATCGTCGGCGCTGGCGCGCTGGAATACCCCGCCGAATGGCAGGGCGCCAGCACCGAGACGGTCGCCCGCCACGGAATCAGCAAGATCGTCACGCTCACCAGCACCTACGACCACCGCATCATCCAGGGAGCGACCTCCGGGGAGTTCTTGCGGATCGTGCACCGGCTGCTGCTGGGCGAGGATGGCTTCTACGACGAAATCTTCCGTAGCCTGCGCATCCCGTACGAACCTGTGCGTTGGCAGCGAGACGTCATGGCCAACCACGAGGACGACCTGTCCAAGGCCGCGCGGGTGCAGCAGCTCATCCATGCTTACCGAGTCCGGGGACATTTGCTCGCTGACACCGACCCGCTCGAATATCGGATGCGTCAGCACGACGACGTCGCCCTGGAAACCTATGGCCTGACGTTGTGGGACCTGGAACGCGAAGTAGCCACCGGTGGATTCGGGGGCAAGGAGCGCGCGACGCTGCGCGAGATCCTGGATGTCCTGCGGGACAGCTACTGCCGCACCGTCGGTGTGGAATATATGCACATTCAAGACCCTGAGCAGCGCCAATGGATGCAGCACAAGGTTGAGGTCAAGGCGTCCAAAGTGAGCCGGGACGAGCAGATGCGCATCCTGCGTCGCCTCAACGCCGCCGAAGCCTTCGAAACCTTCCTGCAGACCAAGTACGTCGGCCAGAAACGATTCAGCCTCGAAGGCGGCGAGTCGGTCATCGCACTCCTTGACCGGGTGTTGTGCCGCGCGGCCGAGGACGGCATGGACGAGGTGTGCATTGGAATGCCACACCGCGGGCGGCTCAATGTGCTCGCGAACATTGCTGGTAAGAGCTACGCCCAGATCTTCCGCGAGTTTGAGGGCACCCAAGATCCGAGCAGCGTGCAGGGGTCCGGTGACGTGAAATATCACCTGGGCACCGAAGGCGTGTTCTCCTCCGAGGACGGGGCGACGACCAAGGTTTACTTGGCAGCGAACCCCTCCCACCTTGAGGCCGTCAACCCGGTACTCGAAGGCATTGTCCGCGCGAAGCAGGACCGTCTAGACAAGCACGGCGAAGCATTCACGGTGTTGCCGATCCTGTTGCACGGTGACGCAGCCTTCGCTGGCCAAGGTGTGGTCTTGGAGACGCTGCAGCTGAGCCAACTTCGCGGCTACCGCACCGGTGGCACCGTGCACGTGGTGGTCAACAACCAGGTCGGTTTCACCACGGCTCCGTCCAGTTCGCGGTCGTCGGTCTATTCCACCGACTTGGCCCGAACCATTCAAGCCCCGATCTTCCACGTCAACGGGGATGATCCGGAGGCCTGTGTGCGGGTCGCCGAGTTGGCGTACGAGTTCCGCCAGAAGTTCGCCAAGGACGTCGTGATCGACATGGTCTGCTACCGGCGGCGCGGTCACAACGAGGGCGACGACCCGTCGATGACCCAACCGTTGATGTACAAACTCATCGAAGCCAAACGGTCGGTTCGTAAGCTCTACACCGAAGCTCTGGTCGGCCGCGGTGACATCACCCTGGAGGACGCGCAGGCAGCGTTGCAGGACTACCAGGGCCGGTTGGAGCAGGTCTTTGTCGAGACCAGGGAAGCAACCCGGGCGCGGCCCACGTCCGGCAGTGAATCCAGCACTCCGCACGTCCGCGAAGGCCTCGAACGCCCCGAAGCGCAGATCGAGGACGAGGTCCGCACCCACCGCACCTACAGCACTGCGATCAGCACTGAGCTGATGCATCGACTCGGTGACGCGTGGACCTCACTGCCAGAAGGCTTCGAGGTTCATCGCAAGCTACGCACGCTGCTGGAGAAGCGCACCCAGATGACCCGCGAGGGAGGCATCGACTGGGGTATGGGCGAGCTGCTCGCCTTCGGGTCGCTCCTCAGCGAAGGCACCCCCGTGAGGTTGGCCGGGCAGGATTCTCGTCGAGGCACGTTTGTCCAGCGGCACGCAGTGCTCATCGACCGCAACACTGCGGAGGAATGGACCCCACTGTTGTATTTGGGCAACGGTCAGGCCCGTTTCTGGGTGTATGACTCGCTGCTGTCTGAATACGCCGCGATGGGCTTCGAATATGGCTATTCGGTGGAGCGACCGGACGCCTTGGTGTGTTGGGAAGCCCAGTTCGGCGACTTCGCGAACGGCGCGCAAACCATCGTCGACGAGTTCATTTCCTCCTCAGAGCAGAAGTGGGGTCAGCGCAGCTCGGTGGTGCTGCTGCTGCCGCATGGTTACGAAGGCCAGGGCCCGGACCACAGCTCCGCCCGAATCGAGCGGTATCTGCAGTTGTGCGCCCAGGACAACATGACGGTGGCCTACCCCAGCACTCCGGCAAGCCACTTCCACTTGTTACGGCGTCAGGCCTATGCCCGTCCGCGCCGTCCTTTGGTGGTCTTCACTCCCAAGCAGCTACTGCGGCTGAAGGCTGCCACCAGCAGCGTGGAGGACTTCACCACCTGCTCGTTCCAGCCAGTTTTGGCAGACCACGCACCGTTGGAAGCTCAGTCAGTGACCAGGGTGCTGTTGGCCTCCGCGCGGATCGTCTACGACCTGGAAGCCGAGCGGGAAAAGCGCCAAGACGGCAGCACCGCCATTGTGCGGGTCGAGCAGCTGTACCCGGTGCCAGCGCAGGAGATCGCGGAGACGGTCAAGCAATACCCGAACGCCGAGCTGGTCTGGTGTCAGGATGAGCCAGCTAACCAGGGCGCCTGGCCTTTCATGAGCGCCAACCTGCCAGAGTTGCTTGCTGAGCAGGGTGAGCACCGTCCGGTGCGGGTTGTTTCCCGACCGGCGTCGGCGTCTCCGTCGACGGGCTCACATAAGCAGCACGAGGTTGAACGTGACGCGTTGATGCGCGGCGCTTTCGACCGGTGAGGTCGCTTCAGGTCGCCACCTGAGCTGACCTGGCCCCGCCGGGAGACTTGGCCGATGTCCTTGTCCCCGGCGGGGGCTCACGTACGGCAGAATGCGTGACGTGTATTTCACCGACCGTGGCATCGAGGAACTGGCATCCCGGCGTGGCGGCGAGGAGGTCACGCTGGATTGGCTTGCCGAGCAGCTCCGCACGTTCGTCGATGTCCATCCTGAGTTCGAGACAGCTGTCGAACGCTTCGCCACCTGGCTCGCCCGACTCGACGACGAGGACTGAGGAAAGCCGTGAGCATCGAAGAAGGTATGGGAAGCGACGATCAGCAACCTCCGATGGAGTTCATCGCCAGCGCTGAGGCCCTGGCCATGGACGGGCCCCGAGACGTCGGGTTGGTTTTTGTCGGCGACTCGTTCGTCGCCGGGTACGGCGACCCTAAAGCACTGGGATGGGTGAGTCGGGTCGTGGCCCGCACCACCCACCCCGACCTGGACCTGACGCCGTACAACCTGGGCGTGCGTGGACAGTCCTCAGCGGACCTGTTGACCCGGTGGCGTGCCGAAGGCCTGCCGCGGTGGGCTGAACGACGAGAGCGCCGCCTGGTGATCGGGGTGGGGCAGGGTGATCTTGACCAGGATCTGACCATCGCCCGGGCAAGGCTGAACATGGCCAACATGTTGGATGATGCCACCGCCCGAGGAATCTCACCGTTTGTGGTGGGCCCGCCCCCGACGTTGGATCAGGAGTTCAACTCCCGGTTGGAGTCGCTCGTAGAAGCTCAGTCGGACGTGTGCGCGCGCCGCAGCATCCCGTACGTCGACTGCTACTACCCCTTGCTAGAGCATGACCAGTGGCTTTCTGAATTGAGCGCTGCCACTGACCAACGCCATCCTGGCCAGGCCGGATACGGACTGTTGGCATGGCTTGTCCTTCATGGCGGGTGGGAGCACTGGCTGGCTATTGCGCCGTGACCACTGCGGTCAATGACATGGTCGGCGCGGGCAGAAATGCTGCCTGCGCCGACCATGTCATGATGGCTCACTCGTGACCGAGGTCATTCGTGAACCGTGGTGAAAGATCCCGGTGAGGTTAGTCCTACTTGATGTAGTTCCACGGGTTTGACGGCTGGTCATCCACTGAGGACCACATCCGGGCTCCCTGGGTGGGCAGAGTGAGACGTTTCTGCGCATCAAGCATCGTATCGTCAGCCAGGATCCATTCGTCACCGAATTCGGTGGAACAGACGTTGTTGACAAATGGTTCAGCCACCCACGACGACAGACGCGCCTCAAACGGGGTGCGGTTTCCCGGCGCTTTCTTGATGCACAAGGCAGGATGCTTCCCCCGGGCTTTCTTGGCGCTGGCATAGTCAGGGCCGAAAGCCATGGAGGTCGCACCCCAGGTTGAGTTCAACACCGACCAGGTGTAGTGCGGAGATTGTGACATCGCGGTCGGGGACTCATAAGGGTGGGTGGCCCATACCTGCAAGCCGTCACTGTAGGCCCACCATTGCCAGCCGCCGTTGCCCTGGTGGTGCTCACCCATGACATAGCCAGCACCAAAATTGGACCTGCAGATCCGGTCCCCCTCGGCCCTGGAGGTGAGCGCCCAACCCTGAATCGGCGGAGTGAGTTTAGCGGTACCCCCGGTCCAACCGTGATAGAAGTCAGGATTAATTCCTGGTGGAACAGGAAGATCTTGTTTTTTGAGGCAGAGCAGTGGCAGCGATTCCTGGCAACTGGTGTCGCCTTGGTACGAGTCAGTGTTAATGTCGGAGCCGATTAAGCTCAGCGCTCTCTCGGTTTCATGAGTACCAACGACCCAGGTCACTCCGCGGCAGGCGGCCGAGAACCGGGCACCATCAGGGGCTGTCGCTGCCGAGGGCTGCGCCGCAGCCACCCCTGCGCTCCCACCGACCACCACCACTGAAGCCAGCACAACGAGGCTTTTCCGTACGGACGACTTTTGCATGTTTTCCCCTCCCGTGCGCACCGGACGCCGATACGTCCGATTTCCCATTGACGGGTTCCCCCGTCGACCCATCCTTGACAATGAGGACACTTCAAGGTTGAGCGTCAACAGTCAAGCGCCATCGGATAAACGCGGCGAGGATCACATCGCATGCGAAGTCACGGCGTCATCACTGAGATGATTCGGCGCACTGAATTACGTCGAACCGATGACCCTCAGTGCGTTTCACATATCGCCACATGTGACATTCGTGACGATCGATTCACCGCACAGGGCGGTGCCGCAATATCCGCAAAAAATAAAGGCAGCCGTCCAGGTCGATTCACCTGGACGGCTGCTCAGCTATCAAGCGTTACCGAACTCACATAGTGAAGACGATCTTGCCGAAGCCTTCCCCGCCCGCCATAAGCTCAAAGCCCCGCCGAGCCTGCGCCAAGGGCATGGTCTGCGCAATCGTGGGAGTGATACCTCTCGTGGTCACCAAAGTCGCCAGACGTTCCAACTCTTGGCGGGTCCCCATTGTTGAACCTGCCACGGTGAGTTGTCGGAAGAAAATCTTGGTCAATTCGGCGCGGGGCGGCGCGTCACCAGTGGTGGCTCCACTGATCACCACGACGCCGCCGGGTCGCAACACGTTGACCGAGTGCGACCAGGTAGCAGCGCCTACTGTCTCCATGACCGCATCAACTTTTTCAGGCAGACGAGCGCCGCTCTCAAAGGCGGCTTCAGCCCCTAGCTCCAAGGCCGCCTGACGTTTAGCCTCCGACCTGCTAGTCACCCACATCCGCAGACCAGCCGCAGCACCGAGTTGCACACAGGCAGTCGCGACACCGCCGCCAGCTCCCTGGACGAGCACCAGGTCCCCAGGAGACACCTTGGCCTGGGTGAAGAGCATCCGGTAGGCCGTCAGCCAGGCGGTCGGCAAGGTCGCGGCGACCTCCCAACTCATCCCGTCCGGCTTGGGGACCAGGTTGCGGGCCGGGACGACGACTTTTTCGGCGAATGTGCCTTGATGCACCTCAGATAGCAGCGACCGGCGTGGGTCGAGAGTTTCATCTCCGGACCACCCTGGGCTGGACACGACGCCATGCACGATCACCTCCCGGCCGTCAGCGGTCACCCCAGCGCCATCGCACCCCAGAATCATCGGAAGGCGCTCTGGAGGCAGACCTACACCTTGAAGGGACCACAGGTCATGGCGGTTCAACGTAGCGGCGCGCAATGCGACCACCTCCCAGCCAGGCAACACTTCTGGTTCGGGACGTTCCCCGATCTGAAGTCCGGACAAGGGGTCGGAAGCGCTCTGGCTGGCGGCGTAGACGGCGAGCATGTCGGCCAACATAGCGACCGGGCAGGCCGATAGGCCAACGCAAGAGGCTCAGGAGACCTAGGTCGCGCCATGATGGGTAGCACGGATCCGAGGAGGGCAGACCGATCCAGGTCGTCTGCCCGAGGAGGATAGGCTGGGTCGGCCATAGGCTGCCGACGAGGGAGGAATACGTGCAGACGCAGTCGTCAACGACCAGAGCGCGGCTTCGGCGATGGCTCTGGGCGGCAGCCGATGTCGTCATCTGGGTGCTCGCCGTCTTCGCGGCTGTGCTGTTACGTTTCGACTTCAGCCTCCCCGAACTCTTAAGTCCGGTCACCGTGCTCACCCTCGGGCTGATGTGTGGACTCCTGCAGCTGGTCTTCGGATCGCTGCTCGGCCCGTATCGGGTCAGTCACACTCGTGGTTCCTATGAGGAAACCTTCGACCTGATGCGGTCGATGTTGACCACCACCGTCTCCGCGCTGCTTATCCAGTTCTTGCTCTGGCACCCCACCCACTTGCCCCGCTCTGGGTCAGTGATGGGTAGCGGTTTAGCGTTGCTCGGATCGTTCGCCTTGCGGCTGATGTTCCGTTCCTTCCGCACCCGGGAGATTCGCACCCGAGCTGATAGCGCCGAGCGAGCCATCGTGTACGGCGCTGGAGACACCGGGCGCCGCCTGATCAAGAGCGCCATCCGGGAGCAGGAAGCTGGCATCCTCCCGGTGGCTTTGCTTGATGACACCCGCGAACGCCAACGTCTGCGGATCGAAGGCATCGCGGTACGAGGCACCAAGTCTGATCTTCGTGAGGTCGCTGAGCAGGTGCGCGCGACCATGCTGATCGTGGCAGCCCCCCACGCCACTGCTGCGGACCTTCGTGAACTGTCTGAAGGCGCTAACGAAGCCGGGCTCAAGGTCAAAATCCTGCCGAGCCTCTCCGACGTCCTAGACCCATCAGCGAGCGGCGCCGGGGTGCGTGACCTACGCGACCTCGATCTGACAGATCTGCTCAGTCGCCCCCCGGTACAACTCGATACCACCGCTATCGCCGCCCAGATTCAAGGCCGACGAGTATTGGTGACCGGGGCGGGTGGATCGATCGGATCAGAGCTATGCCGCCAAATCGCGAAGTTTTCCCCAGAGCGGCTTTTCCTCCTGGACCGGGACGAGTCAGGTCTGCAAGCAACCCAGATGAGCCTGACCGGCCAGGGGCTGCTGGACAGCGACGATGTCCTGCTTGCTGACATTCGTGACCCGGAGGGGCTGCGGTTGGTTTTCGAAACCGCCCGTCCCCAGGTGGTCTTTCACGCGGCAGCGCTGAAGCACTTGCCGCTGTTGGAGAGCTTCCCCTTGGAAGCGTGGAAGACCAATGTGCTGGGCACCTATCACGTGCTGTGTGCCGCCTCAGAGATGGGGGTCGAGGCCTTTGTCAATGTCTCCACTGACAAGGCTGCCGATCCCACCTCCACTCTGGGATATAGCAAACGGTGCACCGAGCGGCTGACGTCTCACTTTGCCCGCACCCAACCGGGCCGGTATGTCTCCGTACGTTTTGGAAATGTGCTCGGCTCCCGCGGTTCAATGTTGCATGCTTTCACCGCCCAGATCGAAGCCGGTGGTCCTGTCACCGTGACGCACCCCGAGGTGCAGCGCTACTTCATGTTGATTCCTGAAGCCTGCCAGCTGGTGCTCGAAGCAGGGACCATCGGTCACGACGGTGAAGTGATGGTTTTGGAAATGGGTGAGCAGGTCAAGATCATCGAAGTCGCCCGCAACCTCATCCGCATCTCCGGGAAAAAAGATGTCGAGATTGTCTTCACCGGTCTGCGCCCCGGCGAGAAACTCGGCGAGGATCTTTTCGCCGACACCGAGGGGCGCCGTTCCACTGCGCATCCCCTGGTCGACGCGGTCGATGTCCCACACCTGGATCCCATGGTGGTGACCGGCGCGTCTCTGCACGACGCGGTATCGGCATACGAGTGGATGCGCGGAGCCGCACTCGGACGTGAAGCGCACCGGGTCATCCCAGCCACCGGCACCCACCCTGTCGCCGCAAGCGGCACCCCGTTGGAATCGGTGTCTTCCTCCTCGTCCGCAACGCCCTGACCGCCCGCCCGCACCAGTTATTTCCGACCCTGTCTGTCAATCATTGATTTCTTCCCCGCGTATGCGGGGGTACGCCGTCCCCCGCGTATGCGGGAATCAGTGTTCTCTGCGTCCGCAGAGATGATTCTTACTCGCCCTAGGCGGCGATTCTCGAAGGAGCGCATCCATGACCAGCCTGTCCGGCGCAACCGTCGCCATCACTGGAGGCACTGGCTCGTTCGGGTCAACGATGGCCCGTCATCTCCTCGCTGAGGATGTCGCCGCCGTCCATATCCTCAGTCGGGACGAGGCGAAACAGCACGACATGCGGTTGCGGTTTGCTGATGCCCGGCTGCGCTGCTTCATCGGCGATGTCCGTGACCCCGAGAGCGTGGCTAAAGCGTTCGTGGGCGCCGACTACGTCTTCCATGCGGCGGCACTGAAGCAGGTCCCCAGCTGTGAATTCTTCCCGCAGCAAGCAGTGAAGACCAACGTGGTCGGCAGCCATCACGTCATCGAGCAGGCGGCGGCGGCCGGAGTTCGTTCGGTGGTCTGTTTATCCACCGACAAGGCGGTCTACCCGGTCAACGCGATGGGAATGACCAAGGCGCTCATGGAGAAGACCGCGCAGGCCTTTGCCCGGCAACAACCCGATTCGCCCACCACCATTAGCGTCACCCGCTACGGCAACGTGATGTATAGCCGTGGGAGCGTCATTCCCCTATTTGTGCAGCAGGTCCGTGCCGGTGCGCCTCTGACGCTGACCGAACCGACGATGACCCGCTTCCTGATGTCATTGGAAGAGTCAGTCGACCTGGTCAAATACGCCTTCGCCCATGCTGAGCCGGGTGACCTGTTCGTACGGAAAGCGCCGGCCTGCACGGTGGAGGTGCTGGCCCGTGCGGTCGCTACCCTGATGGGGCACCCCGACCATCCGATTCGAGTGATTGGGTCCCGGCACGGAGAAAAACTGCATGAGACGCTGTTGTCCCGCGAGGAGATGGTCAAGGCCGAAGATCGGGGAGAGTATTACCGAGTGCCGGTCGATGCTCGTTCCATGCAGTATGAGGAGTACTTTGACGAAGGCAGCCAGGAAGTCGTGGAGTTGCAGGATTACACCTCGGAAAACACTGACCGCCTCGATGTGGCCGCCACTCAGGAACTGCTGCTGACCCTGCCGGAGATGCAGGCGATCGTCGAGGGCCGCGCGTGACCACCGTCGTGATCACTGGTGCTGCTGGTTTCCTCGGCTGGCATACCCGCGCCCGGCTGGCCACCGTCCCTGACATCCATGTGATTCCGATAGATCGGGCGGCTTTCGCCGGTCCGGATCTGGAAGCTGCTCTGGCGGGATTGGGTCCGCAGGACGCGGTCCTCCATCTGGCCGGCATCAACCGCGCCGCTGAGGATGAGGTGCGCGACGGCAATATCGCTCTGGCCGAGCGACTCGCCGATGCGATGGCCACCACCGGATGTCAGGCCCGCACTGTCATCGCTGGATCCACCCAAGCCGATCTCATCGGTGCGGAAGCGACGGCGTACGGAATCGGCAAACGCCGCGCCGCCGAGCATCTCGCTGCCGCCGCAGCACGAGCTGGTCGCAGCTGCGTCGAGGTGCGCTTGCCCAACTTGTACGGCGAGCACGGCCGCCCGGACTACAACTCGTTCGTTGCGACGTTCGCGCACCGCATCGCCGGTGGGGAGGTCCCTACTGTCACCGGTGATCGCGAGATCCCGCTGTTGCACGTCCAGGATGCGGTGACTGACCTGTGGAGTGCGGCCCTGCACTCGGATCCGCCATCGATGATCCGCCCTGAGTCGGTCACCCCGCTGCGCATCTCCTGGATCGCGGATCGTATGGCGTCTTTCCAGGAGGTCTATGCCACGGGTCAGATTCCCGCGCTGGCTGACCTCATCGACGTCAGGCTGTTCAATGTGCTGCGGGCCGCCCGATGGGACCAGGGCCAGTTGTCGTTCCCGTTGACTCCGCACAGCGACGCCCGTGGCGATTTTGTCGAAGTGCTCCGACAGCACGGCGGGTCTGGGCAGAGTTCGTTTTCGACGACAGTGCCGGGAGTCACTCGTGGCGACCATCTGCATTTCCGCAAGATCGAACGGTTCGTCGTGGTCCGGGGCAGCGGGGTCATCCGGTTACGGCAGATGTGCACCGATCGGCTCGTGGAGATCCCGGTCAGCGGGGATAGCCCAGTCGCCGTCGACATGCCTACATTGTGGACGCACTCCATCACCAATGTCGGTGATGACGAAATGCTCACCTTGTTCTGGATCAACGAGTTATACAACCCTCAGGATGCCGATACCTACCCGCATCCGGTGCTGCCGGTGCCCGCCGCTGCCGGGTCACGACCGGGCGGTACGACGGAAGGAACTGCCCTGTGACCAAAGTGATGACCGTCGTCGGCACTCGGCCGGAGATCATCCGGCTCTCCCGGGTGATGGCGCGGCTGGATGCGACATGTGATCACGTGCTGGTGCACACCGGCCAAAACTATGACTATGAATTAAACGGGATCTTCTTCGAGGAGATGGGGATCCGTAAGCCCGACCGGTTTATGGAGGTCAACACTGGCTCGTTGGGTGCCGTGCTGGGTGGGGTGTTAGCGGGCACCGAGGAAGCCATCCTTCAGGAGCGTCCCGACGCGTTATTGGTGTTGGGTGACACCAATTCGTGTATCGCTGCGGTGATGGCCAAACGAATGCGAATCCCCGTTTATCACATGGAAGCCGGCAACCGGTGTTTTGACGAGAACGTCCCGGAAGAGACCAACCGCCGCATGGTGGATCACGTCTCGGATTACAACCTGGTGTATACCGAGCATGCTCGACGTAACCTGCTCGCCGAGGGCATGGCACCGCGACGTATCCTCAAGACCGGCTCTCCGATGAAAGAAGTGCTGCTGCACCACCGGGACCAGTTCGCGGCCTCACAGGTGCTTACCGATGCGGGCCTCACCTCGCAAGGGTTTCTGTTGGTCAGCGCACATCGTGAGGAGAACGTCGACTCCCCAGCACGTTTGGCTGCACTCCTGGATTGTTTGGAAGCGGCACAACGGGAGTACGACGTACCGATGTTGGTCTCCACCCACCCGCGCACCCGCAAACGGGTCGATGCTCTGCTCACCGAAACCGGTCGAGTGCTCTCTGAGCAGATCGTCTTCCATGCTCCGCTGGGATTCGCGGACTATGTGCGGCTGCAACAGGAGTCTTTGGCCGTGTTGTCCGACTCCGGCACCATCAGTGAGGAGTCCGCACTGCTGGGGTTCCCCGCGGTGACATTGCGGGACTCCATTGAACGCCCCGAGGCTTTGGACACCGGTGCGATCGTGATGACAGGTCTGGATCCGGAGAACGTGGTTGAAGGATTGCGCACCGTACTGGCCGAACGGGATGGTGACGGGCGGGTGCATCCGGTGGTGCCGGAGGATTACGCCATCGACAACTGTTCGCAGCGGGCAGTGAATTTCATTCTTTCCACCCATCGTCGACACGAACAATGGTCCGGTCTGCGCCAGTCGTGAACAGCACCTCCCCTGGCGGAACGTGGGGTCGCCTCCTAGATCGCGCCGATGCTGTCGCCCCTGGTGCCATCGTCGCGCTATGTCTGCTGCTGACCTGGGTGAGTCAGATCTCGCTGCGCCTCAAAGGTGCTGCTCGCATCCCGATCTACCTGATTGCCGCCGCGGTGCTGAGCGTGGCTGTCATCGCGGTGTTCAGGTCGCGATGGTGGCGATCCCGTCCGGTGCAGTGCTGGCTGGCTTGGTGGGTGGCCTGGGCAGGAGTCACTGCGCTGGCGTGGACATCGATCCCGGAGCAGGCGCGGCCATCAGCGAGCGCTGAGGTCACGATGATGGCGGCCTGTGCCGCGTTGTCGGGGGCGTCGATCCTCCTGGGGCGGGGATCGCGGCGGGGAGTGTTGGGGTATCGGTGGGCGTGGGCTGCGGTGTTGATGACCACTGCACCGGTGGCGATTCGGGAGGTCGTGGCCAACGAACACATCATCGTCACTAAGTGGGTGGTGTGGTATTTCCACGCGCATGTCCCGGCGGGGCCGTTTGCCAATCCCAACAATTACGGTTGCGTCTTGGTTGCGGTGACTGGGGTGTTGCTGGCGTGGTCGCTGGATCAGCGGCGGCGGAGCATGGTGGCGCTGTTGTTGGTTGGTGCTGCTGGTGCGACCTGGTTGACGTGGCGCACTGAGAGCCGTGGTGCCTTCGCGGCGATCGCGGTGCAGGTGCTGATCACGGCGGTGGGCGCTGCTGCCCGTTGGGGGTGGTGGCGCGCTGTGGCACGTTCGCCGCGGGCTCGTCGTACGGCGATCGCGGCGGGTGCCGCGTTTTCTGCGCTGGCGGTGGCGATGTTTGCTGTCCCGGCGTTGGCGGCGCACAATCCGTTGTTGCGTTCTCCCAAAGCTCAAGCCACCGTGCAATCTGATGGGTTGCGGTGGAGTTTGGTGGAGGCGGGGCTGCGTTATTGGCGGGAGCACCCCCTCTGGGGGACGGGACCGGGGACGTTTGAATATGAGCTCGGTCGGGAGCGGCCGGCAGGGGTGCCCGATCCCACCATCAATGCCCATAACGCGTTTGTGGAAATCCTTTCCCAGTATGGATTAGTGGTCGCCGTGCCGTTGGCAGTGCTGTTGGCGGTGCTGTTGTGGCGAGTGGTGCGTCCGCAGCGTCGTCTCAGCGGGGAAGTTTTACGACGTGCTGAGCGGCACGCACAGGACTCTCAGCTGATTGCGTATCGGGTGGAAATTGCGGTCTTGTGTGTGGCTTTTGTCATCACCGCGATCGTGGTGAGCACTGCTTTGGCGCTGCCAATGTGGTTCCTCATGTTGGCGCACATGGTCACGACGGCCTGGGCAATGGATGAGCCGGTAGAGTTGACGGGTCGCGAAAGGGAGTAGTCCTTAACTCACGTCCGTGTCGACATGCTGGCTCAGCTCATCCCGAGCCCGGTACGGACGGCCACTGATAGTGGCGGACGAGACTTTCGGCCGATGACGCATACCCACCTGCGTCGGCCGAAGCTCTCCCTCGAGGTCTCCGGTGGACGCTGACTCTGCGAGGAGCTTCCCCGTGCATGCCTTCCTGCTGTCCACCGCTGTGATCTTCTTGGCCGAATTGGGCGATAAAAGCCAGTTGATGGCGATGACCTTCGCCACCCGGTACAAAACCCGCGATGTGCTGCTGGGCATCACGGTGGCGACCGCGCTGGTGCATTTGGTGTCGGTGGGCTTAGGGCGGGCCCTCGGGAGCGGTTTGGCTGAATATCAGTGGGGCATCTCTATTGGCGCAGGGGTAGCTTTCTTGGTCTTTGCAGCGTGGACGATCCGAGGGGACGAGCTGACCGACGACGAAGCCCAGGCTGCCCGTCGGAGCACCGGCATGGCTGTAGTCGCCGTGGGGACGGCGTTTTTTATGGCGGAGCTGGGCGACAAGACCATGTTGGCGACGGTGACATTGGCGACACAGGAAGGATGGTTCGGCACGTGGGTCGGCAGCACAGTGGGCATGGTTGCTGCTGACGCGCTGGCCATCGGAGTGGGCGCTTGGTTGGGTCGCTCGCTGCCGCAACGTGTGGTTGCTGTGACAGCAGCGTCAGCGTTGGCGATTTTTGGCGTGGTGCTCATCACCGAGGGTCTGCTCAGTCGCTGAGCGGGACGGCGGGGGTGTGACGCTTCATATGGTCACAGCTAGGTCACGGAATGATCACGTTATGTGCTGCATCAGCCTGAGGCGACGACCGGGCACTCGGGCCGTCCTGGCCCCTTCCCCGTCGGAAACCCCGAGGAGCACGCATGACCTGGCCGAAACTCACCCCTCGCCGTACCCTCGTCACCGCTGTGGCGACCCTGACCGGGGCTGCTGTCCCCATCCTCAGCCCCATGTCCCCCCTTGAGTCCACCGCGCAGGCTGCACCCGCGAAATCCCAGAGCACCTTCATCGCCACCCTGGCCCCGGCAGCTCGGCAGAGCCAACGCGCCACCGGCGTGCCCGCGTCCGTGACCCTCGCGCAGGCGATTCTCGAATCAGGCTGGGGACAGTCCAAACTTGCCTCACAAAGCAACAACTACTTTGGCATCAAATGCCTGTCCGGGACCGGCCCCTACGCCAAAGGGTGCATCACGATGACCACGCAGGAGTGCGCGAAGGGCAAGTGCAGCCCGCAGAAAGCGTCGTTCCGCACGTATGGCACCGTAGCCGCCTCCATGAAGGATCACGGCAACTTCCTGCGAGTCAACCCCCGCTATGCCAAAGCGTTCAGCTACACCCGCAACCCCGACCAGTTCGCCCGTGAGATCCACAAGGCCGGCTATGCGACCTCCCCCACCTACGCCGCCACTCTCATCTCCGTGATGCGCACATACCGGCTCTACCTGTACGACGTACGTTGAATTTCCTTTAAGGACAAGCTTTTAAGGTGAGCGCCATGTTGACTGGCCTCGCCCCACCTCCTAGCGACTCCCCCACCTGGCGCCGACAGCTGGTCTGGCTCCTGGACGATCTGGTACCAGTCCCCGGCACGAAGTTTCGCTTCGGCCTGGACGCCCTAATCGGCCTGATCCCCGGTGTGGGCGACTCGTTCAGCGCCATGCTCTCCATCGCGGTACTCATTGATGCGATCCGTCATCGGATCCCGGTGCCGGTGCTCCTGGAGATGGGATGGAACCTGATCGTTGACACGCTGCTCGGCTTGGTCCCCTTCATCGGGGACCTCGCCGATGCCGCGAGCCGCGCCAATGTCAAAAACCTCCAGCTGCTTGAACGGGCATTAGTCGAGGGACAGACCGTGTCGACCAGTTACGGCGGGTACCTGGGTCAAGCGGCACTCCTCACCTCATCCGTCTTTGCGCTGAGCCTCGTTATGGCAACTCGCAGCGTATGGTGGCTAGTAAAAATCATCGTCTTTTGACGGTGCCCACCAGCAATGCCCGTCAGTATCAGATCGGGGAATCATGGCCAAAACATCGATGCTCAGCGGACGATGAATGCCCGTAGGAATCAGCCTGATGATCCTCGGGGTTGTGGTCCAGCAAGCTCCCGTTGGCAGTATTGACTATCTTCTCCCGGGGCTTGCGATGTGGTGCGGGGTGGGGCGTGTCATGTTATCCCTGGGCCATGTCTGCATCTGTCTGGGTGCCGCACTCATTGGAGCCGGAATCGTCATACGGCATCTCGCCGATCAGTCGCCCCACTCTAAGCACGCACTGTATGACAATTAGTGGGCCTACCGCCTGCCATCACCCTGGGCTGAGACCGCCGCATCGGCACAATCAGGCTTCAGTCGGTTCATTCAGGTGTTGAGCCGTCCCGACAGTTTTTAAAAAAGTACGTCAACGACATTTTGTTACGCCGGTATGGCGACTACGCAGCGCTTCGCTGCTACCTCGTGGAGATGGGTTTACTCGTCCGGGAAAACAACGTGTATTGGTGTTGCGGAGGCTCCGGCCTGGACGGCGCCATAGACGCCGTTTCAGAGCGCTGACCTGGCTCCTGCATTGGCACGCAGGACAACCCCCAACAGACCGGCGACGAAGCCAACGTAGGTCACCACAAAAAGGGCGATCGTGGTTGCGGAAGGATCGCTCCCATCACGCAGTCCAGACATCGCCAAAAATACACCCAAGAATGCATAGCAACCGGCGATTATCCGAGCCATTGGACGCGCAGCTCGATGACCAGCCAGATAACCAGCCCGACGATCAGGGCATTCATCCCACCCAGCCATCACGACACGCTTTTCTTGCGCATTGAAAAATATCTCATTCGCAACAGTCAGTGATGACAATCATTCGTCATGCGCAATTTTTCTCAGCATGCCTGCCACTGAGCTCGCCAAGGCTGGGATGCGCTCCACACGTTGACGAGGCATCGTCCTCAACGAGGAAATCTCATCTCCGACCACCACTCCATAGTCAGCGAGACTCAGCGCCTTAATATCATTATTGTCGTTGCCAAACATTGTCACCCTCTCACCACGCCTTTGCCCCCGCACGACGGCAACTTCTTTGCCGACTCTCCCTGGAGTGAGGTCAATAACCCCATCGTGATGGTGGTTCACACTGAACGCACCGGACAACGAGTCTTGGAATTGCAGCTCGTCACCATCGCGAATGGTCAACGAAATTTTACATATTCCATAAGGATTTAAATTGCATACTTCTGCAAAGTCGGAATCCACGCGCGACGGATGCGCCAGCCAATCAAAACCCCCTCCGAAAACCTCGAAACTATCACCCCTATCAACATAGAAGGGGATCGCCTTGCCGGAAAGCAATTGAGCCGTAGCGCATGCCACACTCTTCTCGAATTCAATTTTTTCGACTGTTTCAAATTGAGAATTTAAAACCAATGCCCCATTCAGTGAGTAATAAAAGTCAAATAAATCACAGTCGGATCCCAAGAGTGCCCTGATGCCTCTCGACGCGCGGGACGAAGCTACGATAAAAGTATCACCAGGTTTGCTGGCTTTAAGACTACGCAGAGCACTGCGCACCTCGGGAGATATCCCGTAACCCGACGGGCTATCAAATGCAAGCGTGCCGTCTAAATCAAAAATGTATCGATTTTGCGAACTGTGCCTGGATTCACATGTCGGCATATCCAGTCTTCCTTAGGTCGTTAAGCGCGGGATGGCAGAATCGAATAAATCGAACCAACAATGGGGGCGCCACCAGGGTAATGTTCCACCATAGAGCTTCAACCGTTTCAGCTGTGCGAACTTGATTGCTGTAACATTTCACAGTGACCGCGTTGGGATCGATCGCCCCAGTTTTTGCAGCCGGTCAGCGATACTCTACCCAACCGTCCACGTCGTAGCAGCTTTTTTATCTCACGATTTTTTCCATCGATGAGGAACTGTGACAACTATCACTAAAATAACTTCTGCAGCTGCCCAGTCTTGGGGGCATGGCATTGTTAGACAGGCGCCTAATCGGTCTTTTCACTCAGGCCCGAACCGCACATCCATGTTCTTATTCCGAACGTCGCTGGAGAGATGACCGCGGCCACTGAGGCCACATTCCAGGCAGGGGCAGCAATATGCCCTGATCGCCGGATGGATAGCGGTGCTCATGGGTGCCATCACGACTTAAGGTGAAGCCCATGTCCACCAGCCTTGCACCCTCATCCGATGCCGCCCTGGCCCGTCGCCGTCGCCTGGCCTGGCTCCTCGACGAGATGGTGCGGGTTCCCGGCACCCGGTTCCGTTTTGGCCTGGACGCTGTGATCGGGTTGATCCCGGGAGTCGGCGATTCGGTCAGCACCGTCCTGGCCGCAGCGATCCTCATCGACGCTGTCCGGCATCGCATCCCGTTGCGCTTGCTGCTGTTGATGGGGTGGAACCTGATGTTTGATGCGATCCTGGGTCTGCTGCCCGTCGTCGGTGACGTGGCTGATGCCGCGCACCGCGCCAACGTGAAGAATGTGCGACTGCTGGAGCGGGCACTGGTCGAGGGACGGACTGTCCCGGTGAGCTATCGCGGTTACCTACTGCGGGCGGTGCTGCTCGTCGCAGCGATTCTCACAGTTATGGTCATGGCAGCCGCATTCACCGTGTGGTGGTTGTTGAGTGTGCTGCTCTCCTGGTGATCCTGCCTGGCCGGGACGAGTCAGACCAGGTCCCGGCCAGGCCTCCTTAGGAGAGACGCCCCATCGCTTCGGCAGCCGTTTGTCGTGTCGTCTCATCCAGATCATCGCTGGCACGGGCCAAGAGGTCAGGCCACCGTTCTGGCTCACCCATTGAGGCCCGATAGAGGTCGCTGATCCGCACCCCGTGCCTCGGCCGGTGCGTCACGATCACCGAGTCGCCAGCTTGCACCTGACCCGGCACGGCCACCGCAAGGTATGTGCCCGGTAGCCCCTCGTCCGTGAACATCTTCAACCATCCAGGCTGGCCCATCCAGGCCCGGAACACCCCGCAAGGGATCCGAGGGCTACGAACTACCAGTTCCAGCGTGGCACCAACCCGCCACCGTTCACCGACCACGGCGCCACTGACATCCACACCGACCGTCGTCAGGTTTTCGCCAAACACGCCCGGCGTCAACGAGCGGCCCATCAGCGCCGCAAAATGGTCCAAGTCCTCTTGGGCGTACGCATACACCGCTTGGTCGTCGCCGCCGTGATCCCGGTGGTCAACCACGACATCACCGACCAGTCCGCTTCCCGCACCGTGGCGTCGATCCCCTGGGGCTCGCACCTCGACAGATCCGTTGACGGGCACCTTCGCGATCCCGGTTGACGCCGTACGCCGTCCCATGTCGACCTGCACTGCCGCTGCTGCGAGACATACAGCGACGACCCGTCCAGCACCCTCCGGGCCAGGATGTGCCCCCGTCATCCGAGCGGGGTGAGGGTCTCGCCGTCTTGACGGTAGCGTCGGCCGCTCTGCGGGCACCGCCACTCACCGTCTCCGGCGTCCTCCAATGGCACTCCAGCCTCTCCGACCCAGCGGAGACGACGAGCAGGGTTCCCGGCCACCAAGGCATACGCCGGGACGTCCTTGACCACGACCGACCCGGCAGCAATCAAGGCCCACGCCCCGATCGTCACCGGCGCCACACACACAGCGCGCGCCCCAATCGAGGCGCCATCATGGACCGTCACACCCACGTGCTCCCAATCATCGCCACGCTTCAACGTGCCATCCGGGGAGATCGACCGGGGGTAATGGTCATTGGTGAACACCACGGCCGGTCCCACAAAAACACCATGACCCAACCGTGCCGGTTCGTAAACCAAGGCATAGTTCTGCAGCTTGCAGTTATCCCCCATCACCACGCCTGACCCGACGTACGCGCCCCGGCCCACGATGCAGTTCTCTCCCAAGACCGCATCCTCCCGGACCTGAGCTAAATGCCAGATCGAACTGCCTTCACCGATCTGGGCGTTCTCCGCCACATCAGCGGTGTCGATGATACGCACGGCCATCACGGCCTCCTTAAGTCACTCGTTACGTCACTGTTGCTTGATTGATCGCTAATCGCCCCAGTTGAGACGACCTGGCAGTGACCTGATGTAGGTCACCTCTGATTCAGGTCAACGCCACGATCGCCGCAGCCAGGTCGTCATAGACGGTGGACCGTCCCGCCTGCTCAACGGCATCTCGGGCCAACCGCCCCCGGATCTCATCCAGACTCTGCGGGTCTGCTGACCAGCGCTGCAGCTGCTCACCGACGGCCCGACCCACCTGCTCATCAGCGCCGGTCGGGACCACGGCACCCGCCTGATGCCGCACGACCAACTCCGCCGGACGACGTAACTGCGTGGTCACCACAGGCAACCCACAGGCCAGGTATTCATACAACTTGCTGGGAACGGCATCCATGAATGCGCGCGTCGGCGTCAATAACAGCAGGCCAGCCCAGGCACCTGCCGCGAGCTGCCATGCCTGCCCTGGAGGTTGCCTGCCATGCAGACGCACTCGACGAGCCAGATCGCTCTCAGCGGCCACCATAGCCCGCACCCGCGGCTCGTCCACCCCAGATAACGGACCGACCAGATCGACCTCCCAGTCCGGCGCACGCCGGATCGCCTCAAGCATCGCGAACAACCCTCGCGACGCCCGCAAGTCACCGATATACAACGCTCGCGGCTGCTCACCGCGCGGCCCCGGAGCAGGCAGCAAGGAGGTGTCCGGGAGATTACGCACGACTAAGCGTCGACGAGCCTGATGCGGGCCGACATGATCATCTGCGACCACTACCAGGTCGGCGGTGCGAAAAGCCCGTTGGGCCGCCCGCACCATCAATCCAGCCACCGCACCAGGAGCACCACCAGCTGCCGACGCCCAGGACCGATCCCGCAACAACGCGGCATAGTCCTCATGGACGTCCACGACCGTACGTCGGCCCCGAGCTCGGGCCACCAGACACGTCGTGAGCCCCGAATCCGGATCCAACGCCATCACCACCCGGCCCCGAGCCAGCAGAGGCAACTTCGCTGCCAGCCAAGCCCGCCCAGCTAAACCAGGACGGTCCCAGGTGCGCACTGAGACCCCTTCCGGAGCACCATGGGCCGAGCCCAACCCGAGAATCTCCACAGACAGACCCGCAGCCCGCAACCCGGCAACCTCACGATGCAGCCGAGCATCAGCCACATCGTGTCCGCTGGTCACGATGGTCACATCGACCTGACCCGTCACCGACCTATCCTTTCCTGCGTCATCACGCCCCGCGCCGACACCGGTCAGCCCTCAGCCGGACGACGCAACTCCCGCGGGCTGGTCAGGAAACCCCACCCCCAGGACCAATGCATCGTGGCCAAAGCCAACGGCACCAACGCCCGGGTCCGCGGCTCCTCCCCCTTCGACACCGCCAGACCACCGCCGACAATGCCTGCGACATATGCCGCCGGGACCACCCACGCTGCCCGAGACCGCCGGGACACCAACCCCGCCGCCGTTGCTGCGACCGTCGCCACCACCATCGCTGGCGGCGCCAGATACCGCGGGTTAATCGTCGAATGATGCGCCGCCACCACTCGACGCCACCGACCGTAATGGAAATACTGCTTCGCCAACGCCGCCGTCGACGGGCGGGGCCGATAAGTCACCCGCAGCTCCGGGGTGAACCACACCACCCCCCCATCCAAACGCAGCCGATGGTTCAACTCCCAATCCTGCGCCCGCGTGAAATGCCCGTCGTACCCACCGATGTCCAGCAACGTGCGCCGCCGAAACACCCCCAGATACACCGTGTCCGCCGGACCCGCGCCACCACCAGTGTGGAAACGCGCTGACCCCACACCGATCCGCGAGCGCATCGCGCACGCCACGGCTCGCTCGAACGGCGTACGGCCCTGGGCGTCCATCACCCCGCCGACGTTCACGGCACCTGTGCGTTCCAACTCGGCGACTGCGGTGCGGATGTAGCCCTCGCTGAGTTCGGCGTGGCCGTCGACACGGACCAGCACGTCATGGCGGGCTGCCGCTACGGCGGCGTTCAAGGCGTCTGGGGTGCGGCCGCTGGGGTTGGCGACCACCCGGACTCGCTCATCCGCGGCTGCCAGCTGGGCTGCGATCTCCTCGGTGCGGTCTTTCGATGGTCCTATGGCCAGGACCACTTCGACCGGTCCCGGGTACTCCTGCGCCAGCACCCGACGTACTGCGTCCTGGAGATAAGGCTCCTCGTTGAGAATCGGCATGATGACGCTGACGCTCGGCCAGTCGGTCACGGAATCGGCCTCGTGGCGGCCGCGGGAGACGTCGACGACGTCGGAAGGAAGATCAGCCATGGTCCTGGTGTTGTCGCGCGGAAAAGGTCACGGCACGACGCAGACGTCGGAGCCGTCGGTCACAGTCGAAGCAGGGGTCCGGTCTCCACCGCTGGAAGCCTGACCACCGCCCTGACTCCCCTCATCCTGCCCGGACCCACCGGGTCGGCGCACACCGCCAGGAGCTGCCCCCGATGAGGCACCCCCCGCAGCAGCCGGACCAGACTCAGTCGAAGAAGGCGGACGTGGACCCACACGTCCGGCAGCGCTGGAAGGGACAGCAGCTCCGGGATCGGCCTCACTCGCAGCCAAAGTCGAGGAGACGGTGTCACGGATCACGCCTGGATCGTAATCCCATGGCTTGATCAACGGCGGCACGAAATTGATACCGGTGATTGGGAAGGCGCGGCCCCGCAACGACAAGTCAGCTAATCCGCCCAGGTCAGCTTGCGGGATGTCGGTGTGTAAGACCTTCTCCCCTGCCGCTGCCAGGTCTCGGAATCGAGTGACTACCGTTTGCGGATCCACTTGTTTCATCGCTGCCTGGAGAACGCACCGTTGCCGCGCCATTCGATCGTAGTTGGTCGATCCCTCCCGGGAACGCGCATACCAGAGGGCGTGAAACCCGTCGAAGTGGTGTCGGCCTGGCTGGATATATCCGCGCACTGGTGAGCTGCCCCCGCCGATCGGGGTGGAGTTTTTGACGATCATGTCCAGCCCACCGACGGCGTCGATCATCGTCGTGAAGCCTTGGAGGTCGATCAACGCGTAGTACTGGATGTCCACACCGGACAGCGCCTCGACTGCTTCTTTGGTGGCCCACGCCCCAGGGTCGTCCACCTCGGACGGGAACTGGTCCCGATGCTCGCCTGCCCAGGTGTAGAGGCCGTTGAGTAAGCATTCGTCACCGCAGTTCCAGCCCTGCGGCATCAACCGGGCCATCACCGACCCCGACCGGAAGGTGATGTTTTCGGTGTCGCGGGCAAACCCGAACGTGACGACTTTGCCTGTCGCCGCGTCAACACTGGCCAAGATGATCGTGTCCGGGCGGGTGCCCATCCGGTCCGCCCCTGAATCACCTCCTAGCAAGAGCACATTGAGACGGCCCTTGACCGGTTGCCGACTGACGTCGGCGTGAAACACCTGCCCCAACACTGCGCCGCCGGTATACAACGCCGACGCCCCCCATCCCAACGGGCCAGAAGTCACCACGATGCCCACCACTGCCGCCACCACGACGCCGCGTCGAGTGGCCCGCGGCAGTGTGGATAACCGTGAGAGACGCACCGCATCCACGAAGGTCAAGGCCCACGCCACCGCCGCCACCGCCAAGAGTGCTGCTAACACCCACAACGTCCACGTCCGGGAGAACAGCCCCAAGACGAAGCTGCGACGTACCCACACTGTGACCGCGGAAAGCACTGCCACGACCCACAGCGCTGCCCACACCCGCAACCCAGCTCGACCCCACCGGCGGCGACCCGCCACCAATTGCGCCGACCCAGGCAGCAGCAGCGTCAACGCCACCAAGGTGTAAGCACGGCGCCGGCGTAGCCGCGGTGACAGCGACGCCGGATCAGCCAGCAGACCCGGACGGCGATGCCGGGCATGACGATGACCACCGCGCGGCAGGGGCACATCAGTTGATGCACCGAGATGCTCATGCTCTCGATCGTGCAGGTCAGAATGATTCATCACCCACAAGTATCGGCCGCTCCCCGCGCCCGACGACCGATTCAGCCAGCGACGCGCCGCGTCATCCCCGTTTGTCCCGCCGGGCCCGTTCCGCAGCGACCTTCGCCAACAATGCCCGCCTCGCTTGCGCCGCAGGCAAACTCACTTCTTCTTTGTATGTCGCCAAGTCATGCAAACCACGCTCCCGCAATGCCACTATGTGGCCCTGCACATCGTCCGGTGATTTGTTTTGACTCATCTTTGCCTTCCCCACCACCCGGTCAATGCGGACCTGCACTCCCACCACCGCGCGCATCATCCGGTCAATGAACTCCTGCGGCGCATCATCCATCGACCACCATCGACGCTGGTCACCGACCCACTGCTGCTCATGCCGACGAGTCATTCGGCTCATCGTGGCCGCCAGCCACACCGGGTCATCCCACCAGATCACCTCGCCGTACACCTGCACCGTGACATAGTCCCAGGTCGGCACCATCCGACCGTGCTCCTGAGCAGCAGGCATATCCCCCGGCGAAACATAATGATCCCCCGCATGGACCACCACCAATCCCGGAGCGGTCACCGGCGTGCGAAACTGCGGATTATTCCGAGCCATATGCGCCACCAATGATCCGGTCGGACCTACGTGCATCCCAGCAGGTCCATCCTCTCCTGCACCGATCAGCTCGAACGGCAGGTACGTCGCATCCAGGCCGTGCTCATGCACCGTGACAAAATCACCTGCCCCCATCCCGGCGAGGATCTGCAAACATTCCGGAACGTCCATCGAGAAATGAGCAGGGATATACATGCCGCCCAGTATCTACTGGACACTGCCAACCCAGCAGGCCGGCATCGCCCACCTAACGGCGTGCTACTCCCGCGCCAGAAGGTGAGGCGCCCTCCCGACCAGACGATGCCCGAGCCGAACGACCCGACACCGCCACCGGTTCCACAACCGGCCGGGCACCCACGGTGACATCACGAGCCGCCACCGCACCCTGAGCCACCACAGCCGCCGCGCCTGCCGCCGCCGCACCACCCAACACGCTGGTCACCGCCGCAAACTGCGCCCTCGTTGCCTCCACCAACACCGCCGCTCCCGTCTCCGTTGCCTCCTGCAAGCGCAACTGCCGTTGCGCCGGACTCAACCCGCCATCCGGCTCAGACGCCCGAACCGCCCCCTGACGAGCCGCACCCAGATCAACCTGCCCCACACCCAACTCCTCAATCGTGGCTGACAGACTCTGCTCCGCCTCATCCACCGCGCCCCGCACCGCCGCCAACACATCAGCCGCCGAATCGATGCGAGCCACCGCCCGCCGCGCCTGCTCCGGCGACCCAATCGGGACCCGATTGACCGTCCCCGACGCTGCCGACGGCCGGTCTGTTGCGGGCACAGCCACCGCCGACACCACCGACGCCGACGAACTCGGCGCGACCGCCGCTGCCCCCACTGGCGCCGCTTCCGACGCACTACCCTGACCAGCCACGACTCCAGAAGCAAACACGCCCAACGGAGGCACCGCCAAAGAAGGGACCGCCGCACCACCCGGCCGAGGAATCACCCGCGCGGCCGCCGCATCAGCCATCCACATCCTCGCCGTGGCACCCAACATCTGCAGGGTGTGATGACGAGCCTGTTCAGCGATCCCTTCCAACTCCTGCGCCGACCTATCCACATACTTCTGCAACACCTCGGCCACCGCCGGAGCATCACCCCCCACCACTGCCTGCACCGCCACCGCCCGCATCCGGCGTAACACCTCCTGCGAACGGTCCAAGTCCTCCCGAGCAACCTGCACGTACCCCAAACCGTCCTGAATCGTCATGTGCCCCTGCCGGGCCCCCAACACCTGCGCGCGGATCCCCTCCGCTGCGCCCACCACCCACGAATCCTCCGCCGCACCCTGCGGCGACCTCCCCACGCCACCAACAGACCCCACCGGCGCCGCTGCTCCCACCCCAGCGACCCCCGACACCTGCGATGACGGGGCCGACGGAGCTGATGCCGTCATCCGCGCCACACTCACATGCATCGCTGCAATCTGCGCAGCCCAGGCCTGCACGTCAGGACGCCGTGACGCATCCTCATCGCCACCGATCCTCATGATGTCCTCCCTCATGCCTGACCCTCGCGACACGGCACCCGGACCCGCGACCACACAGCCCCGATCACCCCCCATCGGTCGCCACCACCACGAACTGAGCCACCCGAAGCATCAGGACCGACGTCCGCCCCACGATCAACCCCACCCAGTGCAGCCAAACACCTCACACCAGCAGAAGCAGCGCGCCACAGTTGAACCCATGACTGAACCCACCTTCCGCACCGTCATCGAACCCTTCCGCATTCACTCCGTCGAACCACTCCACATGACCACCGCCGCCTACCGACGCCGCACCGCCGCTGAGGCGTCGTACAACCTGTTCTCCCTGCGCGCCGAAGACGTCCTCATCGACCTCCTCACCGACTCCGGCACCGGCGCGATGAGCCGCGACCAATGGGCCGCGATCCAACACGGCGACGAAAGCTACGCCGGCAGCCCCTCCTACTACCTCTTCCGCGACGCCGTCCAACACCTCTTCCCCTACACCCACGTCATCCCCACCCACCAAGGCCGCGCCGCCGAAAAAATCCTCTTCGGCGCCCTCGCCGGACCCGGACGCACCATCCCCAGCAACACCCACTTCGACACCACCCGCGCCAACATCGAATTCACCGGCGCCACCGCCGTCGACCTCGTCATCGACGAAGGCCACGACCCGGCCCTGGACCACCCGTTCAAAGGCAACATGAACCTGGAACGCCTCGACGCGCTCCTGACCGACCATGGCGCCGACGTGCCCTGCGTCATGATGACCATCACCAACAACTCCGGCGGCGGCCAACCGGTCTCCCTCGAAAACTTGCGCGCCGTCTCCGAGATCGCCCACCGACATGGCAAACCGCTCTTCCTTGACGCCTGCCGCTTCGGCGAAAACGCCTGGTTCATCCGGATGCGCGAAGAAGGACACCGCGAGCGCGATGTCGTCGACATCATCCGGGACATGGCCGCCTGCGCCGACGGCATGACCATGTCCGCCAAAAAAGATCCGATGGGCAACATCGGCGGCTGGCTGGCCCTCAACGACGACGCCCTCGCTCAGGAATGCCGCAACCTGCTCATCCTCACTGAAGGGTTCCCCACCTACGGCGGCTTGGCCGGACGCGACCTCGAAGCCCTCGCCCAAGGCCTCAAAGAAACGGTTGATCACGACTACCTCAACTATCGGATCACCTCCACTGCCTACCTCGGCGACGCCCTCGAACGCCTTGGCATCCCCTGCATCAAACCCACCGGAGGGCACGCCGTCTACATCGACGCCCGAGCCATGCTCCCCCACATTGAACCTCTGAAATTCCCTGGCCAAGCCCTCGCTGTGGCCCTCTACGAGGTCGGTGGGGTGCGCGCCTGCGAGATAGGTACCGCCATGTTTGGGCGTCAACCCGATGGCACCGAACAACCCGCCGCCATGGACCTGGTCCGCCTCGCCATCCCCCGGCGCACCTACACCCAGAGCCACATGGACTACGTCATTGAAGTCTGTGAGCAGGTCAAAGCGATGGGGCCAGACCTGCCCGGCTACCGAATCATCGAAGAGCCCCCGGCACTACGGCACTTCACCGCGAAATTCGCCCAGATCTGAGGGTGCTCCGACCCGCAGCTCACCGGGTGCGGTGCCCTGCGGGTCGGACCCCCACCACGTTAAAACGTCACTGGTGAGGATGTCGCTGTGTCCCGTCGGACGTACAGTGCCCGTCCTGACGGACCCACCATCTCTGCGCTACACGCCGATGAACTGCGAAGATGCGGAATTCGAGGCGGAGCTGACCGTGGCACTGTACGTCCGACGGGACGCCCCGACCGTCAGCACCACCAGAGCGCACACCTCACCGGATGCAGCCTCACGGCTCCACAGCTCTCAACCTGCGTTGCCGCTGCCCAGCAACGGGAAGGGCTCCGTGGCAAACACCACCTCCACCGGCACCTCGAAGAACGCTGCGATCCGCAACGCCAGATAGAGACTCGGCGCGTATTCCCCGCGTTCGAGGTATCCCACGGTCTGGTAGTGCACTCCCAGCGCCTCAGCTAATGCCCGACGGGACACTCCGCGTTCGGCGCGCAGCATGGCAATACGGTTGTGCACCTGCTCGGACATGACGTTCAGTATCCCCTGGCCAGAAAGCGATCCCGAGTCGCGGCAAGCACCGACGCCGACTGGCGCCGAGATAGGTGACGCAGCGCCCGCGGCGCCAGCGCCAACCCCACGATCGCCCACAGCGCCAAGACCACGAAGGTCAGCTCCAACCGCCAGCTCTGGGTGACTTCCACAGCGACGATGTCAGCAGGCAGAAGTGTCGTCCGAAGTCCGAGACCCACCCAATAGAAAGGGAGTCCTTGCAGAGGGATCTGCGCCCACAGCGCCAAGAGACTCAACGGGAAGAACAACCCACTCAGCGCAGCAAGGACATAAATCACCATGGAGAGCATCATCGAACGTAGGGTGCGGCGGCACCAGGCGCCGATGACTACCGAGACCGGAAAAGTCGCCAACATCCCCAACCCGGTGACCGCGATCATCGTCACCCAGGCCAGAGGGTTCCCTGGCAACAAGTCGGGCCACGCCAAGGCCATCACCGCCACATAGCAGACCAGTGGCAGCAGGCTGAGTGCTGCGACAACACAGATTTCCCCCCACAGGTGGGCTGCTAAAGCTCCAGGGATCGATTTGGCCCGCAGCAAGCTGCCGTCCTCTTCAGCTGACGCAAGTTGAACGATCATCGAGTTCATTCCGGTGACCGTGGTGCACACGGTGATGAGGCCGGGCAGCAGGTAGGCGGCAAGATCGATGGTGGATGACTTCACCGGGGTCCCGGACAGCGTCCACACGGTTATCACCATGACGAAAGGCATGACTGCCCAAGCGAGGAGACGCCATCCAGTCAAGTGGCCGCGGAGTTCTATCCTGGCGTGCCGCCAGGTAGCAGCGGCAATAGTGGACGGCGAGGTCATCGGATCTCCTTGTCGAGTTGAGCCTGGCAGGGAGCAGCGATGAGATCAGAACCTCCGACTGGGACGCGATCCCGCACCCCCGCCACCAGGTCGAGATACACCTCTTCGAGGGTGGCGCGACGAATCTCCAGGTCGGAGATCGACGGCCTGCCCTCGGCGAGCAGGTCACGGAGATAGGCGACGGGATCCTCTGTGGTGTGGATGTGTCGGGTTCCTGCTTCTGACCAGATGATCTCGGCGCGACGAGAAACCTAGCGACGAAGCTGGTCCGGAGATTCATCGGCGACGAAACGGCCGCCGGTGAGAATGAGAAGACGGTCAGCGATCTTCTCCGCTTCTCCCAGGTCATGGGTGGCCATGAGCACGGTCACCTCGTCGTCGGCAAGTTCGACGATGAGATCATGCAATTCGCTGCGGGCTTGAGGGTCGAGGCCATTGGTGGGTTCGGCGAGGAATAGCAGATCTGGGCGGCCGATCAGCCCAATCGCCAGGTCGAGACGGCGACGCTCACCACCAGAGAGCGAGGAGATCTTCTGACTAACTTTGTCCCGCAACCCAACTCGTGCGAGTAAGTCGTCGATGGGCCAGGGCCGGGGCCTGTCAGGAGATCCGTACGGACGGTAAAACTCGCCAGCATGGCTGATCAACTCCCCCACCCGCCACAGCGAGTGGTCTCGCCACGACTGTAGGACAACACCGACGCGGGAGCGCCAGTCTTCACCCGCGGTCAACGGGGTGGCGCCGAGGACCGTCACCTGTCCTGACGTGGGACGGCGAAAACCTTCCAGGATCTCTAAGAACGTCGTCTTACCAGCACCATTGGGTCCCAGGAGGGCGACGATCTCACCGCGCTGGACGGTCAGGTCCACACCACGTAGGACCTGGTGTTCGTCGAAGCTCATAGTGATGTCCCGGGCTTTGATAACCGGCACACTATCCACACTCATACTGAAAAATGTAGCAGATCTACTATCAAAGGTAGTGCAGGCATGACATTTCGCGGTGGCGGCGTCAGCGGACCACTGGTCCCTCCGGACGTACAGTGCCCACCCCGATAGCTTCCTCACTCCTGCATTCCAGGCCTGTGACCAGTGAAAACGCTAAAATTGAAGCTGGGTAAAAAATGGCACTGTAAGTCCGACGGGACACCCCGACGGTGATCCCCTGCCTGACGCCCCGTCAGACCGCAGCCACCGACCGGTCAGGCGCCAAACACCCGCGGATCCGGCCCGGTCCGTCCATCCCGGTCCAATCCATCTAGCAAAGCCAGCTGTCGATCGTCCAAGGTCACGTCAATCGCGGCGAAGTTCTCAGCGATCCGTGACAGAGTTGCCGACTTCGGAATGACGACCGTGCCATGGGCGAGATGCCAGGCCAGGACCACCTGCGCCGGAGTTGCCCCCACTTCCTGAGCGATCTGCACCACCACGGGGTCAGCAAACAACGCGCCACCTCGCGCCAAGGGACTCCACGCCTCCACCACGACACCGTGTCGCTCAGCGGCAGCTCGCAATGGCATTTGGGCCAGGTAGGGATGCAGTTCCACCTGATTGACCGCCGGGGCCATCCCGGTCTCCTCGACCAGACGGTCCAGGTGTTCGGGTTCGAAGTTGCTGACCCCAGCGGCCCGGATGACACCTTCGTCGCGCAAGTGCAACAGTGCCTTCCACGTGTCGACGTACTGGTCTTGCCCAGGGCAGGGCCAGTGAATGAGGTAGAGGTCGACGTAGTCGAGACCGAGACGGTTCCGGGACTCCTCGAAAGCGCGCAAAGTTTGCTCGTAGCCGTGAGCGTCGTTCCAGAGTTTTGTGGTCACGAAGATCTCTTCACGGGGGATGTCGCTGTCTCGCACTGCTCTTCCCACACCGTCCTCATTGCCATAGAAGCTGGCGGTGTCGATACTGCGGTAGCCGACTCGCAACGCCTCACCTACACACTCGACGGCCTGGTCCGGGGTGAGCTTGTACACGCCGTACCCCAGCTGAGGGATGTGACTGGCGGAGGAAGCGGAGGTCAACGGGATCATGGGGGTCTGCGTCATGGCCCGACCCTAGTGCGGACACCACCCACCTAGCCGGACCGGCGGGGGACTTCCACGACCGAACATCGGTTCACCGCCGAATCGGCTGGTCGGCAAACGGCCCTGAACACACTCCTGGCCGTTAGGCTCCGGGCCATGGCCATCTCCTCTGTGCTGATCGCGAACCGCGGCGAGATCGCTGTGCGTATCGCCCGTGCCTGTGCCGACCACGGGATCGCCTCGGTCGCCGTCTATGCCGACCCGGATCGGGACGCCTTGCATGTCAAGGTGGCTGATCAGGCGTATGCGTTGGGAGGGTCGACTCCAGCGGAGAGCTACCTGGTGCAGGAGAAGCTATTGGACGTAGCTCGCCGCAGTGGCGCCGACGCAGTGCATCCGGGGTATGGCTTCCTCGCGGAGAACGCGTCGTTTGCCCAGGCCGTTATCGATGCCGGGTTGACGTGGATCGGACCGTCACCAGCGGCGATTGACGCCTTGGGCGACAAGGTGAAGGCTCGTCACATTGCGATGCGTGCTGGTGCACCGCTGGTGCCGGGCACGAAGGACCCTGTTGCTGACGCGCAGGAGATCGTCCGGTTCGCAGAGGAGTTTGGGCTGCCGGTGGCGATCAAAGCGGCGTACGGCGGTGGTGGGCGCGGCTTGAAGGTGGCTCGCACCGTAGAGGAAATCCCAGAGCTGTTTGAATCGGCGACGCGAGAAGCGGTGACGGCTTTCGGTCGAGGCGAGTGTTTTGTGGAACGGTTCTTGGACAAACCACGTCACGTTGAGACGCAATGTTTGGCTGACATGCACGGCCATGTCGTGGTGGTTTCGACCCGGGATTGTTCGTTGCAGCGGCGTCATCAGAAACTGGTGGAGGAGGCGCCTGCACCGTTCCTGACGGCGGAGCAAAACGCGGAGCTGGTGCGGGCATCGACAGCAATCTTGCGGGAAGCGGGATACGTCGGGGCAGGGACCTGCGAATACCTAGTGGGCCAAGACGGGCTGATCAGTTTCTTGGAGGTCAATACGCGCCTGCAGGTGGAACACCCGGTGACGGAAGAGGTGACCGGCATCGATCTAGTGCGGGAACAATTCCGGATCGCTGATGGGGAGGCGCTGGGGTACGCCGAATCGGATTTGGCGCTGGCGATCTCACGACGGCATGCGTTTGAGTTCCGAATCAATGGCGAGGATCCGGGGCGTAATTTCTTGCCGGCGCCAGGGACGGTGTCCACGTTCCGACCACCGTCGGGTCCTGGGGTGCGGTTGGATTCCGGGGTGGAGCAGGGCGATGTGGTGTCTGGGCAGTTTGATTCAATGTTGGCAAAGCTGATTGTGACGGGCGAGTCCCGACAGCAGGCGTTGCAGCGAGCCCGGCGGGCGTTGGCGGAATTCGAGGTGGACGGGATGCCGACGGCATTGTCTTTCCATCGGGTGGTGGTGGATGATCCGGCGTTCGCGCCAACGGATCCGGAGCAGCCGTTCTCGGTGTACACGACCTGGATGGAAAGTGAGTTCGACAACCAGATCGAGCCGTACGCCGGGGGCGCTGGAGCTGGCGATCCAGAACCGGAAAGACAACGCGTGGTGGTGGAAGTCGGGGGTAAACGCGTCGAGGTGAGCTTGCCCGCTGAGATGGCGGTCGGCACGGCCGGAGCGAGCACCGGGACAACCGCGAAACGGAAAGCTCCACGCCGGTCGTCGTCCGGTGGCCGGGCCGGAACGAAGGTCAGTGGCGACAGCCTGACAGCCCCGATGCAGGGCACCATCGTGAAGATCGCCGTCGCTGAAGGCGACCAGGTCGCTGAGGGCGACCTGGTACTGGTGTTGGAAGCAATGAAGATGGAACAACCGTTGACGGCGCACAAGGCGGGCGTAGTGAGCGGGCTGTCCGCGTCAGCTGGGGAAACCGTCACCAGTGGAGCGGTGTTGTGCGAGATCAAGGACGCCTAGGGTTCAGCGCCTCACCGGGCCCCGGCGTGAAGAATCTGCCGACCTGCTCGGCGGACTATCCGCCTGGATCAACTCCACGGAGCGGCCCACAATGAGCTACTCACCTTCCTCACCCTGCACATCGAACTGCTGACGCAAAAACCCTCCAGGTCGAGCCATCAACTCAGCGGGGCTGCCCATCTCCACTAAGTGCCCCGCTTCAAACACACACACGATGTCCGCATACCGCGTCGCAGCCAAACGATGCGTGACGAGTAGCGTGACGCCGCCGACGGAGTAACCACTTCCACTAGTTCGTAGCCTGGCATAGAGAGCTTCCTCGCCAGCCGGGTCAAGAGCGGAACCAGGCTCATCCAACATTGATAGCGGGGCTTTCCTCCGCATCGAGGCACGGGCAATCGCTAACCTCTGCCACTGACCGAAAGACATCCCCCGACCGCCGGGCCCCAAGAGGACATCTAATCCACCAATGGAACTCACGTCATCAGCTAAACCCGCTGCTGCAATAGACTCATGAATGCACACGTCTGGGGGTAACGTGCCCGCACGAAGACCACCCATCCCCACGACTTCCCGGATGGATAACTTTGGCCGGAGGAAGTCTTGAAATACGGCAGTTCGAAGTCCCCTCGTCGCTGCAGGATCCTGATGCTCCCCACCGACCGAAACGTAGACTCTCCCCTGTGAGGGCGCCACCAGGCCCATTGCCAGCTTGACAAATGTTGACTTTCCAGAACCATTCTCACCCACCACGGCGACCACGCAAGGAGATGTAAAGGTCACACTTAAGTCATGGAGAGCAGTCTCGCAGGCCCCATCATATCGATAGCTAACATGATCAAAAACCAACGTGAGGTCCGGCTCACCTGCGATACTCGCGCACTCCCGCGCGGAGTCTTCAGGTTCACCACCTACCAGACAACCTTCTTGGCGGGCAATCCAATGATGAACCCACACCAGCTCTGAGCAAGCGCCCAGCCAGCCCTCCATCGAGGCGATAACCCGTATACAAGCTGTACAGGCTCCCATGAGCTGAAGCAGGGCCACGGATGCCCCCACAGTCTCTAAGGATCCGCCCTGGCCAGCCAAAATCAGGAGCCAAGAAAGGACGAGAAACATGAGCCAACCTATAGCCTCCAGGGCAGCACTCACAGCTTCGCCTCTCACCTTCCAAGCGCGTGCCCGGGCATCAGAATAGGAAAATTTCTCCGCATATTCCTGCTGTCTATCGTATAGTTTCAGATCTCGCAATCCAGATGCGGACGAAAATAAAGACAGCGCACATTGGCGGACATTATCCCATCGACGCGATTTTTTAAGACACCTTGACTTTGCACTCGCACCTAATCTCGCCGCCCCAATGGGGAGTAGGCAACAGATAAATATGATGAGCGATCCCGATCCGGTCGTGCCTAAAATAGTTGCCAGGCCTAAGAGCCTCACCACAGCGCCGGTCAGCCTGACGAGATCTGAGTAGAACATCCCGAGCTGAGTGCTTCCGTTGCGAAGGATCTCAGTGTTTTCCCTCAGATGGGGCTCGAGGAGAGTCGTCCTGGCGAAACCGCCCATCTGCCAAGCAGCCGATTCCTCCAGTTGCGATCTCACTCTTACTCTGAAGCCACTGTCGACCCAAGACATGAAGAGACCTGTGCACATACCGATACTGAGTGAGGCAGCCAGCAGCATGGAAAAACTAGCGATGGAGGTCAAAGAGGTGAGGTCAACCTCCCAAAGTCGATGCACCAACAACCATGCGATGGCCACATCAGATATGGCTCGCAGAACGCTCAGAGCCCCCAGAAATAGCAGTCGAAAGGGATCCGCTCGCAGCCCTATCGACATCATTTGTCGAGCTACAGCAGTCCTCGTGGGGCGGACTGAGAGGCCATGTGCGGCAGTCACGATTCGACACCCTTGCCGCGCTCATCGAGATATTCCACTGATTGCAACCGCCACATGTCACTGTACCAACCTGACGATGCCATCAACTCTAAATGCGTGCCAACACCGGTCATAACGCCATTCTCTAAAACATATATCCGACTATGCGCGGGTATGGAATAGAGCCTGTGGGTCACTAGGACTCTCACTGCTTGGGGTGCCAGCTCAGGCAGCCCCTCGAAGACCTCCCGTTCACTACGCGAGTCCATTTGTGAAGTCGGTTCATCAAGCAGCAAGAGACGCGCTTGGCCCCCGCCCCGTGCGACCGCGCGGGCGACTCCGATCCGCTGTCTCTCGCCTCCTGACAGCTGAGGCTCTCTGGAGTCGTCAGTGGGCTGTCTCTCTGGGATGCGCCAACGGCGCATGAGGGTCTGCGCAGCGACATAATGCCCATGCCCTACATTAGTGAGGGTCGACTCAGGGAATAGCGTGAAGTCCTGAAATACAGCCCCGATATGCTCGTGACACTCCCAGCGGGGGCGAGTCAATCGATCTCCGTTTAGGGCGATCAGACCGCTGCTAGGAACATCCAGACCGACAAGTAGCATACCTAGCGTAGATTTTCCAGAGCCATTGGGGCCAACAATGGCGATCGTCTCCCCTGGTCTCGCATTCAGAGTGATTCCACGAAGCGCATATTCGCCTGAGTCCCTATACTGATAAAAGACGGACTCGACGGTCAGCCCCGGGCGCGCATCTCCTCGCTCAGCAGTAGCGGAATGGAGGCCATCTCGACTCCTGGATGTTTCCTTGGAGAGGGCATGAACGGACGTCCAGGGATCCAGTGATGTATGAATCCACCAATCTGAATCTCGTGCGGGCACGGACCCCAGGATGACCACCAAAAGCCACAGGCCCCCTGCCATCGCTCCGGCACCTCGATCACTACCTTCTATAACGACCAATGCGCAGGTCGCCATGAAGGCTAAGGTGATCTTTATACAGTACGGCCCAAGCTGCTCTCGCCACTTCCTTGCTCCAGCTAAAGTATACTGTTCAATCTGGGAGCGCACGCTCCGATAACGTCCGACGATCCACTCAAGAGAATCAAAAATCCGTAATTCTTTTGCCCCCTCATCCCGCACGCACAAGCCATAGAGGTCGTCAGCCTCTGTGCCGAGCCTCGCCATCCTGGCTCGATCTGCAGGGCTCAGGTCCCCTAAGGCGTCTGGGATGGAACGTGATAAGACGGCCATAAAGCACACTCCAACAGCGGCGAGTGGCGCTATGGTTGCCAGCGCGATCAGGGCAAAGCTAAAGGTCACCAACGATGCCAAACGTGGCCATAGAACTTCGTGAACATCAGCCAGCGTAGGCCCGATGAGTCCCTCGTCGCAGGTCCGCACTCGGTCAACGTCAGCGCTCACTTGTGGGGAGCTCATTGCTGCGGGGGTAAGGTCGGTCGCGACGTCGATCAAACGTCGGTGAAGCCACGAGGAGCAGGCTCCACCCATTACTCTGCCGAGCCCCGCACATAATCGCGAGAGGATGGCCTGAATTGCAACCGCAGCCACCACTAGGGGGAAGCCATGCTCGGACTTTCCCACGATGAATGGCGTGACCGCCACCGGCAAGAGTCCGGATATGACGCAGGTGACCACAAGGACAATCGCTAATGGCGAATGCACCTGCCAGGCAGCGGCAAGAGTGCCTCTCCACCAGTCTTCAGTGATTCTTCGAAGGTCGCCAGCAGTACGTCCAATGTTCATGTGAACATATCCCAATCGGTTGATGGCTCACTGCCACATGATGGCGTGTGCCCGCCGATGACATGCGCGCGTGGCTGCATTGATGGGCGCCATGTCGTTCATCACATATGAAGTGGGTTCACCGGATCGGCCGCACCGCATCGGCTGCGACAGCAGCATACGCCCACTCCGGTGTTGGGGCGGGCCGTTCAGGAATTCTTTGTTGGTGAGGCATATCCTGCTGAAATACCGGGATATGCCGCAAAATCGGCCAGTTCAGGTGATGATGGTGAAGTGCGGTGGCATGCCAGGTGGTGGATGACGCCAGCTGACGTTTCCACCGTGACCATTCGCACCTGCTCACTGAAAGGCATTGAGACTAGTCCGGCGGGATTCTGACACGGCGGGTCGTCCGGCAGCGGCGGCCAAGGTCAGATCTTGGTGGGCGGGTCGATCGGTGTGGGTGGGTCGACCGGGTCGGTCGTGACCTGGTCGATGGTGGGGGTGCTGGTCATCTCCTCGGTGAAGGCGTCTTTAGCCCGCCTGGTGGTAGCCAGGGCGTCATCAACGGCCCGAGTGCCGACGGCGAGTTGGTCGGCGTACCGACTCCCGGTGCGGATGTTGACGGCATCCTCGACGGAATGGACGCCATTGCTGAGCGTCTCCCCCAGAGGCCGCCGACGTCTGTGACGCCACCGGTGGGTGAGGGCACGCCACCGTGACATGTCAGTCGCCGACAGCGTGCAGGCGGCGGGCAGCTTCAGCGATCGACCCGGACAAAGACGGGTAGACGGTAATGGTGGAGGCGACCTGGTCGACGGTGAGGCGTTGCCCGACGGCCAGGGCGATCGGGAAGATCAGTTCGCTGGCGCGGGGGGCGACGACGACACCACCGACGACCTGGTTGCTGCCGGCACGGGCGAAAAGCTTGACGAAACCGACGCTGACGTTGTCCATCTTGGCGCGGGCATTGGTGGCCAACGGCATGGTGATCTGGTGAATGTCGTCACGGTCGGTCGCGTCGGCTTTGGTGAGGCCGACAGTAGCGATCTCTGGATCGGTGAAGATGGTGGAGCTGACACCGCGAATGTTCAGCGGGGCGACGGCATCACCGAGGGCGTGTGCGACGGCAATACGACCCTGCATGGCCGCGACGGAGGCCAACGGCAGGACGCCGGTGCAGTCGCCAGCAGCATAAACGCCACGGACGCTGGTGCGAGACACCCGATCGACGCGGATATGTCCACGCTCGGTGCGGGCGACTCCGATGTCCTCCAAGCCGAGGTCATCAGTGCGGGGCACGGATCCGACAGCGAGCAGGGCGTGGCTGCCGGTGATCTCACGACCGTCGTCGAGGAGTACGTGGACCTGGTCGCCGTCACGTCGTACCGCAGCCATCCGGGACCGGTTGAGCACCTGCATGCCTCGATCGCGGAAAACGTCCTCGATGACTTGCGCGGCATCGCTGTCTTCGCCGGGGAGGACGTGATCTCGGGAGGAGACGAGGGTGACGGTGGTCCCCATCCCCAAGTAAGCCTGGGCGAGTTCGGCGCCGGTGACACCGGAGCCGACGACGATGAGGTGTTCAGGGATGTCGGTGAGCGTCCATATCTGTTGCCAGGTAAGGATGCGTTCCCCGTCGGGGACCGCAGTGTCCATGACGCGCGGGGCGGCTCCGGTGGCAAGCAGGATCATGTCTGCGTCGATGTCGTACGGCGCTGCTGGGGGCTCGTCCCCGCTGGTGGCAGGGGTGACTCGGACCTGGGACGGTGAGATGAGCCGTCCCCGTCCAGTGACGACATGAGCGCCTCGGGCCTGCAGCCCGGTGCGGATGTCGGCGCTTTGCGCTTTGGCGAGGGCTTGGATGCGGGCGTTGACCAGGGGAAGGTCAGCATCGAGGGCGGCGTCATTGGCGGTACGACGTTCGGGGGCGGCCAGGCGCACTCCCATCTGCGCGGCCTCACCGACTCGACCGACGTAGGTCGCGGTGGAGATGAGAGCTTTGCTGGGGACGCAGTCGGTGAGGACGCAGGATCCGCCGACCCCATCGGAGTCGATCACGGTGACCTGGGCGTTCAGGGAGGCTGCCACAAGGGCCGCTTCGTAGCCGCCGGGGCCTCCGCCGATGATGACCACAGACTGCGTTCGTTCGCTCACGGGGACCATCCTGTCATTGCCGCGGAGTCGGGGTGACACTGCTGGTGAACGCTACGCCTGTGCGGACGGTGGAGCTGCAGTATCCGTGTCACATGGGGTCTGTCGGGATCAGGCCCTAGTCTGCTGTCATGGCTGAGGAACAGTGTGTGGATACCCAGGATCCTTTTGTACTAGCTGAGCAGGCTGCGGCGGTGATCGCTGAGGGCACTGGTGTGGCCCGTCACGACATCGCGTTGGTCCTCGGGTCGGGGTGGGGACAGACTGCGGATCTGATCGGGGAGACTCGGGCGTCGTTGCCGCACGACGCAGTGCCGGGTTTCGCCAAAGCCGCGGTGGCGGGTCATTCGGGGACGATGCGGTCGGTGGCGATCGGGGATTCGGATCGGCGAGCGTTGGTCTTCGGGACGCGGACTCATTTCTATGAGGGTCGGGGGGTGCGAGCGGTGGTGCATGCGGTGCGGACCGCTGCTGCTGCCGGATGCCGGGCGATCGTCTTGACCAATGGGTGTGGCGGGTTGCGGGCCGAGTGGGCACCGGGGACTCCGGTGCTGATCAGTGACCACCTGAACCTCACAGGGCAGTCGCCCATCGAGGGCGCGAACTTCGTGGATCTGACCGATCTGTATTCGCCGCGGCTGCGTGAGCTGGCCCAGCAGATCGACCCGGATCTGGACGAGGGCGTCTATGTACAGTTCCGAGGACCGCACTACGAGACTCCAGCCGAGGTGCGAATGGCTCGTGTCTTGGGCGGCGACCTGGTAGGTATGTCGACGACATTGGAGGCCATTGCGGCCCGGCAGTGCGGCATGGAGGTGTTGGGCGTGTCTCTGGTGACGAACGCTGCTGCGGGTATTTCCCCGAACCCGCTGTCGCATGCAGAGGTCGTGGAAGCCGGTCAGGCTGCCGCGGCGCGATGTGGCAAGTTGTTGGCGCGCATCGTGGTGGCGATCTGAGTTGACGGGCGTGGGTGTCGGTCGTCGCCGGCGTTAGAGCACGGTGACGGCCATCACCGCGAGCGCGCCGAGGAGCAGTAGAAGCGTGGGGGCCCAGGCCATGTCGGTGTGGGTGGTAGCCAGTTGGGGGTGTTCCTCACTGACGGGCTTGAGGCTCGTCGGGCGGTGATCGCGTCCCCGTTCGATCCACGCGGCGATAGCAGCGGCCGAGGCTCCCCAGGTGGGCGGTCGCAGACCGGCTTCGACAGCGGAGGCGTCGACGACCATGACGTCGTGGGGACCGAGTGTGGTCGCCGCTGAGGATTCTTGACGGCGCCGGAGTGCGTCCCGGCCGGGGCTAGCTGTCCCAGAGATGGCCCAGGAGGTGTAGGACGTCCCGGCGGCGTCGACGATCAGGCTCCACGAGGACCGGGCTGCGTCTATCTCGTTCCAGGGCACGGTGGTGTCACGGAGTATGTTGCGGATCTGGACCCCCCGGTCATCTACGACGACACACGGCCGGAGGAAACCGGCATAGGAGACGACCAGAGCTGCGATGCACCAGGCCGTGGTGGTCGTCGACGGGGTGTTCCACCCTCCAGCCATGGACCAGAGCACAGCGAACGCCACGGCGGCGAGGGTGATGCCCACCATCAGTTGTCCCCATTGGCGGAAGCTCTGCCGTTCCACGGTTCACCTCGTCGTTGTGCCTTGTCGTGTCTGGGGCAGGATATCGAGGTCACGGCGTGCGGGAGTGTCCGCGCAGGTCTGGCGTGGCGGTTGTTGTCGGATGGAGGTGCGGTGTTGTCGTCGATATGCCCAGGTGTCCGTCGCCCGGTGAGGCATGATGGTGGCCATCGTCGCTGGGCGACAGGTCGGTGACCAGAGGTGAGGACACAGGGATGACGCAGCAACCTGAGGCACCGGCAGCTGCCGTTCTGGTGCCGCCGGGGTCGGTGTCGCCGGGTTCTCAGGGCCCGATTTATGGGGACCGGTTCGGGGTGGCGGAGGGGTTTTCGCCAGAGTTGTCGATGGCTGGTTTGCCGGAGTCGGTGGACGAGGCGATGGGGTCGGCGCAGGTGCTCGCGTATCGACCTGGGGTGATCACGTTACGACCGATGGATATGGGTCCGTTGGTGGACGCGTCGGTACGGTCGGTGCGGACTGCTCCGGCGTTGTATTTGGGGGTGATTGCTGTGGTGGCGGCGGGGGCGGTCGTGGTGGAGACGGGGATTGGGGTGTGGATGGAGTCGTTGTCGGTGAAGCAGGGGATCTTCGGGTTGAGGCCGTCGCCGACGACGGCGGGGTGGAGCTTGTTGGGGGGTCTCGCTGCGGGGTTGTTAGCGGTTCCGACGTCGTACGCCGTGTTGGGTCGGAAGAACACTCTGCGGGCGTGGTGGGCGGCGACGGCACCCCGAATCGGCGCCCTGGTGGGGTATGTGGCGGTGATGGCGGCGGTGCTGGTGCCGGTGATCGCTGCGGTGTGGCTGGGTTTGGGGGGTTCTTCAGCGCAACCAGTGAATTTGTGGTTGACGATGGGGGCATTGGCTGCGTTGATTGAGGTGCTTCGGGTGCCCTTTGTGGCAGCTCCAGCGGCGGTGGTGTTGGAGGGGCTGGGTCCGTGGCGGGCGGTACGACGGTCGTGGAGCTTGGTGCATGGGTCGGTGATGCGGACGTTTGCGATCGGGATAGTGTTGCGTCTGTTGACGATGTTGTTATCGGTGTCGTTGTCGGTGCCTTTCGCGTTGGGGGTGCTGTTTGCAACTGAGGTGGGGGGAATCAAGCTGGAGCAGGGGATCATTGGCGCGGCATTGCCGGTGCTGCTCTCCCTGGTGGTGTTGTGCCTGACGTTGCCCTTTGAGGCGGCGTTACGAACGTTGTATTACACGGATCTTCGGGTGCGCACCGAAGGTTTCGATGTGATGCTGCTTGAGGATGCCCGGCGGCGGGGGCGACGGTGATGCGACAGGTGGCGATGCTGGGCTGGTGGGTGACGGCTGACCCTGCCCCGGACCCAGGGACTGCGCGCGAGTGGGCCCGGCAGGAACTCGCGAAGGACGCCTACGGCGAGTCGTGGATTGAAAAAGCTCTCAACGGGATCATGGATCTGATCCGTCACCTGTTCTCTTCGGGGCCTCCTGGGCGGTGGTCCATCCCGGTGGTGGCTGTGCTGCTGGGGATCCTGCTCCTGGTTGTGGTGCTGGCATTGGGATTGCGGTGGGCACGTCGGACCAAGAAACCGGAAGTGTCCTCGGAAGACGCGATGCCGGTGTTTGACGGTCCCGCGTTGACTGCAGCGACGTACCGGGAGTTGGCGGTGGCGGCGTTGGCTCGGGGCGACACGGCGACGGCGGTAGTGGAGGCGTTCCGGTCGATGGCCGCGGGTCTGATTGAACGGCATTTGTTGGATGAGGCTTTGGATCGCACCTCTGGGGAGTTCGCGCAAGCGGTAGAGGCGACCTTCGATGGTTTCGGGGATCGGGCCCGGGCAGCGTCGTCATGCTTTGACCTGGCCCGGTACGGCGGTGGCGCCCCCTCTTTCCCGGAGGCGCAGGCCATGCTGACGCTGGAGGAATCGTTACGCCACGCTGCCCCTCGCCACGATGACCCGGCGGAAGCTGTCGATGCGTTGGCGGCGCAGGGATGAGGCGTGGGGCCCGCGCTGGGATCACGGCGGCGATTGTCCTGCTTGTGCTGTTGACGGCGGTGGTGATGGGGTCTTGGCAGGGCCTCCAAGGAGGCAACGCAGCTGAGGGTGATCCTCGGGTGACGCGGTCAATGGGCAGTGCTGCTGTGGCGCAAGTGTTGACTGATCATCAGAAGATCCGGATGACCCAGGCGATGTCAGCGGACCAGATCGGGGATGCGCGCGGTGCCACGTTGCTGGTCTTCCGGCGGGGAAGTTTAGCGCCGGAAGCGCTCGCATCGGTGAAACGCGCCTCGACGACAGCTCAAGATCTGGTGGTGGTGCAGCCCCATCAGTCCGTCTTGAAAGAGTTGGTCCCGGAGGTCGAGTCATCAGGTGGTGTGGACGGTGCCTTGACCGCCACCTGTGTCACCGACCTGACCACTGGGAAGGAAGAGATCGGCGGGCCGTCCGAGACGTACCGATTCGTGGGTGCCACCAAAGGACAGGTGTGTTTTCCCGGTCCGGCAGCTATCACCGAATCCGGCGGTGCGGTGGTGACATTCACCCGCCCCAGTGGGCAGCGGGTCACCGTCATCGGCAACCCCTGGATATTTTCTAATAGCCAGTTGACTGAGTTGGATCACGCAGCGATGGCAGTGCGATACCTCAGTCGATCCCCGCACCTGATCTGGTACTTAGGCATCCAAGATCCCCGATCGACACCGAAGGACGCCGCCTCCTCGGAGAATGCTTGGCCGCCAGCGTGGTTCCAACCCTTGGTCTTGGCTTTGGCCGGTATGGTCGTGGCGCTGATGTGGTGGCGGGGGCGCCGCCTTGGTCGGCTGGCCCAGGAGCCGCTGCCCGTCATCGTCCAAGCCAACGAGACCACAGTCGCTCGCAGCCAGATGTACCGTCGGGCCCGCCAACCGGCGTATGCCGCTAGCGTCCTGCAAGAAGCAACCCGTCACCGTCTCAGCCCCCTCTTGGGGTTGCCGGAAGGGTCGGACACGCAGAGCGTGGCAGCGGCGGTGTCGGCGCGCACCGGGCGACCCACGGATCAGGTCTTGGCCGCGCTGACGAGCGCTCCGGACTCATCAGAAGCGTTGACCACCCTCGCGGGTGATTTGACCACCATCGAGAAAGAGGTCCGCCGATCATGACCGATCAGCCCCCCTTCCCCCCGCAAGGTGCCTCCGTGCCGCAGGCCAGGCCATATGACCCGCAGCCGCCCATGCCGGAGGGCTACCACCCCGGTCACCAGGGAGGGTATCCCCCGCCCCCACAGATGTCGCCCACTCAGCCACCCGCGTCGGGGGCTCCCCACGGGTATTCGCAGATGCCAGAGGAAAGCCGCGAAGACAGCGCGGCACGGGAGAAGTTGCTGGCGGTGAGAGATGAGGTCGGCAAAGCCGTAGTTGGCCAGGACAGTGCGGTGATTGGGTTAATCATCGGGTTGATTTCCCGAGGGCATGTCCTCCTGGAAGGTGTTCCCGGGGTCGCCAAAACGTTGCTGGTCCGTTCGCTGGCTGCGGCGCTGGCGATCGACACCAAACGGGTCCAGTTCACCCCGGACCTGATGCCCGGCGACATCACGGGATCATTGGTCTATGACCCGACCTCCGCGGAGTTCAGTTTCCGCGCTGGGCCAGTCTTTACCAATCTGCTCCTCGCAGACGAGATTAACCGGACCCCTCCCAAGACGCAGGCAGCATTGTTGGAGGCGATGGAGGAGCGACAGGTCAGCGTCGATGGAGAGACCCGACTCTTGCCGTCGCCTTTCCTGGTGGCGGCGACGCAAAACCCGGTAGAACACGAAGGGACCTATCCGCTGCCAGAGGCCCAGCTCGACCGCTTCCTCTTAAAAATTGAGATCGGGCTTCCCGATCGACACGAGGAAGTGGCTGTGCTGCAGCGGCACGCTGCGGGTTTCGATCCTCGCGATCTCGCCGCCGCCGGATTGACTCCCGTTGCTGGCCCAGCTGACTTGTTAGCCGCAGCAGAAGCAGTACGGCGAGTCGCAATCGCCCCAGATGTCGCGGCGTACATCGTCGACATCGCCCGGGCGACCCGGCACTCGCCATCGCTGGAATTGGGAGTCAGTCCTCGTGGGGCGACTGCACTGTTGGCGACCTCCCGAGGGTGGGCCTGGCTGAATGGCCGCTCTTTCGTCACCCCAGATGATGTGAAGGCGTTGGCGCACGCGACCTTGGCGCACCGGCTGCGGTTGCGCCCGGAAGCCGAACTGGACGGAGTGTCAGTCGGGACGGTGCTCGCCAACGCGGTCGCCTCAGTGCCGGTGCCCCGATGATCGACGACGGGGTGACCTCATGGCCGTGACCGGCCGGTTCGTGGCCTTGGTGGCGGCAGGGACAGCTCTGCTCCTGATCTGGCCACAAGCGATGTTGGTGCGCGGATGGTGGGTGCTTTCGGTGGCTTTGGCGCTGCTCGACGTGGCGCTGGCCACCTCACCGGGACGGCTGTCGGCAACACGGTCCCCGGTGGAACCCGTCCGACTGGGTGCCTCCACCCGCAGCAGACTGACCGTGACGAACCCGACTCGCCGTCAGGTCAGGATGCAGCTGCGCGACGCCTGGCAGCCGTCCGCTGGGGCCCACCACGATCGTTCCCAGATGGTGCTGCACCCGGGCCGCAGCGCCACCTTCGACGTGACGTTGACGCCCACTCGCCGCGGTGACCGCTTGACCGACCGGTTGACGGTGCGGGTATTCGGACCGCTGGGATTAGCCGCCCGACAGCGTTCCTTCGACGTACCAGGGGTGGCACGGGCTTTGCCGCCGTTCCATTCCCGGAAGCATCTGCCGAGCCTGTTGGCCGAGCTGCGCCAGCTAGACGGACGATCCGCAGTACGGACCCGCGGTCAAGGCACTGAGTTCGACTCGTTGCGCGATTACGTCGAAGGTGACGACGTACGCAGCATTGACTGGCGGGCCTCGGCGCGCCGTCAACAGGTCGTCGTACGCACCTGGCAACCCGAACGGGACCGGCACGTCGTCCTAGTGCTGGACACCTCCCGGACCAGCGCCGGACGCATCCTCGACATGCCCCGACTCGACTCGGCGATGGATGCAGCGCTGCTGTTGGGAGCGTTGGCGTCCCGCGCAGGAGACCGCGTTGAGGTGTTAATCGGTGACCGGACGGTGCATGCGCAGGTGCGCACTGATCGGCGCGGAGAGCTCCTTCACCAACTGGTCACCGCGATGGCCCCGGTGGAACCCTCCCTGGTGGAAGCCGACTGGCCACGGCTGGTGGGCGCGGTCAGCGCGAGGGTCCGCCGCCGGGCGCTCGTGGTGCTCCTGACTCCGCTGGAACCAGCTGCCGTGGAAGAAAGCCTGCTGCCGGTGCTCCCCACGTTGACCCACCACCACCGGGTGGTGGTGGCATCGGTCCAGGACCCAGCACTGGCTGCGGCCACTCTGCCCGCGCAGCACGGCACTGCCGATGCGTCACCGTCAGCGTTCGACCTCACCCAGGTCTATGCCGCGGCGGCAGCCGAACAGACCATCGCTGCCCGGGCACACACTGCAGAATCGCTGAATCGGCTGAACGTGCACGTCGTGGATGAGCCTCCGGATCGGCTCCCGTTGGCGCTCTGTCAGCATTACCTCGCTTTGAAAGCCCGCGGCCTGCTATGAGTGAGGCAGCGACGGTCAGTCCCGAGCTGGTGCGACATATCCGGAGTGATCCGCTCCGACATCACCGTCAATGCCTCGGTGCGCAGCCCACCGTCCGACGGTGAAGACATAGGTCAGGAAGAGCACTTCAGCAAGGACGCCAATTCCCACTCGTATGGCGGTCGGCAGCGACGACGGTGTCACAAAACCTTCAATGAGACCGCAAATTCCTAACACCAATACCAACCCCAGCGCCACACTCATCGCGCTGCGACCGCTGGCGGCAAAGGACTGGCTGCGAGTGAGCCGACCTGGCTCCACCCACGACCAGAACAACCGAAGCCCCAGCCCTCCCGCCACAAAAACGCAGGTCAGCTCAAGAATGCCGTGCGGACTGATCAGGCCAAAGAACACATCGGCGCGGCCAGCGTTGATCATCAACGCACCGATGACACTCAGGTTGAAGATGTTGCTCCACAACGCCGTGATCACCGGAAAACCCAACGCCCCAAAAGCAATACACATCGCCGCAACCAGCAGGTTGTTCGTCCACACCCGAAAAGCAAAACTGGACGCGGCGTTCTCCACGTAATAATTCGCAAAATCGCGGTCCACCAGTTGCCGGATATCACCCGGCGACAGCAACGAACTCTCCGCCCCGGGATGCTCCACAAACCACCACATGAGGGCCGCAGTCACGATGACATTGACCGCTAGCGTGCCGAGCCACCAATACCTGGCCTGATACAACGCGGCGGGGAAGGTGTCGCTGAAGAACGTCCCAATGGCACGCACACTGGCCCGCTGCGGGCGGTGAGCATGCGAGCGCGCCCGCATGGACAGCCACGACAGATAGCCGACGAGTTCTGGGTCAGGGGCCTCGGAACGGACCGCCGAGAGGTGGGTCGCCGTGCGCTGATACAGGTCGAGCAGTTCGTCAACCTGGGGGCCAGTCAACCGTCGACGTTTGACCAGCACTTCGAGGCGTCGCCACGTGGGGAGATGGGTCGCGACGTAAGCATCCAGGTCCACGAGGTCACTGTAGTTGCCCGCTGATCCCCACGGTTGACGGTTCCCGAGGTGATCCGTGCCGATACGCTGACTGAGTGAATATCGCAGGTCCGTCAGAGAGTTACCCGGGAGCGGCGCAACCCAGCGAAAACCTGGTCACAGGTGAAGCCGTGGCGTTGGATTTGCCGTCGGCATCGCTGGGGATCCGAGCGCTCTCCGGGGTAATGGACTTGTTTTTCACCTGGTCGATCGTCATCGTCCCCGCGAACGCGGCATCGTTGTTCGTGGCGGGGATTGTCGACCCGGCCGTCGCGGCAACGGTGTCGGTGGTGGTGATCGTGGCAGGCATGATCACGTTCCCCGTGGTCTGCGAAACCTTCAGCGGCGGACGAAGCCTGGCGAAATTGGTCTTGGGGCTGCGGACGATCCGTGATGACGGCGGTCCGATCAGCTTCCGACATGCGCTGACTCGTCAGCTGGTCGGGGTCATGGAGATTTACATGTTCACCGGTGCGCCAGCGTTGGTGACCGGACTGTTAAACACTCGCAGCAAACGTCTCGGCGACCTCGCCGCAGGGACGTACGTCGTCCAGGATCGGTATACGCCACCTCACCCCAAGCAGGGGTCGATTGCGCCACCGTTAGTGGCCTGGGCGCAGCACGCCGACATTGCCCCGCTGCCTGATCAGTTGGCGCTGTCGATCCGCGAGCTGCTCAGTCGTGCCCCGCAGATCCGCCCTGTTCCGCGTCAGCAGTTGGCGATGTCCTTGGCTGCTCAAGCCGTTGCCCATGTCTCCCCCGGCCCGCCGCCGGGGACCCCACCGGAAATGTTCTTAGAAGCGGTCCTTGTCGAGCGGGGACGCCGAGATTGGGTGCGGTTGCAGCAGCAGCAGGAGTTCCGCCGCAGAATTACCGCTCGTCACGAGACTCCCTGTGGGCCGTCGTGGGGCTAAACGCGGGCAGACAGATCGCGATGAATTCGGCCCCGCTCTCTCCTACCGAATAACGGATCCGTTCGCCGGCGCGGGCGATCAACGACTGACCTGCTCGTACGACGGCTTGCCCGCCGTCGTGATCGACCAGAACGGTGCCGGTGAGCACGAGCGTGACTTCGTCGAACTCCGGCGTCTGAAATGGCTGGTCCCATCCGGGTGGTACGTGGATGTGCGCGACTGACACCGCTTCATGCCCGGTGCTCTGGCGGCCTAGATGCTCGACGACCGTCTTGCCCCCGGGCGCCGGAACCCGCACCGGCTTCGTGATCAGTTCCGGCATTGATTCAGGATGCCGCAGCTCCCGGTGATTCAGCAGTGCCTTCACCTGGCCAGAGCGGCCACTGGTTCGCCCCGTCGCTGGAGGGTCGACCACTGGTGGAGGGTCGACCACTGGTGGAGGGTCGACCACTGGTGGAGCCAGGGTGCGGTGACACCCCGGCTCCACCGGGGACCTCGCGCGTCATCGGCACGGCATCAGCATCGCTCAGCTGATGCGGTCGATGATGAGCTGCGGACGATCCGGAGCGACCTCGCCAATGCTCCAGGCCCCTTGCAGAGCTTCCTGGGCGCGAGCAAACCGCTCTGGTGTGTCGGTGTGCAATGTCATCAACGGCTGCCCTGCGCGGACGGTGTCACCCGGCTTGGCATGCAGTTCCACACCGGCGCCAGCCTGAACTGCCTCATCTTGACGGGCCCGGCCAGCCCCGAGACGCCACGCAGCGACCCCCACACCGAGAGCATCCAGTTCGGTGAGGACACCATCACGGTCAGCCGTGATGACCTCCTGCTCCTTGGCCACTGGCAGGGTCGCGTCCGGGTCACCGCCCTGCGCACTGATCATCCGACGCCACACATCCATGGCCCGGCCGTCCCGCAACGCTTCCGCCGGATCAACGTCCGTGACACCGGCCCCGGCCAGCATCTCCTTGGCCAGCTCCACCGTCAGGTCGATGACATCCTGCGGCCCCCCACCGGCGAGAACCTCAACTGATTCACGCACCTCCAAGGCGTTGCCTGCAGTCAGCCCCAACGGAGTGGACATGTCGGTGAGCAAAGCCACGGTATGCACCCCCGCGTCTTGCCCCAAGTCGACCATGGTGCGTGCCAGCTCCCGCGCCGACTCCTCAGTTTTCATGAACGCCCCGGAACCGACCTTGACGTCGAGGATCAGCACCCCCGTGCCCTCAGCGATTTTCTTGCTCATGATGGAGCTGGCAATGAGCGGGATCGCCTCGACCGTGCCGGTCACATCACGCAGCGCATACAGTTTTTTGTCGGCCGGCGCCAGACCCGACCCAGCAGCGCAGATCACCGCTGCGACCTCGTCGAGCTGGCGCATCATTTCTTCGTTGGACAACGCAGCCCGCCAGCCAGGGATCGCCTCCAGCTTGTCCAGCGTCCCCCCGGTGTGCCCCAACCCACGACCGGACAGCTGCGGAACAGCGACGCCGTACGCTCCCACCAGCGGCGCCAACGGCAAGGTGATCTTGTCACCCACTCCCCCGGTCGAGTGCTTGTCCGCGGTCTTACGGCTGAGCCCAGAGAAGTCCATCCGCTCGCCGCTGGCGATCATCGCCGCAGTCCAGCGCGCGATTTCGGGGCGGTCCATGCCGCGCAGCAGGATGGCCATCGCCAACGCGCTCATCTGCTCATGGGCCACTGCTCCCCGGGTGTAGGCGTCGATCACCCAGTCGATCTGGGCATCGGAGAGCCTGCCCCCGTCACGTTTGGTCCGGATCACATCTACAGCATCGAAGGCTTCATTCATGACATAAATCCTGCCGTACCGGACCGAATGCCTCCGCCCAGCGCCGCAACGACCCGGCTGGGCGGGCCTCCTGCGCTGCCCCCATCGACCCCGTGGGGAACGATCGAGACTAGGTTGACCGCAAGGACGTCCCGTACTGACCATCACCAGGAGGCACCCGATGACCCTTCCTCGCGAGCGCACCGTGGACTGGGTGAAGCGGCTGGTCCGGATCGACACGACGAGCAGGGAGCCGAATACACCGTTGATCGACGTAGTGGCTCACGAGTTGAACCGTCACGGGGTGACGTCGACGGTGCTTCCTGCGCCGCGGACCGGATGGGCCAATCTCATGGCGACGATCCCGGCAGCGGACGGTACGACGAGCGGCGGAGTGGTGCTCTCCGGTCATACCGATGTGGTTCCCGTTGATGGGCAGGACTGGGATAGCGATCCCTTCGAGGTGGATATCCGCGACGGGCTGCTCTACGGGCGGGGGTCGACAGATATGAAAGGTTTCCTCGCCTGCGTGCTGGCGGCAGTGCCGGAGATGGTCGCGGCTCGGTTGCGTGAGCCGGTCCATCTGGCCTTCAGTTACGACGAGGAAGTGGGATGCGTTGGCGGTGCTGACCTGGTCCGTGGCCTGATGGCCTCCGGCGCTCAACCGCGGGCAGCGATCATCGGAGAACCCACCTCAATGCGGGCGGTATTGGCTCACAAGTCGGTGAATATCGTGGAGATCGAGGTCGTGGGCTTGGCCTGTCACAGTTCGTTGGCTCCGCACGGGGTCAACGCGCTGACCCATGCGGCACGCATCATCGGGCAGATCGCTGATCTCGCGGAGACATATGCCACGGCGGGGCCGCGTGATCTCGACCACGAGGTGCCCTTCAGCACGATCGGGGTCAATGTGGCCCACGGTGGGATCGCCGCCAACACTGTCGCTGATCGGTGTGTGCTCCTCGCAGATTTCCGGACGATCGAGGGTCATGACCCGCATGAGGTGCTGAATCAGATCAAGGCGATTGCCGCTCAGCAGGAAGAGCTGATGCAGCGCCAGTCGTCGGCGGCGCGGGTCCGAGTGCGTCCGCTGTCGATGGTGCCCGGATTGTCCAGTTCCGCGTCCGGGGCGGCTGCTGGGTTGGCTCGGGATATCGGTGTGGTGGTGGATCAGGCCAAGGTCCCGTACGGCACCGAGGCGGGTCAGTTCGCGGCTGCGGGAATCGATGCGATCGTGTGTGGCCCTGGGGATATCGCCCAAGCCCATGGACCCAACGAGTACGTCCCATTGGAGCAGCTCGCTGCTTGTGAGCAGATGATCACTTCGTTGCTCGCCCACCTGACGCTTCCGCCAGAGGGTACGTCGGCGTCGGCGTGATCGACTGATGGGCCCGGTGCACGGATTTGCCGCTGCCCCTGCGACACTAGCGGCGTGACCTCGCTCAACCCTGACACCGGTTCTCTTCCTGTCGTTCCTGACGCTGACGCCCGACGGATCATCTCCACTGTCGCGGCGACCGCGATCACCTCGCAGCCCCGGTTGGCGACCGGCCCGATGTTGCGGGTCGCACCGTGGGCCGATCAACTTCCTCCTGCGGTGTTCCGTTCAGTCATCGCTCAGATCGAGCGGGGCATGGCCCATCCTGACCCTGATGAGCAGATTCGCTTGGTGTCTGAGGCTTTGCAGCACGGCGCGGACGTCGCTGCTCGTTTTGGCGCCTCGACTCCGACCCCACCGGCTTCGGTTGCTGCGGCTTCAGCCGCTGCGGAACCATCCCCGCCATCAGTTGCCGCGATGCCCGACGACGAGGCTGCGGCGCCAACTCAGCCTGACACCGCGACGCCGGAACAGCCTGTCGCAGCAGCACCAGAACCGCTCGACGCTGCACCAGCGGAGCAGCCGGAGATGACCGCTCCGGCAACGGCCGATGCCCCGGCAACGGGTGCGGTGGTGGATCAGCGATCCCGTCGGCGTGGTTCCCGCCCGACGCCGTGGTGGCGGCGGTGGTTCCAGCCGACGCAGTGACATCTGCTGAGCTGCGATGTCACTATCCCGGGCAGCAGCCTGGTCGCTACCGGTCACCGCTCACCACCTTCGGTGACCTGATTAAAGACACCAGAATGGGGTAGTCCGTCATCATGTCGAGATTTCCGTCATTGACCGCTGCATTGGCTCGTCCCGGTGCGCTCCCGCCCAGCCCTGTCGCGGTAGTGGCTGGGGCGTCTCGCGGCTTAGGTCTACTTGTCGCACGGGAGTTGGCGTCCCGAGGCTGCCGTGTCGTGGGGTTGGCCCGTTCTGAGGAGTCCCTGGGCGACGCCCGGGAGCTGATGCGCTCCTGGGGGTGGTCCATGACGACGTACGTCGCTGATGTCACCGACGCTGACGCCCTGGCGGGGGTGATCCGTCAGGTCGAGACGGAGGTAGGTCCGGTGGACGTCGCGGTGCATGTCGCCGGAATCATTCAGGTCGGTCCAGCGGTGTCGATGACCCGGGACCATTACGAGCGTTGCCTTGACGTGATGCTGTGGGGACCAATCAACCTGTCGTTGGCGGTTCTGGATGGTATGCGGAAGCGGCGGCGGGGACGGATTGGTGTGGTGACTTCCATCGGCGGGAAGCTGTCGGTGCCACATCTGTTGCCGTATTCCACGGCCAAAGCTGGCGCCATTGGATTCTGCGACGGTCTACGAGCTGACCTGGCAGGTAGTGGGGTCACGGCCACCACGATCGTTCCGGGGTTGATGCGGACCGGTTCACAAGGCGCGGCGCAATTCACGGGCGATCAGGCCAAGGAATATGCCTGGTTCGCGCCGAGCGCGTCGCTGCCGTTGGTCTCCTCGGATGCGTCAGCGGCCGCGGCACGGATCGCCGAGGGAGTCTTAGCGGGTCGCGGCATGGTGGTGATCTCCCCACTAGCTCAGGTCGGGATGCGGGTGGGTGGGGTGGCCCCGGCAATGACCGGCGCGATCCTAGGGTTAGTCGGCCGGTTATTGCCAGCGCCTCCGTCAGGTGATCCCCAGGCGAGTGGCACTGTTGACGGTCACACCGCCCGCAGGATGTTGAACTCGCCGTGGGTGGATCGAATCACCTCGGCGGGGCGCCGGGCCAGCACCCGATTCAACGGCCAGGAACGCCCCGCAGCTTCTTCCGCCACGACACATCCCTGACACCGGACCCTTGATCGAATATCTGCCCGCGCCTCGCTGAGGTGTCGGCGCAGTCAGGTCGTGGCGGTGGCGTCGCGGACCGCGTCGAGGTCGGCTGGGCCGAAGGCCTGCGGCAGGATCTGCGCCAAGGTCATGATCCCTTCGGGGGTGTAGATCTGACAGGTGGGTCCACCGAATTCGTAGAGCAGCTGGCGGCAGCGACCACAGGGCATCAGGGTCTCTTCACGGGCGTCAACGCACCAGACCGCAACGAGCCGCCCTCCGCCGGTCATGGCCAGGTGGGAGACCATTCCACATTCGGCGCACAGTCCGACGCCGTACGAAGCGTTTTCGACATTGCATCCGGAGACGATGCGACCGTCGTCGACGAGCCCAGCCACTCCAACCGGAAACTGCGAGTACGGCGCATAGGCGTGTTTCATGGCGGCGACGGCAGCGGTGTGCAGGTCGTCCCAGTTGATGGTCATGCGTGATGTCCTTTCCCTACGGTGCGGGGTGGGAACCGGATTCGGTCCCCACCCCGCGTCTTTGCCTGTCGACGGTGTCGTCAGTATCGGCTCAGTGCGCTTCACCCTTGCGGTAGATCACGCCGTCCGCAGCGGGCATCCGCAGGTTCTGGCTCGCCAAGGCCAACACGAGCAGCGTGGCGAAATACGGCGCAGCACCAGTCAGCTGGCTGGGGACTGAGTCGGATGCCGTATACCACCAGAGCGCGAGCAGCCCGAAACCGATCATGACGACCGCGCCAGTGAGGCCGGACCGAGCTGCGGTCGCCACACCGGCGGGAGCAGCAGCTTCCAGGCTGACAGCGCTCTCGGAGCGGCGAGCGATCACGGCCAACACGATCGCTGCGAGCAGGAGCAGGACGCCAGCCAGCCCGATGGCCAGTCGGACAGCCCCTGGGGTGTTGTGGTCGCTGGCATACCAGCCCAGCCCCAAGGACAGCGCTGCAGCGAGTGCGGGAACCAGGTCACGTCGGGCAGCGAGTGGTCCGCCAGTGTGTGTTGCTGGGGCGTTGCCGGAGGTGAAGGCGCGCATCGCCGTGACGACGCCGATGGTGACCACGGCAATCGCTGCCGCCAAGAGAACTGCGTGGATAGCGTTGCCGCGCAGCTGGATCGCGTCAAAGTAGCCGAACATGAGGGCACCGCCAGCCAGAGATCCTGGCCGCCAGTTTCCGAAGATGAGCGCGGCGAGTCCGATGAACCCGCGCCCGCCTGTCTGGCCATCTCGGAAGATATTGGCGGCGACCAGAGCCAGGTAGGCCCCACCAAACCCAGCGAGTCCACCAGAGACGAGGACACCGACGTACTTGTAGGTGTAGACATTCACGCCGAGGGTTTCGGCGGCGGCAGGTGCTTCACCGCAGGAACGCAACCGCAGGCCGAAGGGAGTGAACCACAAGACTCGCCAAGTCACCACGACTAACCCCATCGCGATGACCGTGGCCACTGACATGTTGGTGGTGAGTCCGGCGAGGATCCCGGCAGCGTCCGACAGACCAAACACATGTTGTTCTTCCAGCGAATGCAAGGCGTCCGACACTCCGGGAATGCTGATCTTGGGGAGTTCAGGCAACGTCGGCGATTGTGCCCCCTGATACTGCGGCCAGCACCGGGCAGCGAGATATTTCGCAGCGCCAGGGCCGATCAGGTTCAAGGCGACACCGGAGACGACATGATCGACGCCGAAGTAAACGGTAGCCACCGCATGGATCAGACCACCGACCATCCCGATGAGGATGCCACCGACCAATCCCATCCACGGCCCCCACTGCAGGGCGAATAATGCTGAGCCCCAACAGCCGAGGATCATCATGCCTTCGAGGCCAATGTTGACCACACCGGAACGTTCGCTCCACAAACCGCCCAGTCCGGCCATTCCGATAGGGACGGCTAGACCGATGGCTGCGGCGATAGCCCCAGACGAAGCAATGTCATTCTCACCGGAGACCACACGCAACACGGCGAGGCCAACAATCGCCGCCACGACGAGCAGGGCAATCCGGACCGGGTCCATCTGGGCCCGCCGCCGGGGAAGGTCCGGCACCACGGCGGTGTCGAGCTGGAGACCCATGCTCATGACTCGCCCCTTTCACTCGTTCCAGTCGTCGAGGTGCGCTGCCCGTCCTGGGTCGTCGCATCACGGTGAGACGTAGCCGTGTGGTCCCCACCTTGGGTGTTCTTCTCCTTGGGGTGTCCCGTCTGAGGGGATTTGACACCACCTCGGGCTTTCTTCGGACCTGACCTGGACCGCTTGCCCTTCTTCGGCGGTGGCGTGGACGACGGGTCTTTGACAGCTGGCCCGGTCGGGGCGGGCCGGGTCGTGGCCTGCTGCTCCTTCGGGACCAGCACGGGCTCCGAGGGTGCCGGTTTCGTCTGCGATTCCGGCTTCACGGGACGGCTGGTTTCCGCCGTCTCCACTGGACCAGATCCCTCCGTCGGTGCTGTCTTCTCCACCGGACCAGATCCCTCCGTCGGTGCTGTCTTCTCCACCGAATCAGCCGGGGCAGCCGGAGTCGCCGGGGCGGATGTGGCAGCTGGGATGGCCGACACCGCCGGGCTTGCGGGAGCAGACGGGGCCTCAACCACGATGGCGGCACCAGACGGCGCGGCATGGGTCACGGAGCTTTCGTGGTCACCGACTCGTTCACCGGAGGCAAGACGACGGGCCACCGATGCCTGCTCCATGCGGGTGGTGACTCGGTTGACGACCTCGTAAGCGATGACGACAGCCAAGACGATGACACCCTGAATGATGGAGACGATTTCCGGAGAAATCGACATGAACTGCAGCGGTCCGGCTTGCTGGTTCAGATAGGCCCACAGCAGAGCGCCGATAGCCACCCCGATCGGGTGATTACGTCCCAGCAGTGCGATACCAATCCCGGCGAATCCCAGGCCGGCCTGGAAGGTGCCACCGTAGGTGTGGTCCTGCCCAAAGAGCAGTGGCATCCCGACAAGGCCAGCGACACCACCACTGATGGCCATGGTGAGCAGCACCATTTTCTTCGCGTCGACACCACTGGCGATCGCCGCGGTTTCGCTGCGTCCTGCTGCCCGCAGGTCGTATCCGAAACGGGTGTGGGTCAGCACGAACCAATACAAGACGCCGATCAGCACCGACAAGAAGATCAGGGTGAAGACGGTGCTGTGGGCGCCTGGGATGAGATCCAGACCGTCCAGCCAAGCCGATTCGGGGATCTCTTTGGTCCGTGTCACGTCGCCCCGTTCGTCAGGGGCAACGACCTGCAGCAAATAGGCGATCAAACCGGTAGCGATCGCGTTCAACATGATGGTGGAGATCACTTCGGAGACACCCCGAGTCACCTTGAGCCAACCGGCGATGCCAGCCCAAAGCGCACCGGCGATGACGGCCACGACAATGCCCAGAAGGACATTGGCCCAGCCACCGACGATGCCGGTGCCGCACACTGCGGCAGCGGTGAATACCGCCACCCGATATTGACCTTCGACACCAATGTTGAACAAGTTCATCCGGAACCCGATGGCCACGGCGATGGCGGACAGGTAAAGGACAACCGCTTCGTTGATGATGTTGACCGTGACTCGAGGCTTGGGTGCGGTCAACAGCTGCTGCCAGACCGCACCAACCGGGTCCCCGGCGGCGGCAAGGATCAGCGAGGTCACGGCGAAAGCGATCGCCACGGCCAGCAACGGCGCGGCGAGGCTCAGACCGATCCGTCGTACGTCGAGCTTCATCGCTCATCCCCCGTCTTCGAGGTGGCACCGGTCATCGCGGCGCCCAGTTCCTGAGCGGTCACCGTGTCCGGGTCGAACGGGCCGGTCAATCGTCCGCGCAGTAGGACATAAATCGTGTCGGACAGACCGATCAGTTCGTCCAGGTCAGCAGAGATGAGCAGGACGCCGAGACCTTCGCGTCGGGCATCCTTCAGGTGGCCCCAGATGGAGGCTTGAGCCCCGACATCGACGCCTCTGGTCGGGTGGGCGGCAAGGAGCACCACCGGGTCGTGAGCCATCTCGCGCCCGACGATCAGCTTTTGCTGGTTTCCGCCAGACAGCGAACCAGCCGTCACGTGGATGCTGGGAGTGCGCACGTCGTACGCCGCCACAATCTCTTGGGTGGACGCTTGGGCGCCACGAGAGTCGATGAGCAGGCCTTTGACATTAGGCTGCTGTGTCTGATGGCCCAGGATCCGGTTTTCCCACAGGGGCGCATCAAGCAGCAGTCCGTGCCGGTGGCGATCTTCAGGGATGTATCCCACTCCGGCTTCCCGGATCGACCGCACGCCCCAACCGGTGATGTCCTGGTCCTTGAGGCGTATAGAGCCTGCGCTCAACGTGACCATGCCCATCACGGCCTCAACCAATTCGGCCTGTCCGTTTCCTTCGACACCAGCGATGCCGACGACCTCACCGGAGTGGATCGTCAAGTCGATGTGGTCGAGCAGCGGCCGAGCCCCGGAACCGTCCAAGACCAGGTCGTTCAGCGTGAGCAGCGGCGTGTCAGTGACCGTGGACTCTTCGGTGTCCGGGGTGGGCAGCGCCGACCCGACCATCAACTCGGCCAAACCGCGCGCCGTGGTCTCCCGGGGATCCACGGAAGCGACAGTGGTGCCACGTCGGATGACCGTGATGGCATCAGCCACGGAGAGGACTTCGTCCAGTTTGTGGCTAATGAAGATGATCGTCAGGCCCTGTGCCGTGAGTTTCTTCAAGTTGGCGAAGAGTTCGGAGACTTCCTGCGGCACCAACACGGCGGTCGGCTCGTCCAGGATCAGGATGCGGGCCCCGCGGTAGAGAACTTTGAGGATCTCGACGCGCTGTCGAGCGCCGACACCCAGGCGTGAGGTCATCTCGTCGGGGTCGATGTCCAGTCCGTATTCACCGGAGATCTCCCGGATACGGGTGCGGGCGGCTTCTCCGATGCCGTGGAGTTTTTCGGCGCCCAGGACCACGTTTTCTAGGACGGTGAGGTTATCAGCGAGCATGAAGTGCTGGAACACCATGCCGATGCCGTGGGTGATGGCGTCGCTGGGACTCTTCAGCGTGATCTGTTGACCGTCGACGGTGATGGTGCCTTCGTCTGGGCGTTGTACGCCGTAGAGGATCTTCATCAGGGTCGACTTGCCGGCGCCGTTTTCACCGCAGAGGGCGTGAATGTGGCCTCGGCGCACGGCGAAGGTGATGTCCTTGTTGGCCACCACCCCCGGGAAACGTTTGGTGATTCCCTCGATGTGCACGGCGTACGGCGTCCGCGGGTCCGGTGACGATGTCGTCGGTGTCGAGGAGGGTGTGGCGGGTGGGGGGTCTCCCGGCGTGGCCGGGACAGGGGGTTGAGCGGTGGGCATCGGACTTCCCAGAGTGAGGGCTGATCAGGGGGGACGGATGATTCCGAGGTGTCGTGCGGAGGCGTCTCGGCCCGGCACGGGGCGAATCCCGCACCGGGCCGAGAGCTCAGGAAAAATCAGGCGGCGGGGCTGGTCGGGACCTTGACCTTGCCCTCGACGATGTCCTGCTTGGCCTTGTCAATGTCGGCCTTGATGTCGTCGATCTTGCCGTTGGTGGTGGCCAGCGAGACACCGCCACCCTTGAGGTCGAAGCTCTGCACCCCGGCCTTGGTGTTGCCATCGTGCACCGACTTCAGGAAGTCGTAAACGCCCACGTCAACGTTCTTGACCATGGAGGTGATGATGATGTCACGCACGTCAGGGGCTGCGGTCTTGGCCTGGTCTGAGTCGACTCCGATGGCCATCTTGCCCGCCGCCTTGACTGCGGTGAAGACACCCGAACCTGATCCACCTGCTGCGTGGTAGATCACGTCAGCGCCCCCGGAGAGCATCCCTTCAGCAGCCGTCTTGCCCTTGGCGGGGTCGCTGAATCCGCTGAAGTCCGGCGGCTGGGTGAGGTACTTGGAGCTGATCTTGATGTCAGGGTTGATGCTTTTAGCTCCAGCGATGTAGCCAGCCTCAAACTTCTTGATGAGGTCGGACTGCACGCCACCCACAAAACCGATGTGGTTCGCCTTGCTCTTCTTGGCGGCGGCGACACCGGCCAGGTAGGAGCCCTCCTGCTCGGCGAAGACCACGTTGGTGATGCTCTTGGCCTTGGCGTCGGTGGAGTCGACGATCGCTATCTTCACCTCAGGGTGCTTTTTAGCGATCTTGGTCACGGAATCGGCGTAGGCATATCCCACCGCAACGATGGTGGTGTAACCAGCGTCGATGAGCTGGAGCAACCGAGTTTCACGTGACTGCTCGTTCTCATTGGGGGTCGCCGTGGAATCCTTAATGTCTCCACCGAATTCGGTTTTGGCCTTGTCGGCACCCCGGGCAGCGGAGTCGTTGAAGGACTGGTCGCCGCGACCACCCACGTCGAAGGCCAACCCGACCTTCAACGGTTTGCCGGCCTGGTCGCCTCCCCCGGACCCCTTCGAACCTTCGCCGTTATCGGCGGAGGAGCCGCAGCCGGACAGGGCCAGGCTCACGGCGGCAAGGGCCGCTACAGCGGCCGTCGTGTGACGCATGTGCTTCTCCTTCATCATGCGGGTCGTCGTCATCGAGCGGCCCAACGCGAGATCGTATATCTGAGGGAGGCACCGACCGAACCGTTCGACGGCCCAACCGTCCATAATGGCACGGCACTCACCCCCGCGTGGCTGATTCCTGCCCCCCAGTTCTTCTCTGTTGCAGACGCTCCCACATTTCGGTCGCGAGACTGCGTTTTTCTGACACCTCGGCAGGAAGACGAAGCGGCAGGACCATAGCCATCAACACGAACAGGAACGCTGCTCCGCTGTAGGCATAGGTCAGGTATTGATACCACTCATGCTGCCCCCACCCCGTCAAGGTGATGAACACCATACTTACGGCGAACATCGTGCCCCACAAGCCGGACATGGTTCTCATCACGAGCGTTCCCACCACGGTGGCGATCACACAGGCCACCCCAGTGATCAACGGAAGGTGCGGAACCGTGTTCGCCGTGGTCCCCAAATCTGCTTTCTGGAACGGCGCGTAGACATCCGGGTCAAGAAGGTAAGGAACGAAGATCAGCAGCCCGGAGAGCACTGCAGCAGGGATTGCTGCAGTGAGCATGGCCCGCAACCCGTGGTGCCGCCACAGCAGCACCGCCAACGGTAGGGCGATCACGGCGTAGATGAACCGATAGGAAAAAGCCAACGCGAAAAGCACCGCCATCAGCAGGTACGCCGCCGTCCACCATGTGGACCTGCGGTACCTGCCGGCCAGCAAATACAGCCCCGTTGTGAAAATCACCAAGGCAGCGCCGTTGATCCACCCATCAGACTGGATCGCCACTTCCAGGCGCACCGTGGGGCTGAAAATCATCAACGACCCCACCACCACACCAGCCCGCGGACCACACAGCCAGGTCACAAAGGCCAAAGTGATCACTAGCCAGACCATGCCCTGCCAGTACATGTCCCCATGAGTCAGGACGAACGGTCCAGCCAGCACCAGCCCGCCGACCATCGGCGAGATGGTGTTGTCCAATTGAGTGTGCCGGTAATACGGGTTGCGACCAGCAGCGAGTTCCTCCCAGCCGTACTGCAGCGCAGTGGCCCGGTCTGTCACCGGCGCATAGTGCGCGACGTACGTGCGGTACACGTCGTAGGCCAGGAGCAGCACCACCACCATCCCGACCAGACAGGCCGCAGTGACGACCCGCGGGTGCCGTCGTTCCAGACGCTGGGCCCACGGCGACATCAACGCCAACCAGACCACGAGGAAACCCACGACTCCACAGAGCACCGACAACTCGACGCCCCAGAACGGGACAGATAACTTGCCCATCCCCCTCGGATTCTGACTTTTACGGGTCAGATACCCGATAGGGATCCAACTGAGCAGCCCGTAGGCCACCGCGATCGGCAGGACATACCAGGCTTTCCAGAGCCGGGGCGATCGGTGGAAAAACCGGTCGCCCCACCCCGGGACAGGGTCGGAGGGATGGGGGGCGGGAGAGGGCAGCGCAGCGTTCATAGGGCATCAGGATGCCTCACCCTGACACCTGCCGTCTTCGCCTCTCCCCCCCTCCGCGCGGCGGGGATCTCCCTTGGGCTCAGGTCAGCTCGGCGCGCCCCTCAGCCTTGAGCCGGTCCACGATCGCTTTGACGTCTTGGGCCCGTTCACGCGTGGTCACCAAGACAGCGTCAGGAGTGTCCACCACCACCACGTCATCGAGTCCCACGACGGCAACGATTCGCCCAGCATGCGGTACGACGATGCCGCTGGCGTCCTGCGCGACAACCTGCCCGGGATCACCCACTACCCGCATCCCGTCAGCGTCAGGGATCAGATCAGCCAAGGCGTGGAAGTCACCCACGTCATCCCACGGGAAGTCTGTCTCCACGACAGCGACCCGGCCAGCGTCGGCAGCTGGCTCAGCGACGGCATGGTCGATGCTGATCTTGGTCAGCCCAGGCCAGATCTCACCGAGGCGCTGCGGCTCGGCGGCGATGGCACGCAGGCCAGCAGCCAAGTCCGGGTGTTCTTCAGCGAGCAGGTCAAGTAGCACTCCCGCCTTGACCACGAACATCCCCGCATTCCAGCGGTATTCGCCGCTGCGCAGATATTCCTCAGCTCGCTCAGCGTCTGGCTTCTCAACGAACCGGCGTACCTCGTGTGCCCGCGGGGCGCCGGGCACCGACAAGGCCGGACCCACGTTGATGTAGCCGAAACCGGTGGACGCGAACGTCGGTCGGATCCCCAAGGTGACCAACAGCCCAGTCCGAGCCACCCGGACCGCTTCTTGCACGCACGCCCGGAAACCATCCTCGTCACCGACGACATGATCGGCAGCGAACGATCCGATGACCGCGTCAGGAGAACGTCGTTCCACCACGGCCGCGGCCAAACCGATCGCGGCCATCGAGTCACGCGGCAGCGGCTCAGCGATCAGCCCCTCCTCCCCGAGTTCGGGAAGCTGCGCCCGCACCGCCGGCTCGTGGACCTGACCAGTCACCACGATCAGCCGTCCTGGCGCCAACGGCGCCAGTCGATCCGCGGTCGACTGCAACAACGACCGCCCGGCACCGGTCAGGTCGTGGAGGAACTTGGGCCGTGAAGCGCGGGAGAGGGGCCACAATCGGGTCCCGGCACCACCTGCGGGGATGATCGGCCAGAAGTCTGCGGTGTCGCACTGCGCGTCGTTCACCGGAAAGTCACCGGCGGCTTCGGACGGGTTATCTGCCATGGGGGCAACCTACCCAGGCAGGGCTGCACCGCGCGAGTGGATCCGCGAGGACACCGCGGCGTCATCTGTTGCTCACCGATTTCACCCCGGCACGTCGACCGGTCAGCATCTGCTCCCCGCACGGTGGTCATGTGCGGATCACGATCGTCACAGAATCGTTCCTCCCCTCAGTCAACGGCGTCACCACCAGCGTGTGTCGTGTCATCGATCACCTGGTTCAGTCTGGGCATGAGGTGAGTGTGATCGCCCCCGCCCCGGCACCGCCTCAATATCGCGGTTGCCCGGTTGAGACGGTCCCCAGCGTGCCGGTGCGGCAATTTCCCGTGGGGGTCCCTACCCGACGGGTGGCTGAGCTGTTACGGCATGCCGCTCCCGACGTCGTCCACCTCGCCTCCCCGGTGGTCCTGGGAGCCCGGGGGATGCTTGCCGCTCAGGAACTAGGCATCCCCACGGTCGCTGTTTACCAGACCGACATCGCGCGTTATCTGGTGCAGCATGGCGGCCGTGCGGGGATCCACGCCGCCCGGGCGGCGTGGCGACATCTGCGGTGGATTCACACCTCGGCCGACGTGACGCTCGCTCCTTCCCGTGCCGCCGTGCATGATCTCGAACAGGTGGGGATCCCGCGCGTCACGCTGTGGGGTCGGGGGGTTGAGTCGCTCTTCCATCGACACTGGCAGGAGGATGCTGGCTGCCGAGCGTTACGTCGACGACTCGCTCCTCAGCAGGAAGTGCTGGTCGGGTACGTCGGTCGTCTCGCCCCGGAAAAAGAGGTACACCGGCTCCGCCCCGTCTTGCGACTTCCCGGCGTACGGGTCGTCGTGGTGGGAGACGGACCGAGCCGGCGGGCTTTGGAAACCGCATTACCAGGCGCGGTGTTCCTAGGTCGGAGGGACGGTGACGACCTGGCGCGCGCCTACGGAGCGCTCGACGTTTTCGTGCACACCGGCACCAGCGACACCTTCGGTCAGACCTTGCAAGAAGCAGCGGCCTGCGGACTTCCAGTCGTTGCTCCGGCAACAGGGGGGCCGCTGGATCTGGTCGAGGACGGAGTGACAGGGTTACTTTTCGACCCGAAGGATCATGACGGGTTACGGTCGTGCGTACATTTCCTGTCGTGCGCCGAAGATTCATGGCAAAACCGGGCTTTGATGGGTGAAGCAGGAGCTGGACGAGTCGCTTCTCGAAGGTGGTCCCGACTGACCGAAGAGTTGCTGCGTCACTACCAGCGAGCCTGTCGCAGACACATGAACGTCCGAGTACATTGACGCAAAAGCATCGACCCGCCTCTGCGTCCAGGAGGATCCGTGATCACGTCCGGGAACGGACACCGTCATCAGCAGATATCACGGTGTCAACATTCCGGACGCAGATCACTGATATCACTGCTCACAGCGCTCATGATGACCCTGGCGTTAGCTGCTCCTGGCGGGCTGATCAGCACAGCTCACGGCATGGGGGCATCGCATCCGTCACAGCGCACTGCGGCAGCACCCACCCAAGACCGTTTACACGAAAAAGGGCTGATCAGCGATGTCCCCGCGGGGGTCCCTGCGCCGCCAGCCTTGCCAGCTCAGAGTTTTATCCTGGCCGACTTAGGCAGCGGCGCCATCCTCGCGGCGAAGGGCGCCCATGACCGCAATCCGCCTGCGAGCACGATGAAACTGCTGACTGCCCAGACTCTCGCCCCGCGCCTTCCTGACGGAAAAATCATCAAAGCCGCTCTCTCCGACTACAAGGTCGATGGCACCAGGGTCGGGATGATCCCTGACCAGGACTATCGGGTGGATCAACTGTTGCAAGCGTTGTTGATGGGATCGGCAAATGACGCCGCCGAGGCTTTAGCCCGAGGTAACGGGGGGCTGGAACCCACCGTGCAACAGATGGCTGAACGCGCGGCCGCACTGGGCGCCAAGGACACCACCCCCAAGACACCCCACGGATTGGACGCCAAAGACCAACTCAGCTCAGTACATGACCTGGTGCTCTTGTTACGCGGCGCATTGGAGGTGCCCAAACTCGCGAAGATCTTCACCATGCAGACCGCGAAATTTCCCGGTCGGGGCACCGAGATGATGTCCATCACCAGCCAGAACAAGCTGCTGTGGAACTATCAAGGGACCATTGGTGGCAAAGATGGATTCACCGATGCCGCCGGTCACACGTACGTCGGAGCTGTACGCCGCGGTGGGCGCACGTATGCGGTGGCCTTCATGGGCGCGAAAAGCAATGACTGGCAGCCCAGCGGCAAACTTCTCGACTGGGCGTTCCGTTACGGAACGAAAGCCCGACCGGTGGGTCAACTCCCCGGCGCCAACTCAGCTTCCCCTTCCCCGTCGTCGACGCCTTCAGCCTCCGCCACGGACGGCGGCAACCCCGCAGTCCCGCCCCCAGGGCAATCCGCTGCTCCGGCCGGACCGGAGACGAAGGACGGCTCTCTTTCACTCTTGACCATTGGACAATCGGTATTGACCTTCTTGGGCCTGATCATCGTGGCCGTGGTCATTCTGCGGGCCCGCAAGCTTCACCGCGACGCCCAAAGACGTCTCGCCCGTCGAGAACGTGTGGAAAATGCCCGTCAGCAGCGCCTAGAAAGCGTCCGACGATGACAGCGGCGGCATCCGCTTACCACCGCCACCTGACGCCGTAGGTCCCCGGCCCAAAATCCAGCACCAGGGTGTGCAACGACGGCCCCGCGATCACCACCGGGTCGACCCTCTCTACCCCGTCCGTGACGGTGTAGCGCTCCGCGGACAACGGCAGCGCCCCCTCACGAAAAAGCACTTCGGTATGCGCCGAGCGCACCGGACGGACAAAGCTGCGCTCGACATACTCACGAGGCATGGGGTCCGCGACGACGACCTCATACTCCACCAGAATCGTCTCACCGGGCCGCAACGCCCGGTCCAACACCATCTCCCCCAGCAGCAGCCCTTCTTCTGGGGCGGGAACGACTCGCCCGACGTGGCAATTACGTTGCGGCTTGACTTCGATGTTGGTGGCGGCGCCATTGGTGCCATGGGCCAGGAAGTATCGGTCCACTCCATCCTGGTCAGCGAGAAGGAGTTCTTTCACCTCGTGAACGACCAACCGGTGAGACGGTCCGATCTCTAACCGGTCGTGGACGGTGACCCGATGCAAACCAGGCGGACCTGCCAGCCCCCACTCCGCCACCATCTCCTCTACCTGCGCAGGGAGCTGGCGACCCACCATGGCGGATACCTCGGACAGTCCAGTGCCGCCATGCCGACGTCGGGCGGCAAGACGCTGGGACAGTGATCCTGTCGGGACCTGCAGAATCTCTTCCATCTGAGCCAACGCCGCCAAGGACGTGGCGCGCTCTGGTTGGCTCCGACCAGACTGCCAATAACTGATGGTGGCCACCGAGAGCTCATGGCCCCGTTGGATGAGGTGCCAGCGGATCCGCTCAAGGGACAACCCGCGCGCTTGAATCGCTGCTCGGAGTGCTTCGGGGAATTCCTCCGCTGACATGTCTTTCTTGTCCCCCACGGTGTTCACCACACCCATTCCAGTCCGTAGAGACCTGGTTCGGGGTCGATGGCGAGCAGATGCAAAGAATTACCGACGAATCGTGCGGGCTCGACGACGGCTTGTCCGTGGCGCATGCATCGGGTGAAGGCTTCACGAGGGACTGCCGAGGAGGGGAACCGAACCTCCATCACCAGTTCGCGGATGGACGTGGTCACGCCTCGGTGCAGGTTCACCAGGGGGGTGGTCTGGCCGATTGATTCAAGCCGGTGCTCCACGATGGTCGACTCACCTTGGGCGAGGGAATGGTCGAGGAGCATTTCAGCCGCGACGGCGATATTCTCTGGAAATTCGGTGGCGACGCCGAGACGACAATTGGACAGGGCCATCACAAAGGGGAAAGCGCCACGGTCATCATGGGCATACCAGATGGGATATCGGTCCACCCCAGGGCGTCGGGCCACAAAAACAGTCCGTACGTCGTGGGGTCCGTCGGTGCGATCTGGTCTGATTTCTAACCGGTCGTGGTAGCTCACTCGATCGAGCCCGTCATCTTCTTCCATGCCGACCTCGACCAAGCGGGTACGCACGATTTCCGGGGTGCAGCCGATGACCGAGACCGTCCCGGGAGGCGGAGCTTGGATGACTCGGTAGTGCGTGGGAAGCCCACTAGCCACAGCACTTCCAGGACCGCGGGGGGTGACCTTGCTGGTGAGGAAACCGGCTGGAAGTCGCAGGACCTCCTCCAGGTGAGATAGCGCGATCATCGATCCGCCTCGGTCGGGTCGGCTGCGACCAGACCGCCAATAACTCAACGTGGCGACGCTGACCTGGGAACCACGCTCAGCGAGAGCGAGACGTAGCGACTCCAAGCTGGCGCCCCGAGTGGAAATCGCTGCGCGCAAAGCGCGAGTCACGGGTGCCTCGAGGACGTCAACGAGCGCCGGTGCGGCGTCGGTGCCGTCCGGAGCGACATCCGGCAGGGGCAGCTCGTTCATCGTTGTGATCGTATCGGTCGAAGCCCTGCTGCAGGCGGCGGACGCGGCACGGGAGCAGCCGTGGGGCTGGGGTCTCTCCATCGATGGAGAGACCCCAGCCCCACCGGTGAGGTCGTGCAGGCAGGTCGAAGTCCTGGCCTGGACGACGCTCAGATGGCGTCGATGATGGCGTTGAGCGTGGCGCTGGGACGCATGGCCGCAGCGGTCTTCTCAGCGTCAGGGAGGTAGTACCCGCCCATGTCGACAGGGCTCCCCTGAACGGCAAGCAGCTCAGCGTCGATCTGGTCCTGGGAGTTCTCCAACGCCTCAGCAACCGGCGTGAACCGGGTCTTAAGCGCAGCGTCGACATCCTGATCGGCCAGAGCACGAGCCCAGTACTGGGCGAGGTAAAAGTGGCTACCTCGGTTGTCGATCTGGCCCACCTTGCGTGCCGGAGATTTGTTCTCGTCGAGGAAGCGTCCGATGGCTACGTCCAGAGCGTCGGCGAGGACTTTCGCGCCAGCGTTGCCTTGAGTCGCGGCGAGATGCTCCAGAGAGGCACCCAGAGCGGAAAACTCTCCGAGGGAATCCCAGCGCAGGTAGTTTTCTTTGATGAACTGCTGGACGTGTTTCGGGGCGGACCCTCCGGCTCCGGTCTCAAACAGACCGCCACCGTTGAGCAGCGGGACGATAGAGAGCATCTTGGCGCTGGTGCCCAGCTCGAGGATGGGGAACAGGTCAGTGAGGTAGTCACGCAGGACGTTCCCGGTCACCGAGATGGTGTCTTGGCCGCGGCGAATCCGCTCCAGACAGAAGGTCACTGCTTCGACTGGAGGCTTGATGACGATCTCCAGGCCTTCGGTGTCATGGCTGCTCAGGTACTGGTGGACCTTGGCAATGACATGCCGGTCGTGAGCTCGTTCTTCGTCGAGGAAGAAGCAGGCGGGGGCGCCGGTGGCGCGGGCCCGGGTCACCGCGAGCTTCACCCAGTCCTGCACGGGAATGTCCTTGACGCGGCTCATCCGCCAGATGTCACCGGCGTCAACCTGATGTTCGGAGACGACGGTGCCATCGGCGCGGGAAACCCGAACGATGCCAGCTTCGTCGAGGATGAACGTGGTGGGGTGTGACCCGTATTCTTCGGCCTTCTGCGCCATCAGGCCGACGTTGGGGACATCTCCCATCGTGGCGGGGTCGAGGGCGCCATGGCGACGGCAGTCATCGAAGACCGCCGCGTACAGCGGGCCGTAGCAACGGTCCGGAACCATCGCCAGGGTTTGCTGCTGCTCACCGGCGGCGTTCCACATCTGTCCGGAGTCGCGGACGACGACAGGCATGGACGCGTCGATGATGACATCGCTGGGGACGTGCAGGTTGGTGATGCCACGGTCGGAGTCGACCATGGCCAGGGCGGGCCGCTTGTCGTACTCAGCGGTGATGGCCTGTTCGATCTCGGCGCGTTTGTCGGCAGGCAGGTTCTCCAAGCGAGCTAGCAGGTCGCCCAAGCCCAGGTTGGGGTTAACGCCGAGGGCAGCGAAATCATCGGCGTACCGCTCAAAGACGTCAGCGAAGAAGGTCTGGACGCCATAGCCAAACATGACGGGGTCGGAGACCTTCATCATGGTCGCTTTCAGATGCAAGGACAGCAGCAGCCCTTCGGCCTTAGCCGCCTCGATCTGCTCGGCGTAAAACGCGGTGAGGGCCTTGGCGCTCATGAAGGTGGTGCTGACGATCTCACCGTCGGTGACCGGCAGGCCGTCCTTGAGGACGTGGACGCCACTGTCGGCGATCAGAGTGATGGTCAGGGTGTCATCGCGGTCCATGACCGTTGACTTTTCGTTGCCGTAGAAGTCGCCGCCTTTCATGGAGGCGACTCGGGCGGCGTTGTCCGGGCTCCATGGGCCGAGGCGGTGCGGGTGGCTCTGCGCGAAGCGTTTCACCGACAGCGGGGCGCGCCGGTCAGAGTTCCCTTCGCGCAGCACCGGGTTGACAGCCGAACCCAGCACCTTGGCGTAGCGGGCGGCAATCTGGCGTGCCTCCTCATCCGCGGGAGCCTCGGGGTAGTCGGGGACGTCGTACCCCTTCTCCTGGAGTTCGGCGATAGCTGCTTTGAGCTGCGGCACTGACGCCGAGACGTTGGGCAGCTTGACGATGTTGGCGCCTGGATCCTGGGTCAGGCGGCCTAGGGCGGCCAGGTTGTCCGGGACCTGCCGGTCTTGTGGGAGGCGTTCGGGGAACTGGGCGAGGATGCGACCGGCGAGGGAGATATCACTGGTGACCACGTCCACCCCGGCGGCCTGGGTGAAGGCTTTCACGACGGGGAGGAAGGAGTACGTCGCCAAGGCCGGCGCCTCATCGATCTTGGTCCACACGATCTGCGACGTCGTCATGCTCAACTCCTGGTTGATGGGTGGGAAATGATGGACATGCCATCTCTTTGCCCAACCTACCGCTCTGACAGTTCCGGCATGCAGCAACGGGTCCGTTGGCGCCCCAGGCCATCTCGGCGGCGCGCTCCATGCCATGGCGAACGCTGCCCCTGCGGCAGCACCGCTGTCCGCGGAGTCTAGATCGATCGACCGACTGGTGAGCCGACCTGGCATCTTTTCGGGCTGGTGGTGGAGGATGGGGGTCATGGCGGCGAACGGCTACCCACACATGGTCTTCGTGCAACCCGAAGCGCAGCTCGACAAAGAGTCTTTGTCGAGCTTGCTGTCGTCCCTCTTTCCAGAAGCGACCGTCGCCGACAAGCCGTTGAGGTTGGACCTGACGATCCAGGACTACACCTTCCATTTGTGGTTCGAGGAGGCAGAGGAAGTCGCCGAACGGTATGCCGATTTCCTCCCCGAAGGTGCCCGCCGACGCTGGCTCAGCCGCTGTACGACGATGATCGATGTGCACGGGGAAGCCGACCCGCAGGAGCGACACCGCGAGGCGGCCGAGCAGGTCGTGGCTGCACTGGTGCAGCGGGACGGCGTTGAGGTGTTTTCTGAGGTCACCCGTCGGTTTATCGGCATGGATTACGGCGACGTGACGGTGGCAGCTCCCTCGACTGAGGTGCCGGTGGCCACCGATGTCACCCTGACCAAGGAGCCAGCTCCTGCCGTTGCTGAGGCCACGACGTCACCGGCATCGACCGCTGCGGCGGCCCCGAACAACCCCGAGCCAGAAGCGGGACCCGGCCCTGGCGGGGGCCCCGACACCGTCTGGATGACGGTGACGCCTACGCTCGCTGAGCAGGAAGAACTGGTTGGCGCCACCGTCGCTCCGGCAGCGCCCGAAGACACCGCCGAGCCCACTGTGTCGACGTCGCAGAGCACGCCGGAACAGGCCGCCGCCCCGGCACCGGAACCGACTCCGACAGCGCCAGCAACTCCGGCTGTGCCTGCCCCGAGCCCGTCAGCGGCCCCAGCACAGGCAGACGCGCCCTCCGACCAGGAAGAGAACCAAGGGTTCTTCCGCCGGTTGTTCGGCCGACGCTGAGCGGACGTCCACCAGGAATCGGTGAGGGGCACCTGCCCCACCCCAGGTGACCGCGCAGTGATCTCATGATCGGATGCCTATTTACCGTCGAGCGCAGGACCGGGACGAAAGTCGCCCGTTCAGCGCCGTAACGTTCCGCTGGCAGATTCACTCCGAAGTGGCTGGTAGGTTTCAGGACACAACGACGTTTCCTCATCGCAAAGGGCGGACCCAACAGTGAGCACTACACCTGTCAAGGTCGCCGTGACCGGCGCTGCCGGCCAGATCGGCTACAGCCTCCTCTTCCGCATCGCCAGCGGTGCCCTGCTCGGACCGGACACCCCCGTGCAGTTGCAGCTCCTCGAGATCACCCCGGCGCTGAAGGCGCTCGAAGGAACAGTCATGGAGCTCAACGACTGCGCCTTCCCGACCCTCGCGGGTGTCGAGATCGGTGACGACCCCAACAAGATCTTCGACGGCGCAAACCTGGCGCTGCTCGTCGGTGCCCGTCCCCGTACCAAGGGCATGGAGCGTGGCGATCTGCTCGAAGCCAATGGGGCGATCTTCACCGGTCAGGGCAAGGCTCTCAACGACCACGCCGCGGATGACATCCGCATCGGCGTCACCGGCAACCCCGCCAACACCAATGCGCTCATCGCGATGAGCAACGCTCCCGACATCCCCAAGGAGCGTTTCTCCGCGTTGACCCGTTTGGACCACAACCGAGCCATCAGTCAGCTCGCTGAAAAACTGGGCGTCCCGGTCACCGAGATCCGCAAGATGACGATCTGGGGCAACCACTCCGCGACTCAATACCCCGACCTGTTCCACGCTGAGGTGGGCGGCAAGAACGCCTACCAGGCCGTGGGCGACCAGGCCTGGTATGAGAACGACTTCATCCCCACCGTCGCCAAGCGTGGCGCGGCGATCATCGAAGCCCGTGGCGCTTCGTCCGCTGCCTCGGCAGCCTCCGCCACCATCGACGCCGCCCGCGACTGGCTGAAGGGTTCCCCCGACGGCGACTGGCTGTCCATGGCTGTCGTCTCCGATGGCTCGTACGGCGTCCCCGAGGGCATCATCTCCTCGTTCCCCGTCGTCACCAAGAACGGCGACTGGGAGATCGTCCAGGGCTTGGAGATCGACGAGTTCAGCCGGGCACGGATCGATGCATCCGTCGCTGAGCTCGTCGAAGAACGCGACGCGGTGCGTGAGCTCGGTCTGATCAAGTAATCAGCCCACGGCAGAGAGCGGGGGCGGAGCAACCGTGGTTGCTCCGCCCCCGCTCTCTGCCGTGCGATCACACTGTGTGCGCCATGCAGCAGCGGTCAGCTCACGGCGTGGCCCGCAGGTCGACAGCCACGAACGACCCCAGGACCAGCGCGGCGATGCTCAACAAGGTCAACGCATCGACGACCTTGGTGCGCACCGCAATAGCGCCGACGATGTCCGTGGGCAATGAAATACGCAGCAGTGCCGCCATCAGGAACCCGATGCCCATGATGACGCCACCGACCAGCGCCCGCCCCACAAAAACGACGAAGACCGCGCCGACCGCGAAGATCGCTGCCAGCCACCACCACAGCCGCAGCGCTGCCCACGCCCGATGAAAAAGCGACACCGTGCGGCGTACCCCCAGCGGTCTCACCGTAGTCCGGCCTGACGTTCAGCCACCTCAACAACGTTACGCAACAACATGGCGCGAGTCATCGGCCCTACTCCCCCAGGGTTAGGAGCCACCCATCCGGCCACTTCGGCACATTCTGCAGCGACATCCCCAGCCACCTTCCCGTCCCGGCGCGACACTCCCACATCGAGCACTGCAGCACCAGACTTCAACATCTCAGCAGTGATGATTCCCGGCACCCCAGCCGCCGCGACCACGATATCGGCCTGACGCACCTGCGCCGCAAGGTCGCGAGTCCCGGTGTGGCACAAAGTGACAGTCGCATTCTCCGACTTGCGAGTCAGGATCAGCCCCAGGGGCCGCCCCACCGTCAATCCACGCCCCACGACCACAACATGAGCGCCAGCGATGGGCACCTCATGTCGCCGCAGCAACTCCACAATGCCCACTGGCGTGCACGGCAATGGTGCTGGCCGGTTCATCACCAAGCACCCCAGGTTGTAGGGGTGCAACCCATCGACGTCCTTCGCCGGGTCGACCCGCGACAAAATCGCGAACTCATCCAAGCCAGTGGGCTGCTGCACGATGAAACCGGTGCAGGCTGGATCGGCGTTCAACTCATCGACGACCGCTTCGACTTCCTCCTGCGACGCGCCTGCGGGCAGGTCACGACGCATGCTGGTCAAGCCGATCTCGGCGCAGTCGCGATGCTTCGCCCCGACGTACCAATGACTTCCCGGATCGTCACCGACTAAGACCGTGCCCAGCCCAGGGGTGACCCCACGCTCCGCCAAGGCAGCCACTCGGGCCGCCAATTCCGTCTTGATGGTGGCCAAAGTGGCCTTGCCGTCGAGGATCTGCGCGCTCATGACCTTGATCCTGCCACCATCCCGGACGACAGTCCTGAGGTCGTGGCAGATCGAGGCAGCCCACTGGCAGTCTGGTCAGTGCGCGAAGTGCCGCACCCCGGTGAAATACAGCGCGACCCCATGCTCCTGACACACCTGAATGGTCTGCGAGTCACGCAATGACCCACCAGGCGCCACCATCGCTCGCACCCCCGCGTCAATGAGGATCTGCGGGCCGTCAGCGAACGGGAAAAACGCATCAGATGCCGCCACCGATCCACGGGCTCGATCCTGACCTGCCCGATCGACGGCCAACCGGCAGGAATCCACGCGGTTGACTTGACCCATGCCAATCCCGACGGACGCTCCGTCGTGAGCGAGCAGGATGGCATTGGATTTAGTAGCCCGCACGGCGCGCCACGCAAACTGCAGATCCCGTGCTGTCGCCTCATCGACGGCCTCTCCTGCGACGAGAGTCCATTCCGTGAAATCGTCGCCGTGCCCGGCAGTCACCGGGTCGTCGTCAGCGTCAGGAATGACTGCGTCCACCCGGTCCACGGTTTGCACCAGCATTCCCCCGCTGATCGGCCGGAACTCCACCTGCCCACGCTGATCATCTGGAGTTGCCGCGCACCGCAATAACCGAATGTTTTTCTTAGCCGTCAGGATCTCCCACGCTTCCTCGTCGAATCCCGGAGCAACCACCACTTCCGTGAAAATATCCTGCACGGCTCGAGCCATAGCTGCGCTGACCGGGCGGTTCGTGGCGATCACCCCGCCAAAAGCGGACAGGGGATCACACTCATGCGCTTTCTGATGCGCCACCGCAATATCCTGCGATGGGTCGGCCACCGCTATGCCGCAGGGGTTGTTGTGCTTCACCACGGCACAGGTAGGCAGATCTCCGTGATCATAGGCAGCTCGCATCGCCGCATCAGCATCGACGTAGTTGTTGTAACTCATCGCTTTGCCGTGCAGGAGATCAGCGTCAGCGATACCAGGACGCCCGTCCCGGTAAAGGGCGGCTCCCTGGTGGGGGTTCTCGCCGTAGCGCAATCCCTGCGCCCGCTCGGCGGTCACGCCCACAAACCGGGGGAAACCGGTGCCGTCGGTGGTGTCGGCGTACGTCTCGCCCATCCAGGTGGCCACTGCCACGTCGTACGACGCAGTGTGCGCGAAGGCATCTGCAGCTAAAAGCTGACGTTGCCTCAGCGTGAACCCTCCAGTCCCGATGGCCTCGACGGCTTCGGCATATTGCGCGGGAGACGTGAGGACGGCGACGCTGTGATGGTTTTTTGCAGCTGCCCGCACCATCGACGGCCCGCCAATGTCGATCTGTTCGAGGCACTCGTGCGGCGCAGCTCCACGAGCGACGGTCCGCTGAAAGGGATAGAGATTGCACACGACCAGATCGACTGGAGTGATCTCGAGGTCATCAAGTTGGTGGCGATGCTCCGGGCGGCGGGTGTCGGCGAGGATCCCGGCGTGCACCGCAGGGTGCAACGTTTTGACTCGCCCATCAAGACATTCCGGAAAACCGGTGATGTCCTCGACCTGGGTGACAGGGATTCCCAAGTCTGCGATGGCGCGGGCTGATCCGCCGGTGGAGACGATCTGCGCGCCGACAGCGTGGAGGGCACGCACGATGGCGTCCAGCCCTGTTTTGTCATGGACACTGACCAGAGCTCGACGGATCGGACGGCGGGTGACTTCGGTCATCTTCACTCCTGGTAGACAGGGCCGCCGGACGTCTGCACAGGTCCGGTAGCCGGGCCGGTGGGCACCCAGGCGGGCGATGCCCACGACGTCACTCCCCGGTGGTGCCCCACCTTCGCCAGTCGTGTGCGGTTAGCCTACGCCCCGAGACGCACCTGACGACCGTCAAGCTGGTATCCCGCTCGTGCGAGCGTCCCGACGCAGTCCACCAGCATGGCCCGTTCCACCACTTTGATGCGTTCGTGCAGCGTGGCTTCAGTGTCGTCCGGGTCGACTCGGACGACGCGTTGATCGATGATCGGCCCAGTGTCCACGCCGGCGTCAACGAAGTGACAGGTGGCCCCGGTGACTTTGACGCCGTGGGTGAGAGCGTCGCGAACGCCATGCGCACCGGGAAAACTGGGCAACAACGCAGGGTGGGTGTTGATGATCCGGCCCCCGAAGCGGGCGAGGAAGGCGGGTCCCAGGATCTTCATGAATCCCGCACCGATGACAAGAGCTGGCTCGTGGGTGGCGACCGCGCAGGTCAATGCGCGGTCCCAGGCTGCGCGGTCAGGATGGTCACTGACGCGGCAGACAAATGTGGGGATTCCGGCTCGGTCGGCGCGAGCAAGTCCTTCAATGCCGTCCCGGTCGGCACCGACCGCGACGATGCGCACACCGTACGTCGGGTCAGTGGCGGCGTCGATGAGCGCTTGCAGGGTGCTACCGGACCCGGAGACCAGCACGACCAGCGGAACGGGGAGCGCGCGAGAGGAGTCTGTGTGGCTCACGACGGTCAACTTAGCGGTCGTAGTTGTCGGGCGGTCGCGGTATCTCGGGGGTCGGTGCGGGCGGGGTGTGCGGGCGGCCAGCTGGGGTGGTGGGGGTGTGCCGGGTGGCAGTGGACATGGGGCGGAGGCGGCGCACGGGTCGGTGGTTCAGCCCAGCAGAGGGCACTGGGGCATCCTGGGGTCTCGGGCGGGGCGAGTGGCCTGCGTCGGTGGAGGTGTCCGCTGGACCTTGGTGGACCATCCGGACGAGTTGTGACAGCACCGCGCCGATGCTGATCTCCGCTCCGACACAGATGCCCAGCAGCAGCGGCTGGACCCCGACGTAGGAAAGTTGACCGCCGCCGAGGGATCCGCTGGAGATCATGCCGACCAAGACCGCACCGGTGGCGGCGACGACGGATCCGACAAGTAACCCGTGGGCGTGGCGACGCCATCCGACGTGGCAACGACGAGCGAGGTCACGGTCCATCGCCACGCCACCGAGCATCGGAAGGAGCGGGAGGGCGCGTGCTAGGAGGGGAAGTTCGCCGGGCTCGGGCAGGATTCCGAGGGCGGGGATCAACGGGAGGAGTCCGGGGGTGGATCGAGTCAGGGTGATGGTGGAGTCAGCGCCGATACCGAATCCGGGGCCGCTGATCCAACTGAGTGTCCAGACGGCGGCGTTGGGCAGGTAGAGCAGTTGGAGTCCGGTGAGGACTGTGCCGCCGGCGAGTCCTGGACTGAGCTCGTGGTAGAGCTGGGTGATCTGGCTATATCGCAGCGCGACGAGGACGATGACTGCGACGACGCTGACGGTGAGGAGCCCGGCCAGAGAGCGCAGCCCAGCGCGAGCCCCACCGAAAGCCCACCGCGGCACCCAGTCCAAAGGGCGGCAGCGGTCAGCGACGTCACCGATGTCGGAACGGAATTCCACGAGGAGACCGCCGAGGTAGGAGAGCGCGCCGACAGCGGTGAATCCGACGAGGCCGTGCGCGACAGAGGCTCGCATGGTGTCGGTGCGGACCAGGGCGCAGGCCAAGATGCCTAATGTCAGGTAGCAGCCGATGAAGGCCAGACCTTCCAGGGCCACGTCTCGACGGAGGCCTCCGGCCCACGCCCATCGAGGTCCGGGATCGCGGGGGAGCCAGGAGCAGAGCCGCGAGGCCGCCCAGGTCCCGGTGGTGATGACGAGCGCGGTAGCTAGCAGCGGGGCCAGCGAGAAGACTCCGATGGACACGGTCAGGGTGACGCCGTGAGCGAGCAGCCACGCTCCCAGACCGAATTGGATCGCCCCCCAGAGCCCGACCGCCTGGTCGGGGCTGGCGAAGTAGACGGCCAGGACTGGCCCGGCCAGGGCGAGCAGGGAGGCACCGGCGGCTTCTCCGGCGGCGGCGATGGCGCGCGCCGGTCCGGGTGCGTCGTCGACGGCGTCACCAACCGGGTGGACGAATCGTGAGCTGCGCATGACCATGAGGCGTTTATCGTCCCTTGCTGTCGTGACACTCCCAAATCACCACGCCGGTCACCGGAGTCAGGTGGTGGTAGGGACGCATCCTGATGGGTTCTCGGGATGCGTCCCGGCCATCATGGACGACATGGGTGGGCTGTGGGCGCCGTTCGCGGCGGGGCTCTTCGGGATGTGTGGTGGATGGTGGGTACGTCGGATGGTGCGTTCCGGGGCGCATCGACGGTACGCCGATGAGGTCGCTGCGCCGACGTATGCACCGTGGTGGCCGCCGGTGTGGGGTGCGGGGCTGTGCGCGCTGTCGTGGTGGCGCCTCGTGGCGGGGAATGAAGGGTTCACCGTGGGGGTGACATTGATGCTGCCGGCGTATCTGTGGTTAGCGGCGGTCGACCTGGACGTGCATCGGCTGCCCGACGTGGTGACGGTGCCGTTGTTTCCGGTGGTGACGGTGTGGACTGCCGGGCTGGCCTGGTGGGGTGGTGATGGTGACCGGTGGCGGCGGGCGTTATTGGCCGGGGTGCTGGTGTCTGTGTTCTTCGTCGCGCTGCATCTGGTGTCCCGCCGCCAGTTGGGATGGGGGGACGTGAAGTTATCAGGACCGTTGGGCATGCTTCTGGGCTGGTCGTCGTGGACAGCAGTGTGGGTGGGTGTGTATGCGATGTTTGTGTGTGGCGGGCTCGCTGCGGGGTGGCTGATAGTGCGCCGTCGGGCGGGGCGGCGAAGCCGGATCGCTTTTGGTCCCGCGATGGCGCTGGGGGCGTGGATCGGCGTGTTTCTGACCTAAGCCGCACCGGGGCCTGGGATGAATCCCATGATGTGAGAATGCCCGTCGTGTCCCAGTGCGCTCTGACCTGGGGCGGCCTGGCGGTAGCTACTGGGCGGAAACTTTTGTGAGCTGACGATGCAACCCCTGTGCGACCTCAGGCGTGTTCATTCATGACGAGACGCAGGGGGGCGGCACTCAGCGTGCCGTGCCGTGACAGTGTGGGGAGAGTCACCCGAAGATGACCATGGTCGATCTGGCCGTTCCGCCGAGGAGGCAGGCTGCCCGCCCGCGGATCGACTTGTCCATTGAGGCGTGTGGCTTGTTGTTACGAGAGCGCCCTCGTCATTGGGGGCACCGGCCCGGTGAGGTCCCCCGGGCCTGGCCCGACCTACCTTCCTGGGCACCGCCTGCATCCACTCCCCTGCCCGCGATACCCTCCGAAACGCCTAGGCTGGCCGCACAGCATGTCGGTAGCGAGCAGGGAAGGAGTGTCGAAGGCCGGATGGACGATGCCGCCTTCGATGCCCTATACACGGCTCACTCGCGACGTCTCGTCGGTCAGATGTATGCGGTCTGCGGCAATTTGGCGGAAGCTCAGGATGTCGTTCAAGAGGCTTTCGCCCGTGCGTGGGAACGCCGGGAACAGCTGTCCACGTTAGATGCCCCGGAAGCGTGGTTGCGTACGGTCGCATACCGACTGGCGGTGTCTCGATGGCGTAAAGCTAAAAATGCTGCGACGGCATGGCTCAGGCGCGCGGAGTCGGATTCGGTGGATGAGACGTCCCCGGACCATGTGATGCTCATGGCGGCGTTGCGTCAGCTCCCCGAGGCCCAACGACACACGATCGTGCTTTATCACCTCTGCGACCTGCCGGTGGAGGAGGTCGCGGCCCTCACTGGTGTCCCGGTGGGGACGGTCAAGGCCCGCTTGTCCCGTGGCCGTAGTGCTTTGGCGAACGTGCTGTCCGAGCAGTCGGAGGAGTTGACCCGTGGCTGACATCGATCTGGATCCGTTGCTGCGGGCCGTGGCTCAGGACGCAGCACGACGTGCCCAACTACCGGAGGCTGCGCAAGTCAGACTGGCTGGGGAGCATCGCCGCCGAGGTCGTGCCATCGCGGCGGGATTAGCGGTGACAGTTGTCACCGTCGGAGCTTTCACCACAATGACTCGGGGCGGTTTTGGCATGGTCCCGGCCAGCAGCAATCCTGACGTGGCGACCGGGGTAGCGACGCCCACGCCGACGGCGCCGTCCACTCCATCGACGGTCGCCCCGAGCCGTACGGTCGGTCCGGAGGTACCCCCATGGGGGGGTCCCAGCAGCGTCACCAACCCGACGTCCCCGAGCCGATCGCGGGCATCGACCACTACGACGGCCCCCTCGGGAATTCCCAGCACCGGTCCCGGCGGGTCCAGCGGGACCGGTGGTCCGTCGGTGACGGGCACCCCAGGCACGGGTTCTCCATCGCCGAGCAACAGCTCTCCTGGCAGTAGCAACCCTGCGGGCACTCCCCCAGCTGACGGTCCCAAAACTGATCCGAAGCCGGGGACTGGCACACAGAACTCCCCTCAGCCGAATGCGGGTTCCCCAGCAGCGGCTGCCCTGGCCCGGGGATATTCGTTGCGGCTGTCGCAACCGGTGAACGGCTCGATTGGCCACCGAACCCTCTCGCACTCGGGGGTGGCGAGCACAGCGGAAGGCACATTGCCCTACTCCGCGAAGGTGGCAACGACAGCTCTGCTGACCGGGACCGCGGAGGGGGATACCACCGGGTCGTCACCGAGCGTTGCGGCTGTGGGCGTGGACACGTCCGGCAAGGCCCGGTTGTCTTATTTCACGGCAGGGCGCACGGACACCACCATCTCGCTCGCTGATGCCGACTGGTCTGACCTGGTCAGCGTGGACGCCTTCTGGGACCGTTCATCCCGTCGGGTGACGGTGATTGGGTTCCACACGGACGGCCGAGTGTCCTGGCAGACGGTGGAAGCAGCCTGGCCTGGGGCGACACCGGTGGTCAATCCCCGTCGGGTGCTACACACCGGTCTCACCGGGATTTCAGCGTCAGCGGTGGCCCGCACCGTCAGTGACGCCAAGGGCGCTTTTTCCCAGGCATGGTTGTATGTCGCTCAAGGCGACCAGTTGGTCCTGGTCAAGGTCGACGAGCAACAAATCCGCGCGGAAAAGGTGCTGTCACCTCGGGGATTAGCGGGATGTACGGCGCTGGCATTGTTAACGCCGACCACATCCGGGATTGCAGGGGTAGCTGCCTGGTTTGGTTCTGGACCTGGGGTGTTGTACGCCGGGAACGATCCCTGGGGGCCGATGTCTTACATCGGGCCGACGGTGCCATTGCCGGTGTAACCGTCGTGCACCACCACGATGTGCACGGCAAGCGGTGATGCTGTCTCTGCCGAGTGGTCCGCCGAGTATCTGGGTGGTCACCTGACCTCCCCAGGTCACCCTTGATGCCTACTCGCGCCTGAGGCGCCAGACAAGGCACGCAGCGATAGGAGCGCCCAGGGCGGTGGACACCAGTGGT
>NZ_JAHPZL010000003.1:367876-685872 GCF_019331795.1 Austwickia sp. TVS 96-490-7B
CCAGTGGTGTCCACCGCCCTGTCGTGTCGCGCGCTGAAATCAGAGAGCTTTGACGATCTCGCGCATCAAGTTAGCCGTCTCGGTCGGCGTCTTGCCGACCTTGACTCCAGCAGCCTCCAGGGCAGCCTTCTTCGCCTCAGCAGTGCCAGAGCCACCGGAGACGATGGCGCCAGCGTGGCCCATGGTCTTACCCTCGGGAGCCATGAAGCCCGCCACGTAGCCGACGACCGGCTTGGTGACATGCTCCTTGATGTAGGCCGCAGCGCGCTCCTCGGCGTCTCCACCGATCTCACCGATCATGACGATGCCAATGGTCTCTGGGTCCTTCTCGAAGGCCTCAAGAGCATCGATGTGCGTCGTTCCGATGACCGGGTCTCCACCGATACCGATGCCGGTGGTGAAGCCGATGTCGCGCAGTTCGAACATCATCTGGTACGTCAGGGTCCCCGACTTTGAGACCAGACCCAACTTGCCCTGACCAGAAACGTCAGCCGGGGTGATACCAGCATTCGACTGTCCGGGGCTGATGATGCCAGGGCAGTTGGGGCCAATGATGCGGGTGGTGCCCGTCGCCTTGGCGTAGTTGAAGAACTCGGCGGTGTCCTTCACGGCAATGCCCTCAGTAATCACCACGAGCAGCGGCATCTCAGCATCCACGGCCTCGATGACGGCATCCTTGGCGAACTTCGGCGGAACGAAAACGACCGACACGTTAGCGCCTGTCGCGTCCATGGCCTCTTTGACCGTGCCGAAAACGGGGACCTTCACGCCGCCGTCAAATTCGACCTCGGTGCCGGCTTTCCGGGGGTTGACCCCACCGACGATCGTCGAGCCGCTCGCCAGCATGCGCTGGGTGTGCTTCATGCCCTCCGAGCCGGTCATGCCCTGGACGATGATCTTGCTGTCGCTGTTGAGGAAGATAGCCATCAGTCGTCAGTCCTTCACTTCGCAGCCGCGGCCAGCTCGGCAGCTTTACGCGCCCCGCCGTCCATGGTCTCTTCAATCGTCACGAGCGGGTGCGCGTACTCCGCGAGGATGCGGCGCCCCTCCACCACGTTGTTGCCATCCAGGCGCACGACCAGCGGCTTGGTGGCCGCGTCGCCAAGGGTCTTCAACGCCCCAACGATGCCGTTGGCGACCGCGTCACAGGCGGTGATGCCACCGAAGACGTTGACGAAGACCGACTTGACCTGCTCGTCACCGAGGATGACGTCCAGTCCGTTCGCCATCACCTCAGCGCTGGCGCCACCACCGATGTCCAGGAAGTTGGCGGGCTTGGCTGCCCCACCGGTGTAGTCCTGACCGGCGTAGGCGACGACGTCCAGGGTGCTCATGACCAGTCCGGCGCCGTTACCGATGATGCCGACGTTGCCATCCAACTTCACGTAGTTGAGGCCCATCGCCTTGGCCTTGGCCTCCAGCGGGTCCTCGGATGCTTCGTCGACGAGGTCGGCGTGCTCCGGCTGGCGGAAGGAGGCGTTGTCATCCAGGGTGACCTTGCCGTCGAGGGCAACAATGCTGCCGTCGGCGACCTTGACCAGCGGGTTGACCTCGACCAACGTGGCGTCTTCGTCCCGGTAGACCTTCCACAGGGTCATCAGGACCGAGGCGACCTTGGCGGCGGTCTCCGCGTCAAAACCGGCAGCGGCGACAATCTCGTCTGCTTTCGCCTGGTCAATTCCGACGTTGGGGTCGACGGCAACTCGCGCCAGCGCCTCAGGGCGCTCGACCGCCAGCTGCTCAATCTCCATGCCGCCTTCCTTGCTGCACATCGCAAGGTAGGTGCGGTTGGCGCGGTCAAGCAGGATGGAGAAGTAATACTCCTCGACGATCTGGGCGCCCTGAGCGATCATGACCACATTGACCTTGTGGCCCTTGATGTCCATGCCGAGGATCTGCCCGGCAAGCTGCTCGGCCTCATCTGCGCTCTTGGCGACCTTGACGCCACCGGCCTTGCCGCGTCCACCAGTCTTCACCTGGGCCTTGACAACGGTCACGCCGCCGCTCTTGGCGCCGATGTCCTCGGCTGCCGCCTTAGCCTCGGCAGGGGTCTGAGCGACCTTCCCTGCCAGCACGGGGACTCCGTGCTTTTCGAACATGTCACGTGCTTGGTACTCAAAGAGATCCACGGCAGCTTCCTCGTCGCTTCCTCGTCGTCGATGGTCACGTCCGCCGATGATCCTATCGCTGTCACCGCAGGGCTAAGCGTCTGAGCAGGGCCGACACACTACAACATGCCTTCTACCAGCGAAATCCGTCAAATCAGCACCCGCCGTGGAGCATTGCACCAGCGACTAGAGTCCGCCTCCGGTCCCCGACTCGACCTCGCCGAGCCATTCAGCAAATCCGTCATCACGGCCAGCCCAGGTCACCGCTGCGCCCATCATCTCCGCGTCACTCATGACGGCGTCATCGAAGGCTTCCCGGATCTGCAAAGCCGTTTCTTCATCGGTCGTGACGATCAGACGGGTCTGCCGGGGTGCATCCTCCCACTCACCCACGCTCCCGATGGCTAGCGCGCCGCCTGCTGCTTCCCAGGCGATGGCAAGGTCAGGCCGACCCGGCAACCAGAACGCTCCGCGCGCTCGCTGATCGCCCGCACCGAGATCTTCGATCCGAGCCAAAAGGCGCTCCGGATGGAAGGGTTTCCAGGTGCATAGGTCAAGAGTGACGATGCCACCGGCAGCATCGGCACCGGAAGGGTGCCGTCGACGCGGATCGGCGTACGAACGGGCAGCAGCAGTGTCATGGACGGTCTCAACGCGAGCGAGTTCGCCAGCGTTCTCCAGACCGACGTGCACCTGGCTGCTGGGGCGACGCAGATGGTCGAGCAGCGCTTGGTCAGCCTCATCGGGTTCCGGGTGGACCAGGACGATCTCATCGGCGAGTTCGATTTGGGCGACCAGAACTTCTCCGTACGCCCGCCGGTCGTCCTCAATCATCTGCAAGCCGAGGTCGGCGAGTAGGTCATCACCGAAGATGCCGTCGCAGAGGTCTTTGGCGCTGACCACGGCGACCACGGATGCGGTCTGCAGGTAACGCGATGCCGGTCCGTCCGGGGTCTCCCCGTCGGCGAGCGCGAGGGTCAGCGCGAGGGGTTCTGATGCGACCGGGAGGACCACGACGAGTCGGGACCACTGTCCGGTCTGGGCCAGACGGACCAGGGTGGGCAGGATCGCTTCGCGGATGGAGCAGCTGAGGCAGGGGTGTTCGACGTCCTCGCTGCCGTGGTCGAGCCGTCCGGTGACATCGGTCAGAGTCCAGTGGACGCGGCCTGCCTCGGCGTCAACGGTGACGGTGAAGACGGCGGAATCGGGGAGGTCGATCTGCAACCCCATGGCGACCAGGGCCTGGTCGGTCTGGTCCAGTCCAACGACGACGTGGATCGACAGGGGTGGCGCGGTTGCCATGGGCGTCCTCCGACAGTGAGTTCAGTAATGAGAATCGTTCTCTCTATAATAGAGAGTATCGAGGCCCGCAGATCATGCCGGGCACCCCGACCACCCGAGGAGACGACATGTCCCGGCACTGCCAGTTGACCGGCGCCGAGCCCCGTTTCGGCAACACCATCAGCCACTCGCACCGTCGTACGTCGCGTCGCTTTGACCCGAACATTCAAAAGAAGACCTACTTTGTGCCCAGCCTGGGTCGGCGGGTCACCCTGCGCCTGTCAGCGTCGGCCATCAAGACCGTGGACCACATCGGGATCGAAGCAGCGATCGGACGGATTCGGGCGCGCGGCGAGAAAATCTGAGTCGCCGTGGAGGACAGCCAGCTCTCGAGCATGGCCACCCGCAGGAGCGGCTGAGGTCGGCGTCGTCACGGCATGCCACCGTCACGAGCCGACCTCGCCGTTCACAGTCCGACAGTCAGCGGGTCGACAAGCCCTTTCTGCACTGCTCGCACCAGCCGCCGCGGGACCTGGCACTCCTGCCCGTCGACGACGACGGAGACCAGGTCAGGCGCCTGGGCCTTCCAGTTGGCGCGACGAGAGCGGGTGTTGCTGCGGGACATCTTCCGCTTGGGAACGGCCATGGCGATACTCCTCCATCTTATTGATTATGATTCTCACTATATAGAGAGAGGACCACGATGGCCAAGACAACGGACATCCGACCCGTCATCAAACTGCGATCCACCGCAGGCACCGGTTACACCTACGTGACCCGCAAGAACCGGCGCAACGACCCTGACCGACTGGTGCTGCGCAAGTTTGACCCGGTCATTCGTCGCCACGTCGACTTCAAGGAAGAACGCTGATGGCTAAGAAGAGCAAGATCGCCCGCGACGCCCAGCGACGGGAAATCGTCGCCCGCTTCGCCGAGGAACGGCTGGCCCTCAAAGCCACGATCGCCTCCCCCACCGCAGACCCGGACGCTAAAGCCGCAGCCCAGGCCCGTTTGCAGCGGATGCCGCGCGATGCCAGCGCCACCCGACTGCGCAACCGCTGCGCCGTCGATGGACGCCCCCGCGCCTACTACCGCACTTTCGGGATCTCTCGAGTACGGCTGCGCGAGATGGCCCACGCCGGCGAACTCCCCGGAGTCACCAAATCCAGCTGGTGACCCCGGTCACCACCCACCCTTGAGCCCGCCACATCGTCGGGCCCGATCGCAAGAGGCTGCTCAGTGAAACCTGGAATCCACCCCGAATACCGCCCGGTCGTCTTCCGTGACATCGCCGCCGGGTACGCCTTCCTGACCCGGTCCACCGCCCAGAGCCGGGACACCATCGAATGGGAAGACGGCAACACCTACCCTGTCGTCAACGTTGACGTCTCCTCCGCGAGCCACCCCTTCTACACCGGCAAGCAGAAGATCGTCGACACTGCAGGACGCGTCGAGCGCTTCCGCAAGCGGTACGGCGCCCACGCCGGGCGCTGACCTCGACGTTGCTCGGAGTCGCATCGACACCGAGACCACCAGGGCCGAAGGGTCCCGACCCCGCACCACCACGGGCCGGGACCCTTCGTCGTACCACCGGCAGCGACCCCTCACGCACCAATCGGCAACGCGCCGTCCCAGATGCTCTCGATCCGCACGGACAAGGTGGATCATCGACTCACCGACAGTCTTTCCAAAACTCCTCAACTTTCCCGCGGAACAGCCGAATACAGCGGTGAGCCCCCCTCTCGCCACCGCCAGGAGCCCTACACCATGCCTCCGGTCCCATCGTCTCGGATACGCCTCGCCGCGCTGGTCGTCGGCCTGGTTCTCCCTTCCGTGGGCATCGGCACCGCTTCCGCTGGCGACAATGCCAGCCCACCCGAAAGCACCGTCACCACCAGTCCGGCGACAGCAGCTCCCACCTCACCCAGCGCTCCTCCCGCAGAGCCCAGCAGCGCCTCCGATTGCCAACCCACCATCACCATCAGTCAGGACCAGCACACCGACTACTGGTCCCCGCTGCGGATCACCCTCGCCGGGTCTTTCCCAGATCACTGCACGGTGGACACCAGCACCGACCTCACAGCGCAGGCCGCAGCGATCCCCGGAGTGACTTTCAGCGCCGGGACATTCCCGTTTGACCACGGCACCATGACCATCACCACCAGTGGCGCAGTGAGCTTCCACTTCGACGACACCTTCGCTCATGCCAGCGGGCGGGTCTTTGGGGGCACGATCCTGCTCGCGTTCGATCGCCGAACCATCACCCCGAGCAGCACCCTGGATCTCTCCTGGTCCGGAGCTATCGCGAGTCACACCCCCCTCACCGTGCCAGACTGCCCTGGCTGCTCCACGATGCCCACCATCAACACCAAATGGTCCGTCATCGGCCTCCCCCGTGCTGGCTACAACGACCTCATTTCCGGGATCAACACCCTGACGATCACCCAGCCCGTCATCGACTCTCGCCAGGACGTTGTCATCAGCGACACCCTCACCGGTGCCCAAGAATGCACCCGCGCCGCGCTCAACGAGGTCTCCGCACGAGATGCCTCCGGCAACGAGACGTCCACGACCATCGCCGCCGTTCCCTGCAATGACGACCGCGCCACCGTTGGACCAGTGACCATCCCGGCGAGTTCCTTGAAAGCCGGGCACTACTACCAGCTGATCGTCATCGCCAAAACCACCGCCTACCAAAGCACCGGATATCAAGACAATGGCGCCGTCGTCATCTCCGGAGCAACCGTCCCCGTCAGTGCCACCGCCATGTGGAAGACCGGGACGGCGTACGGCGGAAGCGACGGCCCACCAGCGCCGACTCCCTCCCCGTCGCCGACCGACCCGACCACACCACCGACACCTGATCCCACTCCTTCTCCGACGACGTCTGACCCCACGACGCCGCCGCCTCCTGACCCCACCACCACCGCACCGCCCGAGCCGACTCCGTCCCCATCGGGACCAGACCCAGCCCCTGAGCCGCCAGCCACTCCCACGGATCCTCCGACGACCCCGTCGACCACGACATCCTCAGCGGCGCCACCACTGCCCCCACCCCCGCCAGTACCGCCACCGCCACCGCCCCCACCGGCGCCGGAACCACCTGCACCACCTGCCCCGGAGCCTCCGCCCGCGCCTGCGGTGATACCCACTCTGCCGCCAGCTCCCCCCAGCGCCATCGCGGCCCTGCCTGCGATCCCGGACCGCGCCTCGGTCGCCCATGCCGCCAGCGAGCCACACCACCCTGCGGCATCACCGTTTGCTCCACCGTCGGTCATCCCGATGCCCGCTCCGACCCCGAACTCTGATGCCGCCGAACCAGCCGCCCCCACCGCCCCGGCACCTCAGGTGGTCATCGCCGGTGGCGTGCCCTTAACTGTTCCTGCCGCAGCTCCCGGCGGTTTGCCTCGGAGTGGAACGGAACTGGCCGCAATGGTCTTGTACGGCGGGGTACTGGTCGCTGGCGGGCTGGGCCTCTTGAGTGCGGTTCGCCGTCGGATCTGACCGCCGCACGACAAGCCCCACCGTGGACTCGTCGGTAGCAAGACCGAAGCAGCGAAGACTCTCAGCGATCAGCGAGATTTTCCTCGACCCAGGCGACGACCTCAGCCGTCGTGGCTCCGGGGGTGAAGACTTTGGCGACGCCAGCTTTTTCCAGCAGCACGATGTCGTCATCGGGGATGATCCCCCCGCCGAAAACGACGATATCGCTGGCGTGTTGGTGAGCCAGCAGCTCCAGGACCCGGGTAAACAGCGTCATGTGTGCCCCGGAGAGGACTGATAGTCCAATGCCGTCAGCGTCCTCTTGGATGGCAGCCTCGACGATCTGTTCAGGAGTCTGATGCAGGCCGGTGTAAATCACTTCCACACCGGCATCCCGCAACGCTCGCGCGATGACCTTCGCGCCTCGGTCGTGGCCGTCCAGGCCAGGTTTAGCCACCACGACGCGCAATGGGGATCGACTCATGCGCCCACAGTAGCGACGAGCTAGATCACGAGATGATTACGGCGCCGAGCTCGATCGCGACTTTTGCATGATCTGAGTCACAGTGCACCGCCCCCTCGGCGACACACCGCTCTCGTCGTCGCCAGATGCGAGATATCCCACACTCAAGGCCCCAACCTGCACCAAAGACGCCACCCCATGCGGAAACACCAGCCCCAGAGGGTTCGATGAGTCACATCAGGCCCATCTGTCACTCCCATACTTGGACGACGTTGAGATAACGTTTAGGTCGCAAGTTGATAAAGAACGCTCAGCTCGAGATCGTCGTCATCCCGATCCCCGACCACAGGAATGTTTGTGCCACGTCACTATTCCGGCCGTCACCGGCCCCCCGCAGGAGCCGCTCACGGCAGTCGCCATCGAGCTGGACCACCTCGCCGCCACACCGTCGTTGCGTCCATGTCGCTCATTGGGCTGGGAGCCGCGCTGACAGTGGCGCAGGGTCTCACCGACAGCCCGCTAGCCAACCTGGCCAATGCCAAACCGTTGAGCGCGCCGACTGACCTCGCGATGAGCGCGAAGCTGCCAGAAAGCCACCCCGCCACTCCCGTGTCAGCGACGTCGTCAAGTCCCAGCGCCCCAGCTTCTCCGTCGCCGCAGACCAGCACCACGTCGCCGACACCAACTCCTCCCCCGCCTCCGCCGAAGCCCCGCCCTGACCCCGCCAAGCGTTGGCTGCTTCCCGTTGAGGACGCGACCTTCACTTCCGGGTACGGCGCCCGATGGGGCACCGTCCACCGAGGCATCGACCTTGCCGCCCCGATAGGGACTCCATTGCGGTCTATGTCGACTGGCGTCATTGTTTTCGCCGGTCAGCAGAGCGGTTACGGCAACATCGTGCAGATCCGTTACTGGGACGGCACTATCTCCTACTACGGCCACATGAACTCCATCGCGGTGACCGTGGGGCAACAGGTTTCACCAGGCCAGGTTGTCGGCGAACTCGGCAACACCGGTCAGAGCACCGGACCACATGTCCACGTCGAAATCCATCCGCACGGCGGCGCTGACATCGACCCCCTGCCGTGGCTCAGCGCGCACGGCCTCGACGTGGAATAACACCGTCTCAGGGTTGATGATCACGGGACACTGCGGTGTCCGACCGGCCACTCATGTCGAACTGCACGTGAGTGGCCGGCCCGGCATCAACGGTGAAGATGTGACCGGCCATTCTTCGCGGCGCTCTCTTTAGAGCTTCTCCAACGGGGCATAGCGCAACAGCAGCCGCTTGACCTGATCACCGCCGAAATCGACGTGGGCGATGGTCTTATCACCGGAGCCTTCCATGCGCACCACCTTGCCCAGTCCAAAGCTGTCATGGCTGACCCGGTCGCCCACGTCCAGTGACAATGACGGACCGCCGCGCAACGGGCTGCGCTGCGGGGCACGTCCGCTCAGAGTGGCCACTGTGGGTTCGCGTCGTTCGACGCGGGTCCCGCCGCCGTACGACGAGGGGGCCAGCCGCTCCCACGTGATCAGGTCAGTGGGAATCTCGTCGAGAAAACGGGACGCCGGATGGTATTGCGGAGCACCCCACGCGGAGCGCACCACGGCTCGACTCAGGTGCAGGCGTTCCCGGGCCCGAGTGATCCCGACGTATGCCAATCGGCGTTCTTCTTCCAGCTCTCTGGTGTCGGCGAGGCTGCGGACATGTGGGAACGTGCCATCTTCCATTCCGACGAGGAACACCACGGGGAATTCCAGGCCCTTGGCGGTGTGCAACGTCATCAACGTGACCACACCGTGGTCTTGGGTGTCTTCGTCGGGGATCTCATCGGAATCAGCGACCAAAGCGACCTGTTCGAGGAACTCCGCCAACCCCCCGGCTGACTCCCCGTCAACCGTGGGGGCGTGGGCTTGGTCAAACTCCCTAGCCACCGCGACCAGCTCGGCGAGGTTGTCGATGCGAGTTTCATCCTGAGGGTCACGAGACCGGCGCAACTCTTCTAAGTAGCCGGTCTGCTCCACGACAGCTTCGACGAGGTCTGCGACACCGGATCCTCCGTCGCGGACGGTGCGTAATGCGTCAATCAGTGCGGTGAAACCTGCGATCGCTGACATTGACCGGGCTGCCAGACCAGGCGCATCGTCGGCAGCAGCCAATGCCTGCGCGAAGGTGATCTTGTCCCGCTCCGCCAACGCCAGGACGCACGCCTCAGCACGCTCCCCGATGCCACGTTTGGGGACGTTGAGGATACGGCGCAGGTTGACGGTGTCCTCAGGGTTAGCGATCACCCGCAGGTAGGCGAGGACGTCTTTGACCTCGCGACGCTCATAGAACCGGGTGCCTCCGACGACCTTGTATGGCAGACCGACCCGGACCAGCACTTCCTCCAAGGCCCGCGACATGGCATTGGTGCGGTAGAAGATTGCCACGTCTCCAGGGCGGACACCGTCGCGCTCGGTGAGTTCACTAATCCGGCGAGCCACGAACGCCGCCTCGTCGTGCTCGGAATCAGCGACATATCCCACGATTTTTGCCCCATCACCAGAGTCCGTCCACAACTTCTTCGGACGCCGTGATGAGTTTTTAGCAATGACCGCATTGGCTGCCTGCAGGATCGTCTGCGTGGAGCGATAGTTTTGCTCTAAAAGAATCGTCCGGGCCTGCGGATAATCTTCTTCGAACTCGGTGATATTTCGGATCGTTGCACCCCGGAACGCATAAATTGACTGATCGGCATCACCGACGACACATAACTGTGCTGGCGGTAGACCTGAGGCAGTCTGGGGCTCCTCTTCACCTGCTGGCGCTAATCCGCGATGCGCTCCAACAAGCTCCTTAATCAGAACATATTGGGCATGGTTGGTGTCCTGGTATTCGTCGACGAGGATCTGCCGGAAACGACGTCGGTAATGCTCAGCGACCTCAGGGAACGCCTGCAAGAGGTTGACCGTGGTCATGATCAGGTCGTCGAAATCTAAAGCATGTGCTTGACGCAAACGTCGCTGATAGGAGCTGTATGCCTGCGCCAGGATCCGATCAGCGTGACTTCCGTCAGCTGCTCTGCTCGCGAAGGTCTCCTCGTCGACGAGTTCGTTCTTCAAGTTGGACACGTGCGCGGACAAACTCCGCGGCGGGTACCGCTTCGGGTCCAGATCCATGTCTCGCAGCACCATCGCCATGAGGCGTTGCGAGTCGGCGGCGTCATAGATCGAGAAACTCGACGCCAACCCCACCTTGTCGGCCTCCCGGCGCAGGATCCGCACGCAGGCACTGTGGAAGGTGCTCACCCACATCGACTTCGCCCGCGGCCCCACCAAATCCTGGACCCGCTCCCGCATTTCAGCGGCAGCTTTGTTGGTGAAGGTGATCGCCAACACTTCACTGGGGTGCACACCCCGCGCCGCCAACAGGTACGCGATCCGATGCGTCAACACCCGGGTCTTGCCGGACCCTGCCCCGGCCACGATCAGCAACGGCGCCCCGTCATGGATGACTGCTTCTCGTTGCTGCGGGTTCAACCCGGCCACGAGTTCGTCCGGGTCAAGGGTTGACGGTGGCAGCTCATCCGACGATGCGGGACGTCTCGGAGACATCGGCTCCCTAGGCGTGGCCACCCATGACGGCTTAGCAGGCTCTGCCACAGCTCGATCCCAGTCCGGAGCCCGACCGTCGTACGGGTCCTCCGGCAGATCATCCTCCGGCGGTGGCGGAGGCTCCTCGTCTCCCCACCACATCGGGGCATCATCAGCATCTGCGGCAGAGTTGACCTGCGCAGATGCCGTACCGGACTGGGGCTTGTCGTCAGCGAAATCGAAGAGGCTCATCGTGCCCACCATCCTAGGTGGCCGCCCTGACATCGACCGAGGGCCGAACAGACCTCTATGACTACGCCACCTTCACCTACGTGTCTTACGTACCCCACCCCAGCAACGCCGTACTTAGCTGACGCTGCTCTTCAACAACGCCTTAAACCCCGCTGCTGCGGGGAGCACAGTCCCGCTCATCGCTGCTGAACTTACGAGACAGGGTCATCTCTGCATTAGCAGAGCTTCATCAGGTGGCAGCCATGACTACCGATCTCCTTGCATCATCGGACGCCTCAGTGCCTCTTGCAAAATTATCAGCACCTCCTCTACCTTACTTATAAGACATTAAAAATAACGAAGGATCACCATGACCGCGGTCTTCGTCGACGAGTCCAAGGCCGGCGCATACCTGCTGGTTGGCGCTCAAATTCCGACTCGCGACGTCCACCTTATCCGATCCAAAATTCGCCGCATAGCACTCCCGGGACAGCGTCGAATCCACATGAAGGCCGAGAGTAGACAGCGCAAGCTACTCATCGCAGCCACCATCGCCGCACTCGGCGTGGAATTTACAATTTTTGATGCTAAGCGAGCTTTTTCTACCGAAAAAATGCTCGTGAAGCGTTCTTACGCGCACTGGTTTCCGAGTATTCGACATCCTCGCAGCTGATTCTTGAACTTGATGAATCAATCAAAAGATTTGACCGAGAAGTCATCTTCACAGCTGTTCGCCAAAGTTCTTCTGACCTCAGATACATGCACGCACGTGCCGTAGATGAACCCTTACTTTGCATACCCGATGTTGTCGCCTGGTGTTGGGCACGCGGGGGTCACTGGCGAAAAATGATGGCGGCAAAATCTCGAGTCATCACTGTTTCTCCGTAAGAAACGCAAAACCCGAGCGCCGCAGCCGTCCGACCGGGTCTCGGGTTTACTTCCTCTCTTCTAGTGAAGAGGGCCAGACCAGTCTCCCTCAGGGGCACAAGTGATGTTAACAGGACCCCCGATCACTCACAGCGGCGATCTTGAAGCTGCCGGTGAAGACCCCGTGTACGAGTAGGACCTCGGTCCTACTTTCCTCAACCTCTGTCTCCGTTGTCGGTGGCTTCCTCTACTGTGGGGGCACACAACGACGTGGAGGGGAAAACGCCTGATGGCTGGTGTTCATGGCATGCCGTCCTGGAGCCCGGGGGCCTCGGCGCTGTGGGGCAAAACGGACACAGACGATGCCTGGTTGCCGCTGTGGCGACACCTGGCAGACGCATCACAGGTTGCAATGATGTTGTGGGACAACTGGCTTCCTGCCTCAGCTAAGGACCACATCGCCTCATCGCTCCCCGGCGGCCACGATGACGGCCGCATCCTGCTTGCTTGGTTGGCTGGCGTCCACGACATCGGCAAAGCCACTCCCGCTTTTCAAATCAAAGCCCAGGTCATAGCTCCGCACCTCACGAATCGGTTGCACTCCCTAGGGTTTGATCTCGCCGTACCCATGGCCGACACGCGTCGTGCCCCCCATGCAGCCCTAGGGCAGATCATCCTTCTCGACTGGTTAGCTGCCACCTTCGGCCTCAAGGGGCGACAGTTTCGGCGAGCTGCGAAGTCACTCACGGTCGCTGTGGCCGCCCACCACGGGGCGATGCTCACCGCAACGGAATTGGAAGCCCTCACCCATCGCCCTCATTACCTGGGACAACAGCAAGTCTGGCAAGATACCCGCGCTGAGCTCCTCAACGCTATATCTGAGCGCACAGGTGCTGCCGATCGGTTGGATCGCTGGCTGGCAAAGCCCCTACCGCCGACGGTGCAGTCGTTGCTCGCCGCAGCGGTGGTCGTGGCGGATTGGCTGTCCAGTGACGCTCACCGCTTCCCCTATGTTGATCGATCCCCTGAACCTCCACGCTGGGAGCAGATCGGTCTCCCAGCCCCCTGGAAACCGACCAACCTTGTCAGAGATCCGGATGCTCTGCTCACCACCCGGTTCCCCACCCTGGTTGGCTGCTCCCCCACCCCGATTCAACAGGCCGCAGTTGAAGCGGCATGGTCCGCGCAGCGTCCGCCCTTGATCCTGCTCGAAGCAGAAATGGGCAGCGGCAAGACTGAGGCTGGTCTGGCTGCCGCCGAGATTTTGGCACACCGTTTCGGGCAAGGTGGGGTCTTTGTGGCACTGCCGACGATGGCGACATCTGATGCGATGTTCTCCAGGGTGCGTTCCTGGATTGACCACTTACCTGCTGAAGACGGTCACCACGCACTGCCGATGTTCCTCGCTCATGGCAAAGCAGGTTTGAACGACGACTATCGCAGCCTGCCTGATGACACTCGCTTCACCGGGGTGTACGACGACGTCGAGGACGTGTCGAAAATGAAGCCACCCCTCTCGAAAGTGAAGCCATCCCACGACGAGGCAGAGCCTCGTCATGCGGTCGCTGTGGTGAACTCGTGGACAAGAGGACGTCGTCGAGGAGTCTTGGCGCCGTTTGTCGTGGGCACTATCGATCAAGTGCTCTTCGGTGCTCTCCGTAGCAAGCACTTGGCGCTACGTCACCACGGGCTCTCCAGCAAGGTAGTCGTGATCGACGAAGTACATGCTGCTGACGTCTATATGCGTGAATACTTGACGTCGATCTTGTCGTGGTTGGGTGCTTATGGCACTCCGGTGGTGTTGATGTCGGCGACACTGCCCTCATCGCAACGGGCTGAGCTGATGAGTGCGTATGCCGAAGGGGCCGCATTCTCATCAGAGGCCACTGCGACCATTCCGTTAATCGAAGCTCATAATCCTGTCGTGTATCCGCGCACGATCGTTTTCGACGGGACTCTACGTGAGATTCCTACCGAGCAGATCTCCAGCCGCCCTCGCACGGTCACGGTTGAGGAGCACCCGGACGATCTGGATCACTTGGTTGACATGCTCCGCACCGAAATGCGAGACGGTGGTTGCGTCGCGGTCATCCGCAACACTGTCCGTCGCGCGCAAGAAACCTGGTCAGCGCTGCGGGAGGCCATGCCAGAGACGGAGCTTGTCTTAGCGCATAGTCGGTTCTTAGCTGTTGACCGAGCACGTCGAGAGTCAGACCTACGCGAACGTCTCGGGCGGAGCAGCAGCGTCACCGACGGCACCAGGCCAACCCGGATGGTCGTGGTAGGTACTCAGGTGCTTGAACAGTCGCTAGATATCGACGTCGATCTGATGGTCAGTGATCTCGCACCAGTCGACCTCTTACTGCAACGCATTGGACGGTTACACCGCCACCCGCGTGGGCCGGGCGAATCTGAACGGCCGGTGGCTCTCCGCGCGCCCCGGCTGTTGCTTCTGGCACGTGACTGGTCGGCGGTCCCGGTACAGGCAGATAGCGGATCAAAGCTGGTGTACGGCGAGGACCTGTTATTTCGAGCAGCGGCTACTCTCCGAGCACACGGGAATCAGATCCGGCTCGCCGAGGACATCCCTGTCCTGGTTGAGGCTGCATATTCGACCGACCTGTCGATACCTCCCGGTTGGCAGACCGCATGGGCCACAGCTGACGCTCGCCGGCAGGCGCAGGTCCTCGCTGCGCGTTCCCGGGCCAGCACCTTCAGGTTAAGTGGTTTCGGGAAGAAGGAAGCGCTGCGCAGATCGGCTGGGCTCTTGGCTGACTGTGGTTTCTTCGAGATCGGTGATCCTGATGACGGCAACGGTGGACGCTCTCAGGTCCGAGACAGCGAGGACAGCATCGAGGTCATCGTCGTACGTCTGGTAGATGGGCAGATCAGACCGATGCCAGGCGCTGGGCTGCCGACTGAGACTGTCCTGGACACTGACTTCCCGCCGGAGCCACGAATCGCGCGTGCTCTGGCCGGATGTACTGTGCGCCTGCCGTCGTGGGCCTGTATGCGCGATTTGGATGCGGTCATCTGCGCGTTAGAAGACATCGCGTTCGCGGGTTGGCAGCAGGACTGTCCATGGCTTCAGGGACAGCTCGTCCTGGTGATGGACGAGCACGGTCACGCCCGGGTGGCTGACCTGGATCTCACGTACAGCTCGGAGATGGGTCTCACCGTCACCACACATCAGGAGGATGTATGACTGTCTTCACATCTCACCGTTCGTGCTCGCCCACACGAGAAGGGCCACCACGAACGTCGTACGACTTGTTGACCGAACCGTGGCTGATGGTCCGTACCCCCGATGGCGTCAGAGAGGTAGGGCTTCTAGAAACGTTCGAGCGTGCCCATGAGTTTCAGGGGTTGGCCGGGGATATTCCCACCCAAGAAGCAGCTTGTTTAAGGCTGCTGCTAGCTATTCTCTATCGCGTTGTCGACGCTCTTGATCCCGATGATCCAGTCGAGTTCTGGCAGGAGTGGTGGGATAAGGGGCAGCTACCAACCACCGAAATTCGTGACTACCTTGGTCGCTACGCTGACAGATTCGACTTGTTCGACCCGGAGGTGCCATTCTTCCAGGTAGGAGACCTTCGCACTTCTAGTGGAAACACTTCAGGCCTGGGGAAACTTGTCGCCGAGATGCCGGATGGCTATCCGTTTTTCACCACCAGATCAGTGTCGGACATCAATCGGCTGTCATTCGCTGAAGCGGCACGCTGGCTGGTCCATGTGCACGCCTTCGACTGTTCGGGGATTAAATCCGGAGCTGTCGGAGATGCTCGAGTCAAAGGTGGAAAAGGCTATCCGATCGGCATAGGATTCTGCGGCTGGTTGGGTTTGCTCCTGGCCGAAGGCGAGACGCTGGCACAGACGTTGTTGCTCAACCTGGTGCTGTCGATGGATACCTCACGCGATCGGGTGCCGTGGGAGCAGCCACATCTGGACGCTTCTGCTGACGTTAGCCATCCGGAACCGCTTGGACCGGCAGATGCTGCAACCTGGCAGGCTCGCCGAGTCCGATTGATCCACGACGGATACGCCGTCACTGATGCTGTCTTGTCCAATGGCGATGCCCTCGGCCCGCAAAACCGGCACAACGTGGAACCAAACACGTCTTGGCGGTTCAGCGAACCACAGACAAAAAAATTCGGAGTTCCGACATACATGCCATTGCTGCACGACCCGTCCCGATCGCTGTGGCGGGGTCTGTCCTCGACGCTAGGAAGTGGAACCACTAAAGCGGCAACGAAGGCAGGTCAACGAGCGTATCGACCTGCTGTGGTCTTGGACTGGCTCGCCACGTTGCGAGGCGAAGATGTCCTCAATTCGGACACGACAGTGGTGTTTCGCGCGATCGGCATGGTGTATGGCGCGCAGAGCGCATCGGTTGCTGCTGTCATCGACGACCGGCTGGTGTTACCACTGGAAGTGCTCACTGAGCAAACCATGAAACAGTGCGCCATGGACGCATCGGACCGTGCCGATGAGGCAGTTCGGGCGTTGGGTCGGTTGGCGACGAACCTCGCTGATGCTGCAGGCCGGCACCTGCTGCCTGGCATGGACGACGGGGCCCGAGATCGGGCCGTTGAGGATGCCTTCGCTCGACTCGACCGGTGCTACCGGGAGTGGGTCCTGACCGTGCAGGACAGATCGCAGCTCCTCACATACGACGCCGCCTGGCAGCTGACCGCCAGGGAAGTCGTAGAAGACATAGCCGCCAACTTGGTCGTGGCGGCAGGCACACCGGCGTTCGTCGGACGTCAGGTCAACGACAGATTCCTGAACGCCCCCAAAGCAGAGATCTTCTTCAGATCAGCGCTGCGCAAAGCGCTTCCCAGCGCCTTTCTCCAGCTCAACAAGCCCACTTCGCTGACCCAGCACGCTCAGGAGGATTCATGAGCACGGCACCGTTCACACCTGCAGGCACGACACCGCCACCTGATCTCGACAACTATTTCGCCCGCGCCCTCATCAAGTTGCAGAAAGAATATGTGCAGAATGAGACGCAACCGACTGCACGCGCCGCTGCCACCATGGCCGTGCTGCGCAAAGCTGATCCCGGCAAAGTGGACACCAGTCCTTCGACGTGGTCTGTCCTGTACAGCGCGTTTCCGGAAGATTTCTTCGGCAACCGCGATGAGATCACCGCCCGTGAACGAGCCGCCCATGCTGCGCTGGTGTTGTACGCCGTCCACCAGACCTCACAACCGAAGCCGTTACATCAGTCGGGGATCAGGCTCGGACAGGCGTTACGTCGACTCTCCGTGTCGCAGGACGAGAAGAACCCGGTGCCGCCACGACTGACTTCTCTTATAGCTGCCAGCACGTTTGACGCCACGATGTATCACCTTCGCGGCCTCATGTCCTTGTTGCGCCGCGAAGGAATCCCCCTAGATCACATCTCCCTTTACCGCGACCTGGTCCGTTTACAGAACCCTCGTAACGCATCTCGCGTACGTCGGCAGTGGGGCCGGGATTACTTTGCCAGCCCTGCGCAGGAAACCGATAACAGCTCGATCGATATAGCTGCTACTTCCACAGCCATCACCCCACAGACTCACGCCTGACCGACAGGAGAACATCACTATGGCTTCCACTTTTATCGACATCCACGTCCTACAGTCCGTCCCCCCAAGCAACCTCAACCGTGACGACACCGGCAGCCCGAAGAGCGCTATCTACGGAGGTGTCCAACGGACCCGGGTCAGTAGTCAGGCCTGGAAGCGAGCCACACGTGCCTACTTCGCCGAGCAGGTCGCTTCTGGTGGGGCGGACGTCAGTGATCTGGCGCTTCGCACCAAACGTACTGTCGCCCAGATCGCGGACCGATTGGTTTCGGCACACGGTTTCGCAGAGGAGGTCGCCACGACTCGCGCAGTCGAAGCTCTAGGTCTGTTGGGCTTCGCTCTGGAGAAGGGGCGGGCCAAGAAGGACGGTTCTGCAGAGCAGAACTTGACTGAGTATCTGACGTTTTTTAGCAATGCCCAGTTAGATCAGTTCGCCCAGATCGCAGCGGAGACCGATCCAGGAGCAAAGCTCGACAAGAAGGCTCTGATGTCGGCGGCTCAGGTCCGCAATGGCATTGAAGTGTCTCTCTTCGGACGAATGGTCGCCGATGATAAACAGCTTAACGTCGATGCCGCCTGCCAGGTGGCGCACGCCATTTCAACGCATGCGACGTCGGTGGAACATGACTACTACACGGCAGTGGATGACAAGTCACCTGCAGACAACGCCGGCGCCGGCATGCTGGGGACGGTAGAATACACCTCCGCCACGCTCTACCGTTATGCCACCGTCGCTTTCGATCAACTTGTCAAAAACCTTGGCACCCGGGAAGCTGCATTGACCGCGACAGAGTCTTTCGTCGAGGCATTCGTACGCAGCATGCCGACCGGCAAACAGAACACTTTTGCTAATCACACACCGGTTGATGCTGTGATGGTTCAGGTGCGCACAGCACCGATTAATCTGGTCGGTGCCTTCGAAGAGGCGGTAGTCTCCGAGAGCGGATATGTCGAGCTGTCAGCGAAGGCGCTCGCAACATATGCGAGCGATATTCAGGAGCAATATGCTGGAGCTCCGCTGGCATCCTATATCGTTCGCGTCTCTCCTAAGGCGAGTGCACTGGATTCTCTCGGCACGGTCGTCACCCTCAACAAGCTAAGCGATGCCGTTGTGACTGCAATCCCGGACGCCGCCAAGTCGGGGGACGCCTCGTGACTGTGCTGGCACTCCGGCTTGCCGGGCCGCTGCAATCGTGGGGTGATTCCAGTCGATTCACACAACGTTTGACCCGAAGCGAACCAACAAAGAGCGGTGTCCTCGGCCTGCTGGCTGCAGCGGGGGGCAGACGACGTACGGATCCGATTGAGGACTTGGCTGGGTTGAAGTTCGGCGTCCGGGTGGATCAGCCCGGGCGTATCGTGCGGGATTTTCATACAGCTATTCGCTGGCAGGAGCAAAACCGTAAAGGTGAGTCGCCGTCGATGCCACTGTCATACCGATACTACGTGGCTGATGCAGTTTTTGTTGCCGCAGTCGAGGGAGACCGTGCCCTACTAGAAGGTTTGGCCGAGTCTTTGCGTGCACCAACTTTTCCCCTTTGCCTGGGGCGGCGCTCCTGCCCTGCAACGGGGAAAGTGAGCCTTGGCCTGCACGAGGGGCAGCTTGAACCAGTGCTTCGTGTGCTTGATTGGGAAGCTTCTCACTGGTATCAGCGCGAACAGGGACACACGGTTGACCTGGCTTTATTTCTTGATGCCGCGGCAACGGCTGTATTAGAGGACACTGTCTCCGAGGTAGTCAGGGATGTGCCAGTCTCGTTCGATCCAGAGCGACGAGAATATGGCTGGCGCAATGTGGTACAAGTAGCTCCTGAGCCAAAAAAGAATCCTCTCTGCACCACCACATCCATGGATTTCATGGCAGCCCTAGGGGGCGCATGATGTATCTGACACGATTTCCGATCAACGTCGCTAGGCGTGGGGCGCGACATCTGCTCGTATCCCAGCAACGGATGCATGCTGCTGTCCTAGCTAGTTTCCCTCCTGATGGAGACTTGCCTCGGGCGCTCTGGCGTGTCGACTCGGGCGATCATCGCACCGATCTATTCATCATGAGTCCTAGCCGACCCGATCTGACTCACTTGGTGGAGCAGGCAGGGTGGCCCTCTCTTCCCGATATGACCTGGAATACTGCTGATTACCTGCCATTCCTTGAGCGGTTGGAGGCGGGTCAGCGATGGGCATTCCGATTGACCGCTAATCCGGTTCGGAGCGTTCCCGTTCCAGGTGGGAGCCGAGGCCAGGTCAAAGCTCATGTGGCTGTGGCTCATCAGCAGAAGTGGTTATTAAGTCGCACTGATCAACTCGGTTTTACGGTCCCGAATGGTCCCCATGGTCAGCCACAAGTAGTGGTGAAGGATCGCCGTACTGCCAGATTCGAACGTCGACACGCTGAATCGGGCAGGGATGTCACTGTGGCGATGGCGACATTCGACGGCGTGTTGGATGTGACTGATGCGGGCAGACTCCGGCAGGCTTTGACACATGGGGTGGGGAGGGCCAAATCCTACGGGTGCGGCCTCCTGACGTTGGCTCGATTGTGAGGTAGCGATGATGAAGCCGGTTCCAGGGATGCCGCCGCCTGATCTGGGGCAACTTGTCCGAGCTCAGGACAGAATCAGCTTCATCTATGTGGAACGATGCACCGTTCATCGGGATGGCAATGCAGTGACTGCCACCGATGAGCGGGGCATCGTGCACATCCCTTCTGCGTCGCTTGGAGCCTTATTGCTAGGACCTGGGACCAGAGTGACGCATCAGGCGATGATGCTGCTCGCAGAGAGTGGCTCTACAGCGGTCTGGGTTGGCGAGCGAGGCGTTCGGTATTACGCACATGGACGTGCGTTGGCTCAGTCTTCCCGATTGCTTGAAGCTCAAGCAATCGCTGTCACTAATCAGTCATCGCGATTGAGGGTGGCTAGGGAAATGTATGCTATGAGATTCCCGGATGAGGATGTATCTCAGTTAACGATGCAGCAGTTGCGTGGCCGTGAAGGCGCAAGGGTACGACGCGTCTATCGTGATGCTGCTGCTGAGTACGGAGTGATCTGGGATCGCCGCGATTATCAGCCGGATGATTTTGATGCCTCCGACACGGTGAATCAGGCCCTGTCCGCAGCAACGACATGCCTTTACGGCATCACCCATGCAGTGATTGTCGCGCTTGGCTGCTCACCAGGACTCGGTTTTGTCCACACTGGCAAAGACCGGTCCTTCGTGTTTGACATCGCTGATCTTTACAAGGCAGAAGTCGCTATCCCGATAGCGTTCGAGGTGGCTTCACGAGAACCTGAGGATGTTGGCGGAGAGACACGACGTGCCGTCAGGGACGCCGTACACGAGAGTAAGATCTTGGAGCGCTGTACTCGTGATATCAAAACGCTGCTGCTTCCTGGTGAACAGGATGATATCGTTGAATGGGGCACCGTTGAACTATGGGACGGAGGCGATCGTACTGTGACTGGGGGCACCAATTACGGCGCTGAAGAGGATAATGATTAATGGTAGTGGTGGTGTTAACTGCTTGTCCGGCAGGGCTTCGCGGCTACTTGACGCGTTGGCTCTTGGAGATTAGCCCCGGTATCTTTGTGGGTCATGTGACTTCTCGGGTCCGTGATCTACTCTGGATGCAAGTGGTCGACCTCGCGAAGGATGGAAGAGCGCTGATGGTTCACTCTGTGCGAGGTGAACAACGGCTCGCCTTCCGAGTCCATCGACATGACTGGACACCAACGGATTTCGATGGAATTGAGCTAATGATGCGCCCCACTGAACCCACCATAGGAGCCGGTGGCATGCGGCACGGCTGGAGCAAGGCCAGCCGGTACCGCAAGTCCCAACGAAGCAAAGTGAAGAAAAACGAGTAGACTGCTGCACGAACCTGCAGGTCAGCAAGCGTATTCCCCGCACTCGCGGGGATGAACCCAGCTTCAACGACAAGCGAACCTTTGATCTGTTGTATTCCCCGCACTCGCGGGGATGAACCTCCCATCATGCGGATCGTGCGCTGTCGCAGGTCGTATTCCCCGCACTCGCGGGGATGAACCTTGCTCGGGGTTTTCTTGGGCGTATTTAGCTACGTATTCCCCGCACTCGCGGGGATGAACCGAATGCTCAAGAAGGTTTATCGGATACCGCTAAGTATTCCCCGCACTCGCGGGGATGAACCGTGGCAGACATGGGCACTCCGGTGCGTCGTCGGGTATTCCCCGCACTCGCGGGGATGAACCGTAACGTCGCTAAAACTTGTCCCTAAAGTCGACGTATTCCCCGCACTCGCGGGGATGAACCTAGCTGTTTTGTAGGCTGTCATGCGCTCTCCGAGTATTCCCCGCACTCGCGGGGATGAACCTATGAAGAGCTTGCTGCCCGCATTGGCGGGTCGGTATTCCCCGCACTCGCGGGGATGAACCTCAGAACCATCGCATCCCGAGCCAGACATTTCTGTATTCCCCGCACTCGCGGGGATGAACCGGAGAAACAAAATGATCGATCATCTGCGATCTGGTATTCCCCGCACTCGCGGGGATGAACCGAAAACCCCGAGCAATTCCAACGCTGGACGCTCGTATTCCCCGCACTCGCGGGGATGAACCGGAGATGACATGGTTAGTGACGCAGACCTGGGGGTATTCCCCGCACTCGCGGGGATGAACCGGTTCCTGATGTGGCGGCGTTGTCGTCGACCGCGTATTCCCCGCACTCGCGGGGATGAACCTCTCCCTCGCAGGAACCACCGGAAACGCCGGTGGTATTCCCCGCACTCGCGGGGATGAACCGCTGGAACAGGAACACCACCACCACCTGGTGTCGTATTCCCCGCACTCGCGGGGATGAACCGTGACGCTGGATCGACTCCGGGGAGGATGTCTCGTATTCCCCGCACTCGCGGGGATGAACCCACTAGCACCAGTCGCAGCGACACCAGCAGTCGGTATTCCCCGCACTCGCGGGGATGAACCTACACCGGAAACAAAGCCGCAATTCCAAGTGGCGTATTCCCCGCACTCGCGGGGATGAACCGCATTGCCGCTATCTGGTGGTCACTGCTACCATGTATTCCCCGCACTCGCGGGGATGAACCCGGACGGTGCTACCTAGAGTGGTCCGCACCAGAGTATTCCCCGCACTCGCGGGGATGAACCTCAACAACGACGCCCATGGTTCAATGTCAGGGCGTATTCCCCGCACTCGCGGGGATGAACCCCCATCACACCCACCGCCGGGATGAGGGTGACAGTATTCCCCGCACTCGCGGGGATGAACCGGCAGCCTCAAAATCAAGCTCCCTCTTCCATGCGTATTCCCCGCACTCGCGGGGATGAACCTCACGCATGATCGAAGACCTCATGGCGGCCAAAGTATTCCCCGCACTCGCGGGGATGAACCAACACACCACGGCCCCCGCCACCACAGCGGGGGGTATTCCCCGCACTCGCGGGGATGAACCTGTCTAGCTCGGGATGCGATGGTTCGGATGCGAGTATTCCCCGCACTCGCGGGGATGAACCTGTCTGCTACTCGGTCTGTGCCCTTGAGTGCTGGTATTCCCCGCACTCGCGGGGATGAACCGATGGGGTGGGAGGAGACCATATCCCTCCCACCGTATTCCCCGCACTCGCGGGGATGAACCGTCGTCACCGCATGGGACGACAGCGGACCCACCGTATTCCCCGCACTCGCGGGGATGAACCGCGACGATCTCATCGTCCAGGCACCATCTGACGGTATTCCCCGCACTCGCGGGGATGAACCCGCTATCGCCCTCGTAGACATGATCCGCATCGAGTATTCCCCGCACTCGCGGGGATGAACCCTCATCATCATGTCCACCCGCGGCGACTCCCGCGTATTCCCCGCACTCGCGGGGATGAACCTCTGTCCCAGGGGACCGCAAGGAAACATGGACCGTATTCCCCGCACTCGCGGGGATGAACCGTCGCTGAAATTGCCCCTCCGGTTCGCGTTACTGTATTCCCCGCACTCGCGGGGATGAACCTGCGCCTCGCGTCGATCCAATCATCCATTCTGAGTATTCCCCGCACTCGCGGGGATGAACCTGGTGGGCGCACCGACGAGCTGGAACTTGATTTGTATTCCCCGCACTCGCGGGGATGAACCCGGACGATGTCCTACCTGACCACCGCTGAGGCTGTATTCCCCGCACTCGCGGGGATGAACCCCATCACATGATCACTCAGTACCAGCTGACCACGTATTCCCCGCACTCGCGGGGATGAACCGGTTCTGCTCGACCATGACCACTCACAACCGCTGTATTCCCCGCACTCGCGGGGATGAACCCTGCCAGGCGTCGGCAATCAAGCCTGGTGACAGGTATTCCCCGCACTCGCGGGGATGAACCTGTGGGGAAGATCACAAAAATTCCGGGAAATATGTATTCCCCGCACTCGCGGGGATGAACCTGAGCCCCAGCCCGATCTCTTCGATTGTGTCACGTATTCCCCGCACTCGCGGGGATGAACCGACGAATCCCATTCATTCGCATATCCAGGTACGGTATTCCCCGCACTCGCGGGGATGAACCTATCCCCAACGACAGGAATATCCTTCGTCGTGGGTATTCCCCGCACTCGCGGGGATGAACCTTTTCCGTATAGCGCGTTCAACATGAGTTTAGCGTATTCCCCGCACTCGCGGGGATGAACCCTGGACGGGCAGAAGGGCACGCTGACCGTAACCGTATTCCCCGCACTCGCGGGGATGAACCTGTGACTGGCACGTCTAGCCCGGCTGGCCTGCCGTATTCCCCGCACTCGCGGGGATGAACCGCGGTCAACGCGATTGAGAACTTCACCGACATCGTATTCCCCGCACTCGCGGGGATGAACCGGACGTGGGCGGACCCCCACCACCTCTAACCTCGTATTCCCCGCACTCGCGGGGATGAACCGGAGGCTGTGGCTGACTCGACTCTGGTCTACACGTATTCCCCGCACTCGCGGGGATGAACCCAACGCTGGCATCGCCCGACGCCTGGGAGTCAGGTATTCCCCGCACTCGCGGGGATGAACCGACATTCATCCGAGATATCAACGTCGTGAACTGGTATTCCCCGCACTCGCGGGGATGAACCGACATGGCCGCAACATCAGGGACCTGGACTTTAGTATTCCCCGCACTCGCGGGGATGAACCGGATATGCCGACCGAAGCGGCACGTGAGGACGAGTATTCCCCGCACTCGCGGGGATGAACCTCCCTCCGCCTGCGTGAGGAACATGCGCCCCGAGTATTCCCCGCACTCGCGGGGATGAACCGCCCATTCAACAAAAGACTGAATATCCAACCCTGTATTCCCCGCACTCGCGGGGATGAACCTTTCTATTGCGGTCCTCAAGACAAGATGATTATGTATTCCCCGCACTCGCGGGGATGAACCGGCGCATGGTCAATGTCGCTGAGGCAATCCATAGTATTCCCCGCACTCGCGGGGATGAACCACTCAGCAAGAAGCCGTGGGGGAGCCAAGGAATGTATTCCCCGCACTCGCGGGGATGAACCTCGACACGGTTGGCTCAGGCGGGCCTGGATACGGTATTCCCCGCACTCGCGGGGATGAACCTGGCCCGAATATGTCTTCCGAGTCCACGGCGACGTATTCCCCGCACTCGCGGGGATGAACCGGGCATCACCCTGAAGACCAGCGACGTATCGGTGTATTCCCCGCACTCGCGGGGATGAACCTATCCCGCCTAGACTTGATGGCCTCTGCGCTCTGTATTCCCCGCACTCGCGGGGATGAACCCCGGTGATGATATTCGTCCATCAACTGAGTTGCGTATTCCCCGCACTCGCGGGGATGAACCGATTGACCAGTCGTGATTCCTGCGCTGCCGTCAGTATTCCCCGCACTCGCGGGGATGAACCGTCTGACGCGGATAACACGTCAGACAACACGTCGTATTCCCCGCACTCGCGGGGATGAACCCCGCCGTACCGGCGCCCAGCTGGACACGGGCACGTATTCCCCGCACTCGCGGGGATGAACCGTGGGGGCGGCATGGCTCGTCGAGCAATTTGATGTATTCCCCGCACCCGCGGGGATGAACCGTGTTTTTGGTGTCGTCTTTCTGATCGTCCTCGGTATTCCCCGCACCCGCGGGGATGAACCGAACCAGGTCAACCCCGTGGTCGCGTCTCGACAGTATTCCCCGCACCCGCGGGGATGAACCCGACGGATAACACTAATCGAGCATCCCATGTATGTATTCCCCGCACCCGCGGGGATGAACCCCCCCCTCTCCCACGGAGGGGGGTTAACGCGTTAGTATTCCCCGCACCCGCGGGGATGAACCGGCAGTGATGGATACCTCCGTGTGCTAGTCGATGTATTCCCCGCACCCGCGGGGATGAACCACGGCAGGTCGCAGAGCTGGAGGAGTGCTCAGGGTATTCCCCGCACCCGCGGGGGTGAACCTTGTCGGTTGCCACCGGCGCGGGGTGGTTCCCGGTATTCCCCGCACCCGCGGGGATGAACCTGGCACCAAAATTAATCCTCGGCCGTGGCTCGTGTATTCCCCGCACCCGCGGGGATGAACCGGGTGTCCGGCGTGTTGACCGAAGGCCCCGTGTGTATTCCCCGCACCCGCGGGGATGAACCGTGCCCGCTGCCGGGCAGCCGGTCCCCCAGCTGGTATTCCCCGCACCCGCGGGGATGAACCCAGAATTGCCGCACCTACACCAAGAGCAATAATGTATTCCCCGCACCCGCGGGGATGAACCAGAAGCTGAAACGCTGTGGTGGGTCATGGAGAGGTATTCCCCGCACCCGCGGGGATGAACCGCTGTGCTGTTCTGCGCCGCCATGAGCGCCGCCGTATTCCCCGCACCCGCGGGGATGAACCGCAGGATCCCGACTGACGTGGTCTTGCCGGTCTGTATTCCCCGCACCCGCGGGGATGAACCTCGGTACAGGGTGCCGGTGCCGATCTGAACCTCGGTACAGGGTGCCGGTGCCGATCTGGTCGACGTATTCCCCGCACCCGCGGGGATGAACCGGTCACCGCAACGACGGCGTACATCGACCCGAGGTATTCCCCGCACCCGCGGGGATGAACCGGGTGGGCCCGTGCACATTCCCACCTCCCCAGGGTATTCCCCGCACCCGCGGGGATGAACCGCAGGATCCCGACTGACGTGGTCTTGCCGGTCTGTATTCCCCGCACCCGCGGGGATGAACCTCGGTACAGGGTGCCGGTGCCGATCTGGTCGACGTATTCCCCGCACCCGCGGGGATGAACCGGTCACCGCAACGACGGCGTACATCGACCCGAGGTATTCCCCGCACCCGCGGGGATGAACCGCTGTGCTGTTCTGCGCCGCCATGAGCGCCGCCGTATTCCCCGCACCCGCGGGGATGAACCTACCTGTCACATCGCAGGTCAGACGGTACGAACGTATTCCCCGCACCCGCGGGGATGAACCGTTGTTTTACACACGACCAACGGACTACCCCCGGTATTCCCCGCACCCGCGGGGATGAACCGCTAGCTGCCGCCCAGAAAGCGGCGCTGCGTGCGTATTCCCCGCACCCGCGGGGATGAACCGGTGTACTGCCGCGGTGCCCGACTGGTGGTGCCGTATTCCCCGCACTCGCGGGGATGAACCGGGGGGCTTCAGGTGTAGCGAACACGGTCGGTCGTATTCCCCGCACTCGCGGGGATGAACCCGGCGCGATCCACGAGGCCGACGGCTGCCATGTGTATTCCCCGCACTCGCGGGGATGAACCCACCCACCGTCGACCATGACCGCCGCACCATCGGTATTCCCCGCACCCGCGGGGATGAACCATGTCCTCAACGCTGCACAAAGAATGTACGCATGTATTCCCCGCACACGGGGGGATGAACCATGTGCATGCATCGCGCGCGCCCCAGGCGAGAAGTATTCCCCGCACCCGCGGGGATGAACCCGCTGGAATGTCAGCACCCGGCACGTCCCGCCCGTATTCCCCGCACTCGCCGGGTTGAACCGGTATCGGTCGAATTGCACATCGAGATAGAAACGTATTGAGGGTTATCCAGCATCCTGCATTGCCTACCCTCCACCAGAAACCCGCAAGCCCTGCAAGTCACCGCGACATACTTTTGGACCGGCGGCGCTCAAGATGACGTGGCCGAGACGTTCGGTGTGTCCCAGCCGATTATCAGCTGTGTCATCGGTGCAGTCACCGCAGCGTTGTGGTCCCCACTGTCCCAGTGCCGCCCGCTACCTGAAGACCGCACCGCCGATGCCTAATACGTCATCGACGGAAACCCTGTTGCGCTGCTAGTCATGGCGGTCCCATCCGCAGCTGTCTTCAGGCAAGCACCAGACCACCGGAGAGAACATCCAGATCTTCCTCATGCTGAACGGAGCCCTTGCCAGTGGCAACGATTCGGCGGACGATACGCGCCTCGCTATGTCAAGCTCTGACCGGACTCCACCTCCTCAACAGTCTCGACCTCTCACAATGGATTGGTGACAGTGGCTACATAGGCGCTGGCATCCACCCCCAGCCGTCAACCCATCTACCGGGACCTCGCAGGAACAGAAAAGCACCACCACTACGACCCATAAAGTTCGCTGGACCGTTAGACGAAGCCTCACGCATACCTAGGACAGACAAATCCTCACGCATAACTACCGTAGACCCTAACGGTATTCGCCAGCGATCATTATCGCGGCGCCAGGGCTATATTGTGATTCACAAGCTTGATGAATAAGCCTTATATCTGACAAATATACTTGCCACTCCAGGGTGGCATGAAGGGATGGGCATGGGAGTGCGCGTACCGGAAGATCCCGACGTCACGTACGGAGCATCTTATGCCATCGGTCTTTCTCAAATCTGTTTTATAGCTTTAGGTTCAGCGGTTGCCTTGAGTGACATCCTGGAGAATGTTGCGATTCGCAATTTCTCCGTACCGCCGATTGTCATACTCTCCCTGATTTCACTTTTACTAGCATGTAGATCCAAGGGGATCGGGGCAATTATTGTTGGTTCAATAATGTTTTCACTAAGCCTTATTTTTTATGTTGGCATAGTGAGCGGCAGGATGTCCTCATGAGCCATGCTTACGCTCACCCTCTTTCAAGAAATTTGGCATACCGAATGATCTTCAGACCTTCTGCGGTCGTAGCAAACACAGCCGCGGAGAGCACAGGTCCCGCTAGCTAATGTTGGGCCATGGAAAGTCCACGTCACGCCGATATTTCACATATAAAAATCACTGAAATGCCAACTTGATGACACGTGAGCGATCTCATCCTGGCGCCTCAACATCGCTAGAACTCCTTCTTCTGGATGGATCCATCCAAATCCAGCAGTCGGGGTGCTTCATCGTCACGTCACCACAGAACCCGCTATATCACTGGGGCAATTCCGTCCAGGTCACCGACGGTGACATCGATGATGCTGCACACTGGATTGACGTCTTCACTGGTGCTTTTCCGCACGCACGTTGGCTCTCCATTGGCCTTCCGCGGCAGCCGCAGATCGATGCTTATCAATCTCGCGGAATTCGCGTGGATATGGAAGAATCCCTGACATGTCGTAACTCCCTGGAGTCTCGTCCCGCTCCCCCCGGATACACCATCCGCTCTCTCAGCAGTGCCAGCGACTGGGATCAGATGCTCACCGCATCATTACGGGAGGCGAAGGAAGATCCGTCAGGTGATCCCACCCTTCATCACTATTTTTTGCAGCTGGAATTCGCCTCACGGGTCAGGCTGCACCGAGCAGGAATCCTGACCTGGTGGGGCGCTTTCGACGCTAGTGGGACTCTCTGCGCTGATCTTGGTATCGCTTTGATGGGCGCTCAGGCTCGTTTCCAGGCGGTGCGCACTCATCCGCGCCATCGGCGGCGCGGCCTTGCCGGGCACCTCCTGGGTGTGGCTGGGTCGTGGGCGCAGGCTCACGGTGTCACTGAACTGGTCATTGTCGCTGACCCTGGCTCACCGGCCAGTCGTCTTTATCGCTCTTTAGGGTTCGCCCATGCTGCCGACGAATGCGCGGCGTACCGCCCGCCCAGCTTCACTCAGTGACACGTCAGGACAACGCCGCTCAGCGCTGGCGATAAATCCGTTGTGCGATTCATGGGCCACCTCGTACCGTCGGATCACACAGGAAAGGAGGTGATCCGAGAAGTGATGAACTCTTGGATGCGTGAGGTGGTCGGCCGCTAGGTCGCCCGCACCCTGACAACCATCAGGACGGGTGACCGGTGATGTCGCACCGACCACTGCGGTCCGTGGGGGCGCGCCTCGTCCAGCGCGCGTCCCGTCGTTCTCCGGATGAGGGGTACGACGGGAACCCACGGGCCGCACCCTCCCCTCGACCGAAGGAACCCCATGCCGCTGAGCTTCGCCCCCGACGCCGTCGAACTGGTCGACCCCGACCCCTGCTGGCATGCCTCCTGGTGGGAGTCGGCGCAGGAGTTCGAGGCCGCCGGTGACCACCAGCACGGCTCAGGCCTGATCCCCGATGACGAGAGCGACGCTGACTGCAAGGGCGAGCCCTGGCGGCCCGCTCAGATGGGCGACCCGGGACGCTTCGCGGCGTTCTGCGCCGACATGCGCGCCCGCGCCGACCGCGCCGTGGCCGAGCAGCTGGGATACGTGCCCGACAGCAAGCTGTTCATCGTGGCAGGCGAGACGTTCCTGGGGTCGTTGTCGCTGCGGCACGAGCTCAACGACTGGCTGCGCCGCGAGGGCGGCCACATCGGCTATTCGGTGCGTCCGTCCGCGCGCCGCCGCGGCGTCGCGGCCCGCGCGCTGCGCCTCGGTCTGGACCGGGCCCGGGACCTCGGCATCGACCGGGCCCTGGCGACCTGCGAGGACGACAACATCGCCTCCGCGGCGACGATTCTGCGCAACGGCGGCGTCCTGGAGGACGTCACCGACGGCAAGCGCCGCTACTGGATCGACCTGCGCTAGCCTGCGCAGGTCGATCAGCCCAGCCCTACCGTCAGCCAGTGCTGCCGGTGCGCTGGCAGCGACAGTACGTCGCCAGCGACGATGAGCTCCGCGACGCCGTAGCTCTAGCCGCGATGGTCTTCTTGCACCCGGGCGAGAGTATGCATCGATTCCCGCGTCTGCGGATAGAGGTCGGTGAAAATACGGTAGAGCTCGCGGTAGCGGGCATCGCTATGAGGGTTAGGGCGGACCAGCTGGGCTTCGTGCGCCCACGTGGTGTCGGCGGGGACATGGCCTGTGCCGGTGGCGGCGAGCAGCGCATCACCGTAGGCAGCGCCGATGGTGACGGCGGGGACGATCTGCTCGATCCCGCAGACGTCTGAGACGATCTGGGTCCACAGTCCGCCTTGGGTGCCACCACCCACCGCAAAGACACGTGCCGGCGGGCCAGCCGTGGCGTCGAGGACGTCGATGATCTGCCTGATGCCATAGGCGATGCCCTCGTAGGCTGCCCGGAACAGGTGGGCCCGGCTGTGCGTCAACGTCAGTCCCGCGACGACGCCGCGCGCGTCCGGGTCATAGATCGGCGTGCGCTCTCCCGCAAAATAGGGCAGCACGAGCAGACCGTCCGAGCCGGGAGGCACCGACTCAGCCTCCGCCACCAGGGTGGTGAAGTCGGCGCCAGTGAGGTCAGACACCCATTGGGTGAGGCTGCCGGAGGTGGACATTCCGGCGGCCAGAGTGTGGCTGTGGGGAGTGATCCCGGAAGTGGTCCACAGCAACGGAGAGATGGTGGGGGCGGGAAGCACCTGGATCATGAACATGGTGGAGCCGTACATGAGCATCAGGTCGCCGGGGCGTTGGACGCCAACGCTGTGCGCTTCAGCCCAGGCATCGATGGTGCCAGCCATGACAGGAAGACCGACGGGCAGGCCAGTGTCGGTGGCTGCGGCAGCAGTGATGGTGCCGACCTGTTCACCGGGCCACGTCAGGTCGGGCAGGACGATTCCCGGCAGGACCCTGTCCGCCCAGTCATGGGCCCAGTCTTGGGTGGTGACGTCGTACAGCGGGTCACATTGGGAAGCGGTGTGATGGTCGATGGTCCATCGGCCGGTGAGTCGGGCGACAACATAGGTGTGCGAACTCCCCCATCGAGTGTCCTGGGGGATGTCGGCGTGCCGGCGAAGCCAGCGCAGTTTGGGTCCGACCGCTTGAGAAGACAGCCCTTTACCGCACCGCCTCAGAATCGCATCCTCGCCGAGTTCTGCGGTCATTTCAGCAATTTCCACTCCGGCACGGGAGTCGATGCCGTAGAGCACCGCCGGGTGCAGGGGGCGGGTGTCCTCGTCGAAGGCCTGAACCGCGGGGCCGAGCCCTGAGACACACAAGCCGAGAATGTCGTGGCTGGTGGCAGCGAGTTCTTGACAGACCGCCGCGACATCGCCGTACCAGTCGCGTTCGGCGTCCATCTCGTAGTGACCGGGGCGGGGCATGTGCATCCGGTGGTCACGTCGCGCGGTGGCCAGCACGGCGCCGTCCCGGTCGACCAAGACTCCTTTGGTGCTGCCGGTGCCGATGTCGATCCCGGCGGTGACGCGGGTCACTGAGCCACTTCCTTCCTGAGCCGGAGATGCTCGCGCAGCGTGGGCCACCAAGTGTTGAGTAGCACCATCACGATGAGCAGGAGTCCTTGGGCGATGTTCACGACATGGGAGCTGTCCTGGATGGCGTGAAGTCCAGTGCCGAGCATCTGCAAGGCAAGGACAGCGATGACCACTCCGGGGACGGTGATGTAGCCGCCGTCAGGGTCAACACCCGCGAGGACGGCGATGACGATGGCCAGCAGGACATACGACGCGCCGTACTGGCTGTTGGCGCCGCTAGCCCGGGACGAAATAATCAGGCCAGCGACACCAGCCAGCCCGGACGAGATGAGATACGTGGAGCTGAGGACCACCACCCGGCGGATGCCGGAGTAGTCGGCGGCGTGCGGGTTCGCTCCGACCAGGCGCATCCGCACCCCGAGCGGAGTGCGTTCAACGAGGACTGCCACCAGCACGGCCAGGACCAGCATGATCACAAAGATGACCGGGATTCCGGCAACGGTGGTCAAAGCAAACTGAGTGAACGCGACAGGCAGCCCTTTGATGACGGTGCCTTGGCTGACGACCAGGGCAATCCCGGCAAACAGTTGGCTGCTGCCTAGCGTTGCCAGGATCGGTGGGACCTCGAGTCGCGCGATGAGTACGGCGTTGACGGCGCCGCAAGCCAGCGCGACAACCATGGCGGTGAGGACCCCAGCGACTATGGCGCCGGGCCCACCACCACCGTCGATCATGACGCGGGCGGCAACGATCGCGGAGAGATTCGAAACGGTGACCACGGACAGGTCGATCCCAGCGGTGAGCATGGTCAACGACATCGCCAGCGCGATCACCGCGATCTCTGGGGCGGCCAGCGCGATGAACTGGAAGTTATCCCCGGACAAAAACACGCTCGGCGCGGCCAGCGAAAACACCACAAAGATCAGCGCGGTCACCGCGAGCATCCGCACAAAGCTAGAGCGGGTCCCCCCGGAGCGCAGGATCCGGCGCAGCCAAGGCGCCTGAGTCAGATCGGGCATGTCAGGCCTCCTGGGTGGCTGGGCCGGTGCTGGCGGTCACCGGTCGCTCGGGTGGGCTGTCATCGAGGATGGCTCGTGCAGGTCGGGTGCGTGCGGACACGGCTTGCACGGTCACGCCGATCAGCAGCAATGCACCCACAGCCGCTTTCTGCCAGATGCTGGGGACGCCGAGAGGCACCAGTGAGCTCTGAATCAGGGAGATCAGGATCACGCCGAGGACGGTGCCGCGCACGGTCCCTTTACCTCCGGTGATGGCGGCGCCACCGAGGACGACAGCGGCAATCACGTCAAGTTCGCGGCCCATGAAGGTCGTCGGGTCGGCTCGTCCAGAGAGCGTGACGTGGATGATTCCGGCGAGCCCGGCGAGTCCGCCAGCGATGGCGAAGACCAGGGCGCGAGTGCGGTTGACGTTGATGGCGGCCCGGGCGGCGGCTTCGGCGTCACCACCGATGGCGATGATGCTGCGGCCAGCGACCGTCCAGCGCAGGAAAGCTCCCATCGCGAGGCAGACCAGGATGACCACGACGATGAGCACGTTGAGGCGGGTGGTGCCTCGGGCGGCGCCAGGGGCGGTGATGAGGTTGACCTGGCCGAGATCTTGGAGGGGCACGGGCAGGGTGTTGATGATGTTTCCGCCGATGACGGCAAACAAGACTCCCATGTAGATCGCCGAGGTGGCCAGGGTGGCGATAAGCGTGGTGACTTTGGTGGCGATCACCACAGCTGCGTTGATCAGACCGAGGAGCACGCCGATAGCCACCGCGGACAGGAAGGCCACCGAGGCACCACCGACGGTCGCGTCAGCTGGGACGATTTTGCAGGTCAGATAGGCCGCGAAGATCCCCACAGCGAGGAAGGACACGTCGATCCCGCCAGCGATGATCACCAGGAGCACCCCGAGGGCAAAGACGATGTCGACCATCGAGGCTCGCAACACGTTGAACAGAGTTTCCACATGCCAGAAGTCAGGGACTTTCAGCACGACGAGAGCGAGGATCACGGCGATCGAGATCACCAAGAGCGCTTCGGGGTCGGTGACCAGTCGCCGTCCCAGAGAACGGGCGGGGGTGTTCGACGTACTCATGCGGAGATCGCCTCCACGATCGCGGTTTCGGTGAGTCGTTCGCCAGCGAGTTCGTCCACGATCCGTCCGCTGCGTACGACGAGGACCCGGTGGCAGGTGGCGACGAGTTCGGGGATGTCGTCGGAGATGACGAGGATGCCCAAGCCCTGCAGGCTCTGCAGGTGCAGGATGGACAGGATGTCGAATTTGCTACCGACATCGACGCCGACAGTCGGCCCGTTGAGGATGAGTACCTTCGGGTGACCCATTAACCATTTCGCGAGCAGGACCCGTTGAGCGTTGCCTCCGGAGAGGCTACGGACCGGGTCGTCGAGTGAGCCCGCTTTGATCCGTAAATCGCGCACGGCGTCCACGCGGGCGGTGTCGAGACTGTCGGTGTCGAGCAGGCCATGTCGGGTGTGTGCATCGAGGTGGGTGGCCACCAGGTTGTCGGCGATGGATTGGTCGAGGAAAAGCCCTTGGGTGAGTCGGTCCTCGGGGACATAGCCGATGCCAGCGTCGATCGCTTCGGTGAGGTGACGGGCAGCGACCGGGCTGCCGTGGACCTCGACCGTCCCTTGCGGGGCGGGGTTGATCGCGGCGATGGCCTCAGCGATCTCGGTCCGGCCGGAGCCGAGCAACCCGGCCAGTCCCACGATCTCCCCTTGGTGGATGGTCAGATCCACGTCAGCAAACAACGGGGCATGGGTGAGTCCGCGCACCGCTAACGCTGCCGGACGATCTGTGTCCACCGGGCTGGGCCGGACCAATTCGTCCGAAGATCGTCCCGTCATGGTTTCGGCGAGAGTGGCGTGGGTGAAGTCGGCGGGCCGACCCGTGGTCACCACCTGCCCTGATCGCATCACGGTGACTCGATCAGAGATGGAGAAAACCTCTTGCATCTTGTGGCTGATGAAGACCAAGGACACGCCACGGTCGCGCAGGGTGCGGACCGCGTCAAAGAGTGCGTCGACTTCTTTCCAGGTCAGCGCCGTGGTGGGTTCGTCCATCGCGATGAAGCGGGCGTCATGAGCCATCGCTCGGGCCACAGCGCAGAGTTGACGTTCGGCGACGGTGAGTTCACCGACGGGCCGCCTCAGATCAAGGTCGATACCCAGTTGGGAGACTGCTTTCTCCGCGATCTCCAGGATGTGTTGGCGCCGGACGAAGCGTCGACGACCGGCCACGAACCCAGGAAGGGCGATGTTTTCAGCGGCGTCGAGGTTAGGCATCAACGAGAAATCTTGATAAATGACTTCGAGCCCCAGGCCGTAGGCCTGCGCCGGGGTGAGCCGGTCATAGCTGCGGCCATCCACGTCGATGTGCCCGGACGTGGGGCGATGCGCGCCGCTGATGACTTTGATCAGGGTGGATTTACCGCAGCCATTCTCCCCAGCGATGCAGTGCACCTCGCCGGGATAGAAGTCCACGCTGACATCACGCAGCGCAACGACTCCGCCGAAGCGTTTGGATACGTCCACGGCACGAACGATGGGGGTGCCGGGTGGAGTTTCGATAGTCACGTCAGTGTGCTCTCCTGTGTGCGCTCGAGCAGACTCAGAAGCCGTATTTGTCGACGTCGTCCTTGGTCGCAGAGAGCGCAGCGTCAGCGAGGAAGACCTTGGGGTTGGTCTTGCTCTGGGTGAGCTTTCCGTAGCCCTCAATGCCCAAGTCGGTGCCATCGGTGAGGGATTTGCCGTCAGCGAGGAGCTTGGCGGCTTTCATGACGGCGTGGCCAGCTTTGGCTGGGTCCCAGAAGTAGATCGCATCGATGGATCCGTCGCTGAGGAACTGTTTGGTCTCGCTGGGCACTCCGGTGCCATGGACGCAGGTGTCGTTTTGCAGGCCGGCCTCTTTGATGGCGCGGGCAATGCCTGGGGCGTCTTGGCTGGAAGCGCCAAAGAAGCCTTTCAGTTTGGGGTTGGCTTGGAGCAGTTGCTTGGCTTTGGTGTACGCCGTGTCGGCATTGTCCATGCTTTCCACTGGGTCAGAGATGCGGTGCATTTTGGGGAAGGTGGCTTTCTGCTCTTCCAGTCCAGCGTTGGCCCAGGCCATGTGCGTGGTGGCGGTGAGCTTGCCCACGAACTGGACGTAGTCACCCTCGCCTTTCATGCAACCGCCCAAGCCCGTCATGATCTTCTTGCCGTAACTGGCATTGTCAAAAGCTTCAATGTCCGCATCCGGGCTGGTCAGCTGGGGCGCTTCGTGGGTGACGACTTTGATTCCGGCACTCTTGGCTTGCGCGACCACCGCGTCGACCGCACCAGGATCAGAGGGAACGATGCCCATCCCGGCAGGTTTTTGGGCGATGAGCCCTTGGATGATCGAGACCTGCTGTTCCGGACTATCCGTAGCTGGTCCAGCTTGGACTGCCTGAGCACCGGATTCCTTAGCGAACTCGTCGACACCAACTTTCATCCGGTCGAACCACGCGATCCCGGTGAGCTTGACGACGTTCACGTAGGCCCCGGCGCGAACCGAGGCGCCTGCGCCGTCAGTGCTGCCGGTGCTGCCACCCTGAGAACCTCCTGCTTTGCCGGAGTCCACCGTGCCGCAGGAGGCAAGGGCTAGGGTGACGGCCGTCGCGAGTGCGAGGGTGCGTGAAAGGCGCATTTTTCCTCTCCTTTGAGAACTCAGCGCCGGCTGTGCACGGCTTGAGGTTGGCGTTGCACGAATTCGTGCAAGCGCCATTAAGGTCTCGCACCCGCGAAGAGCTGTCAAGAGGCAATTGAATAGCCTTGTGTCAGAGACACGCTCACCGGTCGTTGCGTCGGTGAGTCACAAAAATGCACGATTGCGTGCAGAGCAGTGCCCCGCCGCACCCCCGTACCCTTCGTCGTACCCTCGGGCCGGCACGGACCCGCACCGGAAAGGTAGGCATGCGACTCAACGATCGACAACGGGTGATCCTCAGCCGACTCCACTCCGGCGACTACGTCGAGGTCAAAGACCTCGCCGATGCCCTTGACGTCGATGTTTCCACCATCCGCCGTGACCTGCAGACCCTCACCAAATCCGGACTCGTCGAACGCCTCCACGGTGGCGTGCGCATCCGGCACGACGACGAAGGCACTCGACAGAACGCTTCCCGAGTACGACGCGAACACCTGGCCATTGCCGCCGCGGCCCGCCGCACCCTGCGCAACGGGCACAGTATCGGCCTGAGCAGCGGACCGATCAGCGAACAACTCGTTCCACTGCTCTTCGACCTCGACGAACTCACTATCGTCACCCACGACCTGCGCGCTGCTGACGCATTGAGTCGTCACGCTCAATTCCGGGTCTTCGTTGCTGGTGGTGAACTGCGTGACGGCACTGGGCAGGCCACCACCTCCGGCCCAGACACCGCCGCCTATTTAGAGAACCACCCCACTGACTGGGCCTTCCTCGAAGTCGATGGCGTCCACCCCTTCGCCGGGCTGACCACTTCAGCCCCGTGGCGGGTCTCCGCGCATCGGGCTCTTCTCGCCGCTGGACGACGTCGATGCGTCCTGGCCTCCAGCCGGGTGTTCGGGGTCCGATGCGTGGGCTATGTCGCTGAGGTCGATGCCGCCGACATCGTCATCACTGATGAACACCTCGACGACGAAGACCTGCCCCCCTTCCACGGCAAAGTCGTCCGCGCCGCCCTCGACCCCAGCGAAGACTGGCGCCCTCGCACCTGACCTACACCGCCGCGACGACCACTGACGTACGGCCGACCTCAGGGACGATCAGCGGAAGGCGTAGGCCACCAACACATTGACCAAAGTCAACGCGAGCGCCAGGTGCAGGAGCATCGGTTTGGGTGCTGCTTTGCGCTGCCCGGCTGCGGCGACCTCGCAGCAGGCCACGACGCCCAGAGCGATGACGAGTTTCGCCCCGACCCAGGCATGGTCCAGGACCATGACTTTGCCGCCCTCGGCGATCCCCACCAAGACGAGTCCCAGGACCAGTTGGATCCGAGCCGCCCACGTCATGAGCGGGTGAGCACGATCGGTCGACAACGACATGATGTAGCCGGCCAGGATGAGCGCAGCGACGCCAACATGCACGATGCCGAGGGTGGTGAAGACACTGACCATGGGGACCACCCTATGCGTCAGGTGGAGTTCAGGCAGAGTGGTGGGTCCGTCCAGGCCCCCTCTCGGGGCTGGTCACAGCAGATGTCGGTGCATCGCCCAGGCGGTCAGTTCGTGCCGATTGGACAGTTGAAGTTTGCGCAGGACGTTGCTCACGTGGGTCTCGACCGTCTTGACCGAGATGAACAGCTCTTTGGCAGCTTCCTTGTATTGATATCCGCGAGCGATGAGTCGCATCACTTCACGTTCGCGGGCGGATAACCGATCCAATTCTTCGTCGACCTCAGCGATTTCTCCAGCAGTGGCTCCGAAAGCGTCCAAGACAAAACCGGCCAGCCGGGGGCTGAACACCGCATCGCCGTCAGCAACCCGACGTATCGCAGTGACTAAATCGGTCGGCGAAATGGTCTTGGTGACATATCCGCGTGCTCCGGCTCGGATGACTGCCAGGACATCCTCGGCGGCGTCAGAGACCGACAGCGCCAGGAAACGGATCGGAAGTCCGGTGGCGGTGTGCACCTGACGGCAGGCCATGATCACGTCAGCCCCGCCGCGACCGTTCCCACCCGGAAGATGTACGTCGAGTAAGACCACGTCAGGGCATTCCTGGGTGATGACTCGAACCGCTGATTCCACGTCGGAGCCTTCGCCGACAATGACCATGTGATCGGTGAGATCGGTCAATTCGCTTTTGACTCCACTGCGAAACAGCCGGTGGTCGTCGACGACAACGAGTCGGATGGGGCTGTCGGCATTCATGGTTCCTCCGAGAGGCGTCCCGAGCTGTCCGGGATGGGGCGGGTGTCTGGCACGGGGAGGGACAGGGCGACTTCGGTGCCGTGGTCGAGGCGGCGCAGCTGGGCAGTCCCCCCGTGGCGGGCCATCCGTCCCACAATGGACTCTCGGACGCCGAGGCGATCCTCGGGGATGTCGTCGAGGTCGAAGCCTGGCCCACGGTCCCGGACGAAAGCATCCACCGACGCTGGCCCGACCTCCACATAGGCAGATACCGGAGGTGTCCCGTGCCGGACAGCGTTGAGAAGTGCCTCTCGCAACGCGCTGACCAGCGCTGCTGTGCTGTCGTCGAGAGGTCGGTCACCTGTGACCACCAGGTCGATGGGGATCCCATGTTGGTCCTCGACGTCCACGGCGGCGGTGGCGACCGCGGCGGCGACGCTATCTCGGGAAGGCCGCTCACCGCCGTACAACCAGCTGCGCAGCTCACGTTCCTGGGCGCGGGCTAAGTGGGCGACGCGCGTCACGTCGTCAGTGCGTTGGATCAGGGCCAGAGTTTGCAGGACCGAGTCGTGCAGATGGGCTGCGATGTCGGCCCGTTCGGTAGCTCGGATCCGACTGTATTTGTTCTGCTCGGAGCCGTTGCCGGAAACGCACCGCCCAGGGCGCCATCACGATGCCCAACCCAGCCAGGACCACCAAGGTCGCCATCAGCACCCTGCCCAGATATTCCAGGTCGCTGCTGCGAGTGATGAGAATGGCAACGCCGATCACCGTGAGCAAGGCCCCGATGACTACCCGGATCAACCCAGAACGCCCCTCGTCGACCCCCAGCCAATGTCGACGGTCTTCGACGTCTAAGAACGACCAAGCCAGCACGGCGCCTGCGAGCAGCACGGAGATCGCCACCACTGTCGTCCAGGAGATCCGGCCCCCAAGTAAACCTGTGGTCACCGACCCCGATACCGACACCAGCACTGCCCCAGCCAGTACCCATCGCCACAACGGCACCGCACGCAAGGCCCGATCACTCAACGACATCTGATCGGCCGAGTCGTCCTGTCCGTCCCGCAGCGGAGCCGCGCTCGGTGTCATCACCCAACACAGCAGGTACGCCGGTAATCCCACTCCTAGGAACATGGTCACCAGGACGAAGGTCCACCGCACCCACGACGTACGAATCCCCACATGATCGGCCAACCCAGCAGCCACCCCGACCAGGACCCGGCCACGGGCAGGACGACGCATCCGGCGGACCCGAGGTGACGAGGACTCCCCACAGCTCGGGTCGGGGGACGTCGCAGCGTTGATCACGCATCCATCCTGACTCAGTTCTGAGGAGCCACGCGGTGTCGACGGGGAGGTTTCGGGGATACTCAGGGGCATTCTCCGGGGTGTACCTGACAGCGAGTGACCCTCCTGGCAGGCCACGATGAGGATATGGCTGATGGATCGCTACTTGACGGATTGTCACAGTTCGGCCGGAGAACCGGGGTGGTGCGCTGGCGTGATGACAGATGGATCGCTGGTGTCGCCCGCGGCATTGCGGCCCGATGGGACATCGACCCGGTCCTGCTGCGGATCGCGTTGATCTTGACCGCCTTTGTCGGCGGGCTGGGCGTCGCGATGTATCTGCTGGGGTGGTTGGTGCTGCCAGACGAAGACGGCAACATCCCGCTGGTCAGAGCCTTCCGGGAGCATCACGGCATCCCGATGGTCGTCGTGGCCCTGATCATCTCAGCCATGGTGATCGTCGGGACCCCCGCGGACCAGGCTGCCGGAGCCCTCATCCTGCTGGGCGCTTTCACCCTGTGGTTGCTGTGGCAACGCACCGACCGATCCCCCTCCGCGCCGCTCTCCTCACCGCAGGTAGAGGACGTGATCCCGCCGCGGATGAGCTCACCCCATGACGTCACGCTGCTCTCACCCCCTGTCCCACCCGCAGCTCTGCGTCCACCACAACCCCGACGACGTCACCCCGGATGGCACTGGTGGTTGATCATCCTCGGACTAGCACTTCTCGTCTGGCCAGTCACCTGGTTGATCTCCCGACAGGTCGGCACCACCGCCAACGTCGCTCACGTCATCGCCAGCGCTGTCACCTGCATCGTGTTAGGTACGGCGGTCACTGTGCAAGGGGCTCGCGGCTACCGCACCTTGGGCACCGGCACTTTCACCGCGCTCCTCGCAGTAGGTGCTCTGTGCACCCCGGCTGGCCTGGACGGGATTCCCCGCGACGGGCTCTCGGTGGGAGTCCGCCACTGGACTCCCACCGTCGCCACTGAACTCCAAGACCACTATCAACTCACCGTCGGCGACGGCCAGATCGACCTGAGCGCCCTCTCCCGCACTGACCTCGCCGGTCGGAGCATTCGCGCCGACGTGGGCGTCGGACGGCTTCAGGTGCGCATCCCCGCCGACGTACCAGTCAACGTGATCCCCCGGGTCCGCGCCGGACAGATCATCCTGCGAGGCACCCCAGACGGGGAGCCGGTGAACCACAGCGACGACCAGACGGCACTCCGACTCGTCGCTGAGGTCACCGCCGGTGACATCGAGATTGAAAGGACCCCCCGATGACCAACGCCCACCCCGAGGACTCACTCGCACCACACCGCCACGACACCGATGACACACCCCCCACCCTGGGGGGCCCGCACCTGCCCGCCATCGCCGCCGGAGTCTTCGCCGTACTCAGCGGCATCGTGGTGCTCTGGCAAGGCGTCACCGGTCAGATCTGGAATTGGGCGAGCTACCTGCCCGCACTGATCGCCGTGATCGGCATCATGATGATCCTCACCGGAATCTGGGGGATGCTACGGCGACACCAGTGACCAGCCACACCGTGCCGCCCTCTCAATCCAAAACCCCCAACGCCCGGAGCTGATCCATCGGACCAGGCGCCCAATCCCACCGGTCCGCCCGCTCGACCGGCACCCACGCCGACTCCGACGTTGTCCCCCCGAGGTCACGCACCTCCACCGCAGTCGGCGTCTCACATCGACCCCGATACACCAACCGGAGAGCGTGGAAATCTTCCAATGTCCCATCCGGCGCACGCCCCACCCAGCGGGCACTCTGCACAAAACCCAATTCGCCGATCGTGACATCCTGACCGGTCTCCTCGTCGGTTTCCCGACGCGCCGCCTGCGCCGGCTGCTCCCGCAGATCAACCCCGCCGCCGGGCAGCCCCCACGACCCAGACCAGCGCACCACCACCCCGGAATACCGGGTCGCCAACACACACTCACCCCCCGGACCGGGCACCCCCGTGGAATCCACGGTGCCCACCGGAACCTTCGCCACCACCAGTGCCGCCGCCGACACTCGCAACCGCCGTACCGGGCGCTCCCCCGGAGCCACCTCTAACTCCGGATCCGTGGGGACCACGGTCTCGTCCCCAGGAAGCACCAACGGCACATCACTGAACAGCACCTGCGGGGGCGCGCACGGCGACGCCGACCGCACCGCGAAGGTCACCACGATCGACCCTCGCTCCCGCACCGCCCGCAGCGGCCGTTCCACCCGCCACCCAGCTCGGGTCAACAGATCGACCGGGTCGTGTCCATGCCCTAGCGGGGCGCTCGCCACGAGGGTGTCCCCCGCCACCGCTTCGATCAACACCGGATACGTCGGAATCCCCGTACGGACGGGGGCAATCGCCCTCACCGACCGGCCAGAGTCAAACCACGCAGCGCTGCCGCCCGCCGATATTCAGCGAGCGTGAGCTCCACGACGTTCGACCAGTCCTGCACCGGCGGGGTCGACATGTTGTACCGCCACATGCGTTCCCGAAGGTCATGGTCGGTCAGCAATTCAGTCATAGCGCTGACCATGCCCTTGTCATCGTCAGCGAGGTAACCATTGACCCCGCTGTCAATGAACTCCACACATCCGCTGGTGGCACGGGCCACCACCGGTAGCCCGACACATCTCGCCTCCAAAGCGGCAATCCCGAAAGACTCCAACTTGGCCGGCGAGACATACACATGGCTGCGCCGATACAACGTCAGCAACTCGGGCCGAGACACCCGCCCCGGCATATCAACCCAGTCAGCCATGCCGTGGCGTTGCACATAGGCCCGGGCCAGCACGCCCTGGCGTCCCTCGCCGAGGATCGTCAGCCGGAAAGGCACCTCTGGGATGCGCTGGCGGACCTGACGCATCGCCGCTAACAGCGGCAACGGACGTTTCCGGTTGGCCAACCGCATCGCGGTCACCACCTGAAGTTCCCCGTCACGACACGGCGGATCGACCGCCTCATGCTCCTCAGCCAGTCCCCACCACGTCGCTGCATCAATGCCATTGGGCAGCACATGGCAGGTGCCCCACCGGCCCAACGCCCGTTGCACTGGTTGCGAAGCCACCGCAGACACGGCGTTCATCGCCACCCCAGAACGAGCCCACAACCGAGCGATCTGGCTGAGGTGAAACAGTGGCTCTGCCGGACCAAGCATGCAATGCCAGGTCATCGACACCGGAAGCCCCAGCTGCAGAGCGACCCGGGTGCAATCGACCGTGAACGGGCTGGTGATGCCCATATGCACGTGCGCCACGTCAAACCCACCCGCAGCCAGACGCCGCTTCAACTCAGAGGCCGCTAACGGATTCGCCGGAATTCGACCGGGCAGAGGAATGCCCATCCGGTGAATCGGCAAACCGTCGACCACCTGGACCTGGCCGCCATGTTCGTCATTCTCCCCGAGAGTGGCCGTGAAAACCTCTACCTCATGACCGGCCGCCAACAAGTGATAGGCCAGGTCACGGACCTGCACCTCGATCCCCCCTAGGCGGGGCAGATAGCAGTCAGAGAGGAGGGCAATCTTCACAATGCCCAAGGATCACACATCCGCGACCCGAAGACGTACGCGCCACCGACGTACCGGACCTTTAAAGGTCCTTCACGGGAAGTTGCCAGAAACACCTCCCGCGCTGGTCAACACACCTATCAGGAGCGACACCTGCCACAAAGGGCACGCGCTCGCCGCTCAGATCCGCGATGATCAAGGGCATGAGCCGCACCATCGTCGCCGTCAACGCCCACCCTGACGATGAGGCCTTGCTGATGTCAGGGACCCTCGCCAAAGCGGCGGCGGCCGGGCATCGGGTGGTGCTGGTGGTGGCGACCGATGGCGACCTGGGGATGACCTCAGCGGAGTTCCGCTCGGCGAACGGTCCGGCTTTAGCTGATCGGCGTCTCACCGAATTGCAGGCCAGCGCAGAGGCGCTCGGTGCCGCCCGGGTGGACTATCTCGGGTATGGCGATTCCGGGATGGACGGGCCGATCCCCCCGGACATCAACGGGCGGACCCGCTTGTTGCGCGCAGATGTCCACGAAGCAGCTGAGCGGTTGGCGACCATCTTGCGGGCCGAGCAGGCTGATGTGCTCATCGGGTACGACGCGAACGGCGGCTATGGGCACCGCGATCACGTACGCGTCCACGAGATGGCCCGGTTAGCGGCAGCGGCTGCGGGGACGCCGTGGCTGTTGGAAGCGACAATCCCGCGTGACCTGCTCGCCCGCACCGTAGAAATCGTGGCGAAGGTCTACCGATTCCCGCCGTCATTTGATGTGACGTCTTTCCGGCGCGCCTTCTCTTCGGCGGAACAGATCACCCATCGAGTCCGGGTGGGCAGGTGTGTGGCGGCTAAGCGGGCGTCCATGGCGGCGCACCGATCCCAGGCCGCCGCTGACGGTGGGGCAGATCGCACCTTAGCGATGTTCCTCCGCCTGCCAGACCCCATCTTCGGATGGGTTTTCGGACGGGAATGGTACGTCGACGCCACTGGATTCGCGCCCGGCGAAGTGGTCCCGCCGCGCCGTGACCGGTGCAGCCAGGGCCGGGCGGGTAATCTCGTCCCTGATGTCTTCGCGGACCGGTGAGGTCTCGGCCTCAACCTCCGCGCCGGGGGAACACACGAGACGCGCTGACCGTTTCCTGCCCGACCACCGACCCACACCAGATCGGGGAACACGTGACGAGCACCGGATCTTCCGCTGAGCAGCCTGCACCTGAATCCGCTGCCCGTGACAGCGGTGCCACCAGTGATCCTGCTGGTGAAGCCAAGGGGGGTGGCCCTCTGGGGATCGCCAAACGGGTGGTTCAGGCGGTCGTCGGGATCGGGCTAGCGGCGTTTCTGCTGGGATGGGTGCTGCCATGGCTGACCCACACATCGTGGAGCGAGATTCTCCATGAGATGGCCCGGCTGGGGTGGGCGAAAGCGCTCCTGCTGTTCGCAATGATGATGGCTGGCTTGTACTGCTACACCTTCACTCTGTCTGCGTCGTTGCCAGGGCTGAAGCACATCCCGGCCTTGATCGTGAATCTGTGTGGGTCAGGGGTCTCGAATTCAATGCCTGGCGGCGGCGCTGTGGGGGTGGCCGCCCAATACGCGATTTTCCGATCGTGGGGTTTTAGCCACCGCAACATTGGCACTTCATTGATCATTACCTCGATCTGGAATCTGCTGGTGAGGGCGATCTTGCCGTTGATCGCCATCGTGTGGTTGTTTGCCAGTGGGACGACGAATCTGCCGCATCAGCTCGTCATCGGTGTGTGGGGCGCGGTCGGGGTGGCCACAGTGATGGTGGGTCTAGCCGTGGGGATCCTCGCCTCGGACAAGGGCGCCCACGCGATCGGTCGCGGCCTGGACAAGGTCGTCCGTCCGGTGCTGCGGCTATTCAAACGGGACACCGATCAGGACATCGAGGCCATCGCGGTAGACATCCGGTCTCGGGTGATCGGGGTGGTCCGGCCAGGCTGGCAACGGCTGACCTTTGGCATTGTGGGTTTCCTCGGGATCTACTTCTTCTTGTTCCGGGAGTGCATGCTGGCCTTTGGGATTGATCTTCCCTGGCCACAGGCATTTGCCTGTTATGCCTTGTCCCGTCTGTTGACGATGGTGCCATTGACCCCGGGAGGCATCGGGGTGACCGAGTTGGCGGCGCTGCTCATGATTGCTTTCGGGGCCGGACATGCTGCCGCGTTGGCATCGGTGGTGTTGTTTGCGGTGTATAGCCACATTCTGGAAATTCCATTGGGGATGTTGTCCGCTGCAGCGTGGGCCGCGACCCGCAAGTTCTACTACGTCGGTCAAGAGGAAGGCCCCGACGAGGGCCCGCAGCGGGGGATCCCGGCGTTCCACTGAACTCCGATCACCCCCGCCGTCCAACAGGAGCGCGGCTTAGACGCCGCGGGCTTGCCCACTGGTGCGGTGCCTCTTGTCCGATCCGGAGAGCAGCCTGCTGATCTGGCGCTCCCGGGCGGCGTCAGACAGGGAGTCGTCAACCTCAGCGGGTTCGAAAACTCGTCCCAGCCCACGGGCCACCCCTGCAGCGATCAGGGCATCCGCAAACTGTGGGTTGGCTGGCAGGATCGGGCCGTGCAGGTAGGTGCCGTAAACCTGGTCGACGATCGCGCCTTCCGTGCCGTCCTGCAGGTTGTTGCCGTGACCGTGCAAGACCCGCCCGAAGGGCTTTTGCCCGGGGCTCAACATGGTGGCGCCAGAGTGGTTTTCGTATCCAACGATCCGGCCATGCGGGGTGTCCATCACCACTGGCCCAATCATGCGGGCCTCGTTACCGACGGTGGTGACATCGAAGATGCCCAGCCCCGGCAGGCGTGTCCCGTCCGCAGTGATAAACGCGTTCCCGAAGAGCTGGTACATCCCACAGATCATCAACATGGGACAGCCGTCACCGGCCAGACTGCGCAGAATGTCTGCGTTCTGGTCTAGATCGGCTTCAACTCGGGCTTGACCGGAATCTTGGCCGCCACCACCGAGGATGATGTGTGCGTTGATGGGGAATTCTTCACCAGGGTGGTGTCGACGCAGTTCACAGGTGTAGCCATGCCAGGTGAGCCGACGCGCCAGGACCCGGGTGTTACCGAGATCGCCGTAAATGCTCATTTCCCGGGGATAGATGTGCACCAGCACAATCCGACCCTTGCTGGGACCGACTGGTTCGAGGATTTCCACGTCCGCGCTCATGCCGCGCCTCCCGTCGTCCGTGCCGACCGGGGGCCGACTCCTCCCGACTCACCGGCCGGGTCCTCACCCATCGCGGCCAGACCATACCGGGCCGCCAGTGTCTTACGCAGGGCCATCATCGCCGTGTAAGTGCAGAAGATCCGCTTCGGTTCATGTGAGTACGCCGCCAGGAAGTGGTCCAGAGCCGCAGTCAGGTCAGGTTCGACCTTGTCAGTGACGATTCCGTCGTAATGCAGCCGAACTGCCATGTCATAGGCACGAACTCCGCTAGTCGCAGCCACACCACGACTGGCTAGCGAGTCGAAGGAGACGTCATACAACCAGGACACGTCGCGGCCGTCAGCGTAGTCGTCGTTGATGGCAATCATCGTGGCCACCGGGGTGCTGCCATAGGTCCCCAACGCCACGGTGAACCCGGCGGGGTTCTTCACCAACACCAGTTCCAGAGGTTGACCGTTGATGTCCACGACCTCGCCGCGACCGAAGGGGGGCGCGACTTCACGCAACGCCCGGACCGCAGCTGTCCCGTCGAAGGCGGTCCCCAGCAACTGACGGGCCATGGTGACCGCAGCGGTGGCATTGATCATCGCTGCCAGACCGCGCTGCCGCAGTTCCACGGGACCAACGGTGACTCCGTCACCGAAGAGGACTTCCATCCGCCGTTCGTCCTGAGGACGGAGCAACCCGTCCGATCCGCCGACCGGCGGGACCACCACGTCAGTGTCACTGCGGAGGTCTGCTTCGAGGAGTTCGGGGAGACGGTCGGCGATCTGCGGGTGCACTCCGAAATAGTCGACAGCGGCGGTGATCCCCTCGCGGTGGGCAATCCGAGAAATGAACGAGTCATCCCGGTTGAGCACCAACCCGCGCAACGTCGAGGTGGCCAGACGGCCCAAAAGATCAGCGGTGTGGTCAATCTCAGCGAAACGATCCAACTGGTCGCGAGCCACATTGAGGAGCAACGCGTGCGTAGGGCGCACCTCTTTGGCAAAAAGCAAAGAATGCGCCTCGTCCAGTTCGACCACGGCAATATCCGCATCGACCTGTCCGTTAAAGCCAACCTCGCCGAGCAGCGAAGAGATGACTCCACGGGTGAAATTACTCCCGGTCGGGTTAGTGAAAACCCGTTTGCCGTGAGCCCGCAGGATCGCGGTGAGCATTTTGGTGGTAGTGGTCTTCCCATTGGTCCCGCTGACCACAACGATGCCACCAGGCACCGCGGACAACGCCCGGTTCAGGAAGCTGGGATCGACCCGTTCGACAACGAGTCCGGGCAGCGCGGAGCCTCCGCCGCGCAATCGGGTAAAGATTCGCGCGGCTTTGCCGGCCGCGACGGCGGTAACGGTCCGTAGCACTCGCCCACCCTATCGACCCCTCACCGATGCAGTGGCGTCTCCTCTACTCGGTGGTCACCGTCACCGACCAGGTCTACGGCCCAACTCGACAAGGCGACGGTCGCAGCGCACCAGAGCGCGACGCCGGTCAAGACCACCAAAGACAACTTCAGGTCACCAGTGCCAGCCGAACTCGCGGACACCCCGGCCCGCACAATGAGTAGCCCCAGGACGGCGACACCTCCAGCCGAACCAAAGCCATACCCGATGACCCGTCCCAGACCGGCTTCCGTCCGGAAACGCAGCCGACCAAACCCGGCCAGGGCTCCCACAGTGACTCCCACCCACGCCATCACGACGGCATATGCGGCGATCACATCGCTGGGTCGATGCCAGTTGAGGATGATCGTGCCGACTCCAGCGCAGGAGGCGAGGAATGCCGCCAACGGGACCAGCACGGGTCGCCACTGCGCGGGCAACACCATCAGGGCGGCCACGATTAACGAGGCGATCACAGTGGTGTGGCCGCTGGGCAGAGTGTTGTCCGGTGGAATCCCCGCGAGGATGGACAGTTTCAGGTTGGGACGCTCAATGACGTGGTATTTGAGGATCTGAGTGGTCACGTTGGCGCCGGACACCATGACACCGGCCGCAATGGCGACGTCGATACGGCGCCGGAGCAAACCCAGCACGCCGATCACACCCAAAGCCACCACGATGGTGGGGATGCTGACCTGTTCCAACCCGCGAATAAACATCACATCGGTCTGATTGGAGGTGAGCATCCCCGCCATGACCCGCTTCTCCATCGTCTGGCCATGAGCCGTGCGCAGGCACAGCTGGACCAGGGCCACAATGACGAGCGCGGCGAGGAATGGCAGACCCAGCCCAGCAACAAATGCCCGCCGCGCAGCGGGTGAGAGACGGATCACGTCGACATCCTGTTCGTGGTGCGAGACAACGGCACCTCCCTATGGTGGCGGACGCAGGCAGTTTCGAGCTGAAGGAGGCCTGTAGATGACCTCACTGATGTGCAGTCGTAACCCCACCGCGCAGGCATCAACGTCATCAATTGCCGACGGGTCTGGCCAAAGACCACCACGAACACCGCGCTGACCTGCGACGAAGACGGAAGAAGATACCGACGGGGGTAGAGTGGTCGCGCCGATCCGACTTCCGACCGGCTGTGGGGATCCTGACAGAGGATGTCCTGTCTCACCCTTCCCGTCCTGCGAGGGAGTGCCGATGACCTTACTTCCGGCTGATACTGGCCGCACCGATCGCGAAGATCTCGATCGGCCCAGCACGGTCGCCGTCGTAGGCGGCGGTTTCACCGGTCTCGTCGCGGCCCGCCGCCTTGCTCAGGCCGGGCACCATGTCATCGTGTGTGAAGCCTCCGCTCGGCTGGGCGGTCAGATCTGCACCGTGGACGTGGACACCCCAAGCGGCGACACACTGGCCGTGGATGTCGGCGCTGAAGCGCTGCACACGATGTCCCCAGACAGCATCGCGCTGATCAATGAGCTCGGTCTGCAGGACACAGTGACCGTGGCGCGGGGCGGTGAAAGCTACCTGTGGACCCCGCGCGGACGACGGCGGCTCCCCGCTGGGGTCGGACCAGCTGGCCCGACCCGACTGCGCCCCGTCCTGCGCAGTGGGGTGATGACCCTTCGGGGCATGGCCCGAGCAGGTATCGAACCCGTGGCAGCCCGCCTGCGCACCCGTCCACAACTGTCCCCCGGTCACGACGTATCCGTCGGCGATTTTGTGGCTGGTCGTTTCGGTCAAGAAGTCGCCGACCGGTTCGTGGATCCCCTGCTCGGTGGATTGCACTCCGGCGACGTCCACCGGCTCAGTTTGCGAGCTACCACCCCCACCCTGGTCGCAGCGGCCCGAGACGGCCGCTCGTTGATGCCATTTCGACTGCGCGAACTCCCCGGGAAAGCCATCAACGGCGCCGTGAACAGGGCCACCACCCACGGGCTGTCTCCGCGGACCGCTGACCTGATCCGCAACGCACTGCCCGGCCCGCTACGACCGGCAACCGCCCGGCCGCGCCCCAAGATGGACTTCCTGTCTTGGCCGCGAGGTCTACGCACCATCGTCGACCGGATCCTCACCGACGTCACCGTGGACATCCGGTTGTCCTGCCCGGTCCATTCGATCACCGCAACCGCAGACGGCTACCTCGTCACCACCCCCCAAGGTGACCTCGACGTCGACGCAGTGGTCTTGGCGATTCCTGCCTGGGCAGCACGAACCCTCATCCGCCCGGCTTCACCCCGCGCGGCCGACCTGCTCTCCTTCACCCGGACGGTCTCCACCGTCACCGTTGTCCTGGGCTTCCCCCGCGAATCCGTCGCAGGCATTCCCGCGCTCGAGGGCAACGGCCTGCTGGTGCCTTCCCGCACCGGGACCCTCCTCAAAGCCGTCACCAACCTCAGTGCCAAATGGCCCCAGTACGGCGGCGGTGATCTCTACCTGATGCGGCTATCTGCTGGCCGTGACGGCCAGGAGCTCGTCGATGCCCTCGACGACACCGCGTTAGTCGATCAGCTCCGCCACGACCTGCGGACACTCACGGGCGTGGATGTCCCACCGACCTTGGTCCATGTGCATCGGTGGCAGCGAGGTCTGCCCCAATTAACCGTCGGACATCCCGACCGCATCGACGCTGTCCGAGATGAACTCCACCAGGTCTGGCCCCAGGTCGCGCTCGCTGGAGCGTCGTACGACGGGATCGGTTTGGCCGCCTGCTTGACCTCTGGTCAGGATGCGGCTGCCCAGATCCATCGCGAGCTGACCAGCTCAGCCCGTCCACTCAGAGCCACCACGTCCGTCGTCTGAAGAGAGCGCCATGTCCGTCGCACCCGACCGCGCCGTCCGCCAGCTGCACCATGACGCCGGTGAACGCCCGATGATCGTGATCTGGGAGACCACTCGGGCCTGTCAGCTGGTGTGCCGACACTGCCGGGCGGATGCGCAACAGCGGGCCCATCCGGATCAGCTGGACACTGATCAAGGCAAGGCTCTGCTGGAGGAGATCGCTGGTTTCGGCAAGCCTTACCCGATCGTAGTGTTGACCGGGGGGGACCCTTTCGAGCGCCCTGACCTGCCTGATTTGGTCCGTTATGGCGCATCTTTGGGCTTGCATATGGCGTTGTCCCCATCGGTGACTCCGAAGATGACCCCGGAAACATTGCAGGTCTTCCGAGAGTGTGGCGTGCACGCGATCTCCCTGTCATTGGACGGGGCCCGGGCTGAAGTACACGATGGTTTTCGCGGTGTCCCAGGAGTGTTTGACGCCACCGTGCACGCCGCACAGTGGTGCCGGGATCTGGGGTATCGCTTGCAGATCAACTCCACCGTGACCAGAGACACCGTCGAGGAACTGCCCGATCTGTTGCGCACGGTGGTGGGTCTAGGGGCGTCGCTGTGGAGCGTCTTCTTCCTGGTGCCCACTGGTCGGGGCAGTGCGTTGCAGGCGTTGAGCGCCGCTGAGGCCGAAGACGTCCTGCACTGGTTGCATGACGTGTCTGACCTCATCGCGGTGAAAACCACAGAAGCGCCGCACTATCGGCGGGTCGCGATCCAACGGGCCCGGATGCAGGCGGCTGCTGCGAGCGGCGCACCGGCGGCAGTGGTCCATGGAGAGTTGTATCGGACGCTGCGCGCTGGCGTCGCTGACCTCCTCGACGATCCAGGGCTGGCTCGGCGTACCCCTCGCAAGCCGATCGATGTCAACTCGGGGCGAGGTTTTGCCTTCATCTCCCACACCGGACATGTCTACCCCAGTGGGTTTTTCCCGGAGCACTGCGGCAACGTCAAGGAGACGCCGTTCCGGGAGATCTACCGGACCAACCCGCTGCTGGTCTCTTTGCGGCATCCGGAACAATTCCACGGCAAGTGTGGGGTCTGTGAGTTCAACGAGGTGTGCGGCGGCTCACGATCCCACGCGTACGCCGTCACCGGCGACATCCTGGGGTCCGACCCCACCTGCAGCTATCAGCCAGCTGCGGTGACGGTGACGGCCCGTCCCGGACACGCCGTGAGCTGAACCGTCGTACACCTCGGCGGGGCAAGCAAGCCCACCGAACGAAAAAACACGAACAAGGGCCCTGGACAAGAGGGCTGGCTACAGATCCGTTACCGTTAAATCTTATTGTCCGCTGAACGTTGAGGAGGCGTCATGTACACCTTGCCCGACCTGCCCTATGACTACGCAGCACTCGAGCCAGCCATGAGCGGGCACATCATGGAGCTGCACCACGACAAGCACCACGCCACCTACGTCAAGGGGTGCAATGACACCCTGGAGCAGATCGCGCAGGCTCGCGACGCTGGTCAACTCGCTGGGGCCGGCTTGGTCGGCTTGGAGAAGACGCTGGCCTTCAACCTGTCCGGCCACGTCCTGCACTCGATCTTCTGGAAGAACCTGTCCCCCGACGGTGGCGATCGCCCCGTGGGTGAGCTGGCCAGCGCAATCGACGAGCACTTCGGCTCGTTCGACGCATTCAAGACCCAGCTGACCAATGCCACCCAGACCGTGCAGGGGTCGGGCTGGGGCGTCTTGGCATGGGAGCCGCTGGGTCAGCGCCTGGTCGTCACCCAGGTCTACGACCACCAAGGCAATGTCGGAGTGGGCGCTACCCCGATCCTGGTGTTCGACAGCTGGGAGCACGCGTACTACCTGCAATACAAGAACGTGAAGCCGGACTATGTCGCGAAGCTATGGGACCTGATCAACTGGGACGACGTCTCAGCACGGTTGGCAGCCGCAAAGGCTTCTGGCGTCGCCAGCTGATCCCGTCAGCGCGGCCATGGGCCGGTGGTGTCGATGCGGACCATCTCCGTACGACGTCACCGGCCCATGCTGTCCGGCCCGGTGGACCTGCAGCACCCACCAGCGCCCCACCCCAGTCGAGCGATGACGGCACCGACTTAGACCGCCGGAATGAAGAAAAACGTCGTGTGTTCGCTGATCCTGCCGTTGGCATCGAAGACGAAGAACGCTGCAAAACCGACCGCAGTTTGTTCACCATCGACGGTGCGCCCCTCATAGGCGCCATGCGCAGCGACCCGGTTCTCCTCCACCAAGACATCTCGGAGCAGATGCCGACCAGGCGCCAAGCGCCGTTCCTCGGCGTAATAGGAACGCAACTGGTCGATACCGACGATGGTGTCGTACCCGGGACGCCGATAAAGAACATCCCCGGAAAACCCCTCCAAGACAGCATCCAAATCATCCTGGTCAAGGGCGTCGTAATAGCGCTGGACGGCAATCCGAAGATCGGCCGCTGTTCGAGGGGTTGCCATGAACTCACCGTACGGCGGCTCGGGATCCTCAGCCAGAGTCAGCATCGGTGGCGTGTCGGCGATCTCTGGCTCCTCGTCGTCTGATCCTTGGTAGGGGATGTAGACGGGATGCTTGAGCTTGCTAAACGGGTTGACCCCCATGACCCTGCTGATCTGCCAGGCACACAATGCGATCAGCAGGGCTTGCACCCCGATGAATACCAGGCGGGTCCCCAAACCAAAGCGTCCCGGGGAGAACCATCTCGGCAGGACAAGAAGATTCAGCCCGATCATCACGAGATAGATCAGGACCTGGCGACGCTGCCCGGTATCCATGAGGCGGCACTCATTCCCATTCGATGGTGCCCGGAGGCTTGCTGGTGACATCCAGCACCACCCGATTGACCTCCGGGACCTCATTGGTGATCCGGGTGGAGATGTCGGCCAGGACGTCGTACGGCAGTCGAGTCCAGTCAGCGGTCATCGCGTCTTCACTACTCACCGGCCGCAGTACGACGGGATGACCGTACGTCCGGCCGTCACCTTGCACCCCGACCGAACGGACGTCAGCGAGAAGGACGACCGGACACTGCCAGATCTGGCGGTCCAGTCCAGCGCGCGTGAGCTCTTCACGAGCGATCGCATCCGCAGCCCGCAACACCGCCAACCGCTCCCGGGTGACCTCCCCCACCACCCGAATCCCCAACCCTGGGCCGGGGAACGGCTGCCGCCACACGATGGCCTCGGGAACTCCTAACTCCAGGCCAACCTGACGCACCTCGTCCTTGAACAGGTCACGAAGCGGCTCGACCAGCGTGAACTGCAAATCGTCCGGCAATCCACCGACGTTGTGATGACTCTTGATATTGGCGGTGCCGCTGCCCCCGCCAGATTCCACGACGTCCGGATACAACGTGCCCTGCACGAGGAACTTGACGGGATGCTCCTCATCACCGCGGTCGGCGACGATCTCGCGTGCGGCCCGCTCGAAGGTGCGGATGAACTCCCGCCCAATGATTTTGCGTTTTTCTTCCGGGTCAGTGACCCCGGCGAGCGCGTCGAGGAAGGTGTCAGCAGCATCGACGGTGACCAGGTCGACGCCGGTCGCGTCGACGAAATCCTGCTGGACCTGCTCCGCTTCCCCCTGACGCAGCAGCCCGTGGTCGACAAAAACACAGGTGAGTTGGTCACCGACAGCGCGTTGCACCAGCGCCGCAGCTACCGAGGAATCCACTCCCCCGGACAAGGCGCACAACACCCGGTCTGCGCCGACCTGTGCCCGCACCCGGGCAACCGCCGCGTCCACGATGGATCCGGGGTTCCAGCTGGGCGCCAACCCGGCACCGGCGCGGAGGAAATTTTCCAACTGCCGCTGACCGAAGGTGGAGTGCATCACCTCGGGGTGCCACTGCACGCCGTACAAGCGGCGCTCGTCATCCTCGAATGCCGCGACGGCAGCGCCAGGCGTCGAGGCGGTCACCACCATGCCCTCAGGAGCACGGGTCACCGAGTCGCCATGACTCATCCACACTGACTGTGCCGCGGGTTGCCCGTTGAACAGGGTGGAGGTGGTGTCGGTGACGGTGACGGGGGTGGCGCCGTACTCTGACAAGCCGGTGCGAGCGACCTCGCCGCCCAGAGCCTGCGCCATCACCTGGAACCCGTAACACATGCCGAAAACTGGCACTCCTGCGGTGAGCAGCGCCGCATCGAGTTGTGGCGCGCCTTCGGCGTACACGCTGGAGGGGCCGCCGGAGAGAATGATCGCGCTTGGCCGACGACCCAGGATGTCCTGGGCGGTCGTGGTGTGTGGCACGACCTCCGAATAGACACCGGCCTCGCGGACCCGGCGGGCGATCAGTTGGGCGTACTGGGCGCCGAAGTCGACGACGAGGACCGGGTGGGCGTGGGGATCTGGACTCACCGCTTAAGGGTATCGGGCGATCCCGACCGCCTGCTCGGTGCCAGCTCCGTCATCCGGAGTGACCGTCCCCTGACCCACCGTCGACGTCACTGACCCGCGCAGCACGCTCGGCGAGCACCGTGGTGGTCTCTGCCTCAATTTTGGCTTCCACCACAAAGGACAGGAAAGGGACGCAACCAGCCAGGAGCACCCCGATGAGTTTGGGGAAGGGCCAGCGCATCCGCAGCCCGAGGAAGAACGCGGCCACCGCGTAAATCATGTAGAGGAATCCGTGCGGGGCGGGCCACCAGGACAGCGGATTGTCCTTGCCTTTCCACCCGAGGCCATAGCTGAAGATCATCTCGACGGTGAGAATCAGGAGGGCAATACCCACCACGAACGCCATGATTTTGAAGAACGTCAATGCTTTGCGGATCTCTTCATCACTGGCCAATAGGTCGTCGTGGGGGGTGTTCATCTGGTTGGGGCTCCTTCAGGGTGACCGGTAGCTGTCTGGTCGTCTTCCGCGGTGCGCAGGGCAGCGCGGGCGTGGTTGTGGCGGTGCTCTTCCCGGACCATGCGCCACCACATGAACACAGCGAAGGCCGCGAAGAAGAACCATTGGAGGGCATAACCCAGATTGCGTAGGTTGACGCTGGTCTCCCCGGGGGTGGGTGGCGCCACCATCGCCGGGGCCTGAGCTGGTCTGGGTTCCTGTGCTGTCAGGAAGACGAAAGCCGAGTAGAGCGGTGTCCCCCACTTGTTGAGGAGGGCGGGCACGTTGACGGTCTGCATTTGGGGTTCAGGGAGCGGCCGGTAGGAGTTGGCCGAGGGCTCGCTCTGCGCTAAGACTCCCTCCAGAGTGACCATGTCCTGCGGAGGTTCCGGGACCCGAGTCGGATCGTCCACGAACCCCCGCAGCACTGGGATGCTTCGACCGCCAGTGGGTCCATCAGGATGAAACGCCGTGATCACCCAGTAGCCTTCCCGGTCCCCGAGGCGACGACCAGGCACGATGACCTGGTGAGCGGCGTCGTACCGACCACGGATGACAACCTTGCGATCGAGAGCACCCTCCGGAAAGGACCCATCCGCGGGGAGAACCTCGGTCAGCGGCGCCCGTGGGAGAGCTGCGGCAGCGTCAGTGGCTTCAGCCACGCCGCGTTCGTGAGCGGTGTCCCACTGCCACCGACCTAACATGCTGAAACCCACGACGACCACGACGACCAGAGCCAGCATCGCCAGCCATTTTGGTTTCGTCGCCGTTCTCCACATCTCCGACAGGCTAATGCACCAGGGGTGATAAATCCGTGGCTCTGCACACTGTCTGCCCGTAGCGTGGCATGTGATGCCGCGCATTCCTTACGACGACCCGGGGACACCGGATCTGAGGTCACCGTTGCGCTACCTGATCTGGGTGGGGCGCGGGCAATGGCGGCTGCTCGTAGCCGTGATGATCACCGGTGCCGCGTGGATGGTGGCCTTGTCGTTGATCCCGGCAGCGATAGGACGCGCCGTGGACGCGGGCCGCACGGGAGGGAGCGGGTCTGCTCTGGTGCAGTGGTCTGCGGCAGTAGTGGCCCTTGGTGTGGTCAGTGCGTTGACCGAATGGGCGCGCCATCGGTACGCCGTCCTGAACTGGCTGACCGCGTCGCTGCGCACCATCCAACTCCTTGGTCGACATGCCGTGCACACCGGTGGGGCACTGCCTCGTCAGATCCCCACCGGTGAGGTGATGGCCTGCACCAGCAGCGACGCCCTTCGGATCGGGGCGGTCTTCGATGTGGCAGGGCGGTTTGCTGGGGCGGTGCTCTCTTACATCGTGGTCTCGGTGATCCTGCTCAGCGCGAGCCCACTGATGGGCGCGGTGGTGCTGATCGGTGTCCCGGTGATGGGAGCGGTGGTGGCGCTGGTGTTGCGCCCATTGCAGCGACGTCAAGCAGCGCAACGCGAGCAGACCGGACGCTTGGTCGCCTTGGGCGCAGACACGGTGGCGGGTCTACGGGTGCTGCGCGGCATCGGCGGCGAAGCCGAGTTCCTGCACCGGTATCGACTCCAATCTGGGCGGGTCCTGGATCACGGGATCCGGGTCGCGGGGTTGCAAGCGCTCCTGGACGCCGTACATGTCCTGCTCCCTGGGTTGTTTGTCGTGGTGACGGCCTGGTTGGGCGCCAGATCTGTGGTCGAGGGGGCGATCACCCCTGGGGAGGCGGTGCAGTTTTACGGCTATGCCGCGTTTTTGTCGATCCCGTTGCACACGATGACCGAAGGCGCGGATCGTGCCGTGCGAAGTCTGGTCGCGGCCCGCCAGGTCATCACGGTGTTGCAGGTCAACCCGGATCAGCAGGACAGCGGACAGATGACAACGCCGGTGCGGCCACCGGTGGGGCCACAGCAGTGGCTGGATCCGGTGTCCGGCGTGGCCGTCTCAGCGGGGACCTTCCTGGCAGTGGCCTGTCCTGACCCAGCGGTGAGCACAGCCATGGCCGAACGTTTGACCAGGGTCGGTCCAGGACACTGCCAGACGCTCTTGGGCGACAACGCTCTGGCTGACCTTCCGCTGGCCCAGGTTCGATCACGGGTCATTTTGGGGGACAACGAAGCCCACCTTTTCAGCGGGTCACTGCGTGATCAATTGGATCCGAGATCACGGTGGGACGACGACGCGGTACGAACCGCGTTGTACGCCGCCGACGCCCTCGACGTACTCGACGGTCTCCCTGAGGGATTGGACACCCATGTCGAGGAACGCGGCCGCTCGTTGTCTGGCGGACAACGTCAACGTCTGGCCTTGGCTCGGGCGCTCCTGACTGACGCGGACCACTTGGTCCTCGTCGAACCGACCAGCGCCGTCGACGCTCACACCGAAGCCCGCATCGCCCCGCGGTTGCGCACCCACCGCCACGGCCGCAGCACCGTCATCGCCTCCGTGAGCCCGTTGCTGCTGGACGCCGCCGACGACGTGGTCCTGCTCGACCGTCAGGGTCATGTCGTGAGCCGCGGCCATCACCGTCATCTGCTCGACCACTGCCCGTCATACCGGAGTTGTGTCTTGCGTGAGGAAACCGACTGATCATGCCGCCCCACGACCCCAGCCCGCAGGCTCACGCCCTGCCAGTCGCCGCAGCCAGCACCGTACGCCGTTACGTCCGGTCCGCGGCCAGGGCCCACCGGGGAGAACTGGTGCGCACCCTGCTGTGGCATAGCAGCGCCACCGTCGCGCTGCTGGCCGTCCCTCGCCTGATCGGGATGATGATCGATCTGATCAGCGGGACACTCCCACCAGATCGGGCCGTGTCCTTGGCCAGGATCGATCAGATCACCGCAGCCCTCATCGGGGCTGTCCTCCTGCACAGCGTCCTCACCTGGTGCGCCAATCGTTCCGCCACCGTCCTCGGCGAACACCTCTTCGCGGAGTTGCGGGAAAACTTCATGTCCCGCGTCGGCGAGCTGCCCCTGTCCGTCGTCGAGCGCGCCGGCACCGGCGACCTGATCTCTCGCACCACCAACGACATCCAATCCCTGAACCTGGTGATCCGATTCGGCCTGCCCCAACTGTTCGTCGCCTCAGTCACCGTGGCCCTCACTCTGGTGGCCACCCTGGTGACGTGCCCGCCGATGACACCCGTGGTGCTGATCGCCCTCCCGATCCTGTGGCCAACGACCCGCCGCTACCTCCGCGACGCCCCGGCGGCATACCTGCGGGAACGAGCCAGCTACGCCACGATGAATGGCATTATCGCCGAGACCGTCGACGGCGCCCGAACCGTGGAAACACTGTCGTTAGCTGAACAGCGCATCCGCCGGATCGAGGACTCCATTGCGGACACCTTCACCGCCGAACGACGCACCCTACAGCTCCGATTGGCGTGGTTTCCCTGGGTCAGTCTGGCCGTGGTGTTGCCCGTCGCCGCCGGGCTGCTCTGGGGCGGTGTGCTCGTCAGCGCTGACGTGGCCACCATCGGGGAGGTCACCGCAGTGGTGCTCTATCTGCACCAAGCGGCGAAACCGCTGGAAGTCCTGCTGATGTGGCTCGACGAGATCCTCGTCGGAGCCACCAGCCTGGCCCGCATCATCGGAATCGACGACATCCCGCCCGACCGCATCCCCCGCGATGTCACCCCGGACGGCCAGGTCCTTGATGTCACAGACACGCGCTACTCCTACCAGCCTGGACGGGACGTGCTGCACGGCATCGACCTGCAGATCCACCCCGGCGAACGGCTCGCCCTGGTCGGTCCCTCCGGCGCCGGGAAATCCACGTTGGGTCGCCTCCTCGCTGGCGTCGATGGTCCCCGCACCGGGCGCATCACCGTGGGCGATGTCCCCCTCGTTGATCTGCCGTTGGATCGGTTACGCCGCGAAGTGGCTCTCCTCACCCAGGAACACCACATCTTCATCGGCACCCTCGCCCAAAACCTCTCCCTGGCCCATCCTCAAGCCACCACCGAGCAGCTCTGGGCGGCGCTCCGAGCCGTGGACGCCGACACCTGGGCGCGGGAACTCCCCGACGGCCTGGACACCACGGTCGGCTCCAGCGGTCACCGCCTCACCGAAGCTCAAGCGCAACAGATCGCCCTGGCCCGACTGGTCCTGGCCGACCCACACACGTTGATCCTCGACGAGGCGACTTCGTTGCTAGATCCCCGCGCCGCCCGGCATCTCGAACGATCCCTCGCCGCCGTCCTGCACGGACGCACCGTGGTGGCCATCGCGCACCGCTTGCACACCGCCCACGACGCCGACCGGGTCGCCGTCGTAGAAGCCGGCCGGATCAGCGAGCTAGGGACCCACCATGAGCTCGTCAGCAACGATGGCTCCTACGCCGCGTTATGGCAGTCCTGGAGCGAAGGGAGGGGGCACCCGTCCACGACGGATGTCCCCTCCCCCAGCTGATGATCAGAGGAACTCGAGCGGGTCGAACTCGTCGACCGGAATGACCCGCAGACGCGGCAACCGCTCATTAAACGCGGCCACGTCGTACTCCAGGTCAATCAGCTCCACGCTCGGCCCCAAGGCTGCAAACCGTGCATTACGGAACTCGGTGAAACCAATCACGCCCAGACGACGACCGTCGTCGAGCATCTCCACCTGCGGCAGGAAATCCCCGTCGTGGCTGACCAACATCACATCGGCAGGACGTTGCGCGATCGCGTCCAACGTGCGCTGGATGGCAATATCCACGACTTTTTGGTCTGGACGTCCACTCAACGCGACGGGCTTATAGCCCACCGCTATCAACGCCTGGACAAAAGGCATCGGCAGGTCACCGTTGACAGCGAGGAAAAACAAAGCCGTAACCGGCTGCTCCCAATGCTCCTCAGCGAACCGCTTCACCCTGTCCCACCGAGGACGTTCGTCCGGCCGGGGACGGCGCCCCAGGATGCCGGTGCCGAGCGTCGCGTCGATGTTTTCCCCATCGACGAGCAGGTACGTCGTCCCGCTCGGCTCCTGCAGGGTCATGGCTGCCTCCTCATATCGCCCCCGACAACGCCGGAAGTCACCGTCACATTCTGCTCCCGACACCAGGTCATGGACGCCCGAGGGCTTTCATCACCCGGAAGAAGCCGGTCATCACCCCAGTGAACTGGCGCGATGTCAACGGTCGAGGAACACCCAAACCTTGCAAGCGTTGCACCGCTACCGTCTGTGTCTCGGTGTACTTCATCACACCTTCAGCGCCATGGCGCCGCCCCATCCCAGACGCTTTGAAGCCGCCCATCGGCGCATGCGTCGACCCGTACGCCGCGGCATACCCCTCGTTGACGTTGACCGTGCCCGCCTCGATGGACGCGGCGATCCGACGGCCGCGCACCAGGTCCCGGGTCCACACTGAGGCGTTGAGCCCGTACTCGGTGTCATTGGCTACTCGGACGGCTTCCTCGTCCGACGCCACCCGATACACCGACACGACCGGACCGAACGTTTCTTCCCGGCACACCGTCATGTCCTCAGTGACCCCATCCAACACGGTCGGTTCATAACACCACGGTCCCAGGTCAGGACGGTGCCGCCCACCGGCCAGCACCGTCGCACCCTTAGCGCGGGCATCTTCCACATGCCGCTGCACCGTGGCCAGCTGCTCCGCAGACACCAAACTGCCCATGTCTGCGTCGTAGGTCAATGCCGTGCCGACGCGTACCGCCTGCACCGCCGGAATGAACGCCGCCAAGAACTCGTCGGCGATGTCTTCGTGCAGGATCAACCGTTCGATGCTGACGCACAGCTGGCCAGCGGACGCGAAGCACGCCTGCACGGCGCCTTCCACCGCACGACGCAAGGGCGCGTCAGCGGCGACATACATCGGGTTCTTGCCCCCCAACTCCAAGGAGCATGACACCAGCCGCTCTCCTGCCTGCTGTGCCACCGCACGACCGGTCTTGGTCGAACCGGTGAACTGGATGTAATCGACCAGGTCGAAAATCGCCGACCCGACGACCCCACCCCGCCCAAGAACGACCTGCAACACCCGCGAGGGCAGCCCCGCCTGCCGGAACAAGTCAGCGCAATACAACAATGTCAACGAGGTCTGCATATCCGGGCGGACCACCACCCCGTTGCCAGCCATCAACGCCGGGATCACATCGGTGATCCCCATCGACAACGGATAGTTCCACGGCGCCACGATCCCCACGACCCCTTTGGGATGGTGCAATTCGGTGACCTCAGTCAATCCCGGGATGATGCCGGTATGTTTGCGCGGCGCCAGATGCTGCGCTGTCGTCCGGGCGTAATACCGCGACACCTGACAGACGTCGACGATCTCCTCGAAAGCGTGCAACCGGGATTTGCCGCTCTCCAGCTGGATCAGGTCAAGCAACTCCACCTGATGGGCCAACACCAGATCGTGAAAACGCAACATGATCTCGGCCCGCGCCTCAATCGGCAACATGGCCCATGACGGCTGGACCGCACGTGCTCCATCCACGGCCACCCGCACATCCTCCGGAGTGGACAACGGGATCTGGGCCAGGGCCCGGCCACTCATGGGTGTCACCGCCGTGTGCGTCTGCGCCCGCGGAGACGTGATCGCCAAACCAGTAAGTCGTCGTATCACAGCGGGATCCAGCGGAGACTGGCCGGTAGCCGGGTCGATGTGCGGAAATTCTTGAAGGTCCTCGTGCAGGTCGAGGCCAGATGTCGCGGTCATGACCCCACCGTACGTCGCAGCGGCGCCAGAGCTGTCCTCCCCGCCCCCACCAACCGCCACGGGGCCGGCTTCCGACGTACGAAAACCGACCCCATAGCGGGTTCAGGGCTGATCAGCGAGCATCGTACGGCGCGACGATGACCTCTACCCGCTGGAATTCCTTCAAGTCGCTATAGCCCGTGGTGGCCATGGCCCGACGCAAGGCACCAGCGAAGTTCGTCGTCCCCTCAGCGCACCGGCTCGGGCCGTGCAGAATCTCCTGCAGCGAGCCAGCCACCCCGACCTGAACCCGCGAACCCCGCGGCAACTCGGTGTGATGCGACTCCGGCCCCCAGTGGAAACCCCGCCCCGGGGCTTCTTGGGCCCGCGCCAAAGCCGCACCCAACATCACTGCATCCGCGCCACAGGCCACCGCTTTGACCACGTCACCAGAGGTGCCCATGCCGCCGTCAGCGATCACATGGACATACCGGCCGCCAGACTCATCCAGGTAGTCCCGACGCGCTGCAGCAACATCTGCCACCGCCGAGGCCATCGGTGCATGAATCCCCAGAGTTTGCCGGGTGGTGTGCGCCGCACCGCCACCAAAACCGACCAGGACGCCTGCAGCACCCGTGCGCATCAGATGCAAAGCCGCGGTGTACGTCGCCGCACCGCCGACCACCACTGGCACATCCAGTTCATAGATGAACCGTTTGAGGTTCAACGGTTCGGCATGGCTGGAAACATGCTCCGCTGACACCGTGGTCCCCCTGATGACGAAAAGATCGACACCAGCATCTACCACGGTCTTCCAATGCTCCTGAGTCAGTTGCGGCGACAAGGCGCCCGCCACCACCACGCCGGAGTCACGCATCTGCCGCAGCCGATCCCGGATCAGCTCAGGCTTGATCGGCTCGGCGTAGATTTCTTGCATTCGCGCCGTCGCCATCGACAGGTCCAGACCCGCGATCTCAGCCAGCAGCGGCGACGGGTCGTCATACCGCGTCCACAACCCTTCCAGGTCAAGGACACCCAGACCGCCAGCCTGACCGAAGGCAATCGCCGTCTCCGGGGACATCACCGAATCCATCGGTGCCGCCACGAAGGGCAACGCGAACTGATAAGCGTCGATCTGCCAACTCAGCGAGACGTCACCAGGTGCTCTGGTACGCCGGGAAGGCACAATGGCGATGTCGTCGAAGCTGTACGCTCTGCGGCCGCGTTTGCCACGGCCGATCTCGATCTCGGTCACCGGCCCAATCTACCCGCGCCCAGCGTCAGGTCCTTCGCACAGCACGCCGGATCAGCGGGCGTTCCCGGCGTAGTTAGGAGCTTCGACAGTCATCTGGATGTCATGAGGGTGCGACTCCTTCAGACCAGCCGAGGTGATCCGCACAAAACGACCCTTGGCCTGCAACTGCGCGATGGTGCTCCCACCGACATAAAACATCGACTGTCGCAGTCCGCCGACCAGCTGATAGACCACCGCCGCCAAAGGGCCACGGTACGCGACCTGACCCTCGATGCCTTCCGGCACCACCTTGTCGTCATCGGTGACATCACCCTGGAAATAGCGATCCTTCGAATACGACTTGGCCCGACCCCGAGATTGCATTGCGCCCAGGCTGCCCATCCCGCGATAACTCTTGAACTGTTTACCGTTAATGAACACCAGCTCGCCTGGGCTTTCCTCACATCCAGCCAACAACGATCCCAGCATCACCGTGTCGGCGCCAGCAACCAGGGCTTTGGCGATATCCCCGCTGAACTGCAGACCCCCGTCACCGATCACCGGCACCCCCGCCGGACGACAGGCCAAGGACGCCTGATGAATCGCGGTCACCTGAGGCACTCCCACCCCGGCGACCACTCGCGTCGTACAAATTGACCCCGGACCGACGCCGACCTTCACCCCATCGGCCCCCGCGTCGACCAGAGCCTGAGCGCCTGCCCTCGTCGCCACATTTCCGCCGATGACGTCGACACCGGCCGCCGCCGGATCGGACTTCAGCCGCCGGATCATGTCCGTCACCCCGCGGGCATGTCCGTTGGCGGTGTCCACCACCAGGACATCCACTCCGGCCTCCACCAACGTCATCGCACGATCCCAGGAGTCCCCCCAGAAACCGATCGCGGCACCGACTCGCAACCGGCCAGCGTCATCCTTCGTGGCCAGCGGATACTGCTCTGATTTGGTGAAGTCCTTCACCGTAAACAGACCCTTCAACCGGCCAGCGTCATCCACCAGCGGCAGCTTCTCAATTTTGTTTTTGGCCAGCAGCGCCAGCGCCGCATCCTTATCGATCCCGACCGGCCCGGTCACCAGCGGCATCGGAGTCATCACATCCCGGACAAGACGGGTGAAATCTGTCTCGAAGCGCAGATCACGGTTGGTGATGATGCCAACCAGGTGCCCGCTGTCATCGACCACCGGCAGTCCCGAGATCCGGAACTGACCGCAGACCTGGTCGACCTCATGCAAGGTGGCATCCGGGCTGGTGGTGACCGGGTCGGTGATCATCCCAAACTCGGAGCGTTTCACCACGTCAACCTGATGGGCTTGGGCAGCAATAGACAGGTTGCGGTGCAAAATGCCCAATCCACCCTGTCGGGCCATGGCAATAGCCATCCGGGATTCCGTGACGGTGTCCATCGCTGCAGACAGCAACGGGATTCGTACGGTGACGTTGCGGGTCAGTCGCGTCGAGGTGTCGGCCTCGCTGGGGATGACGTCAGTGTCTCCGGGGAGGAGAAGCACGTCGTCGTACGTCAGCCCGATTGTCGCGAAGGGGTCGTGGTCTGGTCCGGTCGCGTCGCTCATCCTAGGAGTCTACGGGCCACTCCTGAATCTCTACGGCCTGCCTGGCCAGCCTCGCAGCCTCGGTGGTCGGTCACGCTGACCGACCACCGAGAAGACGATCGTCAGACCGTGAGGCTGCCGACCCATCCACTCGCGGTGGGTTGGAAGACCCACCCGCCGCTACAGGCCACCGGACTGCAGGCTCGGGTGCTGCCGTCCATCCCAAACGAAGGCCGCACGGTCAGCGACCCAGGGGACGATGAGGCGGGTGCGCCATCGTCCGGAGGCTGCCGAGGAGCTGGCGGCGGCGGTGGTGGTGGCGGCGGATTCCCACCAGGGTTGGTCGGCACCACTGGTTTCGGCGCCGACGGCTGCCGAGGAGCTGGCTGTGTCGGCAGGGGCGGCGGGGGCGGGGGCGGCGGTACCGCTCCAGGGTTGTTGTCTGAAGGTCTTGACGGACGTGGCTGTTGCGGCACATCGGGCGGGGGCTTAGCAGCTCCCGGCGCTTTCGGCGTGTGTGGTGCCGTTTTGCTCGGGGTAGAGGGCATGCCCCCGCTAGGGGTAGCGGTGCCAGTCAATGGGTCGGACGGCGCCACCGATGTCTGGCTCTTGCCAGGAGATTGAGTCTGCGACGACGGGGAGATTTTTTTGTCGGCCGAATTGCTCTGGGAACCCAACAGGGTTGCGCCGACACCACACACCACGCCTGCGGCCACGACGCCAGCGATGGCCAAGATCGGCACCTTGCGGCGGCCTTTCTCGTCTTCTTCCTCAATCTCAGCTTCGTCGTACTCATCGGGGACGCGCTGCTGTTCGCCGGTGTCGTAGTACTCCACGACCTCCGCTCGGGCGTCGGGATGCACCGATTCGGGGAGGTAAAGGGACCCGGTGTCACTCACTGAAGCAGCCGCAGCGTAGGCCATGGGCTCCCCGGTGCGCGGGTCGGCATAGCCATCAGCGTGGTCTCCGTGGTAGCCCGGTGCGGCATCCGCGGGGTACGTCGACGTGTCGGCATTCCACACGTCGTACGGCGCAGTGTCGGCAGGTAGGTGCCGAATCGGGCCGGTCGCTCTGGAAGAGACTCCCTGCGGGCCGTCCTGCCCGGGAAGGACTTCGGTGCCCTCTTCCAGATCAGGGGCGAAGGCCTCGGTCCGTCCGCCAGCCGGGATGGCCTCCATCGCCGCAGTGGACTGTTCAGCTGCGCCGTAGGGGTCGGCCAGTGCCTCGGTGGACGCTGTCGGTGCGCTCTGATCGACCTCTGGTAACGATTCCATCGCCGCAGTGGACAAGCCGCTGTCCTCAACCTGAGGCTCACCTCGACCCACCTGCTCGGTGGCTGCCGCAGCCGGAGCTGGGGGTGGCACCGGCGGTGCCGACGGCTCAGTGGGTGGCGCCGAGGGCCTCCGGGCAACCGCAGCAGCTGCAGCGGCTCCAGCCGCGAGTCCAGCCACTGGTGCAGCGACCTGAGCAGCTACCGATGGGCCGGACGCAGGAGCTGCCGGGGCAGCGGGTGGCGCCACAGGAGCTGCTGTGGGTGGGGCAACGGGAGCAGTGGGCGGAACAGCCGGAGCGACCGGCGGTGCCACCGGCTCCGAGACCGGAACTCCGCCGTCGTGAGCGGCGGCTTCGCTGTCAGCCAACATCGCATCGATGACATCCAGGTCGAGCCGTTCAGCGCAGATCGCGGCATCGGCATGGATCGGAGCGACCCAGTCCGTGAGCATCTCGGCGAGTTGCTCACCAATCGCGCCTTGACCGTTACCGAGCGCGTCGAGCAACCGGTCATCTGCGTCATACATGGTGCCTGTCATCCTCGTGCACCCCCTTGAGCTTTCATCAGCTGTCGCATTTTGACCAAAGCCCGGTGTTGAGCGACCCGGACCGCGCCCGTGCTCATCCCGAGAGAGCGACCTGTCTCCGCAGCGGACAGACCAACGGCGACCCGTAAAGTGAGCAATTCACGTTGATGATCGGGTAATTGATCGAGTAACCGGCCAGCACCCGGGACATCTACCGCGACCTCACCCGCTTCGCCGTTGGGGTCACTGGAAGTTCGCGTGTGAGGAATTTCACCCGCCACGTCGCCATGGCGTCGCATCAACCGATATGCCTCAGCCACCTCGCGCGAACAGATCGAGTAGAGCAGAGCTTCAAATGGCAAGCCTCGGTCGTCGTACTTCGGCAACGCCGACAGCACTGCCACACACACCTGAGAGGCGACCTCTTCGGAGAGGTCGCCTGCCCTCGGGGAGCGATGCAGCCGAGCCCTGGCATAGCGGAAGGCGCGGTCATGCACCTCACCCATCAACCAATCACGGGCCTGCAGGTCACCCTGCTGAGCTTGCAGAGCGGCGTCGGTGAGTTCGGACCGGGCAGGCACTGCCGGCGTGCTCATCGTCGCCGTCACCGCGCCACGGGCTGCGCCGCCCCGCGCGGCATGACGTTCTCCGGTCACGAGACTTTCACCTGCACACTTACCTCACTCGAATGCGGGATCAGCATCCGGTTCGGCCGGAGAGGCGTTCGCCCTTCCTGTCGCCGCGTTGATGATGCGCCACCCACAATTCCTCACCTCTGACTCGTGGAATTCCACAGGACCCTCTCCTCGCGACGTTTGGTCAGCGACGAGACGGGTACACCCGAAGACGGGAGACCTTGCTGGACGCCCGACCGACATCACGAAGAGAGGCACATTCTTGCACTGAACGGTCGCCAACCACATACCGAACCGGTCCACGTGGACATCTAGAGAGCGGAGGAGACGTTCGTGGCGGAGATCTCGAGACTGCCCGGCGCACACATCGACCATTGGGAGTGGCAACATTCAGGCGCCTGCCGTGGCTATGCCACTGACGTCTTCTTTCACCCTGACGGTGAGCGCGGGGCGGCCCGACGCCGGCGCGACGAATCTGCCAAGGCAGTGTGCCATCGCTGTCCTGTCCTCACCAGATGTCGTGAACATGCTCTCACCGTGCAGGAACCGTACGGCGTCTGGGGAGCAATGACCGAGGGAGAACGTGAAGCCGCTCGGCTCGGGTCTGCACCGATGATCGCAGCCTCCTAAGACGCCCCAAGATCGGGCGTCACGGGTCGCGCAACTCCAACCCGTGAGTCAGCTCTGAGGGTGAGCTCCGGGGGAAAACGCCCGGTGGGCGCCACCGCATTGATGACACCCACCGGGAGTGAGGCAATTCAGGATCAGTGGCCGTGACCGTGGCCGTGACCCGCCGGAGCCGGGGGCTCCTCTTCCTTCTTCTCCACGACCAAGGTGTCGGTGGTGAGCACCATCGACGCGATGGACGCGGCATTGCGCAGTGCAGAGCGGGTGACCTTGACTGGGTCGATGACCCCAGCGCCGTACAGGTCGCCGTAGACGCCAGTGGCGGCGTTCAGGCCCTGCCCGACCGGCAGCTCGCGCACCTTGGCGACCGCGACATAGCCCTCCATGCCAGCGTTCTCTGCGATCCACCGCAGCGGCTCAGCGGCCGCCTTGCGGATGATCGCCGCACCAGTGGCCTCGTCACCCTGCACGGACAGGCTGTCGACCGCCACGGCGGCATGCACCAGAGCGGTGCCACCGCCAGCAACGATGCCTTCTTCGATCGCAGCACGGGTGGCCGAGATCGCGTCTTCGATGCGGTGCTTCTTTTCCTTCAGCTCCACCTCAGTGTGCGCACCAACCTTGATGACGCACACGCCACCGGCCAGCTTCGCGAGGCGCTCCTGCAGCTTCTCGCGGTCCCAGTCAGAGTCGGTCCGCTCGATCTCCTGCTTGATCTGGGAGACCCGGGCGTCGACCTCGTCCTGCTTGCCGCCACCTTCCACGATGGTGGTGTTGTCCTTGCTGGACACGACCCGGCGGGCGGTACCCAGCTCGTCCAGGCCAGCACCGTCCAGCTTGAGGCCCACCTCTTCAGAGATGACGGTGGCGCCAGTGAGGATCGCCATGTCTTGCAGCATGGCCTTACGGCGGTCGCCGAAGCCCGGGGCCTTGACGGCGATGACCTTAAGGACCTCGCGCATCCGGTTGAGCACCAGCGTGGACAGGGCTTCGCCCTCCACGTCCTCAGCAATGACCAGCAGCGGCTTCTTCGCACCAGCAATCTTCTCCAGCAGCGGGAGCAGATCCTGGACGTTGGAGATCTTGCCGGAAGTAATCAGGACGTAGCAGTCCTCCAGCACACCTTCCATCCGGTCGGCGTCGGTGACGAAATACGGCGACAGGTAACCCTTGTCGAACTGCATTCCCTCAGTGAACTCCAGCTCGGTGGAGGCCGTCTGGGACTCCTCGACGGTGATGACACCGTCTTTGCCGACCTTGTCAAAAGCCTCAGCGATGAGCTCACCAATGGTGGCGTCCTGCGCGGACAGCGCGGCAACCTGAGCGATCTCGGTCTTGCCTTCGACCTCACGGGCATTGGCGAGCAACTGCTGCGAGACGGCCTCGACCGCTGCGTCCATGCCCTTCTTCAGCGCGGAAGGAGCCGCACCGGCGGCCACATTGCGCAGACCTTCTTTTACCATGGCCTGCGCCAGCACCGTGGCGGTGGTGGTCCCGTCGCCAGCGATGTCGTTGGTCTTGGTGGCAACCTCCTTGGCGAGCTGCGCGCCGAGGTTTTCGTACGGGTCCTCCAGGTCCACCTCACGAGCGATGGTCACACCGTCGTTGGTGATGGTGGGGGCGCCCCACGACTTGTCGATGACGACGTTGCGGCCCTTGGGGCCAAGCGTCACCTTCACGGTGTTGGCGAGGGCGTCGACGCCCCGCTCCAGCGCCTTGCGGGCGGAGTCGTTGAACTCCAGCTCCTTGGCCATGTCAATCCTTCTCTCTGTGCAGTCACGGTACACACGACGCCCCGGCGCACCGTAGCGGCGCGGCCGGGGCGCGTCATGATGTCGCACAGGACATCTGGTCCTGGCGCGGGGATCCGGAGAGGCAACGTACCTCACAGCACGCCAGCCTCCCCGGAGTGTCTGACGCCGACTCCTGGTCGACGTCAGGCACTGGCGGAGAATCAGCGCTCGATGACGGCCAGGACGTCGCGAGCGGACAGGATCAGGAACTCCTCGCCGGAGAACTTGACCTCAGTGCCGCCGTACTTGCTGTAGATGACCTTGTCGCCGACTTTGACGTCGAGCGGGACCCGGTTGCCCTTGTCGTCGATGCGACCCGGACCCACGGCCAGGACCTCGCCCTCCTGGGGCTTCTCCTTGGCGGTGTCCGGGATGACCAGTCCGGACGCGGTGGTCTGCTCGGCCTCGCTGGACTTGACGACGATGCGGTCCTCGAGCGGCTTGATGGAAACCGACACGATCGGAACCTTTCGCTTCGGCCGTGCCCCTCCACGAGGCACGGGGAACTGGTGGGCGCCTTCGAAGGCTCGTACGACGCCGTCGCGGGGGTCGCCGTGCGCGCTTCCGAGAGCGGACTTCTTCACTCTTCTGTGGAACCGAGCGCTTTAGCACTTGGCACCTCGGAGTGCTAATAGCGAATCTAGGCCCGTCATTAGCACTCGGTCAACTCGAGTGCCAACAACATCGATTCCGTCTCGGCCCCACCCGCACCGACACGGCAGCCCCCCGAGACGGACCTACGTCCTGTCCCTGGCGGACGGACCGATCCATGGCCAGACGGACCACACCAGTGCGAGAGGATGGACGCCATGGACATCACGCTCGTGGAACGGTTGCTCTCCGCCGAGGGATGGGCCCTCCTAGGATCATTGCCGCCGTACGACGACGCGACCTCCCTCAAACTAGGCGAAGCGCTCCGCGATGCCGGATACGACGGCGACCTTGTTGCCGCCGCCCTCACCCAAAGTCGGTTGCGCGCCCGCGCCCGCAACAAACTCGGCGACTTCGCCGACGGCATGTTGTTGACCCCTGACGGGCTTGAACAAGCCACCCGGCTCGAAATCGCCGCACGGCACGCCGGTCGCTTCCGCGCCGCCGGTGTCCCCCACCTGTGGGACCTTGGTTGCGGTATCGGCGCCGACGCCATGGCCGCCAGCGCCCTGGGACTATCCGTCACCGCAGTGGACAGCGACCCAGCCACCGCTGCTATCGCCGGGGTCAACCTGCGGCATTTCCCCGACGCCGACAGCCGTGTTGGCGACGCCACCCAGATCGCCGCGCTGATCCCCACCGAAGACGGCGCCTGGTTTGACCCCGCCCGACGGATCCCCGGCACCACCGACGCCCACGGCCGGACCCGCCGTACCTTCCGCCTGGACGACCTGTCCCCGGCCTTCTCCACCATCCTGGAAACTGCCGCCCGAGTGCCCGCCACGGGGGCCAAACTCTCCCCCTCTCTCAGCCACTCCGCGATTCCCGCTGGCTGCGAAGCCCAATGGATTTCCTTCTACGGCGAAGTCCTCGAATGCACCCTGTGGTGGGGGCCACTGGTCCACCACCAGGGACGCACCGCACTGGTCCTTTCCCCCCAGGGCACCGAGACCCTCGTCACTGAACAGGACACCGACCCCGGTGCCGGTGGGCTCGGCCCAGTGACCAACACCATGCCCACCGCAGGACAATACGTCTGGGACCCAGACCGTGCCGTCATCCGAGCCGGACTCGTCGGCGCCCTCACCGCAGCCACCGACGGCGCGGAGCTGTCCCACGGTGTCGGATACGTCGTCTCCTCCCGCCCCATCGATCTGCCCTACGCCCGCCGCTACGAGGTCATCGACGCGCTCCCCCTACAGACCAAAACCGTTCGATCCTGGCTCCGCCAGCACGGCATCGGACGTCTCGTCATCAAAAAACGCGGCGCCCAAGTCGATCCGGACACCTTCCGCAAAGACCTCCACCTCGACGGCAACGGCGAAGAACTGACCTGCCTGCTGACCAGAGTCGGCTCCCGACAGGCCTTCATCGCCGTCCGTCCCTGCTGACCGCAGGACGCCCACCCCGACAAGCGAAAGACGCCATGACCGCCCTCGACACCACCCCGGCCACCCACCCCACCCACCAGTGGCCGCTCCCCCCGGTGACCCCACCGAACGCGCAGATCCTCGCCGAAGCCCACGCTCGCAGCGATGCCCAAGCCAAACCCCTCGGAGCCCTTGGCCGCCTCGAAAGCCTCGCTGCCTGGGTCTCCGCCTGCCAAGGCGTCTGCCCGCCCCTGCCTCTCGACGACGTTCGCGTCGTCGTCCTCACCGGAGATCACGGCGTCTCCGATCATGGAGTCTCCGCCTATCCCGCCGCTGTCACCACCGCGATCGTCAACGGTGCCGCCACCGGATACGCCGGTATCAACGCCCTCGCCCACCCGCACGGGATCGCCGTACGAGTCCTGGACATCGCCTGCCAAGAAGACACCCTGGCCGACCATCGCTACAAGATCTGCCGCAGCAGCAACCCCCTGCACCTGCGTGACGCCCTCACCCGGGAGCAGACCCTCGCCGCCCTCAACGCTGGCGCCGCCATCGCTGACGAGGAGATCGACGACGGCGCACAGTTGCTCATCACCGGGGACATTGGCATCGGCAACACCACTCCCGCTGCCGCGCTCATCGCAGCGACCTGCAGCGCTACCGCGCAAGCCGCAGCTGGGCCAGGGACCGGCCTCGATGATGCCGGGGTGGCCGCGAAAGCCGCTCTCATCCAGACCGCCCTGGATCGCGTTGGTGACCGCGCCGCTGACCCCGTCGAACGCCTCGCCGCGCTCGGTGGCGCCGACCTAGCCGCTGCCGCAGGGCTGATGGCGCGAGCCGCCCAACGCGGCGTCCCGGTCCTCCTCGACGGCGTGATCTCCGTGGCTGAAGCCGTCCTCGCCGCCGAGCTAGCCCCCGGCTCGGCCTCCTGGTTCCTCGCCGGGCATCTCTCCCCCGAACCTGCCTGCCAGCTAGGTCTGACACACCTCGGACTAGACCCGATCATCGACCTGGGAATGCGACTGGGAGAAGGCACCGGAGCGGTCTGCGCTGTCCCGATCGTGCGCACCGCCATCGCGGCCTTGCGTGACTTGGCTCTGCTCTCTGACCTCACCCCAGTCAGCCACCCCACGGGGCCAGACGGCGACCCTGCACCGCAAAGCTGACCGGCACACCATGACCGACCAGCCCTCGAAAAGCCGTCCCGGAGCCGGACCCGGCGTCCTCCCCCGGGACGGCTTCGCCCTAGCCGCCGGAACCTTAACGATCCTGCCTACTCCAGCGCCGACCGCCGTAAACACCCGGGTAGCCGGACTGGCCATGATCGTTGGCCCGCTGGTCATGGCACCGGTAGCCCTCGTTGCCTGCCTGATCGGTCACCTCGTGGCCGCCGCTGGAGCTCCCCCTCTTGCTGCCGGATTAGTCACCATCGGGATGCTCCTCATCGGCACCCGCGCGATCCACGCTGACGGTCTCGCCGACACCGTCGATGGTCTTGGCGCGTCGTGGGACCGCGAGCGCGCCCTTGACGTGATGCGTCGCGGTGACGTCGGGCCGATGGGGGCGGTCGCGCTGGTGGTGGTCACCATGCTGCAGGCCGTGTGCATGGGAGCGATCCTAGAAAACCCGCATGGTTGGGTGTGGGCGGCGGTCCTGGTGGCCGCGTCCCGCAGTGCACTAGCCACCGGGACTCGCCGCGGAGTGCCTGCGGCCCGCCCGGAAGGGTTGGGTGAGGCGGTGGCTGGCGCGGTGTCCTGGCTGCGGTGGGGGGTGACGTGGCTGGTCACAGCGGCGGTGGTGGTGGCCTCTGGGTGGGCTGTTGGTCAGTCCCCGGTGATCGCTGGGGTGGCGGTGCTGTCGGCGGCAGTAGCAGTGGAGGTGTTCTTGGCGTTCGTCGTACGTCGGCTCGGCGGGATCACCGGGGACGTGCTGGGGGCCCTGGTGGAGACCGCCGCGACGGTGTCCTTGCTCGTGGCGACGTGCTGACCTGAAGGAGCGATGTCGTGGTCTGCTGATGACCCGGAGGTCGACCTGGTTACGGGCGCATCAGGTGGGCGTGGCAGCGGCGGAGACGCTCGAGCCACCATCTGGAGCGTTCCGGTTCGACAGCCCACTGGGTGAGCCGGTCCGGGTCAATCACAGCGGGCCGTACCTGGAGTTGCCCGTGGTCGGGGAGGAGTGGCTTTGGAGAGACATCTGCCGCTAGCAGCGCCACAGTGCCCAACCCGCAGGCGTAGTCCAGTCGGGGCAACGCCGCGGCCAGGGCGACCCCTGCAGCGATCCCCACTGAGGTATCTAAAGCGCTGGATACCACGGCGGGTAGGCCACATTCCTGGACGATCCGCAGCGCTGCCCGTATCCCGCCGAGGGGGGCCACTTTCACCACGATCACGTCTGCTGCTTCGAGGTCGCGCACACGGAGCGGATCGGCAGCTTTCCGGATCGATTCATCCGCCGCGATCGGGACGTCCACCCCGTCCCTGGCGAGTGCGAGACGCAACTCGGCTAGCTCTTCGACGGTGCGGCAGGGCTGTTCGGCGTACTCCAGGTCGAATCGGGACAGCCGGGCGAGCGCTTCTCGGGCTTCGGTGAGTGACCAGCCGCCGTTGGCGTCGATACGCACTCGCGCCGATGGCCCCCACAGTGCCCGTACTTCGGCGAGTCGGGCCACGTCGTGGTCGAGGTGTTGTCCGCGCTCAGCCACCTTCACTTTGACGGTGTCGCATCCAGGGAACCGAGTGAGGACGTGCTCGACGTCTGCGACGGGCACTGCAGGCAGGGTGGCGTTGACGCGCACGGTGTCCCGCATCGGCGGTGGCATCGGCCGGTAGGCCGCGTCTGCTGCTGCTGCCAACCAGCGGGATGCTTCTGCGTCGTCGTACTCCGGGAACGGCGCGAATTCACCCCATCCGCAGGGTCCGGGCAGCAGGACGGCCTCCCGGCTCTCCACGCCACGAAACCGGACTCGCATCGGCAGCCGGACCACTGTGGCTGCCCCGATGACGTCATCCCAGGGGAGGTCACGCATCCACGTCAGGTCAGTGATCGGATCGTCGGTCGTGTCAGGCACTCCCCTACGCTACCGGCGCCGTCCCACCGGCCGCCGCGGCCGGTGTTGTGACCGACCGTTGTGGTGTGGATCTCCTCCGATGCGCTCAGGTAGATGTTCAGCCCAGGGCCGCTGCTTTCACTGCGGTGTAGACGATGACGTCCATGATGCTGTCTACTTCAGCGTCTTTGGGGAGCAGGCTGACTGCCCGGGACAGGCCCTGCAGCACTGGCGGGTGGACGTACGAGCCGGCGGATTGACCAATCGCTTTGACGGTCGCTGCGGCTGAGGCGAGATCGGGGAAGACAAAGATGGTCGGTTCTGGTTCGCCACCCATCGCAGAGGTACGTCGGATCGCTTCTTGGAAGGAAACTGGTCCGCGAGTGACCAGGTCAGGGTGCTGCTCTGCGAGAAGTGCCCGAGCGGCGCCGATGGTGTCTCGGTCTTCTTGAGCGGTGGGCGACCAGGAACTCGGCGCGACGAAGGCGATGCGCGGGGTGAGACCACACATCCGGGCGGTGTCTGCTGTCTCGTGGGCGATGCACGCCAGTTGGCGGGCGTCGGGGTGGGCGTTGATCAACGTGTCGGCAAAGAACAACACCTCGTCAGGAAGCATCGCGGCCTGCGCTGCCGACGTGGTCACCACATCGCTGGCCAAAGCAGTCGCAGCGCGGGCACCTGCGATGAATCCGGCTCGGTCGCCGTTGAGTCCGCCGATGACTCCATCGACTTTGCCGTCTTCGAGCAACGCTAATGCGGCGACCATGGCCGCATCTAGGGCTTCGCCTAGTCCTTGCTCGGTGAGTCGCTGCCGGACTCGTTCCACTGCTGGCCCTTGCAGGTCCGGATCGATCACCTGTGTGCCTAGCGGCAGCATCTCCCCCGTTTCGGCGAGTCGGGCTTCGATGTCGCCCCGCCGCCCCACCACCGTGAACTGCAATGCTTCATACCGTTGCAGCAGCACCACGGCCTGCAATACGCGCGGGTCGGCGCCGTCGGCCAGGACCAGCCGGATCCGGCCTTTTCGCATCTCAGTGCGCAGCCGGTGCGCGAACTGAGCGGGGGTCACCCGAGTGGAGGCCTCAGCGCGCGGCAATTCCGCTAGGAAGGTCTCGTCGAAGGCATCGGCAACGGTCTCCCGCACCAGGTGGGCGCGTTCCTCGTCGTCAGCAGGGATATCCCGGTCCACGGTGACGATCGCCTGGGTCGTCGGGAAGGTCTTTTCCGCGCTGAGCAGCAACGGTAATCCGCCGTTCAGGGCGGGTCCCACCAGGGCCATCACGTCGGGGTGCGGTTCGATCCCGGCGGTGAGGAGCAGACCAGCCAGTTTGGTGCCGACGGTCTCAGCGAGCGCCGCAGACAACAGCACTTCGTGGCGATCACCAGGCACTACGACGAGGGCACCGTCGGTGAGAGCGGACAAGAAACCGGGGATGGACTGTGCCACGATGACTGTGCTGGCGATACGACGGCCGAGGTCGCCTTCAGAGAGGATGCGCAGGTTCAGTTCCCGCACAATGTCACCGACCCTGGCCTGGATGAATTCGGCGTGGTCGGTGACCTGGCCAACGCAGCGCAGTCCGCGCAGCCGCAGCGTGTCTTGAATCGCGGCGGGATCCAGATCGGTAGGGACGTGGTTGGCGAGGACCCCCACGACCCGGCTTTCTTGTCGGACCCGATAAATTCTTTCGGCGGCAGCAGCCTGGTCAGCGAATCGCTCTGGGGTGGATGAGCCGATCGCCCCGACCAGGACCACCTCAGCGTCCAGGGCCTGAGCTACTTCAATGTTGATTCGGTCGGCGTACGGCTGATCGGCGCTGGAAGCGAGCCCCTCCAGCACCAAGACGTGCCGGTCGGCGTCGAGTTCGGCGGTCAGGTCGACCATCTGAGTCATGACGTGTTTGAGGCGTCCCCCGGCGAGGCGGTACTCCAGGTCGCCGACGGCGATGGGCTCCGGGGGACGCTGCGCGGTCGCCAATCGGATCAGTTCGGTGGAGTGATCTTCGGATCGCCCTCGGGCCTGCGCGAAGGGTTTGCAGTAGCCCACCGAGATGTGCCGCCGTTCAAGAGCGTGGACCAATCCCAGACAGGCCGCGGTGACGCCTGCGTTGGTGCTGACCGGGACGACGAGAATACGGCGGGCCATGAGGGGGCTCCCTTGGTCGTGCAAGGCCGCGGGCAGGGTGGCCCTGCGAAACACCACTGTCCGTGCCCTATCGGCAGCTGTGGCCGGTTTCGAAGGGATTTAGGATCGCTAGGTGAACAGCGCCTCAGATGCCGCTCCCGTTGGCGGTGACCACCCGGTGTCCGTGACCTTTGATCCTGCTGCGTGGGAGGAGGTCCCCGGCTTCGATTTCACCGACGTGACCTATCACCGTTGCGTGCTGCCCGGCCCGGTCCCGGGGCGTCCGTTGGGGGCGGTGCGGATCGCTTTTGACCGGCCGGAGGTGCTGAATGCGTTCCGGCCGCACACCGTCGACGAGTTGTATCAGGCCTTAGATCATGCTCGGATGAGCCCGGAGGTCGGAGTGGTCTTATTGACCGGTAATGGGCCTGGTCCGGACGGGACTAGGTCAGCCGGGAAATGGGCTTTTTGCACCGGTGGTGATCAGCGGATCCGGGGGCGTAGCGGATATCAATACGCCTCGGAAGCCGCGACGGTCGCCGGAGACGAAGGCACGTCATCCGTCGATCAGGCCCGGGTGAAAGCTGAAGGCGGCCGATTGCACATTTTGGAGGTGCAACGCCTGATCCGCACCATGCCCAAAGTGGTCATTGCCCTGGTCAACGGATGGGCCGCTGGTGGCGGACATTCATTGCATGTGGTGTGTGACCTCACCATGGCGTCCGCGGAGCATGCCCGATTCAAACAGACCGACGCTGACGTGGGAAGTTTTGACGCCGGGTACGGGTCGGCGTATTTAGCACGGATGGTGGGGCAGAAATGTGCCCGGGAGATCTTCTTCCTGGGGCGCACCTATACGGCGGCCGATATGCACCGGATGGGCGCGGTGAACCTGGTCTGCCCCCACGCTGACCTGGAAGCCGAAGCATTGGACGTGGCTCGGGAAATCATGGGCAAATCCCCCCAGGCACAACGCATGTTGAAGTTCGCATTCAACCTGGTCGACGACGGCCTGATGGGTCAGCAAGTGTTTGCTGGCGAAGCAACCCGACTGGCGTACATGACTGACGAGGCCGTGGAGGGCCGGGATCAGTTCCTCGAGAAACGAGACCCCGACTGGTCGCCGTTCCCCTGGTATTTCTGATCTCGGCCAGGTCCGAGCGGGTGAGTCAATCCCAGATCGGCGCGCGGTGCACCTTGTATTGCGCTGCTTGCGCGAGAGGACGCACCGTGAGCTTGTCGATATTGACGTGGCGGGGCAGTCCAGCGACCCAGGACACGCATTCAGCAATGTCTTCTTGAGTGAGCGGTGAGTCAACCCCGGCGTACACGGCAGCAGCTTTGTCAGCGTCGCCGTCAAAGCGGGTCAAGGCAAACCCGTCCGAGTGCACCATCCCCGGGGCGATGTCGCAGACCCGCACGGGCTGTCCGCACAGTTCGAGACGCAAGGCGTCAGTGACCGCGACCTCGCCGTACTTAGCTGCGTTATAACCAGCGCCGCCCTCGTAGGCCATCTGTCCAGCGGTGGAGGTGATCATCACGATGGTGCCAGCGCCGGAGGCGAGTAGGGCGGGCAGGAGGGCTTTGGTGACCCGCACGGTGCCGAGCACGTTGGTGTCAAACATGGTGCGATAGCGGTCCAGATCGGCGTGCGCGACGGGTTCCGCCCCGGATGCCCCGCCAGCGTTGTTGACCAGCAACGTCAGCTGTGGTCCCACGTCCTGGGCAAGGGCAGCGACGTCGTCATCGGAGGTGACATCGCAGGTGAGCGTGCGGCATCCGACTTCTTGGGCGAGCGCAGCGAGCTTGTCAGTGCTTCGGGCGACGGCGATCACCTCGTAGCCGTCACCGACCAGGCGTCGCGCCGTGGCCTTTCCGATCCCGCTGCTCGCTCCGGTCACCACAGCCAATCCACGATTCGTCATGTTTGCCATTCTGGTCACCCGATCGGGTTGAAAGGCGGTGGGGTGGCAGGTTCGATGGGGACGTCGACCGCGCCTGTGCCGGTGTCAGCGCTATTAGGGTGGGCGGGTGAGTCGCCGTCTTGAGGTCTTGCCGATGCGGGTCGGAGCCGATCTGGCGGAGGTGATGAGGTCGGTGTCGGCGGCATTGGCCGGGACTGGTCCGGCGGTGCTCCCTCGCCCTGCGGGAGCGGATCTGTCGGTTCCAGATCATGATCCGCAGACGCTTCCTGATGATCTCGCAGTGGTGGTGGGCACGTCCGGGTCGACAGGCGCCCCCAAATTGGCGTTGTTGACGGCGACAGCGTTGCGCGCGAGTGCTGCCGCGACAGCTGACCGGTTGGGCGGGACGGGTGACTGGTTGTTGGCGTTGCCTGCGCATCATGTGGCGGGGATGCAGGTGGTGGTGCGCGCAGTCTGCGGTGGAGGTCAGGTGGTGGCCTCTGCTGCGGGCCCGTTCACGGTGGGGGTGTTCGTGGCAGGGACCGCTGCGTTGTCGGCAGGCGGTGCCGGGCGGCGGTACACCTCGTTAGTGCCGACGCAGCTGGCGCGATTGGTCGCTGATCCGGCGGGGGTAGCGGCATTGGCGGCGTATGACGCCGTACTGGTGGGAGGCGCGGCCTGTCCGGTGTCTCTGCTCACGCGCGCTCGGGAGTTGGGTGTGCCGGTGGTGACGACGTACGGGTCCAGTGAGACCTGCGGGGGGTGCGTGTACGACGGGCTGCCCTTGTCGGGGATACAGCTGCGCTTGGAAGGGGCGGATGAGCTCGGGGTGGGTCGGATCTGGGTGGGGGGTCCGGTAGTGGCGTCTGGATATCTCGGTGACCCGGTGCGCTCTGCTGCAGCGTTTCCACAGGTCGAGGGGCAGCGCTGGTATCGCACCGATGATCTCGGGCGGATAGATCCCTCGACCGGCAGGGTTCAGGTGTGGGGACGCGCCGATGATGTGATCGTGTCGGGTGGGATGAAGGTGTCACCGCGCGTGGTGGAGGAAGCCGTGGCGTCGGTCCTCCCGGCCGGCTGGACGGCAGTGGTGGTGGGGATTCCGGACAGCCAATGGGGCCAGCTGGTGGGATTGGCGGTGGCTCCGCAGGCCGCAGCGGATACCGCCGGGGAAGTCGGTACGGCGGCGTCACGGTGGGTCACCGGGGGTGGTGGTCTGGAGATGCTGCGGGAGGAATTGCGCGATGCGCTGCCGCGATATGCGCTGCCGCGGGTGATGCAGGTGTGGTCAGAAATTCCGCTGATCGGGGTGGGCAAACCGGACCGTGCGGCGGTGCTCCGACGTTTGTCTGCGGCGGCTGACACAATGACTGGCACCGACATGCCGTGAAGACGGCACCGGCCTTGCCCGTGATGTGAGATGACGGTGCGGCCGGGTCGGGTGGTCGACCGGATGAAGGAGTGCATGGTGCTGCGGGTGCTGGTGGGGTTGGGGGTGTTGGCGTTCACGGTCTACGCGGTCGTGGATTGTGTGCAGACATCCGAGGAACGAGTCCGGGGGCTGCCCAAGCTCGCATGGGTGATGATCGTCCTGCTCTTCCCACCCGCCGGTGGCTTGGCGTGGTTGATCGCGGGCCGGCCGGCAGGCCCGTCAGGGTCGTCGCTACCGTGGGCGAACCGTCAGGGCGGCCCCCAGGACCGCCAGAGCGGACCGAAAGGGCCAGACGATGACCCCGAGTTTTTGAAGGGGCTGTGAATGGCTTCGCTGCGCGATTGGGTGGAAGGCGCCCGCCCCCGGACGTTGCCTGCGGCGGTGGCTCCGGTGGTGATCGGCACCGGCGCTGCGGCCGCGATCGGGAAGGCCTCGGCCGCTGCAGCATTGCTGGCGCTGCTGGTGGCGGTGTCCTTGCAGATCGGCTGCAATTACGCCAATGACTACTCCGACGGGATCCGCGGCACCGATGCCGAACGGGTCGGGCCGGTGCGTCTGGTGGGCCAGGGACTGGCTGATCCGGACGACGTCAAACTGGCGGCGTTCGCCTGTTTTGGATTCGCGGCCATGACCGGGCTGGCGCTGTGCGCCTTGGCCAACACCTTCTGGATCCTGTTACTGGGCGCGGCGGCGATTTTCGCGGCGTGGTTTTACACCGGAGGCAGTTCGCCGTACGGCTATCTGGGTTTGGGTGAAGTGTTTGTTTTCGTCTTTTTTGGCTTAGTGGCGGTGATGGGCACTCAATACACCCAGGCGTTGCAGATCACCACGGCGGGATGGGCCGGGGCCGTCGGTTGTGGCGCATTGAGTTGCGCGATTCTCATGGTCAACAACATCCGCGATATTCCCGGCGACCGGGTCGCTGGGAAACGCACCCTGGCGGTGCGACTCGGCGAGAGGTATGCCCGATTGGCGTACGCCGGGATGATTGCGGTGGCATTGGGCACAACCATCGCCACGACGTTTCATCACGCCGGGGCCTTGGCCGGGTTAGCCGCATTTGGCTTGGCGCCGTGGCCGGTGGCTAAGACCTTGCAAGGGTCCAAGGGACGGGACCTCATCCCGGTCCTTGCGGCAACTGGCCGGTTGACTTTGGCCTTCGGTGTGCTCTTTGGGATCGGGATCGCGCTAGCCCCACAGCCGCTGCTGGGCTGAGACGTCTCGGCCTTCTGTGCCGGATCGGCCACGCGGCACGGGTCGCCTCGCGCAGAATGCTGCTGCGGACCTCTAGCGGAGGCTCCGTGGTCATCATCCGCGTCGTCCGTCGAGGGCGACACCATCCCCAGGAGCGTTCATGCCCCGCGTTCTCATCGCCGCCGACAAGTTCAAAGGTTCCCTTACCGGCGCCCAAGTGTTGGAGGCGATCTCCGCGGGCATCGCTGAAGCGGTCCCTGATGTGCAGGTGTGCAGTTCGTTGATCGCTGACGGCGGCGATGGCACCTTGGATGCGGCGGTGTCCTCGGGTTTCACTCGGGTCCCAGTGTCTGCCTCCGGGCCGTTCGGGGAGCCCGTTGAGACGTCGTACGCCGTCCGGGACGGGCGGGCCGTGGTGGAGATGGCTGACGCGTGCGGGATCGTCCGGGCCGGTGACCGGCGGGACGCGTTGCGGGCGACCAGCCGTGGCGTGGGCGATGTGATGCGGGTGGCGTTGGATAGCGGCATCCGGGACATCGTGTTGGGGATCGGCGGCAGCGCTTCCACTGACGGCGGCGCAGGCATGCTGCAAGCCTTGGGTGCCAGGTTGCTCGACGCCGAGGGCGCGGACCTTCCCCCCGGTGGGGGTGCATTGGCTCGGTTGGCGCAGGTGGACCTGAGCACGCTGCACCCCGCCTTGGCGGAGACCACGATCACGCTGGCCAGCGATGTCAACAATCCGCTGCTGGGCGAGCAGGGCTGCGTCGCGATCTTCGCTGGACAAAAGGGCGCCGACGAGGCCATGAAGGTGGAATTGGAGGCGGCGCTCACCCATTACGCGGCGCAGATCACTGCGGCAGTCGGCCGGGATGACACCGCATTGCCGGGCGCTGGCGCTGCCGGTGGCGTCGGTTATGCCGCGATGGCAGTGCTGGGTGCGGGGATGACACCGGGCATCGATGTCGTGCTGGGGTTGGGCGATTTCACCGAATTGTTGCCTGGCTCAGACCTGGTCATCACCGGTGAGGGCGCGCTGGATCTGCAAACTCTGCTGGGTAAAGCCCCAGCGGGGGTGGCCCGGGCTGCGAAAGCGGCTGGGGTGCCGGTGATCGCGTTGTGCGGAGTGGCATCGTTGACTCCGCAGGAGGTGGTGGACACCGGCTTGGCCGCGGTCTATCGACTGGTTGAGCTGGAACCAGACACCGCAGTGTGCATGCGGGACGCCGACCGGTTGCTGCGAGAGTTGGCTGCCCGAGCCGCTCGGGATCACTTCGTCAACTAATGGCTCACCCCCGCCCGGGCCACCTCGCCTCAACGAGGTGGCCCGGTCCGGCGGGGGTGGGTGTCGTCGGCATCACGTTCGTGGTGAGGGTGGCCTATCTGCCTCTCCCTGCTACTCCCTCAGCTGCCTGCGGAAAAGATCCGACACCATGAGGGCACTCACCACGAAAGACCCTATTTCCCAAGGGGTCGCATTCGCAGTGAAAATGATATATCCACTAAGAGGAGCCGCCACGATAAAAAATGTCCAGGCTGCCCAGGCGGGCAGCGACTCCCGCACCAGAGGATTCAGCCACGCCGCGACAACACCCGCCAGAAAGAAAAGCGCCAATCTCATGAACTTAGCAGTTCCAATACCAGGGGCCGCTAGACGGTGAAAAAAGTTATCACTGCCAGGAATTCACCACTAGTTTTCACCAGCGACCGGCGGAGGCACAGGGGTGAAATCGACCAGAAGGTCAAAGCTTATCTAGAGAATCACCGGCCGGGTTAGCGATACCGCTGACCGTCAGCGGCGATCTCCACCTCTTCAGCGTCTTCGTCGCGCTGGCGAGCCGGGCCTTTCTGATCGCCCTCAGCAGCCGCCGTATCATCCTGATCGGCACGATGCTCGATGCGAGAGGCGATCTGGGCGCTCAATTCCTCGCGCGGCCCATTGAGGAAAAACAGCGAAAACAGCATCGCAGCGGTGGTAGCGGCTAGGACCCACAGCAGCAGGTTGTCCCGCATAAAGGGGATCAACCAGAGGATCAGCAAGCAGGCAGCGAAGGCAAGAAGCCTCCAGAGGGAATAGCGGACGATGGCGGACATGTCACCTTCTTCGACGTAAGGTTCGTCGCCCCGGTCGGTGTCTTCCTGGGGTGGCGGGATCGGAAATGTCGCGCAGGGATGGTGCTGCGCCGTCGACGGTCATAGACCTGAGTAGGTGTGCTGCCCGCCGGCGTACAGATTGACGACGGTGAAATTCACGATGATCGCGACGTACCCGACAATCGCCAGGATATTTCCGGTACGTCGGCTCCACCCACTGGTGGCCCGGGCATGCAAATAAGCGGCATAAATCACCCAGATGATAAAGGTCCACACCTCTTTGGGATCCCAGTTCCAATAAGAACCCCAGGCTTGCTGCGCCCAGATGGCCCCGGCGATCAACGAAAACGTCCATAGCGGGAAAGCCACGACATGCATGCTGTACGCGAAGCGATCTAAGGTCTGCGCAGTGGGTAATGCGTCTAAGAAACTGCGCGCTGACTCCCCGGCCGCTAGTCGTTGTTCACGTCGCTCCCGCGCGAGCTGCAACAGCAGCACGCTAAACGCGATCGTGAAGATCGCCACCGACAACGTAGCGATAGGCACGTGAATAGCAAGCCAGAGGCTTTGCAAACTCGGCAGCAGCTCCGCTGCGGGGGAATACCACACGGTCAACGCCAGACCAAGAGCGAGCAGTGCCGGGACAGTGACAAAAAGGCCAAGCCACCGCAAGGGGCGACGTAAGGCCGCCCCGACGTACAAGGCCATGGCCAGGAGCGTCACCACCACGGTGAACTCAAACATATTCGCCACCGGCACCCGATGCACCGCGAGGCCACGACAGATCACCGAACCTACGAGCAGCATCGTCGTCAGCCAGGACAGGGTCATGCCCAGCCGTCCCCATCGGTCGCTGCGGCTCTCAAGGAGTCGCTGCCCCTGGTCTTCAGCCGCCTCGGCAGAGGACGAGACATCCGAGGCAGAGGACGAGACGTCTGAGACGTCCTCCTCAGCTGCGCCGCCGACAGTGACCAAAGCGGGATCAGGTATCCGAGCGGGTCGCGGCGCAAACGCCACATGGACTGCGAAGGCCAACATCGCCACGGTCAGCGCGACCATCGCGACGTAAAGGAACAAGTTCGCGTAATGCGCCAGCTGCAGTGAGGTCATGGGGCCTGTCCGGTGAGGTCGGTACGGGGTCGTCACGTCCCGGGTGCGTGTCCTGGGATATCGGACCCGGCAGCACGACCGGTCGGTGCCGGTCGACGTCGACGGAGAGTCAGCTTAGTGTCCGTTTCGTGCCGAACGGCTCTTGTGCCGGGACCAGTTCGTTCGACGGTCGTCCTGCTGCGTCAATCGAATCCAGAAGCCGGGTCACCATGGCACCGAGAGCAGGGTCATCGTGCTTCGCTAGTGCAGCGATCTGCACCGTGCTGCGTCGTACACCCTCAGGCCCATCAGGGGCAGCCGTCACCCGCACGAAGACTCGCCGCCGCCGGACTGTCAACGAGGCGACCAGAGCGAGCGCAGCGATCACAGCGCTGCCCAGGGCCAGCGGGCGAGCAGGATCGTAGCGGGTGGACACCCCGGCCCAGCGTTCCACAGCGTCAAAGGTGACGCTGCCGCGGTCGCCGGGGAGACGAACGGTCTGTCCAGGGGCGAGCGTCAAGCGGGTCAATGCCCCAGATTCGTCTTTGACAGGGGTCATGGCGGAAACGTCGAGGGAGTACACCGACTGGGAACGTCCGGCGGGAAAGAGGTTGCCTTCGTAGACGCCGAGCACCAGGGCCGGATTGGTGGGTGCGGGGAAGGTGGATCGGACCGTTCCATCCGCGCTGGTCCCGGCGGTGGGGAGGAACATCCCGACCAGACCGAGCTGCCGTGGAGTGGCGCCGGTGACTTTGACTGCTCCCACCGAGGTGTAGTCGGCGTCTTGCGGCAGGAAGACGACGTGCTGGTGGAAGAGGACCTTCCCGGCCCGGTCCCGCACCGTGATCATCGGGGCGTAGCCGTTGCCGAGAAGGTAGACCTGGGCACCCCCGAACGACAGCGGCGAGTTCACGGCCAGTTCTCGGCGGGTGACGGGGGCGCCGGGGCGTTCGGTGATGGTGGTGCGAGCCCGGAAATCCCGGGGGGCACCGACCTGGGCACCGGCGCGAGGGTCTGTCTCGAACCGGACGTCAAGGGAATCGATCCGCACGGTGAAGGGGGACAGCGCATCTGTGTCGACCCACGGGCCTGGGGAGAAGGTGTCGTAGCTGCCGACGCTGTTGGAGAATGACTGGCCGACGGGGACGATACGGTCGCCGCGCCACCCGACGAGATGTCCCCACGCGACCGCGACGATCAGCACCAGCAGTGCCGCATGGAAGATGAGGTTGCCGCTTTCTCTGAGGTATCCGGTCTCTGCGGAGACCACTGCGGGGTCGTCGTCGCGGCGTTGCCGATATCGCCGACCGAGGGCGGTGCGGGCCCGGGCGGTGACTTCTGACACGTCTCCGATGACGATGCGTTCTTCGTGGACGGGCAGGCGGTCCAGACGGGACGGCGCTCGGGGTGGTTGGGATCGCAGGTTCTGCAGGTGTTGGCGGGTCCGAGGGATGAGGCAACCCACCAGTGAGGTCATCAGCAACAGGTAGATCGCGGAGAACCACGGAGAGCTGAACACATCGAACATCCCGATCCGGTCGAGCCAGGGGCCGCTATCGGGGTGGTCAGCGATCCATTCGGCGACGCGCGGCGCGTCCACCGCCCGTTGGGGAAAAACCGACCCGGGTACGGCGGCGATCGCGGTCAGCAGCAGCAGGAACAGTGCTGTTTTCATGCTGGTCAGTTGCCGCCATGCCCAGCGAGCCAGGCCGACCGGACCGAGTTCGGGCAGTACGGCGGTGTTGGCTTGGGGGGACGGAGCGTTCCTGGCGGGGGTGCTGCCGGTGGGGTGCTCGTCGTGTGGCTGTTCGTCCATGGCTCGTTCAGAGTGCCACACCGGCAGCTCCGGGAGTCCAGGAGTGTCTAAGTGGGACGACTCGGCTCACAGGGTGGGGACGAAACCACCGACGAGTCGCGACTGCACCCAGGCCATGGAGGTGTCCCAACTACCAGTCACCAGGAGCACTCCCACTGTCGCCAACAGCGCTCCCCCGCCGATCTGCACGCCCCGGTGGTGTCGACGGAGCCAGGAGGTCGCGGCCACCGCGTGGGACCAGCCTGCGGCGATCACCAGGAAGGGCGCCCCCAACCCGAGGCAGTAGGCGATGCCGAGGGCTACGCCTCGGGCGATCTGGCCGTGGTCCGCTCCGGTGGTGGTGGCCAGGGTGTAGATCACCGCGAGAGTGGGGCCGGTGCACGGTGCCCATCCGACAGCAAACACCATGCCCAGGAAGGGTGCTCCGGCCAACCCGGCGGCGGGTCGCCATCGCGGTGACCAGCTGTGTCCTTGACCCACACCGAGGAAGACCGCTGCCATCATCAACACCAGGATCCCACCGAGCATCGAGAGGGTACGGCGGTGCGCCGCGAGCATCACCCCGGTGGCCGACGCAGCCACGGTCCCTGCGAGGAACACCACGGAAAAACCGGTGACAAACAAGGCCGCCCCACCGAGCACTCGGCCCCGCCGGGCGGGTGCGTCCCGCTCGTCGGCAGATAACCCGGTGACATAGCCCAAAAATCCAGGCACCAATGGCAGCACACACGGTGAGGCGAAGGACACCACTCCCGCAGCCCAGGCGATCAGCGCCGCTACCAGCAGGTTACCGTCGATGAGGACGCCACCGGTGGACATCAGGTCTCCTTCAGGACGTCCTGGACGAGTCCTACCACCGTGGATTCGGCCGTGACTTCCCCAGAGACGCGGGCCGCGATCCGACCCTTGCGGTCCAAGACCAGGGTGGTCGGAGTCGCTGCAGCTTTCCCCTGCAACGACAGCGGCACGGTTCGGTCGGGGTCGGAAAGTTGTGGGTAGGTCAGACCGAACCGCTGGACCACTGCTTGGCCGGTGGCGGCTGACTCTCCCGTATCGATCCCGAGGAAACGTACGTCGGGATGCGCCGCAGAGAGTTGGGTCCACGCTTGTTGCAATCGGGGCAGCTCAGCTTGGCAGGGACCACACCAACTTCCCCACACCGAGAGGACAACAACTTTGCCCTGTTCTTTCCGGCTGGACCAGCTACCGCCGTCTAGCAACGGCCCGGTCAACTGCACTGGCTCCCCCCGCCGGTCCGGCGCGATCTGTTCGATCGCGCCGTGACCAGCGGCGTCACCACGGCCGTCGCTGTTTTTAGCCAGCTCAGACACGGAGTTTGGATCGCCGGAGCATCCGACGAGCACCGATGACGCCAGGATCAGGGCCGACAGCGCCATCGACCGACGCGCCGCGGCCCCACGGCGGCGGGTCATGCCCCCGGGACCGAGCTGGCTCCGGCGTACAGCCGACACGCAGGCTCGACGTAGGCGACCGACTCGATCTGATCCCCGACGAAGGCCACCGAGGTCAACGAGGCGAGATTGCACCGCCGACGACGGGGGTCATGCCACAACCGCTCCCCTTGGATCGACCTGCGGACAATCTCCACGGGAAGTTGGTGACTCACCAGGACCGCTTCGTGGCCTTCCGCCGCATCCCGCGCTGCCATGACCACCGCCCGCATCCGGGCCGCAATCTGCTGGTACGGCTCACCCCAGCTGGGGCGCAACGGGTTGACCAGATGCGGCCACACCGACGGTTCACGCAGCCGGTCCGGCGTAAACGGCCGACCCTCAAAAACATTCGCCGCTTCGAGCAGCCGGTCGTCGAGACGCAGGGCTACCCCGGTCTGTTCCACGAGCGGTGCAGCAGTCTCCTGCGCCCGCTCCAAGGGCGAACTCACCAAGACCGTGATGTCCCGGCTGAGGAGATGATCCGCAGCTAACTGCGCCATCTGACGCCCCCTAGCGGACAGGTGATATCCGGGTAACCTGCCGTACAACACCCCTTCGGGGTTGTCGACTTCGCCGTGGCGCAACAGATGGACGATCGTTCGGCTGCTCATGCGCCCATGCTCCCATGCGCAGCGGCTGCTGCCTGCGCCGCGCGAGGCAGGGCCGCCAACACCTGCTCCACCGCGTCGTCATCATGAGCCGCCGAGCAGAACCACGCTTCGAAGGCGCTGGGAGGCAGGTGGACTCCAGACGCCAACATCTCATGGAAAAAAGCCCGGAATGCGTCAACGTCTTGCGCCTTCGCTCCCTCGTAATCGGTGACGGGGCCCTCTCGGAAGAACACCGAGAACATGCTGCCTGCCCACTGCACCACATGCGGCACCCCAGCCGCGGACAGTGCCGCGCTCGCCCCTGAGGCAATAGTTTCAGCCGCTGTCTGCACTCGGGTATAAACCGACTCGTCACAAGCCTGCAAGGTCGCCAGTCCAGCCGCAGTGGCCACCGGGTTTCCTGACAAGGTGCCCGCCTGATAGACCGGACCGGACGGGGCGAGCAACGCCATCACCTCGGCCCGCCCTCCGAAAGCTGCCGCGGGGAAACCTCCTCCCATTACCTTGCCAAAGGTGAACAGGTCAGGCGCACCTATGTCTCGACCGGTGTCATCGACCTGATAAGGGCCTTCTAACCCATACCAACCCGCACGAGAGCATCGGAAGCCGGTCATCACCTCGTCACTGATCAGCATCGCGCCATGGGCTGTGGTGATCCGGCGCAATGCCGCCGTCCACCCCGGCACCGGCGGCACCACACCCATGTTGCCTGCGGCGGCTTCCGTGATGACTGCCGCGATCTGATCGCCATACTCGGCAAAGGCCGCTTCCACAGCGGCAATGTCGTTGTACGGCAACACGATCGTCTCGGCAGCGGCACTTTCCGGCACCCCAGCGCAGTCTGGCAGCGCGAATGTCGCTACTCCACTCCCAGCGTGCGCGAGTAACGCGTCAACGTGACCGTGATAGCACCCGGCGAATTTGACCAACCGGCTTCGCCCGGTCGCTCCCCGCGCCAGCCGTACGGCGGACATGGTGGCCTCAGTCCCGGAACTGACCAGCCGGACCTGCTCGACCGGAGCCACCCGCGACACGATCTCTTCGGCCAGCGCGACCTCGTTCTCGCTCGGGGTGCCGAACGAGAAGCCACGTGCCGCGCTGCGCTGCACTGCGTCCAGCACACGAGGGTCGGCGTGCCCCAAAATCATCGGCCCCCAGCTGCCGACCAGGTCGACGTACCGGCGTCCATCGGCGTCAGTGAGCCATGCCCCCTGGGCCGAAACCATGAACCGTGGGGTCCCGCCCACTGCCCGGTAGGCCCGGACCGGACTATTGACCCCACCGGGGATCACCTGGGAGGCACGCGTGAAGAGCGCCGCGGATGCCGGGGCGTCGTAGGGGTAGGAAGGCAGCTCAGCAATGGGGTCGACCATGCGCCCATCCTCCCCCATCTTGCCCGTCGACCGGGGATGGTGGCCGGCGTCAGCTGGGCTCAGCCTGCAGTGGACGACGTGGTGGCCGGAGAAGAAGACGCCGATGTGGCTGGAGCGGTCAGCTGACCCTCACCTGCCGCAGCAGCAGCATCGGCGTGCGTCGAGACCAGAGCCGCCGAGTCTTTCGTTGGCTGGCCTGTGGTCCCCCGATCCTGCGGAGCTGGTTCCGACTCCGAGGCGTCGGAGTCGGAACCGAGCGATGCAAAGGTCCACAGCTTTTGCAGGACAAAGGAGATCGGGGTGGTGCACAGCACCTGGATGAGTTGCGCCCAGTACAACGGGCGACGCAACCCGGTGCTGCCGTCAAAGACATCCCGAGGCAGGCCAAAGAGCGAGCCCGGCGTCATCAACAAGGTCATGATGAACAGCCCAAACAGCTGGGCAACTAATCCCACTGCGAAGAATCGCAGCAGGCGTTTACGGCTTGCCCGATTTTCGCCGCCAAACGTCCAGAAACGGTTGATCTCGAAGTTCCAGACATTGGCGACAACGAAAGCTGCCATCGCGAAAAGGTGATAAACGCGGACGCTCTTTGACGTGGGCCACAACTGGAAGAGTGCTTCCCGAACCTGGTGGTCATTCATGCCAGTGAGCTTCTGCAGCACCACCACGACCGCCAGGTTCACGATGACACCGGACCCACCGACAAGACCGAACTTCACGAACTCGATCAGGAAGCCCCTGTTGAGACGCCCGGTCCTCAGATCACCATTACTCGACACTCGTCCAGTTTACTGGCCTGTCGGGGGCCGACCGTCACCTCCGGTCGACAAGCGGTCCCTGATCCGGCGCATCAACTCGCCGAGAACGAGGAAGTCCGCACGTCCCAGCGGGTCCACCAAGGTCTGGCGGACACTGTCGACATGCGCCCGAGCAAAGGCGTCCAAGACCGCATGACCTTCCGCAGTGAGGCAGAGTTCTACCCCACGTTTGTCATCGGGAACAGGCCGACGACAAACCCAACCACGCCGTTCCATCCTACTTGCGGTGTGCGTGAGTCGGCTCCTTGACTGGACCGCGATGTCGGCAATCACCGACATTCGCTGCGACCCACCGGGCACCTCGGAGAGAATCGCAAGGATTTCATACTCCGACAATGACGTTCCCATGGGTTGGAGGGCACGGTCGAGAGTTTCAAACACCTGGCAGCTGGCCCTCAAATAGGACCGCCAAGCGATTTGTTCCTCCTCGTCCAGCCACCGCTGTGAGCTGTCCATGACACAGCCCCCGTTCCCGTCGTCCGTGCGTGACATCCGCGACATACACCATTCCTCATCGGCCAGCCCAGGGCGAGCCCTGGTTTCTTCCTCCGACCCAGGAACAGGGGTCCCGGGACGGCCACTTCCCATGACGGTCACCGCGCGAACAGTGATTATCCGAGAAGGTGGGCAACCTCCCCTGCGTAATAGGTCAGGATCTGACCGGCCCCCGCACGTCGAATAGAAATGAGGCTTTCCAGAATGACCCGCTCCCGGTCGATCCAGCCGTTCGCAGCGGCTGCTTCGATCTGGGCGTATTCCCCAGAGACCTGGTAGGCGCTGACTGGGACCACAGATTCTTGGGCTACCGCCCGAAGCACGTCGAGATAGGGCAGCGCTGGCTTGACCATCACCATGTCGGCACCCTCAGCAATGTCCAACCGCACTTCACGCAGCGATTCGGTCAGATTTGCCGGATCTTGCTGGTACGTCGTCCGGTCCCCGGTGAGGGTCGATTCGACGGCGTCACGGAAGGGGCCGTAAAAGCCAGAAGCATACTTAGCGGCGTACGCCAGCAAGATGGTGTCCGTGTGACCCGCTCCATCCAACGCCGCCCGGACATACCCAATCTGGCCGTCCATCATCCCGGATAGCCCCAACACATGCGCACCGGCGGCGGCTTGCGCCAAGCCCATGGCAGCGTACCGCTCTACGGTGGCATCATTATCAACGACGGTGACTCGTCCGCCGCCAGGCAGGTCGCGGCTGGTCAGCACGCCGCAGTGGCCGTGGTCGGTGAATTCATCGAGGCATAGGTCCGCCATCACGACGAGGTCATCGCCGACGGCGTGGCGCACCTCAGTCAAGGCACGATTGAGGATGCCCTCAGGATCGTCAGCGCCACTGCCCTGAGCATCTCGGTGAGCCGGAACCCCGAAGATCATGATCCCACCCAGTCCGGCCTGAACCGCTTCTCGCGCGGTGGCCACCAGCGAGGTCATCGAGTGTTGACTCACCCCGGGCATGGAGCTGATCGGCTGCGGCTCGGTGGCCCCCTCGCGCACAAAGACCGGGAGGATGAGTTCGGCTGGGTCGAGGCGGGTTTGGGCCACCAGCCGACGTACTGCCGGGTTCTGCCGCAACCGCCGCGGACGGATGGTCAACGCGTGAGGATGGGGCATCGGCAGGAGGACCTTTCGTCACGGGGCGGCCGGTCGCATCGTGCCATACCGGCTGTGCCAACCGTACGATGCCTTCCTGACAGCGACGACAGCGGGTCCATGCAGAAGCTCAAAAATCCCTGAATAAGACTGTCAGACAAGGCATTTAAGGGAAAATGGGGGCCGCCATCGGTGGTGGCGGCCCCCATTGTCATAGTGACAACGTTCAACTACGACGCCGACGCCTCGTCTCACTCGGTCGGACCACTCGGTCGCCGTTCTGTTGGGCAGTCCGAGCCCGCTCCGTGCCGTACGCCGCCAACGCGCCCACCAATGCCGCCGCACTCGGCTCCGGGGCCACCACCGAAACGGTGAGCCCATGCTCCCGCGCGGTAGCCGCGGTCTTCGGCCCGATACACGCCACCACGGTGGCGGCATGTGGCTTCCCGGCAATGCCGACAAGGTTGCGCACCGTCGAAGAACTCGTAAACAGGACCGCGTCGAAGTCGCCCTTCTTAATGGACTCCCGCACCGCAGCCGGCGGCGGCGCCGCCCGCACTGTCCGATACGCCGTGACATCGTCGACCGCCCAACCCGCTTCCTGCAGGCCAGCGACCAGAATGTCGGTGGCGATATCCGCCCGTGGCAGGAATACTCCGTTGATCGGATCCAAGTCAGGGTCATACGCCGGCCATTCGTGCAGCAAACCCTGAGCGGACTGCTCCCCACTGGGGACCAAATCCGGCTCCAAACCCATGTCCCGCAGGGCAGCTGCGGTCACCCCGCCGACCGCGGCGATCTTGAGCCCGGCGAAGGCCCGCGAGTCCAACCCGCGCTCAGCGAACTTTTCCCGGACCGCGCGGACCGCGTTCACCGAAGTGAAACCGACCCACTCATACCGTCCGGTGACCATGCCCTCAATAGCCCGGTCCATTTGCGCCGGGGTCCGCGGGGGCTCAACGCTAATGGTGGGGACAACCTCACCGACCGCGCCATACCGTTGCAACTCGGTCAGCGTGGAGCTGGCCTGCTCTTTCGTTCGGGGAATCAACACCCGCCAGCCAAACAAGGGCAGTGATTCAAACCAGCTGAAGGCCTCTCGACCAGCAACATCGCCACCGATCACCGCGACCGTCGCGCCAGGCAATCGTCCCGACCGAAGCACCTTGGGCGCCTCAGACAGGGCAACCACGGTGGTGCGCTGCTCTGTGGTGCTACCGCCCACGACGAGCGCCACGTCGGTATGCGGGTCGCGGCCAGCGGCCAACAACCGCTCGATTCCCACCACCAGTTCCTCAGCCAAACCCATCAGGGTGACCGAGAGGTCGTCATCAGCAGCGGTCTCCCACGAGGGAACCGCCTCAATCTGGGTGACGATCAAGGAAACCGAGGTCTCTGAGCTCGCCCAGGGAATCCCGGCGTACGTCGGGACAGAGGTGGCATAACTCACCCCTGGGACGACCTCCACGGCTAGCCCGGCGTCCAGACAGGCCGCCAACTCAGCGCGTAAGGTTCCGGCCACGCCGGAGGCGCCGTCCATCAATCGGACGACCAGAGCGCTGCCCTGGTCGTCGGTGGGTTTACGGGCGATATCTCGGACCAGACGGGCCAACAGCTGACCCGCTCCCTCTTCAGCGGCGTCGGAGGCCTCGACGACGCGAGCGTCGGACCGTGCATGACGGTCCACGATGGAACGAGGAGTGCCCCGGTCAAGGACCAGGACATCAGCTTGGGAGACGAGTTCTGCGCCTCGGACGGTGAGCAGTCCGGGGGCTCCCGGACCGGTACCGACGAAGGCGACACTGGCCAAGGCATCGTCTCCAGGGGACGAGTGCTCGATCACGAATGGTGCTCCTGCGGTGCGATCACGAAACGGTCGGCGCCCTCGTCGAGCATGCGACGGGCCAGGTCGGCACCGAGTTCCTCTGGGTGGAGAGGCGTACCGGCGAGACTGCGCCTCAAGGAGAAGCAGCCATCCGCCGTCCCTATGAACGCATCAAGCCCCATTTCTATTCCCGCGTCCACCATGTGGATTCGGGCATAGGCCCCGATCGGTGCCGTACAACCAGCTTCCAAGGTGGCCAACAGAGCCCGCTCAGCTGTGACCTCGGCCCGGGTGCGGGGATCATCCAACTCCGCGACAGCAGTCACCACGTCAGCGCGGTCCTGACGGCATTCCACGGCCAAAGCACCCTGACCCGCGGCAGGGAGCATCACCGTGGGATCCAACGTCTGAGTGATCACATGAGCTTGACCCAACCGGGAGAGCCCAGCTCGCGCCAAGATCACGGCATCGCACTCGCCGGTGGCGACCTTCGCTAATCGAGTGCCCACATTGCCCCGAATCGCTTTCACCGTCAGATCCGGCCGCCACGCAGACAATTGGGCTGCTCGACGGGGGGATCCGGTCCCCACCACGCTGCCTGCTGGCAGCTCCGCCAGACTCAACCCGTCCCGGGCCACCAGCGCATCCCGAGGATCCTCACGCGGTGGGACTGCCGCAACGACCAGTCCCTCCGCTGGAGCAGAGGGCAGATCCTTCATCGAATGGACAGCCAAGTCGACGCGATCATCCAGCAAGGCCTGCCGGATCGCCGACGCAAAGACCCCGGTGCCGCCGATCTGGGTCAGCGGTGCCGTGTTGACATCACCTTCGGTGACGACCAGGACCATCTCTACCTCGTGGCCGCACGCCCGGAGCTGATCGGCGACCCATCCCGCCTGAGTCGTGGCGAGTTCGCTGCGTCGCGTCGCTAGTCGCAACGGTCGGTTCATCGGGGTGCGGGACCCCACAGCCGTCCTGTCGTCGTGGATGATGCCACCTCCGGTCATGCCAGGCCGCCTTTCTCCGGGGGGGAGGAGACGGCGGCTACGTCGTACGGGTCCAGGTCAAACAGCTCACGCAGCGCGTGCGCATAATCACCTGGTTCGGACCGACCGGACAATTCCTTCACCCGGACAGTGGGGGTGTGCAACAGCTTTTCCACCACACGATGCATCGCCAGCCGCACTTCACCCAACTCCTGGGGAGTCAGATCAGGCAACCGCGCGCTCAGGCGGGCATATTCCTTGGCCATCACATCCTCTGCGCGGCCTCGCAATGCCGTCACCGTCGGCGCGACCTCGAGGCTGCGCCGATGCGCGAGAAAACTCGCCACCTCGGCAGTCACCAGGTCATGCGCCCGGGACACTTCGTCGATTGATCCTCGCGTCGCAGCGATGACCTCACCGAGCTCTGCCAGCGCAACCACCTCCACCCCGTCATGGTGCCCTACCTCAGGGTCCACATCGCGTGGCAGGGCCAGGTCCAGATAGATCTGCGCCCGCCCTGACCGTGCCGCACAGGCCCGACCGACCCGTTCTTGATCCAAGACATAACCGACGGCGCCGGTGCATGAGATGACGATATCTGCGCGGGCCAGTGCGTTGTCGAGATCCTGCAAAGGCACAGCCTGACCTCCGGTCCCGCCAGCCAGACGTTGTGCCCGCTCGAAGGTCCGATTCACGATCACCAGCTCAGCGCAGCCCATCCTGGCCACTGTGGTCGCCGCCAAACTACTCATCGACCCGGCACCAAAAACCATCACCTTGGCCTGAGCTAACGGGCCGACATGGCTGACTGCGGTGGACAGCCCGGCTTCCACCAAGGACAACCCGGCATGGTCCAACCCGGTCTCGGTATGGGCCCGTTTAGCGACCCGCAACGCCTGCTGCACCACCGCGTTCAGCACCGGACCTGCCCGACCGGCCCGCTGGGCCCGGCGCAGGCCGGTGCGCAGCTGGCCCAGAATCTGTCCCTCACCGACTGCCATCGAGTCCAGTCCGCATGCCACCGCAAACAGGTGAGCGATCGCGCGCTCTTCGTAGTGGACATACAAGTGGTCAGTCAGCCGCTCCCGAGGCATCCCGGTGGCCGTCACCAGACATTGGCCGATCTCAGCGACCGCACCGTGGAAGGTCGTCCCGTCGGCGTAGATCTCCAAGCGGTTACAGGTGCCCAGTACCATCACCTCACGCACGTTGCCGCAGGCGGCAAGCGCGGCGGCCAGGCTCTCCACTTGGCGGTGGTCCAGCGCGGCTTCCTCCAGGACCGACATCGGCGCACTCCGATGAGACAGTCCGATGGCGATCAGACTCATACCTGCGCCCCTCCCTGCGCATGGAAAGCCAGGATTTGCAGCTCGTTGGCCACATCGACCTGGCGAAGGTGGACCCCTGGTGGTTCGGGGAGAACCGCCGGGGCGAAGTTGAGGATCGCCGTCACACCGGCCTGGACCAGTTGAGCACATACCGATTCCGCAGCGTCCTCGGGGGTGGCGATGATCCCGATGACCGGTGCCAATTCAGCGGCCATCGTCGCAAGTTCGGACATGGGTCGGATCGGTTGACCTGCGACCTCGCTGCCGGTGAGTGCCGGATCAGCGTCGAAGAGACCGGCGATGCGGAATCCTCGCTCGGACAGACCGGGATAACGGGCCAAGGCTTCCCCTAGGCGTCCCACGCCGACGACCAGCACGGGCCAGGCATGGGAGAGACCTAGAGCCGACGCGAGGTGACCGGCAAGACGGACGGTGTCATAGCCGACGCCACGTACTCCGTAGGAGCCCAGCAGGGAGAGGTCTTTGCGCAGCTGGGCGGGGGTGACTCCGGCGGCGGCAGCTAACTCTGCGGAGGAAACTGACCGTTGGCCGTGTTCGGTGAGTCTGGTGAGCACGTGCAGGTAGTCCGGGAGGCGGATGACGGTTGCCTCGGGGACGTCCCGGCGCACACCGTTCTCTTCACTCACGGACACCGGCTCCTCGTTCGACGCGATCATGTCTGGGCGTCCCGCCAGGACGCGTTGATCGGGGTGTTCCCGTGGATGGCCGCCCCCGCCACGGGCCCGCCCGCAGGGACCCAGGGCCCGACGGTGGAGAAAATGGACAGTTCACCATAGGCGGCACGGCGTTCAGGCGCCAAACGTCGCCGCCGGTGACCGAAGTGCCTCCCGGAGTTCGTCTTCGTCGATACGGAGCCGACATCGTACGACGCCGTCGATGAGGATCAGGGGGACCTCGTCCCACCAGTGTGGATCGTCTGCTCCAGTGCGGGTGAGGTCGCGCTCGTGCCAGCAGATGTCTTCCTGGTGGGCTACGGCGGTGAGGGTTTCCCGGGCACGGTCACAGAGATGACAGTCGGGGATCGTCACCAGGAGCACACGAGGTTTGGACATACCTGCAGGTTACGCGCTGATTCGCGGTAAGCCGCTTGGAGTGCCTCGCTCGGGCTGGGCACGCGTGGGTGCCGGGGCGCCTGGCAGCAGGCCTGCCCGGCGATCAGCCGAAGGCAGGTCCGCGGTGGGCGAGCAACTGATAGAGCGTGCGTTGGATGGTCTCTCGCACGCTGTCGGTGATTTCCAGGACCAGGACGGGGTCATCGGCGGCTTCTGGAGGAAGGCCGCCCGTCTCAATGGGAGCCCCGAATTCGATGATCCATTTGCTGGGCAACGGAATGAGCCCCAGCGGCCCCAACAGCGGAAACAACGGTGTCACTGGGAAATACGGCATTTTGCATGCCTTAGCGAGGAGCGGAAGATCAGCGAGAATCGGATAGGTCTCCTCAGCTCCCACGATGCTGCACGGAATGATAGGCACCTGTGTGCGTAACGCAGACGCCACAAAACCACCCCGCCCGAAACGTTGCAGCCGGTAGCGCTGGGAAAACGGTTTACCGATGCCTTTGAAACCTTCGGGCCACACCCCCACTAATTCTCCGGCACGCAGCAGCCGTTCAGCATCGAGAGGACTGGCCAGGGTACTGCCCGAACGTCGAGCCCATGCCCCCACCACAGGGGTAGAAAACACCAGGTCAGCCCCCAACATTCGGAGGTGACGGTGTGCTGGATGGTCATCGTGGACAGCCAGCTGAGTCATCAACGCATCGAGCGCGATCGTCCCGGAATGGTTACCCACGATCAAGGCGCCGCCATCCTGGGGCACGTGATGCATCCCCCGGACCTCCACCCGAAACCAGGATCGGTAGAGCGGACGCAGCAGCGGTAGGAATACGTTCTCGGTGAAGTCGGCATCAAAACCAAAGTCGTCGACGTCGTACTCCCCGCTCACCCGCCGCCGAAGGAAGGCGAGGGTGTCGGCGACCCGATCCTCCACCTGCTCCTCATCCACGCCGATCTGCCGGGCAGCCCATCGCAGCGCTTCGACGAGGGCGGTCACTGCGGCAGCGATGTCCTCCACGCCGTACGGGAGTGAGGAGGCGGCATGATCAACGGATGGGTTGTCCATCGCGCACCTCTTCTCGGGATCGTAGGCGGGCGTCGACGTTCGACATCAGATCGGCGCTCCAACGTCGCCACCGGCGGGTCACCGTCCCGTACGGCGGCGCGGGAAAGGCGGTGGCGGCCTCCAGGAAGGCGTGGCGGGTGTCCCTGGTCGGCAGGAAACCCAACCGTTCCTGGATGGCGGAATGATCCAATACTCGACCGTGGCGCAGAAATGCCAGATCTGTGGGGCTGGCCACGACCGGCCCAGCCAACCCGATCCGGCGACCCCAGGCGAGGGCCTGATGCATGGACGCCCCCGCGGTGGCGGGCAACGCGAGGCAGACCCGCCCGGTGAGGGCAGCGGCCTGGGAGACGGTCACCACCCCAGGTGCTGCGACGTTGACCGCACCGACCGGAGGCCCGACGACCGCTTGGACCACAGCTGCCACGGCGTCGTCCTCGTGCAGGAACTGCAATCGAGCGTCATACCCCATCGGGACAGGCACCACTGGTAACGCCAGATAATCCAATAACCGTGACGACATCTGTGACCCCACAACGTGCGCCAGACGTAACGTCGTCCATTCCAGGTCGGGTCGCCGACGCAGCACTGCCCGAAGGTATCCCTCTGCGTCCAGCACATCCCGAACGGCCCCCACCGCCCGGCCGCGAGGAATGACGAGATCCTCAGTAAACACCGCAGGGTCTTGGGCCGAGGAGCCGTAAACCTCACCGCTGGAACGCATCACGATCCGACGTAGCCGGTGAGACTGCTGACAGGCAGCCAGCAACTGCATCGTGCCTACGACGTTGGTTTCTTTTTGCGCGGCACGCGCCTGTCCACCTAGCGGCCTCGTCGACAACGCCAGGTGCACCACTGTGTCGATATCAGCCTGATCCAACAACCGGCCCACTACCGGGTGGCGCACGTCACTACGCACGAAGTCAGCCGCCCCGAGCGATACCAACGGAGCCGTCACATCCAAGCCGATGACCCGCCCCACCTCGGTATGTGCCGCGAGGGACCGAGCCACCCCAGCACCCAGACGCCCACCTGCCCCGGTCACCAAGACATTCCCTGCCACCCAGCACCTCCTTCGCCGCAGACGGTCGACGCTCGGTGGCGATCCACCTGCCCAGACGTGGCTCAGGCCGGGCAGAAGCTCATCTCAGTCCTGATGAACGACAAGGCCCACCCCTGAACAGGGAGCGGGCCCGATCGTCACACCGATGCTCCACGACCATGTCGGGGCACCGGGCACGTCACTTCTTGTTACGACGCTGGTGACGCGTCTTGCGCAGCAGCTTGCGATGCTTCTTCTTCGCCATACGCTTACGACGCTTCTTGATCACTGAGCCCATGAGTGGTCCTTTCCAGAACGATCCGCAAAAGAGTATCCCGCCGACGACGCCGCGCGGAAATCACTCGATCCACGATGACACAACGGACCGTTCGGAGTCGTCACACCCCCACCAGCGGCGTCACCACTCATGCGGTCTCGACGTACGCCGCCTCCAAGTAATCGGCCACCGCCTGATGCGGCACCCGGAAACTACGACCGACTCTCAACGCCGGGATATCCCCGCTGTGGATGAGTCGATAGACGGTCATCTTCGACACCCGCATCTTCGAAGCCACTTCCGCAACGGTGAGCAGATTCGACGCGTCAATTCGAGCGACGTCTGACATGGGAGACCTCCGGGCCAGGTGCTCGCCCGCCGATGTCGACGGGCGACGAAGGATGACAGGATGACGAACCCCCAAGCCGTCCAGCAGGAATGCTGGGAGCGTGCAACATCATGGCACGCCAGCAACCTCCAGAGCGGCGCTGCGACCCACGCATTCTTTTCGCGGCAGGTGTCTCACGAGTCCCCTGCCGTAACGGTGCTGCACAACGGCATGACGCGGTATCCCTACGGCGCTACGTCCCGCAGTGGTCATCTCAGTCAAACCAGACATCCAGGCCCCATCCAGGAAACACCGCCTCCCGGGTCGCCATCACCGCGCGATCCACGTTGTTATCCGGGTCAAAGCCCCCATCCCAGGACCGCCACCACACCCGTCCCTCCGCCGACGCCCCATCGCCCATCGACGTTGGCGCCACTACCTGGCATTGACGCTCCACATAGTCCCGCCACCCCTGCGGCACCGGCGCGTCCACCGGAAGGTCACGCCCTTGGACCATCGCCACCAGATGCGTCCAGGCCCGCGGGACCACCCCGACCACCTCGTAGCCGCCCCCACCCAACGCGATCCAGCGCCCGTCGCACAACTCCACCGCCAGGTCCCGGAGCATCGCGGCAGCCCACCGTTGCGCGTCCACGGATAACGCCAGGTGCGCCAACGGGTCATCCGCGTGCGAATCTGCCCCATGCTGACTGACGATGATCTGCGGTGCGAACGACCGCAACACCGGCGGCACCACGGCATGAAACGCCCGTAACCAGGCGGCATCCCCCACCCCAGGAGGCAACGCCAGGTTCACGGCGCTCCCCGGAGCACCCATCCCCCCGGTATCCTGCGCAAAACCCGTCCCCGGGAACAGGATTGCTCCGGTCTCATGGATCGACACCGTCACCACTCGTGGGTCATCCCAAAACACCCGTTCCACACCGTCGCCGTGATGAGCGTCCACGTCGACGTACGCCACTCGTTGCGCCCCCTGATCTAACAACCATTGGATCGCCACCGCAGCGTCGTTATAGATGCAGAACCCCGACGCGTGCCCCGGCATCGCATGATGCAAACCCCCGGTAAAATTCACCCCACGTTGGTAATGCCCCTGCCACACCCCCTGCGCCACAGCCACCGTTCCCGCGACGATCCTCGCGCTCGCCTCATGCATCCCCACGAACGCTGGATCATCGTCAGTCCCTAGACCGCACCGCTGCGAAGCGGCACTTGGATCGACGGAGGCTCGCCGTACCGCCGCGACATACTCCTCATCGTGCACCAAGCACAACATCTCATCGTCCGGGACATCAGGAGTGATCACCTCGACCTCCGACCCACCCAACAAGCCGAATTCGGTGCACAACCTGGCTGTCAGGTCGAGTCGGAGTGGATTCATCGGATGGTCCGCACCGAAGTCGTACCCGGTGAAACTGGGGTCCCACACGATCCCTGTGCGCGTCATACCAGCACGCTAGCGAGGACACCTGCGCTGCAGGGCCAAGCCCACCGCCGTGTCGACGACGCAGCTGCCGCTGACCCGTCCCCGGGGGCTGCCCATGCCAGGCAGCCCCCGAAAACGACCTCAGGACAGGCTCAACACCATCGCGATTTCCTGCTCCCCGGCGTCAGCGCCCGGGGCGCGCATCGGGCGACGGTGCTCACTCGGCCGGAAACCACGCCCGCTGGCAAAGGCCACCCCTCGGGCGTTTTCCGTGCCTACCCAGTAGATGAGATGACGATGACCCGCAGCCACGGCCTCCTTGACGGCCTCAGAGAAGAGATCCACTGCCACGCCCTGACCGCGCAACTCTTGCGGAACCCACAAGCCGAAGATCTCCGCGGCCTCGTCCTGCACCTCAGGATCCCCGGCACGCATCGACAGAATGCCAATGTCCTGCCCATCCCGACGCGCGATCAGCCGACCGGCCCGCAGCATCCTGGCCCGCCACAACGCCTCGTCGTAATCCTTCTCCTCGTCGTACGTCCGCACGAACGCGTCCGGCGACTCTTGCAACGAGCGCAGTCGCATATCCCGGTAGATCGGCCAGTCCTCTTCAGAGAGGCGGCGCACGGTGGTCTCGGTCATTCGTCACCCTTTCCGCGTCCTGGCCTGCACTCAGGCCGGTGATACGAGCGTCCCAGGACGCGATGAACACACGGTAACAGCGCTGTCGACGCCGACCCCGAGGACAACGTCACGCCCTCACCCCATCAGTAGTAACACCACCGCCGCCGGTTGTCGCTACCGGGTGCAGATCGGATCGACCGACGTGACACGCCTCGGATCACACCGACCGGACAGTCACCCGCCCAGCTCGCGGGACCGACGCGCTGACATCTCTACGGCGTCGACCAGCGCAGAACGCACCCCGGCCGCATCCAAAACTCGCAACGCCGCAATCGTCGTACCACCAGGGCTGCTCACCTGCTCACGCAACAGAGTCGGATGGTTTCCGTCCTGACGCAACAGTGCGGCCGCGCCGTACAAGGTCTGCTTGGTCAACTCGGTAGCGACCTGACGCGACAAGCCCTGCGCCACCCCACCTTCGACGAGTGCGTCGGCAATCATGAACACATACGCCGGGCCCGACCCGGACAAACCGGTCACCGCGTCCTGCTGTTTTTCTGGGACCGTCAGGACTGACCCACAATGTCCCAACAATTCCTCGGCGTACGCGACCTGTTCTGGGCCGCACTCTTTGCCGACGGAAAGCACCATCATGCCCTCACCAATCAACGCTGGGGTGTTGGGCATCACCCGCACCACCGCAGTCCCCTCCGGGAGACCCGACTCCAACACGTCCAGGCTGATCCCCGCAGCGACACTAATCACCAACGCCTCGTCAGAAATATGGTCCCGGACCTCCGCCAGCAGGCTGGCCACGCCATCCGGTTTGACCGAGATGAGGACCACCTCCGCCTGAGCGACAGCCCGAACATTGTCCGTGACCTTGACCTGCAGGTCCTCCCGAAGACGCCGGGCCGCATCCTGGTCCAACGTAGTGGCGCTCACCTCCGCCGGAGCGAAAGCCTGCGCCTCAAGCAGCGCTGCAAGGATCGCTGTTCCCATCACTCCGGCACCGAGCACGGCCAGACGGGCCATGTGGACTCTCCTTCTGTTCAGACCTCCAGGGAGGGTTCCCCGAAGGTGGGTTTCGTCACCGATCAACGAGCGAACGCTGCTTTCAGCAGGTCACCAACCTTGCTGGGGTCATCGGCCACCCGCGAGATCAGATAGGCATACCAGTCCTGACCGAAAGGCGTATACACCCGGCACAGATCGCCCCGATCACCGATCACCGCCTGCATCTCCGGGCGGACCCCATACCGCAGTTGGTACTCGTAACTGCCCCGCGGCCGATCCACATGACGAGCCAACGCCTCCACGATCTCAATGAGCCGCAGGTCTTGAGTGGACAGCACCGGGGTCCCCGGATTGGCGAGCAGCACCCGAGCACTCCGGGCGAATGACCGATCCACCTCCGCAGGATGACGGTACCGGTCATCACCGGTCCCCGGGGGGCCTTTGACGAGGCGCACCCGATGCCCCTGCTGTTCCCGTACGTCGGAAGCGGTCCGGCGGAGCGCCGCTTGCAATGAGATCCCCACCCCAGGGAAGTCTTGACGCAACTCGGCGACCGTCTCCACCGTGAGATCCACATCGTCAGCGTGGATCGTCTCCACCGTGACCAGAGCACCGGCATTCGCGGCGGCCTGACAGATCTTGCGGGCTTGGGTCAGGGCCAGATCAGGCCCCTCGACGCCGATCGCCATACCAATGTCAGCCAGCGCAAAACTGACCTCACATCGCCCCTCCGATGCCAACCCCGACTCGCCGAGACGCCGTAACAATGTGCGATAGCGACGAGCGTGGTAGATCGCAGCCTGCGCGTCCTCTGGGACGGGTTGCAGCGAAGTGAGACAGACGTGGCGTCGCTTCAAGACCAACTCCGCGCTGACTTCAACGGCAGAGGCAATCGTCTCACCGGCGACAAACCGACGAACGAGTTCGCGGCTCATAGTGGGTGCCTCGGCGAGACGGCGCAGCCGACGTTCCCGGGCGACCCGACGCAGCGAGGCCGACAGCATGGCCTTGGCGTTGGGCACGGTTCCCCCCCCTCACTGCTGACGAAAAGTCGTGTAACGCGCCCAGGCTAGCGCCATCCGCTGCGGCTGCTCCCCACGCTGCCCCTGAGGGCACCTCACCCGGCCACGGTCGCGGAGCGCCGGAAGTCTCCCCTCCCCGATCAGGGCACAACCCAACTGACCCAGTGCTCCCAAACGATATCGATCACCTCTGACGTCCCATCAGCAACTACGCTCAACGCCAAGCCCGGCAACCGCCGTGGCCAGCCCACAACGACCCCAGGACACGCCCCGTCCCGGAATCAGACAAGGAGGTCGGTGTTGAACACCAAACGGTGGATGCTCACCGCCGCGGTCACCGTGATCGCCATCGTGCTAGGCATTGCCGCAGCCATGATCACCTACAGCGAAAACACCACCGACGGCCCCCGCCAAAACGGCCTACGCGTCGTGGCCTCCCGACAGAAAGTCAGCGGCTACGAACGAGATTGTGGCAAAGGAAAAGGCTGCGTCTTCGGTACTCGATGGAGCGACGACCACCCTGGCCTACGCGGACACAACAAATGCGACACCCGCAACGACCTCCTCGCCAGTCAAGGTCATGACGTCGTCAAAGACGGCGCCTGCACCGTCGCCACCGCAGTCATCGACGATCCCTACACCGGACAGTCCATCCGGATGAAAGCCGGCCAGAACCCTTCCCCGGTGGAAATCGACCACATCTACCCGCTCGCCCTGGCCTGGGACATGGGCGCCTCGAAATGGGACCAAGCCCGCCGCGTCCAATTCGCCAACGATCAAGACGCCAATCTCGTCGCCGCTGAGGCCAAAGCCAATCACAACAAAAAAGACAAGGGACCCGGATTGTGGCTCCCCCCCAACAAGGACTACGTCAAGACGTACGTCTGTAAATTCCGTGACGTCGCCCTGAAATACGACCTCGCTGTGACCGCCGAAGACGCCAAAGCCATCACCGAACACTGCCCGGTCGGCACCAAAACCTCGTAACGACCGTGACGGGGTACGGCAATCAGGGAAAACACCGCCGTACCCCAGGCTGGCTGCGCCCCTGCCCGAGCGATCTCCCCGCCGGTCACCCCCGCAGGCGACGCTTCGTCGCCCGTCGTACCCGACGATCCTCCCGCCGTTCCCGCCGTCGAGCTGCCCCCGCCCGCATCGTCGTCAACCGCTGATGATGCGGGTGCGGCACCGGCGGATGCTGCGCTGGCGGGTGCCCCAAATGCAGCCGCGCAAACATCAACGACTCCAACAGGTCCGCCTCCCGCTGCGCCATCGAGCACTTCCGAGTCGAGACCTCCAAGCAGACCGCCCCGGTAAAGCCCATCTCCGGCAACCGCGCCACAAACTCGTCACACGGCTGGCCACCACGCCCCGGCACCAGATGCTCATCCATGAACGACCCCGACCCGTCCGCCAGATGCACATGCCGCAACCGATCCCCCAACGTCGCCTGCATCTCCAACACATCGCTTCCAGCCGTCGCGGTGTGCGACAAATCCAACGTGACGTTGTCATACGGCTGCGGCACCGGATCCCACCCCGGCAAATACGCCTGCACGTCAGTGCGGCGCGCCCGCCACGGAAACATGTTTTCTACCGCGATCGGCATCCCGGTGGCGTCCTCCCGCTCGGCGACCCCGTCAGCAAAAGCCCGCGCATAGTCGCGCTGCCACCGGAACGGCGGATGCACCACGACCACCTCGGCCCCCAACTCCTCAGCCAAGCTCACTGACCGGTCCAGCTTCACCCACGGATCGCTGGTCCCCCACACCCGTTGAGTCACTAACAAACACGGCGCATGCACCGACACCACCGGGACGCCATACTCCTGCGACCAGCGGCGCAACAAGGACACTTCTTGGGTCAGCGGATCCGACAGGACCATCACCTCGACCCCGTCGTACCCCAGTCGAGCGGCAGTCTCAAACGCTGCCTGCGGTCCTAACGGATACACCGAGGACGTCGACATCGTGACCCGGATGGCACTCGGCGCTGAATCGGCGACCATGGAACTCAGGGTAGGCGCACGAGCTGAGCGCCATTCAAGGGGCTCCGATCACACCAGGTCACGGTGCAGGAATCAGGTCCAACTCCGCCAGGATGACGCCCTCCCGCAAAGCCCACGGACACACCACCAGATCCTCGATACCCACCAAGTCCATCACCGCTTCGACCACCAATGCCCCCGCCAAGACCTGTCGGCTGCGGTCCGCCGAAACCCCCGGCAGAGCACACCGTTGCGCCGCGGTGCGTCCGGCTAGCTCCGGCACCAAGGCATGCAGATCATCCCGCCGTAACGACCTGGCAACATAGGGGCCCTCTTGGCTGGGTGCCGCCCCGCACATCCGAGCCAATGAGCGGATCGTCTTCGACGTCCCGACATACCGATCAGGGACCCCCACCTTGGTCAGGTCCCGCACCACCCTCGCAATCTCGGCGCGAATGTCCTTACGCACTGAGCGGATCTGCTCCGACGACGGCGGATCTCCAGGCAGTCGTTCCCGAGTGAGTCGCCCCGCCCCCAACGGCAACGACAACGCCACATCAGGATCCTCATCAACCCCCGCCGCCAACTCCAACGAGCCGCCACCCACGTCGACAAGCATCAACCTGCCACTCGACCAGCCACACCAGCGCCGCGCCGCCAAGAAGGTCAACCGCGACTCGTCCTCGCCCGGCAGGACTTGCAAAGTGACCCCGGTACGCGCCGCCACCTCCGCTAACACGTGATCCCCGTTGGGCGCCTCCCGGATCGCGCTGGTCGCAAAACCCCGCAAGGTTTCCACGCCCCAATCTTCCGCCTTGACCGTGCATTCCTGCACAAAGGACACCAAGGTCTGACAGCCTTCGTCGCTGATTCCTCCGTCATCGGTGGTGTGCTCGGACAGCCGCAACGCCATCTTGTACGACGACGCTGGCAGCGGATGCGCGCCCCAGTGCGCGTCGACTGCGAGGAGATGCACCGTATTAGAACCGACGTCGATCACTCCCATGCGCATGGCAGCGAGAGTAGCCGTCACCGCCGCTGAGATACCGGAATTCCGCTCCCGCTGACCATTTTCACTCAGGTCTGGGAAGAAGCCGACGACAAGTGGCTCAGGAACCCCCGGCATGCATATCGCCATCTCTGTGTCCCCGGCTCTGGAGTCCACACCATGACCGCTTCCATGACAGCCCCGCAATCCGGCCTCGACGAGCACGACAGTCCCCTGGGACGACGCATCGGGATCGGCGCCAAAATCATCGCCATCGGCATTCTCGGCCTGATTAGCACTCTGCTGATGTTCGGCATCAACATGTGGGGCCAAGGTCGGGTGGAACAGACCACCGACGAGATGAAGGCAGCTCAGCATCTCAGCTGGACCTCCCTCAAGGTGGACCAGTTGATCTCGGAGATCAACCGACGTCAAAACGGTGTTGTCGTCGACCTGCTGACCATCGGTCAGAAAGGCGCCGAACCGACCTCGGGCCAACGGTCAAAGTTCCTCGCTCGGCAGAAAGAACTCAACGACCTGCTGGACAACTTCCCACCGCTGCTCACCGACGGTGACCGTGCCCAGCTGGAGCTCCTGAAGAAGCACACCGCCAACTTCAACAAGTACGACGACGAAGGCATTGCTAACTTCCGCAAAGACACCGCCGCCAGCCGGGCCCTGGGCTTGGACCAGATCATGAACCAGTGCGTGCCGGACATTGTCGAGCAGAACAAAGCGTCCTCGGCCATCAACGACACCGCCCGGAAAGGCGTCGTCGAGGCGGAACAGAAAGTCGTCGATGTCCGCAACACCACCCGCATCATCACCCTGGTGACGATGCTCATCGCATCTGCCCTGATGATCGGCTTGGCTGTCTTTATTGCTCGCGGGATTCGCGGGTCAGTGCAGTTGGTGCGGGCATCTGTGGATGCCATGCGCCGCGGCGACCTGACGGTGCCTTGCCGCCGGACCACCAACGACGAGATCGGCGACATGGCAGCGTCCACGGAGAGCACCCGCATCAGCCTGCAGAGCATCATGCGTCAGGTGGGGACGGCCGCGACCTCCGTCGCTGCCGCTTCCGAGGAACTCTCCGCGACCTCCTCGCAACTCAACAACGCTGCTGAACGCTCCTCCGGTGAGGCCGCGCTGGCCACCCAGTCCGCTGGTGAAGTGTCCTCGAACGTGCAGACCGTGGCCGCTGGCACCGAAGAAATGACCGCCTCCATCCGCGAAATCTCCAAAAACACCACCGACGCCGCCGGCGTCGCCGCCTCCGCCGTCCAAGTCGCCGACCGCACCAACACCACCGTCGCCAAACTCGGCGAATCCAGCATCGAAATCGGCAACGTCATCAAAACCATCACCTCCATCGCCGAACAAACCAACCTCCTCGCCCTCAACGCCACCATCGAAGCCGCCCGCGCCGGGGAAGCCGGCAAAGGCTTCGCCGTCGTCGCCAACGAAGTCAAAGACCTCGCCCAAGAAACCAGCAAAGCCACCGAAGACATCGCCCACCGCGTCGAAGCCATCCAAATCGACACCGAAGCCGCCGTCGCCGCCATCAGCGAAATCGCCGCCATCATCTCCCAAATCAACGACACCCAAGCCACCATCGCCTCCGCCGTCGAAGAACAAACCGCCACCACCAACGAAATGGGACGGAATGTCTCCGAAGCCGCCTCCGGGGCCAGCCGGATCGCGGACAATATCGACGCGGTGGCTCGGGGCGTGGCTGACACCACCTCAGCAGCAAGCAATACCGCCCAGGCTGCCGACGAGTTGGCTCGCCAGGCAACAGAATTGCAAGGTCTGGTGGGTCAGTTCCGCTACTGATACGCCGAAGAGAGCCGCACTGACGGGTCGGGGATGTCCGGGGAAAGCCTGGACACCCGGCCCGTCGTCGTGAACACGGGCACCTCCAACATCGCCACCCCATTGGGGATAATGGTTCTCATGTCCACATCTGCACCGGTTGCCGCCCCACTCCCAGTCACCGTCCTGTCAGGCTTTCTCGGCGCAGGCAAGACCACCCTGCTCAACCACGTCCTAGCCAATCGAGACGGCTTGCGCGTCGCCGTCATTGTCAACGACATGAGCGAAGTCAACATCGACGCCGCCCTGGTCGCTGACGGCTCCAGCCTCTCCCGCACCGAGGAACGCCTCGTCGAACTCACCAACGGGTGCATCTGCTGCACCCTGCGCGACGACCTCCTCGACGAAGTCGGCCGACTCGCCGCCGAAGGACGCTTCGACCACCTCCTCATCGAGTCCTCCGGCATTTCCGAACCCATGCCCGTCGCCGCCACCTTTGCCCTGGAAAGCGACGACGGCTCCACCCTGTGGCAACGAGCCCAACTCGACACCATGGTGACCGTCGTCGACGCCACCAGCTTCCTCACCGAACTCGCCCGCGCCGACGACCTCATCGAACGCGGCCTAGACCAGCACGAAGGCGACGACCGCACCGTCTCAGCGCTCCTCATCGACCAAGTCGAATTCGCCGACGTCATCCTGGTCAACAAAACCGACCTGGTCCCCGCCGAAGAAACCGAACGGCTCGAAGCGACCCTGCGACGACTCAACCCGCTCGCCGATGTCATCCGCACCGACCACTCCCGCATCGACGTCACCCAGATCGTCGGCGCCCGCCGCTTCGACATGGAACGCGCGCAACAGGCCCCCGGCTGGGTTGCCGAACTCAACGGCGATCACGTCCCAGAAACCGAGGAATACGGCATCTCCTCCCTGGTCTTCCGCTCTCCCCGCCCCTTCCACCCGGCTCGGCTCATGGACCTTCTCGTCCATGACCTCGACGACGGCCCCTACGGTCGCATCGTGCGCTCCAAAGGGTTCTTCACCCTCGCCAGCCGCCCCGACGTCACCGGATTGTGGAGCCAAGCCGGCGGATCAGCCCGGTTTGACCCCGCAGGCGCTCGCGACACGACGTACGACGACCACGACGGACCGGCCGCCTCGCACGCCGAGGAACTCGTCTTCATCGGCATCAACCTCGACGCTCCCGCCCTGCGCACCCGGCTCCAGGCGTGCCTACTGACCGACGCCGAATACGCCGAAGGCCCCGACCAGTGGCGACAGTACGACGATGAGTTCCCCGCCTGGGAAGGCTACGGTCCAGACGACGCCTGCGAGCACGAAGAATGCCAGGACCACCCTGACCACCAGTGACCCGAGGTGTCGGCTGGCCGCCCTATAGTGATCACGTGGCCGGCCGACACCCACCCCGAGAAACTCCCCTCGACAACCCCCGCACGTGGATCGAATTCACTGACCCCGCCGAACCAGCCCAACGCCTCCGCTGCGACCTCACCTGGCTCACCTCGTCGTACGCCTGCATCTTTGCGGCAGGATGTCTCGGGATCGACCGGCACCGCCCCCACGACGGCTGCTGCGCCCTCGGCGCCCATCTCACCGACCACGACGACCTGGTGCGGGTCCGCGACGCCGTCACCCAACTCACTCCCGACGACTGGCAGCTGCACCAGCACAGCACCGGCCCCGACGGCTGGTGGGAAGACAGCGACGACCTCACCGAGGACGACGAAACCGAACTCACAACCCGACTCGTCGACGGTGCCTGCATCCTGCTCAACCGCGCCGACCACCCCGGAGGGCCCGGATGCGCTCTCCACCAGTACGCCCAACGCCACGGGCTACCCCCACACAGCGTCAAACCCGACGTGTGTTGGCAACTCCCGTTACGACGGACCTACCGCACGGTCACCCTTCCCGATGACACCGAATACCTCGAGATCAGCATCGGCGAATACGACCGGCGCGGCTGGGGTCCCGGCGGCCACGACCTGCACTGGTATTGCACCGGATCTGCGTTATCGCACCACTCGAACAGCGCGCTCTACCTGAGCTGCGCCGCCGAACTCATCGAGCTCATCGGCCGTCCGGCGTACGACGAACTCCACCGCCTCATCACCGCCCACCCCGGCATCATCACGTACCCCGCCACCACCGTTGCTCACCACCCACCAGCACCCACCACGTCCGCACCAGGCCGCACGCCCCGATGAAACCTCACGACGCCATCCCCTCCCCCAATATTTGGGAGCATCCCGAGATCTACGAGATCGAAAACCAGGCCGTCGACCCCGACGGGTTGATCCTCGCCGCTATCCAACGCCTCCACCCCCTCGCCGGACAAGATGTCCTCGACCTCGGCTGCGGCACCGGATATCACCTGCCGATCTTCGCCAACCTCGTCGGCACACATGGCAGCGTCACCGGCGTCGAACCCCACCCGCCGTTAATCGCCGCCGCCCGCCGCCGGTTGATCGCCCACCAGGACGACGACCGCGAAGGCCCCGGCCCCGTCGTCCATGTCCTCCCTGGATCAGCGCAGCACATCCCCCTCCCTGACCACAGCATCGACCTCGTCCATGCCCGCTGGGCCTACTTCTTCGGCCCCGGATGCGAACCTGGCCTGGCCGAAATCGCCCGCGTGCTACGCCCCGGCGGGACCGCCATCATCATCGACAACGACGCCACCACCTCCACCTTCGGCACCTGGTTTCGGCGCGCTATGCCCCACTACGATCCACTCGCTGTCGACCGGTTCTGGCGCCGCCGTGGCTACACCGCCGAACGCCTACTCATCCGATGGCAGATGGCCGATCGGGCTGATTTCGAAGCGGTCGTCCGCATCGAATTTGCCCCTGCCATCGCCCAAGAACTCCTCGCTTCCCACCCCGGGCGCGATATCGACTATGCCGTCAACCTGTGGTGGTCGCGCTACTAACCCCACCCACCCAGCCGAACCAGTTGTCAGTACCGGCCGCTACGGTGCCACACATGGCACGCACCACCCCCTCCCGCGCGGCACGCTCCGCCCCCGGATACCGCTGCACCGAATGCGGCTGGACCGCCGTCAAATGGGTCGGGCGCTGTGGCGAATGCCAATCGTGGGGCACTGTCGAAGAAGTCGGCCAGACCACCGCACGCACCGCCCCAGCCACCCGCCTAGATCGTCCCGCCCGCCCCATCGAAGACGTCGACGCCTCCCCGGCAGCGGCACGCACCACCGGAGTCCCCGAATTCGATCGGGTCCTCGGCCGGGGCCTCGTCGCCGGATCGGTCGTCCTGGTCGCCGGTGAGCCAGGAATCGGCAAATCCACGCTGCTGTTGGACGTCGCCGCCCGCACTGCCCGACTCGGACACACCGTCCTCTACGTGACCGGTGAAGAATCCGCCGCCCAAGTGCGCCTACGCGCCGAACGCATCGGAGCCCTCGCCGACCAGCTTTACCTGGCTGCAGAAACCGACCTGAGTGCCGTCCTCGCCCAGATCGAGAAAATCACCCCCGACCTGCTGATCGTCGACTCGGTCCAAACCATCGCCTCCCTCGAGGTCGATGGCTCCGCCGGCAACGTCTCCCAAGTCCGAGAAGTCACCGCCAGCCTCATCAGCACCGCCAAAACCCGCGACATGGCGACCCTGCTCGTCGGCCACGTCACCAAAGACGGATCCATCGCCGGGCCCCGCGTCCTCGAACATCTCGTCGACGTCGTCATCCAATTCGAAGGCGAGCGGGGGTCCCGTCTCCGCCTCGTCCGGGCCGTTAAAAACCGCTACGGCCCCACCGACGAAGTCGGCTGCTTCGACCTCGGCGACACCGGCATTGAAGGACTCGCCGACCCCAGCGGACTCTTCGTGTCCAGCCGAGACCTCGTCGTCCCTGGCACCGCTGTCACCGTCACCCTCGAAGGACGCCGACCCCTCGTCGCCGAAATCCAAGCCCTACTCGCCCCGACCTCCGCCCCCTCCCCCCGACGTACCACCTCCGGCCTGGACTCCTCCCGGATCGCGATGCTGCTCGCCGTCCTCGAGCGACGAGCCCGCATGCCGGTCGGCCGCTGCGACACCTACGTGTCCACCGTCGGTGGCGTCCGCGTCGCCGAACCCGCTGCCGACCTCGCCGCGGCTCTCGCCATGGCCAGCTCGGTCCTCGATCGCCCCCTCCCCACCGGCATGATCGCCCTCGGTGAAGTCGGACTCGCCGGTGAAGTGCGTCCCGTCACTGGTGTTCCCCGCCGCCTCGCTGAGGCCGCCCGCATCGGGTTTACCCGCGCCGTCGTCCCCGCTGGGTCCTTCACCAACGCGGCCCGCGGACACCGCGACGGCGGGCTCTCCCCTCGACCAGTCGGGCCAGTGATCAAGGCCCCCGGCATCCCCGACACCATGAGCGTCATCGAAGTCGCGGACCTACGCCACGCCGCGCATCTGGTCCTCACCGACACCAACGACACCACGGCACGAGCCAGCGACGCTGTCGGCGAACGACCCGGCTGATCAGGGCACCCGCACAGGTCACCCGTAGGATGCGCAGGACGCCCCACCCCCGGTCGCCTCAGAAAGGCCGAACGTGAGCCGCCCCGACGCCTACGAACTCCACCGACCTGTCATCGACTGGTACCACCAGCACGCCCGCGACCTGCCCTGGCGCCACCCGGACTGTACCCCCTGGGGGATCTTCGTCTCCGAGGTCATGCTGCAGCAGACCCCGGTCGCGCGCGTCGAACCCGCCTGGCATCGCTGGATGACCCGCTGGCCTACCCCCGCCGACCTGGCCACCGACGCCCCCGGCGAAGCTGTTCGCGCCTGGGATCGCCTCGGCTACCCCCGCAGAGCCCTACGGTTGCACGCCGCCGCCGAAGCTATGGTCCACCGACACCACGGAGCTGTCCCCGACACCGAAGCGGACCTGCTTGCCCTACCAGGTGTCGGTGCCTACACCGCTGCCGCCGTCGCCGCGTTCGCCTATGGCCGCAGAACCACCGTCGTCGACACCAACATTCGCCGAGTCCATGCCCGCCTGATCACCGGCTCCGCCCTCCCCCACCCCAGCCTCACCCGCGCCGAAACCACCCTCGCCAACACCCTGCTCCCCACCGACACCGCCACCTCAGTGCACTGGAATGTCGCCGTGATGGAACTCGGTGCGCTCATCTGCACTGCGCGCTCACCTCAGTGCGGTCTCTGCCCAGTCACCAACCAGTGCGCCTGGCGCCGAGCTGGCAGCCCGCCGTATGTCGGCAAAGCCCACCGCGGACAAGCCTGGCACGGGACCGACCGACAAGCCCGAGGCGCCATGATGGCTGTCCTCCGTTCTCGACCAACAGCGGTCACCGTTGACGAACTCCATGCCGCCTGGCCCCAGGACCCCATCCAACGCGACCGCTGCCTCGCCTCACTGATTGAAGACGGCCTCGTCGACACTGACGACTCCGGGCGCTACCACCTGCCGCGCTGACCCCGCCCCTGCCTTTCTCCCCCGAGAGGTGCCCCCAACGCAGGCTATGCCGATGCCATCCCGTCGGACGTACACAGCCCCGCAATCCGTCCCGGCGCGTCGGCCAAGAACCCGTAATCCCGCTGGTCACATCGCTGAGCGCCACTGTGGTCCCGACACACCGGGGTAGCACTGTACGTCCGACGGGACGCTCCACGTCCGATCCCACACCCCTGGTCGACGTCGCGGCGTCCTCGGTTGGCGCTCCACCCACCCCGCGAGACACCTCCGGGTCTGCTCAGCAGTGACGAAAACGTCCGCCCACACCAGGGAAAACACCACCCAATCGGCTGCCGTCAACTGGGTATACCGTCGGCGGTCGCGCACAAAACCCGCTGACCCACCATGGAACTCGTATCCATCGCATTCCACGACCAGTCCCAGCCGCAGATCAGCCAGATCCACCCTGGCACGCAGTGACCCCACCTCAATCCACACTTGCGGGCGGAGGTCCAAGAGCGGCACCTCCAATCCGAGTGCCCGAGCCCCCGATTCAAACGGATTCGCCGCAGCTGCACTGGCTGACTCAGCGACTCGACGCACCTGACCTGCCCCGCGCCCCCGACAACGCACACCTGCCCGTTGCAACTCTTCTGCCCCGACATCGCCAGCGCGCAACGCCGAGTCAGCGACCGCCAACACTTCACTCCAGGGCAAGGTCCGGGCGCAATCCACCACAGTCCGCAACGGATCAGTGCGCCCCCGAGCGATTTCTCCGCGAGTCAACAAGCCGTAGTGAATGTCCAACGACCCCATGTCAGTGCGACGGACCTTGCGCCCGCGAGGCACCATGACGCTGATGCGACGCGGTGCCTGACCTACTCCCCAGCCATGATCGACTGCCGCTGATAGATGTGACAACACGGCAGAGCGCCGGTGGGCTTCAGCCCGCGCCCGAGCGACTGACGGCAACGCATATCGGCCCCGAGCAAGATGACAGATGCGGCCATCTGCGACTGCGCGGCGCAACGCTCTGTTGCTGACCACCAAGTCCGCACGAGAAGCGACGCCTTGGCGCCAGATCAACTGATCGAGGAGAGGATCAGGGTGCGCACGATGGAGGAGTGGGCCGGTGTGCGCGTGATCGAGAAGGGGACCGGTATTCACGCGGCTCAGGGTGGCATGATCCACACCCACCCCTCCCCGAGTTATCCACAGATGCTGGGCAGCAGGTCATGGTGTCCCGTCGGACGTACACAGCCCCGCAATCCATCCCGGCGCATCGGCCAAGAATCCATAATCTCGCTGTTCACAGCTCTGATAGCCGCAGCGAGACCGACACACCGGGGTAGCACTGTCCGTCCGACGGGACAGCACACCGGCAATCCCCGCTTCACTTGCATCTAGAGCAATCGAAGCATCCTGGTGTTGCCCAGGGTGTTGGGTTTGACCCGCTCTAAATCGAGGAATTCGGCGACGCCTTCGTCATAGGAGCGCAAGAGTTGGGCGTAGACCTCCGGCTCGACGGCTTGTCCTTCGATGGGGCGGAAACCGTGTCGGGCGAAGAAGTCGACTTCAAAGGTGAGGCAGAAGACTCGGGCGACGCCGATGTCCTGTGCGTCTGCGATGAGTCGATCGACGAGGGCCGCGCCCACTCCTCGTCCATGAGCGTCAGGGGCGACGGCGAGGGTGCGGATCTCGGCGAGGTCTTCCCACATGACATGGAGCGCGCCGCAACCCAGGAGTTGACTCTGGTGGGGGTCAGTGACGACGCGGAATTCAGCGAGACCTTCGTAATAAGCCACGGCGTCTTTAGCGATGAGGATGCGCTGAGCCGCATAGGGAGCGACCAGGTTTCGGATGCCAGGCACGTCTTTGGTGGTGGCGCGGCGCACGATGAAGCCCGCTGGATGCCGTCCGGCGGGAGTCGACTGTGGGGGATCGGGATGCTCCATAGGGGCAGGGTGTCAGAGGTGACTGTGCGGCGGCCTGGTGGGGATGTCACGGCAGGGTGATGCGCTGATGCGGGAATGGTGGGTGATGATGGTGGATACCGCCGACATCATGCCTTCATGGGCGCCTTACTGTGATAAGGCAATCCTTAGAACGACAACCGTTCTCATTAGATCTAAGATGACTCCATGATCCCTCGTCGTCTCACCACTGTGCTGACACTGTCCACCATCGTCCTGGCGGCAACGGGCTGCTCCGGATCTGACTCGAAAAGCTCTGACAGCAAAGGAAATAGCGGAGACAAGGTCGCTATTGTCGCCTCCTTCTACCCGTTGGAGTACGCCGCCAAACGGATCGGCGGCGACCACGTCGAGGTGACCAACCTGACTAAGCCCGGTGCAGAGCCTCACGACCTGGAGCTGTCTCCGCAGGACATCGCCAAGGTGACCTCTGCTCAGCTGGCGATCTACGAAAAGGGCTTGCAGCCCGCGGTCGACAAAGCGGTAGAGCAGCAGGGCGCGAAGAACGCGTACGACGTAGCCTCAGTCGCGGACCTCTCTTTGACAGCGGTGGACGAAGACGAGCATGACCACGGCAAGGATGAGCACGGTAAAGACGATCACGGCAAGGACGCCGAGAAGAAGAAGGATGCAGAGAAGAAAGAGACTGACAACAAGGACGAGCACGACCACGGCGGCGACGGTAAGGACCCGCATTTCTGGTTGGACCCGGTCCGTTATGTCTCTGTCGTCAAGGGCATTGCTGACAAACTGAGCCAGACCGACCCGGCGCACAAGGATGCATACACCAAGAACGCCGAGGAACTGGTCAAAGATTTGAATCAGGTTGACTCGGACTTCTCGAGCACCCTGAAGACGTGCACCAACAAGAACCTGGTGACCAGCCACGCGGCATTTGGGTATCTGGCGAAGCGTTATGGGATGACACAGATGCCCATCGCTGGGATTTCACCGGACCAGGAGCCCAACCCGGCACGGATGGCCCAGATCAGCGCATTCGTGAAGGAACACAAGGTGTCGACGATCTACACCGAAACCTTGGCCAGTCCTGCCGTCGCCAAGACGATTGCGTCATCCACTGGGGCGCAGACGGCAGTCCTCGACCCGATTGAGGGTTTGACCGACGCCTCAGCGGGAAAGAACTACCTTGACGTGATGCGGTCGAACCTGGCGACGTTGAAGAAGGGACAGTCCTGCTCGTGACGGTTCCGGATCTGACGGGGGCGGGGCCCTGCCTGCCCCCGGTGATCGAGCTGCGGTCGGCGTCCTTCGGGTACGCCGGCCGCACCGTGGTCAATGGTGTCACTCTCATGGTGACTCGCGGCGAATCCGTGGCGTTACTCGGCCCCAACGGGTGTGGGAAGTCCACCCTCGTCAAGGGCCTGCTGGGGCTGAACGACCATATGGGTGGTGAGGTCCTTGTTTTCGGTGAACCGCTGAGGTCATTGCAGCGCCGGAGCCGGATTGGCTATGTCCCGCAGCGGCACACGGTCTCATCGTCGGTTGCCGCGACGGTGTCAGAGGTAGTGATGATCGGTCGACTGCCCCATCTGAGAGTGTGGCGACGGCCGGGCAAAGCGGACCGGGCAGTCGTGGAGCGTTCGTTGGACCTGGTCGGCCTGTCAGGGATGGCTAAGGCTGATGTATCGCACTTGTCCGGCGGCCAGCAGCGTCGAGTATTAGTGGCACGGGCCTTAGCTGCTGAGCCTGAGGTGTTGATCATGGACGAGCCGACGGCAGGGGTGGATGAGTCCAATCAGGCCATGCTGGCTGAGGCCATGCATTCGCTGGCTGCGGAGGGGGTCACCTTGGTGACGGTGACACATGGGTTGGAATCGATGGCCGATGCAGTCTCCCGGGTGGTGGTGATGCGAGGCGGCTCGATCGTGGCTGACGGCGCACCGTCGGAGGTGTTGGTGACCGGTACCCCGCCGACACATCATGTGTCTGAGGGGCCGGTCCCCGGCGGGGCCGTGTTGCAGGAGCTGCGTCTGGATGGGGCTGCCGATGTATGAGTTGGTGCAGTACGACTTCATGCAGCGGGCGTTGTTGGCGGCCGTGATGGTCGGTGCGACGGCACCGTTGGTGGGTTTCTTCTTGGTGCAGCGCCGGTTGTCGTTGATCGGTGATGGCATGGGCCATGTGGCGCTGGCCGGTGTGGCGGTGGGTGTCCTGACCGGGCAGCAGCCGGTATTGACGGCGTTGGCCGTGGCGGTGGTTTGCGCGGTGTTGATTGAGGTGATCCGGGTTCGAGGTCGTACCAGCGGGGATGTGGCGCTGGCGATCATGTTCTACGGCGGGATCGCTACCGGGGTGGTGTTGCTGTCGAAGGCTCCGATGCGGGGTCCGAGCATGAACACGTACTTGTTCGGGGCGATCACCACGACCACCGAAGAGGATCTGTGGACCTTCGCAGCGTTGGCGGCGGTGGTGCTTGTGGTGACGGTGGTGTTGCGGCCGTGGCTGTTTGCGGTGGCCAATGACGAGGAATATGCGCGCGCGGCCGGGTTGCCGGTGATGGCGTTGAATGTGACGCTGGCCGTCTTGACTGCGGTGACTGTGGTGTTGTCGATGCGGGTGGTGGGTTTGCTCCTCATCAGCGCATTGATGATCGTGCCCAATGCGACTGGTCAGATTGTGGCGCGCAGTTGTCGTTCGGGGATGCTTTTGGCGGTGCTGATCGGGTTGTGCTGTTCGGTCGGCGGGGTGGCTGGGTCGTTTTACCTGGACACCCCTTCGGGCGGCACGATCGTGATCCTCGCGGTCTCCATGTACGCCGTAGTGGCCATTGTGGCTGCCATGGCGCGTCCGCTATGGGCGGCAGTATCGGGTCATGCCGCGACGCATGCTGCGGCACATGAGCATGATCACGGTCCTGGTTGTGGCCATCAGGCGGTGCCGCACGGTGATCATGTGGATTATGTGCATGACGGGCATCGTCATGCTCCTCATGCGGGTCATTACGACGAGCATGGGGAACACCCTGGCGGCCGGGTTGACCCTGCCCAGCCGGATGGGGGGTCGATCTCGCGTCCGGCGGAGGCTGGCTCCCCCACCGGTCCGAGGTGAACTTGTGGGCACCCGGAGCGGGAGGGACCATGGAAGTCGAGGACCCCGGCCCCGTTCACGGGGTAGGGTCATCCCCCGGAAGCAGCGACGGTCTACCGACGGCAGGGTGGGCGGCTCGTCAGTGAGGAGTGGTACCGATGGCCCAGGGTGAGCGCCGCGCAACCCGGCAGCGACGGGCCGTAGAGGAGGCCTTAGCTGCGACAGCTGATTTCGTATCAGCTCAGGTGCTCCACTCCCGACTGCGCAGCGCTGGTGACACGATCGGCCTGGCGACCGTGTATCGGGCCCTGGCGTGCCTCGTGGAAGAAGGCCGGGCGGACATGATCCGCCGCCATGACGGCGAGGCGATCTACCGGTTGTGTTCCACCGACGAGCACCACCATCATCTGGTCTGCCGGGATTGCGGCAAGACCGTCGAAGTTGAAGCCCCCCAGGATGAGAAATGGGCGGGAGAACTCGCTCATCAGCACGGCTTCAGTGATATCTGGCACACCTTGGAAATCTTCGGCACCTGCAGCACCTGCCACGAGACGCACCACTGACTCCTGCCGTCCACAGCCACTGGCTCCTGCGTCCACAGTCTTCTCAGCACCCCTCGTGTGAGCGTTCTGTCGATCCGCTGGCTCGCAATGGTGGGCTTGGTGTCTCGTGGCATCGATCCGTCATCTCGCGCCGAGGTGCCCGCCTTAGCCAGGAAGTGCGATCAAGGCCACCCCCGCTAGTGCGGTGACGACCCCGGCGATCTGGACTGGCCGCATCCGTTCGTGCAGGATCACTGCGGCAAGCCCGACAGTGACCACGGGATAGAGCGAGGAGAGCACCGAGGTCACGGAGAGCATCCCCTTCGTCGCAGCAACACCGAAGAGCAGGTTGGCGCCCATGTCGCCCGCTCCTAGCAACGCTAGGGCCGGTAGGTCGCGTCGTCGTACGCCGCCGACGCTGCGGGTGACCAGCGCGGCCAGAGCGAAGCTCGTGACACTGGTGGTGCGCATCCCGAGCATCGTCATCAGGGTTGAGCTTTCCGAGCCTCGGGCGATGGCGTAGATGGCGATGCCGAACCCTAGCGCGGCACCGGCGGCATACCAGATGGCTCGGGCTTTGACATGGGGTTCTCCGCGCAGTTCTGGGCCGGAGGCGAGGATCGCACCGGTGAGGGCGAGGATAATCCCGGCGAGTTTTTCCATGCTGGGGCGTTCACCAGCAGCAATTGCGATGAATACGGGGATCACTGCGCCCGTAGCGCTGATCGGGGAGACCACGCCGACGGTCCCAACGGCGAGGGCTCGGTAGAACAGGACGAGCCCAGCTGATCCTGCAAAACCGGCGAGCACCGCCCAAGGAAGCCAGTCGGTGGATGGGGGTATTCCGAGGAAGGCGACCGCGATCACCAGGATCACGAGAGAGCAGGCTTGCGAGACTCCGACGACAGCCATCGCCGCGCGGTGTCGGGAGAGCATCCCGCCGGCGAAATCGGAAATGCCGTATCCGACGGCAGACAGCAAGGCGACAGCGGACGCGAACAGAGCTTCCATGGTCAGCCCAGACTACGGGGCTGATCTGGATGATCGAAGAGCGGAGAGGGACCTCACTCGCAGGTGAGGTCCCTCTCCTTCACGATGGATCAGTCAGCGACCGGGGGTTCGGGTGCTTGACCGCCAGTGGAGCCTGCGCCAGCGACTCCAGAAACTCGGTCCTGGCCGCCTTCGTGGCTGCTGCCCGGGGCGTGGTCTGGGACCGGGACCGGGGTGAGTTCCTTGCGGGTCCCGACGAAAGTGAAGATCTGATCTTTGTCTTCACCTTCGACGTCGACGGTGACGAGTTCGCCAGCGCCGATCTCGCCGTAAAGGATCTTCTCGGAGAGCACGTCTTCAATGTCGCGCTGGATGGCACGGCGCAGCGGACGCGCCCCCAGGACCGGGTCGTAGCCCTTCTTAGCGAGGAGCTGTTTGGCTGCCGGGGAGAGCTCGATGCCCATGTCCTTGTCGCGCAGCCGGTCGTCCAGGCGGGCGATCATCAGGTCGACGATCTGGACGATCTCGTCTTGGCTGAGCTGCGGGAAGACCACGATGTCGTCGACGCGGTTGAGGAACTCGGGGCGGAAGTGCTGTTTGAGCTCGTCCTGGACTTTGTTCTTCATGCGTTCGTAGTTGCTGGCCCCGGTGCTGGCGTCGGGAGCGAAGCCCAAGGAGACGGCCTTGGAGATGTCCCGGGTGCCCAGGTTGGTGGTCATCAGGATGACGGTGTTTTTGAAGTCGACGACCCGCCCCTGGGAGTCGGTCAGGCGGCCGTCCTCCAGGATCTGCAGCAACGAGTTGAAGATATCGGCGTGGGCTTTCTCGACCTCATCAAAAAGGACGACTGAGAACGGCTTCCGGCGCACCTTCTCGGTGAGCTGACCGCCTTCTTCGTAGCCGACGTATCCGGGCGGGGAGCCAAAGAGACGCGACACCGTGTGCTTCTCAGCGAACTCGCTCATGTCGAGCGTGATCAGGCTGTCCTCGTCGCCGAAGAGGAATTCGGCGAGCGCTTTGGCCAGTTCGGTCTTACCGACGCCGGTGGGTCCAGCGAAGATGAACGAACCGCCGGGACGACGCGGGTCTTTCAGACCAGCGCGGGTACGCCGGATGGACTGGGACAGTGCCTTGATGGCGTCGTCCATGCCGACGATGCGTTTGTGCAGCTCGGCTTCCATGTTGAGCAGTCTGGTCGACTCTTCTTCGGTGAGTTTGAACACCGGGATGCCGGTGGACGCGGCCAGGACCTCGGCGATGAGCTCTTCGTCGACCTCGGCGACGACATCCATGTCGCCGGTTTTCCATTCCTTCTCACGTTTGGCTTTGGCCTCGATGAGTTGTTTTTCGTCGTCGCGTAGTTTGGCGGCTTTTTCGAAGTCTTGGCCGTCAATTGCTGCTTCTTTTTCCCGGCGGACGTGGGCGATCTTGTCGTCGAATTCGCGCAGGTCCGGCGGGGCGGTCATCCGACGGATCCGCAACCGGGCGCCTGCTTCATCGATGAGGTCGATGGCCTTGTCGGGCAGGTAGCGGTCGTTGATGTAGCGGTCGGCGAGGTTGGCGGCGGCGACCAGCGCCGCGTCGGTGATGGAGACCCGGTGGTGGGCTTCGTAGCGGTCGCGCAGCCCTTTGAGGATCTCAATGGTGTGCGGCAAGGTCGGCTCGGCGACCTGGATGGGCTGGAAGCGCCGTTCCAGGGCGGGGTCCTTCTCGATGTATTTGCGGTACTCATCGAGCGTGGTCGCGCCGATGGTCTGCAGTTCCCCGCGGGCCAGCATCGGTTTGAGGATGGATGCGGCGTCGATGGCACCTTCAGCAGCACCTGCTCCGACGAGGGTGTGGATTTCGTCGATGAACAGGATGATGTCACCGCGGGTGCGGATCTCTTTGAGGACTTTTTTCAGCCGTTCCTCGAAGTCACCGCGGTAGCGAGATCCGGCGACGAGGGCGCCGAGGTCGAGGGTGTAGATGTGCTTGTCTTTGAGCGTCTCGGGCACTTCGCCTTTGACGATGTCCTGGGCGAGTCCTTCGACGACGGCCGTCTTGCCGACGCCGGGTTCGCCGATGAGGATCGGGTTGTTTTTGGTACGACGGGACAGGACCTGCATGACCCGTTCAATCTCGGTGGACCGGCCGATGACCGGGTCAAGTTTGCCTTCGCGGGCTGCTTGGGTGAGGTTGCGCCCGAACTGGTCGAGCACCAGGCTGCCAGCTGGGGTGGCTTCTGAGGTGGACTGTCCGCCCACTCCGGCGGCAGCGGTCTCTTTGCCCTGGTAGCCGGAGAGCAGCTGAATGACTGTCTGGCGCACCCGGGACAGGTCAGCGCCGAGCTTGACCAGCACCTGGGCGGCGACTCCCTCACCTTCTCGGATGAGACCGAGCAGGATGTGCTCGGTGCCGATGTAGTTGTGCCCGAGCTGCAACGCCTCGCGCAGGCTCAGCTCCAGGACCTTTTTGGCGCGTGGGGTGAACGGGATGTGCCCGCTGGGCGCCTGGGTGCCGGTGCCGATGATCTCCTGCACCTGCTCCCGTACGGCGTCCAGGGAGATTCCCAGACTCTCCAACGCTTTGGCGGCGACTCCCTCACCTTCGTGGATGAGACCGAGCAGGATGTGCTCGGTGCCGATGTAGTTGTGGTTGAGCATGCGCGCTTCTTCCTGCGCAAGCACGACCACCCGACGTGCCCGGTCGGTGAACCGTTCGAACATGTGACCCGCTCCTCAGCTCATCGAGTTCTCTCGATGCTATCGGTGCCTTTCAGCCGACCGCACCTTCACATTGGCCGCGAACGCGCGTGCCCCCGTGGTGGACCCGGTGGCCCTCGCTGATGCAACGCACCTCGCCCCGCGCTGATTCCAGTTTTCACGACACGAAGGCAAACACATCGGCCCTGTTCGCTGACGGCGTAGGCGGGATTTGGCAGCATGGCCTTCGTGAACATACCCGTGAAGGATGAGCAGGCCCTGTCGTATCCGCTGGTGGACGTCGGCTGGCTGGCCAACCGCCTGAACGATCCTGGCATCGTCGTCCTGGACGCGAGCATCCCACCGAACGACCCTGATGGGAAGCGGATTCCTGGCGCAAGACGCTTCGACCTGGAGAAACACTTCTCCGATCCGGATGCCGCCTTGCCACACACGATGCCTTCGGCCGCCGTATTCCAGGAAGGCGCCCGCCGATTGGGCATCAATGATGACGACATGGTTGTCGTCTACGACATCACCGACATCTACTCGGCGGCTCGTGCCTGGTGGATGTTCCGGGCGATGGGTCACGAACGGGTTGCCGTCCTTGACGGTGGCTTGCGGGCGTGGCGTGCGGCCGAGCACGAGGTGATGCCGATCACCGAGGACAAGGTGTCCGAGGGGAATTTCACGGCCCGCCCTCGCCCGGGAATGATCGTGGACATCACCCACGTCGATCACCTCCTCGCCCAGATCGCCGATGACCCTCAGGCAGCGACGACATCCGTCGTGGACGCCCGTAGCCAGGAACGGTTCACCGGGCAGGCGCAGGAGCCTCGGGCGGGGCTGCGTTCCGGACACATGCCCGGAGCGGGGAACCTCCCCTACCTGGCGGTGCAGTCCGAGGGGCGGATGCTGTCCCCGGCGGAGCTGCACACTCTGGTCGATCAGGCGGCGGACAAGCGTGGCCGGATGGTGATGAGCTGCGGTTCAGGGGTGACCGCGTGTGTGGTCGCGTTGGCGGCCCGGCTCGCTGGGTACGCCGAGGCGGACGTGGCGGTGTACGACGGCAGCTGGACCGAATGGGGCGCGACGGATTCTGGCCGGGAGGTCGTCACCGGGGAGGCCGTTCCCGTGGCGGAACGGGACAGCAACGGGGACGAACCCGCCCGCGGATGATCCCGCCGGTCATCCCACCGCGGTGCGTGGTGAGGTGACCGACGGGGTGACCACCGGCGTCGTCGAGGGTGGTGGCGGCGGCTCGGGGGTGGTCCGGGCGGCATCTTCCGGGGAGAGCTCGGCGTCGAATCCCAGTCGGGGATAGAGCGCGTCGAACCCGCGATCCAGGCCGAAATCCAAGGCGACGACGCCGTGCCCACCGCGTCGCGTCTCAATGTAGACGGCGTGCGCACCGGATTTTCGGGCAGCGCCGGTCTTTCGTCGTGCCCCGGTGATGTGGTGGGTGTCGTCGGCGCAGATCGTGAAGACCGTCCACGTGTCGGCGAAGTTCGCTGAGGCCATCATGGTGGGGACCCTGGTGGCGTCGTAAGCCGCTTTGTCCCCGTTGAACATCCGAGAGAGGGTTTTTGCGGGAGCATCAGATCCGGGGAATTCTTCCCCGGAGATGTCCAGCGCGTTGCCCCAGGTCGAGGTGTGCCGAGTGACGAATCGCGCTGCGCACAGGCCGCCGTTGGAGTATCCGGCGATGACCCAGTCGGCGCGCTGTTGCCGCACATTCAGGTGGGACTTGATCCAGGCAACGACGTCGGTGTTGACATAGGTTTCGGCTTTGCCATACAGCTCTGTGTCCATGCACAGCGTGTCGTGCAGGGGGTCAGCGAGCTGATCTGCGACCACCACGATCGGGGCGAGGCCTTGGTGAGCGGCAGCTTTGCGGTCCAGAGCATCGGCGATGTGTCCCACATCCGGGGTGCCTGGCTGCCCCATCAACATCACCACGACCGGCAGGGCAGGCGGGTCGGCGACCTGAGCGGCAGGTGGAAGGTAGAGGGATGCTGGTCGCGCCTCAAACCCGGAAGCGGTCCCCGGGATGGCCACGGTGGACCGTTTGCCTTTCTCTGGCATCCCTGCCGGGGCTTTCCAAGTCTGCGCGATCCACCGGACGCTATCACTGGGGCTGCTCTTTTTCTTTCCTTTAAGCAGGTCACGTGCGTCCACGATTTCGGTGGTGGGTTTCCCGATGAGCGCCCCGACGGTGTCCAGGATGCCGTACGACGCATTGATCCCCACCGCGGTGACGGCCACCATCGGCACGATCGCCAGGACCGCGAGGACCTTGCGCCACCACCGACAGCAGACCGCGTCCAGGCCAACGAGGGCCAGGACGGCGCAGCACAGGACGACCCAGACCTGCCCGCCGAGCGGGAGCCCATCGGGGATCATCTGCAACCACACATCGACCACCAGGACCAGCAGGACACCGGTCGCCAGTCCCGCCAGCAGCGTCGCCCCACCGAGAGTCAGCCAGCGCCGGGTGAACCGTTGCGGATGCCGGGTGAGCAGCAGCAGGACCAGCAGTGTCGTGACGACGTACGTGACGATCTCGGGCCACCACCCGACCACCGGCAGCCGCAGCACCTGCAACACCCACGGGTGCTGCCAGATGCTGGTGGCTGGGAGGATCGCCGTCGGGGCCCAGCCCACCTCGAGGGCCGTCACAGCCCCGATCATGGGTGTTGAACCGGGGGGCGCTCGGCCGGAGCGGCAGCCGCTCCAGAAGAGGACGCCGGTGCCGGAATGTCTTCCTTCACAACCGGTTTGGGAGCAGGGGCTCGGTTTTTCCGCATTTGTTCGACAACCCTCCAGGCCAACCCGAACGAAGCATCGGGCACATAAGCACGAGTGACGGCACGCGCGATCGCCGGGAGGACCGCAGGATCGGCGTACAAGAGATACATGGGTCGATAACTCGGTTGAAACTTGGCTTTGAATCTCAATAACGAGCGGAAGCCGTAGACCGGTTCCAATTCTCGGCCAACTAATTCCAACATGGCATCCACCGCGGCGGGGAGCACCCCTGGCCTGCTAGTTCCCACCCCATCTGCAGGTGGCACTTTGGCCAACGGCGCACCAGAAAGGCTGAGTTCCTGACAGCCTTCGGCTTGGAGATCCAGCGCAGCTTGCCCGATCAGCACTTCCATGGTGTGTCGGAAACCGTGATGGGGTCGACGCATGAAATCCAAGGTCCAGCCGTGGATCTGGCCGTCCCGATAGATCGGGAGCCAGGAGGCACAGCCTTGCAGCACCCCGTCAGCGTCGGTCAGCAAGAAAAGACGCACCGCAGGGTCGGCCAGCTCGTCTAACCCCCCGAGGGTGAAACCCATTTCCGGGAGCGCTTGCTCACTGACCCACTGCTCGGAGATCTCGCGGATTTGCAGCCGGATCTCCAGAGGGGCGTCCTGCCAGGTGGTCCAGGAGGTCGTGAGATTTTGCTTCCGAACGTGGTTCAGTGCGGTCCGGACATCTTGGAAGCGTTTACCGGTGAAGGCTAGGTCGGGCAACGACAGGACCGCCTCTTCGGCGACCTGGACACTCTCCCATCCGCGAGCTGCCGTCAGAGTGCGCATCTGCTCTCCAGCAGAGTAGAAGGCGACGGTCCACCCTTGAGAGTCGGCGTGCGCCAGGAACTCCGATAAGGCCTGCTCCGCCCGATCTGCGGGTCCGACCAGGTCACCGGTGGTCAACGCGACACTGCCAATCACCCGGTAAGGGACATACGATTCGCCGTCAGCGGAAAACCAATGCGCGTTACCAGCCCACAGCCCCATCCACGCCAGCGAGCCACCGCCATGGCGGATCAGCAGGTCACGGGCTCGGTCTGCTTCAGGGCGCACTCCGGCGGTGCGGGATTGGGCTCGGGCGAGGACGATCGTCAGCGGAATCCACGTGGCCACCCCGATCCACGAATACAACAACATGGCGACAGGACCAGCAGGCAGCAACGTGGGAAAGGCATCACTGACCTGCCGCAGATATTCCAACGGGACAAGTCGGCGTGGAGCGTCAGCAACAAGTTGTCCCAGTGAGGCTCGGGGCGTCCACTGGTCCAAGACCGCCAGACCTACCAGGACGTAAACAGCGAGCCCCACGCCCACAATGGCTGCTGACCAACTGAGCAGTCGACGTACTGACCCTGGCGGACCGGCAACGGTGAACAACCCACGGGTGGCGATGAGGAGCAATGCCAAGCAGATCGGCTCGGCCGTAGGCAACAGCACAAACAGCAGATCTTCAGTGGAGATCGGGGCGGAGGTGATGGAGCTGGCATCCTCGATCCACTCCAGCATGGTGTCGACCAGGAATCCGGCCAGGATCAACTCGATGGCGAGCGCGCCAATCCAGGCCAGACGGCGTCCACGGCGCAGCCCGACCGAGAAGATCAGCAGCAACACGGTCGGGACGCAGGTCAACAGCAGCAAACCCGGGTCGGGAGCGAGGGTCAGCCGTTGGATGGCGCAGTCTCTCGGTGAGAGCTCGTGACAGCCGTGGGCCAACAGCTCTGCCGCTTCAGGAGCTGGTTTGGCGATGAAACTCGCCAAGATCGACAGTGGCCCGTCACCGACGCCCAACCATGCACCCAGGAGTGGACCGATGGCTCCGGCGGCGAGGATGAGTGCGACCAGGACTCGGGCTTCATGGATCGACCCCACGGGACGGACGTCAGCGCGGCGAGGGCGGAGCAGCATTCCAATCAGCAAGCCAGCCACCCCGGCGCACAGGATAGACACTGACAGCGCGCCGCCGTGGAAGAGCGCCATCGTCGCCACGGCTGTCCCGCCGGTCACCCGCCACCGCCGCCGCCAGAGCCGAGACATGTACGACGTCGCAGCCGCCCCAGCACCGGCAATCGCTGGCGCCGGGCCGGCGATTCCGTAGGTCAGGATGTTGTCCGACCAGTCCCCGAAGGCATTGACAATGACCTGGGCAAATCCGAGGGAGAGGAGGGCACCTAGGACCTGGCTGACACCCATCACCGCGAGGAAGCGGGTGCGCCCCAGCAGTCGTTCGGTAGGGGCTCCCACCAGCAGGACCAGGACCAGTCCGCTGACCCAGCCGCGGTGCAGCCACGGCGTCAGTGGGCTCCCCGGCACGAAATAGCTGGTGAACAAGGTCCACGGTCGTTCGGTCAGGAGACCTAAGTGAAGCAGCCATTGCTCGTCGACAGCGTCTTGGATCTCCATCGGCAGATACCGGATGACAACACTCAGGATCACCATCCAGAGGACAATCACGCAGGTCAGAGGGGACCTGCGTAAGGCAGCTCCCACGCCGCGTGCGATCCATGCCGTGCTGGCAGTCGGTGTCGACGGCCCGTCTGAGTTTTTCACCCGCGGAAACTCCATTCGCCTTTCAGCCTCAGGGCGACATCGGCCAACCCTGCGCGCCAGACACTTTGCCATACGATCGCGGACACCTTCCGCCTATCGTCGTCGCGCCACCCAGCTTGAGCAGGTGCGGAAAGTCATCAGCGGACCATCAGCCACAATTGATCTCAGTCAGCGCCACTGTCATAGGAGTACGCCGGGGATATCCCCCCGTCGGGTGATGGGGCCACCACCGAAACGAATGTTCTTCTCCTCAAAAGAAAAACACGGTGAATGTGGGATGAGGAGGCACCCCACCCCACGCGGACTCATCGTGCGTTACTCGCTCCCCCAGCGGGGCATCAGTGGGCGCATCCGATCCACGACCGGCCCAATACCGAAGACCACGACGAGCGTGCCCAGCCCGACATCAGCGCCACAACTCCAGCCCAGCAGACATCCTCCGACTTGTAATGCCATGTATCCCCACTGGAAGGGCAGCACGTCATCGAAGGCGATCGCGGGGCCCTCCGTCGGCCCGATCCCCAGGTCTGCCGCCAGATAACCGGCGATTCCGACGCAGATGACCGTAAATCCCACGACGAACTCGACCCAGCGCCCCAGGGTGGCTTCTGGCCAGGGCACCACCGGCAGCAGAAGCTCAACAGCGATTCCCACCACGACGGGCTGAGTCAGCGTGCCCACATCCGGGCGCACCCCCTTGGCCCAGGCGATCCCGACAAAGAGCAACGCAACGCTGACGCTGACCACGGTGAACGACCAACCAGTGAATAACCGCAAGCCGTTGAGCATCGTCGAGTAGCCGTCAGCGCCTTGCCGGGAACCCAGCAGCAGGGCCACTCCGAGGGCGAGGACGAGGCAGGACACGACCAGCAGCAGGAGCCGTGCTGGTGGATAGCGGCGCACAATCACCGGGTGAGCCTATCCGCAGATGCCGGTGGCGCCGCCCCAGGTCAGGGACGGCGCCACCGGCGTACTGGTGCGCTCGTGGTCACAGATCGGCGGTCGTCACCAGGTCGTGTTTTTCGACGAGTTCACGGGCGAAGTCCGAGCGTTGCAGTCGACGGAGTCGCTCCACTTCGCGATGCAGCGCTTTTGAGGTCGCAATGCACATCGCGACCATGACCAGGCTGAACGGCGCAGCCACCAGGATGGCCATGGTTTGCAGGGCGGATAGACCACCAGTGAGTTCACCGGCGCGAGCACCTCCCCACAGCAGGGCGATGGCAATGGCTCCTCCCAGCGCTGACCAGACCACTCGGGTCCATACCGGTGGCAGCTCGTCCCCGCCGGAGGCGAGCATCGCTACCACCAACGATCCAGAGTCGGCGCTGGTGACGAAAAAGATCACGATCAGCAGGAGGAACAACCCGGCCAAGATCGATCCGCCTGGCATGCCCGACAGCATCTGGAAGAGCGCGGTGCTGGTGGAGACGGCGCCGTCTTTGATGAGGGCTCCGTCACCGACGATCTGACGGTAGATGGCGGTCCCCCCGAGGATGGAGAACCAGAGGAAAGTCACCAACGTGGGCACCAAGAGCACCCCGCCAACAAACTCACGCACGGTGCGGCCCCGAGAGATTCGGGCGATGAACACTCCGACGAAGGGCGACCAGGACATCCACCATCCCCAGTAGTACGTCGTCCAGGCAGACAGCCAGGTGGAGCCGCTGTCACCTTGGAAGGGCATGGTCCTAAAACTCAGCCCAAGGATGTTTTGGATATAGGCGCCGAGGTTTTGCACAAATTCTCTGAGCAAAAAGAGCGAGGGCCCCAGGACGAGGACCAGCACCATCAGCACCACGGCGAGGATGAGATTGCCATTGGATAGCCATTTGATACCGACATCAAGGCCGCTGACCACCGAGATCATCGCGATCGCGGTGATGACCGTCACCAAGATCAGCATCAGAGTGATGCTGGGGGCAGCGACCCCGAGGAAATCCAATCCGGCGGTGAGCTGGGTGACCCCGAAGCCCAGTGAGGTCGCCACTCCGAAGAGGGTCCCGACGATGGCGACCACGTCGATCACATCACCCCAGAACCCACGGACCCGCTCACCGAGCAGAGGTTCGAGCGCCCATCGGATCGAGACTGGACGGCCCCGCCGGTGCACTGAGAGTGCCAACGCGAGAGCCACCACGATGTAGATCGCCCAGGCGTGCAGCCCCCAGTGCAGGAAGGTGGTGGTCATTGCTTCCTGGGCTTTGACCGCGGGGCTGGAACCAGCAGCTGCGGCGGCGGTGCCCGGCGGCGGTGAGGCGAAATGATTGAGCGGTTCGGCCACTCCCCAAAAGACCAGTCCGATGCCCATTCCAGCGGCGAAAAGCATGGCAAACCAGCTGGTCAAACCGTACGCCGGAGCTTCGTCGTCCGGCCCAAGCCGTACCTCTCCCCATCGGGACAGGCCGGCATACAGGCAAAACATCACGAAGCCAGTCACGATGAGGACGTAATACCACCCCAGGCCGTCGATGACTGTGGTGTTGGCCTGGGTGAGCACGGCCTTGAGCCGCGCGGGGGCAGCCAGGGCAATGATGACGAACACACCGATGAGGATGACGGCGGGGTAGAAGACACGGGGCGCGATACCTGCGCGCAACGGGGCGGTCGGGGAGGTGGTGCTCACTGCTCTCCTCACTCACGGATGACGTACGGCGGAGGAGGAGCTTCCGTCGGCGACGTTCCTGTGACGATCGGGATCAAGATGGTGCTGCGTCTCCGCAGGGGTGCGGAGACGCTGAAGATTGAACGTTACCGTTCCGTAACTAATCAGGACAAAATGGCTGAAGCCAGTCACCCCTGCAGAACGGCCCGGAAAACACATCTGGCGATGTCACCGGGTCACCGTGATCCCTCCTCGAGAGTTGCGGCCGTGAACAGCACGCTCTCGCTCATATCTCCCCTGAGTTATTCCTGACGAGGGGCAGACACGACAGGGCGGGACCCTCCCAATTCAAGGGGGTCCCGCCCTGGTCGACCTCAACGGTCATGCGCGACCGAGTCGCGCACTACGCGATCGAGAATCAGGCGTGAGCGCGCTCGTAGGCGGACTGCAGCTCGCCGGAGACGCGGCCACGGTCGCTCACCTGGAAGCCATTGGCGCGGCCCCACTCACGGACAGCGTTGAGGTCGCGACGGCCAGCAGCGGCACCGCCAGCGCGACGACCCGTGACCTTACGGCCACCCGCACGGCGGGCGTGACCAATCCAGGTCGCCATCTGGGTGCGCAGCTTCTCTGCATTGGCCTCGGAAAGGTCGATGTCATAAGTCACACCATCGAGCGCAAAGCTGATCGTCTCGCGGGCCTCTCCGCCATCGATGTCGTCAACCAAGAGCACCTGAACCTTCTGTGCCATCGTCTTTCTCCTTCACAACGTTGCCATGGGACATCAGCAAGGGTTTCCCTCGGAGTGAGCTTAAATCAAGATGAGTCAAATTGGAAATAGGACTCTGTGTCATCAAGTGACGTTGGAGATTTTTGCTCGATCATCCGAAGCGGATGAGACGTTAACACACCTGGTGGGCAACAAGCTGCCAGCACGAAGTGATGACAGGCAACATCCAAGCAAGCGCAGGCATCATTGGATCAGCCTTCGACAAGACAAGCACCCAGCACTCGACATGAGTGATGAACCTGATTCTTGAACCACTCAGCAAGGGAGAGTTAAGGATCAATCACAGAAGACCCATGGAAGACATAGATCACGCCCCTCAGACCGGACGTGAACCACATCCGGCGAGATCACCCCTCACTGCGCAAAGTGCTCAACTAAAATGCTGTTTATGCAGCACCATGGATCATTATGCACACCGTGACCGGGGAGAAGTGGCACTGTGAGTCACTGAGGCCGAGTCATCGTAAATCCGAAGGAACCGCTTCGACTCACAACGTGAAGCGCTCGATCAGTGTTCCCATGAACATCCCGAAGGGGAGAGAGTGACCTACGCCAGGTCAGTCACCTATTGGTGGTGGAGACGGATTACCGCCTGAATGAGCCGCCTCCCAGCGCGCTTGAGCCAGTCGCTCATTTCGGTCACCCTCAAGCACTGCCTTCATGACCTTGTAGAAGAGGAAGCCAATGCCTACCGACGGAGCCAGAGCCAACAGCATGGGAGTGATCGTTCCCATCTTTCCTCCTCCTCGCACGCAGGAACGAGCTCCTCCCGTAACCCGCGAACCCGATGGGCGAACATGAACCACAGACATCTTCGCCCGAGGATCTGAGCCTACCCTGTGTCCGTGGCTCTGATCCCATGGCAACCAGCATGGTCCGAAGCGCTCTACGGAAGCGCAGGTTTATGGCGCAGAGAAGAACCTTGCGAACACTTCGCCACATCTGTACAGGGCATCCCGGGAACAACGACAATCCTCGCCGACGCGCTTGCGAGATTGGCTCAAGATCACCATCTGAAGCGCATCGTTGACATGGCTGCGGGCAGCGGTGAGCTAGCCGCTTGCTTAGCTCGTCGACATCCCGACATCGATGTCCTGGCGATCGACATCCGGAAACGGCCCTCGGATCTTCCCGAGACGGTCCGATGGCATCGCACTCCGGGTGGATCTCAGCTGGGAACGGGATGGCCCCATCTCACCCAAACTCTGGTGATCGCCCACGAATGGCTGGACGCCATCCCCTGCCCGATCCTAGAAAGAGGAAGCGACGGCGAATTGCGCACTGTTTTCGTCGACCACCTCACTGGCACAGAGGAATTGGGCAAACCAGCTGACCGCGAACAGATCGACTGGTGCCGCCAATGGTGGCCATGGGATGACCTGCCACCGGGGGCGCGCATCGAAGTGGGGCTCCCCCGGGATCGCGCCTGGGACGACCTGCTGTCCCGGGCTGAAGATGCTCTAGTCGTCGCTATCGACTACGGGCATCTGCGCACCGCGCGACCGACGTACGGCACGCTCACCGGATACCGGCACGGACGCGCCACCGCCCCGATCCCGGACGGACGGCACGATCTGACCGCGCATGTGGCTGTCGACTCGCTACGCCACGACCGCATCCTCACTCAGCGCCAGGCACTACTCGACCTGGGGGTGAACCCCGGGCAACCCGACCCCAGCCGAGCCGTCACCGACCCAGCGAGGTACCTAGCGGAATTGGCACAATGCTCTGCGGCTGCCCGGATGATGGCGCCGCAGGGATTAGGCGGATTCTTCTGGGTGCTGGCCCGCACCGGTAGATCCGTCGCCGGTGACAGTGAGAACTCTCCTCAATAATCTCGCCTTGTGAGACATCGAGCGTCCACGCAGCTGCCGGACGGGGTCCTCCCCCGCCGCTGAAGGAACCCGCCATGACCAGATGTCACCCCCAGGTCATCCACCAATCCGCGCCAGACGTTCCCGGACCTGATCCCGACTCACGATGCCCGTGTCGATGGCCTGCACGACACCCTTTTTATCGATGAAGACATGCGCTGGCACTCCCATCACCCGGTACGCCGAAGCGATCCTTGTTTGCGGATCTGGAATATGGGTGTACGTCAGGCCTAAGCGCTTCACGTATTCCTGCACCGCTGGCGCACCCTCGGAGAGGTACACCCCGACCACCGCGACCCCATCCTCCCCGGCGGCCTCGTGGACCGCCTGGATGTCGGGGAACTCTGCCCGACAGGACGCGCACCAGGACGCACCGAAGGTCAACCACACCGGCCGACCCGCGAACTGCGCCAAAGTCACTTCTGCCCCATCCACGCCTTTGGCGGTGAACCCTGGCGCTGCCGACCCCACCGCCGGAGCTGGCCCTGTCGCTCCACCTTTGAGATCCACTGCGGACACCTTGCCCATCCCCGCGGCCTCGTGGGGCGCCGCTGCATCGCCCTCAGCTCCCCGCACCAGATGGACTCCACCCAGCACCAACACCAGGGTCACCACCAACACCAGTGGCGTACCCCATCGGTTGGCCCGCAACCGGGAGCGCCAGTCATGAGCCAGAGGAGTCGGATCGACGTCGTTGTCGATGGTGTCACTCGACGATGCGGTAGACATAGCAAAACCTCTCAGGCGTAGGAGTGCAGGCCACCGAAGAACAGGTTGCCGAAGTAGGTAAACAGGACAGCGGCAAAACCCAGGATGAGCAGCCATGCTGCCCGCCGACCTCGCCAGTCACGCACCACCCGGGCATGGAGGTATGCCCCGTAGATCAGCCAGGTCACCAGGGCTGCCGTCTCCTTGGGATCCCACGACCAGTACGTCCCCCAGGCGATTTCGGCCCACACCGCCCCCAGGATGATCATCACCGTCATCAGCGGATAAGACACCACTGCCGCGCGGTATCCCAACTCGTCCAGGACCGCAGCGGCCGGCACCGCTTTCCACGACACATAGGGCTTGAGCAGATACAACGCGGCAGCACCAAAAGCTACTCCGGCTGCTCCGTAAGACAACACCGCCGTCGCCACGTGCACGGTGAGCAAGAAATTGTTTTGCAGTGCCGGGACCAACGGCTGAGCATCCGAATCGATGGCCTGGGCATACATCAGCATGGCGATGGTGACCGGCAACACCAGCAGAGCCAACGCCCGGATCCGATAACGCCACTCGAAATACACGTACACCGCCAGGATCCCCCACGCGAAAGACACCGCAAACTCATGCTGATTCGCAAACGGACCATGACCAGTCGCTGCCGCCCGAGTCCACAACGACGCCGTCAAACAGATCAATGACACCTGACCCAGCGCGCTCCCCAACCACGCTGCGCCATCCCCAGACGACGAGGCGCCCGCTGCCGCATCACCACCTGCACTATCCGGTCCAGCGGCACCGACCGGCACCAAGGCCGGCGATGTCGCCCGACGCAGGGCGACCGCGGCGACATCGGCGGCCAGAGCCAAGGCGACCAGCACGGTCGCCGCAACCAGGAAATACTGAGATATGTCGAGCATCGTCACTACCTCGTCGATTCGGGCGGGTATCGGTCCGGACAAAAAAACTCAGCGGCGAAGGCGGTCATGGTCGGCCAAGGTCTCCTCGCGCGGGCGTGGATCATCCGATAGCGCAGCGGTGAACCGCCGGAACCATCGTTCGTACGTCGTGACCTGTCGTTCCGGGGCTGCGATCCGCACGACACTGCCGGACCCGTCCTCAGCAGCCGTCACCCGCACCCACATCCGACGATGGTGCACACACATCGTCATGACGAGGCCAATGACCATGCAGACCGAACCGGCCCACACCCACCATGCCCCCGGATCCTTGACGATCATGAGACCGGTGTACTGCCGCTCCCGTTCGAAGGTGACGCTCAGCTCATCGATCTTCTCGGACTTACCTTGAGAGACGATCTGGGAAGCTGACGGCTCTTGCGACCCCGAGCGGTACAACTCCAGCAATACCTGACCGGCCCCAATCTCCCGATCCACCGCTCCTGACGCAGCGCTGACGACATACAAGGTCATGTCCTTGCCAGGCAGCTTGACCTTGCCGATAGAGCGCCGCTTGTCCTCGCTCTGCCACGCCAAGGGCACTGCCCCTGAAAAGACCGTCGCGCCCGCCTGGTCCTTTGCCGTCACCGCAGCAGCAATCCCGTACGACGCCTGATGCACCGCCACTCCGTCATACCGCAGCGGCGAGTTCACTCGCACTGTCTGCGCGCCAACCTGAGCACCGTCTTTGAAGAGCACCACATCGGAGAAGTAATCCAGCGGCCGACCTTGCTCGGTGTATTTATCGGTGAACGCCTCAGCACGCACTGACAATCCGGTGCCATGACCCACGTCAGCAGTCGTGCCGACCGCCACCGGTAGCGCTGGCTCCTTGAAGCCATACAGATTGCTGATCAACACGCCGAGTAGCACGATCACAAAACCGGCATGCGCTAATGCCGTACCGAAAGGCGCCCACCGAAAGTGGTCGGCGTACAGGTTCAATCCGGGACCACGCGGATCTTCCAGGACCCGGTATCGGCGTGACCGGAACAGCGCCCGCACCCGATCCAGTGCGTCCTGCGGAGGCAGCGACATCACCACCTGGTCCCGCAACCCAGCATGTTCGAAGAAACCATCGGTGACATGCACGTGCGGATGCACCGCCCGGCGCCACAACTGCGGCACCCGATGACAGGTGCAGGCAATAATGCTGATCGCCAGCAAAAGCGTCACCGCGATCAACCAGATGGATCCAAAGATGTCCAACATCCCAGTGATCGCCAAGAAACCGGTCCAACCGCCATACCTCGGTCGCAGTGAGGACACCCACGACGCCCAGGCCTGCGGGTCGTCCTTGACCCCGTCCGGTGCCTGCTCCACAACGGTCCCGATCAGGGTCAGCACCGCCATCGCGAGGATCAGACCCAAACCGGTCTTCTTGTGGTAGAAAAACGCATTGACCCGGTGCAGAGCTTCCCGGACAGGCCCCCGATCTCGGGTTTTCCTGGACACCGGAGGCTCAGCAGTGCTCGGCAGCGACGTCTCCGGTCGGGAGCAGACATCAGTCATGGTTTCCTCGCTCACAGGCCGATAGGGGGAAACAGGCCCGACACACGGGCAAAAAGGTCAGTGATCATCAAGAAACCACCGGCGATCAGCACGGCCCCCGAACCCAACGCCACCGCTGCCCCATGACGGCGCAGCACCCCCAGACGAGAACGCACCACATCTGCACCCACCGCGACCGCCACAAAGGGGACGCCCAAGCCAAGGCAATACGCCACCAGCAGCAACGCCCCCTCAGCCACCGTGTCTCGGGTCGACGCCAACCCGATCACCCCGCCCAGGATCGGGCCAATACACGGGGTCCACCCCGCCCCAAAGGCGACACCAAGTAACGCGCTACGACGCACCCCCACCGCCTGCCCCTGCCCACCCACCGTGGGACGAATCGTGCGCTGCAACAGCGGAATCTCAATCAACCCAGCCACATGCAGACCCAGCACGATCAGCACCGCGCCACCCAACATGCGCAATGTCGCCCGATGCTCCCCCACGGCGTCACCGATCACACCGATCGACGCCCACAGCGTCACAAACACTACGGAAAAACCAGCCACAAACGCACAGGCCTGCCGCAACGCCGTACGACGGTCGTGGCGGGCACCCGCTGACGCGTCGCCGAGGAGATAGCCGATGTACACCGGCACGATCGGCAGGAAACACGGCGAAGCAAACGAGATGACCCCCGCCAGCAACGCTAAGGGCACCGTCACCCCTGTCATCGTCGGCTCCGATCTGACTCAGATATCACCGTGGTCACCGGGACTCAGCGGTCCCCGCGGACGGGGTAGCGGCACTCGGAGCGGCCGACGCCGCCTTGGCACCGGCACTGGCAGCTGGCCCCATCCGGTCCATATGACTGGACACATTTTTTGCCAGCTTGGAGTCCGGATCGATCTCGACAACCTTGCGCCATTCCGCTTTGGCTTTTTCCACATCAGGCGGGTTAGCGCTGAAGTGCAACACACCAAGGTTGTAATACGCCTCAGCGGACTTGGGGTCCATCTCAGTGACGGTCGTCCATTCCTTTTCCGCGCGCGCTGCATCACCGGAGTTGGCCAAGGATGCCGCCAACACCAACCGGGAGCTGACGTCTTTCGGTTGCAGCTCCACTACCTTGTGCTGCCACTCAGCAGCTTTGGCGTACTCCCCCGCGCCGTAATACTGGTCGGTCAACGCTCGCAGCGAAGCAACATCTCGAGGATCGGCATTGACCTTGTCGGTGAGTTCTTTCACCTTGGCCTGATCGACCTGCACCGTGGCGGGAGCGCCTGGAGCCGCAGAGTGAGCAGGGGTGTCCGGGCGACCTGCCTGGTAGACGCCGTAGATGACTCCCACGGCAAGCAGCAGGGCGAGCGCCGGAGCGAGCAAACGGGACCGCGCTTTCCCAGCAGTAGCTGGTGTCGCCTCGCTCGCCCCCTGATCTGGAGTGTGGGGACGATCGACGACCGGGATACGTCGCCCCACGGCAGCTTTCGGGCGAGGGCGGGCAGTTGGGGTGGTGGCGGGGGTGGGCGTGGTGGGCGGGTCAGCGCGAAACTCGTCCTCATCGAATTGGTCTGCCGGGAGGTCTTCGTCGAGGTTCAGCTGCGGCGAAGCCGCTGCGGTGCCGGTGGCATGTCTGGCTGGTGACCCGTCCGCAGATGTCGTCGCGATGTCGCTGAGGTGCTCGCGCCAGCGGTCATACCCGTCCCGCAGCTGGTCCAGGTGGTGGTGCGACCAGGGCTGCACTGCGGTGGGAGCGTTGCTGAGGTAGGTGCTCACATCGTCGTACCGGGCATGGACCGTGGCTGCGTCGGCGGTGGCGGGCAGACCGAGCAGATCAAGGAATCGTTCCGGGGTGCACTCCTGGCCGGCCAGCTGCTCCGCGTGGCTACGCCCACTCATCGATACTCCTGTTGCTGCAGCGGTGACGCCGTCGCCGCCTCCTTTTTATTCCGTTCTCCACTGTCTCCTGGGCGGGACGGCCGAGGCCATCCTCCGCCCGGCATGTTTCCGGTAGAGATCTCCGGCAAGGGGCACAGCAGCATCGTCGATCGATACAGTCCCGCCTCTATCCGACGACCGAGGACCTTGTACCCGGGACCGCCACATCTGTATCTCCCGTATCAGGCGAGCTATATACGGGCAGAAGAGATCTCGTATAGAGAAGGGGCCTGAGATGCGCCTTAACGCACCTCAGGCCCCATCCGTCGACATCCGTGGTCAGATCACCGACTCGATGATGGCGATGCTGACGGCGAGGGGGACGACGCCGCTGACGGAGCTGGCTGCCCCTCCGTCGTCAATGGCTTGCCCGCCAAGGCCATCTCACCTTGTCGGACATAATTCGCCGCCTGGTTCAGCAGGCTCATCTCGTAGTCCGGAGCGTGGAAGCCGTTGGAGTTCTCCGAGACCACCATGTCGATGAGATACGACGCCTTGCGGTGGAAACCCTGGGCTGTCTCGATCCGGTCCCCCGGCGTCCCGTTGTGCTGGGCGTCGGCGATGTCATTGACCAACTGAATCATCCCGTCGAAGGTCATGTTCTTCGCATCAATGAATCGGCCCTGGATCGTCTCGACCCGTCCCTTGATCTCATCCTCGGAGGCCTTGTGACAGCTCTGACAGGCTTTGTTGACATTCAACATCGGTGAGCGCACCTGGTGGTCACTGACCTTCGCTGAGCCCTGGCGGCTATACGGCATGTGGCAGTCCGCACAGGACACGCCAGCCTTGCTATGGATGCCATTGGCCCACATCTCAAACTCCGGGTGCTGAGCCTTGAGCATCTTCGTCCCGGTGACCTTGTGGGTCCAGTCGACGAATTTCTCGTCTTCCAAGTACTTCAGTTCATCCTCGACCTTCATTCCCGCTTTCCACGGGAAGGTCAGCGTCTTGCCCTCACCTTTGAAGTAATACTCGGTGTGGCACTGGCCGCACACGAAGCTACGCATCTCCTGCGCCGTGGCCATCGTGTTGACGTCGTAATCCTTGACGCCTTGGCTGGCCTTGAGGTCCCGCATCGCGTTGATAAACGCCGGACGGGTGATCCGCAGTTTCATCGTCTTCGGGTCGTGACAGTCGATGCAGCCCACCGGGTGTTGCACCTTCGCGGTCGCATCGGCGTACGTCATCTTGTTCATCTTGTCGAAGCCAGCCTGCAGGTTTCCCTCACCCAACTGGTACTTCTGCAGCACGTACGTCGACGCGTGACAGTTCAGACAGGTCCCAGGTTGTTTGACCTCGGTGACCCGCTTGGTGTCCCGCTGGTCTTCCAACATATAGGCGTGCCCGCGCTTTTCCCGGTAATCCTTGCTGAAGGCATATCCCGCCCACATCGTCACCAGGCGCGGATCAGACTCCAGTTTGCTGCGGGCCACCACACTGCGCGGGTCCGCATCAGAGGGGTTGCGCGGCATGGCCTCAGACCCGCCATACCGGGTCCGCTTCATGTCCACGGTTTTCTTATACATGTCGTAATGAATGGGGAAATTCTGTCCCCAGACCGCCGGATCGACGGTCTTGTCATCAAGCTCGACGACCTTGGTGTAAGGCTCGCGGGCTTCTTCTTTACGTTCGAGGATGTTGACGAGCAACGCCGTCAATCCCATCGTGACGACCGCGACGACCGCGACCGCACCAACGATGAGCCACAAGAGCCTACGGCGCCGCGGCACTTCCTGAGTTGTTTCGGTTTCCATGGTGTCCACCTACATGTGCCCGACGTTGCGATGGCAGGAGATGCACGAGATTTGTTGCCCGTGCTCGGAACGCACCGCCCTGATGTTTTCGGTGATCTGCTGGTGGCAGCTCAGACAGGCGTGCTCAGTGATCTGACGATTGCGCTCGGTCATCTGGATGTTCTGCGGATACCGGCCGGTGGTGAAGGCAAAACCGTGGTTCCACCCGTTCAACGCCTTCGTGTAGTACTTGTCCACCACATTGTGCGGGGCGTGACAGTCATTGCACACCGCGACTTTGCCGTGACTGGACTTCATCCAACCGTCGTACTCGCTGCGCATCACATGGCAGTTGACACAGGCCTGCGGATCGTTACTCAGGTACGCAAAACCGTTGGCGTATCCGAAAGTGAAGAACCCCACCCCGATCAACGAGCCCACCACAAAGATCGCCGCGGCGTACACCCAGCTCACACGCCTGGCGAAGATCCTCCGCACGGAGGCAGGCACCCGTGTGCGCATCGTCGCAACCCTCGTTCACTGCCGCCCTCACCGGACGGCTGCCACCCCGCCGATGACGCACCGACGGGGAGGGCAACCTGTCGGGTCGCCCATCGTCCCCATCCTTGCCGCTCACCCAGGTTGCCGACCATCCGTCGGCCGGTAGAAAACCGATATATACCGGAGCCCCCCACCACTATGCCGTTCAGCTGCGGGATGGTAGTCCCAGGCCCTGCCGGACGATGTACGCCGCCGCCTGGATGCGATTATCCATTCCCAACTTCTGCAACGCATTATGGACGTGATTCTTCACGGTCCCCTCAGTGATCGACAACCGGGCGCCGATCTCTTTATTGGTCAATCCGTCAGCGACCAACCGCATAATTTCCAGCTCCCGATGGGATAACCCCGGGTCGGTCGCCGCGACAGCCGGAGCATGGGGCGAGCGGCCTCCCTCCCGCAACTCCACCAACAACCGCCCCACCAAGGCCGGAGATACCGGGGTCTCATCTCGCATCACGGAACGCAGCATGTCAAACAGCTGCTCCGGGCGGAGATCCTTCAATAAATACCCGTGGACTCCCAACCGGATCGCCTCAAAAAGCTTGTCGTCCTGTTCACAGACGGTGAGCATGATGACCTTCACCGCGGGCATCTGATCCCGCAGGATCCGGGCAGCCTCCACCCCGTCCATCACCGGCATTTCCAGGTCCATCACCACCAGGTCCGGGCGCAACGCCCGCGCCTGCTCGATGCCATCCAAGCCGTTGGCAGCCTCGCCAGCCACCTCAAAATCGTCTTGCCCGTTGATGAGCGCCGCTACCGCGCTGCGGAACAGCGTCTGATCGTCAACCAATAACACCCGAACCGGGTCTCCCGGCCCCCGATAACGTGGGGTGATGATCATGCGTGAACCCTCTCCCTGCCCTGCCCAAGATGACATCGGGGCACTGCAACCCGTACCCGGGTGCCCCGACCCGGCGCCGCATCGATCGTCAACCTGCCACCGGCGAGCTGAGTGCGCTCCTGCATCGACCGCAACCCAAAACCATCCGATCCCATCGCGACCCGGTCGAGGTCAAAGCCTCGGCCGTCGTCCTCGACCTCAAACAACACCGTCTCGGCACTCTGAGAAACCCGGACCACCGCACACTCCGCCGCGGCATGCTTGCGGATATTGGTCAACGCCTCCTGCACCACACGGATCACTTGAACCTCGCCATGCGGCGACAACGCAGGATCAGCCACCAAACCAGTGTCTAGCCGGGCATCGATACCCGCCTGACGGGCGTATTTGGCGACATATGTGCGCAAGCTCTCCAACAACCCATGATCCTCACGAGGCGTCGTCCGCAACCCCAGAATCGCTTCTCGGACATCCCGATACGCGTCATGGCACAGATCCGCGACTGCCTCAATTTCTTCGACAACACCGGGGCGCGCCGCCACTTTCGGGTCGCCCGCCAAAGCCAGCAGTCGCAGGTGACTCGCTCCGAGGACCTGGGCCAGGCTGTCGTGCATCTCCCGAGCGATCCGATCCCGCTCGGCGAGCGTCGCCGCATGCCTGGTGCGCTCCCCGACCTCAGCCTGCTCCAACGCGATCGCCGCCAAATCAGCTAAAGCACGAACGGTGCTCGACTGCCCCGACTCGGCCACATCAGGTCCAGCAGATCGAGCCACCCACAGCTGCCCCCACCGGCCAGCCCGCCCTTGCACTTCGGCCTGCGTCAGATCCGCCCCACACCACACCTCAGCAGGGCAGTCCGGACCGCCCGCACGGCATCCCCGAATCCCCCCGTCATAGACACAGGTCCGCCCCCCAATGACGCTGCCCGCCACACCATGTCCCGCTGATCCCGGACGCAAGCCGATATCCAAGCACACACCGGCATCTCGTCCAGTCAGCAGCTCCTGGGCTCCGCTTGCCACCGCGGACAATGTCGCGGTGGTGTCCTCATGGCGGGCGATTCGCCACAGGACGTCACACACCATTTCGCTGTGGCGACGGCTCCGGTCGAGATCTTCGATGAGGGCCGCACGCTCCTGCAACGCCCGATCCAACTCGGCGTGACGGGCCATTAACAGCCGGTGTTCGCGGCGTACCGTCAACGCCATCGCCGACCCGAAGACCACCACCCCGAGAACGGTCACCACATCCAGAAAGATCTGCGCCCAATCAGGCCACAGCACCGCCCGCACATGCGGACGGGCCAACGCCAGCAGCACTAAAAACACCACCGGAATAGCGATTCCTGCGAATGCCAGGCGATGCAGCCACCATTCCCCCTGGGCATCGCCCCCCGGACGGAACCGGGACAGAACCCCACGAGGTGTCGTCCCCGGAGAGCAGCGCTCGGACCGGACGTCCGTCCCCATGCTCCCCTCCTCACCAGCACCATCGGGAATGTTCCTTTGATTCCTAGATATTAATGCTCCAGCCGACACCCGTAGCGCAACAACGCCCGCCGACCCGGGGAAACACCCCGACCCCGCCACGGAACACACCACCTAGGCTGTACCCATGCCCGCACCGACCACCGGACCCGAAATCGTCGTCGGCATCGGAGCGGCCGCCCGCTGGTGCTCCGACATCGTCCTGGAACTCGGCGAAGACCACCCCACCGCTCACGGACTGCTCCGCCTCGCCGTGCACCTCGACGGCGACAACCCCGCCGACGCCCGCATCGTCACCGCCGAACCCCTGGTCGGCCACCTCCACCGAGGCGTCGAAAAGCTCTTCGAGGTGCGCGACTACCGCGCCATCCTCGCTCTCGCCAACCGACACGACTGGCACTCGTCGTACGCCGGTGAACTCGGCATCGCACTCGGCGTGGAAGCCATGTTGGGCCTTGAAGTCCCCGCCCGCGCCACCTGGTTGCGCACCCTGCTCGCCGAATACACCCGGATCATCCACCATCTGACCTTCCTGGCCCACGCTCCCCTCCCCGGCGGTCTTCTCCCAGATGACGACACCCTCCACCAGCTCCGCGAACGTCTCGTCACCGGCCTAGAAAGCGCCACCGGCGGCCGGATGCACCCGATGGTGCTGCGCATCGGCGGGCTGGTCGCTGACATGCCAGCCGGATGGTTCGCCCAGGTCGAGGAGGACGTCGCCGCAGTCCGGGCCGCACTCCCCCGCCTCCAGGACGCCCTGGTCTCCCCTCGCGTTGTCACGGCCACCCGCGGAATCGGCGTCCTCGACGCCACCACCGCCACCGCCTACGGCGCACTGGGAGTGATCTCTCGAGCCGCTGGATTGGCCACTGACCTCCGCCGCGACGAACCGTACCTGGCGTACGACGTCCTCTTCGGCCCGGACGGACCGGGTCGGGTCGTCACCGCCGAACACGGTGACACCCTCGCTCGATGGGACGTCCTGGCTGGCCAGTGCGCTGTCTCCATCGACCTGGTCACCGCCTGCTTGGACGAACTACGCCAGATGGCACCAGGACCCGTCGATGTCCGGCTCCCGAAGGTGCTCAGAGTCCCCGAAGGTTCCCACTACGTGTCCACCGAAGCCCCCGCGGGACACGCCGGATACCTCATCGTCTCTCGCGGTGAGAAAACCCCCTGGCGGCTCGCGATGCGCACCCCCTCGTTTGCTGCAGCGTCAGCACTCCCCCACGTCCTGCCTGGTCACCGAATCGCTGACCTCGCGCCGATCATCGGATCGCTCTGTCTCGTCGTCGGAGACATCGACCGTTAACCCTGGCGCAGATATTCACCGAGACGGGCCGGCGTGATCCTCGGGATCATCCGCAGGCGGGTCGATCCGGCACCACGACTGCACCATCAAACCCACCACCACCATCACCGCCCCCACCACCACATAGGCAGCGGCGCTTCCCATCCCAGCCCGAACTGTCGCTGACGCCCCATCCGGGGCGAGGACCGCCGCATTCGCCGCATACCACCCGGCCACGACCGCTCCGGCCAACGCACTCGCCCGCGCCAGGATCAACGTGCGAAACGCCCGCAGCGGATCCAACCGTCGAGTCAGTTTTCCCCGCTTCCACAGCCGGATGGGCCAGGCAGCCACGACCAACCCGACCATGATGACCACCAGCAGCGCCGCACCCGGCCACCGCGGCAAGGGCATCCGACCCACCTGGTCGTTGACAACCCGCTGCACCAGATAGCCCACCGAGCCGGCCAGCAGGAAAGCCCACCCGATCGTCCGACCCTGCAACCCCTGCCTCTCGGAAGAACCGCTCACGACATCGCCTCCGGCGCGGCCATCACCATCACCGACGCTGCCACACTCTGCGGCCATGCCGGCCCCGGACGTACCCCGGACACGTCCAACCCCGCCACAGCCTGGGCCACCGCCTCATGTGAGGGATCTGCCACTGACCACGGCACCATCACAAAAGCCCGCTCCCAGGCCCGCGGATGCGGCAGCATCAGCTCCGGATCATCGCTGCGCACCTGACCACCCTGACGCGGGTCGACGTACTGAATGAGGTCTAGATCCAGCGTGCGCGCCCCCCAACGCACCGCCCGTTGTCGACCATGCACCGCCTCGATCTCATGCAGCCAGGACAACACCGTCCTGGGCGCTGACCTGGTCCGCAACACGGCCACCGCATTGAGATACGTCGGCTGACCCGCGGGACCACCCACCGGGTCAGTACGCCACAACGGCGATACCCTGAGCAGATCGACCCCAGGCAGGTCCCCGATACGGCGGATCGCATCGGCGAGGCGCTCCTGCGGCGACGACAGATTAGCTCCCAAAGCCACCACCACCTCCGCCTGCCGTTCCCGACGCACCGACACTGACACATCGCCGAAGGGCACCCCCACTGGGGCTTGCGGCTTATGCACTGTCACCGTGGTCGCCTCCATCAACGGAGACGCCAACACCTCCTCAGCCACCTGTTCAGCGAGATGTTCAATCAGGTCAACCGGTGCGCCAGCGACGACCGCCACCGCACGATGCGCGACCTCGGCATAACTGACGGTGTCCGCAAGCCGATCCGAATGACCAGCCCAGCTCAGATCCACCTCCATGTCGATGTCCACCAGGAACGGTTGAGGTGCCGTTTTTTCCTCCGGCAGCACACCGTGACAGGCATCGACCCGCATCCCACGCAGACTGATCCGATCAGTCATCGCTGATCCTCCCTGGCCGCTGATCCTGCGCCTTCACGACGCACCAGGTCAGCAGCGCGCATCCGCTCCACCACGCGGATCGCCGCGACCGATGCCGCGACATCATGCACCCGGACCGCCCACGCGCCAGCCTGCGCAGCGACCACGCTGATCGCCCCAGTCGCCGCGTCACGCTCTAGCGGTGGCGCCGGACGTCCCTGCGCATCGGCCATCAACATCCCCAAAAACGCCTTCCGGGAAGCACCGACCACCATCGGCAACCCCAAATCGTCCAGGTCATTGAGGTGAGCCAGCAATGTCCAGTTGTGGTCCGCAGTCTTGCTGAAACCCAATCCCGGATCCACCACCAATCGGTCCCGGCCGATCCCGGCAGCCAACGCCGCCTCCACCCGAGACCCCAGCTCAGCGCGCACCTCCCGCACGACATCGTCGTACGTCGCCAGCTGCTGCATCACCGCACCATGGGCTCGCCAATGCATGAGGATGTACGGCGCACCGCTGCGCGCCACCACGTCACACATGTCCGGGTCAGCCAAGCCACCACTGACGTCGTTCACGATCTGAGCGCCAACGTCCAATGCCGCCTGAGCCACCTCAGCGCGCATCGTGTCCACCGACACGACCGCCCCGTGCTCGGCAAGACGACGAATCACCGGCACCACCCGGCGTAACTCCTCATCCTGCTCTGGCCGTTGAGAACCCGGCCGCGTCGATTCCCCCCCGACGTCGAGGATGTCAGCGCCCGCAGCAAGCAGCTCCAGGCCGTGGGCCACCGCTGCGTCTTCGTCGAGCCAGAGACCACCATCACTGAAGGAGTCCGGAGTGACATTGACCACCCCCATCACCTGGGTGCGAGGCACATCGCCCGGGGAAAAAGACACCATCAAACCGGTCACCTTCCGCCGTGCAAGATCAGTCCCATCGCCTCAGCCCGGGTCTCCGGACGACGCAGCGAACCTCGAACCGCCGACGTGGTGGTGCGGGCCCCGGGTTTTTTCACCCCACGCATCGACATGCACAGGTGTTCTGCCTCGACGACGACGATGACACCTTGGGCCTGTAAGTGGGTGACCAGGGCATCCGCGATCTGGGTGGTGAGTCGTTCCTGGACCTGAGGTCGTTTAGCGAAACAGTCAACCAGCCTGGCCAATTTAGACAGCCCGGTGACCTGACCACTGCGATCCGGGATATACCCGACGTGGGCGACACCGTGGAAAGGCAACAGATGGTGTTCGCAGGTACTCAACACCTCAATGTCCCGGACCAGGATCAATTCGTCGTGGTCGATCTCGAAGCGACGTTCCAGGATGTCTTCCGGACTCTGGTCACGTCCAGAAAACATCTCTGCGTAAGCCCGAGCGACCCGTCTCGGAGTGTCCCGCAGACCGTCACGATCAGGGTCCTCGCCCAGCGCTGAGAGCAACTCACGCACTGCGGCCTCAGCCCGAACGAGGTCAACTGCCCGGGAAGCGACCGGACTGACAGCGGCGGCGGTGCCCCCTGAAGCAGGGGCACCGCCTTCAGTGAGCTGATCAGCCACCGATCCGTCCATCCGGTGGGTTCTGCACGATCACCGCCGGTGGGTGTTCCTCACCTGGTGCCGGTCGGTCTGGGTCCTCACCACGGTCTAGGGCCGCGCGTTCGGCCGGAGTCAGGACCGGAGGGATTTCGCTGACCGTACGGCGCTCGCTGGACAGCCACACCTGGCGGCGAGGCTGCTTGCGCACTGGGGCGAAGATCTCCGCGAGCTGCTCCGCTCCCAAGGTCTCCTTGTCGAGGAGTTCGAGGACCAGATGATCGAGGATGTCGCGGTTTTCGTGGAGGATGTGCCACGCCTCGTCGTGCGCGGCCTCGATGAGTCGACGAATCTCCTCATCGACGATCGTGGCCAGGCCTTCGGAATAGTCGCGCTGATGACCCATGTCACGGCCGAGGAACACCTCGCCGTTGTCCTGGCCGAGGCGAATCGCGCCGATCCGTTCGCTCATTCCGAACTGGGTGACCATCTTGCGGGCCATCCCAGTGGCCTTCTCGATGTCGTTGGCGGCACCGCTCGTCGGGTCGTGGTAGATGATCTCTTCCGCGACGCGGCCGCCGAGAGCGTAGGCCAGCTGGTCGAGCATCTCGTTGCGCGACTGGCTGTACTTGTCCTCCAACGGCAACACCATGGTGTATCCCAGCGCCCGTCCGCGCGGCAGGATGGTCACCTTGGTGACCGGGTCGGTGTGATTGAGCGCAGCTGCCACCAGGGCGTGCCCGCCCTCGTGGTAGGCCGTCATCTTCTTTTCCTTGTTGCTCATCAGCCGGGTGCGCCGTTGCGGACCAGCAACGACCCGGTCGATGGCTTCGTCGAGCGCCCGGTCGTCGATGAGTTGGGCGTTGGAACGAGCAGTCAACAATGCCGCTTCGTTGAGCACATTCGCCAGGTCAGCACCGGTGAATCCCGGCGTACGACGAGCTACCGCGAGCAGGTCAACCCCTGGCGCCAATGGTTTACCCCGACCGTGGACCTGAAGGATCGCGTGACGGCCCAACATGTCGGGCGCCTCCACCGCGATCTGACGGTCGAATCGACCAGGGCGCAGCAGCGCCGGATCGAGGATGTCGGGCCGGTTGGTGGCGGCGATGAGGATGACGTTCTGACGGGCGTTGAAGCCGTCCATCTCCACCAGCAACTGGTTAAGGGTCTGCTCACGTTCATCGTGCCCGCCGCCGAGGCCAGCGCCGCGGTGGCGACCGACGGCGTCGATCTCGTCGACGAAGACGATGGCCGGGGCATTCTGCTTGGCCTGGTCAAACAAGTCACGCACTCGGCTCGCACCGACACCGACAAACATTTCGACGAAGTCGGATCCAGAGATCGAGTAGAACGGCACTCCAGCTTCGCCAGCGACGGCGCGAGCCAGGAGGGTTTTACCAGTACCGGGAGGTCCATAGAGCAGGACGCCTCGGGGGATCTTCGCACCGACAGCCTGGAACTTGCCGGACTCGGCGAGGAACTCCTTGATCTCGGTGAGTTCTTCGATGGCTTCGTCGGCACCAGCGACATCGGCGAAGGTCACCGGCTCGGTGTTCTTGTCCGCGAGCTTGGCCCGCGACTTGCCGAACTGCATGATCCGGCCGCCGCCACCTTGTGCCTGGTTCATCATCCAGATGAAGAACCCAATCAGCAGCAGTGTCGGCAGGAAATTGGTCAACAGAATTGACCAGACCGACGACTGCGGCGGCTGGTCGTTGTAGCCGTTCGGGGGCTGTTTAGCCTTCAGCTCACCCAGCAGCGACTCACCGCGCTGGGGGATGTAGAGCGTGTAGACCTTGTCGACGTTTTTCAGGTCACCGACGTCCTGCTTGTTTTTCAGGGTGAGTTCCAGCCGGTCGTTGTCGACGAAAACTGCCGACTGGACCTGACCGGAGTTGATCAGTTGCTCAGCCTGATATGTCTTGACCTGGGCGAACCCTCCCCCTGGCACCAGCAGATACATCGCCATCAAGACGATGCAAAGGGTGACCACGGCGATCGGGATCGACAACCTGGGGATGCGTTTGGCGTTCATCTTCAGGGCAGCGCCCCGGACCTCCTGCTCGTGACAGCATTCACCGGGCGCCTGCCGCGGCTCCTCGCACGGTACACGAGCCGGGCCACGCCCCTCACCAGGTGACAACGGTCCGGACCGCCATCATGTTCCGTCACGGACCGTAGACATCCCCGTGAACCCACTATCGGTGGGCGCCAAGGGCCGTCGTACCGGTCCGTGACGGCCCGGTCAGTTCGACGATACGCGTCCAGAGCTCCGCCGCTCGAGATACCACACCATCTCGCACGAAGCGATGCCGATGAGGACGGCCACGGCAGCGGCGCCCAGAGCACTGACGCTCCCGATATCAAGCATCAGGAAGCGAGACAGCGGCGGGACGGTGAACATCACCACATAGGCCAAGGCACTCATCCCGAGCAGCACAAACTTCCACGGACGGTCCGGTCGAGTGACGACCTTCAGGACCCACATCGCAATTCCAATGACCACGAGCAGCACGGCCGTGGAGATCTGCTCCCGTGTGGCGTCATGCAGCTGAGAGCGCAGCACAGCGTAGGTGACGAAGGCGAGGACGCCGATGATGATGCCGGCCGGCGCGGACCGGGCCAAGGCACGACGGGCAAAGCCGGTGTGCGCACGGTCGGCATTGGGCGCCAACGACAGGATGAACGCCGGAATACCGATGGTGAACCACGCGGTGATCGTGACGTGCAGCGGCACGAAGGGGAAAGGCATCCCGAAGAGCCCCACCAGCAAGGCCAGCACACATGAGTAGAACGTTTTGGTGAGGAAGAGAGCAGCGACCCGTTCGATGTTGCCGATGACCCGGCGACCTTCTGCGACGACTTTCGGCAGAGTCGCGAATCTGTCGTCGAGCAATACGATCTGAGCTGCGGAGCGGCTCGCGGCCGACCCTGAGCCCATCGCCACCCCCACGTCCGAATCCTTCAACGCCAGGACGTCGTTGACGCCATCGCCTGTCATCGCCACGACATGTCCTCGCGACTGAAGTGCGCCTACCATCGCCCGCTTCTGTTGCGGGGTGACGCGGCCGAACACCGCGTGACCCTGCAGGACATCAGCGAGGCGGTCCTGGTCCTGCGGGAGGGTGCGGGCATCCACAGCGTCAGCGACGGACCTGGTCTCACCAATACCCACTGATTGAGCGACAGCGGCGACAGCAGCGGCATTGTCGCCCGAGATGACCTTGACATCGACGCCCTGGTCGTCGAAATAAGCGACGGTCTCCGCAGCGTCAGCGCGGACCTGTTGCGCCAGCACCACGAGCGCCAGCGGTCGAGGCTGCCCCAATCGGGTCGGGTCGTCCACGCTGCCATCAGCCTCGCTCAGCAAGACAACTCGGCGGCCGGTGGATCCGATCTCTTCGGCTTGCATCGCGATCGGTGATCCCGGCTCAGCCAAGACATCGGGGGCGCCCAGGAGCAGGCTGGTGGGACGCCCTGGCGCAGCGGCGAAAGTAGCTCCGGACCATTTGGTCGACGACGCAAACGGGGCACTCGCGGTGGTTGGCCACGGGTCGGTGGGGACCCCGACGTGGGCGACGATCGCAGCCATCGTGGCGTTGGGGTAACGGTCAGTGGCGCCGAACTGGGCGAGAAGCTCTTCCATCCGGCTTCGGTCGAACCCTGCGACGACGGGGATGACGTCGTCCAGCTGCATCCCGCCTTCGGTGAGGGTGCCGGTCTTGTCGACGCACACCACGTCCACCCGAGCCAACCCTTCGATGGCCGGCAGCTCCTGCACCAGGCAGCCATGCCGACCGAGCCGGACGACTCCGACGGCGAAGGCCACCGAGGTCATCAGGACTAGGCCTTCTGGGACCATCGGCACCAGCGCAGCGACCAAACCGAGCAGGGCGCTGTCCCGGTCGGCGTGAACGTGGTTCAGCTGCACCCAGACTGTCATCAGACCGACCGGGATCAACAGGTAGGTGACATAGCGCAGGATCTGGTCGATACCGCCACGTAGCTCTGAATCGACCAGGGTGTAGCGGCTGGCTTCCTCAGCGAGTTGAGCGGCGTACGCCTCCGACCCGACCTTGGTGGCCCGGTAGGCGCCAGCACCGGCCACCACGAAACTGCCGGAGAGCACCGGGTCGCCCACGGTTTTACCGATCGGGTCGGACTCCCCCGTCAGCAGGGATTCGTCGATGTCGAGGTGGTCGGCCTCGATGATTTCGCCGTCGACGACAACCTGGTCGCCGGGGCGAAGTTCGATGATGTCGTCGACGACAATCTGATTGCGGTCCAGGTCACTGGCCTGACCGTCTCGTCGGACGATGGGTCGGGCCTGGCCGACCACGGCCAGTGAGTCGAGGGTCTTCTTGGCCCGCAATTCCTGGATGATGCCGATGACGCTGTTGGCGATGATCAGCGCGGCGAAGAGCCCGTTTTTGAAGGAACCAGTGATCACCACAATGCCGAAGAGGACGGCGAGGATAGCGTTGATTCGGGTGAACACGTTGGCGCGGACGATGTCGCCAACGGTCCGTCCGGACCGGGGCGGCAGGTCGTTGACCTGGCCTGCCGCGACGCGTTGGGCCACTTCGGCAACGGTCAGCCCTGGGGCTGCTCGATGTCGCTCCTCGGTCACATGATCCGTCACTGCCGCGCCTCTCTGCCTCGAGCATCTCCGGCAGTTTCACGTTCGACGCTGTGCTGAGGTTCCCTGGCGGGAGGGCCGCCCCGATCCTGGTCAGCCCTCCCTGTCAGCGATGGTCAGGCGTAAACGTGCGGCGCCAACGTGCCCACGCACCGCAGGTTGCGGTACTGCTCGGCGTAGTCCAGGCCGTAGCCGACAACGAACTCGTTGGGGATGTCGAATCCGACGTATTTCACGTCGACCTCGACCTTGGCTGCCTCGGGTTTGCGCAGCAGGGTGCAGATCTCCACGGAGGCAGCATTGCGGGAGGCCAGGTTTGCTTGGATCCAGGACAGGGTCAGCCCGGAGTCCACGATGTCCTCAACGATCAGGACGTGCTTGCCGGTGATGTCAGTGTCGAGGTCTTTCAGGATCCGCACCACCCCGGAGGATTTGGTGCCTGACCCGTAGGAGCTGACAGCCATCCAGTCCATCGGTGCGGTGCCTGGCAGGGCCCGCATCAGGTCAGACATGACCAGAACGGCACCTTTGAGCACCCCTACGAGGAGAAGGTCCTTGCCTTCATAGTCGGCCCAGATCTGGCTGGCCAGCTCGTCGAGCCGCTCCAGGATCTGTTCCTCGCTGATGAGGACCTTCTCCAGGTCCCGTCCCATGTGCTCGGCGTCCACTCACGTCTCCTCATGCGATGCTGTGCGGCGGTCCGTCGTCCATTCTCGCCCCTGTTGGTCACAGATGTGTACGGCGCCGCCGCTGCGCAGGATGCGATCCCCCCCGGGGAGATTGATCGGTCCTTGTCCGTGCCAGTTGGTGAGCAGCGCGTCGAGGGCAGCGATATGCGTGGCGGTAGGGGCGCCTGCACCGATTTCTCGGGCGAGGAGGCGCCACAATCGTCCCCGCACGGCGGGGGGGTGTTGGAGCAGCTCACCGACCGGCCATGGGGGGGCTGCGGGGAGTGCTGCGCGGGCTTGTGCTGCCCAGTCGTCGAGGGCGTCGGCATCCTGTCGGGCTAGGTCAGCGCTGCGCGCTAAGGCCGCGGTCAGCCCTGGACCTAAGTCGGATTCGAGATCGGCCAAGGCGCGTCTGGCTCGGTTGCGCAGAAACCTCGGGTCTTGGTTGGTGGGGTCTTGCCAATAGTCCAGCCCGGCGGCGTCGCAGGCTGCGACAGTCGTCTCTCGGGACAGCGCCAGCAGGGGACGTTCGTACGGCGGTCGTCGTCGTGCCATCCCGGCGAGGGTGCGGGTGCCGGATCCGCGAGCCAACCCCAGAAGGACCTGTTCGGCTTGGTCGTCCCGGGTATGTCCGAGCCAGATGCGATCAGCGCCGAACTCCGCCGCGGCGTTGGCCAGGACGTCGTATCGGGCCTGACGGGCTCGCGCTTCCGGGCCACCGGAACCAGTGGCCGCGACCTGGGCCCGGCGCACCTGCACCGGGTCCAAACCCAGCTGACAGCACTGCTCAGCAGCGTGGTCAGCGACGGCCGCGGAGCGGGGTTGTAGACCATGGTCGACGATGATTGCGCCGACCTCCACCTGATGACGGGGACCTTCAAATGCGGCGGCAGCAGCTAAAGCGAGAGAGTCGGCGCCGCCGCTGCAGGCGATGAGGATGCGGCTGCCGTCGGCGAGGGCGGTGAGATGGTCCCGGACGGCACAGCGGGTCGCCGCGATGGCGGGATCGGGTCCGGTCATGGTGGGGCGCTCGTCCTCGTCGTCAGCCGTGGATACGGCGGATCCACAGCTGTGGGGCAGCGATTTCTTGGGGGGTGGGCAGATGCTGTGGGTCGGTCCACACCGCGTTGAAGTCATCGATACCGACGCTGGAGATGACCTGGCGCACAAAGTCGGCTCCGTCTCGATATTGGGCCATTTTGGCCTCCAACCCCACGAGCCGCCGCCACCACAGGTCCAGCCCGGTGATGCTGTGGCGTCGCTGGTCAAATCGGGATCTGATCTGGGCGACGCTGGGCACCACGGCTGGTCCCACCTCGTCCATGATCACGTCCGCATGTCCTTCGAGGAGGGCCATCACCGCTCGGAGGCGGTCCACTGCGTCGCGTTGTCCGGGGCTCATCATCAGCTCTGCGACCCCAGCGCTATCGGCACGTCGGACGTGGTCGAGTCCAGCAACCAGGGCGCTGAGTCGCTCCCGCATGTGCCGACCATGCGGGAGAAGATCCACCGCGATCTGGCGGGTTTGCTGGACGAGATGCTCGCGCAGCCAAGGCACTGCGGTGAACTGCACCCGGTGGGTTTCTTCGTGCAGACAGACCCACTGCCGGAAATCGGTGGGTTTCAAGTCGAGTTGGCGCTCGACTTGAACGATATTGGGCGCGACCAGTAAGAGCTGACCCGGCCGATCGGTGCCATAGGCCAGGTCGTATTGGCCGAGGACCCGGGTGGCCAAGATCGACATCAAGACAGCGACCTCACTCCCGGTCGCCGAACTGCCCACGACTCGAGTCACTCGGTGCGGGGCGGCTCGGCCATTCCGGCGTACCGCTTCATCGACTACCGGATCCAACAGGACCCGAAACGAATCAATGTTGATCTGCGCCCAGGTAGCCCGGTCCACGACCAATGCCGGGCTGCCCTCGTCGGAGCAGGCTAGCCGGGTGGCGTCGGCAACAGGTTGGCTGGCTCGACGGGAGGCATCACGCAGACCTGCGACAACGTCCCGAGCCTCGGCGGGGCGTAGTCGCGGCCCGGCCGGAGTCAACGCCCGCGCCCCGGCCGCGGCCAACGACCAGTCGACCCAGCAGGTCAGGTCAGTGTCTTGATCGCACCGTGACACGGGCTGATCGCTCATGTGGTGCATCCTTCCCTATGCCAGCGGGGGCATCCCCACGGCATCATGATGGCCTGCGCCCACCGGTCCAGGTCAGCGACAGCCGCAGTCAGCTAGTGCTGCAGCGATGCGGTCCAGTGCCGCCCGTGCCTCTTGAGTGCCGCTGGCTGGGACCTTGTCCGCAAGAGTCGCAAAGACAAGCAGTCGGCCATCGGCGTCCACGACGGTCCCCGCCAGCGAGGAGACCCCCGTGAGGGTGCCGGTTTTGGCGCGGACCAGTCCGACGCCGTTGCGGCTCTCCGGCCCAGCGAATCGGGCAGCCAAGGTGCCAGTCAGCCCAGCGACCGGCAGTCCAGCGATCACTCGGGACAGTTCCGGGGAGGCTCCGGTGGTGCCGCGAGCCACCGTCGCAGCCATGGTGGCTGCGGTGGCAGTCGTCCCGGCGGCCAACCCTGAGGCATCCACCACCCGCAACCCTTCAGCGGGCAGACCCAACTCGCCCATCCGACGGGTGATCCACTCAGCCACCGCAGAGAAAGTCGGCGAAACCCCTGCTTTGACCGCACCAATCCGTGCGAGCGCCGCGGTGAGGGTGTTATCGGATTCGGTCAGAGCGAGGGCGAGTTGCTCGGTGACTGGCGCGGAGCGCACCAGCCCAAGTTGCTCGGCGTCGGTGGCGGCAGCGGTGCGGGTAATCGGTCCGGTGACGGTGATGCCCCGGTTAGTCAGAGCGGCCTTCAGCGCGGTGGCTGTCGCCAGGGTCGGGTCGGCAGGTCCGGCGGGCCCGCCTTCTCGGGGCCGATAGGTGGTCAAGTTCAACGGGGTGACCGCGCCGGCGTATCCGGATCGGACGTCGCCAGGGTCCCAACTCGGGTCAATGCGCGGACCCGCCAGGGATCCTTCGTCCACCGCGAGGGTGACCGGTGTCTGTTGACCGTCCGGAGTGGACCGCAGAGTCTGGGCGACCTGGTCTGCTAGGTCGGCGAGCCCAGCTCGTCCGGCGATTTTGTCCGGCGATCCCGCTCCGGGCGCCAGCAGCGTGTCACCGCCTGCGACGAGGACAATCTGGTGGGGGGCGCGTCCGCGGACGACGCGGGTGTCTAGGGTCGTCCCGGCCGGAACGACGGAGGTCACCGCGGCGGCGGTGATCAGTTTTGTCGCGGACGCCGGAGTGAGTGGGACGGTGCCGCGGTCGGCGTACACGGTGCTGCCGTTGCTGCCGTCGACGACGACGACACCGACGCGTCCGCCCAATGCAGGGTCACGCAGTAGCGGGGCTAGTCGGGCACCGATCCCTTGGGCGGTTGGTGCGGGGGCTTGAGGTGATCGGGCCGGAAGCGGCAGCGCTGCTGGATCGACGGGGTGCAACCGGTCCGGGCCGCCTTGGCCGAGGCTGTACCCGGAGGGGGGGGTCACTTTGGTGCCGGTCCGGGCATCTGCCGGGGATTCCGCGGACAATTTTTCCGCGGGTCGGTCCGCACGAACCGACGTGCTCGTCCCGATCCCGGCGCCCAGGACGACGACGCACGCCATACCTGCCGCCCATCGCGCCTTGCCCACTGCAACCGTCCTTCGATCGTGTCCGAACGGTCACGACACGCCTCGGGGCGCACCGTGAGCCGGAATGCGACAGACTTGGCCCTGACCGTACCGCCGCTGACCGCGAGCGTACGACATCTGCCGAGTGACGAAGGGGACACCTATGACGGGCGACATCGAGCTGCACACCGACGAACAGGACGGCGTATCCGAGGCGGAGGCGCCGATGTTCTTCGACGTGACGGTGGAGATCCCCAAAGGGCAGCGCAACAAGTACGAAATTGACCACGCGACCGGGCGGATCCGGTTGGACCGGATGCTGTTCACCTCCACCCAGTATCCCAGCGATTACGGGTACATCGAAGACACCTTGGGTGAGGACGGCGACCCGCTGGACGCCCTCGTGCTGTTGGACTCCCCGACCTTCCCCGGGGTGGTCATCAACTGCCGGGCGATCGGGATGTTCCATATGCGGGATGAGTCCGGTGGTGACGACAAGATCCTGTGTGTGCCCGCCCGGGACCCGCGGGTCGGTCACATCCAAAACCTTGACGATGTCAACGAATTCGACCGGCTGGAAATCCAGCACTTCTTCGAGACCTACAAGGACCTGGAGCCGGGTAAGTCAGTGGAAGGGGCGCACTGGGCAGACCGGGCGACCGCAGAGCGAGTCATCCGGGAAGCCATTGAGCGGGCCAAGGACAACGGCATGACCACCAACCGCTGGCCCAACCCGCACATGCACTGATCGGCCGCTTTCCCCCGAGACCTGGGGATGCGATAGCGGTGGGGCGACCTGATCTCAGGTCGCCCCCACCGCTATCCGCGCGTCTTCGGTGTTCAGATCACCCGGCCGGCATACGGGACCAGATCGCCCCAGTAAATCGACTGGATTTGGATGGGCTCGTTGAAGGTGGGGGCAGCGATCATCCTCCCGCCGCCGATATACAGACCCACATGGTGGATGTCCCCGCCAATCTGGCCATAGAAGATCAGATCGCCCGGTTGCGCCTGATTCAAGGGGACATGTTTGGTCTGGGCCCACTGGTTGTTGGTCTGGTGAATGAGGCTGACGCCCGCGCTCGCCCACGCCATCTTCGTCAGCCCGGAGCAGTCATACCCGACCGGTCCTTCACCACCCCAGTGATAGGGCTTGCCGAGTTGCGCACGGGCATACGCGATAGCGGCTGCCGCCCCGCTGCCATTGACCGCGGGCACCGAGCCATCGATGGGATTCTCGTCGGCGGCTCGGGCTGCCGCTTCTCTCGCGGCAGCTTCGAGGAGGGCTGTCCGGCGTTGCTCTTCGATTTCCGTGCTGGTACGTCGGACCTCGGCGAGGATCGCCAAGAGTGCTTTCTGCCGCTCCACGATCCGATTGCGTTCGGTAACGGCGTCCCGCAGCTCAGCCCGGGCGGCGTCTGCGGTGTCCTTAGCTTGGCGGGCCGCAGCTTCCTGTTGAATCTTGGCTGTTGCGGCGGCACGGCTGGCAGTCGCAGCCCGTTCAGAGGCTTTATTCGCATCCCCGAGCACCGTGTTGCGGTAGGAACTCAGCACATCCAGACCCGCAGCTCGGTCAGCCACTTTTGTCGTCCCTTTGGGATCGATCAGGACCTCTAGTCCGTCCAACGAGCCACCATTCATCCAGACCTGAGCGGCTAGGGAATCTACGTGGCGTTTGGCAACTCCCGCTTCCTCAGCAGCGCGATCTGCTTGTTTCTGCGCCTCTTCCGCGGCCTGAACTCGCTGATCCAGCTCAATCTTGGCGGCGTTGGCTTTCTCCGCCGCAATGCCGGCTTTGCGGGAACGTTCTTGAAGATTGGCGGTGGCAGCGTCCAGAGCAGCGTTGATGTCAGCGACGTTGCGGGACGTGAGAGCGACCTTGGCCTTAGCTTCAGCGACCTGCTCCTGGGAGGGCGCCCCGCCAAGATCTCCAGGGTCAGCATGAGCAAGGGGCGCCACGCCCAGGGCGCTCGCGCAGAGAAGTGTGGCCAGCAGTGAGAGGGTGCGACGGGGCCGTTTCATCGCAGGGGCTGCGACTGATACGGCCGAGGTGACTCGGTGCTGGTAGGGGGCCATGAAAGACCTTCCAACGGGGACGAAGGGCAGCGGCTGACGCATCAGGCCGACAGTGGGGCTCTGCGGCCAGAATGCCTGAGGCTCAAACGAATAAGTCGCGTTATCCGTCCGTGATCTCAGGCACGCCCGGCGCAGCTGAGCCCAACGGTACCTATTGAGCGCTCAATGGTGAGAGCCGACCTCCCCGACCGGATTGCCGTCGTACCTCCACCCTCGACACCGCGCCAGCGACGCCCACCGCACTCGCTCACACCGACGGGACGAAACGCACCCCCACCGGCCCCTCTCGCCGCTCCTGCACCCACGACCGATGCCAAGCCGACCCGGCCGCCAAGGCAGCCCGCGCATCGTTCTGCTCGTCGAGATGAGTCACCGACAACGGGATGTCCACACACCGCGTCCGCTCCACCGCGTTCGGCGCGCCCTGGGCAACCAGCTCTGCAAGCACCGCTGCCACCGGTTTGGGTCGATGATCCGTGGTGAACAAACCGAGGTCATATTCCCGCTCAGGGAAATCCACCAGATCCCGAGAAACATCATGGGAACTCCACCACGTGACCCCGACCAACCGAGGCTCATCAAGCACCCTGGCCAACACGGCACGAGCGAACTCACCAGCCTGCTCTGCGGGGACCTCCGGGCCTGGAGCACCCACCTCCTGCAACCACACCGGCCGGTGCGGATCATCCGCAGAGGCGACTGCCAACTGCACCAGATAGTCAGCCCAGCTCAGGCAGATCTCATCGTCATATGCTGCGATCCCGGTCGGTCCGTTGAAAATCCACGAATGCACCGAGGTCCAGTCCCCGACCCGCGCTGCCTCGACTGGTGTGAACGGATGGCCGGGATCGGTCCACGCCGCAGAGAACAGCGAATGCAATGCCGCCACCTGAGGGACCTCCTCAGCCACGATCCCGACCAGATCTTGCGCCCATGCCAACGACTCCGATGGGCTGGTCTCGTTGGACGGCCACAGGTTGTTGAGTTCGTTGCCTGTGGTGATGGCAAAAAGCGCAGGATGTGCTCCGAGGGTGCGGCACATCGTCCGCACATAGTCCCGCAGACCGGCGCGCACCGTGTCATCGGTAAACAGGCTGCGGGAATGCCAGGTCAGGATCCAAGACGGCAGAAAATCGAAACTCGACAGATGCCCCTGAACCAGGTCAAGACATACCGCCAACCCCCGTTCGTGGGCGAGATCCAGAACGGATGCCACATCGTCCATAGCCCTGGGTCGAATGTGCGAGCGGTTGGGCTGGATCCACGGCCAGATCGGGAAAACCCGAATATGGTCTAAACCTAGCTCGGCAAGGTCATCTAGATCACGACGTACGTCGTCCAGATCAAGATCGAGCCAGCTGTAAAACCACGACGTGCTGGGGACATAGTTGGCTCCCACCCTGACCCTTCGCCCTCCAGACGATCCCGATGAATTTATGCCGTCAAGGCGAGGGCTGTCCCCACTGACCAGCGTCGCGGGCCGTGGGAGCATCGAAGCATCGGTCATCGGAGCCTCATTTTCAACAGTGGGCGCGCCGGCGTACCCGACAGCGTCAGGAGGAAAGACACGTATCCAGATCTCCTCATTACTAAACCGGTTTGGTCATCAGCGTCAACCGATGAAGACACACCGATCAGTCTCTCGGTGCGGCGGTACTCTCTCGCACCACCAAACGAGGTGGTTGCGATGCCACATGGATCGTCACCGAGGGATCAGCGATCACTGCCACCAACGCCCGCGCCGTCAAGACGCCGAGCTCAAACGGATCGCTGCGCAACGCGGTCATCGCTGGATGTACCGCCTTGGTGAGCACCGTGTCGTCAAACGAGACCAGGGACAGCTCACCAGGCACCGCCACTCCCATCTCATGGGCCACGCCCAAACCAGCGACGGCGAGAAGATCACTGTCGTACACGATGGCAGTGGGCAGATTATGCGGCCTGCTGAGCAGTTCCCTGGTCGCCGAGGCACTGGCCGCATCGGAGAAGTCCGTGGTCACAGACTCCGCCCAGTCCAGGCCGAGGCGCTCTTTGGCATCCCGGACCGCTGCCATCCGCCGCCGGGTATGCCGGAAAACACCCATGCCAGCCACGTGGGCAATCCGTCGGTGACCCAACGCCGCCAGATAGTCCAGGATCCGCACCGTCGCCACATAGTCGTCGGTCGTGACAACGGGAACCCCCTCCCAGAGCGGTTCGGCACCACCGACAGCAACGGCTGGCAACCCGAGGTCCCGGACAGCCGCCGGTCGAGGATCGTTGTCATACAGGTCGACCAGGATGACTCCATCGACCTTGGTCGCCTGACGCCACCTGCGATAGGTCGCGATTTCGTCGGTGTGCGCTTCGGTCACTGCGAGTTGCAGGCCCAATTGGTGTTCGCGCAGCTCGTCTTGCAAGCCGGAGATGAACTGGCCATAAAACGGTTCGACGCCCAGGGTGCGGGCCGGGCGGGAGAAGACGAGCCCCACCATGTCGGCGCGGGCGTGCACTAGGGCTCGCGCAGCCGAATGGGGCTGCCAGTCCAATTCCCTTGCGACGGAGAGTATTCGAGCTCTGGTGGCGTCTGAGACGCCGGGCCTGCCGTTCAACGCGAAGGAGGCGGAGCTCTTCGAGACGCCGGCGCGACGCGCAACGTCATTGATCGTGACCCGGGCCATGCCGTGATTCTGGCATATCACGGAACACTTGACACCGCCAAACACCTAGGTACATAGTCAAGAAACTAAAACGGTTTATCTCTCTTCCACACACTCCCACTGTGCCCTGGAAGAGCAGTGCACCTGCGGACCATCTCAAAGGAGAGATCGGATGAGTCAGCGCCTCACAGCCCTCACCATCGCCGCGATCGTCACCCTGACCGCAGGGTGCGGCCTCGGCGGCGGCGAGCAAAGCCAGGCCAGCAAGAGCATCGACACCTCAGGCGAAATCAGTGGCGAGGTGTCCTTCCAGACCTGGTCACTCAAAACCGGCTTCAAAGACTATTTCGAATCTCTCATCAAAGACTTCGAGACCAAACACCCCAAGGTCAAGATCAATTGGGTCGATCAGCCTGCTGATCACTACGCCGACAAGATCACCAGCCAGATCACTACCAAAACCCTTCCCGACGTCATCAACCTTCCCCCTGAGATTGCCTACAGCGCAGCTAAAGCCGGGGCCCTCCTCGACCTGCGACCCTCGGTCTCCGACCTGGACGACAAATATCAAAAAACAGCACTCGACGCATACTCCTACAGCGGGGTCAAGGGCACCTACGCCTTCCCGTGGTATCTCGGGACTAACGTCTGCTTCTGGAATAAAGAGCTCATGTCCAAGGGCGGCCTCGATCCCAAAAAAGCACCTCCAAAAACCCTCGACGAACTCATCGAACAGGCCAAGATCTTGCATGACAAGACCGATGGATCTGTCACCCTGATGAGCCGCAAGCCGGAAATCATGGACTTTTCCTTCGCGGGCGTCAAGATCATGGATGACGAGCAGAAGAAGTTTGTTTTCAACACTCCTGAGTCCGTGGCAATCCTCGACAAGTACGTCGCCGCCTACAAGGCGGGATACATGCCGAAGAACATCCTGAGCTCTGAATACCTTGGCAACTCTGAGCTCTTCAAGAAGGAACAGGTCGCCTGGACCACCGCCGGGGGCAGCTTCATCGCTAAAGTCAAAGAAAGTGACCCGACCTTAGCGGACAAGATGGTGCCCTCTCCCAACATTGGCGCCGCTCCGCTGTGGGCACAAGGGATATCGGTGAATGCCGCCGCTAAAAACAGCGCCGCCGCTCTCACTTTCGCCGCCTTCGTCACGAACGAAGAAAATCAGGTGAACTTCACCACTAAGACCACAGCTAAAGGGTTCTTCCCCGGCTCAAAAGGCAAGCAGAGCACTGATATCTTCAACAGCTCTGATGGCACTCCTGCCCAAGATGGCCCCTTGATGGCATGGAAAGCCCTACCCGAGGCCCGAATCGCTGCTCCGCCGCTATGGACCGATGCCATGCGCATGTACCTTGACCAGCAGATCGCCGATGCCCTGACCGAAAAGATCTCCTCGAAACAAGCTCTCGACAACGCCGTACAGAAAGCGAACTCTCTCCTGAACTACTGACGACACCCCGGTGACGGTCCCGACCTGCCCGGTCGGGACCGTCACCGCACCACGACTCGACGGTGGGCGCCTCCTCAGTCCGGTCCCACCGAGGCCACGAAGGATCCCATCGATGCATTTCCACCGCAGGTCGACACCCTGGTTGATGTTGTTGCCCGCGCTCCTCCTCCTCTTCGCCTTCAGTTTGTTCCCCGCGGTCAACACGGTCATTCTGTCTTTCACGAACGTGAAATTGATTGGCGGTGGCCATTTCACTGGCCTGACCAACTACCTGCGGTTATTCCAAGACGACCAGCTCCTCAACGCCATCCTGAACAGCATCGTCTATATGGTGATCTGCCTTCCGCTGCTGACGTTGCTGCCCTTGTTGCTAGCGATGCTCATCCAAAAAAATGTGCCTGGTATCGGGTTTTTCCGGACGGTTTTCTACTTCCCGGTCGTCGCCTCGGCCCTGGTGGTGGCCCTGATCTGGCAGTGGCTACTGGATGACCGCGGACTGGTCAACGGGATGCTCACGGCCTCAGGGCTCATCTCTTCTGCCGTGCCCTTCTTGCAAGGCCGGTGGTTGTTGATCTTCTCCGCGATTGGACTGACGGTCTGGAAGGGCCTGGGCTGGTACATGGTGATCTATCTGGCCGGTCTTGGCAGCATCGACAAGTCCTTGTACGAAGCGGCCACTGTCGACGGCGCCAATGCGTGGCGCCGCTTTTGGCATGTCACCGTCCCCGGCGTCCGCGGCACCATGATGCTGGTCGCGGTGATGATCTCAGTGTCAGCCTTACGCGTCTTTACTGAGCCCTATGTGCTGTCCGGGGGGATCGGTGGACCTGGTGGTCGCTCATCGACCGTGGTCATGCTGATCAAACAGAACGGCGCCGGAGTGCAGGGCCAGCTCGGCTACGCCTGCGCCCTGTCAGTCGTGCTCTTCGTGATCTGCCTGGGCCCGATGCTGCTGTTGGCTCGACTGAACGTGAGGGACCGATGAACACCCGGATCCGGCCGTGGGAATACCTATGGCGTTACGCCTTGCTGGCGTTGATGACTGTCATCGCTATCGGGCCGATGGCCTACCAGCTCTCCACCTCGCTGAAGAGCAAATATGAAAACATCAACTCCCCCACTCCACAATTCATCCCCCAAGATCCGACCTGGGACAATTACGTCGAGGTCACCCGGGTCATCCCGGTGTGGAGTTACATCGGCAATTCCCTCTTCGTCGCAGCGCTGGTCGTCGTCGGCAATGTGATTGGCTGCACCCTCGCCGGGTATGCCATGTCCCGACTGCAATTTCGGGGCCGCAAAGTTGTCCTGGCGTTGTTTCTCTCAACACTGATCCTGCCCGGCGAGGCGACCATCATGTCCCAGTTCCAGATGATCACCTCGATGGGATTAGCCAACACCCTGTGGGGAGTGGCATTGCCCGGCTTGATCAGCGCTTTGAATGTGCTGTTGATGTACAACGCGTTTAATCAAGTCCCGATCGAGCTGGACCAGGCAGCGATCGTGGATGGCGCCAACACCTGGCAGCGGCTGTGGCACGTGGGCATCCCCAATGTCACCGGGAGCTTGTCAATTGTGGCGATCTTCAGCTTCATCGGGGCCTGGGATGATTTCCTGTGGCCGCTGCTGGTGCTCTCCGATCCAGATCAGATGACCCTCACGGTGGGCCTGTCATATCTGAACGGAGCATTCACCAACAATCCACGAGTCATCGCAGCCGGGTCGATGATTGCGTTGGTGCCGATCGTGCTGTTCTTCGCAGTCCTGCATCGGTATTTCTTCCAAGGGGTCGGCGAAGGCGCAGTGAAAGGCTGATCCAGGTCACCACCCAAGCTGATGCCACGTGATCGCTGTCAGCGGGCCAGGTCCCGGGCTGCGGTGGCCTGGGACGCCCAGATCTGTGCGATCGGGGCAGCGGCACGGCGGGCACGTTTCAGGTCGCGTCCCTCGTAGCTCCACGGCGGCGGGTAGGCGGTGATCCCGGCGTCCAACGGAAGCTCAGCGACCTCCTGCTGCCACCCTGTCCATCGCAGTTCAGCCGCGAAGTCGTCCAGACCGACGGCGAGCGCCCATTCAACGAAGGCGGCATAGCCAGCGTCGAGTCCCACCCATTCGAGGGTGTCTGGTCCGAAGTAGGCGATGTCACCGGCGGCGCAGGGAAGGCCACCAGCGTTGACAGCGAACAGTCCGCCCAGGACGTCGTAGGCGACGACCATCGCGCCAGGTGTGACGGGAGTGCTGCCGGTCCCCCCGATCGCATTGATCTCGGCAAGGCTGGGTAGACCGGCGGTGGTGTCGGTGGCTGTCTGCCCTCCTCCGAGGAGGCGGAGCCAGCCGCCGTCCGCGACGATGCCGCCGCAGTGCCCGGCGAGCGCGCCGAGGACGGTTTGGGTGGGGGTTTGTAAGGCGGTGAGGGTGTCAGCGCAGCCGGTGGGATCGCCGGGGAGGATGCGGGCGTGGCGTTGCTGCGCCCAGGAGGTCACGAGGGGCCAGGCGTCGTCGTCGGAGTAGAGCCGTTCGGCGGGTTGCGGGCCGATCATGGGGTGCCTTCCGTCGGGGCAGGGCGGGGCTAGGGCGGTCGGGGGAGCTTGGTCGTGACTTCTCAGGGTACGGACCGGAGCGGTTAGGGGGTGAGTCGGTGGGCGCCGGTGTAGACGTTCATCCGGTCACCGCGGACCAGTCCGACGAGTGTCAGCCCGGCGTCTTCGGCGAGTTCGACGGCCAGCGATGAGGGCGCGGCCACCCCGGAGAGGACCGGGATGCCGGCGAGGACGGTACGTCGCACAATGTCGTACGACGTACGGCCGCTGATCTGCACGATCAGTCCGTTGCCGGGAAGGCGGTCGTGGAGGAGTGCCCAGCCGATGACTTTGTCGATGGCGTTACGGCGGCTGATGTCCTCGCGGACCACGAGGACCTCGCCGTCGGTGGTGAAGAGTCCGGCGGTGGGGATATCCCGGATCGTGCTGATGTCGCGGTGGCGTTCGCGGAGCAGGTCGGGCAGGTCGAGCAGGACGGTGGCGGAGACCGGGGTCCGGTCCTGGTGGAGACTCCGCTCTTCCGCGACACGGACGAGGTCGAGGGTGGCTGCGCCGCAAGTGGATCCGATGGGGAGGGGGTCTCCCACGTCGGTGGGGATACGCACTCCGGCGGAGACGGTCACGTCAAGCAGGTTGTAGGTGTTTTGCGCGGTGCTCTGCGGGGTGGTCGCCACAGCTCCGGCGCAGTAGCGGGCGGTGGCAATGTCGACCCGGTGCCGGATGATCCCGGCGCCGTGGAGCAGTCCGTGGGCGAGTTCGATGTCGTGACCGGGGGTTCGCACGGTGGCGGCGACGCTGCGCCCGTTGACTCTGATTTCGAGGGGTTCTTCCACCGCGAGGGTGTCCACGCGCCGTCGTCGTTCACAAGGCACTCCCGGTTCGGGACGGGTCACAGTGACCAGTCGTCGGCGTACGGTCAGTCGTCCCATGCAGTCGTCTTCTCTCTCCTGTGGCCACCCGCCTGGATGCTATCGAAAGAGGGTCGTTCTTTTGGGGTGGTGTTTGGGGTGGCTCGGAATGCCCGGGGGACTTTTTTCCTGGTGTCCTACCTACCACCCGTTCAGCCAGTGCCCAGCTGAGACCCATACCATCACCAGCATGCTTGGACGTCCCACTCTCTGCGCCGCGACCAGTCTCACCCTCGTGGTTGCCGCCTTCTCCGTCGGATGCGCTGGCCCGGCCGATCAGGGCGGCTCCAGCGGTCAGGGATCAACAGACACCAGCCGCACAGCCAGCCCAGTGATGGCTCAGCGGATCGAAGACAACTCGCCCTTTAAGGTCGGCCCGGACGTGCCGTCGTTCACCGTACCCGGAACGACATACGAAACGCTCTCGTCAGAGGACAACAAAGACCGTTATGCGGTCCGCTGGCCAATGATTCCCGGGGCCACAGCACTCAACAAATCTGTGGGGGATTTCGCGAAGGAAAAGCTCGCTAGCTATCAGAAAAAAGATCAACAGCAGGAGTATGGCGGTTTCGCCCAGATGCACATTAACGGCGAGATCGTCGGTGCCGCCGCCCAGGTCGCTGCCGTCCGGGTCACCTCCTCCATCCCGCGGGGCGCAAAAGGCGTCGGCCTGCACAACACATTTTACGGCGACGCTGGCGGATCGTGGGTATCCCCCTCGCATGACTTAATCGATCAGGGTCGGCGTAGTGAGTTCGTCAAGACCGTGCTGGATACGTCAGCCGCCAAGTCGGGGAATCCAGCGCCCCCAATCCCCAGTTCAGTGGACCTATTACTCACCGATGTCACCGTCACCGATAACGGCGGATTGCGTGTCGTCGTCGACGAGGGGGTCGTCGGTGGGGTGGGCGAACCGGTGATCTCGGCAGAAATGTCCGCAGAGACGGCGGCACCGTTCCTCTCTGAGCGCGGCAAATCCGTGGTGCAGGCGTTGACCTCCAAAGCGCCGTACGGCGGTCAGGCCACCGCCACGGCGACACCTTCGCCCAGCAGCACCGCGCCGCGACCGACCCCGTCGACGCAGAACGTGGACTGCGCAGTCAAGAAATGCGTGGCGCTGACCTTCGATGACGGCCCCGGCCCTTATACCGACAAGTTGATTCAAGATTTGACGAGTGCCCAGGTGCCGGCGACCTTCTTCATGGTGGGACGCAGCGCCCAAGCCCACCCTGATGTGGTCAAACGGGTCTCTGAAGCTGGCATGGTCATCGCTAACCACACCTGGGATCACCGCGACCTCGCTCAGATGGACTCGGGTCAGGTCAACTGGGAGATTAATTCAACCAGCAAGAAACTCACTGAAATCACCGGGAAGCCCGTGAATCTGCTTCGGCCGCCGTACGGGTCGTACGGTCCGGAGGTCAAGCAGGCGGGTGCGCCCATCATCCTGTGGGACGTAGACACCGAAGACTGGAAAAACCGCAATGTGGCAGTGACGACGAAGCGCGCCGTCTCTCAGGCCAAGGCCGGATCGATCATCCTGCTGCATGACGTACACCCGACCACCGTCCAGTCCGTGCCGGGCATCATCGCTCAACTGAAGGAGAAGGGGTTCACTTTCGTGACGATTCCGCAGCTCCTGGGGCAGATGAAAAACGGTGGGGTCTATTTCAGCAAGAACGAATGACCGCTCCGGTCAGACCCTGACCGACCAAGAACACCTCACCACGCGTCGGCGCCTCTCTTTTCACGAGGGGCGCCGACGCGTCTGTCATCTCTGACCACTGACATCACACTGCCACCGCTATTTTCTCCCGACACGTACGTTTTGCGAATAATGTCGGGCACACTGAGATTTCACTCACACAAAAGAGCCCCCGATCACTGAACAGCCCTAGCCTTTAAGGGCCACTGAGCTGATTTCAGGAGGGGAAATGAATTCACCCGAAAGAACTGGACAGTCAACCCAAAACATCACGGACACTCAGATCACCGAAAGCAGCCATATCGTCGATCGACCCTCAACCACAGCCAGCCTGGTCGTCGAAGCTATTGGCACATTCTTCCTGGTCCTCACCATCGGATGCACCGTCCTCACCGACCAACCGCTAGCCCCAGTGGCCATCGGCTCGGTCCTGATGGTGATGATCTTCGCGGGCGGACACATCTCTGGAGCCCATTTCAACCCAGCCGTCACCCTGGCGGTGACCCTCCGGGGCCGACTCCGCAGCAACCAACTTCCCATGTATTGGGCCTGCCAGATCATCGGCGGCGCTGCCGGAGCCCTCAGTGCCGTCGCCCTGACCCGTCGGCACACCGGCAACCCCACCGTGAACATCACCACCGCCGGGATCGCAGCGGAGTTTCTCTTCACCCTCGCCCTGTGCTGGGTAGTCCTCAACGTCGCTACCAGCCGCGACCACGCCGACAACCACTTCTACGGCGTCGCCATCGGCTTCACCGTGCTCGCCGGAGCCGTGGCCGTCGGGTCGATCAGCGGTGCCGCTTTCAACCCGGCAGTGGCACTCGGCGTGGGCATCATGGGATTGATCGGTTGGCCAGCCGTCCTCGTGTGGGCGGTCACCCAGCTCGCCGCAGGAGGCGTCGCAGCGGTCCTCTTCCGGATCGCCAACCCGCACGACCGCTGATCCGCACCGCACGAGACCGCCGCTGCTGGCGGCACCTTCACAGCACCACATAGGAAGCAGGGCCTCGGTGACGCTCAAGGATGATGACATCTCACCGAGGCCCTGTCTTAACCCCCGGCGCGACCTGAGGCGCCGTATCCTCATCGCCACCTACCTGCCCAGCCTGCTCGCCGGAATGGGGCTAGGCGCTGTCCTGCCTGTCCTTCCCTCCACCGCACTGGACTACGGGGCGAGCTCCGCCGACGCCGCCTGGATCATGTCGATGATCATGTTCGGCTCGCTCCTGGCGAGCCTGCCAGCTAGCGTCCTCACCGCTCGCCTCGGGGAACGTCCCTGCCTGGTCGGCGCGGCTCTGCTCCAAGCCGTCGCCGTTGCTGGTCTGATCCACGACCCATCGCTGCCGCTCATCGCCGCCGCCGCGCTGGCCCTCGGCATCGGGCAGAGCGTCTTCGCCCTCGCCCGCCAGACCTACCTCGTCGACGCCATCCCGGTCGCCATTCGAGCTCGCGCCCTGTCCACCCTCGGCGGTGTGTTGCGGATGGGGATGTTCGCTGGTCCGCTCTGCGGCTCAGCGCTCATCATCCTGCACGGACGCACGGCCGTGTACGTCGCCGCCACCACCGTGCTGGTCATCGCTGCCGCCACCTGCTGGCTGCTGCCCACTCCCACCGGCCGGGACGACAGCCCACTCCCGGTCACCACACTGCGCACCGTGCTCTACGGCGACCGGCGGTTCTTTGCCACCATCGGCTTCGGCATCGCTTTGCTGGCCGCGGTACGTGGCTCACGCCAAGTGGTCCTGCCGCTCTGGGCCGAGCACTGTGGTCTCGACGCCGCCACCACCTCCCTCATCATCAGCCTGTCGTGGGCCGTCGACGTCCTGCTGTTCTACCCCGGAGGCTGGCTGATGGACCACTACGGGCGACGCGCCACTGCCCTGCCGACAACTTTCGGGATGGCCCTGGCCTTCGCTGCCCTGCCCTGGACTCAGGACGCCCTCGGAGTCGCCGCGGTTGGGATCCTCGTCGCCCTCAGCAACGGATTCGGCTCAGGGCTCGTGATGACCATCACCGCCGACGCCTCCCCCGCTCAGGGGCGCCCTCAATTCCTGGGGATCAGCCGTTTCCTCGGCGACCTCGGCGCGGCCGGCGGACCCGCCCTGTTATCCCTGATGACCGGGCTCCTCTCCCTCACCGCAGGGGTGTGGTGCATCGTGGCGCTCGCTGTCGGTGCCGGCATGGTCTTCGCCCATTACCTCCCCCGACGCACCTCGGCCTGAGGCCATCCTCAATGTCATCGAGTCTGCCAATCGTTTCCCGGAAGACCAGACAGTTTCGAGATGTCAAGCGCTGGCGTGATACCTGCACTCGGAACAACGCCATATTTTTCCAAGGCCACTCGCAAACTCTCTGCCGCATCAATATTCAGCGAGCTAGACGTCCACATTGTGTAGGGCAGGTTGACAAACCTACCCTCACGCACTGCCCGCAGATCCTTACTCGCTGGATGGGATCGCAAGATATCGACCTTCTCCTGGTAAGTCTGTCCTGGATACTCCACAAAAGCGATCACCTCCGGGTCTGCGGTACGGATTCGCTCCCAGCTCACTTTAGACCACGTATCCCTGACGTCTTCCAACGCATTGCGACCCCCAGCGGAGTCAATCACGGCCTGGGGGCCACCGAAAGCACCGGAAGAGAAAATGGTGTCTTTCCCCGAATCAAAAAGGAAAACTGTCGGGCGTCGCGTCGCCTGCGGGGCCTTGCCCAAACGTTCACGACGGGAACGCATGTCAGCGATGACCTTCTCGGCCTCCTCGGCATGACCCGTCAAGGCTGCAATATTTGAGATATCGGTCTCCACGGCATCCCAAGCGTTCATGGTTCCCCGTTTCGAGTCCCCACCCGGACGGCAACTTTCCGATAATAGATAAGAATCGATACCATGACCCTTCAACGTGTCAGGAGTCAGATTCTTTGCTTCACTAAACCCATAGTTCCAGCCAGCAAAAACAACCTGCGGCTTCGCCGCCAAGATGTTTTCTTGAGTCGGATACTTCCCGTTGACAACGTTAAGTCCATCCAACTTTTCGCCGTATTTTGCCCGCAACACTGGCTCATCACGGGCCAGGTTTGTCACCGCAATAAGCTGCTCACGTGCCCCCGCAGCCAGAACCAATGAGATGATATTACCGTCATTCGCAAACAATCTTGTGACTGGCGCGCGATAACTCACGCTTTGCCCGCAATTGGTGACTGTTACGCGATCTCCCACAGTGGTGGCTGAGGTAATTCCGGTCGGAGTGGGCGCCGCTGGTCCGATCTGCCTCGGAGTTGAAGAGTCCGCGGCACCACATCCCGCCAGGCAGACCACTACCGTCGACATCATTCCTAGCTGTCGAGTCAATGTCAGCCTCGACAGGGACTGCACCGTCCCCGCCTGCCTCTTATTGGTCGTCACTGACATCATCCTTTCGCTGGTCCGAACGGTCCCACAACAAATGGGGACGTCCTGTCATGGGATGCTTGACCTGCACTGCTGCCACCCCAAAGGCTTGGAAAATCACTTCGGGGGTCAGCGTTTCTGTCGGCACTCCGAAAGCCAACAGTGATCCCGCCCCCACCACGGCAACGTGACTGAAATGGCGTAACACCAGGTCCAAATCGTGCAGGGAAGCCACGACCGATCCCGGATAGTTCGACAAGATGCCCAATAGTTGTACTTGCCAAGCAATATCCAAATGATTGGTGGGCTCATCCAGCATGAGTATTGGAGCATTCTGCAGCAGCCCACGCGCCAGAACAGCGCGCCGCTTTTCCCCGCCAGAGAGCTGGTGACATCTGCGATCGACGTATGAGGATAAACCCACCGTGTGAAGCACATGAAGGATCGCCTGACGCTCCTGCAGATCAGCTCCTTGCCATGGCGGCCGGTGGGGCACCCGTCCCAGCCCGACCAGTTCCCCCACCCGCAGTTCCTCAGGAGGTGCTTCCTCCTGGCTGACAAAAGCCACCTGTCGAGCGCGACGTACCGCCGATAAAGAGGTCAGATCCACGTCATCAAGCCGAACCTGCCCCCTCGAAGGAGGCACCATTCCCGCGAGGGTCCGTAACAATGTTGATTTTCCCGCGCCGTTGACTCCGACGATTGCGGTCCGGGATCCAGGCGGAAGCGTCAGATCAATCCCGCGAAGAATCACCCGGCCACCCACCGCACAGCTCAGGTCTCGCGCGTTGATCTCCGGGATCTCGGATGTGATCCGATCAGAGTGAGCAGCGGTGACCGCACTCACCGGGCACCGCCGAAGGAATACGACCGTCGTCCCATCAACGCCAAGAACACCGGAGCACCGATGACTCCAGTCACTACCCCCAGGGGCATCTCTTGTGGAGCAGCCGCAACCCGCGCCACCACATCCACCCACACCAAAAACAGCCCCCCAGCCACCGCTGCGACCGGAATCATCACCCGATGGGTCGCGCCCACAAGCAGCCGAGCAGCGTGCGGAACGATCAAACCAACGAACCCGATGCCACCACTGATGGCCACCAGTCCTCCAACGAGAAGCCCTAACAAGACAAACAACGTCAGCCGCACCCCCCGGACCGGGACACCGAGGGCCGCCGCTGTCTCCGGACCACAGGACAATGCATCAAGCCAAGAATGCCCCGCCCACAGAAGTAGCCCGGAGCAAAGAACAAGCACCGTGACTGGACCAATCGTGGTCCACGTCGCTCCGTTCAATGAGCCCAACATCCAGAAAAGCACCGAGGAAGCCGCGCGGGAATCCTCACCGAGAAAGATCAAGAACGACGCCATGGCGGAGAAAGCTGAAGACAGCACCACACCGGAAAGCACCAGCCGCATCGGAGTGAGCCCACCTTGGGCCATCGCGACGAGATAAACCGTCCCCGCAGCCATCAACGCGCCAAGGAGCGCCCCTAACGACAGCGAGTAGATCCCCGCCCCAGACAACACGCCAGTCGTGATGACCAGAGTCGCCCCGACTGATGCTCCGGAAGACAACCCCAATAAATAAGGGTCTGCCAATGGGTTACGCACCAGGGTTTGCATCCCCGCCCCGGCCAGAGCCAAGCCAGCACCGACAACTAGCGCCAGCAGCGCTCTGGGAAGGCGCAACTCCCACACAATGGCATCCCAGGGCGATCCATCGGAAGACTCACCGCGCACATGTGTGGACACCACCTGCCACACCACGTCGACCGGAATGTGTTCGCTGCCGAACGCCAAAGACATCAGCACACTGAGCAGACATCCCAACGACAAGGTGAAAAGCAGCAGAGGCACTGCCCAACGAAGTGGGACACGACGGCGTCCCTCCGGGGAGGAAGACGTGACAGTGGAGACACCGTCCGAAGACAACGACATGACGTATTCACACCTGACAGGACAGGGCCTGTTCGCGAGGCCACGTGGGTGATTCCGCGAGTCGACAGGTCTTCGGACTCAGAATCCTCCCCCATCCACGCCTTCCCAGGGTCTCCCCCAGTGGCATCCGTGTGGATACGGTCATCCTCACCGCTGCGCGCCAGTCCCGGAATTACACCGGGTTCCCTGACATCACGCTCCCGCGTCGATGTGCGATCGACTCGGCGCACACCCTAGCAGCGTCCGCTGATGGCAGCGTAGATCCGAACACGACAGCGGCGCCGTCCGTCCTGGTGTGGACGAGCGGCGCCGCTGAGTAGGCAGGTACGTCGCACCTCCCTCGCGGTGGGGTCAGGTCAGCTCACAGAACCATCCCGGCGATTGTGGCACTCATCAGGTTGGCGAGAGTCGCCGCGAGCACGGCTCGCATTCCCAGATGCGCGATTTCACCGCGTTTGTTGGGGGCCATGCTGCCCAAGCCCCCGAGCAAGATGCCCAACGAGCTGAGGTTGGCAAAACCGGTCAACGCGAAGGTCACGATCGCAGCGGTCTTCGGGGTGAAACTCGCCACCACCGGGCCGAATTCAGAGAACGCCACGAATTCGTTTACGACGATCTTCTGGCCGACGAAGCTGCCCGCACGCACCGCCTCATCCAGGGGCACCCCAATCATCGCCATGACGGGGGCAAAAACATATCCCAGCAGAGTCTGGAAGGTCAGATCACCGTGCCCAAAAAGACCACCGATTGCACCGAGGATCAGGTTGAGCAAGGCGATCAGTGAGATAAATGCCAACAGCATCGCACCGATATTCAGGGCGAGCTTCAAACCGTCGGCAGCCCCCGCAGCGGCAGCGTCGATGACATTGCGATGCTCGGGCTCTTCGGTGTCGGGAGCCGCTGTCGCCGTGGCCGTGGCCGAGGTGGGGGCGGCATCAGTCGCTGTGGCCGTGACCTTGTTTGCGGGCTCGGTCGCCGTGACAGTTTTTTCCGACGTCGCCTCGACCTTCGCGACCGTCTCGACCTTCTCAGCTGCCTCAGCCGTGGCGGCACGTCCGCCAAGCCAGCGCGGCCAGGTACGGCGCGCCTTGACCTCACTGTCGATGGTGCCGTCCTCAGGGACGACGATCTTAGCCATCAGCAGCGCGCCAGGCGCGGCCATGAAGCTTGCCGCGATGAGGTAGTCCAGGTTGGCGCCGAGCAGGGCATAGCCGACGAGGACTGAACCCGCGACCGTCGAGAGTCCTCCGACCATCACGGCAAACAACCCGGAGCGGGTCATCCCGGACAAGTACGGACGGATCAGCAGTGGCGCTTCGGTCTGGCCGAGGAAAATATTGGCAGCAGCATTGACCGATTCGGCGCGCTCAGTGCCGAGAACTTTTTCCAGGGCTGAACCCAGCCCTTCGACGAACCGTTGCAGTAGACCGAGGTAATACAACACTGAGGTCAGCGAGGCAAAGAACACGATGACCGGCAGCACCTGGAAGGCGAAAACGAACCCTTTTTCGGTGATGAGGGATCCAAACAGGAATCCAATTCCGGTCTTGGAGGAGTCAATGACCGCCTGGACACCCTTGGCCGCGCCGTTGAGGACGGAACGACCGGCGGGCACAAAGAGCACCAGGACACCGAAACCGATCTGCAGGCCCAAGGCTGGCAGGACGGTCCGGAGGGAGATGGCTCGACGGTTGGTGGAGGCGGAGACGGCGATGGCGAGGAGGCCGATCATGCCGACCAGTCCCCAGAGGATATGCACGGTGGTACTCCTTGATCCGCGGTAGCGGGGTGTGGACACAACAGCCGCTCACCGTAATACGAGAACCTCCACGTTGGCATCACGCAGCCAGAGAGCGGCCCGGCCAGGCCTCCCCCACCAGGACTACTGCTATTTGCGCGAATTTTATTTGCCACCAGCATCATTCGCTTATTTCTCTGAAACTTTCCTTCGTTCCCATGCCCGCACTGACCGGCAGGAACCATCCACGCCTCACCCATCAAGAGGCCCGCACCGCACCGCCAAACACACCCACCGCCCTGATCAACATCCCGCTCCACCGACCATCGGCAGCATGTCAGAACCACCCCAGACATGCCTTCAGAACCCCAACGACGATGCCCAGCACCACCCCACTCATCCGATGCCGCACTCCATCATTCAACTACTGATCAGTTCTTTTATCATTTCAGAATCAATCAAATCTCACCCAGAAAAATATGGTAGAAATGACGCTTGTCACTGGACAACTTCCGGATGCCCCGATTGCCCACCAGGTGAGGAGCCTTTAAGAATGTCCCAGATGGGGAGACGTTCCTTCATCGTCGTGTCCAGCACGGCTGCACTCGCATTTGGCTTAGGAATCAAGAGTTCACAGGCCGTCGAGGTGAACAGCAAAGAAACGAAAATCTACGACGATGCCGCCAAGAAATATGGCATCCCGGTGACTGTTCTTGCCGCGTTCGCCCATTGTCAGAGCCGCTGGCAGGACCACCAAGGCCGACCGAGCGTCGGCTCCGGCTTCGGCCCCATGCACCTCATCGATGCTGCCGCCCGGCGAAAAGCCTTGGAACGCGCAGGCAAACCCATCGCCGCTTCCGAGGACACCCTGGCAGCCGCTGTCAAAGCCAGCGGACTCGACGCCAACAAGGTGCGCAAAGACGCCGCCGCCAACGTCGAGGCTGGGGCCGCCCTCCTCGTGGCGCTGCAGAAGAAGTACCGTCGCCCGACTGGGGTGACCACTGGACCGGAGAACTGGTATCTCTCAGTGGCCCGGGCCAGCGGGATGTCAACGATCACCGCTCAGGCCGAGTTCGCCGATCGCGTGATGAAGACCATAGCGACCGGTAAGAAAGAGCGGCTCCCCCTGGGGCGCGCCATCGTCTTGCAGAAGAGCGACGTCGGCTCAGTCGAGGAGCAGAAGACCCAGCTGCTGAAGGCCTCCGTCAAGGAAAAGCCCGAACAGCCCCAAGACAAAACCGAATGGATTCCGGCGCCGTACGAACAGTACGGCGAGAACGCGGGCGACTACGGCAACCATGACCGCGCCTTCCGCCCGAAGGCGCCGACCATCAACTACATCATCATCCATGACACTGAATGCTCTTGGGAAACCACCCTCAAAAAGGTCCAGGACCCCAAATATGTCTCCTGGGAGTATTCGATCCGGTCGAGTGACGGGCATATCGCTCAACATCTCAAACCGCAGGACATCGGTTGGCATGCTGGCAACTGGTGGTTCAATATGCATTCGATTGGTTTGGAACACGAGGGTGTCGCAGCCCGCGGTCACAAGTGGTACACCGAGGCGATGTATCTTGCCTCAGCGAAGCTGGTCAAGAAATTGTCCGCACAGTATGGGATTCCCTTAGATCGCGCTCACATCATCGGGCACGATCAGGTTCCAGGCGAAAAAACTGAGAAGATCGCCGGTATGCATTGGGATCCGGGCCCGTTCTGGGATTGGGAGCATTTCTTTGAGCTTCTTGGCGCTCCACTGTCCAAGGGCACCAGCACCGATCCCGTCAAGGTCGGAGATGTCGTGCGGATCCTGCCGGGGTTCAAGGGCAATGCTCAGCCGATGACTGACTGCGGTGACGACGGCCCCTGCGAGTCCGGCAACACCAACTTCGTTCCGCTGCACTCGGCTCCGTCAAAGGACGCTGAGCTGGTGCGCGATATCGGTCTACGCCCGAAGGGAGACCCGCCCACCACTCAGGCCTCCGATATTGGCGCCCGGGCTGCTGCGGGGAATGAGTTTGTCGTCGCCAAGATCGAAGGCGACTGGACTGCGGTGTGGTTCCTGGGCTCGATGGGTTGGTTCTACAACCCTCGGTCAGCGCCCAAGGCCCGCAAAGTCACCGAGAAACGCACCGTGGTGACCACCACCGGCACAACCAAGGTCTACGGTCGGGCCTTCCCTGAGAAGGAAGCCTTCCGTGACGCTTCCCGCTATCAGGAAATCTTGCCGCTGGTCTATCAGATCGGGGACAAACAACAGTACGTCGTCGGTGAGGCGAACCCGGCAACGGCGTATTACTGGTCGAAGACCTTCTCGATGGATACCCCGGACGATCATGTCTTGATCAAGGGAAACGACCGCTATGTCTTGGTGTCCTTTGGGCACCGGCTGGCGTTCATGCGTCGCGCGGAGATCACGCTCCGCTAAGTCGCCCCGTCCTCCATCGCTGCCGCAGTCTCTCCTCAGGGACTGCGGCAGCGGTGTTGACGCATCGCTCGCTGCCAGGCGCCCGCGGAGGGGCTCGCGCAGCCTGGCCAGACGATGATGTGCCCTATGACTTCTCGCTATGACTAGAACTTGCCAATTAGTCACGCTACGATGACAAGCATGACAGCCTTCTCCTGTGGCTCATCTCGGATGACGGACGGCATCGTGGCACAAAAAACACCTGTCCAAGACAGGTTGAGCCGCCGAAATATGCCCCTCCACCAGCACAGAAATCTCTCCATGCTCTGACATAGATTTGTCATAGTGTCATTCATCTGCCAGTTCCTTGTCAGCACTGGCAGCAGGCGGAAGTCTCGACCCCGGCAGCAACCACGTCGAGGAGAGAGACCATGACACACGCTCTGGCCACCCGCCATGACCACCACCGGCCACCGACAATCCCACCAGTGCCACCAGTCCTAACTGGCTTGACCGGTTTGACCAGTGGATGCCAGCAGATCCTGGACAGCCGAGAACATCTGCTCTTGGGCATCAGCCCGTTCTCGTCAAAATTTGACCGCAGCTACCTCAGCACACTCTTCCGCTGGGCCCACGACCACTTCCGCGGCTTCGATGTCCTCATCCCCGGAGCCCTCTCTGAACATCTCCTCCGCGGAGCCGGATCAAGCCCCACCAAAGCAGCACAAAAATGCCGCCGAGAAACCCGACGGCAACTCACCGCCATCACCGACGCTCTCACGCTCGCTGACACCCAACTCCACTCCGGGCGGCCCTTCGTCATCTCCGAACACATCGGACAGCCCCTCTACCAAGACATCCACACCCTCACCGCCGCCTATTACCAGCGTGACGAGGCCTTCCGCGCCGCATGTCGAGACATGTCCGCTCACGCAGTCGACCACCGGCGGCGCGCCACCACCACCAACGACGCCACCCCCACCTCCGCCGAAAATCTCGACATCGCCGTCGAATACATCTTTGGGGAAATGCCGTTTTTCCTCGCCGCCGCCCCGTTATGCGGGCTCCCCCGTACCTGCCTGACCTATTACCGCAACTGGCCGATCAGCAGGTTCGTCACTGACCCCATCACCCCGTTGACCCTCCGACCAGGCAGCGGATTCGCTGTCGGACCATTCTGAGGAGATGTCATGACGACGTCATTACTCGACCCCGAGGTCATGGTCGACCCCTACCCCTTCTACCGGGAGATCCAACACACCCCCGGCATCCACCACGACCCTCGCCTCAACGCTTGGCTGATCAGCCGATACGACGCCGTACGCTCCGCCCTGTCTCAGGACACCCTCTTCACCACCGCCCCCCTGGCCACCCGCGCCGAACCCGTGATGCGCGGCCGGGTCCTCGCCCAAATGACCGGATCAGAACACGCCCTCAAGATGGCGGCGATCATGAAAGGAATCTCCGGGCGCATCCTCACCGAACGGTACGCCCCCCTCATCGAAAAACTCGCCACCCGCCTCCTCAATGACGCCATGTCACAAGACCACTTCGACCTGGTCACCGACTTCGGACGGCGCTTCGCAGTCCTCGCCACGCTGACCATCCTCGGGATCGACGAGGAATACGCCCAGCAGATCCGAGGATGGCACGACGGGATCACCCACTACGTCACATCCCTCGTGTCCACCGAGGACGAACGCCGCCATGACATCGCGTGCAGCGAACACCTCGAACAGTTCCTTCTGCCCTTCATCCACGAACGCCGCCACCACCCCGACACCGACCTTCTCTCCCTGCTCTGCCAGACCTCCAACGGCGGCATGACCGACTCAGAAGTCGTCGCCTTAGCGATCAACATCCTGCTCGCCGCAACCGAACCCTCCGACAAAACCCTGACCTACCTCACCTATCACCTCCTGACCCACGGCCCGGACGCCACCGCAAGCGCGCACCAGGACCAGGCCTACCTCCAGGACTGCATCGCCGAAACCCTCAGACTCCACTCCCCGGTACAGCTCATCCCCCGACAAACCGCCCAAGACACCATCCTCGACGGCACCCTGATCCCTGCTGGTGAGACGGTCTTCTGCCTGATCGGTGCCGCCAACCGAGATGCAGCCGTCTTCGACCACCCCACCGAGTTCCGCCCCCACCGACACGGCAGCGGCGGCGCGCGACCCTTCACCGCCGCAGCCCACCACCTGGCCTTCGGCCACGGCTTGCACTTTTGCATCGGCGCCGCCTTCGCCCGAATGCAACTGACTACGGCCGCCGCCGTCCTGGCGGCGCACCTGCCCCACCTCCGCCTCGACGGAAACCTCGCCGAGTCCGGGTTATACACCCGAGGCCCGATCACCCTGCCCCTGAGCCATCGATGAGGACGACCATGACTTCCACTCCACCGCTCCCGACTTCCACCCCACCGCTCCCGCAGAAACTCCTCACAGCGCTCGCGGTGGCGTGTCTGATCCCCTTGATTGACACCAGCGTGGTCAATGTTGCTATCCCCCGCGTGGTCTCTGACCTGAACGTTGCTGTTGATCGGGCCGGGTGGGTAGTCACCGGCTACATGATCGCTACGGGGGTGGGGATGGGGATATCAGCCGGATTGTCGAGGTACGCCGGGTTGCGCCGCACCTGGATGGGAGCCATGGTGGTTTTTACCGCAGCCTCACTGGTGTGCGGGTGCGCGCCAAGCTGTGACGCGCTCATCGCGGCCCGCGCCGTGCAGGGGCTCAGCGGCGGGGTGCTCACCCCGATGGTGCAGGCCATCATCGTCGCTGTCGCCGGTCGGGAACGGATGCGAGATGCGTTGGGTGTCATCGGGATCCCGGCTGTGGCTGCCCCGGCGATCGGACCCTTGTTAGGCGGATGGCTCACCACGTCACTGAGTTGGCGCGCGGTATTTCTCATCAACGTGCCGTTATGTCTGGTGGCGCTGCTCTTAGAGGGCCGCGCTATCCCGCAGGAATCCCACCCAGAGATCTCCTTGGACATCATCGGCGGGGCGCTGTTGGCGGTGGGTTTGGGCTCAGGCCTGCTCGGGCTGTCCTGGGCGGTTGAGGCGGATCCGCGTCCGCTCCTGCTCTGTACGGCGGCGTCGATCCTGGCGCTGACAGTGTTCACGGTCCACTCTCGCCGGGTCAGTGAACCCATTCTCAAGGCATCTTTGCTGTCCCACAGAAGCATTGGGACGACATTTGGCTTGTCCTGGTGCGTCGGGGCGACGTTTTATGCGTTCCTTTTTGCTTACCCCGTCACCGCGCATCACACCTTTGGCACCTCCATGACGATGATTGGGATGGCCCTGGGCATCCAAGGAGTCGGAGCGTTCATCGGCCGGCGACTACTCGCGACGTCGTTACGCACCATGTCGTCGTTCACGCTGCTCAGCGGGGGTCTCATCGGCACGGCCCTCACGACTTTGCCCTTCTCGATGATCGACGTCTTAGGAAACTTATGGGCCGTCAGCGGTCTTTTTCTGATCCGCGGTGCCCTTTTAGGAATTGTCACGATTGTCCTGTTAGGCGCCTGTGTCGAAAATGTCGATCCAGCTGATGCCCCGCATGCAAGTGCCCTGATCCGGATCGGCCTTCAGATCGGCGGGGCTGCAGGGATTGCCGCCACCACAGTGATGGTCTCTTTGGGTACGACGGTCACGTTTGTCGGCATCTCAGGTTGCGCCGGAGTCGGGGCGCTGTTGGCGGCGCCTTCGGCGCTCAGGTCGACCCCGCGGGTGCCGGCAGGCAAGCCCTAAACTGACCTGCATGAACAACCCCTCGGATTTCGGTCGGCGTCTGAAGTTCGCTCGTGAAAAGGCCCACCTGACGCAGAGCGAGTTGGCTTTGCGCGTTTCCGGGGTGAGTCCGAGTTATCTGTCTCGGTTGGAGGCGGGTACCCGTCGACCCAGTACCGAGGTGACCGAAGCGTTGGCGACCGCATTGGGCCTGACGGTGGGCACCTTGAGCGGCGCGGATTTTGGACAGGTCAGCGAATCATCCGATGTGACTGATGTGCTGTTGGCCGCGCTGACTGCCGGGGGAATAGTGGAGTCCTCGGTGGAGTTTCGGCGGCATGTCCACGCTCATCTGGTCCCGGAGGGGGTGTCGGATACCCCAGTGGGATGGCGCACCTTGGTGGTGCGATGTTGGCTTCATCTGATGGGGTCGCGGGTGTCGGCCGCCCATGAGGCCATCGCGCAGGCTGTCGAGCAGTGCCCCAGGAAAGATATTCGTGTCGTCCTGACCGCATGTCGAGAGACAATCGCTGAGCTATCAGAGAATCCGCGACGGGCAGCGCTCATCGGGATGACTTATATGGCTGATTTATTTATCCTCGATGCGCCATCGCCGATTCTTTTGCCTTGGCTGGTCAATACCGCTTTGAAACAGGCGCTGTCGACGTACGGCGACTTTGAGGGTTTTGCCGAAAAGTGGTCGCAACTTGCCGATCGGCAGCTCGTCGATTTCATTCTTGATGGAGAACTCGCAGCCATGATCGCCGCTGCGGGTCACGGTGGCGTGGAGTTCAGCGGATTGACTCAGACCGATTCAGATATCGGGATAGTCCATGCGCTTCACGTCACCGGGATCGGGATTCTGTCCCGTCCCGGTGACGATCCTGTGTCCGCGCCGGACATTGAGGCGATGGCTTCTTTGGAGGAAGCGGCCCGGCCCTTTGTCTCCACGACGATCAGGAAGCGCATGCTGGTCGCTCTGGTCCGCGCGCTGATCCATGTTGGCGATCACGAGCGCGCGCACGAAGTGCTGACGACCGCTGTCGCTCAGGATGCGCGTCTACTCACCCCGATCACTGCCGCCTTGCTGGCTCGTACGTCGATTGGCCTGGGGCGGTGGGACGAAGCGACGACTCACCTTGAGTCGGTGTATTCAGGCTCGTGCGCTTGATGTGAGCGTGCCGCTGGTGGCCGGGACGCTAGGCCGCAACGGGAACTCGAAGTGCAGGGTCTCAAAACGCGTGTCGGTCTCCCAGCCCCGATCGTCTTGGACCAGGTCAGCTCCGGTGGATCGCCAGAAGGCTTCGGCACCTGGGACGGCGGCGTTGGTGTGGAGGTAGATGACGCGATACCCGCCGTCTTGGCGGGCCCAGTCGACGGCAGCATCAACCATCTGACGGGCAAAGCCGCGACGGCGGGCTTGGGGCACAGTGACCACGCGGAGGAGTTGGGCCACGTGGTGGCGGTCGGCGTACCGGGCGGCGATGGCGGGGTGGTGCGGTGGGGAGTCCGGGCCGCCGACGCGGATCCCGGCGGTGGCGACGATCGTGCCGCCGAGGCGCCCGATGAGCATGACGTTGCGGGGATTGTCGAGATAAACCTCTCGGAGGTGTTCGACGTCCCAGTGCCAGTCGAATCGATAGCCGTAGCTCTGATCGTCCTCCATGCTGCGTCGGATCACGGCCCGGGCCTGATCGACGTCGTCGGGAGTGGTCACGGGGTCGATCCTCAGTTCCACAGGCACCTCATGTTTTAGCGATTTGTTTCTGAGACAAGGAAATTCCCAGGCCAAGCGGCAGATAAGGTCATCCTATCCTGATACACGTAAAGTAAATCTGTCCTGAACATCATTCTCAGCAAGCGCAAGGTCGTCCATGAACACCGCTGTCCGTCGCCCCTCCCGCCGCACTACTCTCCTGCTGACCGCCGTGGCCCTGGCCGCTACCGCCGGATGCGGCAGCGCCAATACCACCGCCCCCACGGGCACTGACGGCGACAGACCCACCATCACGTTAACCAACTGCGGCGAGACCGTGAAACTCGCCAAACCCGCCCAACGGGCCGTCACCACTGAGCAGTCCGCCACCGAGACTCTGTTGGCCCTCGGGCTTGCTGACCGCATCGCCGGCACCTCCAACCTCAAGACCAGGGTTGCTCCCGAATTCGCTGACGCCTACGCGAAGCTGAAAGTCATCACCCCCAAGGTGCTCACCCCCGAACAGACCCTCTCTGTCAACCCTGACCTGGTGTTTTCTCCCTTTGTGGACATCATGACCAAGGATCGGGTGGGCACCCGCGCCGAACTCGCCAGTAAAGGCGTCGCGACGTACCTCTCCGAGGTCGACTGTCCCGCTGACAAACGCACCATCACCAACCCCATCGAGGGGATGTACGCCGACTACCGCAACCTGGGCACTCTGTTCGGCGTCCCCGACCGTGCCGACAAACTCATCGCCGATCAGAAGAAGAGCGTTGAAGAGGCGACGGCCAAACCCACCGGGAAAGCCCCGAAGATCCTGTGGGTCTACGCCACCTACTCCGGATCGCCGTACGCTGCCGGGGGCACCGGCTTGGCACAAGCGATGACCGAGACGGTCGGTGGGGTCAACCCACTGTCCGAGCTGAAGGAGAACTGGCCTGAAGTCGCCTGGGAGAAACTCGGCGAGACCGACCCTGACCTCATCGTGATCGCAGACCTCGCTGAGCGGGGCAAACCCGGAGACTCCGCGGAATCAAAGATCGCTGACCTGCGCAAAAACCCGGCGACAGCCAAGCTGGACGCGGTCCAGAAAAACCGATTCCTGGTCGTTCCTGGCGTGGAGACCGACGCGACCGTCCGGTTCCCGCACACGCTGAAAGCACTGCACGACGAGTTGGTCAAACTCGAACTCGTCCACTGACATGGCCGCTTCGTCCCGAGGTGGAAACGCACGCCGATACGGCGTCCGATCCGCCCTTCTCTACCTGGCCGGAGTGCCGATCCTCCTGGTCACCATGCTGGTGTCCTTAACGTTGGGGGCAGCTGACACCCCGGTCACCGCGGTCGTCGATGTCCTGTCTGCACACCTTGGCCTGCCCAGCGACCCGGTGACCCCGGTCGTCGACTCGATCCTGTGGGGCTTGCGAGTGCCACGGGTCGTCACCGCGGCGCTCGTCGGAGCGGGGCTGGCGGTGTGTGGCGCGACCTTACAGGCGCTCACTCGCAACCCGTTGGCCGAGCCCTATCTGTTAGGTCTGTCTTCCGGGGCTTCGGCTGGGGCCGTCGTTGTCGTCGTCCTCGGCGTGGGCGGTCAGGCTCTCGGCCTGACCGGTGGCGCCCTAATCGGCGCGCTCAGCGCGCTCGCGCTGCTGTTGATTCTGCTGCGCCGCAGCGGGCTGGATTCGGTGCGGGTGGTGCTGACCGGAGTCGTGGTCGGTCAGCTGTTTGCCGCGTTGTCGTCGCTGGTGTTGATGGCCGATGGAGACGCTGAAACCACCCGGGCCATTACCTTCTGGCTGTTGGGCTCGATGGGCGCAGCCCGGTGGACGACCGCTCTCACCTGCGGCGTCGCGCTGCTGATCGGTCTGGCGGTGACCTGGTGGCATGCCCCCACCTTGGACGCACTGTCCCTTGGATCGGACACCGCTTCGTCACTGGGCATTGATGTCCGACGGACTCGGCTGGTGCTGCTGATCGTCACATCGCTGATCACCGCTGCGGCGGTGGCCGGGGTGGGCGCCATCGGTTTCGTCGGGCTCATCGTGCCGCACGCCATCCGTTTTGTCGTCGGCCCGCTGCACCGATATTTACTGCCCGCGGCGGCTCTCACCGGTGCGGTGCTGCTGGTCATCACGGATGCTCTATCTCGGGTGGTGTTCTCCCCACGGGAAATTCCCGTCGGCGTACTGACTGCCCTCATTGGCGTTCCGGTGTTTTTGCTGGTGATGAAACGGCGAGGTGAATTGTGAGTACGCAAGCACCGGTACGCATCGACCTCGAAGGTGTGTGCTGGAATGTGCCGGGGCGACGGATCGTGCACGACGTCCAAGCGGAGATCGCAGCCGGTGAAGTGGTGGGATTGGTCGGGCCGAATGGGTCAGGCAAGTCCTCCTTGCTGCGGTGCGTGGTCGGGGTGCGCCACACCAGTGCCGGAATGGTCCGGTACGACGGAGTAGACATCCGGGACATCCCACGCCGGGAGCTGGCCCGCCAGGTGGCTTTCGTCGATCAAGCTGGCGCCTCGCCGGACGACCTGACGCTGGCCGATGTCGTCGCCTTGGGCCGGATCCCGCACCAAGACAGGTGGTATGGACCCCGGGCGCAGGACGAACAGATCGTCGCCGATGCGATGGCACAGCTGGGCATCACCCAGCTGGCCGACCGGCCATGGCGACAGGTGTCCGGTGGGGAGCGGCAACGTGCCCAAGTGGCCCGCGCCTTAGCTCAGCAACCGCGAGCGCTGGTCTTGGATGAGCCGACCAACCATTTGGATATCCGTCACCAGTTGGATCTGATGCGTCATCTGCGGGGATGCGGGCTGACGGTGGTGGTGTCACTGCATGATCTGGGGTTGGCGGCGCGCCACTGCGACCGGGTGCTGGTGATGCGGGACGGACGGTTGCATGGTGCCGGTGCGCCGTCGGCGGTGTTGAGCCGGGAGCTGATCGACGACGTATTCGAGGTGGATGCGGTGGTCGGGGAAGGCCCGCGGGGAGAATGGGCGGTCACGCTCTATCCCCGTGAGGGTGCGTCGTCGGTGGGCGCGACGGTCTCGACGGATGACGATGGCGAGGTGGAGCTGAGCCTGGCCCCCTGATCACGGACTCGATGAGACAACGATGGGCTTCGGCGTACTGACTTGTGGTCGTACGTCGAAGCCCATCGTGATCGGTCACAGTAGACCGGGTGACCGGCGAGGTGGTTCCCGGGACGGCGGGTCAGCCAGTGGGGACCGGTGTTCGAGGTGGCACCTCCTGAGTGGGTTCCGGCGCGGCGGTGGGGGGTGGGGCGTCCCGGTATCCCAGGTCTTCGGCGGTCCGTCCGATCCGGGCGGCGGTGCGGTCCTGCTCCTCGACCGGAGCGATGTGGCGCATCAACGCGACGTATTCGGGGGTGTCGGAGTAGATCTCCTGAGTGCAGGGGTTACGGCGCAGGGTGACGATCCGGTAGACATGCCAGGCCATGACGCCGATGTTGGCCAGCAACGAGGCGAGCGCGATGAGGAACATCGCGGTCGGGTTGTGGGCCGAGCGGTGAGCAAACATGGAGTCCTGGGTGAAGTGGGGGACGGTCAGTGCGACGGCGCTCCACATGGTGAGGGTGTAGGCCCGGTATTGGATCCAGGCTCCGCGTCCGAAGGAGAAGAGCACCGGGACGGTGCAGGATGCGAGGAGCGCGAGTCCGGAATACCAGGAGCGGTCGGCGAGACAGTTGTAGATGTAGGAGAAGTTCCACAGGTCGTAGGCGATGATCCACCAGATGGTGAGGTCGCCCCAGATGATGGCTTTGCTCTTGCCCTCAGCGACGAAAATGCCGACCCACCCGGAGATGGCGAGGAGATTCAGGACGCCTGCGATGGCGTTCATGATGTTCCACGGCCCTCCCCAGGTGACCATGCCTTGGGTGGGGTCGACGCCGTTGAAGGAGTGACATTGCAGCTCCCGGACGACGGCTTCGAGGATGTTGATCGCCAGGATCAGGGCGGGGAGCAGCAGGTACCAGTTTTTTCGGCGTAATGACGGAATGTATTGCAGGCCGACCAGGCTGAAGCTGCCCACGAGGGCGGAGTAATGCTTGACCACGGGGAACCATCCGGCGACTTCGGTGCCGTCGGTGGAGTGGGGCCACCAGAAGATCGTCATCGTCAGTGGAATGACGACGAAGATGATCACGACTGCTGTCTTGCTGCGTTGGATCAGCCAGGCGGCGAAGGCCAGGCAGGCCGCGACGACGATCAGCATCGCGTAGTCCCACCATTCGCCCCGTTCGAAGAAGAACAGGGTCGGATAGTCGGGGGTCATGATCAGTGACCTATCGGGGAATGGTGTGGTTCTTTACCCCAGTTGGGCAGGTAGGAGCGTTCTTTCTTCTGGCGGATCTGCTCAGCCCAGGAGAAGGTCGGCTCGGTCCACCCGTCGAAGTAGGTGTCGTCGACGACGTCGGCCCAGGGGGTGCCGGGGCCGGTCGGCGGCCAGGTGGGGTCTTCAGTGACCGGCGGGCGGATTTCGGAGGCGGCGGGCTTCTGGCGTCCGTAGCGCATCCACTGGGTGTAGGTCTCTTCGAAGAGGGGGGTGCCGTCCCAGCGGCCTGCGGGGGTGCCGTTGTTGAAGAACCGTCCACCAAGGACGCCGCGCATGAACTTGCCGGAGAGTTGTTCGCGTTTGTGGAACTCAGCGACTCGCTTGATGTAGATGTTTTGCAGTCGGGTCATGACGCCACCGATCAGTTCGATGTTGATCCAGTTGACGGCGCGCGGCAGGCCGGTGTCGGGTTCGAAGCCGATCCGCCAGTGGTTGATGAGCCGGGTCCCACCGTTTTTGAGGGGGATCATGTGGAACGACCAGGTCACGCCGTAATGCTTCATGCTGGGGTAGCGGAAGGCGTAGCTGCCGGGCGCCGCCGGGGGGTTCTTGGTGTCGACCCATTGCACGAGGTATTTGCCGGGGACCACGTCGGTCCATTCCATGGACATGCCGTGGTAGTCGAAGGCGCCGATGTCGCCGGGCATGAGGGAGTCAGGCTGCTGGAACTCCTCTTGGATCTCGTAGCTGTTGTGGAACGGCAGTCTGGCGAAGGTCCGTTCGAGGAACTCTGAGCTGAATGATCCTGACTTGTCGGCGCCGAGTTGGCGGAAGAGCCGCCAGACGGCGTAGGCCGGTGCGTCGATGTTGATGGCGTACGTCGACGAATACGCGTTGGCGTAGTTGGCGTCGACGAGGTCGTCACCGGGGTAACGCCAGGCTTGTTCTTCGGGGGTGGCTTTGCCGCTGAACTGGCTGAACCAGACCATGCCGCCGAGTGCCCCTAGTGCGCCCAGCCCGATGAGCGCCTTGCCGTGACCCAGTCCCCTGACCATTCGAATCCTCCTTGATCCCCGGGCGTTCGATCCGACGCACCGGACTCTCCGCAAACTCGCACATACCGCGGGTTCGTGCTATAGCGTATCTAAAAACGGAGTACAGTCCACTTTCCAAGGATGATCCATGTCAGACCTGTTCCTGTGGGAGCTCGGAACCCCACGCGTCTACGCCATCTGGTTGCTCGTCTTCCTCGCACAGATCGCCGTCGCCGAAATCAACAGACGCTGGAACTGGACCGTCTTCGCGTTATGGACGGTCGGCGGGCTCATCCTCATGCCGTACGCCGCCTTCCACGGCACCCCCATGGTCGGCTGGTTCCCCTTCGGCAAATACGTGATCATGGTGCTCACCGCCACCATGAACGGCGTACTGATCGTCTACTGCAAGCGCAACCCCGTGAAAGCGCACCGCTACGCCATCTGGCTCGGCGTCGCACTCTGGGTCGGCCTAGCCGCCAACATCATGGAAGCCAACATCCGCGACCTGACGATCTTCGCCCAACGCGACAGCTACTACGCCTGCGCCGCCAACTGGCAATGCCTACAAGACATCAACAACACCCACACCATCGACATGATCGCCGGGCTCCCCGAAGCCCGCGGCGTCACCGCCCCCCTGCACAGCCAAGAGTGGTACAGCGCCGTCGCCACCAACCTCGCCGCCCACGGCGTCGGCATCGACCCCGCCACCGGATTCCGCACCATCGGCGGCTACTGGAACCTCATGTCCGCACTCGCCGGACTCCTCAACATCATCACCATCACCGGCCTCGGCAAAATCTTCGTCACCTCCCGCAAAGGCGCCAAAGTCCGCGGCCTCATCTGGGTCGACATGGTGTGGCCCTGGGTCGTCGCCTACGACCTGTGGAACCACGCCTTCCTCTACAACGCCCTCGGTGACTACACCTGGTATTGCACCCTCGCCCTCCTCCTGGCCTGCACCATCCCCGCATTCACCTGGGCCAAAGGGCAATGGATCTGGTTCCGCTGCTACACGCTCATGTTCTGGATCGCCTGCAACAACCTCCTCCCCGAAATCCTCGTCCCACCCAACGGCATGACCAACTTCGCCACGATGGACCCCACCGCAAACATCGTCTGCTCCGGAGCAGCGCTGGCCGCCAACGTCATCCTCTTCGGCTACTGGCTGTGGAAGATCCTCAAGCACAAGCGCAACCCCCTCACCAACGTGCTCTACCCCGAACTCGCCGAATTCCGCGCCATCATGAACGAACACGCCGACGACAAAGACAAATACTTCGTCACCGACATGATCAAAGAAACCCCCTACGAGTTGGGCTTCGAACCCACCTCCACCACCCCACCCCGCGACGGATACGTCGGCCACATGCCCTGGTGGGGACGCACCGACAAGCGCTACCCCAAGCTCCGCACCCCCGTCGCCGCCGACCCCGGACTCGTCGACAAAGGCGTCATCTCCGACAGCCAATGGGATGTGCCTACCCCCGAACAACAGTCCGGCCCCGTCGAAGCCGGTAGCACCCGATGAACTGGACCCGCCGCGACATGAACCGCTGAAATACCACCCCCCAACCACGGCGGCGCGTACGGCGCATCCGCGTCGCCGTCCCGGCCGTTCCCACCCAGGTCTGCTCCTAGGTGGTAACGGCCTTCCCCATTTCCCGCCCTCTCCCCTTCCGCTCTCTCCCGCTCTCCCCACGTCCCCAAAATTTTGAAAACCCGCCCACGGGCGACTTCCCCCACACCACACCCCGCCCACGGGCGACTTCCCACCACAAAACCCCAAGACACTCCCCACAAAACCCACCCACGGGCGACAAGTGCCATGACCAAAGCCGCCCGTGGGCGGGTTTTCAAAATCAGGTACGGCGAGACATAGCAGCAGACGGGCGAAATCCATGGCGTCACTCAGAGATCCAGCCCGCCAAACCCAAACCCAGGCCACGCGGCTCGAACCGAAGCCCAATCCATCAAACCCAGGCCACGTGGATCGAGCCGGAGCCCAGGGCGTCACTCCGAGTTCAAGAGCCCCGAGCTGCTGTCGAGTACGTGGAACTGAGGTCTGGCATCAGGAAACATAGCCAGTGCGCTGACGGGCAGTCGATACGTCGATGTCACACCAGCAACATGAAACAAGTCAGAGGTTCACATGACGACGTACCGCGAAGGTCAGGCTGGCTGGAGCCTCCCCCCAGTGAGCACGCCGAGTCTGGCGTCGCACTATCAGCGCAATGAACCTCTGAAGCAACTCACTCCCCACCGCATGAAAACAGCAGATTCATTGCGCCTCAAGAGATTTCATTTTTCCTGTGGGCAATGATTGTGACGCTAGTTGACTTCGTGACAACAGGGGCAGAAGCTGTGCCTGCATCAAACGTGAATGATGCTCTCCCACAAAGGCCCTCGAAGGTTCCCATGTCCCCATTTCGCGCCCTCACCGCGCTGACTCTCGCTGTTGTCACCCTCACCTCCTGCAGCGCACCCTCCACTCCGGAAACCGCTCCCACTCACGCACCCGCATCATCGACGTCCAGCACCCCCCTCCACCCCACCACCAACCCCACGCACACTGATCAGACCATGAACCCCAGTGGTGGCGACGAGGACGACGATGCCCAAGCCGCCCCAGCAGCGCCGAGTCACACACCTGACGGGGCAGGCTGCGCCACTACCGCCCCCGGCGGGATGGAGTATTGGAAGTGCATCACTCCGCGTCGTCCTCGCACCTGGTGTCTAGAGCATCTCTGCCCGCCGCCGTTCTGCGGCACCGATGTTGCCCGTCGCTCCGATGCGCGCTGTGACTACCTGCCAGCCACCCCACCAGCTGCCGCACCAACTCCTACCCCCACACCGACACCCCCCGCCCGAGTTGAGGAACCCTCACCTTCCCATCCTGCCGAGATGCCAACTTCTTTCTCATGCCGCGGAGGTTACGAAATCTGCGGCAAGAATCCATCAGTGAGACCAGGCGTAGCCTGCCCCACCGAGGGAGCCGTCGTCTTCTCACGATTCGGCAAGCTGACCTGTGAGGTTTACGGCGATGACGGAACCCCCCGGTGGCACAACTGACATCAGAGCAACCCCCAGCTCCGCAGGGATGCGGTCGCTGCCCCACGCCCCCCTGAGCCAGAGGCATACGTTCAGCGCGACAAGTGCAGTTTCAGCAGCCTGATGCGCACTCCCCCACTGAGCCACTCCCCCACTGAGCCACTCCCCCGATGGTGAGGCCCTCACTATCGGGGGAGTGTCTGCAGCATGTGAAGGATCGATCCACTGGTAGGCAGCATGTCCGTCTCGACAAGATGTGTCACCGTCACACCCTCCACTGCCTATCCGACGTGACCCCTTTACCGAACCACGCTGATAGCGACCTGCACGCCTCCTTGGCGCCACGTCAATATTTCTCTCTCAATGAAAGTGATATTGATAAGATTTTCAATCAATGAGGGTGCGACAGGCCAATGGTGAACGTCTCACCACCTTTCCACCATTCATAATACCTCAAAGTAAGCTGATTAATTGCTTAATGCAACCTGAGTAGCCGGCAAGGATCTCCGAGGATCTCAGATAATTACGGTGCAGTATTAAATTTAATCTCCCTCGGTCTTTAAGTCGGATTAATGGCTGCTCTCAGGGTTTATTCAGTGTTGACATCAAATCCTCAAAACCCCTACTCTTCAGATGTCGCCACGGCGACGAAACGAACACCCAAGCTTCTCGCGTAGGCCCACCGGGGGCGCCACCTATGCATCCCCTAAAATCAGCATGACCCAAACTTAAGACACCTAAACTAACACTATCCTACCTATGCTTTACCTAAAAAGATAACGTGCAACAAAAAACGTTTCTTTGATATTCATTGACGACCCTCTATGGCAGAGGATGATCCATTAATGATATCTGCAAGAAGTCCACCTTGATTGAGTCACCGCCACAGCTGCCATGAACTCCACCCAGGGCTCAGCAGCAACAAAGTCACCGCAGCAATCAGGTCAATGCGTAAAGCACAACGAAGCCTCACCGAAAAATCCGGATCATCGCTCAGTCGGACCCACTGCGACCCTCATCCCCACCGAGGGAGCCACTTCTTGGCACCAGGTCGCAGCCGCCGTGACCGATGAGTCCCTACACCTGCTCCTCACCGTGCTGACACTGGCAGCTCACCGGCATATCTCACCAGGTGAGCGGTCCAGTTGAACGCGTATCACAGCAAACACACCACGTGCAGCACCACTCACGAAAGGGTATAACGATGTCAAAAACCACCGCAGTCACCGCTTTGAAGCGGCTGGTCATCATGGGGGCCGCTCTTTCCATCACAATGGGCGGCGTCACCTCCGCACACGCTTCCTCCGAGCTTGATAAAGGCGCCAAAAGGGCACGGGAGCTGACTAACCCCATGTCCATGTATGAGGTCACCACTGGCGATCCTTGGAACGCCAAGTCCTGCTCTTTGGGCTTTGCTGGCACTTGGAAAGGAAACGAGAACTCTGTCGCCTTCCTGACGGCAGGTCACTGCACCACTGAAGACGACCTTAATAATGGCACTAAATACTATGTCGGCCCCTACCACTCCTACCTCCAGGCATCAGTCAAGGCTCGGAAGTGGGACGGCGGCCTCGGCAAGAAGGACTATGCCGTCATCGAAGGCGAGAAGAAGCAAGACGGCGCTGGAAAATTCTCCTTCGGACCCTCGAACGCCATGACCATTGACACCAAGTACAGCGAGTACAAAAAGGGTGTCATGAAGATCACCGGCATTGAAGACCCCAAACCGGGCATGGTGGTCTGCGCGCCGCTACAGACCAACGAAACGGTCAAATACACCGATAACCGCCAGATCACCTGTGGCAAGATCCCAGAGACTGACAACAAGACCAAGAGCGGCGAGAAGTGGATCGCCGAAACTGCCCGCATCCGTGGAGGCGACTCAGGCGCACCAGTCATCACCCCTGAGGGGAAAGCCGTCGGGATCATCAGCGAGCAGAAAGACCAGAGGACGAAGTTCGTCTTCACCGCCATCAAGGACATTCTGGAAGAGCAGCCAGATTTCAAGCTGGCGGTCGGATGACGTGATCACTGAGGGGCCGACAGCTGACCAGAGATGTCGGCCCCTCAGCCGCGTCAGGGACCTCCCACCACCAGTAGCTGTTTGACCCAAAAACTCACGACACAACCCGGGTCGTTAAACGGTCCGCCCCGACGTACGCCGGCTCGACGTACCACTCTCCCCGCCGTACGCGATCTCAACTGGTTTGCGCCGACTCGCGCGGTCGACGTACCCGATAGACCGCCACCCCGGCGAGCACCCACATGGCGAGCGCTCCGAATTCGGGGGCGCCGAGTTGGCCGGGTGAGCCGGGGACGAGGAGTAGGAGGAGGAAGGCTGCGGAGGCGGCGACGCCGACGCGGGCTTGGGTGCGTTCGCGGCCGACGCCGATGCGGGCGGAGATGTAGCAGGTGGAGAGGTAGGCGACACCGGCGAGGACGGAGCACATGTTGACGATGTAGTTGACGACTTCTCGTCCGGCCCAGGGTGCGATGAGGCTGATGGCGAGCGCGAAGAGCACGGCTTGGTCGTAGACGCCGATGGGGTTGAGTCGGTGGAATCGGGCGGGGAGGAAACCGTGTGTGGCGAGGGATGCGGTGAGTTTGCTGGCGGACAGGATGAATGCGTTGATGCCGCCGAGGACGGCTCCGGCGAGGGCGATGACGAGGATGCCCAGGCCGATGGGGCCGAGGACGGTTTGGACGGCGGCGCCGGTGGGCCAGGTCACGGTGTCGGCTTGGTCGGGGGTGAAGATCAGGGCAGTGAGGGTGTTGAGGGCGGTGTAGATCAGGCCGGCGAGGACGATGCCGGTGACGGCGAATCGGCTGGCTCGGCGTGGTGCGAAGCTGAGGTCGCGGGTCACTTGGGGGATGACATCGAAACCGACGAAGAGGAACGGCACGATCGCGATGACTGATCCGACGCGAGCCCAGGAGATGGTCCAACCGTCGAGGTAGGTGTGGGTGAAGGGGGTGGGGTCGACGAGGGTGACCATGAGCGCGAAGATCACGGTGACGTTGACGACGAGGCCGATGACGAGGAGGTTTTGGACGCGGGAGCTGCCGCGTAGGCCGCGGATGTTGAGCCAGGCGAAGGCGACCATGATGGCGCTGGCGATGGCCACGTCGGTGGCGTAGACGGGGTATCCGGCGACGGTGTAGAGGTGCCCGAGGGATACGGCGTCGCCGACGATGCGTTTGAGCACGAGGACGAATGCGGTGCCGTTGAGGCTGACCAGGCTGATGTAGGCGAGGAGCAGGGACCAGCCGACGGCGAATCCGGCGGCGGGTCCGAGGTGTCGGTGGGCGTAGCTGAATTCGCCGCCTTCGTCGTCGTGGTGGCGCATCATGACGTGGTATCCCGCTTGGATGAACACCATCAGGATGACGCCGACGGCCATGCCGATGGCGGTGTCGACGACTCCGGAGGTGCGGAGGAAACGGGATCCGGGGAGGGTGAAGGAGCCCCAGCCGATGGTCGCGCCGACGACGAGGGAGAGGACGTCGAGGCGGGTGAGCCGGTGCGTCCCGGGGGTGGGACGCACCGGCGCGGTGTCAGTTGAAGTTGTAATCGGTGACCACTCGTTCCCGCGGGTCGGTGAGGTCGTGGAAGTATTCCAGGCAGCTCAATCCAAGGAAGGCACCGTTGATGTTGCGCGCGAGGGGGTATCCGATCTGGTTGAGTTCACGGGTCACGTAGTAGGAGCGTTGCCCGATGCGGCAATGCAGGTAGACGGGGGTGTCTTGGGGAATCTCGTCGAGGCGGTCCCGGAATTGGCTGAAGGGGATGTTGATGGCGCCGGTGATGTGTCCTTGGGCGTATTCGCCGGGTTCTCGGACGTCGATGATGGTGGCGCCTTCGTCGAGGAGTCTGCGGACGTCGCTCATTTGGACTTGGGTGATGTCGCCGGTCAGTTGGTTGACGGCGACGAGTCCGGCCATGTTGAGGATGTCTTTGGCGGTGCCGTACATCGGCGAGTAGCAGAGTTCGAGTTCGGTGAGGTCATGCACGGTGGCGCCTTGCATGATGAGTGCGGCGACGACGTCGATGCGTTTGTCGGCGCCGTCTGTGCTGATGGCTTGGGCGCCGAGGATCCGCCCGGTGGGGGTTTCAAAGAGCAGTTTGAGGTGGAGTGGCGCGGAGTCGGGCATGAGGCCGACTTTGTTGGCGTTGATGTAGTAGATGGTGTCGTAGGACAGTCCGGCTGCTGCGCATTCGGTGTCATTGAGGCCGGTGGAGGCGGCAGTCAGGTCAAAGACGCGGATGACGCTTGATCCGATCACTCCGGTATGCCGGTTTGTGCGTCCGTTGACGTGGTCGGCGGCGGCGCGGGCTTGGCGTTGGGCTGGGCCAGCCATGGTGAGGCGGACGGGTTTGCCGGTGAGTCGCCCATATTCTTCGATGGCGTCGCCGACGGCGTAAATCGACGGGTCGGAGGTGCGGTAGTTGTGGTCGACGCTGATCCCGCCGGTCGTCCCGATTTGCAGGTCAGCGGCGCGGGCGAGGGATGTTTCGGGTGCGACGCCGACGGCCATGACGACGGTCTGGGCGGTGACGGTGCGTCCGGACGCCAAGGTGAGGGTGTCGCCGTCGATGCGGGCGACGGGGTCACCGAGGAGGAGGGTGACACCGTGGTCGTGGATTTCTTTGTGCAGGAGTTGCGCAATGTCCGCGTCGAGGCGGGTCATGACCTGATCGGCAGCTTCGATGAGGGTCACGTTTTTGCCGGTACGGCGGAGGTTTTCCATCACTTCGAGGCCGATGAAGCCACCGCCGATCACGGCGATGTCGGTCGCGGCGTCACAGGCTGGTTTGAGTCGTTCGATGTCGGTGACATTGCGGACGACGTGGACAGTGTCGGCGTCTTTACCGGGGATGTCCGGGATGATCGGGCTGGCTCCTGGGGAGAGGCAGCACACGTCGTACGGTTCGTCGAATTCTTCGCCGGTGTCGACCCGTCGTACGGTGAGCGTTTTGGCGGCGCGGTTGATGCGGATGACGTCATGGCCGGGGCGTACGTCGAGGTTGTATCGCTCACGGAAGATCTGCGGGGTGACCAGGACCAGGTCGGATGCTTCCGCGACCACCCCGGAAAGGTGGAAGGGCAACGCACAGTTGGAGAAGGAAACGTCCCGCCCCCGTTCGAAGACGACGATCTGCGCGGTCGGATCGAGGCGGCGGCAGCGCGCTGCGAAGGACATGCCACCGGCGACTCCGCCGACGACCACTATTTTCTTGCTCATGCTTCTGTTCCTTTCGTGGCCGGCGTCGATGCGGTGCCGTCCGTCCCGGATGTGGCGATCTCGAGGTAGTTGCGGGGTTGGGTGTGTCGGTCGGGTCCGACGAGGTTGATGCGGCCTTGGAAAATTTTCAGAGCAAGCAATCCCCCGCCAAAGAGCGCGATCGCGAAGGTCCACCCGGACAGGGAGAGGTTGCTCACTCCTGAGAACAGCGCACCGATGTTGCAGCCTCCAGCAAGCCGAGCGCCAAAACCCATGCACAACCCGCCGACGGAATATGCGACAGCGTCACGGGCCGTGAAGTCACGGTCGAAGCGGAACCGTCCAGCGAGCAGCAGTGCGCACGCGGACCCGAAAATGATGCCGATGTCTCGGACGCTGCCGGGGTGATTGATCAGCCCGGACGCCACCGAAGCGTTGATCGAGGTGAAAGCAGGGTCGGTGAACTGCACACCAAACAGGTTGAGGAAAGCGACAGCCCACACGGTGAACGCGCTGGTCACACCCCATGACTTGCCGGTGGTGATCAGGATGAACACAAACATGAACGCCAGGAGGATCCCGCCGGTGCGGAAATCCCATCGCGTGACTAGCAGGTTGTGGTAAGTCCGAGCGTCAAAGAATGAGAAGGGCTGGCCGGTCGGTTCTTGCGGGACATGCCGCTCAGTGCTGTCCCACTCCTCAACGCTGTAATAACCTTCGCGTTTGCGGAACTGCTCGTATCGACGTACGAGCACCCACACTCCGAGCAACCCGAGGAAGGTCACCGCGACCGCCCCCGGATAGCCGAAGACATCCGGCAGGTACACGCGGAAACCGGCACCGACGGGGCTGTGCGTCATCGTGGCACGTAACCAATGCCCAGGGATCGATCCCAGCACAAAAAATGGCAACGAAAACAGGACTCGTACGGCGCCTTCACCGAGGTCAGCTAGCGTCCCGGAGGCGCAACCGCCAGCCATGATCATGCCGACACCGAAGATGACCCCACCGATGATCAGCGGCAAGTTGGTCTCAGCGACCGCTTCCGTGCCGGGAATCACGGATTGGCCTTTGGCGGCAGTCCAGGACACCACCGCGCCTCGATGAGCGGCGGCCCAATGCAGGCCAGCAGTGACCGCTGACGCCAACCCGAATGTGAGGAGCAAGGCCTTGGACAGGCTGCCTTCTCCAGTGACGTAGATGCGTTTGATACCACCGGCGAAACCAAAACGGCTTCGCGTCAGGATGTATCCCAATATCAATCCGGTGCCCATAGAGAGCACAAAAATCTCTGGTTTTTTTGCTAACAACCCAGCTAGCAGCATGGCAGCAATGATGACGACTGCGATGACGGGTTGATGGCGACGATGAAGTGGGGGTGGGAGATGTCGCAGCGTGCGATCCGGGCTCCCCGACATCGGGGCGGGGGCAGCGTCGCTCTCCGTGGCGGACGACATACTGTCCTCCTTGGGCGAGTGCTTGCAGGTGAACGGCTTCGCCGTTGAAGCGGTGCAGGAGGGGGTAGTCCAGGGCAGGGGTCGTCCTCGCGACGGGGAGGACGGGTGAATACCCGTTCAAGCAAGCTGAACCTTACGTGAAGTTTGGGACATCGAATAGGGGTCTGGAACAAACAGCGCCAGACCAGGCACGAAACCCCCCTCCGACCCGAATAGGCCTGCGCGACAGGTGCCGACGCCCGCGCGCACTCCTGCCTCACCCCCGACACGCCGTCCGTCAAAAAGCCGCAGATGCGACGAGGACGCCGCGAAGGACCATGACACGACGTGTGGGCCGTCGCGACCACTCGCCGTCGCGACCACTCGCCGTCAGCGCTTTGACCTGCAGAGATGCCGTCACGGAACACATACTGGCCCGTCGGACACCTGGTGGAGCGTGAAACATGCGGCCGACGTCTCGGCCCCCCACTCAACTCCTGCTTTGCTCACTGCCCGCCGCGTTGAAATGTGGGTCCAGTGAGGGAAACCGAAGTGGAGTCTGCGAGAACACCTGCCGAGGGGGCATGGAGTTGATTCTTAGCGTGTCAAGGCACGATCGAGCGCAAGAAGTCCTGGGTTTCCGGGTCGGTCGAGTACAGCCCGATGCCCCGCATCGCGCGGGTGAGAAGCACTTTATAAACGTTGCGGATCAGCCGGTCGACTTCCTCATCGGTGACCGATTTCCTCGATCGGAACGCTGGATCACGACTTTCAGTACGTCGGGTTTCCCAGCGACCGGCACGTCGTACGAGGTCGGGACCGAGCACCACTCCTGCGTAGTCATATTCGAAACCTTGGGCGGTATAGACACAGCCGACTTGACCAAAGCCGGCAGGGTCGGTTGCCCACAGTGATTTCGGAGGTGCGCCACCGACAGCGCGGTCACTTTTAAGGTTCCATGGCCGCGTCCAATCACCGATCTGAATGTCGTGGACCAGCGATCCGTCGGGGCGAGGGTCACTCCATGGCCAGCAAAAACCGGCAGACATGCGCGCGGTCGTGTTGTCGTCGTGACGCGCTTCTAGCCAGGCTTGCAATTCCTGGGGTGATTCCATGACCTGTACGTCGAACGCAGCGTCACCTTCCCACGGGATTGTTTCTTCCCCGGTCAGACCGAGCAGACGCTGGACCCACCGCACATAGGCTTGGGAGCCACCGCACCGGAACTGGTCGTCAAGCTCAATCACTAGTACATCAATGCCACGTTGAGCAGCTGCTTCTCGAATGTCGTCAACAGTGCCCAGCTCGCCCGGACGGACCACTTGATGCTGGTCCAGGAGGAATACGGGCGTGCGGGCAGCGCAGAGGAGCTCATCGATTTGGGGACGACCTGTCCGCAATGATGCTTTGGTGTATTGGTTGACTGACGTTTCTCTGATGCGGTGCGCCTCATCCATGATGAGGACTTCGAGGTCGTTGGGTTCAGCTTGCATGAACGAGTTGAAATATTGGAAGGTCTTGCGGACTCTCGGTGAGCCTTTCGCTGCTACTTTGCGCAGCGTCTGAGTGAACGACTGCGATCCGGTGGCGTGAATCACTGTGCGACCTTGGCGGGCTAGCTCACCCATGAGTGATAAGGCAATCACGCTTTTACCAGATCCTGGGCCGCCAGTGACGATCACCGCAGTTTTCGTGTGGGCTCGCCTGGCGCTACTCACGGCATGTCGCACACATTCATAAGCGTCTCGTTGGTCGTCGAGCAGCACAAAGCATTCACGTTTCTGCACTTCCTCAGCTGCCAACTCCATCAATTTCCTCGTGGGGCCAAGGCTGCTGTTTTCGAGAATATCTGCAGCTTCTGCACCACTACGCGGGGCGAAATATGCGGTGAGAAATTCTCGAAACTCTCCACGGCGTTGCCCAGTAAACATCCGTCCCAGCTGGCCACCGGGACGGGTCAGGAGGTCGGCGACGCCGTACTCAGTGGCGTTATGTAAGTAGGCGACGCCGGCAAGGGCTTCGGGGGTGTCCGCCAGTGCTGCGGTGAAGTCTTGAAGGTATTCGCAGTAGCCGCGCACTTGGTCGATGGGATGTGAAACCGGACGGCTATAGCCGTCGACGGCAACGAGGACATCACTGTCTTCAAACTGGTATGCGTGAGTCCACTGTTTGAGTTCAACGACGAGGTACGCCGGACGTCCGGTGGCGGCGGAGATACCTGCGAGGACGACATCAGCGCGTTTGTTAGTGAACGGCAGCTGATATTCCAGCAGCATTTCCACACCGTGCAGGCCTGCATCACACAAATCTGCGGCAAGAGCTGGGAGGCTATGGTCCCATGATCGACGTTCGCTGGGCGATGGGTAGTGGCCCACTGAGTGCCACATGTGATCTGCGAGCAGCTGCGACAGCCGTGCCTCAAGCAGAGAGAATTGTCCGGCAGGTAAACGATGCAGTGACGACACGAAGAGGCTCCCGAGCAGCACGACATGGCGTGCGGGGAAGCATGTCCTTCTCAGGAAGCTCGTCGATCCGCGAATGACAGCGTCACCTTACCGAAGCTGTCGACAGCTCGACAGCGCATTGACTCTCACCCATCAGGTCAGCCCAGTAGGAGTCGACGTGTTCGACTGGCCTCGAACGCATTTCGCCGTACTACGTACCACGGCACCGCCTGGCTGGGACCAGGTGAAGGCTGCCGCGTCGCGCGGGCATCATGGGCGCCCGAGTGGACTGGAACGGGTCAGGGCAAGCAAGAGGTCAAACTTGAGGGCTTCGCTCAGCGACCCTCGGAGAGGGATAGATGCAGGAACAGTCAATGCTGAAAACGGTGATGATGAGCACTCAGATCGTCATGGCTTGGGTCGCCCTATTGGGTCTCGTCGCCGATCTGGGATGGATTGATGCGGCCATCTGGTGGATCCTCTGGTTCACGCATAGCACGTGCGTGTATGCGCTGCGGGACCCAGACAGCATTCCAGCATTGGCAAAAATCGTGATGATGACCCCTGCTTGTGCAAGTTCTGGAATCATTCTCTTTGATATTTTCCCCGCGCTGGCGCGCAGGCCCGATGCTATCACCTGGGGAATCTCACTGCGAGTGATCGCTGCGGCTGCTGCTATCTCATTCTTATTTCCTGCAGTTCATCGTGGTGTCGATTTCACTGTCGAGCCCGACTGACCGACTCTCAGACAAGCCAGGCTGGCCAGCCCTGCTCCACTAGGGCGACAGATGCGCATCCGGATGTGCATGAGCGCCACCTTAGTGCTTCATAAATAACCATTTGAACGTAGAGTGGCATCAGATCGGAATGTCCCCGTCATTGCGCTAGGCACCTAGCGGTGAGAGTGACTGCTGTTTAGTCAGACAAGGCTCATTTCATTGAGGCTCGAATAGCCAAACGGTGAGACAACTCATAGCTAACACACCAGGAGACTGCAATGACCTCACCCACCTTCACGATCCGCATGATTACGATCGACTGCCTCAACCCAGGTGCATTAGCTGAGTTCTGGTCAGCCGCAACCGACCGCCCCGTCCTGGCGGACCACGGCGACTTCGTCATAGTTGACTCGCGCCCACTCTTGGGCTTTCAACGTGTTGACAGTCCCACCCCTGGAAAAAATCGGATCCACTTTGACGTCGGGTCCTCAGATCGTGAAGCTCTCGTCGGTCGGTTGCGGCAACTCGGCGCAGTAGAACACGAGACCTACACCGTACCTGGCCTGACATGGACAGTCATGCGTGACCTTGAAGGAAACGTCTTTTGCATCGGCAACTCTCACAACGATTGACGATCGCAGCGACACCTATTTGCCCCGATGCCTCTCATGGCCATTGCGATTCTTTATGTGAATACTGCAGGCGATTCGACATCCGATGGGCATCCCACATACGACCCACATGTCAGGTCGCTGCGATTCTTTTTCTGGTGCTGCCTGTCATCAACATTTACTCACACAGCGGCATATTATCTCAAGCTCATGGCGCTATAGCAAGGACTTTACGTGGGCGCTCCCGAGTCACAATTTATACGTTTGGCGCCGATCGTGGCGCATACCGCTGCTGATCTGGGATGAGGTGGTTCAGCCCGCCCAGATTTTCTGTCTAGTATCACGTCGAAGCAGCAGTCCTGAATCTTTCATCAAGGAACGACGTCGATGTAGCGGGGGTTGTCGCCATCTGCAACAGGGGATACTACTTCACGTGGAGGTGACAGTTCCCCATGCATGCCCAGCTATAGCTTGGTGATGAAAAGAACCAACCCGCCAGTATGGCGAGGGTACTGGACTGCGCTCTTGATATGAGCCCTCAACCTGCCACGCCAAGGTGTCGCACACTCACCGAGGCCCGGAGCCGGTCTTGAGTCTGCCCTCAGTCCGGGTCAGGCTCCGATTGGATGTCTGGTCGAGGGATAAATAAATACCCAGAGGTACCCATCCCTAGAATAAATGAGCCCCACGCGAAGATGGTGCTCGGCGTGTTAAGGGGAGCATTCTGGATGAGCGCTAGTGCGAGGCCCAGTATGCATGCGATCGCGCCCACACCGGTCAACGTTCCTACAACGATACGGCGAAAATAGCCGTGAATTATGGTCACCCAGCGATCATAGATGCACAGGCATGGCGGACCATGCCGGTTTGCCGGGATTCGCCGGTACCCCACCCTTAGACCGCTCTGCCAGCACCGCGATGCCCTCCTGGTTCCTCGACGGCAGGCGCGGACGCCTTGGGCAACAACCTCGGCTCCGTGGGGAACTGGGTGAAGCCAAGCCGCCTCACCGGACCCTCTGCCCCAGCGGAAGCCGTGACCGGCGAGGTGCTCGTGATGGCCTTCCCTGGGCTGCGCTACTCGGTGTTGTCCAAACTGTGGAGTAAAGAAGCAAGACTGCGCCTCAGTTGCTGCCACCTGCATCGTGGTCGTGATGTTGATCGCAGGAGCTCACTGTGCCCTCAAAACAGAAAAGCCCCCGATCGGAGTTGAGGGATTTTCTGAGCTGCTGATCCGAATCAAACAGACGACCTATTCATGACGGCAGCCGGCCTTCAGGCACGTCAGTGTCATGGCGAGGGAGGTCCACAGCTTCCCGGCGATCACTGGGGTTCTGACGCGTCAAGGCCACTGCTCCGGGATGCCTTCGTCGCTGGCCCAGAGTGCTTCTGTTGCATCCCCACACCTGCTCCACTGCGGCTATCCGTCGTGCCAGGTATTTAAAGCCAGGTCAGGCAGACCCGCTTGCTCATTGATGCGCCGGTCAACCTCGTAGTCATACTCCCAAGGCATGAGCCTGCTTATGCGCTGAGCAAGAGTGATCCAGTCAGGCGCTGGTCCGGATGCGACCACGATGCGCCGAACAGCTGAATCGAAGGCATCCGTGGACCACGACTGCATCAACCACACGCCGGTGACAGGTCGAATAGCCCCTCCGGGGAGTAGCTCATCGTCGACTCGGGCATCCCACTCCGACCCGATGTAGGCGGCATAGCGTTGGGGAGAAAAGACCATGAGATCGAAAGAGTCCGCCAAGTCCTCACCCGCGACCCCGACAAGAACCTGTGCACTCACAAAGAAGTCGGTTGCCCCATCCGAGGGTGGGGCATCACCGGGGTGGTAAAGGATGCACTGCACTTCACCAACGACGCTCTTGGCTCCCATACCTACATGCTGACCTCGACTCGCTCTTGGCAGAGGTCGTTTGCGGGCATCATCTCCCGGCTCTGAGGCGGGTCCCATCGCGCTTTTTTGAAGCTACGACGCCGGTTAACATCGCCCGCGGCGTACGGTTCTTCCACCGCAGGTCCACTCACCAGCGATTCCTGACAGCTTCTGAGTCGGCCGCTCTGGCCGACCGCCTCGGGAACGACGGCAGCCTCGTCTTGGCGATGGCCTCCCTCGGCGGCGCTTCTGAACGCCATTCTTCTGGCGTTGATCGCACTCACCGCATCGCCCCTGAACTACAGAAAAGCCCCCGACGGGAGTCGAGGGCTTTTTCTGAGCCGCTTGTCGGAACCGAACCGACGACCTATTCATTACGAGTCTCGCCACGAGCTTCTTTCAGCGGCGCATAGTGCGTTGGCCTGCGGCAACCGTATGAAGGTGGGGCCATCGGGGTGGTTGGTTGAACCTGTTTGGTGCCATTTTGGTGCCATTTTGGTGCCACGCCTGGGGCCCGCTCCCTTCCCCGACCAGAGAGAGCCGCCGACCCGATAGCGGAGCACGAGAGCACGGCGGAGGTGACGGGTCAAGGGCGGATGCTCAGCGCCGGGTCGTCGGCCGTCAGGTCACTGCGGAGACTTCGGTGACGGTCGGGCCCGTCACCCCCGCACCGCCGCGAGCAACCTTCCATAGGCGCTGCTGGCCGTCGGAATAAGAAATCAGGACATGCCAGGCGTAATTGCCCTTGCCCGGCTTCCGCAGGGCCATGACGATGTTGCTGATCCCGGTTTCACGCTCTCGGCGCCGCTGCTCCTCACTCCACCCGGCCAGCAAGTCGGCGATGACTCGCAGGGGGATATCAGACGGTTGAAACATGTCAACACCGTCCCGCCGGTCAATCGCCCGGGGAGCCGGGGCCTCCTCGGGGCCGTCCACGCCAGGATCATTCGCGATCTGGCGCATCGCTCCGGGGCCCAGCTTATCGACGTACTCTTTGAACATATTCCGTGTCTCGTTGTGCTGACCCGTGGCCTCTGAAGACTGCCGCCTGTAGATGGCGACGGAAACCCCGATGGCCCCGAAGGTGAGGAGTACACCGAGGACAGTGAGCCCGAGTGACCAGATCGAGAGCGCATGGTCCGTCATGAGCGCTTCATCGACAGGAAGAGCCCGTGGATGAGAGGATCAGTTCACGCGGCGGGGTGGGCGGAGGCCGAGGCGCGAAGCGCCGCAGGCCGGAGCGCGGGGCCCCGCCGCTGCGTCGCGCGCAGCCCGGCGCTCTTGAACCAGTAAAGATATTCCTCACGTCGCACTAGGTAGCGCTTTTGTCCTGTCGCGGGTGATGCTTGACTGATGTGTGTCGGTTGATGCTTGACACCTGTCGCGTTGGGTGAATTCTTCGTCGTGATGTTCCGTGGATATCGCGAAGGGCGGGGTCGAGAATGGCACTGGTGGTCATGCCGATTGCGAGCGGGTAGAACCTTCTCTCGGCAGTTTCGTCTAAAGCGGGCATGTCGGGGATCGGCCTAGAAACTCATTCTAGTGCTTCAGCAACCGTATCCGCTTGCGCAACCCCCAGTTTCCTAGCTCTCGGCCGCTCTTACACCGTCGTCAACATCGGCTCGGTGAATTCAGTTATGGATCGCCATCTCGTGAACACTGAATTCCTTGGGGATCCGAGCCAGGATCACGCTCGCGCGCGACACACACTACATACTGACCGAATTCCTCAGAGTTTAAGGTTCGATCACAGCAAATATCCCGCCAGCCTACCCCAGTGGGGCTGGCGATCTCAAATATCATCTATTTAGGGCGTTATTCACGAGCGACGAAACGTCTGGTGACCTATCCGTTGCAAGGGCCTGTGACCTGCAGGTCTACTGGCTCTCCACAAGGGGGTAATCCCTTGTGAATAACGCCTTTATACAGCGGTCTTTAATCAGCGCAGGTAGATGGAGGCTTGGTTGAATAACTTCAACGCCCTCATCACCAATGTGATCATATAGATGACCAGAGCCCCAGCGACGACTGGCAGCCATCCGAGAGCCCAGATAACCCAGTCGGTGCCCCTGATCGAGCCGAACATCATCTCTGAAACGATCGCGGTGACGGCAAAAACGCCGACCTGGACCGTATAGATCAGGTGAGTACGCGTTTCATCGATCAGCTCAAGCGTGTAGTTTTGACCCGACCACTTCGGGTCTTTACGGGCATCAATGCTCTTGTTCCAAAAGACGACCGCCATTGAGAAGGTGAAGCCGGTAAGGATCGATGTGGCCGTGAGTAGGCTCCCCAATGATGCTCCCAGACTGACATTACAGAACCAGAGGACAGCACCAGCAACGAAAGCTGGTATAATAGCAGCGACTTGCCACCATCGCACGTTGCGGTCGTGACCATTCGGCTGCAAAGTAGTGAACTGGTCAATCGGAACGCGTAGCAAGTTGTCACTCGGAAACACCCCACACCGCCTTCCATGGGTCTTTATCTGTCCAGCACTCCTCTAGGCTCCAATCGCACATGTGTTCTGGCCCAAAGTCTAGCCCATCCTCGCGAAGCTCTTTCATGGCTTTTCGGGCCGCAACCTGAAACTCATACTCGGTTGGATGGCGACTGACACCCTTGTGGAGGTGGATTGGGAACGTGATCGTGATGCCAGTCTTAGACTCAACGCTCATCCGGCGACGGCGATTCTGCTTGTCTAGCCCAAGCTTGACTTCCCAGCCATCTTCAAGAAGCTGCTGAGTGACTGTCTCGGCTTCATCTGCAGTTACGCCTGGAAGAGCTGGCACTATAGTCGTCAGAACCTGTTGCTTGGTTAAGTTTTCAGGCTCGCCCAGCATCCCCCAGGTCCAAGTCCGGCTTCTAGGCGCCTTCAACTCGATCACCGTTCCATACGGAAGGTCACCAAGCCGGCGTGTCGACTCACCTGTAACGGAGTTGGTGTGCTGGATCACAATGCTCTTGATCTGAGCGTCTTTTGCCCACGCCTTCATGGCCTCAGCTGTCATGACCGGCTCAACCTTTACCATCAAGTCACCTTTATTCGCCTGGATGCTTTGTTTCAACACCTCGGTGATTCGCGCAAGTACTCCCGCCGAGCTTACACGCTCGGTGAGAAGCAGGCCGACTTTACGACCAGGCATAAACACAAAAACAGACCTCAAAGGGGTCTCCGTCCAATCCTGTTCGGCTACCAAATACGGATCCTGACGCTTTCCCTCGTTCATCTTGACTATCCGGGCAGCTACACCATTGACCCCAGCAGCGGCTTCGACCATGACTATGGTGTCCGCACGCCGGCGGATTCGCTCAACTACGAAGGACTTCCCGTCAACATCTTTACCCCGATGCGGAATATTCAGGTACGGGTAAAAAGAACGAGCTACAAGGCTCGCTGCCGTGGTGCCCCTACCGTCCAGGTCGCTGACGTCCTTAGGGTCAGTGGGGTGTCCCTTGAGGTGAAACTTGATGGCGTATGGCACCAGTTGATAGTCAGGCATCGGCTAGTTTCTCCTCACATCATCAAGCTTTGCAGGTTCGACGATACGCAGGAAAGCTAGTTACCGGGGCGCAGACACCCCAAAGATCGCATTCCATGTTGCACCTCGCAAGAGTCAGAGCACCATACATCGCGACTCTGCCTCCTAGAGAAACCAAACTGGCTCTTCGCAGATGAGGGATGCTCCTATGTTGCGTAAGCTGGTTGTTGGTGGTTGGTGAGGTAGTCGAGGTAGGTGGTGGTCCTCTCGTGGTTGGAGGAGTGGCCGCGTTCGATGTAGGACACCGTGGCCATGGGCCAGTGCAGGTCTCGCGCGGCGGTCTCGATGGTGATGTCGGTGGCGTGGCGTATCGGTCGCTGTTGGTTGGTGTTGAGGGGCTGGGGCGGGTCGGTGAGCAGGTGAGGTGGTAAACCTCTCTGACGATGGCGCGTTTGAGGAATCGCAGGATTTCGTGGGTGGACTTGCCCGTGGCGCGTCGGGGAGCGGCGTAAGCGCGGGTTCTTGGGTCGGTGTGTAGCCGAACGACGGTTATTCGGTGGAGCGCGCAGTTCGCGGTGCGGTTGCCTGCGCGGTTGAGCCGGTGGCGGGTGATCTTCCCGGACGAGGCGGGCAGCGGGCAAGCGCCACAGAGCGTGGCGAAGGCCGCCTCACCGGTGATGCGCTCGGGGTTGTCGCCAGCGGCGATGAGTAGGTCGACGGTGGATATGGCACCGATGCCCTTCGCCTGGATCAGTGCGGGGTTGACCTCGGTGACGAGCCTGGCCAGGGTGTGATCGTGCTCGTCGATCTCGATGCGGAGTTTCTGGACGCCATTCTTCTGGCGCGGATCGCGCTCACCGCATCGCCCCTGAACTACAGAAAAGCCCCCGACGGGAGTCGAGGGCTTTTTCTGAGCCGCTTGTCGGAATCGAACCGACGACCTATTCATTACGAGTGAATCGCTCTGGCCGACTGAGCTAAAGCGGCAGTGCCTCACGGGTCGCCGGTGGGCGAACCTGGATGCGGCTCACCAGCATACCGAAGCGGTCGACCAGCACCAAAACGGGGCTGGGTGCGTTGGTCAGCAGGTGACGTCTCGGTCGGGTACTTTGCCTTCGATGAGGTAGTCGTCGACGGTGTTGTCGACGCACCGGTTGCTGCGGGTGTATGCGGTGTGTCCGTCGCCGTCGAAGGTGACGAGGCGGCCTTTTTTCAACTGTCGGGCGAGTTCTTGCGCCCATTTGTAGGGCGTGGCGGGGTCGCGGGTGGTGCCGACCACCAGGATGGGTGGTGCCCCTTCAGCAGCGACTTTGTGGGGTTTGCCGACGGGAGGCACCGGCCAGTTCATGCAGGTGTAGGACGCGCCAGCCATGTAGGGCCCCCAGGTGGGGGCTACTTTGGAGAATTCGGCGATTTGCGCGTCTCGTTGCGCGTCGTTCATTTTTTCGGCGGGGTGGTCGAGGCAGTTGACCGCGGAGATCACTTGCATGATGTTGCCTTGGTAGTGCCCGTCGGGGCCTCGGTTGGCGTAGCGTTTGGCCAGGTCAAACATGGCGTTGCCGTTGCCGCGTTTCATGGCGTGGAGTGCGGCGGTCACGAGGGGCCACTGGTCTTGGCTGTACATGCCGTGTGCCACGCCCATCCATGCCCAGCCGGGGGTGAGTTGCCGCACTCGGGTGTCGCCGCTGACTGATGGCGGGGAGGTGTTGACTTTCGCGAGGATTTCTCGCAGTGACACCAAGGCTTCGTCGACGTTCGCGCCGGTGAGGGGGCATTCGCCTTTGTCGAGGCAGTCTTTGGCATACGCGCGGGTGGCTGTTTCGAAGCCTTCGGCTTGTCCCAAGCTGAGTTGTGCGTCTGTGAGGTCGGGGGTCATCACGCCGTCTAAGACGAGGCGCCCCACTTTGGTGGGAAACAGGTCAGCGTACGTCGAGCCGAGGTAGGTGCCGTATGACTTGCCGAGGTAGGTGAGCGTTGATTGGCCCAGCACGGCCCGGGCGATGTCCATGTCTTTAGCGGCGTCGATGGTGGAGACGTGGCCCAACATTTTGGGGTATTTGCGTTGGCAGGCCTGCCCGAATGATTTGGCGATGCTTTCTGCTTTGGCGCGGCCTTCTGGGGTGGTGGGGACGGGGTCGGCGCCCATCATGTCGTCCATCGCGGTGTCGTCGAGGCAGACGATGGGGCTGGATTGTCCGACGCCGCGTGGGTCGACGCCGACGATGTCGTAGTGGCTGCGTACCCGGGGTGTGACGATCATGTTGGCTTGGGCGGCGTATTCCGTGGCGGATCCACCGGGCCCGCCGGGGTTGACGAACAGTGCACCGTGCGATTTATCTCCGGCGGGCACTTTGAGCACCCGCAGTTTCATCCGGTCTCCGCCGGGGTTGCCGTAGTCGATGGGCACGTCCATCCATGCGCATTCTGCGTTGCTGGACATGATTTTTCCGCAGCCGCTCCAGGACAGCTTTTGCCCGTAGAACGGCGCTAGGGCTTCCTGCCCTGGGGGTGGGGTGCCCATGCCGGGGGTGCTGGCTGCGCCTGGCAGGTCCGAGTCTGGGTTGCGACTCCACGGCATGACGCTGCAACTACTCACGGTGAGGGCGACGCCGAGGATCAGTGCCCATCCTGCGGTCGTACGGCGGGCACGGCGCCTCGCCTGCTGAGCCCCCTGGGGGGCTGTGTGGCCGTGTCCTCGTGTCACCTGATGCTCCTCCGCCCAGCCGAATTCCTCACAGACGCTACCGGTTCACCGACCCTACCTGGGCTGCGGGGCCGCTGCGTGATCAGCGGTGTACTGGCAGGCGCAGGTCGATCGCCATTGCTTCGAGGGCCAGCAGCGGTGCGACATTCGCGGCGATCCGGTCTCGGGCCGTACTGATCGCGTCCATCGCGAGCACGATCCGCTCCGGGGGGAACGCCCGTGCCACCGGCTCCACGTCGCTGCGCAGGTCTTCGTTGATCAAGGCCACGGGGCTGCCCCACCGCAGCACCAACGCGTCCCGGTAGACGGACATCAGGTCGACCAGTGCCCGGTCGACGACGTCTCGAGCGCGCCGGGTCGCGCGCGCTTTCTGTTCTTTTTCCAACGCGGTGACTTGGGAGCGCACATGCGGTGGTTGCACCCGCGCGGACGGGTCGGCCCCCAACGTTTCTAGCAGGCGGGCTTTTTCGGCTGCGTCACGTTCACTTCCGGCAGCACCGGATTCGGCTCCGGCCAACGCTGTCAGTTGTGCTGCCGCCGTGATGGCGTCAGCGACGTCGCGGATCTGCGAGGCGACCCGCACGACGTCGCGGCGGCGTTCCCGAGCGCCGGCGTCACGGGCGAGGCGCCGCGCCAATCCGATGTGGCTTTGCGCTGCTCGCGCTGCGAATAATGCCGCTGACGCGTCGATTCCGTCGCGGCGCTGCAGTAACGCTGCGACATCGTCTACCGGCGGGATCCGCAACCGGAGATGGCGGCTTCGGCTGCGGATGGTGATGATGACGTCGTGCAGCGATGGCGCGCACAACATCCACACGGTGCGGGCGGCGGGTTCTTCTAAGGCTTTGAGCAGGGCGTCGGCGGCGCGTTCCGTCAACCGGTCTGCGTCCTCGACGATGATGACCCGCCATGCGCCCACGCTGGGACGCAACGCTGCGGTCGCGGCCAAGGTCCGTGCCTGTTCCACCCGGATCGATAGGCCTTCCGTGGCGAGGACAGTCACGTCGGCGTGGGTGCCTTCGATCGCCGTACGGCACTCTCGGCAGTGGCCGCAGCCTCCATCTGGGCATTGCAAGGCCGCCGCGAACGCCCGGGCCGCTGTGGACCGCCCGGATCCTGGTGGCCCGGTGAACAGCCACGCATGTGTCATCGCCCCTGGATGAGCGATGGCGCGCTGCAACACGTGCACCGTGCCCTGTTGCCCGACCAGGTCGTCCCAGACACTCACGTGCCGCTCCCAAACCAACCGGTGGCGACTAACCGGTCGGCGATGACCTGGCCGATCTGCGCTGACGGCAGGGACGCGTCGACCACCAGGTAGCGTGCTGGCTCGGCCTGCGCCAACGCCAAGAAATGTGCCCGGACCCGCTCGTGGAATCCGCCCACTTCCGCTTCTAACCGGTCCGGGTGGCCCGTACGTCGTGCCGCACCGACGTCGACTGCCACGTCCAGCAGCACGGTCAGGTCAGGGAGCAGACCGCCGGTCGCCCACAACGACAAGTCTTTGACTTCGTCGGCGCCCAAGGCCCGCCCTGCCCCCTGGTAGGCGATCGAGGAGTCCATGAACCGGTCGGTGATGACATCCTGGCCGGCCTCCAACGCTGGCCGGATCACGGTGTCCACGTGGTGCGCCCGATCGGCAGCAAAGAGCAATGCCTCAGCGCGCGCCGACACCGCGCCCCCATGCAGCAACACTTCACGGACCCGCTCGCCCAGCTCGGTGCCTCCTGGCTCCCGAGTCACCACGAACTCGCGCCCATGCGCCGCCAACCATCTCGTCAACCGGGCGATCTGCGTCGATTTTCCGGCGCCGTCACCACCTTCAAACGCGATGAGCACTCCCCGGCGGGGCTGCGAAGAGGATGTGGCTGACCGATCCTGTGCTGTCACATCAGGCAGCCTAGGGCAGGACACCGACAGGGCAGGACCCCCAGTCTCACGGTGGGGACACCCGGACAGACTGCGCGCGCCGGACCCCTCAATGGGGAGCGGCGCGCGATGAGCAGCGGGTCAGCAAACGATGAGCAGCGGGTCAGCAATAGGTATTGACGTGGCGCCCCAGGGCGCCTTCGGTAGCTAGCGGAAGAGCCAACGAATCCAACAGTTTCGTGGCGGCAGCGCCCTGCGTGTCCATCGCCTTTTTCAGGACGGAGATCTGCGCGTCGGCCATCGCCGCATCCGCGCGGCTACCCAAGACTGACTGAGCGAGTGCGGCGACATCCATGTCGGTGGAATCTCCTGTCAGGCATCGTGTGCGGACTTGAGGTCCGCCTTGTCGGGGTGGTGCCGGTGTGGGGCCGGTGTCGCACTTCTCATCGGCGATACACCCGCACTGCTGAGCTTGCACCCCCGATGACCTGCGAAAGCGCTGCGGCAGCGGGCTTCTCGGCAGTGTCGAGGATCGTTGTCAGGTCAGCGCCACTGCGATACGACGCCTGGGGGCCGCCCACGGTCACCCGTAGCCGGCCCCCAGGTCGATCACTGCGCAGAAAGGCCAGTTACTACGCAGTATCGGTGTTCTTCGTCGCGGCTTTCTTCGCGGTGGTTTTTTTGGCGGTGGTTTTCTTCGCTGTGCCTGTCCCTGTCGTTGCGGTCTTCTTCGCAGTGGTCTTCTTCGCTGCCGTCTTCGACGTACCGGCGGTCTTCGACGTACCGGCGGTCTTCGACGTACCAGCCGCCTTGGACGTGGACTTGGTGGTCTTCTTCGCTGCGCGTTTCCGCGTCACCGGCCCCTTGGCCCGTTTGTCCGCGAGGAGTTCATAGGCGCGGTCTGCCGTCAAGGTGTCGGGGTCGTCGTCGCGCCGTAGGGTCGCGTTGGTCTCCCCATCAGTGACGTACGGGCCGAAACGGCCATCTTTGACCACGACCGGTTTGCCACTGACCGGGTCGGGATCGAACGACGCCAACGGCGGTTTCGCCGCTGCTCGGCCCCGCTGCTTGGGCTGGGCGTAAATCGCCAACGCCTCGTCGAGGGTGATGTCGAACAGCCGCTCTTCGCTGTCCAAGGTGCGCGAGTCGGTGCCCTTTTTCAGGTAGGGACCGTAGCGGCCGTTCTGCGCGGTGATCTCCACCCCTTCAGCGTCTGTGCCCAATGTCCGGGGCAGACTGAGCAGTTTCAGCGCAGTGTCGAGGTCGACGGTGGCTAGGTCCATGCTGGCAAAGAGCGACGCGGTCCCCGGCTTGGGTTTGGCTTTGCCCTTGAGTGCGTCCTCCTCGTCGGTGAGGACCTCCGTGACGTAGGGGCCATACCGTCCGGCGCGGGCGACGATCTTGCGACCCGTGGCGGGGTTGGTGCCCAGTTCACGGCCGTCGTCGGAGGCCACCTCAAGCAGTTCACGAGCTTTTGCTGGGGTGAGTTCGTCCGGAGCCAGATCTTCCCGCAGGGTGGCGCGGCGCGTCTTGACGTCCTCAGTAGCGACGTGGTCAGCGATTTCCCCGGTGGCGGGGTCGACACCGACCGGAGCGACTTCTTCGACGTACGGGCCGTAGCGACCGACCCGCACCACCATGCCGTCGCCGAGAGGGATCGTCGAGATCTCCTTAGCGTCGATGTCACCGAGGTCGTCGACGAGTTCACGCAGACCTTCACCGTCGCGGGCCTGGTCGCCGAAGTAGAACCGAGTGAGCCAGTCGACCCGGCCGCGAGAGCCGCCCGCGATCTCGTCGAGATCTTCTTCCATCCGCGCAGTGAACTCGTAATCGACGAGTTGCGCGAAATGCGTCTCCAACAGTTGCGTGACCGCAAAAGCCAACCAGGTGGGCACCAGGGCGCTGCCCCGTTTGGTGACATAGCCGCGATCTTGGATGGTGGCGATCGTCGCGGCGTACGTGGAGGGGCGGCCGATGCCTTTTTCTTCCATCGCAGCCACCATCGTCGCTTCGGTGTACCGAGCAGGTGGGGTCGTCTCGTGCCCGTCAGCGCTGGTGTCACGCACCTCGACGCCGAGACCGACGCTGACCTTCGGTAGGCGACGCTCCTCCGCGCGAGCCGCAGCACGGGCCAGATCGTCGTCATCGCGGCCCTCGTCGTACGCCGCGAGGAAACCCCGGAAGGTGATGACCGTGCCGCTGGCGCTGAACTCGGCGCGGCGATGTGGCGCACCGGTCAGGTCCACGCCGAGACGCACCGTCGCAGTCGAGCCGCTGGCATCAGCCATCTGACTGGCGACCGTGCGTTTCCAAATGAGCTCATACAGGTCGAACTCTTGGCCGCGCAGCTCCCCCGCGACCTGCGCTGGCGTGCGGAACCGGTCACCGGCCGGTCGGATCGCCTCGTGAGCTTCCTGGGCGTTCTTGACTTTCTTCTCGTAGCGGCGCGGCCGGTCCGGCACATACGCGGCGCCGTACATGTCGCGGGCTTGGGTGCGAGCCGCCGTTAAGGCCGAATCGGACAGCGTCGTGGAGTCCGTACGCATATAGGTGATGTAGCCGCCCTCATACAGGCGTTGCGCGACAGACATGCAGGTGCGCGACGTCATCCGCAATTTGCGGCCCGCTTCCTGCTGGAGCGTGGACGTGGTAAACGGCGCGTACGGACGGCGCGTATAGGGCTTCTCGGCCACATCAATCACGGTGGCCTGCGCAGCGAGCGTCGCGGCAGCCACCGCGCGCGCCGCCGCCTCATCAAGATGCACCAACGCGTCAGAACGCAACACACCCGTGTCGTCGAAGTCCCGCCCCACCGCGACCCGGGCCCCGTCCAGAGCGACAAGTTTCGCGTCGAAACTTTCCTTGCCTGCCGCGAAAGTGCCCTCAACATCCCAGTACGACGCCGACCGGAACGCCATACGTTCCCGTTCCCGTTCGACGACCATCCGGGTCACCACCGACTGAACCCGACCGGCAGACAAGCCCTGACGGACCTTACGCCACAACACCGGGGACACCTCGTAGCCGTAAAGACGGTCGAGGATACGACGGGTCTCCTGAGCATCAACGAGCCGATTGTCCAGGTCACGAGTCTCATGGAGCGCCCGCTGGATCGCTTCTTTGGTGATCTCGTGGAACACCATGCGCCGTACCGGAATCTTCGGTTTGAGGACTTCCAACAGATGCCAGGCGATCGCTTCGCCTTCGCGGTCCTCATCGGTCGCCAGGTACAGCTCGTCGGATTCCTTCATGAGCCGCCGCAGCTCAGTGACTCGGCGTTTCTTGTCAGCGTCAACGACGTAATACGGCTCGAAGTCGTGATCGACGTCGACCGCGAACCGACCGTACGGGCCCTTCTTCATGTCGGCGGGCAGCTCAGAGGGGTTGGGCAGGTCGCGGATGTGCCCCGAGGAGGCTTCGACGGTATAGCCCTCGCCCAGGTAAGCGGCGATGTTCTTGACCTTGTTCGGCGACTCAACGATGACGAGTCGGCGGAGTGCACTTCCTGCCACAGTTCGCGTTTCCTGTTCGTCTAGCCACGTACGGCGGATTCGTCGCCGTTTCGACGTGGATGCCCCGGACACGATACGACCGATCGGGTCGCGCCCCGAGCGTAGCGCTCACCCCAACCTGCGCTGTCGTCGGACCCGCCGGTGATCGCAGATGTGCATCCCGGTGCGGTCAGGGCGAGCGTTCGCGCATCCACCCGATGCACCCCACCGGGGTGACAGAGTGTCAGGAAGGTCAAATCTCGGTCAGGGAACGGCATGCCCCCTTGTCCACTCCAGCCACTCCCCTTACGTTGCCAACACGTCGGTGTGGTGGAGATCACTTCACCGGTCGTGGTTCGACGGACGGCGTTGTCCGTGACCACCGCACTATTCAGGTCGCCCAGGACGATGCCCCCACGTACGCCCCCGTACTTCACGTGCCGTGCCGAAGGAGTGCCATGCCAGTCCATCCGACCCGCCACACTCTGCACCGACCCACCTGCGATGATCCCCGCACCCACCCGCGACGACGCCGTACTCGCGCCGTCACCGCCCTCCTCGCTCTCCCTCTGATCACCCTCGGTGGTGCGGCCCCCGAAGCCGCCGCCACCCCACCCGCCACGACCACCCCAACCGCCACCTCACCGACCTACCTCGTCGGACGCGGACTAGCTGACATCACCGGCGAACCCGGCGAAAACGGCATGCTCGGCTACGGCGACTCCACCCAAAAAACCAGCGGCATCCACATGCGGCAACACGCCCGAGCCTTCGTCATCGTCGACCCGCACACCGGCACCCGCCTGCTTTACCTCCTCGGCGACATGCTCACCGGCGAATCAAAAATCCGCCGCGACGTGCTCACCGCGCTCGCCGACCGCTACGGCAGCAGGTACGGCGAAGCAAACGTCATGATCGGCGGCATCCACACCCACGCCACTCCCGGCGGCACCGGCGAATACAGCCTGTACAACGTCACCACGATGGGCACTCATCAGGACACCTTCACCGCGGTCAAGGACGGCTTGCTCGCTGCGGTCGATCGCGCCGAAGCGGACCTGGCACCCACCAGGATCAACGTGAGCAGTAGCGCCCTGACCAACGCCAGCGTCAACCGCAGCCGGTTGGCCTTTGATCGCAACCCCGACGAGCTCACCGCTCGCCTCCCCGACGGGATCGATCCCCGATCGGTCACATTGACCTTTGACCGCGCGGGCGCCACCGTCGGCGCGATCAACTGGTTTGCCGTCCACCCCACCAGTCTCACCAGCAAAAACACCCTGATCTCCACCGACAACAAGGGGTACGCCGAATGGTTGTGGGAACGCGGACGAGCTGGCGTCGACTATGAAGCCATCAACCAGGGCGGCAGCCCCGCGATGGTCGCCGGGTTTGCCATCAGCAACGGCGGTGATGCCACCGCGAACCTCGGCTTGAAGCCAGGCACCGGCCCCACCACCGACCAGTTCGACAACATGCGAATCATCGGCCAACGCCAATTCGACGCGGCGTACGGACAGCTGAAGGGTCCCCGCACCGCCGTGACCGGTCCGCTGGACTCACGCATCATCTACGTCGACATGCAACACGCCTCCGCGCCAGCAGCATTCACCCGCACCGGTCATGACGAGTCCACGTGCCGGGCCACCCTCGGCGCGGCTTTCGGAGCGTCCAGCACGGAGGACGGCGGTGGCGGTGCCACCTTCCTGGCCGAAGGGGTCGATGGCAACCCGTTCTTCGCGGTGCTGACCAAGCCGACGTACGACGCCGACCCGGCATTCCGGCAGTGCCAGTCCCCCAAAGCAACCCTGTTTGAATCTGGCGCACTGGACGGGGTCCAAACGGTTGTGCCGGTGCAGGTCTTCCGGATCGGTGATGTCTATCTCCTCGGGATGCCCGGAGAAATGACTGCGGGCACTGGAATTCGCCTGCAAGACACTCTGGCCGCCGCCCTCGGCACCACCGCCGACAAAGTGATCCTGCAAGGCGTGACCAATGCCTATTCCCACTACTTCACCACCCCGGAGGAATACGACCGGCAGGACTATGAAGGCGGCGCCACGATCTTCGGCAAATGGACCACCCCCACCTTCCAAGGTGTGGTGGATCGGCTGGGCCGTGACCTGCGTGACGGGCGAGCCACTCCGATCGGGACTCCACCAGCGCCACGAGCGAGCGTGGAAAGCGCCGTCGGGAAAGTCCTCCTGGACTCCCCCAGCCCGGAACATCAGTACGGCGACCAGATCGATGGCACCCCCGGATTGCCCGACACCCCGGGCGCCCCGACCACTGCCAGCGTGGCGCCCGGCGGACATGCCAGCGCCGTATTTGTTGGCGCCCATCCCAACAACAGCGTGCATCGGCGCAGCAGTCTGATGCAGGTGGAACGACGTGATGGCGACCGGTGGGTGCGGATTGCTGACGACAACGACTTCGCCACGTCCTTCGCCTGGGCCCGCTCCGGGATCGCCGCCTCAACTGTCACCCTGACCTGGGCAGTTCCAGCTGACACTCCGGCCGGGACCTACCGGCTGGTCTATACCGGCGACGCCAAAGATGCCGCTGGCCAGATCAGCGCGATCCGCGGCGAAGGACACCCGTTCCACGTCGGGTGACCTGCGCCGGGTGGTCTGCGCCAGTGAGCGGCGGCGCCAAGGTTATGCCGGACGCAAAAAACCATCCGCGATCAGCTGGTGGATCGTCGGCCACGCCTCGGCGATGACCTGTGCGACCGGGCGTTCCACCAATGCAGCAATCGCTCCGAGCGCCTGACCTGCGGTGAGCTCACCATCGCAGACACCGACAAAAGCGGCCACCACCGTGTCGACCTGGACCGCCGCGCCCAGTCCCCCGCCCTGCCGGATCCGAATCACCGCAGGGTCGGGGGCACCGGGCCGACCAAAGCGTTCCTCGGTGACATCGTCCGCGACCTGCCATGCCCGTTCCAACACTCCAGATACGCCGTGCTCAGCCAGCCAGATGCGCGCCTGCAATGCTGCCCACACCGTCGGACCCATGGGTGAAGCCACCGGGCCAGTGTGCTCCACCACCTCGATAAACGGTGCTCTGACCTGCCCATCTGCTGAGTCCGGCCGATGCAGGGTGATCACCCCAAAACCGATCTCCTGGACCTGCCGCTGCGCGAAATCGTCAATCCAGGCCCCCATCAAGTCATCATGCGCAGCACTACCAGGTTGCAGCCCACCGTCCCGGATCCAGGTACGCGCATACTCCCAAGGCTCTTGGGTGTCCCGTTGGACGACACAGGCATCCAGACCGGTCCCGTCCAACCACTCATCCCACACCTCCCGCCCACTCTGCCCCGCCCGCACCTCCCAGTTGCCCAGCAAGTGGGCTATGCCTCCCGGGCGTAACCGGTCGCCCACCTGACCGACCAGGTCAGCGACGATCCGGTCACCGGTCAACCCCCCATCGCGATAGTCATAGCGCGGGACGCCCGGCTGGCGCGGAGTGATCACGAACGGCGGGTTGCTCACCACCAGATCGAAGGTCTCCTGCGCCACCGGTTCAAAGAGACTGCCCGCCCGCAGATCCCACTGCTGCCCAGCCAAGGCCGCATTGAACGCCGCAAAAGCCAACGCCCGCCGCGAGATATCAGTGGCCACCACCTCGCCGCAATGGCCGTGCAGGTGCAACGCCTGCACCCCGCACCCGGTGCCCAAATCCAACGCGCGCGCCACCGTCGGCCGCGGCGTCCACGACGCCAACGTCGCTGACGCGCCACCAATCCCCAGCACATGATCCGGCGCCAACGGCCCACCCGTGGCCATCTCCCCCAGATCTGATGTCACCCACCAGTGATGGGTCTCGTCGCCGTACGGACGCAGGTCACATGCGGCGCGCAGCCTCGCACCGGGCGCGCCCTCCACCCCGGGAAGCACCAGCCCCAACCGGGCCAGCCCTTCACCTCCGGTCCGAGGAAATGCTGCCGCCACCTGCGCGACCGGCAGCTCGGCACCCAAGGTAAACAAGGCCACCGCCGTACCCAACGGGCTGTCATCCCCGGCAAGGCGGCGCCGCGCGGGCATGGTGAGTTCGTGGTGTAGCGCTGCAGCCGCCTGAGCACCCAGGAGCGAATGCACCCCGTCGACGGTCATGTCGAGTTCGGTGAGGTCGTCCCGCAATCGGTCGATCAGGGCAAGGTCACGCTGAGGTACGTCGGTGGTGATCATGCTTCGAGTCTGACCGACCACACCAGCACCTGCCGACGAGGCCACATCCCTCCTCGATCAGCTCGGCAATCCGCGAGACTGGACGACATGCGCCGCCACCGCCCGCAACTTCATGTTTTTATCCTGGGAATAGCGACGCAGCACCGCGAATGACTGGTCGGTGGTCAAATCGAAGCGTTCCATCAGGATGCCCTGGGCCAAACCGATCAGGTGCCGCCCATCCATGGCCTCCCGCAACCCGCTCTCGGTGCGGGCCGCAGACAAAGCCACGGATGCATGACCTGCGAAAATCGCGGCCAGGGTAGCGTCTTCATGGTCAAACTGGTGGGGCTGAGCGCCATACAGGTTCAATGAGCCGATCGTCTCGGCCTGCGTAAACAGCCGCACCGACAGGACACTGCGAATCCCCAGATCCACCACCTGACGGCACCAGGCCTGCCAGCGAGTTTCCGTGACGGTGTCGGCGATGATGAACGTGCTGTGATCATCAATGGCTTCCAGGCATGGTCCTTCGCCGACAGCGAGTTGCAAATCATCGGCCTGTTGGACCAACGGATCGCTGACCGCCGCGGTCTCCACCTTGTTACCGCGATGGACCACCATCACTCCACACATCTGCGCTCCGGCAGCTTCACAGGCCATCTCCGCGATGCTCTGCAAGGTGTCCGTCACATCGCCCTGCGCATGCAGGTGACGGGCGATATCCGCGAAGTCTGATGCATTAGGGGAGGTCGCCTTCGGCGCCCTCGACTCAGTGACCTCTCGTTCCACGGCACCCACCTTAACTGTCGGCGCCATGATGTCCTGATCGGCGAGAACATCCCGGTTCTCCTGCAACGTCACTGACTCTCCTCACGGTCGATGAAGGCTCGCAGGTCCTGCAGGATCCGGGTCAACAACCGAGAAACCTGCATCTGACTGACCCCGATCTCCCGGCCAATCCGCTCCTGAGTCCATCCGTCAACAAACCGCAACGCGAGGATCCGTTGATCCCGATCAGGCAGCGAGCGCAGCGCTGGCCGTAGCGTTTCCCATGCGTCGACGTGGCTGAAGCGGTCGACCTCGTCAACGATGAGGTCCGCTAGTACCGCCGAGCTGTGTCGGCGTACGGGAGAGTCCAAGCTGACCGCGGTGAAGCATCCTTCGGTGAGCTCTACTTCGGCCCATTCTGGTCCGTCGACGCCGACTCTTTTGGCGACTTCGGCGCGGGTGGGGGTGCGTCCGGTTTCGTGGTGGAGGTCGCGCCGGGCTGCTTCGGCCTCGGCGTGGAGTTCTTGGAGCCGTCGTGGCGGGCGCACTGCCCAGCTGTGGTCTCGGAAGTATCGTTTGACTTCGCCGGTGATGGTGGGGACGGCGTAGGACAGGAAGGTTGAGCCGACGTCAGGGCGGTATCCCTGGGCGGCTTTGATCAGTCCCACGTAGGCGACTTGGATGAGGTCGTCGAGGTCCACACCTCGGCGGCGGTATCGCCCAGCCACCGATTCTGCGATGGGCCGATTGAGTAAGACCACCTGGTCGAGCAGGCATTGGCGTTCTGTTGGCGGGCAGTGATCGCTGGCTCGCCGTAACAGATCATGGGTGAGGGTGTCCCGGAGCTCTGGGCTCAGGTCGCTGAGGGATCGTCCGTGCCACCAGGAGGGCAGCGCAGGACTGGTGAGAAGACAGCCGGACACGGTGAGGTATGCCCTTCTGGACGTGACCGATGTGGCACGGTCTCGACCACAGCGACCACGCTAGACGCTGACCCGGTGTCAGGACAATGCCGGTCCTCGGCTGCCGCCGCGCCTTGCAGACCTTTGTCGGATCCGAAGGCGCCAATGACGTTGACTCTCTTAGATTTACGCCGAGGCTGACACACCAAACGAGGCCACTGCGTCCTCAGGGGTGTCATAGAGCGGAAAAACCGTGTCTAACCCGGTGATGGACAAGACCCGCAACATTCGTGGCGCTGTCACGACCAATCTGATCGAGCCCCGTCGGGCCCGCACGACTTTCATCCTGCCGACGAGCACCCCTAATCCGGTGGAGTCCATGAAGGGCACTCCCCGCACATCAACCACGACATGTGCCCGTCCGGTGGCGAGCACATGGTCCAGGGTGTCTCGCAGCCGGGTGGCATTGCTGACATCGACGTCACCGTCCACAGTGACGATGGCCACACCCCGGTCTTCCTTGGTGCTGACTTCGAGTTCGCCCACACCCACTCCTTCCGCCTGCGCTTCACCCTAACCAGGTGTGTCCGGTGGGGCAGCCCGTCACCGATGAACGGGTGTGTGGTGCGCCGGACGACGACAGTTGTTCCCCGTGAGACCGGATTCATGCTCTGCAGGAGCAGGATTCACTGGCGTGGTGGCCCAGCTTTCGCCCGTCCGCGCGCTGCGGGCAGCGCTGGCCAGTCGGTGGGGACAGAGACGGTGATGTCGACGTCGTCACCGTCGAGGACGCACCGCTCGAGGGTGGCTCCGTGAGCGGCGGCGACCAGTCCTCCCCGGGAGCAGGCATCGCCTCCGACGCTGGCTGCTGCCGCGAGCGCGGCGAGGTCGGCGGCGGTGGCGGCGCGATGGCTGGCGAGGACGGCGGCTGCGAGGGCGAGGAGCCCGAGGATGAGGCTGATGAGGACGGTGACGACGGCGAGGGTGAGGACGGTGCCGGAGCCGTTGTCGCCGGTGGGGCGCGTGGCGGGGCAGGTCATGGGGTGGGGGTGGTTTCGTCGGCGGCGGTGGCGCGGGCGTGGAGGGGTGGTAGCTGGGTGAGTGGCCAGGGTCCTGGTGGGGGTGCGGTGACGTCGACGTGGACGAAACCTGCGGTGCGGCTGAGCTGGATGGTGGCGGTGTCGGGGGCGCCTTGCCGGGTGATGGCGGTGATGGCGGTGTCGCTGTCGCCGCGGGCGGCGGCTCTGGCTCCGGCGCGGGCGGCGTCGAGGCAGCGGATCTGGTCGAGGGCGGTTCGGGCTGTCCCGAGTCCGAGGATGAGGGTGAGCAGGACGGCGGGGATGCCGATGGCGATTTCTGCGGTGACCATGCCGGCGTCCCCGTCGGCGGGGGGTCGGGCCCGCCGACGGGGGGTGGTCATTGGCCGAGTCCGAGGGCGCGAGTGATGATGCCGAGCAGCGCGGTGCGGATTTCGGGTGAGCGGACCACGGCGATGAGCAGCGCCGCGAAGGTGCAAGCGGCGACGGTGCCGATGGCGTATTCGGCGGTGGTCATGCCGGCTTCGCGCTCGCGTCGGGTGTGGGGGCGGCGTAGGAGCCGGGCGAGGGTTGTGGTCATTGCTGATGTCTTTCTGTGCGGGGTGTTTGGTGGGTTCAGCCTGGTGGGGAGCACCCTGGCGCGTGGGGTGCGCCGCTGGTGCTTGTGGGTGGTGGTCCGGGCGGGGTGGGGTTGTGGATGACGGTGGATTAGGGGCGTGCGATGCCGACGGCGAGGGTGAGGACGATGGGGACGACGCTGGTGAGGACGAAGGCGGGGAGGAAGCACAGGCCGAGGGGTAGGACGACGGTGATGCGTAGGCGTGCGGTGGCGATGTCGAGGTGGTGGCGGGCCCTGGTTCGGGTGTCGGTGGCGGCGCGTAGTAGGGCGTTGGAGGGTGGGATGCCGCCGTGGTCGGCGAGTCGGAGTGCTCGGGTGAGGGGTGCCCATCGGGCGGGCAGGATGTGGGCGTCGTCGGTGTCGTCGACGCCCCAGTGCCGCCCGGCGAGGAGGCATCGCAGCGCGGCGGCGGGTGCGGGGGCACTGATCGCGCTGACGGCGTCGAGGGCTTCGTTGACGCCGATGCCGGAGGTGAGGGCGAGTGCGACGAGGTCGCAGGTGGTGGCGATGTCGTGGGCGGCGGCGGTGTCGGCGGTGCGGCTGGTGCCGGTGGGTGCATCTGGGGTGGGTGTTGGGGGTGCGGTGGGTGGTAGGTGGGCTCGGGTGTGGGTCCACCACAGGACGGCGGCGAGGCCGATGAGCAGGGCGCACAGAAGGCGAGTGTGGGGAGTCATCGGGGTCGTTCCTGGTCTATGCGGGTGAGGAGCCGGCGCATCCAGTACCAGCCGGCGACGAGCAGGGCCAGACCGCACAGGGTGCTGATCGCGGCGGCGGGGGTGCCGTAGAGGTCGGTGGGTGAGATGCCGATGGCGGGTGCGAGGAGAGGCCCGGCTAGGGGTAGTCCGATGAGGACGCGAATGGTGGCGCGGGCTTCGGCGACGGCGGATTCGGTGGCTCTGGTGGCGGCGAGGTCGGCGCGGGTGATTTGGGCGACGGTGCTGCTCATCGCGGCCAGGGGCGCGCCGGTGCGTTCGGAGAGAGTCCAGGCGCGGGCGAGGAGGATCAGTCCGGGGAGTTCGGTGGGGTCGAGGCCGTGCGCGTCGGTGGTGGAGGTGCTCAGCGCCACTCCGATGGGCAGGCCGGTGCGGGCTTGGGTGACGGCGGTGGCGAGGTGGGTTGCGAGCATCTGGTCGGGGCAGCTGCGGGCGGCTTCGGTGAGGGCGGTGGGGCCGTCGAGGCCTGCTTCAAGGGCAGGTGCGAGGGCGTCGACGATGCTGAGGAAGGCTTCGCGGCGCTGGCGGTGGCGTCGCCGTGGTGGCTGCCAGCTGCGCAGGTGTCGCCAGTAGTGGTGGAGGGTGTCGGCATGTCGGCTCTCTGGGGTGCGGGGTGGTCCGGTGTAGGTGGTGGCTGGCCAGAGCAGGAGGGCGATCCACAGCAGGGCGAGGACGGTGGGGGTCACTGGCATGGGTGGTCCAGGGGCAGGTGGAGTCGTTGGGCCAAGAGGGGCCATCCTGGTCCGGGGGTGGGGTCGTCGACGTGCAGCGCGGTGAGGACGGCGAGGTGGTCGTCGCGGCCGGTGAGGATGCCGATGGCGGCGAGTTCTCGGCCGTGGCTGCTTCGGCGGAGGTGGAGGACAACGTCGAGGGCGCTGGACATTTGGCTGCGGACGGCGGCGGGGGTCATTCCGGCGAGCGCGCCGAGGGCTTCGAAGCGGGGGATGACGTCGTGGATGTGGTTGGCGTGGATGGTGCCAGCGCCGCCTTCATGGCCGGTGTTGAGGGCGGTGAGGAGTTCACGGACTTCGGCGCCACGGACTTCTCCGAGGATGAGGCGGTCGGGGCGCATCCGCAGGGATTGGCGGACGAGGGTGACGAGGTCGATGCCGCCGCGGCCTTCGACGTTGGGGGCGCGTCCTTCGAGGCGGACGGTGTGGGGGTGGGGTACGGCCAGTTCGCGGACGTCTTCGACGACGACGATCCGTTCCTGGTGCGGAACGTGGTGGAGCAGGGCTGCGAGCAGGGTGGTTTTACCGGTTCCGGTGCCGCCAGTGATGACGTAGGACAGTCGGTGTTCGACGAGGGCGTGCAGGGTGGGTCGCCAGTGGGGTGGGATCGATCCCCAGGCGGTGAGGTCGTCGAGGGTGGGGGCGGTACGCCGGGGGATGCGCAGGCTGAGGTGGGCGGCGCCATCGACGAGGGGTGGGAGGACGGCGTGCAGCCGGATTCCGCCGGGGAGGCAGCCGTCGACGTAGGGGCTGGTGTCGTCGAGTCGTCGACCAGCTTGGCCGGCGAGGCGGACGGCGAGGCGGCGGACGTCGTGGGTGTCGCCGAGGTCGCAGTCGATGCGGCGGAGACCGTGGGGGTCGTCGATCCACACGCCGTTGGTGCCGTTGACGAGGATGTCGGTGATCTCGGGGTTGTCGAGCCAGGGCTGGAGGGGGCCTGCACCGAGGACGTGGGCGCTGAGTTCTTGGCGGGCGGCGGCAAGTCCTTGGTCACCGAGCAGGACGGCGGCGTCGGCGAGGACGGTGTCGACGCCATGTGCGGTGGGGGCTTGGCCAGCGTGGATGAGTTCGCTGACGCGGGCGGCGACGCTGGTGGGGTCGGTCATGCGGCGTCCTGTGCGGTCAGGAGGTTGCCCCAGAGGCGGTCGACGGCGCGGCGGAGTCGTCCGGGGTGTGTGGCGGGGGCGTGTCCGCGGGCGAGGTGTCGGTCGATTCCGGGGTCGTCTTCGATGAGGCCGAGGAGGGGCAGGCCGAGACGTTCGGCGACCTGGTCGGCGAGGTCGCCACGGCCGCGGGGGCAGCGTTGCACCACCCAGATTCGGGTGTGGGCGGGGAGTCTACGGTCGAGATCGGCGGCGACTCTGGCGGCGCGGGCGAGCGCGGGGACGGTGCATCCGACGACGAGGATGAGGTCGTCGCTGTCCGGGAGGGTGTCGCAGCGGGTGCCAGCGTCGAGGATGAGGAGGTCGACGGCGTCGCTGAGGGCGTCGAGGGTGGCGCGGACCACGGTGGCATCGGGCAGGGCCGGGTCGGTGGGGGTGGTGGGTGAGGTGGTGGCGGAGGCGAGGACGACCAAGCCCGGGGTGACTTCGGGGAGGATCTGTGCGAGTGCGGGGCCGTCGAGTCGTCCACGGGCGGCGGACAGGTCTGGCCAGCGGACCGCGGGAAGAGCTTCGTGGTCGAAGAAAACGTCGAGGCCGCCACTGTCGGGGTGGACGTCGACGCAGGCGGTGGTGGGGTAGGCGGGGCGCGCTCGGGTGGCGAGTGCGGTGGCCAGGGTGGAGGTGCCCAGTCCGCCGGAAGCTCCCAGGACGGTGATGGTGCGGGCGGTGCGTGACGGGGCTGCTGCGCCGGATGCTGGTGGGGTGCGAGGCGTGGTCATGCCCGGCACGGTGGCAGAGCTGCGGCGGGGGCGCGTCGCGGCGGGAGTGCCGCTGTGGACAGCGGTGAGGCTGTCAGGGGATGTGGACGGCTGGGTGGCTGATCTGGTGGGCCGCCCCGAGAGGAGATAAGGGGGCGGCCCCCGCTGGGGGGACAACGGGGGCCGCCAACGCGCCTAACTCCGGGGGGGAGGAGTTGGTGCGCTGCGCTCAACCCGAGGGGAGCGCCGGAACAAGTGTGCCTCTCTGAGGCGACTGAGGCAAACGCGCTGGATGCGTGTCAGGTTGACCGGGGCGGGCGGCGCTGAATCAGGACTGATCTGTCATCGCAGTGTCGCCTTCCCCCCGGACGTGACGATGGCATCCTCGACGAGCGAGGATGCCATCGTGGTGGTGGGAATCACGGGGTAGCAAGCGTGCATCTGACCTTCCGACCAGCGGAGATACCGCTGGATCGGTCATGTCCATCAGTGGACAGCCCGCGAGTGGGTTCCCGTTTTTCCCACCTCCGGCGGCGGGGCGACCCGCCGTCTTACGTTCAGGTGTACGCCTCTGACAGGGGTGCGACAAGAGTCGAGGAATGTCACCAACATCACATCGGATCGTGCGATTTTTTGCTCAGTTTTCCCGAATGAGCGAACGTGCCTGCCGCTGAGACGTGTTCTGGTGCCGTGAGGCGCCCAGCGCGGACGGCATCAGCGATCCGGGTTCCTTCTCGCGTTCCGATGAGCATCGCCTCAGCCCACGTCTGGATCCACTGCTCCATCCCGGCGACGCTGCCTTCGGCGTACGCCCGTAAGGCTGCGCCGTACTCCCCCGCACCGATCACCGCCCACCCGACTTCCGGGACGCTCACTCCGGTCGGGTCGATCCCGGACGCGGTGAGGAAAGCTCGCTCCACCGCGCGGGCCACCACGGCGTTACCTCGCACAAACGGACGCACCGTCGCCAGCTCGGCATGCACGAGGGCAGCCACCACCGTTGCTGAGAGCCGCGAATCCGTGAGCAGTTCAGTGATCCCGGCCAGCCGGGATGCCACCTGTTCGGCGGGGAGCGCCGGACCGATCATGGTCAGTTCCGCGCAGTTCTGCGTCCCGGTGCGTGGCCGCCCCGCCTGGTCGGTCGGCACGGACGTCCCCACCGCTGCCAGATGCAGTCGGGAGAGCAGCAAAGCGGGAGTACGGCGTACCGCGGTGGACAGGTGCGCTGACTCGACGGTCGCACGCACCGCTCCCACGAGGAGATCTTCTGCCGGATCGGCTGGATGCTCCGGCAGCCCCGCGCACAACCAGTGGCGCACCACCGTCGGGTCAGCCCGCGACCCATCGAGTTCGGCGCTGGCACAAGCTCCACGGACCCGGGATTCCACTGCTGCCTCCGGGATACGGCGGCGCAACGCCGGGTGCCAGCGCAGCTGCGTGCAAGCATCCCGGACGTCAGTGATGACCGCAGCAACCTGCGGCCATTCAGCGATGGCATTGATCCTCTCGACCGTTGTCACGGCGCCAGCCTAGAGTTCGTGAGGTGACGACAGCGGCCCAGGCATCAGCCCTTACCGCCCTCGAAGAAGTCCCGGGCTGGGCGATGATCACCGGACTGGCCTTAGTCGCTGCGGTGTTGATCCTGCTGATCAGCGCTTCGATCCGACGGCGCGGCCGGTTGTCCTCCCCGGAAGCACGGGCCACCTATCAGGCGCTCCACGTCGCGTCAGAAGCGGCCCGCCACCTGCGCAGCGGTCTGACGCCGCGGGCTGCTGGTCGAGCCGCAAAAGATCTGCGCCCCTTGCTGCAGGTGTCTGCGGTGTCCTTGTGTGACCCCACCACCGTGCTCGCCTGGGAAGGTGTCGGCGAACATCACCGTCGGCAAGCGCTCGACCTCTGTCAGGAAGTCCTGGAAAAAGGCACCACGGTCCACGTCGGGGCACTCGACCTGGAATGTGACCACCTCGACTGCCCCATCCGTGGCGCCATTCTGGCCCCAGTGATCAGCAACGAACGCACCGTCGCGGTCCTCGCGTCGTACGACGACGATGTCTCCGCTGACCTGGTGCGGGCCACTGAGGCAGTCGCAGACTGGATCTCCACTCAGCTCGACCTGGCTGAGCTGGCCACCGAACGAGAACGCGTGATGGAAGCCGAGCTGCGTGCCCTGCGCGCACAGATCAGTCCGCATTTCATCTACAACTCCCTCGCCGCGATCGCCAGTTTTGTGCGCACCGACCCGCCACGAGCGCGGGAGTTGCTTTTGGAGTTCGCTGATTTCACCCGGTATGCGTTGCGCGCTTCCGGGCCGATGGCCACGCTCTCTGAGGAACTAGAAAACATCGAGCGATATCTCACGCTCGAAGAAGCCCGATTCGGAGAACGACTCGTCGTGAGCTTGATGCTCGCCCCGGAGGCACTCAGCGTCCAGGTGCCCACCTTGACCATTCAGCCGTTAGTGGAAAACGCCGTCAAACATGGCATTGAATCCTCTTCGGGGGTCGGCCACATCTCATTAACCGCCCGGGATGTCGGATTGGACGCGGAAATCTCCATCGAAGACGACGGCGTCGGAGCTGATCCGGAAGAAATCCGGGCCATGTTGGCCGGTGAGCGCGGCGATCATGTGGGATTGGCCAATGTCGATGCCCGTCTCCGGCAAACCTTCGGTGATGACTATGGCCTGGTCGTGGAGACCGCTGTCGGGGCGGGCACCAAAGTCACTTTCAGAGTCCCGAAGTACTCCGCCCGGACGCAGGACCGCTGAGCGCGCCTGAGGGTACGCTCGTCGCATGAGTAGTGATGCGCCCGCAAAGGAAGGTCTGGCAGCCCTCGTCGTCGACGACGAGATACCCGCCCTCAGCGAGCTGGCGTGGCTGCTCAATCAAGATCCACGGATCGCCACCGTCCGCACCGCGACCAGCGGAGCAGACGCGCTCCGGGCCCTCGACGCCACGCCCGCAGATGTGGTGTTCTGCGACATCAACATGCCCGGCCTAGACGGTCTCGAATTGGCTAGAGTCCTCGGCCGCTTCGCCGAACGCCCTCAGGTGGTCTTCGTCACCGCCTACGAAAAACACGCCGTCGACGCCTTCGAAGTCTCCGCGACTGACTATCTCGTCAAACCGATCCGGGAGGAACGTCTTTACGAGGCGGTACGGCGCGTCATGGCAGCCCGGCACAACACCGCCCCGTTGCCTCCGGTCCCCACCCCCGAAGACGAGACCATTCCCGTCGAACTCGGTGGCGTCACGACCTTCGTGCAACGCAGCGACATCATCTATGTCCAGGCACAAGGTGACTACGCCCGGTTGCACACCCGCACTGCCAGCCATCTGATCCGAGTATCCCTGACAACCCTGGAAGAACGCTGGGCCAGTGCAGGTTTCGTCCGGATCCACCGCAGCACCCTGGTGTCCTTGCCCGCTGTCACCCAGGTCCGCACCGAACGCGGCCGGTGCGTCGTCGTGCTCAACGGCATCGAACTCCAGGTGAGTCGACGCCACACCCGCGAACTCCGCGAACGTCTGCTGCGCCTGCCCGGCCAAGAACGCGGTTGACCCCTCAGCACCGTCCCGCAGCGCCCCCGAGCACCACGAGCCGCGCCGGGGCGCCCCGACGGGTCAAAGTGACCTCACCGCGCAGCCAAGCCCGCCGTCGCCACCCCAAACGCACCGTCAGCCGGGAACTCGACGAGCAGACCGAATTGGGCGAGGTCTACGTCCGCTCCTTGATGCGCGCGCAACTACGCCTATCCTTCGTAGTCCTCGGCGGCGTCGGCCTGGCAGTAGGCCTGCTGCCCGCCGTCCTGACCCTGATTCCCTCGCTGTCCTGGCTCCACATCGGGCCGCTCTCGGTGACCTGGGTGCTGGTCGGCACCATGCTCTACCCCTTCCTACTGGTCGTGGCTCGCTCCTACCTGCGCGCCGCCGAACGCGTCGAACATGACTTCGACGAGCTCATGGGACGCTCATGACCGCCACGCTGGCTCTGGTCACCATCGCCGCGGTCTGCATCGGCACCGTCCTCGCCGGGAGTTTTGGTCTGCGCTGGTCCCGCACCACCCAGGACTTTTACGTCGCAGGCCGCGCCGTCTCCCCCGCCTGGAACGCCGCAGCCATCGGTGGCGAATACCTCTCCGCCGCGTCCTTCCTCGGCATTGCAGGCCTCATCTACGCCGATGGGCTGGACATGCTCTGGTATCCGGTGGGATACACGATGGGGTTCGTTGTCCTGCTGGTGTTGGTCGCCGCGCCCCTCCGCCGATCCGGCGCCTACACCCTGCCCGACTTCGCCGAGACCCGGCTGAGCAGTCACCGACTACGGCAACTGTGCACTCTGCTGGTCGTCCTCATCGGCTGGCTCTATTTCGTCCCACAGCTCCAAGGCGCCGGATTAGCGTTATTCGCCCTCACCGGAGCACCCAGCTGGGTGGGAGCCATGGCAGTGACCATCGTGGTCACCGCTAACGTCCTCGCCGGAGGAATGCGCTCCCTCACCCTGGTCCAAGCAGTGCATTACTGGGTCAAACTCATCGCCATCGCCATACCCGCAATCGCCCTCGTCGGCTACTGGCTCAAAGACGGCCAACCCTTGTCCACCGCACCCTGGCCCCCCGTCGGAGCTGGCACACTCCCCACGCTCGGCGCCGACGACGGATCGAGTTGGTCGACGCTGTACGGCTCCTACAGCACCCTGGTGGCGTTATGCCTAGGGACCATGGGGCTACCGCACGTCGTGGTGCGGTTCTACACCAACCCCGACGGCCGGACAGCCCGGCGGACCACCGTCGTCGTCATTGGGTTGCTCGGCCTGTTTTACCTCTTCCCACCGGTCTACGGGATGCTCGCCCGGATCTACCTGCCCCACTTACCGACCGGCGTCGCTGAAGACACCGTCACCCTGCTGTTACCCCAGGTCATGGCCCCTGGCACCGTCGGCGATATCCTGACCGCCGTGGTCGCCGCCGGGGCCTTCGCAGCTTTCCTTTCCACCGCGTCCGGTCTGACCGTCGCCATCGCCGGAGTCCTCGACCAGTCAGTGGTGCGCCCCCTCCTCAGCCGCACTCACGCCACTATCGACGGCATCGGCGGATTCCGGCTAGCAACCGTCCTCGCGACCACCATCCCCTGGCTGCTGTGGTGGGAACTGCGCGGCGCAGGACTAGCCACCACCGTTGGCCTGGCTTTCGCGCTCGCCGCGGCGACTTTCTGCCCGCTACTCGTCCTGGGAGTGTGGTGGCCCAAGCTGACTGCGCCAGGAGCCGCAGCTGGCATGATCACCGGGGCCGTCAGCACCGTGGTGGCCATCGTGGTCGTTGTGACGGACGGACCAGGCACCGGGTGGGGCGGGGTGATCGTGTCCCAGCCAGCAGCCTGGACCGTGCCCTTGGCCTTCCTGATGTGTGTCCTCGTGTCGTGGGCCACCCCGCGCCAGATACCCCGCCACACTGGGCGCACCATGGCTCGGTTGCACACTCCGGAGCGCCCGCCCGCTGAGATCCCCTCGTCGTACGACGGGTAAACCAGTCGACACCATCACCAGGTGAATCAATGATCATGGCAGGGAAATTCAGGAATTGAGAGGAAAGGCTCGGCTTTCCTCACCAGACCTTGACGGGGCTTTTACTCTTTCTTGACCTTAACTTCGGTGCGGCAACTGATTGAATAGCCGATTTTCTCGGTGAAAGCACGATTCACGACTGGACCTCGGGGCTTCGTCCACAACCCGTGGGATTCCACAGTCCGTCTCAAGGAGCAGACATGTCGACCTTCACGCGCATCGCCGTCGCCGCCTTCGCCTGCATCGCCATCCCAGCTGGTGCCGCCTCAGCTGCCACCGTGAGCGCTGCCTCGCCAGCCGTGGTCCACACCAATGTCGTCCACACCAATGCGTCAGTCGTGCACACCAGCTCCGCAGTCGTTCACACCAAGGGCAGCGTCGTGCACACCAATTCTGCGGTGGTGCACACCCAGTCCGGTGTCGTCCACACCCAGTCCGGTGTCGTCCACACCAAGGGTGGCGTCGTGCACACCGTGGTCCACACCAGCTCCGACACCCCGTTCACTGGCACCGACCTGGCCTTTCTGGCCCTGAACGGCCTGCTCGGCTGAGCCGGTCACTACCTCAGGCTTGAACACACCTCTGTCGAGGACCCCCTACGGGGCCTCGACAGAGGTGTTTTTCGGCTCCGTCAACCGCGACTGCTGACCTCATGGACGTAGTCGATGTCCTTGTCACCGCGTCCTGACAGGTTGGCGATCACCACGGCATCTGGCCCATACCGGCCCGCGAGCTGCACGGTGTAGGCCACCGCGTGAGCGCTCTCCAAGGCCGGGATGATGCCCTCGGCGCGACAAGACAAGGCAAAGGCGTCAAGGCAGTCCCGGTCATCAACAGAGACATAACTGACCCGACCCGAGTCTTTGAGATAGCTGTGCTGCGGCCCCACTCCGGGGTAGTCCAGGCCAGACGCGATGGAGTGCACCGGCGCGGGCTGGCCCGAGTCGTCCTGCAGCACGTAAGTCGTCATGCCATGCAACATCCCCGGCCGTCCGTGGGTCATGGTCGCCGCGTGCTCACCGACAGCAGCACCACGCCCCCCAGGTTCGACGCCGTACATGGCGACCTCATCATCGCCAAGGAACGCGGTAAACAAACCCAACGCATTGGAGCCTCCCCCGACGCAGGCCACCAATGCGTCTGGCAGCGTGCCCTCCTGAGCGAGGATCTGGGCGCGCGCTTCCCGCCCGACCACCGCTTGGAAGTCCCGCACGATCGTCGGATAGGGGTCAGGACCGACCACGGACCCAATCGCGAAGAACGTGTCCCGATAATCCCGGGCGTACGCCGCGAACGCGCTGTCCACTGCTTCTTTCAAGCTGCGGCCACCCTCATCAACAGCGACGACCGTGGCGCCGAGCATCTCCATGCGCACCACGTTGGGTCGTTGCTTAGCCACATCAATGGCCCCCATGTGGATCTCGCATTCCAAGCCGAGAAGCGCGGCCGCCGTAGCCAATGCGACTCCGTGCTGACCGGCGCCGGTCTCAGCAAGCAACCGAGTTTTGCCCATCCGCTTGGCCAGCAAGCCTTCACCGAGGCAGTGGTTGATTTTGTGGGATCCGGTGTGATTGAGATCTTCCCGTTTGAGGTAGATCTTGGCACCACCGGCATGGCGGGTGAGGGATCGAGCAAAAAACAACGGTGAGGGCCGTCCGACGTACTGGGCGAGGAGGTCGTCGTACTCCCTGAGGAAGGCGGGATCAGCTGCTGCGAGGGCGTACTGTTCGGCGACCTCAGCAATGGCGTCTTCCAACTGGGGTGGGAGATGACGTCCGCCGTAAGCCCCGAAACAGCCGCGGTCATCTGCGTGCATCAGGTCGGAGCGGGCGGGCTGGCCAAGGACGCTGTCGTGGTCGCTCATCGGGATCTCCTGGGGATGAAGGCCCACCTCCGGGAAAGACAACGAGCCGCCCGGCGGCGGGCGGCTCGTGTCGAGGATCAGTCTGGACGTGTCGAGGTAGCCACCCGAATTAGGTGGCGCGCCAGGACAGGTCAGCGAACATGGTGGGGACGCTAACGCATCGCACCGCTAGCGGGCAACGACTGTCCGCAGAGCGGGCGGAGGTGCTGTCAGCACCCCCTCATCACCACCCCCTTTCAGCGGGATCACTTAATGTGGCTTTACATTCGAGGGACAGCGTCCACTTGAACCCCTACTCCTTCCGTGGGCGCTGACAGGTCAGGAGCCCACGATGAGTGACCCCTACGACGATGTCCCTCCGACGTCCCGTCCGGCAGGTGGCGCCCCAGCAATCCCTCGTCCGGCGGGCGTTCTTCCCCCGCCATCTGAGATACCCACGGCACCACAACCGGTGGTGCCCCCCGAGGTTCCGCTCGCCAGCAGTCCCGCCAGAGCGCCCTCCACACCGTCCGCCGTACCTCCCACCAGCCCACCTGTCATCCCGTCCGCTGCGCCTCCCGGCGTACCCCTCGCGGAACCTGCGACCGATGAGGGGACCGCACCGACCACGATCATCCGGAGTCGTCGTGAACGGCGGTTGCAGGAAGCCACGACCGGGAAACATGCGGCGATCACCCCCCGACGCACCCCGAGTATGGCAACCACCGGTTTGGGGGTGATGGCGGGAACGGTGGCGGTGCTGATGGTGGCTTTCGGGATCGCCTACGTCACGTTGCGCCCAGGTGACGCAGACGCTTCCGCGAAAGGGGCCACTCCCCCCGCACCGTCGGCCTCCCCGTCGTCCAGTTCTCCGGCGTCTGAGCCTCCGAGCCCGTCCGCACCGGCCTCCCCCTCCCCGACCCCGAGTCCGACAGCAAGTCCGACCACCACGTCCGCGCTACCACCGGCAGAACGTGCCGCCGCTGACGAACTAGATCGGATCGCGCAACGTAGTGCCCCCATGGTCAGTGGCACCTGGGTGGTGACACTGTTCACGATGTACGACGGCATTGAGGACCCGTATATGGCGACGCGGGCGGGGTCGCATCGGTGGCGTCCGACCGACATTCTCTGGCTGTATCAGAAGCGGCAGAACGAGTTGGGTCTGAAGGGCGCAGCGTTATTGCGGTGGCAGGGACCGCAAGGACCGGTGTGGTCGATGGTCGCTGACGGGGGCTTCACCGATCTGAACGCAGTGAAGGCGTGGTGTTCGCAGACGTTCGCCATGCATGGGACGTACGACGACCCCGCCGTACGTGACCGGTGCGCTGCGGCGAAGATGCCCTGACCGCTGGCCGGAACCCTCACCGGAGGCATGGGCGGGAACCGTTGGGCGCGAACCGGTCCCATTCCGTCGCGGGGTGAGCATCGCCTGCTTGCCCGTGGCACACCCCCGGGTGACAGTAGTCCCTTCTGACGAGGTAGTCGTCGCCATCGACCTTGGGAGTTGCCGTGGCCGAGCAGACCCTGTCCCACCTCTTGCACGAGGACCGGCGTTTCCCGCCGAGCGAGCAGGTCCGTGCCCACGCAAACGGGACAGCCGAGCTGTATGAGCAGGCTGACGCTGACTTCGAAGGTTTTTGGGCGGCCCGTGCCCGCGAGTACGTGGCCTGGGACACCGACTTCACGCAGGTGCTGGATTGGTCCGATGCTCCGTTTGCTCGGTGGTTTGCCGACGGCCGGTTGAATGCGTCGTACAACTGCGTGGACCGGCACGTGGAGGCCGGCAACGGCGACCGGGTCGCGATCCACTTCGTGGGCGAGCCGGGCGACACTCGGGACATCACCTATGCCGACCTGCAGACGAAGGTCGCCCAATGTGCCAACGCTCTCGCCGACCTGGGCGTCGGCACGGGCGACGTGGTGATGATCTACCTACCGATGATCCCCGAGGCCGCGATCGCGATGCTGGCCTGCGCCCGCCTGGGCGCACCACACTCGGTGGTCTTCGGCGGCTTCTCCGCCGACGCGCTGCGCAGCCGCATCAACGACGCCCACGCGAAAGTCGTCGTGACGGCCGACGCGGGCTACCGGCGCGGCAAGCCCAGCGCGCTGAAATCGGCCGTGGACGAGGCGGTCTCGGTCGAGGGCTCCCCCATCAGCAAGGTACTGGTCGTCAACCGCTGCGACACCAACGTGGCCTGGGACGACGCTCGCGACGTGTGGTGGCACGACGCGGTCGACGGCGCCGCAGGCGAGCGCGCGCCCGAGATCGTCGACGCCGAGCACCCGCTCTTCATTCTCTACACCTCCGGGACGACCGGGAAGCCGAAGGGCATCCTGCACACCACCGGTGGCTACCTCACCCAGGCCGCCTACACCAACGCGGTCGTGCACGACCTGCACCCGGAGTCCGACGTCTACTGGTGCACCGCCGACATCGGCTGGGTGACCGGGCACAGCTACGTCGTCTACGGCCCGATGGCCAACGGCGCCACGCAGGTCATGTACGAAGGCACCCCCGACTCCCCGCACCAGGGCCGGTGGTGGGAGATCTGCCAGCAGTACGGCGTAACCATCCTCTACACGGCGCCCACCGCGATCCGCACGTTCATGAAGTGGGGCGCACAGATCCCGGCGACGTACGACCTGTCGGCCATCCGGCTGCTCGGCAGCGTGGGCGAGCCGATCAACCCCGAAGCGTGGATGTGGTACCGCGAACACATCGGCGGCGGACATGCCCCGGTCGTGGACACCTGGTGGCAGACCGAGACCGGGGGCATCATGATCTCCCCGCTGCCGGGCATCACCTCGTTGTGCCCCGGCTCGGCACAGACCGCGATCCCCGGCATCGTCGCCGATGTGGTCGATGACATGGCCGAGCCAGTCGACAACGGCCAGAGTGGCTACCTGGTCATCACCAAGCCGTGGCCAGCGATGCTGCGCGGCATCTGGGGTGACCCGCAACGCTACAAAGACACCTACTGGGCGCGTTGGGAGCATCTCTACTTCGCTGGTGACGGCGCGAAGAAGGACGAGGACGGCAATATCTGGGTGCTCGGTCGGGTCGACGACGTGATGAACGTTTCCGGGCATCGATTGAGTACGTCGGAAATCGAGTCAGCGCTGGTGTCGCATCCAGCGGTCGCGGAGGCTGCGGTGGTTGGCGCGTCTGACGAGATGACCGGTCAGGCAGTGGCGGCGTTCGTCATTCTGCGGGCTGGGGCCGGTGACGGTCGTGACGAGGCGTCGCTGATCACCGAGTTGAAGGCCCATGTCGGCAAGGAGATCGGGGCGATCGCCAAGCCGAAGTCGATCATGATCGTCTCCGAGCTGCCCAAGACTCGATCCGGGAAAATCATGCGCCGCCTGCTCCGCGATGTGGCCGAGAACCGCGAGGTCGGCGACGTGACGACCCTCGCCGATTCCTCGGTGATGGACTTCATCAAGAACCACATCCCAGCCAAGGCCTGACACCGGCTGCACTTCGCAGCGAGGGGGTGCGGCGGATCCCGACGTACCCTCTCCGCGTGTTTGGTGGGTGCGCGCAACGTGATTAGCGCCGGCTGGGGCGATGTGTTGAAGTGTGCGCATGTGGGGGATGCCATGGACACGTCACCAGCGACACACGTTCAGCGAGTACGTCGAGAGCCAGGGCCCGGACCTGGTCGCGCTGCTCGTCGCGCTGAGCCCGACCGCGCCCGACACCACCGTGACGGATGCGCTGGCGCGGGGGTTTCTCCACGCCCGCGCGGGCACCGACCCGCGCGCTGGCCTGATCGCCAGATCGGTGTTCTACCGGCGCTGCGGCCTGCAGTGGCTGCATGGCACGCGGCCGACGAGGCCGGACCTACCGGCGCCCGGCCCTGGGGCTGCGACGCACGACCGCGTCGGCGACCTGCGCACCGCCTTCCTAGACCTCCCACCACACGTGCGACTGGCCGTCCTCCTCCGCAGCGTGGAGGCCATGCCCGAGCGGGAGGCCGCCCGGCTCGCCCGCATGCCGGTGCACACCCTTCACCACGCCGTCGAGCTGGCGGGTGGCCCGCTCCGGGCGACCCTTGACAGGCCGGCAGGCGACACCGAGGGACTCATGCAGGCGCTGCGTCCCGGACTACGCACTGTCTTGGAGTCGTTACGGGGGCCCGTCCCCAGCATGTGGATACCGGGAGCCTGGGCGCGAGCGACCCGGCTACGACGGCGCCGACGCCGCACGATGGCTGCCCTCGTGGTCGGCAGCACCGCACTGTTGTTGGCGTTTTGGCCTCCAGCCGCGGATCCTCTGGGCCGGGCGACCTACCCGGGGCGTGTCGCCGCCACATGGCTGCCTTGGCGCGGAGCCACCGAGGGTCCGGCCGTGGCCACCGCATCGGTGGCAGAAGCCTTTACCGTTCCCGGCCACCGCCCGCGCTACACTCCCGCGCTGATTTACCCGCACGGCGCCATCGTCGAGCTACCGCACGTGGAATCCGTGGTCCTCACTCCCGACGGGCGGGGCGCCATCGTGCAGCCGAGCGACCGGGGGCCGCTGGAGTGGCGTGACCTCATCGACGGCAGCACGCGCCGCCTGCACCAGCCCGTCGACGAGCCGCCCCTGATCAACGCGCCAGGAGCCCTGATGGCCTCTCCTGACTCCGCATCGGTAGTGGGATGGGCGTGCCCTCCGCAGAACAGCCGCAGTTGCAGCGAGTCCCCGTCGTGGACGTTCGTGGGACGCCGCGACGGCGAGCCGTCGGTGTTCGCCGCCCCCGGCGCTCTGCTCGGCTGGTGGGACGATCACACCCTTGCCTACGCGACCCGGCCGGCGACGTCACCATCACAACCCGACCCACCCACCAGCATCGTCCTGAAGCTCGTCGACCCGGCCACGGGACAGGTCCGAGAAAGCCGCGTCGTGGACACCGGTCCTGTCGACTCACCCGGTTCATACGTCCACGCCAACTTCGCCCCCGGGAGCCGCACGCTCCTGGTCAATCGGCCCATAGATGGGCCCACGTCGGCGACGACCGTCAGTCCAGCTGCCCTCATCGACCTGACCGATGGCAGCTCGCGCCGGGGCGAGGACGTCGACGTCTGGCTCAGCGATTACCCGCCGATATGGGTGCACGGGCGCCCCTACGGCTGGAAGTTCAACTCCGGCAGTTCGTGGCAACTCCTTCCATTGGTCATCGCCGACGGAGACCAACCCCTCGTGACCATGGAGCAACGCCTCAAGCCCGGGGTGTGGTCGCCTCGCACCCTAGAGGGGCCTGCGCAGCCCCAGCTCTTCGGGGACTCCATCGCGTTCAGCACCTGGCTGCTGCCGTCCGTCCTCGGGGTCAGCGGAGGCCTGGTCACCGCAGTGGGAGCGATGTGGCTGCCCTGGGCGGCAGGGCCGTGGCTGCTGCCGTTGCCTGGGGGCGGCCGCCTCAACCCGCCGTACCTGCGACGCCACCGCCCCCGACTGACGAGGCGAAGCGAAGAGGACGTCGCAGCCGGGTGACTGCGGAGGGCGCCTGCTGGCAGACTCGCACCCATGCGTGCTGTAGCCATCGACCGTTTCGGGTCTGCTGACGAACTTCACCTCGTGGATCTGCCCCTGCCTGAGCCAGGTGCGGGGCAGGTGCGGGTCAAGGTCGCTGCGGCGGGCGTGAATCCGCTGGACTACAAGATCCGCGACGGTTCGTCTGGCCTGGTCAAGGACTTCGACCCGGCGAACTTCCCCCTGGTCCTGGGCCGCGAGTGCGCCGGCGTCGTCGATGCCGTCGGGGAGGGGATCACGGGCCTTGCTGTCGGGCAGCGGGTCTTCGGGATGGCGCCGCTCGCGCACCCGGGTGGGTGTTACGCCGAGTACGTCGTCCTGCCCGCTGATTGTCTGGCGGTGTCCCCGTCGGAAGTGGACGACCTGGTGCTTGCCGGGGCTGCTCTTGTCGGGTTGACCGCATGGGTTGCGGTGCACGATCTGGCCCGAGTCCGCTCCGGCGATGTCGTCCTCGTGCATGGCGGTGCCGGTGGCGTCGGGCAGGTTGTGGTGCAGTTGGCGGTCGCCGCTGGCGCCCAGGTGTATGCGACTTCAGGCCCGGCTAACCGCGACCGGATCGAGGCGATGGGCGCGACCCACATCGACTACACCAGCGTCGATTTCCGCACAGCGGTGCCCTCGCCACAGGTCATCGTGGATGGAGTGTATTTCGGGACCTATGAGCCTTCCATGGATCATCTGGCGCCGGGGGGACGTCTGGTGGTGTTGCCTTCGCTCGCGGACCTGGCCCCGGCTCGGGAGCGAGGCATTGACGTCTCGGTGCCGAGCATCACCGCGGATCGGTCTCGGCTTGATCGGCTGGCTGCGATGATCGCTGCCCGGTCTTTGAGCTTGGAAGTCGGGCATGTCTTCCGGTTGGCCGAGGCCGCAGCGGCGCACCGACAGGTGGAGACCGGTCACACCCGCGGCAAGATCGTCCTCACGGTGGCCTGCTGACGGGTCGTGGGGTGACGCACTGACGGGAATGTCTTAGGAGGCTCCCGGTTGGGAGACCGCTGCGACTGCAGGACGCACGTCGAGCCACCATTGCTGCCGAGGGCGGCGATGTTGTCTACGGCGGCTTTGACCAGGCGGGTCGCCAAGAGCCGATCAAATGGCGTGGGTGATCCGCCTTGCTGAAGATGACCCAGCACGGCTTGGCGAACGTCGAACAGAGATCGCCCTTCTTCGTGAAGATAGACCCGTTCAGCTCCGCCGGCGATCCCCGCCATGAGAGCGAGATAACCGCAGCGGCGCCCCATCGTTTCCACCACGAAGCACCGGCGTGACGCCGCCCAGTCTTTCCGCAACCTCATCCACCACCCCACCCGCGTCCTCCTCGACACCGGCAGGTTGAAACCGCAGCTACACCTGCGGCTGGGAAGAGCTCCATATCTTCCCGAACTGCGCCGACTGCACTAACACCCCCGCTGAGCAAACACTTCAATGCCTTATGCCTGATCGCTCTGCGGCCAGGGTTGAGACGAAGTCCGATGGCAGGGGCGCTGAAATACGGCTTTGCGGGTGAGTAGTCAGCGTGGGTTGGTGACCAAGGGTGCGCGACAGCCGCGTTATTGGGGTTCCTCGGGGCGCCGGAGCCCGGAGACGTCGATGTTCCGGGGGCTGTTTGCTGGGTTACACCCCGAGGCGCTGAATGCAGTGATCGAGGCGTGGATATGTGGACCACCACGAGCTGTTGTGAAGGGTTCACGGGTGATTGTCCTGGACGGCAAGACCAACCTCGGTGTCCGCCAGTTGGGCGTGTTCGACTTGGCCGGGACCGCCGAGGCAATGCACTGCCAGGACGACACAGCGAGGACCATCACTGGCGCCAGTACGGACTTCATTTCCACTGTCAAGAGCAAATACCCGAAATCTCGCGCCGCGCTCAAAGCCTTACTCTGGGCGGACGTACCGGGCCGCTCCCCTGCGGAGTGGATCAGAGGCCGACGGGTCAGGCGCATCATCAAGACCATCCAGGTCCTGACCTGGATGGTCTTCCCCAGGGCCAGATAATTCGCCTAGCTGCACTGCACGGTCATCATCAACGGGAAAAGTCTCAGGGTCGTCTACCTGGTCACGTCCACCAATGCCACACCGGCCGGCCGAGCCGCGTTGGTTCCAGGCCATTAGGGCATTGAGAGCAGGCTCCACCATGTCCGCGACGTCGTGTTCGATGAGGACACCTTCCACATCTGCGCCGGGGACGCACCTTGCATGATGGCGCCCTACCCAACATCACCGCCGCGCTACGTCGTCGCAACCGGATATCAGACGTGGTCATCGCCCTGCTGACCTACACAAACTGGGCTCAGCCATTGCCTTGGTTCCATGCCATGACATATCAACCGTACCGTCTCCTCCCCGCAAGTGATCATCACCGAAAACAGGGGCTGCCAATAAAGAACGCGCAGCAAAATTGCGCTTCACGAGGAGCGCAACGGGACGCAGCTTAGTCTCAGACTAGTAGCAAAGCCTTGCAAAGGCTAAAACCAGTACCCTGAAAAAAAATTGAGTACTGCAGCAAAGTTTCCTGAGTGTAAAGAGTGGAAATTTTGGGTTGCACATGATGCCGCAAAGAAGTAATCTCTGAGCATTGAGGGAAAATGGAGGCCCCTCAGTAACCACACCCCATTTTCAATGGGAGTACGTTGCCCTCGTTAATTCAAGCTCAAGGGAGAGCCATGAAGAAAAGAATAGTCACCCAGACGGCCGTCGCGCTCCTTTTTTTGGGAGTACTAAACCCAAGCACTAGCGCCGCAGCACAAAGCATATCGCAGATACAATCAGCTCCAGTCAGAGCAGTAGAGCAAGAAAACGACCCTGAAACCACGGCTGCATTAGAAGCGATCGCTAGCGATCTTGAATTTTTCTTTTCACGTGCTGCAGTACTAAATCCAGATGAAACCATAGCTTCAATCAACGTTAAGTTGCTAGAAGAAAAATATGGCGAGTCTAAAGATTTTACATCGCTTGGTGAAATTTATAACCAAGGGGAACGACGCGCTGCCACACACCCTGGATATAGTTTGGCAACGTTCCGTCAGTGCGTTTCAACAGGAGTGGCTCAAGCATTTGGCATAGAACTTTTAAAGCAAGCTTTTAACGACGAGGTCGTAAAGGCGCTTAAGTCCAGGGCGTGGAAAGTTGCTTCGGCGATAATTTTTAAAAATCTCGAAACTAAAATCGGTAAAAAAGGTGCTCAATTGGTTATAAAAAAAATAGCATCAAAAGCTCTCCCTGGAGGCTTACCCGCGCAGCTTGCACTTATTGGAGGAAAGTGTGGAACTAAAGAAGCATGGAATTGGTGGAAGAGTTGAGGTTCGTCTCGAAAATCATTGAGTCATTAAGCGGAGAGCCCTCTTCTTTAAAAGGTAGTGTATTACTGCTGGTAATCACAGTGACAATACCGGTGCCATTTGCGTTTTTAATGGGAGCTTTCCGCGTTTTAATACAGGGCTCATTCACTGAATTTACTCCTGAGTTTTTATCTTGGTACGCCATAGGCCTTGGATTATTTTTAGTACCGCTAATCTGGTTAAAGATTTCCGAGTGGAAAAAGGGAAGGGCGGGCCATTGATCGACTCCTTAGCGTGTTAATTGGGTGATTTTTCATGGGACTTCGTTTGTTGCACTTTGTCAGCGATGCCCCTCACGTTGAGCTGTCTGACTGTGAAGTGCGGCAGCCCGGAATTCTTAGCTAGCATATTGGCGTTTCCAGGTGGTTACACTACCCTAGCCACCTGGAAACGCTGCTGGTTTATTTTGAGCAATAGCAGCATTAAGGCGTTATTCACGAGGCATTTTCAGGTCATTCTTGGCTACCAGCCAAGTCGATAGAGCTCGAGTCGGGTGATGACGGCAATGATATCGGGGAGTTCGGCGAGTCTGCCTCGATAGCCGGTGGCGAGGATTGTCCATTGTTTAAGATGTCCGATGGCGTGTTCGACATAGGCGCGAATGCTTGATATTTCTTTGTTGTAGTGTTTTTCGTTGTCGGTTCGCTCTTGTCCTTTCTTCTTTGTGAGAGGCGTTCGTGCTCCATGGACGATGTCAGCGGTGTCGGCGATCCATGGCGTGTGGTTTTCTGCGAGGATCTGTGACCAGCCGGTGAGGTCGAGAGCAGCAGAGTCATGTCGAGCTCCGGGAACCGGTGTGGAGATCGCTCAGAGTTGTCCTTCCAAGGTGGAAGCGATCTGGATGCTGACACACTGGCAACGGCGTTGACCGGAGTAGTTGACTTTGGTGACCTCTTGCCCCTGAGCTGGACGGTTGCCAGCTGGGACATATGTGCCGTCGATCAAGATCACTCGTCCATCACCAGCGGCTTCCTCCATAGAAATGTCGGTGAAGGTCAGGGCTTCATCGATGACAAGGAGCATCCTGCGATAGATGCGCGAAGCGGTGGATGGTGAAATATGTAGCAGATCAGCAAGGAACATCTGTGACAGATTGTTCCGTAGAAGTTCCAGGGTGAGGATGACGTGTTCTTTGACGGGCAGTCGATGTCTCCTGAAGTCCACTCCCCGGGAGTAAAAAATCTCGATGACCCGCCTAACGAGTGCATCATGATCGAGTCCTGTTGAAGACGGATACCGCATCGGTCGCTTCCCTGAGAGATGTGAGTCTTTTAACCCAATGATCTCAAAGCGGCCGATTTTTTTATATATGGGCGTTATTCACGAGCGGTTAGAAGTCGGACGACCCGCCTGCTGCAAGGGTCTGTGACCTGCAGGTTTCCTGACTCTCCTCAAGGGGGTAAAACCCTCGTGAATAACGCCCTATGTGTATGGTGACAGGTGTGTATCGATTGTTTCCCGGGGTGCGGGGTGCGGGCTGCTAACACCTCGTGAATAACGCCCTTAGTGCATGATTCACGAGGTATTAGCGGCCTACCCCAGTGATCTAAAAGGGGTTGATTTTTGCGTGCGGAAAAGATTGTATGTGTGTATTCAGTTTTCATTGGGGTGCGGCAGGCACGGGACGCAAACCTAGTCAATAACGCCGCTAAGAGTTGGATATCAGTTTCCGTCATAGGATCGGTGGCCTGCTGACGGGTCGTGGGGTGACGCACTGACGGGAATGTCTAGGAGGCTCCCGGTTGGGAGACCGCTGCGACTGCAGGACGCACGTCGAGCCACCATTGCTGCCGAGGGCGGCGATGTTCGGCATCGACGTCCTCATCCATGTGCGCTAAGGGGCGTTTCTCCAAACGCCCACCCATGTGCCCTAAATAGCGGCCGTACGACGTACCAGCGTCAAGCTGGGTAGCAATGTCGTCCACGGCGGCTTTGACCAGGCGGGTCGCCAAGAGCCGATCAAATGGCGTGGGTGATCCACCTTGCTGAAGATGACCCAGCACAGCTTGGCGAACGTCGAACAGAGATCGCCCTTCTTCGTCAAACAGCCGGGCGAGGAAGTCAGTGGTATACATCTCACTGGCTTCTTCGTTGCGCACCGCCAGGTAAAGCCGTCGACCGCTGCGGAAGGACGCATTCATGCGAGTCACGTCAGCTTGGAGGTCAGCCAAAGTAATGCCTTCCTCGTGAAGATAGACCCGTTCAGCTCCGCCGGCGATCCCCGCCATGAGAGCGAGATAACCGCAGCGGCGCCCCATCGTTTCCACCACGAAGCACCGGCGTGACGCCGACGCGGATTGCTTAATGCGGTCTAACGCCCACACTGCATTGTTCAATGCCGTGTCGGCACCGATAGACAGTTCAGCGCCGGGACAGTTGTTGTCGATGCTCGCCGGGACACAGACCACTGGGATATCGAATGCGGGATAGCGGCTTCGTTCGCGGACCAGCAATGCCGCAGCTTCATAGGCGTCGTACCCACCGATGAGCAGGAGCGCATCAATCTCGTTTTTCTCGATGGCCCGCCCGATGGCGTAAAGATGCTCCACGGTCGGGACGTTACGGCGAGTACCCAGTTCAGCGCCGCCGTCACCCACCCATCCTTCAGCGTCACCCCAGCTCAACGGCCGGATATCGCCGTCAAGAAGTCCTTTGAAGGAGCCGTAAACCCCGAGCATCTCCAGGCCAGCGTCCAATCCGAGCCGTACGGCGGCGCGGGCGGCGGTGTTCATGCCAGGTGCTAAGCCTCCAGCGTGCATGATGGCGACTCGCCGACCGGCAGCGGGTGGAGTAGCCGCTGTCAACGTTGGTGGCCGACTCATCGTCGCGAAGACATCGACCATTTCTCGGAAGCTGCCGCCCCGGGCGGCCATCGCTGCGTCGTAGTCACCGGCGGTGATGTGCGCACCGACCGCGCGGGTGGCTTGCACGGAGGTGACCAGCGGAATCCGCGCGATGCGGTTGTGTCGGACACCGAGCACATGCGGGGTGGATTCCGCAGTGGCAGCAAGCACTTCACGCACAGCGGCAAACCCGAGGAGGGTCGACATCCACCGGTCGTAGGCGCTGGGTGCGCCACCGCGCTGGACGTGACCGAGGATCGTCACTCGGGTGTCTTCGCCGAGTCGTTCCGCGAGGAGGTCTTTGACCTGCTCAGCTTTGATGGGGTTGCCGTGCCGGTCAGCGGCACCCTCAGCGACCAGGACCATCGAGTCTCGTCGTCCCGCAGCCCGACCGGCACGCAATGTCTCGCAGAGGTCGTCTTCCCAGCCGTCAGCGGGAGGGTTTTCCGGGATCAAGACGTAGTCGCAGCCCCCTGCGATGGCCGCCATCAAGGGAAGATAACCACAGTGGCGACCCATCACCTCGACGACGAAGCTGCGTTGGTGACTGGCTGCGGTGGAGGTGATGGCATCGATCGCGTCGACGATGCGGTGCAGGGCCGAATCAGCACCGATGGTCATGTCGGTGCCGACCATGTCGTTATCGATCGAACCGACCAGACCGGCAATCATGAGTGCTGGATGGGCGTCAGCGACATCCTGATCGATGTCACCGCTAGCGACGAGTTCGGTGAGCAGATCGGGCCAATGCCGCCTGAACTCATCCGTTCCGGTGAGAGATCCGTCACCACCGATGACAACGAGCCGGTCGATCCCGTGTTCCAGCAGGTGACGCGCGGCAGCCAACTGCCCAGACCGCTCCCGGAAGGCCGCGCAGCGGGCGGTGCCGATGAGCGTGCCACCGCGGTGCAGCACGTTGCCGACACTGTCCCAATCCATCGCATGGATGCCTTCGCCCCCATCGACAGCGCCCTGCCAGCCCTCGGTGATGGCATACACCTCGGCGCCCAAATGCAACCCGCTGCGGATGACTGCCCTGACCGCAGCGTTCATGCCTTGGGCGTCTCCGCCGCTGGTCAGCACCCCGATGCGTGCGGGACCACCCGAGCTGGACGCGGGCAGATCAGCAGAATCACCCCAGGCGACATACTCTGCGGGGACCTCAGTGGGGCTGTCCTGCTCTGACATCCGGATCCTCCTGGCACAGAAGTCGATCAGCGCGGCAATGCCCGCCTCGGTCCATCATGCCCGGTAGGGTTGACGTACGCCCAGTCACCGACACTCAGTGAGAGTCACCGCATCCACGACCCGTGGAACTTTGATCGTCGTCGACACGGTCACCAACAGTGATGGCCTTTGGTCCCGAGATCCCCCTAGCGGCCCGCAGAAGGTCCCGTTCATCCGATCTCGATACGCCGGAACGCGCTGCACTCGCTATCGTCATCGCAGGAGATCACGTCGGGCCGGTCAGGCCCGGGAGGAGGAAAGGCCGATGGCGACCGCCAACCTTTCAACGCGGCAGTTCGAAACGGTGCCCACCACGGCCGCGGAGCGGGCAGCGGCCCGCGCCGACGAGCCCACCATCGGCAAGCTCGTGCACGACGCCCTACAGGACGTTTCGTCCTTGGTGCGCAGCGAGATCCAGCTCGCCAAGTCCGAGATCACTGCTGACGTGCGCAAAGGCGGCAAAGGTGCGGCGTTCTTCGTCGTAGCTGCCGTCGCTGCGTTCCTCGGTGTGATCTTCTTCCTGCACACCTTCGCGCGGCTGATCGCGGTATGGCTGCCGGTCTGGGCGGGCTATCTCATCGTGGCCCTGGTGCTCTTCGCAGTCGCTGGGGTCTGTGCGCTGCTGGGCAAGTCCCAGATCGACAAGGTCAAGGGCAAGCCCGAGCGGGCCATCACGACCTCACGCGAGACGGTCGAGATCGTCAAAGCCGCCGCAGCAGGCTGAAACCTGCTCCGGGCATGGTGGCGCGATGACCGCTGATTCCTCGTGCGTACTGGTGCCGGGCCCGTGGGAACACCGGTTCGTCGCCGCCAACGGGGCGCGCTTCCATGTGGCTTCACTCGGCGAGGGACCACTGGTGGTGCTTCTCCACGGCTTCCCCCAATTCTGGTGGACGTGGCGGCATCAGCTGCAGTCCCTCGCCGAGGCCGGTTATCGCGCTGTCGCGATGGATCTGCGCGGATACGGCGCCTCCGACAAGCCCCCCACCGGGTACGACGCCCCCACCTTGACGGCTGACGTCGCCGGAGTGATTCGCAGTCTTGGCGAGTCCGAAGCGGTCGTCGTAGGCCACGGGATCGGCGGCTGGCTCGCCTGGACGTTGTCCCAGAGCCACCCCGACGCGGTCCGAGCAGTGGTCTCAGTGGCCTCACCCCATCCTGCTGACGTGGCCACCGCTCGACTGTCCCTGACCACCGCCCGCGGCGCCTGGAGCGTACTGGCGATGAACCGTCCCTGGCACCCCGAGCGTTCGATGGCCCGGGGTGCGGCGTACGTCCATCACGTGCTGCGTTCCTGGCAGGGACACGATCCGGCCTGGCCGTCCCGAGAAGAAACAGCCCGGTACGCCGAAGCGATGGCCATTCCGTTCGCTGCGCATTCGGCGGTGGAGGGATACCGGTGGCTGTCCAGGGCCCGCCTGTCCCCGGCGGGACGGGAGTACCTCCGGCAGATTCGACGTCCAGTGACCGTCCCCGTCCTACACATCCACGGCACCGCTGACACGATCGTGGCGCCATCCCTGGCCGCTGGCAGCGCCCGGTGGATGCAAGCCTCATACCAGTGGTGTCCCTTACCTGGGGTAGGCCATGCCCCCCACGAGCAAGCCCCCGAGCGGGTGTCCCTGGTGATGATCAACTGGCTGCAAGGTCCCGGATCGCCCTGATCACGGAGTCAGTTGCCGCTGGTGCAGGTCCCCGTTTCAGTGACCGCGGAGGACGTCGTCACCCCGGCGGTGACCTCACGGACCTCATCCAAGGTCAAGGCATACCCGGTCAGGGGATCGTCCTGCGAACGCGCAAAGACGACCGCTGATACTTTCCCGTCCGGGGAGAGGAGCGGCCCCCCTGAATTGCCTGGTTGCACTGTGGCTAGCAGTGAATACACCTTGCGCTGCACTTGCGCCTGACCGTAGATGTCATCGCCCTTGGCATCGAGCACTTCTCGGACTCGGGCTGCTTCGACTCGCAGTGGCCCGCCTCGGGGGTATCCCGCCACGACCGCTGAATCGGAATGGGCTAGGTCCTCCCCCAACGCCAACGGTGCGGCGGTCAGTCCGGGTACGGCGAGCACCGCTAGGTCCCTGGCTGCGTCAAATGCCACTACTTTTGCTGGTAGGCGGGACGATAAATGCCGGACGGTGACTTTGCGTGAACCTGCCACGACGTGGGCGTTCGTGACGACCAGTTGTCGGGCGAAGACCCATCCTGACCCTTCTTGCATTCGTTGGCACTGGGTGGCGTCTGCGTCGATGCGCAACACTGACGCGGAGGCTCGTCGTATCTGCGGGGTTTGCGCCACCGCCGGGTCGACGGGCATGACTGGTCGGATCGGTTCGGTGTTGATCGCGGAGAACACCCGAGGGAAGCCGTAGTCGTCCAGGGTTGCTTTGACTCCGCCGAGGACTTGGTCGCTGGTGGTGGGCATGACTTCGCCGATCGCAGAGACCACGTGGGATCCCCCGATGGACCGGGAGAGGTCCCCGGGGATGACGACCCGCATCACCCCGGCGGTGAACCATACTGTCGCCGCAGTGACTGTGACGGTGAGCACACTTCCTAGCAGGGCATCGATCTTCCCCAACGGGGATCGGTCGATGCTGTCTGTCAGCCGGAAGGTCGCCCGGACTAGCAGGCCCTGCATTGCGCCAGCGCACGCCAACACCGACGCGACTAATAGCAGCGGACGCAGCAGCGGGTTGCCGTGGAGGGGAAGGTCAGCGATGTACTCCGGCAGCAGCCACAACGCCAACCCGGACCCGATGAGGAAACCCGCAGCGGCAAACAGGGTGGACACCAACCCGCGACGGTACCCCGAAAAGCCACTGAACAGGATGAACGCCACCAAAACGATGTCGATCACCGTTTCCTGGCTCACCGCACCTCCCCTGTCGACGGCGGGCTGGCCGCAGTGCCGCCCTGATCGGGAACGTTACGGCGCAGGCTGCGGTTCCAGCCACCGGGGTCGACCCCGCCCAGCTCGAAAGTCGCGGTCAGCAGGGCCGCAGTGAAACCCCAGATGAACAGTCCGTCGACATCGAATGCTGGGGCGGCGTACCCGCTGGGATGCACTGCGACGAATCGGTGTGTCGGGTCGAGTAGCTCGCGCAGCGGCACGCGGGCGACTCGGTCGACTTCTTGCTCGCTGTGGGCGCAGATCGGGCTGGGATGCTCCCACCAAGCCAGCACCGGCGTCACCGCAGACCTGGAGGCGGACAAGTCCAGTTCGGGTAGCTCCGCCACCACGTGCACTCCGGTGGGGTCGAGTCCGATTTCTTCCTCGGCTTCCCGCAGCGCAGCAGCGACCGGTCCGGCATCATCAGGGTCGATCCGCCCTCCAGGGAAGGCGACCTGCCCGGCGTGGCTGCGCAAGTGGGGAGTACGTCGGGTCAGCACGACGTCCTCCCCGCCGTGAGCACAGGGCCCAAACAGCATCAGCACCGCTGCTGTTCGCTCGCGTCGTCCGGGGGTGGTGCGATGCCGTTCGAAGTACGCCGCGCCGGGGGATGTCGCAGCGGTCGCCGCTCGATGCAGCCACGGCGGGGGTCCGCCAGGTCGGGGCGGCCCCGGCGGGATCGACGTCGCCAGGTCACGAGTCATCGATGCCTCACGAACTCTCCGGGGCGGGGGTCGCCGGTGCGTCTTTGACCAGACGGGCCGCGACCCCCGGATCGGTCGGACCGAGCCCATAGGAAGGACACCATTCGGTGACCGAACATGCCCCGCAGGCTGGCCGGCGAGAATGGCATGTCCGCCGTCCGTGAAAGATCACCGTGTGCGACAGCATCGTCCAGTCCTTGCGGGGAAACAGGGCGGCGATATCTGATTCGACCGCGACTGGATCCTGCGCAGTTGTCCACCCGAATCTCCTGGTTAACCTGCCAAAATGCGTGTCGACTGTGAGTCCCGGGATGCCAAACGCATTCCCGAGGACGACATTTGCTGTTTTGCGCCCTACCCCGGCCAGGGTGATCAGCTCGGTGAGGCGTGCCGGCACCGTCCCGTCGTACCGATCGACCAACGCTGCGGAGAGCGAGAGCAGCGACTCAGCCTTGGCACGGAAAAATCCGGTCGACTGGATGATGGTCTCCAGTGCGGTGCGATCCGCGGCCGCCAGCGCGGCCGGATCGGGATACGCCGCGAAGAGCGCCGGGGTGACTTTGTTGACCTGCACATCAGTGGTTTGCGCGGAGAGCACCGTGGCGACGAGCAACTGGAACGGATTGGCAAAATCTAGCTCGCAGTGAGCATCCGGGTAACGCTCGGCGAGCGCCCGGTACATCTTTCGTGCGCGACGTGTCCGGGCCAGGGGCGTCTCTCCTGACCGGTCAGTGGGAGGCGAGGGCAGGGTAGGGGTCACCACGGCCCCAGCCTAGGCGGAAGGGGCGATATCCTCCTGCCCCCCACGTGATCTGGCGCACATCTATGGCACAGTAGGGGCGTGGACAACGAGGTGGTCAGGCACGCTCCCCTTTTCGCTGCGCTCGACGATGCCGACGTCGATGCGCTCCGATCCACGTTGACGTGTTCCCTGTTACAACGCGGTGAGGTGCTGTTCCGTGAGGGTCAGCGGGGCGATCGTCTTTACGTGATCATCTCCGGCAAGGTCAAACTTGGTCGGTGCAGCACCGACGGTCGGGAAAACCTGATGGCGATCCTCGGTCCTGGGGAGATGTTCGGGGAGTTGAGTCTCTTCGATCCTGGTCCGCGGACGGCGACCGCGACAGCGGTGGCTGATACCGAGTTGATCGGGATGAGCAACGAGCAGTTGCATGAGTTCCTCAAGGATCGTCCGGCAGTGGCGTTGTCGATGCTGGCGTCATTGGCGCGTCGGCTGCGACGTACGAATGATTCAGTCGCTGACTTGGTCTTCACTGACGTGCCCGGCCGGGTGGCCAAAGCCTTGTTGGATTTGTCGAGCAGGTTTGGGGTGGAGTGCGGGGAAGGCGTGATGGTCGCGCACGACCTCACTCAGGAAGAGCTGGCTCAGTTGGTCGGGGCGTCCCGGGAGACCGTCAATAAGGCGTTGGCGGATTTTGCGTCCCGGGGTTGGCTGAAGTTGGAAGCGCGCGCGGTGTTGTTGCTGGATGTAGAACGGCTGTCGCGGCGTTCCCGGTGAGATCAGGTGCCGAGGTAGTCCATCTGGGCTCGCACTGACTGGGAGGCTGCTGGCCACAAGGCATGGTCAACATCGGCATACACGATCTCTACGACGTCTTGCACGGTCCGCGCTCCAGAAGCCAGGGCGCGACGTACCTGGTCGAGACGGGACAGCCGGTGTTCGCGGTAGGCGTGGAGAGTTGCCGCCGCGTCGACGATGGGGGCGCCATGTCCGGGCAGGATCAGGCGGATCGAGCCGTCCTGTGCCATGTCGATGAGTCGGTTGAGCGTGGCGAGATATTCGCCGAGGGTCCCTTCGGGCCAGGCCACCAGCGCACTCCCCCGCCCGAGAATGGTGTCCCCGGTGAGCAAGGCCTCATCCTGGGTGAGCAGGAAGGATGCACTGTCTCCGGTGTGTCCAGGGGTGGCGAGGACATGCAGGGTGATCCCGGCGCTCTCCACGACGTCACCGTCGGCGAGGTCACCGCGCCCGACCCCCAGGGCCCGGACCGGAGCGTGCGCGAGTTCAGCGAATCGCAGGGCCCCTTCGGCGTGATCGGGATGCCGATGGGTGAGCAGGATCTGCGAGACGTGGCGGGACCCAGCGACGGCAAGGAGACGTCGGAGGTGGTCTTCGTCGGCAGGGCCCGGGTCGATCACCACGACTTCCTCAGCGTCTGGCGCGCCGAGCACCCAGCTGTTGGTGCCGTCTAGGGTCAACGGCCCCGGGTTGGGAGCACACACGCAGGTGATGCGTTCGTTGACGGATGTCGTCCGGTCAGCGGTGCTCGTTGATGACGCGGCAGGCGCGGAGGTCTCGTCGGTGTCGATGACCACCATGATGTCGTCGCCGACGAGGATCGGGGTGGGGGTGACAGCCCGGAGCGGGCGGTCTCCATCATGGGCGGCGATCCACTGGGCGGCGTCAGTGACGGGGACAAGCTGGCGCAGCAGGTGTCGGGTCGGCGGGAGCAGCATGGCGTCCCCACTATCTGCCTGCGCTAGAAGATCTGCGGGGCGGATCCACCGGGAATCCTCCGCCTCAGAGCAGTCACCGTCAGGGGCTTGCCCGGTGGGGACGACCGCAGCAAAAAACCGGGTGTCATAGCGACGCGGCTCGAATGCCGGGGTGATCCACTGCGCCACGGCCCGCAACAGGTCGGTGCGTAGGACCAGCCGGTGGCTGTGGAGCAGCGCAGCAAAGGTCTCCTCGTGGCGTTCGAGGCGGCGGCGAGCGTCCAACCAGGTGCCTTCGGGGTCGGGCGCCGCAACAGTCTGGGCGTCTGGTCCGGCAAGGAGGATGCCGCACTCCTCGAAGAGTTCTCGCGCCGCGGCCACCACCAGCGCCTGGGCGGTGAGGGCGTCGGGAGTGTCGAGACGCCGGGACCACTCCGCGGGGCTGGGGCCAACCCAGGGCAGGTCTGTCGTGTCATGAGGGTCCAGTCGACCACCGGGGAAGACGTACGCCGACGGCGCGAAGGTCATCGTCGCAGCACGTCGCAGCACGAACACCTCCACGCCATCGGGACGGTCACGCAGCAGCACCACTGACGCGGCGTCGCTGACAGGGGCAGCGTCACCAGCCCCGGCGTCCCACCACGCACGGATCTGGGTCGCCGTGGTGGGAGGTACGGGGTATCGGAGGCCTTCCCCGGCGGTCATCGGGGTGCTCAGCTTTCTCGGATGGCGAAGATCGCTTCGACCTCGACCGGCGCCCCCAACGGCAGAGCCGCCACGCCCACCGCGCTACGTGCGTGGGCGCCAGCATCCCCAAAAGCGGCTTTCATCAGGTCAGATGCGCCATTGATGACGCCCGGCTGACCGGTGAAACCACTCTCGCTGGCGACGAAGCCGACGAGTTTGACGACTCGCTCGACCTGGTCGAGGTCACCGATGACGCTCTTGCACGCAGCGATCGCGTTGAGGGCGCACAATTCGGCCAGCGCAGCGGCCTGTTCCGGGACGACACACCCTTCGCCGGTGCCGACCGTGCCGGTCGCGGCGAGCGTGCCGGCAGACAGCGGCAGCTGCCCTGAGACGTAAACATGCCGTCCGTCACGCACTGCGGGGACGTAGGACGCCACCGGAGGGACCACCTCCGGGACGGTGTGTCCGAGTGCGTGGAGTCGTTCCTCGACCTGGCTCATCGTTCAGTCCTCCTGCGGACGTTTGAAGTACGCCACGAGGTTTCCACCCTCGGGCATGGTGACCACTTGCACCAGTTCCCAGCCGTCGGCACCCCAGGTGTTGAGGATGGCCTGGGTGTTGTGCATCAGTACTGGTGTCGTCGCGTATTCCCACCTCGTCATGGCGGCAACCCTAGCCGCAGGAGCGGCGGTGTGGTCGACGTACGGCAGTGCTGGGCGCGGATCTGCCAGCTCGTCTGACGCAGAGGCGCTCACCCTCCTAGACTCGCTGGCATGGCGGACTCTTCCGTGGGGACCGGCGGGGGCGGGCAGCGTGAGGACTGGACACAGGTGCGTCTGCATGTGGTGACCGGTAAGGGAGGGACGGGTAAGACCAGTGTTGCGGCGGCGCTCGCGTTGGCGTTGGCGAGCACCGGCCGCCGAGTTCTGGTGGCGGAGGTCGAAGGACGGCAGGGCTTGTGTCAGGTCTTGGACGTGCCACCGCTGTCAACCACAGAGGAACTGGTGTTGCGGGTGTCCTCCGGGGGTGAGGTGTGGGGAGTGTCGGTCGAGGCGAAAGCCGCCCTGCTGGAATATCTGGAGATCTTCTATCACCTGGGACGCGCGGGGCGGATCTTGGAAAAGGTGGGTGCTATCGATTTCGCCACCACGATCGCTCCAGGGGTGCGTGACGTCCTGCTGGTCGGGAAGGTGTACGACGCGGTACGTCGGCAGGAGGGGCGTTCCCGATCTGTCAGTGCGCCACGCTGGCGATATGACGCAGTGGTGTTGGATGCGCCCCCGACAGGACGGGTCGGACGTTTCCTCGGGGTCAATCAGGAGGTCGCTGACCTGGCACGGGTGGGTCCGGTGCATGGACAGGCCAATGACATTACGGCGTTACTGACCTCACCGTCGTGTGCGGTGCACGTGGTGACTCTGTTAGAAGAAATGCCGGTGCAGGAAGCCGCCGATGTGATTGAGGAGCTGCGTGCGTCATCGGTGCCGGTGGGGGCGATCATCGTGAATCAGGCCCGTGACCCGTTGCTTTCTGAAGAGGACGTAGCGGCCTTGTCGGTGGCAGGTCCGGCCCGGGCGGACCTGGTGGCGGCGTTGCGCGGTGTCGGTGGTCCGTGGGACGACGCGGCGGTGGATGCTTTGGTCACTGAGGGGGCCGGCCATGCGGCACGGATGCGGCTGGAGGATGCGCAGTTTGCAGTGGTGGAAGGTTTGGGCCAGCCAGTGCACGTGTTGCCCCCGTTGCGGGACGGCGTGGATGCGTCCGGGGTCCGGGTGTTGGCACAAGAACTGACCGATCAGGCGATCTGGTGAGCGAGGTGGACGCGATGGTGGGTGATGCCCAGGATCGTGGCGCGATCACCCCGCGCGGGTCATACCGGTCAGGGCGGATGAGTCATCGGTCGTCGCGCACTCCTGTGGCGTTGGATGTGGACCAGCTTCTGGATGACCGCCACACCCGAATCGTGGTGTGTTGTGGGGCCGGTGGGGTGGGCAAAACCACGACGGCGGCGGCATTGGGGCTGCGGGCAGCAGAACGTGGCCGCCGAGTGGTGGTGCTCACGATCGATCCGGCCCGACGGTTGGCGCAGGCGTTGGGCTTGCACGAGTTGGACAACACCCCGCGCGCGGTGGCCGGGGTGCGAGCCGATGCCGGGGGGTCGCTCGACGCCATGATGCTCGACATGAAACGCACCTTCGATGACGTGGTGCACGCTCATGCCAGTCCGCATAAAGCTGCGCAAATCCTGGCGAATCCGTTTTATGAGGCGTTGTCGAGTTCGTTCGCTGGGACGCAGGAATATATGGCGATGGAGAAACTCGGGCAGCTTCATGAATGCCGGGGACCGACAGGTGCACCCCGGTGGGACTTGATCGTGGTAGACACGCCACCGAGTCGGTCAGCCCTGGATTTTTTGGACGCCCCAGAACGGTTAGGCAGTTTCTTAGACGGCCGTTTCATCCGGTTGTTGACGGCGCCAGCAAAAGTCGGTGGACGAGCTTATGTCAAAGTTGTCCAGGCCAGCATGGCTGTCGCTGGTGGCGCGCTGACCAGGCTGTTAGGTGCTCAGATGTTAGCCGACGTACAAACGTTGGTTGCGGCACTGGACACGATTTTTGGGGGCTTTCGGGAGCGGGCCACCCTCACCTATGCCTTGCTGCAAGATGCGCGGACCGCTTTCCTCGTGGTGAGTACGCCGGAGCGGGACGCGCTGCGGGAGGCTGGTTTTTTCGTCGACCGATTGGCAGCCGACGACATGCCCTTGGCGGGAGCGATCATCAACCGGGTGACGACGACCTCGTCACCGCTGGCGGCGGAGGTCGCCGACCGCGCCGCCGACCGGCTCGCCACAGACGGCGGCGACGAGGTGGCACTGGCGGTGGCGTTGCTACGGGTGCATGCGGTCGCTGAAGCGGCAGCGACCCGGCAACAGTGCACCGCCCGACGGTGGTGCGACGCCCACCCTGAGGTCCCGGTCGTTCACGTGCCCGCCGGAGACACCGATGTGCACGACCTCGCAGGATTGCGCCTCATCGGACGTCACCTCGCTGGTGCAGCACGACCGTCCGGAACCTCAGAGTGAAGACCCCACGTCAGGGGGAAGACCCAAGGTCAGGCTGTGGCTTGGGCGTGCTCGCAACGATCAGCTTCGAAGAGCGCCCGGAAGGAACGGATGTTGGGGTGCCGACGCAACATAGCGCGGCGTTCCCGCTCGGTCATCCCACCCCAGACACCGAATTCAGTGCGGTTGTCGAGTGCGTCAGCGAGGCATTCCGCAATGACCGGGCATCTCTGGCAGATCTGCTTCGCCTGCTGCTGGGCAGCACCTTGGACGAAGAGATCATCCGGCGCGGACTTACGGCAGGCCGCCAGTGGCGCCCAGTCGATGGTCCATGCGATCGAAGAAACCGGTTTCATCAGAGCGACGTTGCTCATATGTGTTGCCCACCCTTGCCGGAGCCCACTCACGGGCTGCTGACATGACGACAGTTGGGACAGTAGAAGCCACAGCTCCGGTCTGCCCACCCCCCAGCCGGGCCGCCTCATCTGGTCATATGTAACTAGTCACACTGTCCAGGACCGTCGTACGCCCCGGAACGACCGGCCACCGGCAGGCTCCTCTCGTACGAACGGAATTCCCTATCCTGACGGCATTTTTCGAGGTCACTGGACGTCCGACCGTGCCAGAAGTGGCGAGCGTCGACCTGAGCGACCTGCCCATCGGGTCGCGCTACCAGTCGACGACTCGGGACATCCCAGCACCGCCGGTCGTGACGATGGTCACGAACAGCGACGGAATATTGAACAGCCGTCCAGAAAAACAATACTCCTGACTGACCAATCGGACAGCTGTTTCGACACATCGACCGAACGTCAGACCGAGACTCAACGCATCCAATAAAACCGGCGCACATTTCGTAGTCTGGAGACATGAATCGACCCGAGGGCGCGTTCACCAATGTCTTCCGACTGATGGCTGCTTTCGTTGCGACCTCGATGGTCTTTGGTCTCCTTGCAGCAGGTCTGGCGATCCCGATCGTCGGCGGCGCTGGCCTGGGCGCCAAAGTCGCTGCGGCGACCTTCGATTCACTCCCTGCCACCTTGACGACCCCGGTGATGGCACAGCAGACCCGCATCGAATCCAACGACGGCACCCTCCTCGCCACGCTGTTCACCGAGAACCGCACGGTCGTCCCCCTCGATCAGGTCTCGCCGATCATGCGCAAAGCGCAGATCGCGATTGAAGACGACCGCTTCTACGAGCACGGTGGCATCGACACCCGCGGCATCATGCGGGCGTTCGTGGTCATCATGCGCGGCGGCATCCAAGGTGCATCGACGATCACCCAGCAGTATGTGCGCCAGTCCTTGATCGCCAACGCGCTGCGCAACGGCAACAACGCTGCTGCCGAGGCCGCACAGAGCCAGCGAGGTGTGGCCGGGATCGTCCGCAAACTGCAAGAAGCCAAATACGCGATCGAGCTTGAGAAAAAAATGTCTAAAGACCAGATCCTGGAGGGCTACCTGAATCTGGTCTTCTACGGGGCCAATGCGTACGGCGTGCAAGCCGCCGCGCAACGCTACTTCGGGGTCGACGCCAAAGATCTGAACCTGCAACAGTCTGCGATGATCGCCGGGATGGCGCAGCTGCCCAGCAGATTCAACCCCATCGACAACAGTCAATCGGCCGCCACCAAACGTCGTAACACCGTGATCGACCGGATGGCCGAACTCACACTCATCACCCGCGCCGAGGCCGCCAAGGCCAAGGCTGCTCCGCTGGGTCTGGACGTGCAGCCGTTGAAGAAGTCCTGTGAATCGGCCGTCGATAAGTGGGTGTGCCTCTACGTGCAGAAATGGCTGGTCAAAAATGTCCCCGCACTCGGCAAAGACGAAGCCGAACGGGAAATCACCCTGCTGCGCGGCGGGCTGACGGTGCGCACCACTTTTGACGCCAAACTGCTGGGCTCGACCAGGCAGATCCTCACCGACTGGGTGCCACCCAGCCAGCAGGACGACGTCGGCACCGCAGCCGCAGTGGTCCAGCCCGGCACCGGGAAAATCCTCTCCATCGGTCAATCCTCCCAACAGGACAACGACCTGATTTGGTCCATCGACCAGGCCTACGGCAGTTCCGGAGGATTCCAGATCGGATCGACCGCCAAGATGTACGCCGTCGTCACCGCACTCAAGAAAGGGATGAGCGCTGAGACGACGCTCTACGCGCCCCCCAGCGGCACCTATTTCTCGGCGAACCAGTTGCACGCCGGGGACTGCGGAATGAGCAGCATGCCGTGGCCGGTCGGCAACGTGGAAGGGACCATCCCCGGGGCGATGTCACTCCGCTCGGCGACGGTCTACTCGGTCAACACCGCGTTCGCCGATCTGGCCACGAAGATCGGGATCTGTCCAGAACGCGACACGATGAAAGACATGGGCCTGCGCCAGGCCGACGGGCAGCAGTATGGCACCAGCCCGTCCAGCATCGTCTTGGGTGCTAACAACGCATCCCCGCTGACCATGGCGGCATCGTTCGCATCGTTGGCGGCTGGCGGTCAGTATTGCGAGCCCTACCCGGTGGATTCCATCACCCGGTACGACGGCAGCAAGCTGGACGTGCCCGGGCAGAAATGCCGGGACACCGGGGTCTCCCCCAGCGTGGCTTACCGCACCACGCAGATTTTGCGCGGCGTCGTCGGCGCCAACGCCCTCGACAGTGGCCGAGACTCCGCAGCAAAAACTGGGACTTCCGATGGCAGTTCGCACACCTGGATGGTCGGTTACACCCCGCAGCTGTCCACCGCGGTCTGGACTGGGCGGACGCTTCGTGGGACCCAACCGATGGAAGGCATCCGCATCGGTCAGAACTATTTCGGCAATCCGTACGGCGCGACCCTGTCCGGGCCGTCCTGGCGCAAGATCATGAATGCCGCCAGTGCAGGGATGCCACTGGAAAGTTTCAAGATCATGCCGTCTCGTTCGGACGGCAAGATCATCATGCCCGACCTGCAACGCGCCACCGAGCAAGAGGCCCGCTCGATGCTGCGGGAGCTAGGACTGGTGGTGGAGTCGACGTACCAACCCAGCACTCAGGACGGGATCTACGGCGGACAGGTCATCAGCACCTCCCCCAGCGCAGGCACCGAGGTCAAAGCTGGATCAGCAGTCACGTTGACGGTGGCATCCTGGCAACAACCAGCTCCAGCGCCGTACGTCCCGCCGGTCGCTCCGGTGAATCCCGGCGGGAGTGCACCGGCTCCGCCGCCTCGACCGCGCCCGACCTCTCGACCGGTGGCACCCGCGCCAGCCCCAGGAACCCCGTTACCCACCAGTCGTTTACGGTAGAATGACAGTAAGTTACCGGGAGCGTCTCAACTGCTGACACCGATCAACGGACGGCACTGAAGTTCAAGACGTACGTCCTAGTACCCTGAGGGGCATGCAGCGTCGTGCGGGTGCGTTCACCAATGTCTTCAGTTTATTAGCTGCTTTCGTCGCAGCGTCGATGGTCCTCGGCCTGCTCGCCGCCGGTCTGGCGATCCCAGCCGTGGGTGGGATGGGCGCCTCGACCAAATTGGCGATCAACACCTTCGACGCACTCCCCGCGACGCTGACCGCCCCGGCGATGGCCCAGCAAACTCGCATCGAAGCCAACGACGGCACCCTGCTGGCCACGCTGTTTACCGAGAACCGCACCATCGTCTCGCTCGATCAAGTCTCGCCGATCATGCGCAAGGCACAGGTCGCCATTGAGGACGACCGCTTCTATGAGCACGGTGGCATCGACACCCGCGGCATCATGCGGGCGTTCGTCGCGACGATGCGCGGTGACACCCAGGGTGCGTCGACGATCACCCAGCAATATGTGCGGCAGTCCTTGATCGCCAACGCGCTGCGCAACGGCAACAAGGACGCCGCAGACGCCGCTCAGCAGCAGCGAGGCGTCGCTGGCGTGGTCCGCAAACTGCAGGAAGCCAAATACGCGATCGAGCTTGAGAAGAAGATGCCCAAGGACAAGGTCCTTGAGGGCTACCTCAACCTCGTCTTTTACGGCGCCAACGCCTATGGCATCCAGGCCGCCGCGCAACGCTACTTCGGGGTCGACGCCAAAGATCTGAACCTGCAACAGTCCGCGATGATCGCCGGGATGGCGCAGCTGCCCACCGCGTACAACCCGATGGAACGCCCCAAGGCCGCGATGGACCGGCGTAACTCGGTGCTTGATCGGATGGCCGCGTTGAACGTCATCTCCCGCGAAGACGCCGCCAAAGCCAAGGCTGCTCCGCTGGGCCTGAACGTGCAGCCGTTGAAGAAGTCCTGCGAGTCCGCCGCTGATAAGTGGGTGTGCCTCTACGTGCAGAAATGGCTGGTCAAAAATGTCCCCGCGCTCGGCAAGAACGAAGCTGAGCGGGAAGCCAACCTGCTGCGCGGCGGGTTGACGGTGCGCACCACCTTCGACGTCAACGTGCTCAAGCAGTCTCGGGCCGCGCTGGTCGCCAAAGTCCCCGAGAGCGACTGGAAGTCGGTGGGTGCCGCCGCTGCGGTAGTTGAGCCGGGCACCGGGAAGGTCCTGTCGATCGCGCAGAGCTCCGCGCAGAGCAACGACCTGATCTGGTCAGTGGACAGCGAATACGGCCGCTCCGGAGGTTTCCAGATCGGATCGACCGCCAAGATGTACGGCGTGGTCGCGGCGTTGAAGAAGGGCTGGCGTGGGGACAGCCCGTTGAACGCCCCTGCCCCGAAAACCCCATTCAGCTATTCCCAGTTGGGTGCCGGTGAATGCGGCATGGGAAACGTCGGCACCTACGCACCAGGCAACGCCGAGCAGGCCAAGGGCGGGTCGATGACCCTGCAACAGGCCACGATGACCTCCATCAACACTGCCTTCGTGGAACTGGCCACCAAGATCGGCGTCTGCAGCGAGAAAGCCACCATGAAAGACATGGGTCTGCATACCGCTGATGGTCAGCCCTACGGCAAGTACCCCAGCCTGATCCTTGGCTCGGACAATGCCTCCCCGCTGACTCTGGCTGCGTCATACGCCACTCTCGCTGCAGGCGGCAAATACTGCGCCCCCTACCCGGTCGAGTCGATCACCCAGTACGACGGCAAGAAGATCCCCTTTGTCGGCAGCAAGTGCCGCAAGACCGAGGTCACCCCGCAGGTCGCCTTCAATGCCACCCAGATCCTGAAGACCGTCGGCCCGTGGTCGCACGTCAATCTGGCTGACGGCCGCCCGGCCGGGTCGAAGTCCGGTACGGCAGACGAAAGCAAGCACACCTGGTACGCCGGCTACACCCCGCAGCGCGCCGCCGCCGTCTGGGTGGGCCGTCCGGCCGCACAGACCGCGATGGAAGGTGTGCAGATCGGCGGCCAGTATTACGGCGTGGTCTACGGCGCCACCATCGCCGGTCCGTTGTGGGCGAAAGTGATGGATGCCGCCAGCCAGGGCCTACCCGTCGAGCAGTTCAAAGTCGACACCGACCGCACCGACGGCAAGATCGTCGTCCCTGACCTGAAGGGCTCCACCGAAGAAGACGCGAAGAACACCCTGCAGGCGATGGACTTGCAGGTGCAGATCGCTGACCAGCGGGTCCCACAAGAGGGCATCGGCCCGGGCCTGGTCGTCTCCAGCTCCCCCGGCCCTGGTGCGGAACTGCGGGCAGGCAACACGGTCACCTTGACCCTCACTCCGGCGCCGAAACCCACCGCGACGACCTCCACCGGCACTGCCCAGCCCCGCCCCGGCGCATCGCCCTCCAGCTCAGCCAAACCGTCCGCCAGCACCGGCGGCGCCAGTTCCCGACCGGGTCGCCCCGGCCGTCCAGGATCGGAAAACGGCCGACCGTGACCGACTGACCCGGTGATAGCGACCGGGCGGAATCCACCAGATGCCGGGTGCACCGCCTACGGGGCGGGGCACCCGGCATCTGTCTGTCACCGATGACCGTCCCAGCTAGCACCGCGCGATCTGCCAAAATGGGAGGCGATGAACACTGTGAGCACAACCGCCCTGTCTCTGTTTGGCGCGGCGGCCGGGGGGCTGGCCTACGCCTCACTGATCGAACGTCACGCCTTCGTTCTGCGGGAACGACACGCACCAGTGCTGCCCCGAGGAGCACGGCCCCTGCGGATCTTGCAGGTCTCAGACATCCACTTGATGCCGGGGCAACGCCGTAAAGTCGCGTGGATCAAAGAACTGGCACGGCTGCGACCCGACATGGTCGTCAACACTGGTGACAACCTGTCACACCCCGAATCGGTCACCCCGCTCCTCGAGGCGATGGCGCCGTTCCTGGACCTCCCCGGAGTTTTTGTCCTCGGTTCCAACGACTACTTCGCGCCCCGGCCGAAGAATCCTTTCGTGTATCTGACGAAAAAAGTCACCCCGCCAGACACGCCCCGACTTCCCACCGGTCAGCTAGTAGCTGGCTTGGCTTCGCAAGGCTGGCTCGACCTGTCTAACGCCCGCGGCTACCTGTCCGTCGCTGGAATCGACCTGGAGTTGGTCGGAGTCGACGACCCGCATATCCGCCGCGACCGGTACGACGACGTCGCCGGACCAGCAGACCCCGGCGTCGACCTCACCGTGGGCGTCGTCCACGCGCCGTACCAGCGGGTACTCGACGCGATGACTCGTGACGGGGCCGGGATGATCATCGCCGGACACACCCACGGCGGCCAGGTGGCTCTGCCCTGGTATGGCGCGTTAGTGACCAACTGCGACCTCGACCAGCGCCGCGCCAAAGGGATGAGCCGGTGGTGGCCCGGAGCGGACGGCGCACCAGATGCGATGGCACCATCCGACGCGGCCTGGATGCACGTCTCTGCCGGGCTGGGCACCTCGCCGTACGCACCAGTGCGTTTTGCCTGCCGACCCGAAGCCACCCTGCTCACCTTGACCCCGCGGGACTGACCCGCCCCCATTCCGCCCGGCACGAGGCCAGCGAACTGCCGTCCCCGCTTGTCCTGCCGAGCAATCCATAGAGCAGGACAAGCGACCGTGACGATTCGGAGGATCGGGCTGCCATCAGATAGCATGGGGCGTCGCCGGTTCCGGAGAGTCAAGACCCGTCGGAGCACCGGCGACATGCCACGGGGTGTGGCGCAGCTTGGTAGCGCGCTTCGTTCGGGACGAAGAGGCCGCAGGTTCAAATCCTGTCACCCCGACCAACGCATCGCAGGTTAAAGGCAGTGAAAGAGCGAAAGCTTCACTCACTGCCTTTCGCGTACTTCATGACCATCAGCGCGATGTGTCACCCAGCCGGAGCTGCTCGTATTCATCGACGGCGTGGCTTTCCTCTCTTCACCGATGCTGCTGACTCGTCTCGCATCGCTGGAGCCCGGTAACGCATTCGCAGTTCAGTGAGCCATAGAAACCGGAAAAAGCACTAGAGTCTGCGCCATGGCCGCTCTCCGTACGATCGTCTTACTTGGCGGCGGATTTTACGACCAAGAACACGTGCAGCTTGACGACTTCCTCATCGAATCCACTCCAGTCGCAAGGCCACGGATCTGCTTCATACCCACGGCAAGCGGCGATTCGAAAGGATATATCGAGCGGTTTTACGACGGCTTGGCCAAATCTGGATGCCCCCTGAGCCACCTCGACCTTTTCAATCGCACCGTCGCAAATCTGGCCGCTTATTTAGCAGCGCAAGATATTGTCTACGTCGGCGGAGGCAACACCGCTAACATGCTGGCCGTGTGGCGCCTACACGGTCTCGACGCTGCGCCCCGCCAGGCGTATCTCGAGGAGACAGTGCTCGCCGGAATCAGCGCTGGAGCAGCCTGCTGGTTTGAGTCTTCCTTGAGCGACTCGTTTGGTCGCGTGGGTCCCCTCCGGGACGGCCTAGGACTGCTGCCTGGCAGCTTCTGCCCGCACTACAACACAGAACCAGAGCGTCCCGAAGCTTACCGCCACAGCAGATCTGCACGCGGTGCCGCAGAAAACTCGCAGACATCACCACTCGGAACCCTGCAGTGCCTCACATTTCCCATTAATGAATTATGGGCGTTATTCACGAGATGTTAGCGGCTCACCCCCCACACCTCGCAAATAACACCCTTTCTTGCATTGCCGAATTTTTTGCGGTGAAATTCATGAATCCATCCAAAGATGCCATGCATGCCTGCGGCATCTCTTTCATAGAGGATGCTTCCTACGCCGGTGCCATCGTATCTCCATATACCATTGCAGGTATCTTGATTGGACCCAGTTGACGATGCAGGCCCTCTCACACCTACTCACTCATTGATACAAGTATGCCGCAGGTTCCGCTCTTGTCCCCCGCGTCGCTCTCGTCTCAATTATCCCAGATCAAAGGCCGCTAACCAGCAGCAGACGCTCAGCATTGGGATGCTAGAGGGGGGCCATCTCATCAGCCCAGGCCGAACCAGGCATGGTTAATAAAGCAAATTCCTGGTCACATACCTCTCACCTGGGGATATTCACCATTCATAGAACGCTTTGTTTCGGTCGATCGTTCGTCTATCAACTCTGTGATGCGCCTCATGTTGTAGCGCCACGTGCATGCCCGGTACTTTCCATAACTGCAGGGCTCTTGCGCTTCCAACTCAGGGCGGTCACAGGGAGGTGCCCCCTCAGGTCATTTTCGTTGATCTCTAGAGTGAGGACACCATGTATCCGGTACGTGTCTCCAAGCGATCTCTTGTCACTTCTCTCGCAGCAATGACTATGGCAACAATTCCCTTGATGGGGAATGCTGCCTCCGCTACCGCAACCCCCGCCGCCGACGCCACACCTGCGCCACGCGGCGCTATTCGTGACCTCGCTGGCTGCACTGCTCAAACCCTGCCACGAAATGATGATAGCTCCACAGGTCAGGTCACTCTTCCTTTTACAGCGAACTTCTTCGGAAAGACCTACAGTTCACTGTATGTAAACAACAACGGGAATGTGACCTTTGATTCTCCACAATCTACCTATACGCCGTATCAACTCATCAACACAGGACGAGTCATCATCGCACCGTTCTTTGGAGACGTTGACACCACCTCGGAGAACTCACTGGAGACTCACTACGGCAATACGACGGTCAATGGCCGCAATGCATTGTGCGTGAACTGGGTCCAAGTAGGTTACTTCAGTAATCATGCAGACAAGCTGAACAGCTTCCAGCTCCTACTCATCGATCGAAGCGACGTCAAAGCTGGCGATTTCGACATCGAGTTCAACTATAATCAAATTCAATGGGAAACCGGCGATGCAAGTCAAGGGTCAGGCGGAATCGGCGGATCCCCAGCCAGAGTGGGGTTCTCCAACGGGAAAGATCATGCCTTCGAGCTGCCGGGATCAGGACAGACCGGCGCCTTCTTGGATTCTAATGCCACCACTGGTCTCCGATACACCAAGCGACAAAGCAGCACGCCTGGTCAGTTGATCTTCCCAGTGCGCGGTGGTGACAACGACGCTGAGATCCGAGAAATCCCACTGCCCACCTTCACGGTGACCCCAGTCGAAGGTGTCCACAACGACATCATCACCGTTGACCCAGAGTGGCTCGCCACTTGGGGTGACAAGGTGACGATTTTCCCCAACAGCCTCCTATTCCAAGGGGGTACCGATGGCGACGTCGCCAAACCTGCCGGCCGTATCCTGCCCCAATACAGGAACAAATACATCTGGGCCGGATCCTCAGCATCAGGATGGGACCGGTGGATGCTCTATCCAGGCAGAGTGACACCCATCTATGACGGTGATAGCCCAAAATGACTCTAGTCGCGGGCTAACGACCTCCACGTGAGGTAACCCTCGCGAGCACGCCACTATGAAGCCGCCAGGAGGACACCTCACATGCCGGTGTGTGGATGACATCACTTCATGTCATCCACACACCGGCAGATTGATGCTCAGATGTACTTCACGCAGTACCTACATGCCCATATTGACGGCAGGTGGCTGAATCTGCCTGCGTGGCAAACAAGCAGGCAATCGTTGTCGTACTGCTACACACATTGCACTACGAGGAATGCATCCACTTAGGGACAATCTGTCGTGATCTCATTTTTCATTTTTCGGGACTTTGCATAGCGGATGTTTTTCTGAATCTGACGCATCACAAGCTCATTATATTCTTGCGATCCCGGGTTGATAATTAGCGATAAAGCAACAAGAAGCAACCAGGCCGCCAGGCACAAGGCCAAGCCTGGATTAATCGTAAATGAAAGTGCAATCAATAGCACCATCTGAATTAATAACAGCCAAAAAAACCAAGCAGGGCGAGCTCTTGATGATTTCCCTTGTTTTAATTGCATAACCTGATTATCAGCCATAGAAATATACCAAAAAACCTGCACAAAAAGGGTGAGAGTCAACAGTGCCGCAACACCAATTAAGCCTTCTCTAAATTTACTGCTGCTGGTGAAAAATGTGATCAGTACAATTATCCAAATCAGATTGATGAACCCGAATTTTTTAAGAGGAATTTCATCCACCATGCAAATAGAGATGTCGACTTGCGACTCATCTCCCTACGTACACTTAGTTTTTTCTTATAAAGGATTTCACCATTGTGCAGATTTTGCATCATGGCTTTATTTTTGATAGGTTCTAAAATATGGGCCTCGTGAGATCTTTCCATTAAGACACTTAAAAATGCACAGAGTAATGCAGCTAAAGCAGGAATGAGGCTGTTCATTACGCGGGGATCGACCTCAGGGTTTGGGATTCGAAAAAGAAGCCATTCAACCGCACCTAACAGAAATGACGCAGCTGATAGGCCTTCATCAAGAAATATTGAGCCAGCAAACCTATCACTATGGCAATGATTATAATTTACTTTTGGCCGACCATTGATGACCGCTGAAAACAAGAGCGCTACCGCTAACGTAGCTAGAGTAAGAGCCGCCTCTGCTGGTTGTGGACCATTGACAGCAGGCCCCACAATTACACTTCCCCACCATATATCAACGACACTGCTAGACTTCCACAAAGCGGTAAAAAATGCCACGATAAATGTATATACGAGTGCAATTACAAGCGTGAATAACGCATAGACTATAGTATATTTTAGGAGACGTTTTAACTGTTTATCGACCTTATTTAGGTCCACTTCGGGCTCAACTTCTTCAGTCTTCGACATGGCACACTTCTTCGTAACCAAACCTAGACAACAGAGACAAGCTATAACTGACACAAAAAACATCCTAAAGAGTGCATGACTCCTGCCGTCAGTTTTTTTGAATTTATCAGCAAGGCAATTTTTGGTCTTATAAATATTCATTAAGATTCACCTGTGAGTTCGATTATCGACAACTAAGGGCGTTATTTACGAGGCATTTCTAGGTCATTCTTGGCTACCACCCAAGTCGATAGAGCTCGAGTCGGGTGATGACGGCAATGATATCGGGGAGTTCGGTGAGTCTACCTCGATAGCCGGTGGCGAGGATTTTCCATTGTTTAAGATGTCCGATGGCGTGTTCGACATAGGCGCGAATACGGGATATTTCTGTGTTGTCGTGTTTTTCGTTGTCGGTTCGTTCGTGTCCTTTCTTCTTTGTGGGGGGTGTCATTGCGCCCTGGGTGGTGTAGGCGGTGTCTGTGATCCATGTGGTGTGGTGTTCTGTGAGGATCTGTGACCAGCCGGTGAGGTCGACGAGAGCAGCGGAGTCATGTCGAGCTCCAGGAATGGGTGTAGACGTGGCGAGGAGGTGTCCGGTCAGGGTGGAGGCGACCTGGATGCTGACACGCTGGCAACGGCGTTGACCGGAGTAGGTGGCTTTGGTGACATCTTGCCCCTGAGCTGGGCGGTTGCCCGTTGGAACGTATGTGCCGTCGATGAGGATGGCTCGGCCATCACTTGCTGCTTGCTCTATGGGGATACCTGTCAAGATGAGTGCTTCATTGATGATCGGGAGCATCCTGCGATGGATGCGTGAAGCGGTGGATGGTGAAATATGTAGCAGATCAGCTAGGAACGTTTGTGACAGATTGTTCCGTAGACGTTCCAGGGTGAGGATGACGTGTTCTTTGACGGGCCATCGATGTCTACTCAAGTCGACTCCCCGGATTAAAAAATGTCGATGACCCGCCTGACGAGTTCATCGAGTGCATCGTGATCGAGTCCTGCTGCGCGACTGGTACCGCATCGGCCGCTTCCCTGAGAGATGTGAGTCGTCTAACCCAATGATCTCAAAGCGGCCGATGTTTTTATATATGTGCATGGTGACAGGTGTGTATCGATTGTTTCCCGGGGTGCGGGACATGGGTCTCTAACGCCTCGTGAATAACGCCCTTAGGCTTCCTTGAAAGACCTCCTGATCATGGCGAATCGTTCCGTAGACAGCAACGGCCTCGACAGTTCGCTGGCAACCTCCACCGATATCACTCCGAGGTCCTCAGCTGATGCTTTCACTGACAGCTGACCGAATATACCTCAATACTCCGAGCCTCATTCACGCCATACCTCAGTTATATTTTTCCTTGAGTTTCTGAATGAAGATGATTCCACCCAATGCAAATGGATACCCAAAAACCACGTGGACCACTGCGGCGATCACATAGTCATGAAATTGATATCCGCCCACCCTGAGGCTTTTGTCAGCGATATAAACAACCAGAAAAATCAACACATACCCGAGCGCCTGGACGTGTAATAGCCATCGCTTTTCGCTGCTGTTCTGACTGCTGCGATCGGCATCGACCATGCCGCCTCCTAACAATAAAAAAACTCAGTACTTGCTTAGGCCGCTAGCCCGCGCCATTCGTCAGCGAGCAGTGCGTAGTCATAACCGTCGATCCAGCCCAGCTCGGCATGCCAGGAGCCGCGGATGTCGTGCTGCTCGCGGCGCATCCCGATCTTCTCTAGCACCCTCGCGGAGGCCACATTGTCGGCGTAACAACCAGCAGTGACACGCCGCACCCCTAGATCTGCGAAGGCCGCCACGAGCAGTCCCTGTGCTAACGCTGTCGCGATCCCCTGCCCCTCATATCCGGGCCGCACGATGTATCCGATCCTTGCCTCCGTGCCTCGCGGCATTCCAGGCTGACCCACGCCATCGGTCACGTCCAAGAAACCCAGCCCTACCAGCTGATGATTCACGTCTCCGACGCACGAAAACTCAGTCTCACTTGTCGGCACAGCCAACCATTCAGCCCGTAGTCGGTCTGGATCGACGTACGTGCGGAGCATCCACCGGTTGACAGACGGCAGATTGCGGAAGGAGACCATCACGTCGAGATCAGCCTCTCGGGGGTCCCGTAGGAGTACGCCAGCAACGGTCTTCGGCCAGGGGCTCACACACGTCATTTCCCCAGCCTCACATGGCACCGTCATCTCAAGCCACGGGTTTTCGATAACCCTCTCCCGGCAGCAGGTCAGACCTCTCACCACAGGTCAGACCTCTCGCCACCACCGATGGCGTCCCTGACTACTCCTGGAGATAGTGGCGCCCCCGAGGGGGCGGTGCGGTCCGAGGTGATGAGGTGCCCCTCCGGCGTCCTCACCGCGACCTGCTGGACCGCACCGACCCGCCGCGGGGGCGGCGTGGCACGTCATGACGACGTCAGCTCTTGGCCTCCAAGCCGACCTTGACGCGGGTCATCGTGTCAGCCCACCAGCCTTGGGCTTTGCCCAAGTCAGCTGGCTTGGGGGCGGCAGCTTTCGGCTTAGCGGCCTTGGCTTTGGCTTTGGCCTGCGACAGTGGGATCTCCTGCGGCGGTGCTGGCTTCACTGGGGGTGCCGGTTTCACGGGCGGCGCGGGTGGTGCCGGGGGCTGCTGACCGCCACCGGAGCCATCGCCGTTACCGTTGCCGCCACCGGAGCCATCGCCGTTACCGTTGCCACCGCCGGACCCGTCACCGCCACCAGAGCCGGGGGGCAGCGGTGCCGCGGGTCCCCGCCCGAGGTTCATCACCCAGAACGGTTGGCCGTTGCTGTCTTTCTTCATGCCGATGGAGATTTGGTCGTGCTCGGCGGTGAGGATGTTACGGCGGTGTCCGTCCGAGTTCATCCAGCCCTTCATCACCTCGGCCGGTGAACGGTAGCCCATGGCGACGTTCTCACCGGTCGTGGCGAGTTTGCAGGCGGACATGATGGGCTGCATCTCCTGGTGGGACAGCGATCCCTGAGCGACCAGGTGGTCGGCCCAACTGTCCGAGAACTTCTGCAAGCAGGTGTTCCAGGCGACTGCTTTCAGACCGTTTTTGGCCCGTTCCTGGTTGGTGAGGCGCACCACTTCCATCAGCTGGTTCATGTCGGCCGAGACCATCGGCCGGCTTGCGACACTCTGACCCGCGACCGCTGTGGGTGCCTGGGGCGCAGCCTGCACGGTCGGGGCTGCCACCACTGGCACCGCGACGGCAGACAGCGCCACCAAGACAGGGGTTAAGCGCATAGTGAGAGTTCCTCTCTGACCTTTATTGATCATCACAGCCCGCAGGCGTGACGACCTCACAGGCACTCAGGCCGGACCCTCGTGGTAGACGCGGATGACCTGCGACGTACCTGACCCTTCCCAAGCGGCAAGCCTAGAGCCGACCCTGAGTGAACTCCACCTGAACTCTGTGGGTTTCATCAAAAAGCAGGACGATCGTCCATGGATGGCGCTCTCAGCGAGGGCGCTTCGGCTCTCCTGTGTCACGCATCACATCACGATCCCGTAACGCACTCAGGGCATCTGCGAACGCCACGTGAGTCGCCTCGTCCCGCACCGCGACCCGGATCCACTGCGGCCCCAGGCCGGGGAACGTCTCCCCTCGACGCACCGCGAAGCCACGCCGCGCCAACTCCACCCGCACCGATCCTGGACCCCACGCCGACGTATCAACCAGCACAAATGACGCCGCCGGGTCAGCCACCACCGTCAACCCCACTGCGCGCAGCCGCTCGACTAGATCGGCTCGCTGCGCCGCTACCAGCGCTTGCTCCACAGCGAGCGCTGCCGCAGCGTCTTCTGACAGCACCGCCACCCCTGCGCGGATCGCTGGCGTGGACACTGACCATGGCGGTTGGTGTGCGGCGAGCGCGGCGATCAGGGTGGGGTCTCCGACGACGTATCCGGCGCGGAGGCCTGCGATTCCCCAAGTTTTGGTGAGGGAGCGTAGGACGAGCACGCCGTCGAGGTGGTCTGGGCGGATCATTGTTTCTGTTTCGCCTGGCACCACGTCCATGAAGGCTTCGTCGACGACGACAGTTCGTCCTGGGCGTCGCCACCGGTCGAGGGCGGTGCGGGGGTGGAGCACTGAGGTGGGGTTGGTGGGGTTGCCAATGATGACGAGGTCCACGTCGTCGGGGAGGTCGGTGTCGGGCAGGACGAAACCGTCGGTGGCGGAGAGGGTCCAGCGTCGTACCCGGTGTCCGGCGGCGGTGAGTGCGGCTTCGGGTTCGGTGAATTGGGGATGGATCACGGTGGGGTGGCGGGGGGAGAGGGCGCGGGCGATCAGGGTGAACGCTTCAGCTGCTCCGGCGGTGGGCAGGACCGATTCCACGGGTACGTCGTGGTGGGCGGCTGCGGCGTGGCGGAGGGGTTCGGCATCGGGGTAGGCGGCCCAGTCCAGATCGTCGGTGACGGCGCGGACCACCCAGGGTGGGGTGTGTGCGGGGCGGACGTTGACGGCGAGGTCGATGAGTCCGGTGGCGATGTCTTGGTCGCCGTGGTGGGTCAGGTCGATGAGGTTTTCGGTGTGGGTGTGGGTGGCGTAGTTGTGGACTGCGGCGGCGAAGCGTGCCGCGCAGTGGGGATGTCCGGCCCAATGGACGTGGAGGTAGCTGGCGTGCACGGTGGCTTGGCCGGTGGTGGCGGGGTTGGCGGATATTCCGTCGGCGCGGCCGTCGAGCATCCATCCGGGAGGTGGGGCGGGTTGGTTGGGGTGGGTGGGTGTGACGGTGGTGCGGTGGAATTCGTGGCCGGTGACTCGTTGTCCTTCTGATGCGACGACTGAGGTGGCGACAGCGACCCCTTCGCGGTAGCCCAAGGTGAGCCGGGGGGTCATCGTTGCGGTGAGGTCGAGTGCTCCGCTCATGGGGGCTTCGTCGACGCTGCGAGAGAGGTAGAGCAGTCCGGCGCATTCGGCGACGGTGGGCATTCCGGCATGTACGGCGTCGGCGACCGCGGAGCGTAACGCGTCGTTGGCGGCTAGCTCGCCGGCGTGTACCTGTGGGAAACCACCGCCGAGGTAGATCCCGGCGGTGCCGGGCGGCAAGGTGTCGTCGCGGGTTGGGTCGAAGATCACCGGTTCGCATCCGGCAGCGTGGAGCAATTCCACGGTTTCGGCGTACCGGAAGGTGAAGGCTCGTCCTCCTGCGACGGCCACCACGGGCCGGGGCGATCCTGGCGGGGGCAGCGCTACTGATGTTGCGGCGATCGCTGTTTTCGGATCCCAGGGGTCGCAGGTCAGCGGCGGCGCGGTCGACGCTAACGCCAGCAAGGCATCCAGGTCGATCCGGTCGGCGACGTGGTCGGCCAAGGCGTCGAGGGCGGCCTGCGATTCGGGGCGTTCTTCCACGGGGACCAAGCCCAGGTGCCGGGAGGGCGCTTCGATGGTCGCATCTCGCGGTAACGCACCCAACACGGGAATTCCGGTCGGCGCTAATGACTCCCGGACTTCTGCTTCGTGTCGTGGCGATCCGACTTGGTTGAGGATCACCCCGCCCAGACGGATCCCTGGCTCGTAGGTCGCGAGTCCGTGGACCATCGCTCCGATGGTCCGGGAGGTGTGCCGTACGTCGACGACCAGCACGATGGGGCTGCCGGTGAGGGCAGCGACCTGCGCTGTCGACGCGAAGCCTTGTGTCCCCAACTTCCCGTCGTACAGCCCCATGACCCCTTCGATGAGGGCCACGTCGCAGGGGTCTGGGGTGAGCGCACCGTGCAAGAGCAGTGGCGCGATACGGTCCTCGCCGACGAGGAACGGGTCGAGGTTGCGGCCGACACGTCCCGCAGCGAGTGTGTGATAGCCAGGGTCGATGTAGTCCGGGCCGACTTTGGCAGGGGCAACGCTCATACCGCGGCGGCGTAACGCTGCTAACAGACCGATCGTGACGGTGGTCTTGCCATGGCCGGACGCTGGGGCTGCGATGACGCACCGCGGCAGCGTCCACCCCGTCGAGTCGGCCGGGCTGTCTGGCACAGCGGAACCCTCGGGAGCGGCAGGCACAGGGGGTACGGCAGTGACCTTCATACGTCGATACGTCCTTCGTCGCAGGCGCCTTCGGCAGCGACGGTGTCGCTGCCTGCACTGTCGACACCGCTTCGGATGAGGTCAACCACCGCATCCAAGGTGCGTGGCCGACCGGGCAGCCCTAATTGAGCCGCTAACTCCAACGCCCACGGCCGAGTCAATCCCGCACGAGTGAGCACCTGCGGATCATCCAACACCACCTCGACCGGCCCTGCGACCACCCGGCCTCCGCCCACGACGGCAGCATCGTCAGCCCACGCCAACGCCAAATCCACATCGTGCGTGGCCAAGCCGACCGTGGTGCCTGCTTCTTCCAAACGTCGCAGCGCGTGCAGCATCGCCGCTGTCCCTGCCGGATCCAAACCGGCGCTGGGTTCGTCCAAGAGCACCACATCGGGGCGCATCGCTACCGCACCTGCCGTCGCAACCCGTTTGCGTTCACCGTAGGACAGTCGGTGAGTGGGCCGGGAAGCCAGATGAGTCGCCCCGACCAGGTCTAATGCCTCCGCGACGCGTCGACGTACCTCCAGCTCCGGCAGCCCCATGTTTAACGGGCCGAAAGACACATCTTGGGCGACATCAGCGGAAAACAATTGATCGTCAGGATCCTGCAACACCAACTGCACTCGGGCACGATGAGCTCGCAACCCACCGCGGTCATGACGCAGATCCGCCCCCTCCATGACGATCCGGCCGCGGTCAGGCCGATGCGCGCCTGATAAGCAACGCATCAACGTGGTCTTCCCGGATCCGTTGGCGCCGAGGAACGCCAGTCGGCGGCCCCGACGCAATTCGACGGTCGCTGCCGTCAACACTCCCGGTCGCCCCGGATGGGAAGCATCCAGGTCGTACGCCGCGAGCAGCACCGTTGGCAGCGACTCCGCCGACGACGCCCCTGGCACCGTCACGGTCTCGCCGGTCACATCAACCCCGTCCCGACGGCATGGACACCCCACACCGTCACCCAAATCGCCGCTACACCAGCGACCGTGGCCAGCTCGAAACGCCACGACCGCACCTGCGTCGCTGGCAAAGTCACTAACGTCACCTCATATCCTCGACCCGCTAAGCCGTCAGCCAACCGGGACGCCCGCACCCACGACCGCACCAACACGGTGCCGGTCACCTCCCCGGCTGCTTCGACTCGAGATCCCACCCACGACCTCGACCACCGACTCCCCACGACGCGACGTGATCGGGCGTCACCCAGACGAGCTTGCTGCGCGGCCCGCACTGTGGCTGTCGTATCGAGCAACACAAACACCAACCGGTACATCAACGCGGCAATGTCCAGACAGGCGTCAGGAATTCGCAACCGACGTCCGACCGCGACCAGGTCGACCATTGGCGTCGTCGTCGCCAACACCATCACCGCCAACGTCCCGGCGACGCCGTGCACCGCCAATTCCGCGCCGCGCACCAGGGACTGGCCCGTCATGGACAGCGGACCCCAGGACCACCAGAGCGCGGACGTCGGTGTACCCGCCCCGGCAGCGCCCGGCACCGTCACCACCACCGCGACAGATATCGCCCCCAGCACGATAAACAGGCACGGACCTGCCATCGCCTCGGCCAACACCCTGCCCGGGACCCTGGCTGGCCCCAGCAACACCGCGACCGCGACCACCGCGGCTAACATTCCGCCGGGCACCGGAGGCGTCACCAACGCCGTCACCACCAGCCCCACACTTAACAACGCCTTGTCGCCCACCGCTCGACGACGCCACGGACTGGTCCACGCAGCGTCATCGAGCGACGTCAGATGTGCAGACACCTCAGTCGTGACCGCCCGTGGATTCCGCCCCGCCAGGCTGCCCCCGACGCCGACCGTGCAACCGGCCCACCGCGTACCCAAAAATTCCGGCACCGAGCGCCGCTTGCAAGGCAAACAGCCCCGACTCGACCTCGCCGCTGCCCGGCTCAAAAATCGGGGTCATCCACTGCTGCACACCCCGCTCGGCCAGCACATCAGTGACCGCAGAATCCGTCCCGCCAAAGGCTTCCCCTTCCTTCTCCGGACGCGGAGCAAGCAGCAATGACACCATCACCAACGCCACAATTCCCGCCAGGCAGGCCGCGCTCACCCACCACGAGGCGAGTCGACGACGCACTGACACCCCGGCTGGGGCCGACACCGACTCAGACATGAGCGGCCTCCTTCGACGTACCCGACGTGACATCAGCGACCGGCACACCCAGCCGTGTCAGCTCCGGCGCAGCCGCCCGAGACAAGAAGCGATAGATCACAATCCCCAACAACCCCTCAATCAACGCCAACGGGATCTGCGTCACCGCGAAAATCCCCAAAAACTTCACCGCAGCACCCACATACCCGCTGCCCTCATCGGGGAAAGCCAACGCCAACTGCAACGACGTCATCACATACGTCGACAGATCCGCCACGGCCATCGCCAGGAAAATCCCCGCCCATGTCGGCAATGACACCATTCGAGCCAACCGATAACAGCCATATCCGCACCACGGACCCACCACCGCCATTGAAAACACATTCGCCCCCAAGGTGGACAAGCCCCCATGCGCCAGCAACGTGGCCTGGAACAGCAAAACCACCGTGCCCAAGAAAGCCATCACTGGAGGTCGAAACAGCACCGCCCCCAATCCCGTCCCCGTCGGATGCGACGAACTCCCCGTCACCGACGGCAGCTTGATCGCTGACAACACCAACGTGAACGCCCCCGCCGCTGCCAGCAGCAGCCGGTTTTCCGGGTTCTTCCGGGACTCCACGACAACGGCACGAGCTCCATGCACCACGAATGGCGCCGCAGCGACCATCCACAGCGCACAATGCGCAGGGGGTAAGAACCCCTCGGCGATATGCATGACAAAAACTCCTTCTCGAGATAACGCGTCTCGATATGAGGTGATGTGAAAGACGTGAGCGATCGAAGTGTCTGACTCTCGCCCCGCAATGCAGCGGGACGTCCACAGTGGCGCGACCGTGCCGGATCAGGCCCGGCTTCCTCCCCCGCCCACGCAAGAAAGACGCACGTATTGTTCCATGACGGACGACCGACGTTGAGGGACAAAGGACCCGAACTCTCATCGTCCCGCTGCACCAACCCCAGCGGCAACCCTGACGCCACGATGAAGCTCCACCCGCCGCAGGGCAACATGTCATGATTTGGCGGTGATCCACACCAGCGGAGCGAGGGCGCACCCCCCATGCACGTCACCCACCACGTCGACGGGCTGATCGCCGCCACGGTCGCCCTGGTCAACGCAGTCACTCCCGGTGAAGCCCATGGACAGGTCGTTGACGTCCCGCACGGGGTGGCACTGGCTGACGCCATCGCCGACGCCGTACGCCACCCCGGATATGCCGACAGGCCATCCCTGCGAGACGCTCGCCGCTTGGTCGACATGATCGTCCACGCCCGCCACGTCGTTGAAGCCCTCGACGTCGGCGACCTCGACTATGCCGCCGAACTCGTCAACTGGATGCTCACCGTCACCGGCACCCGTCCCCGCCTGGACCGCACCGGTGACGGCCGACACCACCTGCGCTTCCACGGCCCCGATGACACCTTCGCCCACGGCTGGGCCGCGTGGATCTCCGCTGGGCTAGCCATGGCCATCGACGGTGACCAGGGTCACCGGCTCGGTGTCTGCTCCGCCCCCGACTGCGATCGGATCTACGTCGCTGGCCCTGCCCAAACCCACCAGAGTTGGTGCTCCCCCACCTGCCGAGACCGCCTGGGCATCCCCCCATCCGACCAGCAGATCGACTCCCCCCACATCCCCGACCTCCCAGTCGATCACGGGTCCGCTGACATCCCTGATCCCCACGGCCCATCACACATCCCAGATGAGGAACACCCCTGATGCACACCCCCACCGGGCACACCCCCACCCCGCAGTACGACTACCGCCACCGCGGTGCTGACATTTACGACGAGTCCTTCCGGATCATCCGCGCCGAAGCTGACTTGAGCCGATTCCCGAACGACGTGGAACGGATCGTCGTACGGATGTGTCACGCCGCAGGCGACCCGAGCATCGCCGACGACATCGCCTTCACCCCCGGCGTCGCCGCCGCAGGGCGGGCCGCACTCGCTGCCGGTGCTCCCATCCTGTGCGACTCCACCATGGTCGCCACCGGGATCATTCGTTCCCGCCTCCCCCGAGACAACCAGGTCATCTGTCTGCTCAACGAGCCAGGACTGGCTGATCTGGCGGCATCCCGTGGCACCACCAAAACCGCCGTCGCCGTCGACCTGTGGGCGGAACGCGACATGCTCGACGGTGCCGTCGTCGCCATCGGCAACGCCCCCACCGCGTTGTTCCACCTGCTGGAGGTGCTGCACACCACCACGGCCCGACCGGCAGCGGTTTACGGCATCCCCGTCGGCTTCGTCGGTGCCGCCGAATCCAAACAAGCCCTGGTCGATAGCCCACTGCGGGTAGAACACCTGGTGGTGCAGGGACGACGCGGCGGCTCCGCGATGACAGTGGCCGCCGTCAATGCCACCGCCTCGGACTCCGAACGGTGACCACCCCTCGCGGTGGCCGTCGAGGCCAACTGGACTCCTCCGGTCTCCGCCCCGGCTGGACCACCGGTGCCTGTGCCACCGCTGCCGCCCGTGCTGCCTACCGGGCGTTACGCACTGGCGACTTCCCCGACCCGGTTGTCGTGGACCTGCCCGGTGGCCGACGTCCCGCTTTTGCCTTGACCTACACGGCCTGCGGTGACGGATGGGCCACCGCTGCGGTCACCAAAGACTCCGGGGACGACCCCGATGTCACCCACGGCGCAGTCGTCCAGGTGCGGGTAAGCGCCACCGCGCCAGGGAGCGGCGTCACCTTCGCTGCTGGCCCCGGCGTGGGCACCGTCACCCTGCCCGGGCTGCCCTTAGACGTCGGCGAACCGGCAATCAACCCGATGCCGCGCCAGATGATCCTCGACAACCTCCTCGCCGAATCCGTCCCGCCTGCCGCCACCCAGGAGACGTACGACGAAGACATCACCCCACCGGACGTGCAAGTCCAGGTCGGCATCGTCGACGGCGACGAGATCGCCACCCACACGCTCAACAGCCGCCTCGGCATCGTGGGGGGCTTGTCGGTGTTGGGCACCACCGGCGTCGTCGTTCCCTATTCCTGCTCAGCGTGGATCGACAGCATCCGCCGGGGCGTCGACGTGGCCCGCGCTGCTGGAATGGATCACATCGCTGCCTGCACTGGGTCCACCTCTGAACGGGTGGTGCGCGAACTATATGACCTGCCTGACCTGGCGTTGGTCGATATGGGCGATTTCGCGGGGGCGGTCCTGACCTACCTGCGTCGACACCCGGTGTCCCGGCTGACGCTCTGCGGGGGCTTCGCCAAGCTCAGCAAACTCGCCGTCGGATATCTGGATCTGCATTCGGGGCGGTCCCGCGTCGACCTGGGTTTCTTGTCACGTCTGGTATCTGGCGCTGGTGGCAGCCCCGACGTGGTCGCTGACGTCGCCAATGCCACGACCGCTTTGGGTGCGCTGCAGGTCGCAGCTGCGGCGAGGATTCCGCTCGGCGACCTGGTCGCTGCTGCGGCCCGTGATCACGCCTGCACTGTGCTCGGACCCGCGGCAGCATCAATCCACGTGGATGTCATCTGTGTGGACCGATCCGGTGCCGTGGTGGGACGCTCAGATGCCACTCCACCACCACACGGTTAACAATCACCCGGCACGTACAGGTTGTTGACCATGTGTTTTCGCCCCATGAGAGCGGCGACCATAGCGCGTCGTGATACCACAGTGATACCGTTGGGGTATGGCGATGACTTTGCGACTGACCGAGGATGACGAGCGGGTACTCGCGGCCCTAGCCGCCGATCAAGGCGTCAGCCGCCAGGAAGCCACCATTCGCGCGATCCACGAGGCTGCCGCCCGACGCGGCCACGAGCGCGACGTCGCCGGTGCGTCCGCGAGGGCTCGCGCACGGTATGCCGACGTGCTCGACCGCCTCGGGAAGTGACCAGGTATCTGACCCTGGAGGATCTGCTCACCCTCATCAAAGACCTCCAGGTCGGACCCCTCAACGACATCGGCCTGCTCGACTCGGCAGCGCATCGCCCCATGTCGACGCTGTGGGGCAAGGAGGCCTATCCCACCCTCGGCGACAAAGCCGCTGCACTGCTCGAATCACTGGTCCGCAGCCACCCACTCGTCGACGGCGACAAGCGCCTCGGCTGGCTCGCCACCGTGGTCTTCCTCGACCTCAACGGCACGTGGATCGACGCCCCCGACGACGACGCCTACGACCTTGTCATCGCCGTCGCTTCCGGAACGATCGAGCGGGAGCAGATCGCTGCCACCCTTGCGAGATGGCACTGACTGTAACTTCCGCGTTCGAATGGCGGTGTTTTTCCGACGCTTTGTGGCGGTTGGGGGTCCGGTGACTCCGGGGCCACCTCACCGGCCAAACCAGCTGAGCGGACGAAACACTTTCCCGCCCGACATCACCCGCCCCCAGCGGCCGCCAAATCAGACCGTCCGGGGTCAGGAGCTCGGTCGGGGTATCCGCCAGATCAGCAACGATCGCAAAAAACTCGTCATCCACCCGATCTTGGGACCACCCCGCTGGGCCATCGGCGGGACCGGGGCCGTCACCTGGTCCATCACCACGACCGGGTGAGTCGGGTCATAAGGGCGTGTAGACGCCGAGCACGTCCTCCATCGCCGCCACGAACACCGCGTTCTGCTTCGGCCGAATCGTCCAACAGGCCTTCAGGTGAGGCTTAAACGCACCCTTTTTAGGACCCGCCCGATCGTGGAGTGGCTCATCGGCGGTACCCCCTCGGTCACCGCGACCTGCCTTTCCAGCAGCCGCAACGTCCAGCGTTGACGTCCCGGTGGCGGTTGGCTGCACGCCAACGCGATCACCCGGGCCACGACGTCCCCGATCACCTATGGCTCCACTGGCGGCGTGGCCCGCTTCTTGCGGGTGATAACCTCCTCAACCCGACCGGCATGCTCCGTGAACGCCTTCGCGACCAGGTACACCGTGGACTCCGACGTGCCGAGCCGCCGCCCCACCTCACGCTCTGTCGAGCCACTCGACCTCCCAACCGCACTCCGCGAAGTAGGGCTCTACGTCGATGATCGACTCCACCCACGAGTCGTAGGCGTCTCCCGGGCGATCAACGTTGTCGTATGTGAGGATCAGGAAGCCCCCGGAAGTGTCCGCGTCGTCAACGACCTCGACGAACCGACCAAAGTCCTCACCTGCAACGATGCGCCCAAGCACTCCAACCCTGAGTTCGCTCATGTCAATCCATGAAAGGAATGTGGTTGTTGACCGTGGACACCCTCACCCCGGGCACGTACGTCTCCAGGTGCTTGTGTAGAACTCAGGGCGCGTGGCTGCCCAGCAGCGAATTCCCGAGGTTCGACGAGGTCGAGGAACCGAAGTGCCCGGAAGTCAGACACCTCACCGCAAAGGTCCGCTGTCATGGCAGCCACTGGGCCTTGACCTTGAACTCGAAGCATCCACCCGTGAGGACGTTCTCGTACCAGTGCGTCTCGAACTGGAACCCGTCGGCACCCCGATACGAGGAACTGCACATCTTGGCCCAGTCCTCGGGCACGCCACCGTAGTCATCCGCCAGCCTTCCAGCGACCCTCAGCTTGGTGTTGGAGCCGGCCCCGACAAGGGGGACACCAGTCCCACCCATCTCCTGCTCGCTGGCCAACTGCGGACCGAGGTTGCGGCCGGCAACCGCCGACTCAGCCCCGCTCGCTGTCTTTGCGGCAACACGCTCGTGATGAATATCTAAATGGTCGTCGACCGGCGTACCGACCATTCCCGCAGCACGCGCCGTTCGCGCCATGTGGTTCGGTTGGTCGTACCGGTATACGACGCATGCCGTGGACTCGAACAGGCAGCTCGAAGCGCCATATGAGCAATCGTCGGCCGGTCCGCGTGCAGTTCGATTGGTGTCAGCTTGGGCGGGAGGGCCGCGTTCGATCATGAAGTTGCATGACGCAGAAGCACGCAACGCGCCGTAGGTATAAGCGTGAACGAGCTCTGGGTGGTTTGGCAGTTCCACGACGCCAACCGCACGAGGCTTTACCCCAAGCCAGGCTGCAAGGAGGCCAACAACCAGCAAGAGCAGCCGTCTCATCTCGAGTACGTCCCATCGCTGGCCTTCATAGCGGTGAGCGCCGCTCCCGCAGCTCGAACGACTGCGCTCCATCGCGGATCAGAGGTGAAGACCACATCAGCCGCGTCGCCCAGCTCGTCGAGCATTGGCCCGAGGGCAAGCGCCAACTCTGATAAAGCCGGTGCTTCCTCCGCGTGAATAATTGTACCGACGCAAGGGCCGGGATCAGGAAGAACGGCGCAATCATCGTACAGGATGTGAATGTTCAAGCTTAGATCATCGTAGTAGTTCACGCCTTCTTCAACGCGACCCCATCTGAGCCTCTGGTGCTGAATATTGCTGAGGGATCGTAAAGCAGCGACTAGCTGCAGACGCATGTCGGGATATTGCACTGATCCAGTCATCGCGCATTCCAACTCGTCCACGTCATCCAATCGGAAAGGGGAATATGTGCCTGCGGGTTATCACTTAACGATCCGACGATGGGCTTGCCATCCGGCCCGATGACCTTGCCGCCACTGCAGACGACTACGTGATCAACCTGCTGCGAAAGCTCTGGCGAACCTGGGAAACCCTGATCGATCCTCACCCCATTCCCCGAGTCAGATGGGTCAAACCAGCGCGTACCGACTCCCTTCTTGTTGGGTACCCCCGGCCCCCAGGATCCCGGCAACTTGGAACGCGCATCCACGATCTTCTGGCCCCAGGGACCGATGGGTAGTGCGCGTGGGCCGCTGTATGCGGCAACACCACCAGACACAGACGAAACAGAGGGGTGCTGACGAGCGGAGACCGAGAAGCTCGGCGGACTTCGCGTGGAGACCGAGTAGCTGTCCGGTGACGCAAGCGTCAGGCCGTTGTCGTAAGACTGGGCCACCAAGTCGTCGTGGGTGAACTCGACTGGGACCTCCGCAGCCGCGACCCGCGCATCGACAGAACGAACCGCTGGCGAACGGGTATGCGCGGGGCTTTTGGCCTGGCTAGGACCTGCGACGACGCGCTTGTGGGGCCCGACGACGTGCACCGCGACAGGTGTTGAGACCCCGACGCGAGTTTGGACTTCGGGAAGGGTTGCGGCCGACGCGGTTCCGCCACCCAGCAGGCTCACCAGTAGGGCGGTGAGGGCGGCGAGGAGAAGACGCCACCACCCCACACCTGCAGGCCGAGTTACCCTCGCCATGGGGGAAGTATTGCGGATCCATGGCGAGGGTAAGCGATCACCCATTTCCTACCGCCCAAGCCACTGCCTCCCCGAGCACTTGCTCTAGCCCGAAGGTGGCCGACACCTGTAGCTGCTCGTCCGCAAGGATCTCACCGCTAGCGACGTCTCCCACAGATAGGGTGACCTCGCCGCTTTCCCAGACAATCAACCGCACAAGACGACATGGCGTGTCTAGATCTACCCATGCAGATGCGTTGTCTCGGTCTTGCAGGCTGAAGTCCAGGCTGACCTGAACCCCGCTGGCCTTCAGGCTGAGTCGTCTCTCGCCAACCCACTCCTCCAGGAACCTCAACATAGCGTTCATAACTTGGACGCGATCCACTCGATGTTGGATGCCGCCGGGAACTGAGGCAATGGGTCGCCTCGACGTGCGGCAAGCCTCCCCAACATCGAGTTGGGGCCGGGGATCTGCGCCCACCCATCCTTGCCTGCTCCAGCCAAAGACGAGGGTGGTACATCGAACTCAACATATCGCGTGCCCGGCTTGGCTTCTTTCATGTAGGCCATGACATCGGTGGGATGCGCCACGTAGGTGGTACCTCCCGCACCTTCCTGGACCATTCCGGTGCTGACCATAGCCTCATTCTCGCTCTGGCCCATCCATCTCCCGACGCGAGTCAGACCACCGCCGCTGTTTGCGGCGGTTCGTTCGGCGAGTGCTTCGGCTGCTTTGCCAACAGTCTCACAGCGCGCGAGCCCGAGAGGGTCGGTCCACGTCAGTGGATTAGGGACGCCCGCATGAGGATTGACCCCGCCCTCAATACCGATCGGATCCGGTGTGGTAAACCCACCCAAGACAGGGTCGTAATACCGGTGCAGGTTGTGGTGTCTTCGTCATACACCTGCCCCAACGAACCCAACGGACACCCTTGCGGCCCAGACCGGCCCGGGACACCCCAAACGCTCGCCTCCCGCCGTCATCAGCGGGTACGCCGGGGCCACCACCTCCAGGGGCACCATGCTAGGTGAGCGGGTAGATCCCACGTCACCAGAGCCGACCAGGGCATCATGAGAGACCCTCAGCTTGACTTCTGCCTCGGTCCGTCAGCCGCAACCAGAAACCATCACCCATCGGCGCCCAACCAAACCGCTCAAGCTCCGACTCAGCCCGACCCAGCCAATCAACATGTTCAGGCCAATCCACGAACCCCTCCTCAAGGAGATCTCCCGGCACCATCAATCTTTCAGCGAATAGACACCTCAAGACCTCCACCACGATCACTTTGGATTGCGGATTCACCTCACCCTGAGTGCCATACCAAACAACATCGTGCAAGGCAACCCAGTCATCCAGCCCACACTCCAGCAGATCGGCTACCACCTCACTTTCAGTCACCATGGCACCCCCTTCGGGAGGGGAACCTTCCTCCGCGCCCCACTCGGAGGAATAATGTCGATCGTCAGGCCACCAGAATCCGAGCTGGTTCGCCATTGAACAACGCCTCCGTCAGGCAGTCGGTACACATCTGGGATGGCGCTGCCCCGAGCAGGCAACCGCTCGGCCCCGACAGTCCACGCTTCAAAGGTGGTTCGCATCTCGTCGACAGACCCCACCGTGCGCACGGTCTTTTGCTTGCCTGCACCTAGCCCACGAAACGAATCCAGGACAGATCAGTATTCCGTGCCGGTCCAATGACCTCGGCGCCTGTCTTTGCGGCGGTTCGTCCGGCGAGTGCTTCAGCTGCTTTGACAACAGTCTCACAGCCCGCGAGCCCGAGGGGGCCTGTCCAGGTCAGTGGATTAGGGACACCCGCATGGGGATTGACCCCACCATCCAGACCAATCGGATCCGGTGTGGTGAACCCACCCAAGACAGGGTCGTCATACCGGTGCAGGTCATACACCCAACCGGTGTCCTCGTCATACACCTGCCCCAACGAGCCCAGTGGACACCCTTGCGGTCCAGACCGGCCCGGAACACCCCAACCGGAACGTCTCGACCGCCTCCGGAGGCCACGACATGCCCAGCCCCTTCCACGGCGACCGCCTCAAGACCCTGCGCACCGAACGCGGCTGGTCCCAAGCCGACCTCGCCGAGAAGATCGGCTCAGACGCCCGCCAAGTCTCCCGCTACGAAAACGGGCGCGTCACCCCCAGCCTCGACGTCACCGTCGACCACCTGCTCTACGAGAGAGCCGAACGCCGACCCCTCACGGCCCCCAGTAGCCACCTCGACGCACGCCATGCCGACCTCGACCAACTCACCGACGACGAACGCGCCAACATGACATCCTGGATCAACGCTCGGCCCCCTACTCCGCCACGACAGCCAGCCCGGACGCCATGACTGCGACGAGCTCGCCCTCCATCGACACACCAACCTCAACGGGGCCAGCCTTCAGAACCTGAGCGACTGGCAAACTGGAGAACCAGATCGTCATCTGGTCCGATGCTGCCGTCAGCGATAAGGGACACTCCACGTCAATGTCGCGGCGGGCCGGTTCCCGATAGTCCGGGGTCTCTTTCCATGGCCAGATCTCCAAGTCGAGGACTGCAGTCTCGGACCTCTGTGGCGTCGATGCACCTCGCAACCGTCGCAAATGCTCGTCTGGACGAGGCAAGTCAATGATCACCGCGCCAACCAAGGCTCCCGACTCTGGATGAACCTTGAGCTCCACATACCCCTGGTCAGGGTCCCGAACGAAGAGATAGAGCGGACTGACATCGGGCTCGACATCCCAGACCACGGACAGTGGAATCCAGGGATCGACCGCCACCTTCGCCGCCGGACTGGGTGCCGATGCCAAGAGCCTGATCGCCATGTCAGCCGACCCATCGGCCGTGAATCAAGGCAGGGAGCGCGTCTCCTGCGCGCTGTCTGAACTCCAACTCCCAACCGCCAACTGTCATTCTCTGGTTTAGCGGAACCCCGCCACGAGTGGCGCCCCCAACAGCGGCCTGCAGACTCCGCAAGCGCTGCTGCGTTCCCAGTCCGACCATTTCCAGGCTCTGCCCACTCCTCGCGGCACTTCTCGCCGCGTCAGCCAAGTGGTCGGTCACATTGCCGTGCACCCACACGCGAGAGTTGCCAGCGGTCAGCTCAAAGGACTTCGGCAGACCCCCCGTCCCAGGGATAGCGCCGGCTGTCCCGACAACATCATCCCAAACCGTCCCTGTCTTTGCGGCGGGTCGTCCGGCGAGTGCTTCAGCTGCTTTGCCAACAGCCTCACAGCCCGCGAGCCCGAGAGGGTCGGTCCACGTCAGTGGATTAGGGACGCCCGCATGAGGATTGACCCCGCCCTCAATACCGATCGGATCCGGTGCGGTCAACCCACCCAAGACAGGGTCGTAATACCGGTGCAGGTTATACACCCAACCGGTGTCCTCGTCATACACCTGCCCCAACGAACCCAACGGACACCCTTGCGGCCCAGACCGACCCGGAACACCCCAAACGCTCGCCTCCCGCCGCCACGCAATGTCACCATCCGGAGTCAAAAGCTCAGTCGGGGCACCCGCCAAATCAGCAACGATCGCAAAAAACTCGTCATCCACCCGATCTTGGGACCACCCCGCTGAGCCACCGACAGGACCAGGGCCGACACCAGGTCCACCGGCACCACCACCGTGGGGGGTGCCACGCTGAACGAGCGGTACGCCGGTGCGCGGGTCGTGATCCCACGTCACCACAGCCACACACCCGTCGGTGCCCCCGCCACCAACACCAGCAGCGCTGACGCCAGCCAGGACGGGCTCGCGTTCGTAGACGCGGGTGACTTGCTCGATCAACAGGTTCCCCGACCACACATACGACCGCGACTCATCCACGACCCCAGCCACGGCCCGGGTCCGTCCCACCCGCCGCCCGAGCCCGTCATAGGTATACGTCCACACCCGATCCCCCGGACCTGTCGTGCGGACCAGTCGATCTTCCCCATCCCAGGCATACGACCACTCGATTCGACCCCCAGACAGGCCGTGCCGCCACCGCGACGTCACCCGCCCCGCACCGTCGGGCGAGACCCCCCGACCAGCCAGCGACATCATCGTCGCGACGAAGTTGCGACCCTGCCCAACCACCCAACTGGTGCGCACTTCGTCAGCGACCCCGACTTGGCAAACCCCCCACCCGACACACCCTGTTTCTCATCACTAATGACATACGTGCTGGACAGGGCCCCGGTCGGGTCGTAGGCATACCGCTCCGACACCACACCATCGGTGGTGACGGCCAACACCCGCCCCGCGGGATCTAACTCAAACTCCGAGATCCCACCAGCAGCATCGGTCAACCCCGTCAGATGCCCAGCCCGGTCGTACCGGTACGACCGACCCACCCCCACAAACCCACCAGCGCTACCGGGAGCCCCGCCCGTGAGGCCGTGGGCTTGGAGCAGACCAGCCGGTGACCACGACGACGTCAACTCCACTCCGGCATCGATCACCCGAGACACTTCCCGGCCCGCACCATCAACCCCGAACCGGACCTGACGCACACCCGCCGATAACCCCGCCAACACGCCCCCCGCGTCATACGCCCACCCCGTACGACGACCCGACGGCGCCACCCGGCCCACCAACCGACCCACCACATCAAACTCTGACGTGACAAGCTGGCCAGCCGGGCCCTCTGCCACGACCCGCCCAAGCACATCCCGCGCGAACCCCACCGGCGCCCCGCCCCCATCAGCCGCGACCAACCGGCCCGCCCCGTCATAGGAGAAACACCGCACCACCGGATCCATGCCCTCGGGGGCATCGGTGACCGACTCGACCAGATCACCATGCTCGTCATACCGGAACCTGACCCGCTGACCAGCCGCGTTGACCCGTGCAACGACCCGCCCGACGGCGTCGCGCTCCACCACCGTGCGCGCACCATTGACATCCACAGTGGCCATCACCCGACCGGCGACGTCCCGCTCGAACTCCCACGCCCCACCTGCCGGATCCAGCACCGACGTCAGGCGCCGCTCGCCGTCATAAACGAACTCCGTGCGCGCCCCATCCGGGCCCGTCGACGCCGTCCGTGCATCAAACCGGCCGTACTCATGTCGCGTCAGGCCACCAACCGGATCGACCTCCTCGACAAGGTTGCCCTCCCCATCCCAGACATACCGCCACACCCCACCATCAGCATCACGCCGCCACGTCAACCGACCCGCCACGTCATACGCCCACGCCGACTCCCCGGCCGCGTCCCCGGCAGCCACCACCCGCCCAAAGACATCCCGGCGCGCCCACGACACTCGCCCCGCCCCATCAGTCACCGACACCGGTAACCCCGCCAGATCACACTCCAACACCGTCACCGCGCCCGCCGCGTCGGTCACCGATGTCAACGCCCCACGCACGTCATACCCCAACCGGGTCACCGCGCCCGCCGCGTCCGTGACCGAGGCCAACAGGCCACGCCCGTCGTACTCATAGCCACTGACCGCGCCATCAGCGCCGACGACCCGCGTCGGCAACCCCCGCCCCGGCAGATACTCCACCCGCACCGTGCGCCCACCCGGACCGCTCACCGCGCTGACATTGCCCGCGTCGTCATACGTCCACGACGAGACCCCACCGGCCGCGTCCACCACCGCGACCCGCCGACCCCGCTCATCCCAAGTCGTGCGCGTCACCGCACCCAACGGGTCCGTCACCGCCACCACATGGCCCGCACCGTCGTGCTCATGCCGCCACCACGCACCCGTGGCATCCTGCACCCGCGTCACCAGCTCATCAGCGTCGTACTCCAACAAGCTGTTCAGCGTGCCGCCGCTGCCCACACCGGCCACGCACCGACCGGCCTCGTCATAGGTGTAGTCATACCGCTCACCGTTGGAGTCGACCCACCACGTCATCCGCCCCACCGCGTCATAACCGCACCGAGTCACCGCTTGAGAAGCACCGTCAGCTGGCACCTCACCTGCCGCTTCGGACGCCACTAACCCGGCACTGTCGTACGTGAACCGGGACACCACCACCGGCCGCCCACCATCACGACCCACCGCGATCTGTCCGACCCGCGTCCCCGAGGGATCCGCAGCGAACTCCACGACATAACCACCCGAATGCCGCCACACTGACGGCACCCCCGCCTCGTCGTAAGACACCTCGATGCGGTTGCCTAACCCGTCAACGATCGCCGCTAACCGGTACGACGACAACCCCGCATCCAGGTCCACATCTACCCACGCCGGAACACCACCCGAGACACGCCCGAGCACCAACGGCGCATCAGGATCAGCCTCAAAAACCCGATACACCCCCGCACCCGGGTCGAACACCGCACACACCGCACCCGCCACACCAAAACCCTCAGCCTGCTGCGGCGTCAACCACGTCAACGGCCAAGCATCCCCCACCAGCGGCGACACCGCCTCCCCGAGACCCCCCATCTGATAAACCAACGACGCCTTATCCGCCCGATAAAACACCGCCGCGCCACAGGCCGCATCGACTTCTACGTGCTCATCCAAGCTCGACGCCCACGTCGTGCCGAAGAACCGGCCCCGCCCATACGCCGAAGAATACGTCCGGCCGATCACCACCGGCAGCACGCCCGGCAGTTCCACGTCGACCATCGAAACGAATACCTCGCCCGTAGCCACATCGATCGGGTCAGCACATGAGGAGACATCAGTCACCCGCCGACTCAACCTCGACAGCACCGACGAACGCTCCACAGCCGCACCGGCCGCCTCCACGCCCTTCGCCGCCCGCGACGCACCCCGCGTCCCACGAGCCGCCGCACCACCACCCGCAGTCGCCAACGTCAACGCCGCGTCAGGAAGCAACCGGCCCAAAGCCCGGCCGGGATCGTGGCGCCACGTGTCCAGATCGATCATTGCCGCACCGGCTTGCTTGACGAACTCACCCGGGTTATCCCTGACAGCCTTCGCCAAGGCCATCATGTCCTCGGCCTGCATGCGCTTACTCGCCAGCAACTCCTCCGCGGTGAAACGACCCGAGGCAAGCGACATAAGGTCATCGCGGACCCAGGACAGCGGGTTAGCCTGATCCGCCATCGCGGCCAGCTCCATCACCGCTTCCCCGGCTCCCGACACCACCGAACCCGCGAACGCACCCGCTTTCTCCAACCAGTTCCGCTCCCGCGGCGCCGCCGCGCACCCAGCGCGCACCCCCGCGGCCGCGGTCTCCGCGGCCGCATTCAGCTGCGCACACACCGAAGCGAACACCGACTTCGCCCCGGCACGCACCGCCTCGCCCGGATCCACGAACGGCTCGACCGTCAGCGTGAACGTCCCCGGCCCGTGCGCCGCCTCCCACGAGGCCTTCTTCCGCTGCCCGGCCTTCACCTCCGCCTCGTACCCTGCCCGCGCGGACCTCGTTACCTCCTCGCCCCGCGCATATTCACGAGCACACGCCGCCGCGCTCGACTGCGCCGACTCCAACGCCCCCGCAAACACCTCCAACGCATCCGCCGCCACACGAAAACCCGCCGCCGCGTCCAGCCACTTGCGCGGCTCGAACGAGAAACGCTCCCGGAACCGGTCAGCCGCCCGCCCCTTCCACCCCTCCGCGGCCACCCGCGACAGGTTCGTAGCCACCGACTCGTACACCGTGGCCTGGCTGCGCATCATCGCCACCCGCGTCCGGATGTCCGACGGGCTCCCCAAGATCTCGAAATCAGCCATGTCGCCCCTCACACCCCCGGCCGCGGCACGGACGGCAACTGACCAACAGAGCCTTTCAACCGCGCCGACCCCTGCTCCTCAAACTGCACATACTTACCCGCCACCTTCGTTAACCGTGACGAAATCTCCTCCACGTCAGCAGTCATCGCCTCCGTGCCCAGCTGCCAACGATCCATGAACTCACACACCGCGCCCCACACCACCGCATGACCCAGCGCCGCCTCGGTCGGCATGAAGTCAGCCACGAACGTTTTCGTGCTCGTCTCAACCGCCACCCCAACCGACTCCGCGGCCTTCGTCAGCGCAGGCAGATCCACCTCAAAGTCATACGACGGCATCCCGCCTGCTCCTCTCCCCTAAAGCCCACACCACAACCCTGAATATGCACCACGTCAGCTCATGATCACCGTGGCGTCAACCTCACTCTGATGCGCCAACTTCAACACATCCTCCAAAGCGGCCCTCAGCCGCCCAAGCGCAGCAGACATCTCCTGCACCGACGCGGCGAAACGCCGATCGAAATCATCATGCGCCGAACGCGACGCCGTGCCAGCGCCCCACTTCGTCACCCGCCCCCGCACCTGGTCACGAATGCCATCCACACGTGTCGTCAGGTCACGCTGCGCCGACTCCAACTCACTAATCATCGCCCGTAACGCCGCCTCACGGACCACCAGAGTGACCCCCGCACTCCCACCATCAACCGCGGGCACCATCAGTCCATCCTCAAGCCAGAAGGGAAGCCACCCGCAGAAGCCCTCAACCCCGAAATGTTGTCAGCCTCAGTCGCCGCGGTAGTCACATCAACCATCTCCAACGCCTGCGCATACGCCACCAAAGCCGGCACCACATCCTCTGCCGCCGTCAACCACGCCGAAACCTCCACACCCAAAGCATCAGCCGCAACACCCCGAAACCCTGCCGACTGCTCACCCACGGCATCCGCCACGCCAACAAGCACTGCTTTCACATCCGATATGCCCCCACGCACCACACTCGCAGCCAACCGCTGCGCACCCAACTCCAACTCGACATCCCCAGCCATGACCCACTCCTCCCTGCGCGAACAAGCCCAATTCAATAAACGCTACACACACGCCCTCAGACACGCCTAAATAAAGTGAAGCCCCTGGCGTGTTCGGAGAGTGAATTCGTTGGAAGGATCATCCTCTTGCCACATTGATCGAAGTATTTCCCTGAGTTGCGTGAGCGGGCTGTCTGGATGGTGTTGGAGTCGGAGAAGGACTACCCGTATCGGACGGCAGCGATCAAGTCAGTCGCGTCCGTGTTGGGGATGGGATCGTCCGAGCAGTTACGCCAGTGGGTCTGCCAGGCTGAGTTCGATCAGGGCGGCAGGCTTGGGATGACCACGTCGGGGTCGGCGGAGCTGACGCGGCTGTAGAAGGAGGACGCCGAGTTGCGTAGGGCGAACGAGATCTTGAAGGTGGCCTCGGTTTTCTTCGCGGCGCAGCTCGAGCGCCCACACCGGTTCTAGGTGGGTTCATCGACGTTTACCGGGATCGTTTCGGGGTCGAGTCGATCTGTTGCACGCTCAGCGAGCATGGCTGCATGATCGGGCGGGTCTACCGGGCCCAGGGTTGGCAAGGCGCGACGCGGCGTCGCAAGTTCACGGTGATGCCGTCTGATGGGTCCCCGCGTCCGGTTGACAGGGGTGATCGACGTGTTTTCCCGAAGGATCGTGGGCTGGCGCGCTGCCCCGCGCATGACGACACCGCTGGTGTTGAATGCGTTCGAGCATGCCCTGTTCACCCGAGGCATGACCGGGCAGGCCTTTGACTAGAGGCTGGTCCATCACACCGACGCGGGCAGTCAGTACGTCAGCTTCGCGATGACAGATCGCCTGGCGCAGGCCGGGATTGACCCGTCGGTCGGGTCAAACCACGACCCCGACGACAACGCCCTGGCCGAGTCCACCATCGGGCTCTACAAGGCCAAGTTGATCCGTCCCGAAGGCCCCTGGAAAGACGCCACCGACGTCGAGATCGCGACACCGCGCTGGGTCGACTTCAACAACCGTCTCCGCCCCCACGAGGCCCTCGACGACCTCACCCCAATCCAAGCCGAGCACCTGCACTACCATCGGCTTCAACCCACCGGCTGAAACCACAAACCAAGCCTCCGAACACGCCGGGGGGCTTCACGTTAACCTGATCTGCCTCGACGAACTGGGCTACCTCAGCCTGGACCGACGCGGCGCCGTACTGCTCTTCCAAGTTCTGCCCGAGCGCGGGGAAAGCGCAGCCATCGCCGTGGCGTCCAACGAACCCTTCAGCGGCTGGAGCAAGACCTTCGCCGACCCCCGCCTGTGCGCCGCGATCGTCAACCGCCTCACCCTTCGACGGAACCATCATCGAGACCGGCACCACCAGCTACCGACTCGCCCACACCCGCCGAACCACTGGGGTCACTTCAAGCCGTCCCGGTGAGGCCAGTTCAAGTTGACATTACTCATGCACAATGAGCGGGTGAGCCAGGACGCCATCGATGCTGCGATCCAGTCGTACTACCGCGACGCCTTCGATGAGGGTGCGCGCTTGACGACGCGGTCCATGCAGGGCCGGCTCGAGTTCGAGCGCACGCAGGAGATCGTGCGCGCCAGCACTCCAGCGCCCGCCCGTGTCCTCGATGTAGGGGGCGCGACCGGGGTCCATTCTGCCTCCTTGGCAGCGGTCGGGTACGACGTTGTTCTCGTCGAGCCCGTCGAGAGCCAGGTCCAGGTCGCGCAAGAGATCGGCACTTTCGACGCTCTGGTCGGTGACGCCCGTGATCTGCCGTTCGAGGCCGATTCGTTCGACGCTGTCCTCATAGCCGGCCCGCTGTATCACCTCGCCGGGCGTAACGATCGCCTCCAGGCGCTGCGCGAGGCCGTCCGGGTGTGCCGCACGGGCGGGTTCGTCCACGCTGCCGCCATTCCTCGGTTCCTGGCCTTCGCCGTCGCGGCGCTCAACCGCGACGTGCTCGAGCAGGCAGCCGGGGAATGGATCAGCCTTCTGCGCGAGGGTGTGCCGCCGAAGACCGTTCGCTTCCCCGCCGGTCACTTCCATACTCCCGAGGAGCTTGAGGAGGAGATGACCTCGGCTGGCCTGCGAGCAGTCACGGTCGTCGGTCTCGAAGGGCCTGCTGCTCTCGGGCTCGAAACCGCGTCGGATCTGACCGAGAGCGATTACGACGCAGCCACGCACCTGGCGCGGACGTTCGCGACGTCCACCATGCTGCGCAACTTCAGCTGTCACCTGCTTGGAACCGGCCAGGTCGGTTGACGTCCCGCTCGAACTCCCACGCCCCACCATCAGCATCACGCCGCCACGTCAACCGACTCTCCCCATCAGTCACCGAAACCGGTAACCCCGCCAGATCACACTCCAACACCGTCACCGCGCCCGCCGCGTCCGTGACCGAGGCCAACTCCAACTCGACATCCCCAGCCATGACCCACTCCTCCCTGCGCGAACAAGCCCAATTCAATAAACGCTACACACACGCCTAAAGGACTTTTGCAGCAACGGTGTCAGGGGACCGTGGCTCCTACCGGGGCAGGAGGGCTGTCATGACTGCCATCACGACAAACAGCGCGATGGAGCCGACAGTGCTGAGAATAAAGCCCACGTAGGTTTCGCACACCTTGGACAACTCAGCAAAGCTGATATTGCGGGGATTAGCTCGCATCCTGACGAGGATTTTCAGAACAGTCGTGCAGAGCGCGCAGCAACGCATCACGCACCTGCGCCGATCCGCGTGGGTCCCGATCACCGATGACAGCGACGGTCAAACCACCGGCGTGTTCGACGGCGGGGGTCCATGCCGACCCAGCGTTGGCGCAGTCGGCACGGACACAGAACGTGTGGCAGGCCTCAGCAGCCTGGGTGACCTGCTCATTGACCTGCGGGTCGTCGGTCGCTGCCAGGACATACCAGACACCATCCACGTCGGTGGGCGCAAAGGTCCGGCGGTGCCATTCCAGGGCGGCATGGGGGCTGCCGGTGCGGCTGATCTTCTCTAGCCGCGGCGTCACCGTCGGCGAGACCAGACGCACCGTTGCCCCGGCGTCCAAGAGTCGCGGCACCCGCCGCTCGGCGACTCGTCCGCCGCCAACGACCAGGACGGTCTTCCCCGCCAGTCGCAGACCAGTCAGGTACGCCGGGGCGTGGTCCTGTCGACCCTGAGCGCAGCACAGGTCGTTGCCAGCGATCTCGCGGTACCGGTCGGCGACGACCTCGGCCAGGGCCGGACAATCGCCGATGACTTCAGCCAGGCGCACCTGACCAATGTGCTCGGTCGCCTCAGGAACGCGTGATTGTCCTGGCCCGGTCAGGTGATAGCCGGTGCGATCAGCCCAGGCCTGACTCTGCTCTCGCAGCCAGGTCCGCAACATCCCTGGAAACAAGAAGTTGGGCAGGACCACGACTTTCCGGTGTCCCAACGCTGCCGCCTGGTCTAAGGCTGCCGCCACGTCAGGCTGCGCGACCTGAATGAACGCCGGGACCACATGAGCGACCCCGTTCGCTTCGAAAAGCAACCGGGCCAGCGCCACATGGTCGGCGTTGGCGCGGGGATGGCTGGTCCCTCGACCCACCACCACTACCGCGGTGTCAGCAAGGTCCCAGTCAGCAGCGGCGGCGCGCAACCGTTCCCCGAGCGCGGTAAGCAGCCGCGGATCGTGGCCTAGGGTGCGTCCGTAGGAAGCGTGCGCGCCAGGGACACGAGCGAGCCCTTCAGCGATCGCCTCTGGGATGTCTTTTTCGGCATGGCATCCGGCGCCGAGCATCAGCGGTAGCACCACGGCGCGAGGTTCGTCAGCCTGCTCGATCTGCTCCTGCAAGGTCGACGCGAGGGCGTCAGCGATCGGAGGGTCGACGAGCTCGACGTACCCAACCCGGACCTGCACCCCAGGCAAGTGCCCGCGCACTCTGTCCACAAGCGCCTCACAGACGGCGACCCCTTCAGGATCTCGGGTGCCATGAGCGGCGATCACCACTGGCAGACCGGCCGGGGTGGGCGTGCACAGGGAGGGCGTGTGGTCCAGGGTGGTGGTCACGGGTGTGTCTCCTTGGTCGCCGTCTCCTCGGGCGGCGTCGGCATCCAGCTGTAGTCGCGGGGGGTGACGAGCTTGTGCTCACCGCCACCAGAGGTCACCACGGTCGTCGTCGACGACCCGATGATGACCAGTGAGTGCATGTCCACGATCTTGGGGTCGAACTCGCCCAGCGTGGAGACCACGACCCGTTGTCGTGGCCGCTCGGCTTGGGTGACCACGGCGATCGGGGTGGTGGCCGGGCGGTGCTCAGCCATGATTTCCAGGACTCGGGGCAACTGCCAGGTCCGGGTACGGCTGCGCGGGTTGTACAAGGCGGTGACGAAATCGCCCTGAGCTGCAGCGTGGACGCGCCGTTCGATGGCGTCCCACGTGGTGTGCAGATCGGACAGAGAGATCAACGCATGGTCATGGCCGAGAGGCGCCCCGAGGATCGCGGAAGCCGCCAGGGAGGCGGTGACGCCGGGGACGATGACGACGTCGATGCCGTCAGTGCCCTGCTCCAGGACTGGACTGGCCATGGCATAGACCGCCGGATCGCCGCTGCACACCAGGACTACGGCTTCACCGAGTCGGGCGCGCGCGATGGCGGCAGCGGTGCGTTCCTGTTCGGTGCCCATCTTGCTGGCATAGATCTGCACGCCTGGACGCACCAAGTCTCGGATTTGCCGGACGTACGGCGCATAGCCCACGACGTACGTAGCGTCTTGGATGGCCCGCACCGCGCGCGGAGTGAGCAGGTCCCGGGCGCCGGGACCCAACCCGACTACGGTGAGCCGTCCCCGGGCAGGGAGCACACCGATCGCGCAGGTGGCGTCGCTGGTTTTGTGTTTGGGGACGACAAGGTCGGCGCCGTGGGCAAGCACGGAGGCTTCCGAGACGCTGGGGCTGCCGACATGTCCGGCGACGACCGCGCTGGGGGTGGGGACATTCTGGTCGGCGAGCTGCTCAGCTGGGTAAGGCACCAAGGGGTGTCGGTGGCGAGCGCTGAGTTGGACCAGGCCAAGCTCTCCGGCTTTGAGGTCGATGGTGGTGAACGCGCTCACCGCGTCTACGGCCAGGTCGGCGTCGCGCAGCGTGTCGTGGATGAGGCGGTCGAGGTGGTCAACGTCGGTGCCGCTGTTGCAGCCTAACCCGATGACCAGCGCAGGTGGATGCAGCACGACCGTGGGTAGCGTCGTACCGGTGTCGGCGTCGACGTCGCCGAGCACGCTGTCGGCGTCTCGGATAGTCACCACGAGCCGAGCCACCGGATCATCGGCGGGGCTCTCGGCGACATTGGCTGGCAGCGGTGGGAGCGGGCAACGATGCTCCCGCACCACTCGGACTGGCCGACCGTCAAGGATGGCTCGGGTGACGGCGGCGACATCCCCGTGGTAAGGCCAGCCGAGAGTGTCCAGGGCAGGCACCCCTAGTGCATCGGTCGCTGTCGTCAGGACGGCGGTGCCCCCGATGATGTCGGCGACCTGCCGCGCCAGGTCATTCGCGCCGCCAGCATGTCCACCCACGAGGGGTACGACGAACCGGCCTGCTTCGTCGACGACGACCACCCCGGGGTCAGTTTTCTTGTCAGCAAGCAGCGGGGCGATGATGCGAGTGGTGGCACCCAACGCGAGATGGCTGATGATGAGGTCGCTCTCAGCCCAGGCTGCGGGGAGCTCCTGAGTAGCTGCTCCGAGCCGCACAGTGGTGCCGCCGAGTGCCTGGTCGAGGTGGTCGGCGCGCGCCTGGGCGGTGTGGCTGCGCCCGACGACCTGGGTGATCCGCGGTGTGTTCATCGCGGATCGGACCCGACGGTCCGCAAGGTGATCAGATAGGACGCGCCAGCGGGGGTGTCTTCACCGGTGATGGCGAGATATTCGACGGTGGAGTCCCCGTCAAGGTCGAGGGCTTCGAGGGCGTCGGCGGCCTGCTGAGCTTGCGCCTCAGTGCAGATGAGCACTGCCACGCGGGGCCGGTGACCGGCCAGGGCGGGCACCCGGTCCAGGTCGTCAAGGATCACCAGGTCGGGGTCGGGCAGGCCAGCAGGGATGGGGGCGGACATGTCGACCACAGCGGCCCCGGTGCGAGCGCAGGTCGCGGTGACTTGGGTGAGGCAGGTCCCGGCGGTCCAGACGTGTTCGCCGAGGACGGGCAGGTGTCGTCCGAGGGCTAGGGCGACGGCGGAGTTTTCCACGGTGGAGGGGACGGGGCGGCTCGCCGTGTCTGCGGCGATCTCTCCGTGGCTGTGTGAGCCACCAGTCGGGGGCATCACATGGTGTCCGGCTTGTTCGGGGTGGTCGTCGAAGTCAGCGGAGGCGGGGCGGGGGCCGCCGACGTAGGCGGTGGGTTTGCCGAGGGCGGCGCGGGAGTCCGGTGGGGTGTCCAGCACGATGAGCACGTTGGGTTCGGCGACGTCGTCGTCGGTCAGGGTGCTGACGGTGGTCTGGTCGAAGGTGCGGAGGCGTTCGTCGCTTTCACCGAGTCGTTCGGCGAGGACATACCAGCGGGGGAGGTCAGCGAGTCCGGCAGCGACCTGGACGATGCCGTGTCCCGGTGCGGTGAGCATGGCGACTTTGGGGAGGGCGCGGCAGGCGGCCAATGCTGGGGTGAGTCCGTGGCCGTGGGCGCTGACGACTTGCGCGTCGTCCCAGGGCAACCCGATCGCGGCGAAAGCGGTGGCCACGGAGGAAGCTGCGGGGTGAACCCGGCAGGGCAGTCCGCTGGCGCGTAGGCGCCGGACCACGCCGTAGAAGAGGGGGTCGCCGCTGGCGAGGACGACCACTTGGGGGTCGTCGGCGGTGTCGAGGTGGCGGCGTAGTTGGTCGATGGCGGGGAGGACTCGGCCGAGGAGTAGTCGGCGTTCCTCGGGGACCTGGAGGGCGTCCAGGGCACGGGCTCCGGCCATGACTAGGTCGGCGTCGGCGCAGGCCTGGCGGATGGCCTCGTGGGGCTCTCCGAGGTAGCCGTAGACGTCGATCATGTGTGGGTCTCCTTCGCGGCGACGCCGACCGCTCCGTGCGTGCGTAGCTCTGTTTGCGCGGTGGGGTCGGCGGCTCGGTATTCGTGTCGGAATCCCGGATGGTACAGGTGGCTGCGCGCAGTGATCGGCCCTTCGGCGAGGGCGGGGCCGATCATGACGATGGTGTGTTTCCACAGTTTGTGCTCACGCATGGTCGACGACAGCTCACTCAGTGGACATCGCAGGATTAGTTCGTCCTCCCAGGTCACCCGGTATCCCACGATGCACGGTGTGTCAGGTGGGTAGCCTCCGGCGAGGAGTTCCTCTTGGAGGACTTTGTTGCGGGCGGCTGACAGGTAGAGCGCCATGGTGGTGCCATGGCGCGCGAATTCACGGACTCGTTCTCGGGGCGGCATGGGGGTGCGGCCCCCTTCGAGTCGGGTGAGGACGAACGATTGGGAGACTTCTGGCACGGTGATCTCGACGTCCGTGACGGCGGCGGTCGCGGAGAAGGCGGAGATCCCGGGGATGGTCTCGTGGTCTAGGCCGAGCGCGTCGCACTGGTCACGTTGTTCGGCGGTGGCGCCGTAAATGGAGGGGTCACCGGTGTGGACGCGGGCGACGAGGAGGCCTTCGTCGCGGGCGCGGATCAGCAGGGGTTCGAGGTCTTCAAGGCTGGCGGTGGCGGAGTCGATGACCAGGGCGTCGTCGCGGGCCTCTGCAATGATCCCGGGATGGACCAGGGAGGACGCCCAGATGACGATGTCGGCGTGCGCGATGGTGGCTGCGCCACGGACGGTGATGAGGTCGGCGGCTCCTGGACCAGCGCCGACGAAGACGACTTTGCCGCGACGGGCCGGGGTGGTCATAGTCGGCCTCCGACGTGGGTGCGTTCCGGTGGGGACAGGATGGTGGAGAAGTAGGGCAGCGTCGTTTCCTCGTCGAGCTGGGGTACGGCGACGATCCGCTGGTCGGGGAGGGAAATGTCGGTGCCCACCACAGCGTGGTCGGCTCGGCCGTGCTCACGGAGCTGGGCGGTGACATCAGGGAGGTGGCGGCCCGCTTTGTAGACCACGACGGTGTCAGCGACGTCCAGGGCAGCGCGGAGCGTGTCGTGCCCTGCGGTGTAGGGCACGAGGGTGAGGACTTCGGTGCCCTCGACCAGTGGGGTGCGGCTGGCTGCGGCGAGCGCCTGCATCGCGGTGATTCCGGGGATGACGTGGACGTTGACGTCGGGGAGGGTCGTGGTGACATGCGCGGCGAGGTAGGAGAACGTGGAGTAGACGCTGGGGTCGCCGACGGTGGCGAAGACGACTGTGGCAGCTCCGGCGGCGTAGGCCTCGACAGCTGCGGCAGCGGAGACCTGCCAGGCTTCGCGGCGCCGGTCGGTGACGCCCCGGCGGTCCGCCATGCTGAACGGCACCCGTCGTAAGGCTGCTGCGGCGTCGGGGCATACGGCGCGGACGATGGTTTCGGCGCGCCCAGGTCCGCTGCCCGAGGCTTCGGTGGCGGGGACCAGGATGACGTCGGCGTCTCGGAGTTCACGGACCGCGGCGAGGGTCACCAGGTCGGGGTTGCCGGGGCCGACGCCAACGCCGACGAGTCGCCGTACGGCGGGGGTGTCCGGCAGAGGATGCTGCGGGTCGTCGGCACCCGATGGTGGGGTGCGCTGGGCCACGTCTCCTCCTTGGTCGGACCTGTCGGGCTGCATCGCAGGCGTGCCCATCCTCACATGGTTGAACCGACAGCTCGTGGGTCGAAGGTCCTCGGCTCAGCGGGTGCGGGCTTGTTGGGCCAGGTCATAGAGCGCAGCTAGGTCGAGGTGTTCTTCGACGGCGTCCGCGAGGTCGTCGATCATCGTCTCGCGGCGCTGGGTAAAGCCGGGGGTGTCTGGGTGGGGCTGCCAGGTGCTGCCCACGCTCTGGGCAATCTCGGTCAGCCAGGCACGGCGGAAACTGTCGTTTTCTAACGCGCCGTGCCACAGCGTGCCCCAGACCGGTCCTCGGTGGTATCCGTCGAGGAAAGGTTCCACGTCGGTTTCGGTGCCTTCGAGGGGTTCACAGACACCGTGATGGATTTCGTAGCCGACGACGTGGTGCCCCCTCCAGGTGCCGCGGGGTCGTCCGAGGTGTTTGTCCGCGCCGAAGACGACATGCACCGGCAGCAAACCCAAACCGGGCACCCCGCCGGAGTCGGCCCGGTGGCCGCTGCTGCTCTCCACACCGTTTTCGTCATCGATGTGCACCGCGAGCATCTGGTAGCCCCCGCAGATCCCCAGGGTTGGTCGTCCCGCTGCGACCCGGCTGATCACCGCGTCAGCTAAGCCGGTACGACGTAACCAGTCCAGGTCAGCGATGGTGGATCGAGAGCCTGGCAGCACCACCAGGTCGGCATCGCGGACTCGTCCCGGGTCCCGGGTGACGACGACATCTACCCCAGCTTCGTGCGCCAACGCGTCCACGTCGGTGGCATTGGAGGTGCGTGGGAACGCGACGACAGCGACCCGCAGCACCGCGTCCGCGTCGACCTCGTCATCGGTGCGGTGGGCTCGCCACGCCCCTAAATCCAAGGCGTCTTCCCCGTCGAGCCATACTCCGTCCAGCCACGGGAGCACGCCGTACGAACGCATCCCGGTCCGGCGGGTGATCTCCTCCAAGCCGGGTCGGAGCACATCGACGTCGCCGCGAAATTTGTTGACGACATACCCGGCAAGGAGCGCCCGATCGGCGTCATCCAGGATCGCCCAATGGCCGTACAGCGAAGCCAGCAGTCCGCCACGGTCGATGTCACCGACGAGGACCACCGGCAGCCCACAGTGGGTGGCCAACCCGAGGTTGGTGTAGTCCCCGGCGCGCAGGTTAATTTCCGCTGGCGAGCCAGCTCCTTCACAGACCACCAGGTCGTGGGTGGCAGCAAGCTCGTCGTATGCCGCCCACGCAGCTTCAGCAAGGTGACGCCGCCCGGTGGCGTACTCTCCCGCTTCCAACCGCCCGGCCGGTTGGCCTCGCAGCACCACGAAGGAACGACGGTCGGTGCCGGGTTTGAGGAGGACCGGATTCATCGCCGAGGTGGGTTCGACGCGGGCGGCCAACGCTTGCAGGTATTGCGCCCGGCCGATCTCGGATCCGTCGGCGCACACCATCGAGTTGTTCGACATGTTTTGCGCTTTGAAAGGCACAACGTCGATGCCACGGCGTGCCCAGGCGCGACAAAGGCCAGTAACGACCAACGATTTGCCGGCGTCCGAGGTAGTCCCGGCGATCAACACCCCAGCCATCGCTCACTCCCCCACAGGGCGTAATGGCTGCTGGTCATCTCCCGGCCTCTGCTGGGCGGCTTCGATGATCAGCGCGCCTGCCGCGGCGACAGCCCCCGCCCACGACACCACCGTCACCAGTCGGGAAGCGACCCTGACCTGATCGGCTCCTGGTCGCCTTCCACGGCCGAGGAATGGCCGGTCCTCCACCCGGGAGGCGTAGACATTGCGGCCGCCGAGACGCACCCCCAATGCTCCTGCCCAGGCCGCTTCACACCAGCCGCCGTTCGGGCTGGGGTGGGCAGAATGATCCCGCAGCATGGTCCGGCCAGCGCGGCGACCATCGGCGCCGACCAGCGGGGCACCCAGACAAGCCAGCAGCCCAGTGATCCGCGCCGGGAAAAACGCCATCGCATCGTCCGCGACAGCTGACGCCGTCCCGAATCGGGCATACCGCCGCGAGCGGTGACCGACCATCGCGTCCAAGGTGTTGACCGCGCGGTGCGCGACCAAGCCGGGGACCCCCGCGAGCGCGCCCCACCACAGGGGGCTCAGTACGGCGTCGTTGGTGTTTTCGGCGAGGGATTCGACGGTAGCTCGGGCTAATTCGGGGACGTTGAGCTGATCGGGGTCGCGTCCGCACAGGTGGGGCAATCGGTCACGGGCCGCAGCTAAGCCGGTGGGCGCGGTCGCTGGGTCGGTGGCTTCATCTAGGGCGGTGGCCATGGCTCGGCCTTCAGCGGCAAGAGTGGCAGCTCCCACGACCGCCCAGGTGGTGGCGGCGGTGGCGAGCACGTGGGTCACGGCGTGGCGTCGGCTCCATCGTTCGACCGCCACGGCGGCCAGGGTGAGTGGCGCGGTGGCAGCGATGAGGTGGACCGTTCCGGCGCGACGGCTGTCGCCGTACGTGCGCTGTTCAAGACGAGCAGCGGCGGCGCCGAATGCAGCGACAGGATGCCCTCGGCGGGGGTCAGCCACCCGGGCGTCGACGGCCATTCCAAGCAGGAGTCCCGCTGCACGCGAGACGAGATACGAGCGGGACACGGTCGAGACGCTAGCAGAGCGTGTGCTGTCGGCGATCGGCTCAGCTGGTCGGGCTCTGGGCCGATCCCTCCGAGTGTCGTCCGTTTTCTTGTCGGTTTTCTCGTCGTGGTGAGGTCGGTATGTCCGCTTCGGTGTCTCCGTCGTCCGAGGGGCAGGTCCCTCGCCGGGATCGGTGTCATGTCGATCCGTCCGGTCAGGTGTTGACTGATTCGGATCTGGCGATGTTGGCGCGCGCGTTGGGCCGGGTGGTGATTTGGCCCTCGCTGCGGGAGGCGGCGCCGTCGCAGGCCCGTCATGTCGCCGCGATCCGGACCCGAGTTTTCGGAGGCCGTGCCGGTGGCGACATGATCACCGCGATGCGGGAGTACGACGCCCGATACCGTTCCCAGCACGGCGTGGACGCGTTGGGGGCGGAATTCATTGCGGCGTGCGGGTTGACCTCAGCGTTGGCGGCAGCCAAGGATCGTCGTCGAGGTGCACCGGCGACCACGTCTGTTGACGTGGGCGGGGATGTGCTGCGGATGTGGTTGGGCGGTTGAACAGTGCTCAGCCACTGAGGCTGCTGCGACCGATTGGTGCGTGAGCGTCCAGATCGACGTTGTATCCAAGCAGGTCAGGACGGGGACAACAGCTCTGGACGTGCTTTCGTCCGATGTGTCACTCTTCAGGGACCCCCTGATCCAGGTCCAGGGATCGACCGTACCCTCCTGCACTAGTTGTGCGGACCCTCCCCGCGACGTTTCCGAGCCGAGGTGAGCACCACATGATGATCGAAGAAGGTCTGACACCCATCGATGAGGCCGAGCGACTCCGTCTCCAGGCAAGGGTTGACTCGCTGCGGCAGGCTGAGCGGCGGCACGCTGCCCGGCATGCTGCGGTCGCTGCGCAAAACCAGGCGGCGCTGCGTGCTGTCGGCCGCTTTGCGGGCAAGAAACCCACCCCGGTCTGAGTGCTGTGGGTGTGGGCCTCGGGGGCGAATCGTCTCCCGAGGCGTGCGGGTGTCCCCAACGCTCCGTGGTGACATGACGGCGATTCGTGCTGCCATGGCGTGTGCCAGACCGTGGCGCGGCACGCCGGAAAGGGATCCTGTGTGACCTCACCGCAGTGTTCCTGTCAGGATCGACGTCGTGTCGCCCCCATCCCGTGCTGAAGCTGCCCCTCCCTCCCCGTCTCCGCCGCCGTGGCGTCGCGGCCTGCGTGAACGTCTAGCGCTCCCCGATGTGACTGGTCATCGCCGGTTCGTGGTGGCCATGGCTGTCGATGCCATCGGCAGCGGCGTATTCATGCCGTTGGCGGTGTTGTATTTCGTCCGAACCACCTCAGTGCCTTTGCCTGATGTGGGGTTGGCGATGTCGATTGCGGGGGTCACCGCTTTCCCGTGTGTCCCGTTGGTGGGGCACCTGGTGGATCGGATTGGTTCCAAACCCTTGCTTTTGTTAAGCAATCTGATTCAAGCGGCTGCCTATACGGGATTCACTATGGCCGACACTTTCGTGAGCATCACGGTGGTGTTGACGATGACGGCGTTGGGTCAGGCCACCTTCTGGGCGTCGTACGCGCCCACCGTGGCAGCGGTATCTGCTCCCGGTGAACGAGAGATTTGGTTCGGTTTCCTCAGTGCCCTGCGCAATGTAGGGCTGTCGGTGGGTGGCCTGGTGGCCGGGATCGCAGTGTGGGCCGGGACCACGACAGCTTTCCACGCAACAGTGCTGGTCAACGCAGCATCCTATGTGGTGGCTTTTGGGTTGTTATGGGGGTTGACAACGCGAACCTATCTAGCTCACGACGACGAAAGTCATGGCGGCTGGGGTGCGATTCTGCGGGACTGGGACTACATGTTGCTGGTGCTGGCGAATTTCAGTTATTCGCTGGCTGGTCTCGCGTTGACGCTGGCGATCCCGGTGTATGTCGCTGAAATCTTGCGCCTCCCCGGCTGGGTCGTCGGGGCGTTGTACGTCGTCAACACCGTGATGGTGGGTTTTGGTCAAAGCGCTGTCATTCAGGCCATGACCGGACATCGGCGGTGGCGGATCTATCTGCTGGGCCAGGTGTTTTTCACCTGCGGGTATATCGGAATGGCGGTATTGGGCTGGCTGTCTACGACGGTGGCGATCATGGGGATCTTCGTGGCAGTGGCGATATACACCCTCGGTGAGTTGCTGGGTGCCCCGGTGCTTTCGGCCGTGGCGGTGGAGTCTCGTCCCGCAGCATTGCGGGGACGCTACATGAGCCTGTACCAGTTGTCCTGGGCGGTCGGCGCGATTGTCGCCCCGGCGGCGTTCACTCGGTTGTTGGGTGCGGGACCGTTGCATGTGTGGTGGGTGCTGATCGCGGTGTCAGCTGTGGGTGCGGCATTGGCGCCGTTGTTGGCTAAGCGGTTGCCTGTCGCGGCTGGACGAGTCACCAATGCCACGAGTGGCGGAGGGTCTGGTCCGACCAGCGCGGCCTGAGATCAGGTACGGCGACGCCGGTGGGGCCTGCTGCAATAGCAGGCCCCACCGGCGTTGTCTGAGGTGAGTGCCTCAGGACATGCGGTAGCGGCTCAGAGCTGGCCGGTGAGTTCCGCGCAGACCAGTTCGGCGATCTGGGCGGTATTCAGTGCTGCGCCCTTGCGCAGGTTATCGCCGCACACAAAGAGTTCAATGGTGTGGGGGAAGTCCAGGGCTTGCCGCATCCGGCCGACGAACGTCGGGTCGCTGCCCACCACATCCGCAGGGGTCGGCCATTCGCTGTGCTCCGGGTCGTCGAGGACCACGACGCTCGGCGCCTGGACCAGCGCTTCCCGTGCCTCTTCCACCGTGATGGGACGGCTGAACGTCGCATGCACGGCCAACGAGTGCGTCGTGACCACCGGGACCCGCACACAGGTCGCTGAGACTTTCAGGTCCGGGATACCCAGAATCTTGCGAGATTCGTTGCGGACCTTCAGCTCTTCACTGCTCCAACCGCCATCCTTGACCGACCCCGCCCAGGGGACGACGTTCATGGCCAGTGGCGCCGGGAAGGGCGATTCCAAACCGAGTTTGCTGTCGATAAGTCGACGGACGTCACCGGTACGGCTACCGACCTGTTCGCCAGCGACCGTGTCGATTTCGGCGTACAGCCGGTCCACCCCAGGCTGGCCCGCACCGGAAGCAGCCTGATACGAGGCAACGACCAATTCGGTGAGTTCCCACCCGGCGTGCAGGGCACCCAGGGCGTCCATCATCGTCAAGGTGGTGCAGTTCGGGTTGGCGATGATGCCCTTGGGGCGGTTCTTCACCTGCGCCGGGTTGACTTCCGGGACCACCAAGGGGACATCAGGGTCCATGCGGAAGGCCCCTGAGTTGTCGACGACCACTGCGCCCCGGGCAGCCGCGACCGGCGCCCATTGCGCGGACACATCATCCGGTACGTCGAACATGGCCACGTCGACCCCGTCAAAGACTTCCGGGGTCAACGCTTCGACCACGACATCTTCACCGCGGACCTGGAGCACCTTGCCCGCAGAACGGGCCGAAGCCACCAATTTGATCTGGCCCCACACGTCCTGGCGGCTGGACAGGATCGACAGCATCACGCTGCCGACGGCACCGGTCGCTCCGACGACTGCCAGGGTCGGTTTCCCGGTTTCGTTCATGCTGCTCATCGTCCGGTCCCTCCGTAAACGACGGCCTCACCCTCGCTGGAGTCCAGGCCGAATGCAGTGTGCACCGCACGCACTGCGTCATCCAGCTGGTCGTCGCTGGTGACCACAGAGATGCGGATCTCCGAGGTGGAAATCATCTCGATGTTGATGTCGGCGTCGGAGAGCGCCTGGAACAGTTTGGCCGAAACTCCCGGGTTGGTCCGCATCCCGGCTCCGACCAGGGACAACTTGCCGACGTGGTCATCGAACTGCAGCGAGACGAAACCGAGCGTGTCCCGGGCCTTGTCCAGAGCCTTGACGACCCGGTCGCCCTCGTTGCGGGGCAGGGTGAAGGAAATGTCAGTGCAGCCAGTCTCCACCGAGGAGACGTTCTGCACGATCATGTCGACATTGGCCTCAGCCTCAGCCACCGTCGCAAAGATCTTTGCGGCGTAACCAGGACGGTCAGGCACGCCTACGACCGTGATCTTCGCCTCGCTTCGGTCGTGCGCCACGCCGGAGATGATGGGTGCCTCCACGGTCACTCCTTCTTCGCTGTCCTGATGGAGCTGACAATTCGTTGTCCCGAGATCACCCGCAGCAGCAGGCTGGTCGGTGATGATCGTGCCTTCTTTGGCAGAGAAGGACGACCGGACGTGGATCGGGATCTGATAGCGCCGCGCGTATTCCACGCAACGCAGATGCAGGATTTTGGCGCCGTTCGCTGCCAGTTCCAGCATCTCCTCAGTGGAGATCCGAGAAATATGCCGGGCGGCGGGCACGATCCGCGGGTCGGCGGTAAACACCCCGTCGACGTCGGTGTAGATCTCACAGACATCTGCGGACATCGCGGCAGCCAAGGCCACCGCGGTGGTGTCCGAACCGCCACGACCCAACGTCGTGATGTTTTTCGTGGTCTGGCTGACCCCTTGGAAACCAGCGACGATAGCGATATGGCCTTCAGCCAGCGCCTTCGTGATCCGCCCGGGGGTGATGTCAATGATCCGAGCTTTGCCATGAGCTTCATCAGTGATCACCCCGGCTTGGCTGCCGGTAAAGGACAACGCCGAATATCCCAGGTTGGCGATGGCCATCGCCAACACCGCCATTGAGATGCGTTCACCAGCGGTGAGCAACATGTCGAGCTCTCGGGCTGGGGGCAGCGGGGTCACCTGTTGGGCGAGGTCCATCAGGTCGTCGGTCGTGTCACCCATAGCGGACACGACGACCACGACGTCATGACCAGCTTTTTTAGTCTCCACGATCCGTCGGGCGACACGCTTGACACTTTCGGCATCGGCGACGGACGAGCCGCCGTACTTCTGGACGACCAGACTCACGTTTTCCTCGCAGACTGCAGGCAGAGGGACCGTTGACGAAAGTGGAGTTTATTCGGTGAGGCAGAAGGCACCCCGAGCGGCCCGCCCCACGAGACGACATCGTGATGTCACCTTCACCAGACAAAGTTCCGCTTGTCACAGCTGCTGGTACGACGTCGCCAGCGGTGACAGTCGTCACCGATGCAAAGCGTCGAACTCGGCTTCGGAGACGGCCTCTTCGTCAGCGTCCAACCGGATATGCCCGATGATCGACTGCAGAGCACGCAACGCACCAGCGGCCCGCGAACCCCAGTCGGACAGATAGCTGAACTGCCACCACCACAGGGCTTCGCTGATCCGCCCCTCGGCGTAATGTCGCAGCCCATGCACCAACGCCGAAGCGACCTCTGTCAGCTCTCCTGACAGGGTGGAGCTGGTCAACTCCGGAGTCGTTAACGGGTCGATGACCTCGACGTATTCGTCTAGTCCGGTCAGCAACGCAGCCAACCCGTCACGGAGTTTTTCGACGTCGAAATCCGAACCCAGGTCTGCTTCAAACTGCTCCGCTGGGACAACGTCGGTGATCGCGCCTAGCCGAGCTCCAGTGACCAGGATTTGCGACGTGGCCAGCAACAACAACGGAATAGCCTGGTCCGGGGACTCTCCTGCACCCACTGCTCGGAGAACGGCGAGGAACTGGCGCGCTTCGTGGGCGGTTTCTTCGCCGAGCTGAGCCAGATCGTCATCGACGACCTCCGCGTCGGTGACGTCATCGGTCGGCATCTGAGCCTCAGGCTCGGTGGAATCAGGGACACCCGTGCTGATTTCAGCCATTGAGCAACCTCCTGCCTTCAAAGGCTCGTCCGAGAGTGACCTCGTCGGCGTATTCCAGGTCGCCACCGACCGGCAGGCCGGAAGCCAGGCGCGTCACTCGCACCTCAAGGGGGGCCAGGAGACGCGCTAGATATGCGGCGGTCGCCTCACCCTCCAGGTTGGGATCGGTGGCGATGATGACTTCACCGACCTGACCGTCAGCGAGACGGGTGAACAGTTGGGCGCAGCGCAGATCGTCTGGGCCGATGCCGTCCATGGGGCTGATCGCGCCGCCGAGCACGTGGTAGCGTCCGCGGAACTCCCGGGTGCGTTCGATGGCGATGACATCCCTGGGTTCTTCCACCACACAGATCGCGGTGGGATCCCGGCGAGGGTCAGCGCAAATACGACACTGCTCCTCTTCAGCGACATTGCCGCACACCACGCAGAAACGCACCTTCTCCTTGACCCGCACCAAGGCTTCGACGAGATGTCGCACGTCCACCTCATCGGCCTGCAACAGGTGGAAGGCGATGCGTTGCGCGCCCTTTGGACCGACCCCGGGCAACCGCCCGAGCTCGTCGATCAGGTCCTGGACCGCTCCTTCATACACGACAACCAGCCTATCGGCGATAGCCGACAAGACCGAGTGTCTGAACGACAGCGCAGGTCAGCGCTAGGGCTGTGCCGGCCGAGTGTGATACTCCCCCGCCCATTCCTGACCGCTCATCGCCTGGATGGCAGCCATCACCTCGTCAGTGATCTCCCGGCGGGCCCGCCCAGGGGGCATGTCGGCGTACCGCGGCCGCAGATCCATCGCCGGGCCGAACTGCACACTGACCCGCGCCGGTCGAGGGATCCGAGCACCAACAGGTTGGATCCGTTCAGTGCCGCGCAGGGCGACGGGCACCACTGGAGCCCCGGAAGTCAGCACCAGATGACCCAGTCCGGTGTGTCCCCGGTAGAGCCGTCCATCACGAGACCGGGTGCCCTCCGGGTAGATCCCAAACGCCCCGTCGTCAGCTAACACCTGCAAGGCCACGTCCAGAGACTGTTGCGCGGCCCGGGTGGCGTTTCGATCGACGGGAATGGTGCCAGCAGCGGTGAAGAAAAATCGGTTCCACGCTCCGGTCAGACCACGGCCGGTGAAGTAGTCAGATTTGGCGAGGAACGTGATCGGTCGCGGGGAAACCGCAGGCAGGATGATGCTGTCAAAGAAGGACAGGTGGTTGCTGGCGATGATGACCGGCCCGGCCGCTGGAATATGCTCGGCACCGGTGACACGAGCCCGCAACACGATGCGCAGCAGCGGCGCGATGACCGCGCGGGATGTCGTATAGAACCTGGTTCCCTCCACGGTCGCCGAGCCTAGCCTTGCCGGTCGGTGACTCGCGCGTCACCATGCTGATCTTCCGGCACCGGTGCCCTCCCGAGGCGCTCGCCAGCGCGCCGTACGGCGGCGGCAGCCTGACTGGTTAAGAGTCGTATTCGTCGATCACCACTCCGCCCAACACCGCAGCGATGACAGATTGGCCGACAGCACCCGCACCAGCGATATCTTCGTCATCGTCGCTGATCCCTGACGCGTCGAGGTCACTGATCGGACCGGACGTCATCGCTGGGCTGACCTGGCCTGCAGCCGATACCGCGGTCTCGCTCGCACCGGCGGCTCCTCGCGGGCCCTTTCCTTGGCTTTTCTGCTCTTCCAGAGCCGCTTTGGCTCGTTGGAAGGCCGACATACGTCCAGAGCCTCGGCTAGGAGGTACTGCGGTTGCTGGTACTGGTTGGGGTGTCACTGCTGTCGATGGGGGTGCCGCTAGCGCAGAGTCTGGAGTGGCCGGGGTCAGCACGGTGTCCGTAGATCCCTGGTCGTCGACCAGGGGAGGTACGACGGATTCGCCGGTGCCATCCTGGGCGTCGCCGATGCTGCTGGCGGTGTCATCAGCGGGATCGAGACCTCCGGTCGCCCCGGGTCCGGCAATGCCATGTCCAGCGGTGCGTCCGGCGACGTCATGTCCTGCGGTGTCATGTCCAGCTGGGGTGGCGAAGGACACCGCAGGAGTGCCGGCAGCGGAGCTGACCGGGGCGGTGGTCGCGGCCGCGCTGTCCTGCGGGGGCAACCATTCCTCTTCGGGCCACGCGTCGTCGTAGTCCTCTTCGGGGGGCGGTTCGACTGGAGGTGCCCACGATTGAGGCGACGACTGACGAGCGCGGGAGGTGCCCGGCCCGGCCTTGGCGGGAGCCGAGGCCGACCTCATCAGGGCAGAAGCGTGGGGGGCCTGCGGCACGCGGGGTCCGGCGGCAGGTGCCGTTTCCCGTCGTGCCGCGGGTTGCCCGGGGGGGATTTCTCCCCCTGGTCCACGCCCCCTTTTCGGGCCACGGACTGTCGGGTCTTGGACCCTAGGCCTGCCTGCGTCCCGGGGCTCGGGTCGCGGCGTCATCGGTCGGGGGTGTGGCGGAGGTGGCGCAGTCTGCCGGGTAGGGGGAGGTGGCTGCGCTGACGCAGCAGCGATGGGGCGGGTCCCACGGTCAGCAGTCGGCGGTGGGGTGGTCATCGTGCTGCGCGGTTGCCCCAACGGCATCGTCGCAGCGCTGTCAGCCCCTCGTGAAGGCATCGGCACAGCTTCGACCTGCACGTCAAGACCTAAAGCAGCGTGGACCGCCTGCTGGACGATCTGGGGATGCGAGCCCTGATGGAAGGTGTGAGTCAAACCTTCGGTCGCGATACCGAGGACAAGTCGCCGCCCGTCGAAGGACAACACTTGGGCATGTTCGGACAGAAACGACCAGGTCACGCGGCGTATCGCGATGATCTTGCCGAGGACATCGGGCCAGCTGTGCCGCATGGCGTCGGTATCCAACCGGGCTGCGCCCCGCGAGGGGGCCTGTCCCGGCGAAGAGGGCCGACTCTGCGGGTGAGCTTGCCCCTGTGGGTGAGCCTGTCCCTGCGGGTGAGCTTGCCCCTGTGGGTGAGCCTGTCCCTGCGGGTGAGCTTGCCCCTGTGGGTGAGCCTGCCCCTGTGGAGCGGTCTGGCCCTGTGAATGAATCTGCCCCGATGGATAAGGCTGCCGCTGCGGTGGGGGGTCGCCGTGCTGCTGGCCCGGTCGGTGCTGTCGGTCTGGGCTGTGTGGTAGATCCGCTCCGTGCTGCTGCGGGGGCTGCTGCGGCATTCGGGTGCGTTGGGGTTGCTGCTGCTCGGGAATCCGTTCGGTGGGCTGGGCTGGGGCAACCATCGGGACGGTGGGGGCGCCAGCCGCGGGTTGAGCTGAAACGGCAGGTGCTGATGTGCCTTGACCCGGTGCCGCTTGACCTGCTGACGCAGAGGCCCCGCCTCGTAGCTGGGCCAGCGCCGCGCGGGCCGCGTCACGCCCGCTGAGTCCCCCTGGGGACGCGACAGGTGAGGCACCCTCACCGGGATAGGCAGTCGATCCATCACGGTCACCTTGAACGCCAAAGTCACCAGTGTGTCCAGTCGTGGCCACAGGAGTGACACCGCCCTGCTGGACATGTCGTTCAAGACGATCCAGTCGTGCGGCGTACCCCTGCTCCCCCGATGCGGCGGGCAGCAGCAACCGGGCGCAGATCAGCTCCAGTTGCAACCGCGGTGATGTCGCTCCACTCAACGCAGTTAGCCCGGCGTTGACCAAGTCCGCGCAACGCGACAGCTCCCCTTGCCCGAACGACGACGCCTGATGGCGCATCCGGTCGACCTGGTCGGCGGGCAACCCACGCAGCACCGCGGCCGCGTCATCGGATGCTGCCAGAACAATGAGATCCCGGAAGCGTTCCAGCAAGTCCTCGACAAACCGCCGCGGGTCGTGGCCGGTTTCGACGACCCGGTCAACATGACGGAACACTGCTCCCCCATCGCCTGCGGCTAATGCCTCAACGACGGAGTCGAGCAGTTCGCTTTCGGTGAATCCCAGCAGGGCGGCCGCTCCGGCGTACGTCAGCCCCTGCTGACCCGACCCAGCGATGAGCTGATCCAAGACGGACAACGAATCCCGCACCGACCCACCCCCAGCGCGCACCACGAACGGCAACACTCCCGGCTCCACCGGGACCCCTTCGCGGTGGCACAACTCCTGCAGGTAGTCGCTCAGCCGTTGCGGCGGCACCAGACGGAACGGGTAATGGTGGGTGCGGGAGCGGATCGTGCCGATGACCTTTTCCGGCTCGGTGGTCGCAAAGACAAACTTCACGTGCGCTGGAGGTTCTTCGACGATCTTCAGCAGGGCATTGAACCCCTGCGGAGTGACCATGTGGGCCTCGTCGATGATGTACACCTTGAACCGCGACTGCGCTGGACCGTACGCCGCTTTTTCACGCAGGTCACGGGCGTCGTCGACACCACCATGGCTCGCGGCGTCGATTTCAATGACGTCGACGCTCCCCGGACCGCCGGTGGCCAGAGCCACACAGGAAGGGCACTGGCCACAGGGCGTGGGCGTCGGGCCCTGCTCACAGTTCAAGCAGCGAGCAAGGATCCGGGCGCTCGTCGTCTTACCGCAGCCACGAGGGCCACTGAAAAGATATGCGTGCCCGATGCGGCCGGTGCGCAAAGCCTGCATCAGTGGTTCGGTGACGTGTTCCTGACCGATCACGTCGGCGAAGGACTGCGGCCGGTAGCGGCGGTACAGGGCTGTGCTCACCCAACGACCCTAGCGGGCCGCACCGACATCGCTACTGTGTCGATGCCCACCTCAAGGTGCGCGGCACGGGAAGCCGCCACCAGCATCCCGCCTCGATGCGCCTCACCATCACCGGGAAGAACTTTGGTACGCCGACGTACTCGCCGGGCAGCTGGGATCACGGCGGTGCAGCTGTCACATGCTTGATCGTCCAGCGAAGAGCTGTCACTTCTCTGTCACCAGCTCACTCACCACCGCTCGAGTCCATTCGGCATAGCGCTCGCCCTGGGATCACCCACTCACCAGGGCATAGCTCCCGCCCTGGGATCACTCACTCACCAGGACGTGACGCGCAGGCTTGATCCCCCTTCATCCTCAATGCCACCCCTGTCGAGAAGAGCAAAGTGACATAGGGGAGATACAGCATGGGTCCCAATGGCAGGAAGTAAGACATCGCTGCGAGCACTGCGGCCACCCCCATGAGCAGGATCGACACCGGACGATAAGGCAGTCCCAAAACTGTCATTAACTTCACCTTTGCTCACCCTGAAAACATCCCGCAAAAACATTAACTGCAAAGTCGATCGGCGGGAATTAATTCAGATAAATTAGCGCGCCGACCCCATGTTGAGCCATCGCGATGCTCAGCGTACCATTCACTCCCCCAGGGCTCCTCACCCAAACAGCTGAGCACAGCCAAGATCTTCCCTGATTCCACTGGCCAGCACCTTCCGCCACACCGTTCCTGCTGTTCACAGGACCACCACGATTCACGGCAGAGCCATTTGGTGAGAAAACCGCAATGATTCCCACACACATGATGCACTCACAAAAGCAAAACGGCTCGCGCCCATCAGTGCACATCCGATTCAGCAGGAAAGCCACATCCCCGCCAACGTCAGATCCGCACCGTCGTACCTGCCGACCCTTCTCCGTCTGACACTACCCAACCCACCCGCTCCCCCAACCCGCCCACGGGCGGGAAGGCAGCACCCAAACCCGCCCACGGGCGAGTAGGGGGCTCGGTAGTAGCTGCGGCGAGCAGCAAGTGAGGTGAGGTCGGCTTAAGAGTGAACGCAGGCAAAGTGGCGCCAGGTGGGCGCAGGGGAGGCCAGCGGGTGAGGTCTGGGACCGACAGCGCGTGAGATGCAGGCAGTGCTGACGACACGGCGGCACACATGACGGATGTCGCAGCACCGCAGATCGGGCGGCGTAGAGACGTCAGCATTCTGTAAGAACTTCGCAATGGAGTATGACGTGATCGCCGTCCAGCCTGGTCGTATGAACACAGCACGCACTCTCACCACCGCCGCTCTCGCTCTGTCCGCTGTCCTGACTTTGGGGGCTTGCGGTGATCAGAACGGCGCCGCAGCAGGATCCACTGCCTCGTCGTCCTCCACGTCTGGGATGTCTGCCACGTCTGGGATGTCTGCCACGACGGGCGCGGGGATGACTGGCGACAAGGGCGGGATGGCCTCCACTGGCGGGATGGCCGACAAGAGCGACAGCAAGGACATGAAGGCGGGACGGTATGAGTCGTACGCCGATTATGAGGCGCACCGGGACATGGCCCACCAGGGCAAGGTCGTGTTGTTTTTCGCAGCGTCGTGGTGCCCAGACTGCCAGGCCACTGACAAAGCGTTGATGTCGAGCGGGGTGCCCTCTGGGTTGACGGTGGTGAAGGTGGACTTTGACAAGTCCGATGAGCTGAAGAAGAAGTATGGGGTCACTCAGCAGCACACGTTTGTGCAGGTAGATGCGTCGGGGATGAAGGTCGCCGCCTGGTCGGGCAGCAAGGATGGCGCGGCGATCGCGGCGAAGACTCGCTGAGCCGCTCCCCCACTCCGCTGCCTCTGTCGTCCTCCGCCCCTGTCGTTCGATTTTTGGGAAGTTCTTCATGACGTTGTTTGTTGGCGCGTTGCTCGCTGGTGTGTTGACTGTGCTTGCCCCGTGCGTGCTGCCGTTGTTGCCGATCACGGTGGCTGGCTCGGCGGTCCCTGGTGAGCGATGGTCGGGGACGCCTCGGGCGTTGCTGGTCACGGCGTCGTTGGGGATGTCGGTGGTGGTGTTTACGGTGCTGCTGAAAGCATCGACGGCACTCATTGAGGTGCCAGCTCGGGCGTGGCCGGTGCTGTCTGGGCTGGTGTTGGTGGTGATGGGTGCCGTCACGGTGTTTCCACAGGTGTGGGACATGGTCTCGGCGTGGACGGGATGGCAGGCCCGGTCGGGTGCAGGTTTGGGTGCGGCGCGGCGCCGGTCTGGGGCGTGGGGGGCGATCTTGACTGGCGCCGCGTTGGGTCCGGCGTTTTCTTCGTGCAGTCCGTTGTATGCGTATGTCGTGGTCACTGTCCTGCCTGCGCAGTTTGGGCAGGGTCTGGTGTTGTTGTCGGCGTACGCCGTGGGATTGTGCGCGATGTTGCTGCTGGTGGCGTTGGCCGGGCAGCGGGTGATTCGTCGCCTTGGGTGGGCGGCGGATCCGCACGGGTCGGTACGTCGTGGGTTGGGCGTGGTGATGGTGGCGATCGGTCTGATGGTGTTAACGGGCGTTGATCACCAGCTGCAGACGTGGATTGTGCAGTATTCGCCGGTGGCTCCGTGGGATCTGGACCGGATGCTGCTGCCGGAGGGGTCATGACCAGCGCGTCGGGGCCTCACACGCCGGGTCCGTCTCAAGCGTCGGCATCCAACGAGTTGCCGCACACGCCGACATGGGTGGATGGGCTGTCCGGGGTGGTGTCGGCGGCGGTCGGCTGCGCGGGCGGCCAGCTGGTGGCGCTCGCGGTGGATCCGACGGCTGCTCCGGTGGCGGCGGTGGGTGCGGTCGTGGTGGATCTGGTGCCGGGGTGGTTGAAGGACTGGGCGATCACGGCGTTCGGCACCGCTGACAAGGCGGTGTTGTTGCTGGGTGTGGTGGCGGCGGTTGTGGTTGCCGCGTGGTGTGCGGGGGTGGCTGGTCGGCGCGGGTGGGGTCATGCGGCGGCTGGTTTAGCGGTGCTCGGTGGGGCCGGGGTCGGCGCGGTGGCGTGGCGTTCGACGGTGGAGCCGTTGTCCTTTGTCCCGGCGGGGTGCGCGGTGGTGATGTGCGGGTTGTGCCATGCCGCGGTGTATCGGCTGGCCCGGCCGTGGGAGCAGGTGCCGGAACCCTCGGGCGGGGAGACCGTCGCGGCGCAGGTCGTGCCGGTCCGGCCGGGTGCGGCGGTGGTGGATCGACGGACGTTCGCGATGGGTGGGGCGGCGGCGCTGCTGACGTCTGGGGCGGTGTTGGTGGTGACCTCTCGTACGACGGGGCCGCCCTCGCCGGTGTCATTGCCGGTGCCGGCGCAGCGACTGCCGCAGCTCCCTGCGGGGGTCGACGTACCAGAGGTTTCGCCGCTGCGGACGCCGCAGCAGGATTTCTTCCGGATCGACATTGCGTTGGTGCCGCCGCGGATTGATACCGCGACCTGGCGGTTGACTGTCGACGGGATGGTGGAGGCGCCGTTCTCGTGGACCTGGGAGGAGTTGCTGGCGCAGCCGATGGTGGAACGGGACATCACGTTGACTTGTGTGTCTAACGAGGTGGGTGGCGAGTTGTGTGGGAGTGGCCGGTGGTGGGGAGTGCCGGTGGCGCCCTTGCTCCGGCGAGCGCGGCCGTTGGCGGATGCTGATCAGGTGTTGTCGCGGGCGGCGGATGGGTTTACGGCGAGTACGCCGTTGGAGACATTGTGGGACGGGCGGGATGCGTTGATTGCGGTGGCGTTGAACGGGGAGCCGTTGTCGCGGGTGCATGGCGCTCCGGCGCGGCTGTTGGTGCCGGGTGTGTATGGGTATGTCGGGGCGACGAAGTGGTTGACGGGGTTGACGGTGTCGACATTTGCGAAGGAGGCGGCGTATTGGACGACTCGCGGGTGGTCTGATCGGGGGCCGGTGAAGATGTCGTCGCGGATTGATGCGCCGCGGCAGGGGGCGGTGGTGTCG
>NZ_JAHPZL010000003.1:685972-727704 GCF_019331795.1 Austwickia sp. TVS 96-490-7B
GGGCCACTCATGTGGGGGTGCGGGCGGTGCAGGTGCGGGTCGATGGCGGGGGGTGGCAGGAGGCTGAGTTGAGTGCTGAGGTGGGGGTGGATTATTGGCGGCAGTGGCGGTTGCCGGTGGAGGTAGGTGTTGGGGAGCATCGGGTGCAGGTGCGGGTGATTGATCGGGGGGGTGCGGTGCAGACTGAGGCGCGGGCGGCGGTGGCTCCGAATGGGTCGACGGGGTGGCATCAGGTGGTGTTTACCTGCCGGTGAGAGGCGTCGGTGTCCTGAGGGTGCGGTCAGGGGTGAGGGCTGGGTTGGTCGGGTAGGGCGGGCAAGCGCAGCGCGAACCGGCAACCGCTAGGGATGTTGGTGACGGTGACGTGGCCGTGGTGGCCGTCGACGATGGCTTGGACGATGGCGAGCCCGAGGCCGGCTCCGGAGGATCGGAATGGGCCGCGTTCGGGGGTGCGGGCGCTCGATCCGCGCCATCCTGGGGAGAACACTTGGGTGAGGTCGTCACCGGGGATCCCGCCGCATCCGTCTTCGACGGCGAGTTCGATGTGGTCGCCGAGGTGTCGTGCGGTGACGGTGACGCGACCTCCGGGTGGGGTGTGTTGGACGGCGTTGACGGTGAGGTTGAGGCAGGCTCGGGAGAGTTGTCGGATGTCTCCGTGGACCCACAGGCCGTCTTCGGCGTACCCGTTGAGGTCGATTCCGGTGGCTGCGGCGGCGGGTCCGACGCTGGCGAGGGAGTCGGAGACGAGGTCGGCGACGTCGAGGGGGGATCGTTCGGTGGGGGTGGTGCCGGCGTGCAGGCTGGTCAGGGCGAGGAGGTCGTCGACCATGGCGGAGGTGCGTTCGGTTTCCCGCAGGATTCGCCGGAGGTAGTCCTGGGGGTCGGTGGCGACGCCGTCTTCGAGGGCTTCGGCCATGGCTCGGATTCCGGCGAGGGGGGTGCGCAGGTCGTGGGAGACGGAGGCGACGACGTCTCGGCGGACGCGTTCGGCTTCGGCGGCTTCGCGTCGTCGGGATTCTTGGCGGGCGCGTTCGCGGTCGACGGCGTGGACTCGGGCGGCGAGTAACACTCCGACCAGGAGGGCGACCGGGATGGTCGCGCCGATCATGGAGACGAGCACTTTGAGGCGGGCGCCGTCGAAGAGCATGGTGCGGGTGCCCATCAGCACTCCGGCGGCGACGGAGAGCACTGCGACGAGGGGGGCGGCGACGGTCGCGACGGTCACGGAGCGTCGGGACAGGGCGATGGTCAGTGCGGCGCCGACCAGTCCGACGAGCAGGGTGGCGCTCATCGCGGTGGTGACGGGGTAAAGGTCGGGGTTCACGGGGTGGCTCCGGGAGGCGCGGGGTGGTCGGTGGTGCCGTCCCAGCGGTAGCCGACGCCCCAGACGGTGACGATGCGGGTGGGGCGGGGTCCTGGTTCGATTTTTTCCCGGAGGCGGCGTACGTGGACGGTGACGGTGGACTGGTCGCCGTGTTCCCATCCCCAGACCTCTCGCATCAGGTCTTCTCGGGAGAATGCGACTCCGGGGTGGGAGAGAAGGTGGACGAGCAGGTCGAATTCGCGGGTGGTCAACGACAGAGTACGGCGACCGAGTCGGGCGCGGCGGGCGGTGATGTCGACGACGAGATCACCGTCGTGCAGGGTCGATGAGGGTGCGTTGGTGTCGGCGTTCGGGGACGGTGCGGGGTCGTTCGTGGAGGGTACGGTGGGGGCCGGGGTGGCTCGTCGTAGCACTGATTGGACTCGCAGTACCAGCTCTCGGGGGCTGAAGGGTTTGGCGACGTAATCGTCGGCGCCGACTTCGAAGCCGAGGATACGGTCGGGTTCTTCGCCGCGGGCAGTGAGCATGACGACGGGGATGGCGCCGATGTCAGTGCGGATACGTCGGAACACTTCCAGCCCATCGAGGCCGGGCAAGGTGAGGTCGAGGACGACCAGGTCTGGTCGGTGCGCCGCGGCGAGGGTCAGCGCTCGCAGACCGTCATCGGCTTCATAGGTGCGCAGGCCAGCGGCGTGGAGGTAGCTGACGACGACCTCGCGGACGGTGGGGTCGTCGTCGACGACGAGCACGGTGGACACGCTGGCAGGATGCCATGTCCGGATGGGTGACGGGTGGGTCAGTGGTCGGCGGTGGCGATGGCGGCCATCGCGGTCTGTGATTCGTCGACGATGGCCCGCATGGTGTTTTCGGCTTCGTCGACGCGCCCGCCGGCAATGGCTGCGGCGACCTGACCGTGCCATCGGACTGCTTGGGGCTCCGGGACGGACGGCATGAGGTGGTGGTGGGTGCGGCCGACGAGGACTTCGCGGACGACCGGGGCGAGCGCGGCGATCATTTCGTTGCCGCTGGCGCGCAGCAGGGTGGTGTGGAACGCAATGTCGTGGCCGAGGTAGTCGATGAGGTCGGGGATGCGCGCGGCGACGGCCATTCCGGTGGCGGCGGCGGTGAGTGCTTGGGCGTGGTCGACGTCAGCTTGTTGCGCGGCGAGCCGGGCGGCGAGGGGTTCGATGCCTCGGCGGAGTTGGCTGATCGACGTGAGCTGATCCATCCGCCCCGGACCATCTAGTCGCCAACGAATAAGTCTGGGGTCGTAGACATTCCATGATTCGACGGGGAGCACTCGAATCCCGATACGGCGACGGCTGGCCACCATCGACATCGATTCGAGGACTTTGACCGCTTCCCGGACGACAGTGCGTGAAACGCCGTACTGTTCCTCCAACTCCTCAATTCGCAAGATCTGATCAGGTGCCATCGTGCCGTCAGTCACCGCAGTACCGAGTTGGTCCAACAACCATTCGTGCAGCGGACCCGAGGGGTCACGCGGGGTCACCGCCAGCGCTGCTTCCCAGCGTTCATCCCGCGGGGTATCCGACGGGTCGACACCGGGAGCAGTCGCACGAGATGGTCTGCCGACCCGAGAAGGCATGTGCCTGAGCATAGTCGGCTGCGCCATCGGGAGTTCCGCAGCTACCTGCCCGCACAGATCATTTCTTTGCGCATCATTTCATTGCAAAGATCATATTTATGGCGCATGCTCGGCTGCGGGCCGCGCAACGCCGTACGGCGTCATACCGGCCACCCCCACTCACCGGTCAACGCCGACCCCAGGAGGATGCATGGGCAACGCAGCCCCTCTCGTCGTCGTCATGGGCGTGTGCGGATCAGGCAAGAGCACCCTGGCCGAGGCACTCGCCCCGGCGCTCGCCATCCACACCGCAGACGCCGATACGTTCCACCCCCAGGCCAATGTCGACAAGATGTCTGCTGGGACCCCCCTCACCGACGCCGACCGGCTGCCATGGCTGGACGCCATTGGCCAGTGGTTGGCTGACCACCGAGAATCAGGCGCGGTCGTCTCCTGCTCAGCATTGAAATCGACCTATCGTGACCGGCTTCGCACGATCGCCCCCGATGTCTTCTTCGTTCATCTGGCTGGCCCGATAGACGTGGTGACTGAACGAGTCGCCGAACGCAGCGACCATTTCATGCCGTCATCACTTGTGGCTTCGCAATACGACATCTTGGAGCCACTAACCCCCGCCGAACACGGTCTGACCCTAGACTTCACGCTGCCGGTGCCGCAGCTGGTCGAGCAGGTCAGCGCAGCTCTGAGCTCGACTTCTCGGGAGACACGATGAATATCCTCACCCTCGGCCTCGCGGCCGCCAATCCCGTCCCCACGGCGTCTTCGGGTCAACTCGTCCTGGCGGCACTCGGGGGAATCGCGACCCTGGTCGTCCTCATTACGTATGTCAAACTTCACCCATTCCTGTCATTGATCTTGGGCTCCTTGGTCGTGGGTCTGGCTGCGGGAATGCCGCTGCAGGCCACCACGGATAGTTTCACCAAAGGTGTGGGATCCACCGTCGCCAGTGTGGGTCTACTGATCGCCCTGGGCGCGATGATCGGCAAGCTTCTGGCTGACTCCGGCGGCGCTGACGACCTTGTCGACACCATCATCGGCAAAGCCTCCCCCGCCGCCCTGCCTTGGGCGATGGGCTTGGTGGGCGCCTTGATCGGTCTGCCGATGTTCTTCGAGATCGGTCTTGTTCTGCTGATGCCGGTGATCCTGTTGGTGACCCGCCGCTCCGGTCTGCCGTTGATGAAGGTCGGCATCCCGGCACTGGCCGGTCTGTCAGCGATGCACGGTTTCGTCCCCCCACACCCCGGTCCGTTGGCTGCCGTGGACGCCTTGAAAGCCGACCTGGGAGTGACCCTGGGCTTGGGCATCCTGGTGACCATCCCGGTGATCGCCCTGTCCGGCCCGCTCTTCGGATCGCTAGCGGCGCGCTGGGTGCCCGTGGGCGCCCCTGACCTCTTTGTCAGCGCCGACGAACAGCAAGGGACAGCAGGCACCGGCACCGGTCGGCGTCCTGGCTTCGCCACCACCCTGTGCACCGTGCTATTGCCGGTGGTCCTGATGATGGGCAAAGCTCTGGCTGACATCTTCGCCACCAAGGACAACCCGGTACGTCAGTTGTTGGACTTCGTGGGCGCCCCACTGACCGCGCTGTTGATCACGGTGCTGGTGGGTGCGGTCACTTTGGGTCGAGGCGCCGGGATGAACCGTGAGTCGCTGGCTGCGACCTTCGGTGGCTCGCTCGGCCCCATCGCGGGGATCCTGCTCATCGTGGGATCCGGCGGTGGCTTCAAGCAGGTCCTGGTGGACACCGGGATCGGCACGATGCTCGCCGGATGGATCACCGGGTCCAGCGTGTCCCCGCTGTTGCTCGCCTGGCTGGTGGCGGTAGTCATCCGACTGGCGACCGGTTCTGCGACGGTGGCGACGATCACCGCAGCAGGCGTGATGGCCCCGGTGGCGGCCTCTGCTGGCGGGACCGGAGCGGCACTGCTGGTGCTGGCGATCGGTGCTGGATCCGTGTTCTTCAGCCACGTCAACGACGCAGGCTTCTGGCTGGTCAAGGAATACTTCGGCCTGGACGTCTCCCAGAACCTGAAGACCTGGTCAGTGATGGAGACGATCGTGTCGGTCTCCGGTTTGGTAGTCGTGCTCTTGCTCGGCCTGATCGTCTGACTCTAGGGACGACCTTGGGGGGTCCCGACGGTGCCGACCGGCACTCGGAGGGGCCCCCGAGGCATGAAAGGACCCCCCGCGTACCTGGAAGAGCTCACTTACCCTTGCTGCATTCCTGCCCTGGGGGAGTTCAGTGAGGTACCACCACGCGGGGGGCCTTCCCACACTCTAGACCAGAGCGGGCCACGGATCGAACGGGGTCAACCCACCAGGCCCGGCACACCTTCGCAGACCAGCCTCCCACCGCTGCGATCCACCTGAGAATCCGCTAACAGCCTGCTGAATTGGGCGAGTGGGTCACCCTCCGGTATTCTTCGTCGCGGAGGATTCGCATAGTGGCCTAGTGCGCACGATTGGAAATCGTGTTGGGGATGAAACCCCTCGCGGGTTCAAATCCCGCATCCTCCGCCAGAGACGCGTGATGGGCCCCGAAACTGCTGTTTCGGGGCCCATCACGCGTCTCTGGCCCAGAAGGGTGCTGACCGCCCGACCGCCCTGTCGGGCCGAGGCCCATTGCCGCGACAGGACCAAAGGGACGCACATGACGGGATCGATCCACGACGCCATCACCGCTGACCCCCCATATCAGCCTCCTGTCCCCCACCCTCACCACTCCGCCTGCCAGCGACCGAGCATCGAAGCATTCCGGCATCGTGCTGAAGTGCCGATGCTCATCACCGGTGGCATCCTGACCGCCACCGTGATTCCGTTGCTGATCGCTTTCCTCCTCACCGATCAGGCGATCCCCGAATGGCTCATGGGCGCTCTGGCGGGACTGTCCGCGCCCTTCTTGGCCTGGGCGGCCCTCATCCGCTGGAATTACTGGAAGACCATCGCCAACGGCGTCGAGATCACTCCCCGACAACTACCCGAGGTCTACCAGGTCTACTCCGAACTCGCCCAGGAGATGGGCTTCGGTGATGCGGCAGGGCTCAACGCGATCCCGCAGCTGTACGTCGTCAACGGCAATGGCACCATCAACGCCTTCGCCTCTAAGTGCGCACTATCCAAGGCCTACATCGTCATCAACAGTGACCTTCTCGACCTGGCCACGATGTATGGGGATTACCACGCGCTCCGCTTCGTCATGGCCCACGAGCTCGGACACATCCGGTGCCGCCATGTCAGCCTGTGGCGTCTGCTGCTGATACCGGTCGCCTCGCTGCTCTATGTCAACCAAAGCATCACCCGCGCACAGGAATACACCGCTGACCGGGTGGCTTCCTATTACGTCCCGGACGGCGCCGAGGCCATGATCGCGTTATATGCGGGCAAGCATGTCTCTCGGTACATCGACATGGATGCCTACTTTGAGTCGGTGCAACGCCACGAGGTGAGTTGGTGGCTGCGGATCGTCAATCTGTTCGCCGATCACGCTGTGGGGTTCCGCCGCCTGGATGCCTTGCGCCAAACCCGCACCCGCGGTTGGGATGTGCACGGCCGAATGCTCTGACCTGAGCAGGGCAGCCCCGACACTCGTCAGCGCGTCGCACGTCAAGACTTCAGCACGGTCAGTGACCTGGGAAGTCAGCCGCAAATGGTCGTTGCGCCAGGAAGGTCAGGACAGCCCGCACCCGGCGGTTGTCTTCACCTGCGTCCAGCCCCAACTTGGCGAAAATACCGGCGACATGTTTAGCCACAGCCGCTCCGGACACCACCAATTCCGCCGCAATCTGACCGTTGGATAGGCCTCTGGCCATGAGTTCAAGGACATGGAGTTCCCGCCTCGTCAGGTCCCCGAGACCTGCTCGACGGGAGCTCATCATGGCGCGGGCGACGTCGGGGTCGATGACGACGCCACCGCCGATCATCAGGCGAAGCGAGGCGAGAAAATCGGTGACATCAGCGACGCGGTCTTTGAGGAGATAGCCGGTGCCCGCCCGAGCGGGCAGGTCGAGGAGTTGCTGCGCATGGGTGGGAGCGACGTACTGGCTGAGCACCATCAGCGCAATGTCGGGGTGATGGCGGCGGATGTCCAGCGCGGCCAGGAGGCCATCGTTAGTCATGGTCGGGGGCATTCGTACGTCGATGATGCACAGGTCCGGGAGGCGCCCGTCTGCGGCGAGTTCGGTGACAGCCTGGGTCAGGGTATCGGCGCGGGACACCGTGGTGATCACCTGCCAGCCTTGGCGAGAGAGCAGACCGGCCAGTCCTTCACGAAGCAACGCGGCATCATCCGCGATGATCACAGTGGGGGTGTCTTCGCTCATCAGCAGGCACTCCCGACGATTCCGGTCTCGCCGTACTGGAGCAGTAGCGGTGCCTGCGCGGCGATCTGGGTGGGTCCCCCGACGGGGCTGGTCACCTCCAATGATCCTCCGAAAGCGGCGAGCCTTTCCCGCATTCCGGCTAGTCCGTGTCCGGCAATGATCTGGGCACCGCCGGGACCATCATCCACCACCGAGACCCGCAGGTGGGTGTCAGCGGTCAGCAGCACGCTCGCTGACGCTTCTGGGGCGTGTTTGGCGATATTGGTGAGCGCCTCGGTCGCAAAGAAATAAGCGGTAGCCAGAACCCCTTCTGGGACTTCCGGGAGCGGATGGGGGCAGATCATCCGTACCGGTATCGGAGAACTCCTGGCGACGTCGTGGAGGGCAGCAGCCAAGCCCAGCTCGGTGAGGGACTGCGGATGGATCCCCCGCACGGTGATGCGCAGCGAGTCCAAGCCGTGTTGGACCGCGGACCTGGCCTCTGAGATCAACGTAGCGAGGTCAGGATCACCAGTGAGAGTCGAAGACAGTTGAGCCTCACCAAGTTTCATGGTGGCGGCAACAAGATATTGCTGGACGCTGTCATGGAGGTCGCGTTCGATACGTCGACGTTCCACCTCGTAGGCCTCAACGATGGTCCGACGGGATGCCGTCAGGTCAGCCAACGAGGACCGGGCCTGATCCTCACGTGACCGGCCTGCGCCGCGTCGGCCCCACACTCCACCACCCCGCACGATGTCAGCCTAGTGGTGCCCAGTCAGGTCGCTACGGATCTGGGGGTAGCGCTAGCACTACCTCAGACCCGGGTGTCGGCACCATCGCCGCGGCGGGAGAATTCGGGTCGAATGGCTGTCATGAGTTCTTTACTGTCCACCGAGGACATCACGCTGCATTACGGCTCAGTGGCTGCGTTGGCCGGAGTGAGCCTGCATATCGAGGCAGGTGAGTCGGTGGCCATCATGGGCCCGTCGGGTTCGGGCAAGTCGACGTTGTTGCATTGTTTGGCGGGCATTGTTGTCCCCGACCATGGACGGGTGGTTTTTGCCGGTCAGGATCTCACCCGGTTGACGGACCGACAACGCTCCCATCTACGACTGCGTCAGCTCGGTGTGGTCTTCCAAGACGGGCAGCTCATCCCTGAGCTCCCAGCTCGGGAGAATGTCGCCTTGCCGTTGATGTTGCAGGGTATGGCTCGAGGCGCAGCGTTACGGACCGCTGACGAGCATCTGACACGTCTGGGGGTGGGCGAGTTGCGGGGACGGCGCCCTGGGGACATGTCTGGTGGTCAGAGTCAACGGATCGCGGTGGCGCGCGCTTTGGCTGGGCAGCCACAGATCGTTTTCGCCGATGAACCCACCGGTGCCCTCGACCAGGCGACTGGTCACGAGATGATGCAGCTGTTGACGACGACAGCCCGGATGGCGCAGACATCGCTGGTCGTGGTGACCCATGACATTGACGTGGCCCGATGGTGTTCTCGGCTGGTCGAGATCCGGGACGGCCTGATCCACGCTGACCGCCGGTGGGATGCGGAGGTGGCGCGGTGAGTGCCGCCGCAAACAATCTGGGACGGGCAACATACCTACTGGCCAAGGCGCGGTTTTCGACGCGTTCAGGGGAGTCGCTGCTCTATGGGGCATCAGTGCTAGCTGCTGCCGTCTCGGCAACGATCACTTTCACCACTGTCGCAGGGACGTGGATGTTCTGGCAGCGATCTGCGCATCCGACGGGGTTGCATGCCGCGCTAGTCAACGAGACCGGGTTTGAAACGATCCTGAATTTCTATGTGGGCTTGGCTTCGCTGGCATGCGCTTTGGTGCTGCCAGCGGTGATATCCCTGGCGGTGTCTGGGGCTCAGTTAGGGGCGCGTGGGCGGGAGCATCGATCGGCAGCGCTCCGGCTGATCGGTTTGTCTTCTGTAGATGTGACCAAGATGGCGCTGGTGGATGCGGCGGTGCAGTCGGTGGCGGGTACCTTCGTGGGTCTGGTGGTGTACGGGGCCACGGCGTCATCCTGGGAGAGGATGACGTTCCAGGCCGTGGCAATCCGGGACGGCGAGATGTGGATGCCGTGGTGGCTGACGTTGACTGTCGCACTTGTCCTGGTGGGAGTGTCGCTCGCGTCATCAGCGTGGGGGCTGCGCCAGGTGCGGATCTCCCCGTTGGGCGTGTCACACCGAGCCAACAAGCCCGCGGCACGGGCGTGGCGACTGGGGGCATTCGTGATCCTCGTGCTGGTGTCGATGATCGTGGCGCAGAGCACGACAGCGTTGCGAGGTGGCACAGGTCTTTTCATGGTGGCAGCGGTCTTGGCGTTGATGATCGCCGGGGTCAATCTGCTCGGTCCGTGGATCTTGCAGCTGGTGGCTCGGGTGGTGGCGCTCGCGCCGTGGCCGACGGTGATGGTGGCCGCCCGGCGGGTCATCGCCGACCCGGTCGCTACCTGGACGCGGGTGTCCACCATCATGGTGTTGGCGTTTGTGGGTGGGTTCCTTGCGACGGTGCCCTTCGGGTATAAGTCCGCGTCAGCCACCCCAACTGTGCGGGCATTCATGGATGGTGCCGCTCCTGATTTCGTCCAGGGCGGGGTGATCACGGTAGCTTTCGGTTTTCTGTTGACGTCGACGTCATTGCTGATCACTCAAGCGTCAGCGACGATCGGGCGGGCCGAGCAGTCGCGGGCGTCGTACAAGATGGGTTTTCCGGCGGGTTTCGCGATGCGGGTGATGTGGTGCGAGACGTTCGGGCCGTTGCTGCTCAGCACGGTCCTGGGCGGGCTGGCCGGGGTGCAGGCAGCGATGCCGTTGGCGCGACAGGCCCGCAATCTCGGGTTAGCACCAGGTGACGCTGGCGCCTTGATCGGTGCAGTCCTGGTAGGTGGGTTAGGGATCGCGGTCCTCGCGTTGAGCGCGTCACATCCGTTGCAACGACGACTGGTGCACACTGAGCGACGCCGTAACGACTGAGGGTGCGCTTGTCCCGGTCAGGAGCCGATTTCGCCGGGCTCGTCGATCCACAGGTACGGCGGATGGTGACTCAGGCTGGACGTGCTGGTGCTGCTGAGCAGGTGCTCCCCTAGGAGCCGAGCGCCTTCAAGAGTGCCGCCCAGCCCGGGGACCAAGAACAGATGTCGGCGGCCCAGCGCGGAAGCCAGTGCGACGCGCAGTTCGTCCAGGTAGAGCAGACCGCCGACTGCCACGAGAGGGCTGTCTGGGACGAGTTGTGCTCCCGCGGCGAGGAGATCGGTGAGGTGTTCGCCGGCCTGTTCGACGATGGCTCGGGCGATGGGGTCGTGGTGAGCTGCCTGACAGACTCTCGGCGCAAAAGCAGTGAGGGCGCTGTCAGCGTCCTTGCCAGCTGCGAGCGCGGGCCATTGGTGTTCGGGTCCGAAGGTGGTCCGGCCGAGTTCTAGCAGACTCGCTGAGCCGTGCGGCACGCCGTCGCGTTCGCGTAGTGCGGCGGCGAGTCCTTGGGTCCCGATCCACGCGCCGGAGCCGCGTCCGCCGAGGGGGGTGCCCCAGCCGTCGAGGGTGACCCAGATCTGGTCGAGGTCGGTGGCTAGGACGGTGGCGGTGGCGGCGACGTCGAGGGTGATGCCGGGGTGGACACCACCGAGCGCGCCGATGTGGGTGGCGGTGAGGTCGGCGGTCACTGCGATCCGCGCGGCGGGGTAGGTGGTGCGCATGGTGTGCGTGAGGTGGGTTGCGGTGGGTCCGCACCAGGCGCGGGGGACGGCCCAGACGACGGATTGCGGCGGACGGCTGCTGCGGGCGGTCAGGGCGGTGACGGCGGCGACGAGGTCGCGGGCTTCGTGGGGGCCGACGGGCGTGGTGGGTGCGTCGGGGACGTCGACGATGGTGTCGGCGGCGTCGGTGAGTCCGGTACGGCGGGCTCGGACACCGCCGATGCCGACGGTGACGGCGAGGACGTCGTGCGTCGGGGGCGGTTGGGGGGGAGGGTGCCTCACGGGTGACTCATCGGCGTTGCTGGGCAGCGTTGAGATGCGCGACCGGGTGGATCCAGGCGTATCCGGCGCGGATCTCGTCGAGGTTCACTCCCGACGTCGTGGGAGAATCGCTCACGCTCGTGAGCGTACGACGCCGGGCCGCGCCTGATCGATGATCGGGCCCGGCCAGATGGATGCGGCCCGGGTGGGTGCAGTGCGCCTGGGTTCTGTGTCCACCGATGTCGTCGTGTGGTGGTGCCTGATCGCGGTGGACGGGTGCTTTTTTCGTGAGTGGGTTCGCGCAGCGGCATATGTGCCGCTTCACCAGTGGTGATGACGCATCGGGGCGATCTTCTGTCGTGGTTTTCCACAGGACACGATTGCGGCCTCATCGCGCGAGTGCCCTGTCCTCGGGCAGGATGGGCGCAGTAATGAAGGAGAAACGGTGACAGAGGATCACGACGACGGCTATGCCGAGGTGGAGAGCGAACGCCGCCGTGCCATCGCGACCCTTTCTGCGATGGGTTCGGTGCTGTTGGTCACTTTCGTTCTGGCGTTCTCCTTCATCCAGGGATGGTTCGGGAGCGACTCGACGGTGCCGGTGGCTGCGAAACCGTCAGCAAAGGCGTCAACGGCACCTGCGGATAAACCCTCCGCTACCTGCACGCCTGCAGTGACGGGCCCCCCGGTCTCGGAGATCACGGTGAACGTCTACAACAGCACTCAACGGGTGGGGTTGGCGTCAACGACAGGGAAGACCTTGGGTGATCAAGGTTTCAAGATCGGGAAGATGTCGAATGACCCGTCGGGACGGAAGGTAGATGGGGTCGCCGAGATCCGGTTCGGCGAGTCAGGTGCGGCAAAGGCCGAGGTGGTGTTGTTGCGTTTCCCCGGAGCCGTGAAGGTGCAGGATAACCGCACCGATGACACGGTTGATGTCTCTATCGGGGAACGGTTCGCCTCGGTCAATGCGGTGGCGACTGAGGCTATGCCGCGCTGCTGACCTGGTGTTCTGATGGTCGCTGGCGGGCGCCGTTGGTCGCCTGGCTGGAGGCTGCTGCGGGGAACACGGCGTGTCTCGGCGCGCGGACGCCTAGGCTAGGGGCATCTGACCATCCCGGCCGACGGTGGGCTCTCCCGGGATCCCCGTCATCCGACGACACCGAAGAAGCCTTCCGTGGACGACATCCCCTTGGACGAGATCAGCTACGACACGGTGATCCCAACCTTGCAACCAGGAACGATGGCTCAGGTCAGGGATCTGATCGCCCAACAGGGATTGCAGGTCGACTCGGGCATTGATGTCTACTGCGTGGCCCGCCGACAGGACCGGCTCGTCGGCTGCGGCGGGTTGAGTGGTGACGTCATCAAATGCGTGAGCATCGACGATGCCGTCCAAGGGCAAGGTGTCGTGGAAAAACTGATCACCGAACTCACCTACACGGCAGTCGACCGGGGTGTCCACCATTTGTTCCTCTACACCCGACCTCAATATGAGCAGGCTTTCTCCGGGTGTGGCTTCCATACGATCGCGTCGGTCCCAGACACGGTAGTGATGATGGAGAACACCGCGTCCGGGGTGTCCACGTGGACCGAGCAGTTGACGTTCTACCGACGAGACCGCCCCAAGGTCGGCGCGTGCGTGGTGAATTGCAATCCCTTCACGCTGGGCCATCAATATCTGCTGCAGCAGGCCGCGCAGGACTGCGATTACCTCCATGTCTTCGTGGTGTCTGAGGACGCCAGTTTCTTCCCTTACCGTGACCGATTGGCGTTGGTCCGTGCCGGGGTCGCCACGCTGCCCGAACGGGATCGGATCCACGTCCATCCTGGCTCGCCGTACATCGTCAGCAAAGCGACGTTCCCGACGTACTTCTTGAAGGACGAAGGAATCATTGACATGGCAGCCACCGCAATTGACCTGCGGATCTTTCGGCAACACATTGCCCCAGCGTTGGGGCTGACCCACCGGTACGTCGGAACGGAACCGTTGTGCCGCGTCACCCGGCAATACAACGCCGACATGCGCTACTGGCTGGAGCAGGCATCGGACTCGGCGCCGCCGGTGACGGTCGTGGAAATTCCTCGATTGACGTCCCATGATCGGGCCATCTCAGCGACCGAGGTGCGCCGACGGATCCTTGACGGCCGGTTGGATGGGCTGCGTGACCTGGTGCCATCAGCGACGTACGCCCTGATCATCGAGCGGTACGGCGACGCCCACGACAAAGCCCGGGCGACTGCGGAGGCCAACTCGGAGGCTTCATGGTCGGACCCGCACGTGCGGGAATCCGCGCTCGCCGCCTTAGAACGCGCCTTCGTCGGGGCCCCGGTGGCCTGATGCGCTCCGTCCTGTCCGGACCGTTGGCATCCCCTCCGGTGGTGCCGCAGAGCTGGACTCCGCCGCGTCATCGCGGCCGTGAAACGTCGTCGGCGATGTCCGACGCGAAAAAAGCCACCTAGCAGCGACGAGAGGACGACCGTGCAAATCATCCAGCCGGCGGTGGCCGGCACCTTGGAGTCCAGTGATCTGATGGTGCGCATCACACCACCAGACCGGCCCGACGGAGCGATGGAGGTGGTGGTGACATCCACGGTGATGGCGCAGTTCGGTGACGCCATCCGGGAGGTCGTGTCCTCAACACTGCAGGACCTCGGAGTCCATGCCGGACATGTCCTCGTGGAGGACAAAGGCGCCTTGGACTTCACCATCCGGGCCCGAGTGCAAGCAGCCTGCCTGCGAGGGTCGGGCGCGCCGGACGCGATCGACTGGGCTCGGCTATGAACACCACCGAGGTGTCTGACCAGATCAGGAGCACGGTCATGCCCGCAAGGCCACAGGCAGCGGCGATGTCGACGTACACCGCCACCCCAGCACCGCACGCAGGTCGACGGGATATGCGTGCGGAGCGACCGCACCGCTCGATGTTGTTCATTCCAGGCAGCAATGCCGCCATGGTGGCCACGGCGTACGTCTTTGGGCCGGACGCGGTGATGTTTGATCTGGAGGACGGAGTCGCCCTGCGGGAGAAGGACTCGGCCCGACTGATGGTCTTCCATGCGCTGCAACACCTGTCCTACCAGGACATGGAAACGGTGGTGCGGATCAACCCGTTGGACACCCCATTTGGGCCAGCTGACCTCGAGGCGGTAGTGCGGGCCGGGGCGAAAGTGGTCCGACTCCCGAAGACCGAGACCCCAGATCAGATCCATGAGCTAGAACGCCACGTGGAGGACATCGAACGAGCTTGTGGGCGTCCGGTGGGTTCGACCCGGTTGATGGCGGCGATCGAATCCGCGTCTGGGGTGGTCAACGCGGTGGCGATCGCCACGGCCAGCCCCCGCATGGATTCCATTGCGTTGGCGGGTTTTGACTACGTCATCGACATGCAGACCACTCGCGGCGATGGCACTGAATTGTTCTACGCCCGCTGTGCGGTGCTGCACGCGGCTCGCGTCGCTGGGATCGGCGCGTACGACGTGGTCTGGTCGGATCTCTCTGACGAAGACGGTTTCCTCGCCGAGGTCGAACTGATCAAACGGCTCGGTTTTGATGGGAAATCCTTGATCAACCCACGACAGATCGACCTCCTGCACAATGCCTACGCGCCAACCCAGTCGGAGTTGGACCACGCTCGTCTGGTGATTGAGGCCGCTGATCGCGCCGAAGCCCAAGGTTTGGGAGTGATTTCGTTGAACGGCAAGATGATCGACGCGCCGATCGTCGCTGCAGCACGACGGACCGTCCAGTACGCCGATGCGTCAGGAGTACGTCGATGACTGTCTCCCCGAGCAATGGCACTTCGACGTACACCACCCGCAGTTACGCCGACAACACGTTGCGGGTGCGCGGACTGGCCGCACCCGAACTGGACGGGTTGACGCCGTACACCAGCTTTGATGCGGCGGCGCCACACCTCTCAGATGCCAAGGCGAAACGGACCCGCAAGATCGTGGACTCGGTGGAGGAAGCGATCCGTCGCAGCGGGCTGCGCGACGGGATGACCATCTCCTTCCATCATCATTTCCGGGAAGGCGACAAGACAATCCTCCGGGTGGTTTCCACCCTGGCGCGCATGGGTTTTCAAGACTTGACGCTGGCGTCGAGTTCGTTGAACAACTGCCATGCCGGGCTGATCGAACACATCCGGTCTGGGGTGATCCGGCGGATCTACACCTCCGGGATGCGCGGACAGCTGGCCCGAGAAATTTCCGGCGGCTTGCTCGACGAGCCGATTCACATCCATTCCCACGGTGGCCGGGTCGGGCTGATCAGCCAAGGTGAGTTGCACCTGGACGTCGCCTTCCTCGGGGTCAGTCAGTGCGACGCGATGGGCAACGCCAATGGCACCGCCGGGCGCAGCGCCTGCGGCAGCCTGGGATACGCAATGGTCGACGCGGCTTTCGCTGACGTCGTGGTGTTGCTCACCGAGGAAATCGTGGAGTATCCGCACCTGCCGGCATCGATCAGCCAAGACCAGGTCGACTGGATCGTGCCCGTCGAGGAGGTCGGTGACCCGGCCCGAATCTCGGTGGGCGCGGCCCGGGCGACGTCAAACCCTCGGGAGCTGCTGATCAGTCGGCTGTCCGCGGATGTCATTGAGCACAGTGGCTTTTTCAACGACGGTTTTTCCATCCAAACCGGTTCGGGTGGTTCAGCGACCGCGACTGCGCGATTCTTGGAGACGAAGATGCGCCGCCAAGGGATCACCGCGAGTTTTGCCTTGGGCGGGATCACCGGCGCGATGGTTGACCTGCACGAGAAAGGTCTGATCCGGTCGATCCTGGACACGCAGAGCTTTGACTCTGTTGCGGCGAAGTCGTTGCGGGACAACCCAGCCCATCATGAAATCTCCACCAACGAGTACGCCGCGTTGACCTCCAAGGGAGCGTCGGTCGACGAGATGGACATCGTCATCCTGTCCGCGTTGGAGGTCGACGTGGACTTCAACGTGAACGTCATCACCGGTTCAGACGGGCTGATGATGGGAGCTTCCGGTGGGCACAGTGACACCGCTGCCGGGGCGCATCTGCCGATCATCGTGGCGCCGCTGATCCGTTCGCGTATCCCCACCGTGGTGGAGCGGGTGACGACGTTGGTCACGCCGGGCGTCAATATCGGTGCGGTGGTCACTGACCATGGCATCGCCGTCAACCCTGCCCGTCCCGAACTGGCGGAGCGGCTTCGGGCAGCGAAGTTGCCGGTGTGCAGCATCGCGGAGTTGCACGAGCGCGCCCTGGCCATCTGTGGTCGGCCCCGCCCGATCGAGTTCGATGAACGCATCGTCGGGGTGATCCGCTACCGCGACGGATCGGTCATCGACGTGGTCCGGCAGGTTCATTCCCCCACGTCACGGTGATTCCCTCAGGACATCGCAGGTCCGCTGCCCTCCCGGTGCGACCGGGAGGGCAGCGCCCTGAGATCGCCGCAGCGGTTTTAGCAGCCCGGGAAGCTCGAGCCGAGCGGCAGCGGTCATTGTTGGCGCCACCGCACGTGACTGCGGTGGTGTCAGCGACGCTGGTGGTGCCCGGTCCGCAGAAATGCCCGCCGTGGACGGTCCCGGTGTGGGCTGAGATGGTGGCCGTTGTGCGCCGCACGATCGCACTGCGAGGGTGGCCAGTGGCGGCCGAGGACATCCGCGCTGGTGGTGTCGGCGGGGATGAGGCGCTGTGGGCACTCACCGCTGCCCCAGAGGTGGTCAAGCGGGCGCTCGTCGATGTGGAGGACAGCCATCCGTGCGGGCGGCTGTGGGATCTTGATGTGCTGACCCTCCAGGAGGGGATCGCCCGGCCGTTGTCTCGTGGCGGGTGGGGTTCGTTGCCGCGACGGTGCCTGGTCTGCGGGGAGGCAGCGGCCGCATGTGCCCGCAGTGGCGCACATGCCCACTCTGACGTGGCTGCGGCATGTCGACGGATCGTCACCGGGTGGGAACTGGCGGAGGCGTCACCATATGCGTCGTCGGCGTACCAGGCATTGGTGACGGAGGTGTGGCACACCCCGAAGCCAGGACTGGTCGACCGGATGAGCTGTGGGGCACATCCAGACATGGATGTGTCGTTGTTTGAGGTCAGCGCGGCATCGGTGGTGTCGGGATTCACCGCGTGTGAGCAGGTGGGTCGGTCGGTGGGGCGGCGGGGAAAGTCGCCGGTGACGATGATGCCGCAGTTACGGCGAGTGGGCATCGCGGCGGAGGCCCGGATGTACGACGCCACCGGCGGGGTCAACACGCATAAGGGCGCGATTTACGCCTTGGGGCTGTTGACGGCGGCTGCGGGGTGGGTAGCGTCGGCGTCGCCAGCGGTGGTGGCGGCGGTGACCGGCATCTCGGACCACGACCCGGTGTCGGTGGTGTGCGCGGTGGTGTCGGTGATGGTGCGCGGGGAGTCTTCGAGTCCGCCACTCACCGAGTTGGACACGCACGGAGCTCGGGCGCGGGCGACATACGGGATGGGTGGGGCGCCAGCGGAGGCGGCGAGGGGTTTTGACTCGGTACGCCGAGGGTCGTTGCCGGCGTACCGGCGGGTCTTGGCGGCGGGAGGAGATGTTGACTCGGCCTTGTCGGAAGCGTTGCTGGTGTTGTTGGCGAGCAACGATGACACCTGCCTGGCAGCTCGCGGTGGCCTGGTGGCGGTGCAGTCGGTGCGGGAGTGGGCGGCGGGGATGCTCGCGGCGGGTGGGGCGGCGGCTCGGGATTTTGCGGAGCACGCAGAGCGGTACGACGTGGAACTGTCGGCACGGGGCTGGTCGCCGGGAGGCTGCGCGGACTTGTTGGGGGTGACGGTGTTTTTGGCGTCATTGACCCCAGTGGCCCCGGAGACGTCACTGCTGGTATCTCAGCGCAGCGACATTTATGAATCATTCTCTCCAGCAATCGATTTGGATTCTGCGATTGAGGCTTCTGCCTGGCCTTAAGCCCCCTGAGACGTCGCAGAGGAGCGTAGTCTCGACAGTGCGCGTAGATCGAGGGGCGGAGGTCGTCGGAATGGTTCCTTGGGGGAGGCATTGGCCCCGCGTGACGATCCCCCATCACCACCGCGCGACACCAGGCGGCGAAGACCCCACCGCATCACTACGGACCGCTGCCGCAGAGCTGGACTTCCGCCCAGTCTTCCGCACCATGACCCGCGACCGATCAGCACTCATCGCCAGCCATCCAGCGGGTGCGGACGCTGCCCGCGCCCGCGCCTTACGCATAGCCCTCCTCGACTCCCCCGATCTGGTCAGCCTCGATGGGATGCGCGCCGCGGGAGTAGCCATGGCCCTGCGAGCGGCGCCCACTCCGATCGACACCCCGGTATTGGTGCCGGTGACGGTGCAAGCTGCGCTTACTGACACAGTGCAAGAAGCCTTCGCCGCACTCCCCGCTGGCTCCGGGATGATCCTGGAACATCAAGACGTCACCGCCGATCCTCGCAGCGCACAACGAGCGGTCATTGACCTGCGGGTCAAGGGAGTCTCGTTGATCGCGATATCAGGCCTGACTGCCGCACCCGCCACAATGCACCCGGTGGTGGCCCATGCGGAGCGACGCGCCGTCGAGCTGATCCGACCGGACATTCTGCTCCTGGACGTCGACAAGCCACTGGACTACAGCGAGCGCAGAGAGTCGGTCAGCGCGTTAGTGGCGGCGGTGCGGGGGGCCCGGCCGTGGGTGGTAGCTGATTCGGTCGGCAGCGCGGTCGACGAGTGGGCTGCGGTCTCTGCTGGGGCGACCCATGTGGCCGGTCCGTTTGTCACGGCAACCTCTCAGGTCGCGGATCACCCGACGACGTCGGTGGAGGTAGACAGCGCGACCCGCACCCCGTTTGAGGTGATAGCGGCGGCGTATCCCCCGCGGGTGGTGGACAAGGAAGAGATGCTCGCTGCTGGATGGACCTTGGAGCAGGCCGCTCTGTCCGTCGGGATGCATGCGGACATGTTTGTCTGCGCGCAGCATTCGCACTATTTGGACGAGCGGGCAGTGTCGACGTACCGGGAGTTGGTGGACCGGGGAGTGGCGGTCACGATGATCGGGGCCGGGTCGGAGCAGTCGCCCGTGTCGGGGATGTTGTGGGGTCATCTGGCCGACGACGACCCGATGACGCAGGAGTGGATCATGGTGACCTTGTTGCCTGGGTCCGGGATGATCTTGGCCGGGCGGGATAGACCGGTAGGCACCCATACCGCAGAGCGGGAGCGGCGCTTTGATTGCATCCGCACCGATGACCGAGTTCTGGCGGTGCGAATCGCGGGAATGATCACCGATCGGGTGCATCACGCCGCGGTCTGAGGTGATGGCCCTGCGTCGTCACTGAGCTGGGAAAGCTCGACGGCATTGATGCCGTCTCACCTGCGAAGATACTCCGTTGCGCGAGGCCCGCTTGACGTGCGGAAGCGCAGAGGAGCATGATGCGAAAACGATTTCACTGGAATCGTTTCCACAATGATGTGCAAAGGCTGCACGAGGAGGTGCCATGGCCACCCTGCGCGACGTCGCCCGAGCGGCCGGAGTCTCCATGGCCACGGCGTCCCGAGCCCTCACCGGCTCCGGCCCGGTGGCCCCAGAGACCCGCAGCAAGGTCGCCGCCACCGCCCGACGGTTGGGCTATCAAGCCAACAACCTCGCCCGTGGCCTGCGCACCCAGCGCACCCGCACCATCGGTCTGCTCGTCCCAGACGTGCGCAACCCTTTCTTCACCGACCTGGCCTACCACGTCGACAAAGCCGCCACCGAACGTGGCCTGGCCCTCATCATGGGCAGCGCCGACGAACAAGCCGGACAGCAAGACCGCTACCTGCGCGCACTCACCAGCCACCATGTCGACGGCATTATCGCGGTCCCACAGGGCAGCGCCAGCCGGACCCTGATCGAAACCGCCGCGGGCACTCCCACCGTCCTGGTCGACCGCGATCCCGGCATCCCCGGTGTCCCCACCGTCACCAGCGACAATCACGGTGGTATGACGGCGCTGGTCGATCACCTCGTCGGTCTCGGCCGCCGACGTATCGGGGTCGTCGCTGGCCCCCAGTCGACCTCCACCGGACGTGACCGCCTTGAGGCGCTTCGCAACCGACTCGACCACCACGGCCTCGACCTGCCGGACGCCCACATCGCCGAAGGCGACTTCCAACTCGCCAGCGGGCTCGAAGCCACCCACCACCTGCTAGACCGCGGCGACCTCGATGCCATCGTGGCCGCCGACAACCTCATGGCGTTAGGCACCTTGATGGTGCTGCGACACCGCGGCGTACGCATCGGCGAAGACATCGCGCTGGCCTGCGTCGACGACATCCCCTGGTTCTCCCTGGTCGATCCGGCAGTCACGGTCGTCGCTCAGGATGTGCGGCTCCTCGGTGAAGCCGCCGTACAGCTCCTGCAGGACCAATGCAATGGCGCCCAGGTCGCTTCCGTCGTCGTCCCGATGCACCTCGTCCCTCGGGCTTCCTGCGGTGAGCTCGATCAGAACCCCTCGTCCCCCCAACCCGTGAGCGGAGGTCGCGCGTGAGCGACTGCGTCCTGGCCCTGCACGGTGTCAGCAAATCCTTCAACGGCGTCGCTGCCCTCCACGGCGTCGACCTTGAACTACGCGCTGGAGAAGTCCACGTCCTCCTCGGTGAGAACGGCGCTGGAAAATCCACCCTGATCAAAATCATCGCCGGAGTCCACCAACCCGATCAGGGTGAGATCCACCTAGACGGCGACGTCGTACGCATCACCGACACCGCCACCTCCGAACGGTGCGGCATCGCCACCATCCACCAGGAACTCAACCTGGTCCCCACCTTGTCCGTCGCGGAGAACATCACCCTGGGACGCACCCCTCGCCGTCACGGACTGATCGACCGCGCCGAGATGCGACGCTACGCCCGCGCCGCCCTCGACCGGGTAGGTCTCGACGTTGACGTCGACCGCCCTGCCGGCAGCCTCGGCATCGCCCGGCAACAGCTCGTGGAAATCGCCCGCGCGCTGGCCCAGAACGCCCGCATCCTCATCCTCGACGAGCCCACCGCAGCCCTGACCCGCACCGAAACCGACATCCTTTTCGACATCGTGCGAGAACTGCGCGCTGCCGGAGTCGCCATGGTATTCATCAGTCACCACCTGGACGAGATCGCCGAGATCGGCGACCGGATCACCGTCCTGCGAGACGGCAAGTACGTCGACACCGTTTCCGGCTCCACCAGCGAAGACGAACTGGTCCGCCTCATGGTCGGTCGGGACATCGATGACCTCTACCCCCGGCGCGCCGGGGACCTCGGCGAAACCCTGCTTGACGTCCGAAACCTCAGCAGCACCGGACTATTCGACGACATCACCCTCCAGGTCCGCGCTGGCGAAGTCGTCGGTCTGGCCGGACTGATGGGCGCCGGACGCACCGAACTCCTCCGGGCCATTGCCGGAGCCGACCGTTACGACGCCGGTGAAATCCGCATCGCCGACAGCCCTCTCCCCCGCCATGACGTCGCCGCCGCCGTCCGGGCCGGAGTGGGTCTGGTCCCTGAGGACCGCAAAACCTCCGGCCTGGTGCTGGGTGCCTCCATCACCGACAATCTCGGCTACGCCACACTGCGCCCCACCGCCCGCGGCCCGCTCGCGGACCTCAACGGTCAACGCGAACGCGGCGTCGACGTCGCCGACACCCTGCGGTTACGGCGCGCGTCCATGACCCAACAGGTGCGCAGCCTCTCTGGCGGCAACCAGCAGAAAGTGGTCTTCGGACGCTGGTTCATGGCCGGCACAAAAGTACTGCTGCTCGACGAGCCCACTCGGGGCGTCGACGTCGGCGCCAAAGTCGAAATCTACGAACTGATCAACCGCGTGACCGCCGCCGGCGGTGCCGTCCTGCTCGCCTCGAGCGAGCTCCCCGAGGTCATCAGCATGAGTGACCGCGTCCTCGTCATGGCCCGAGGACGCCTCGTCGGGGAACTACCCGCAGCGCAGGCCAGCCAGGACGCAGTCATGTCCCTGGCCGTCAAGGAGGTCGAGTCCACCCGTGTCCACTGAGATCAGCGCTGCCCCACCGGCAGCGGCCACCGGCCCCACCCCCCGCGAACGGGTCACCACATTCCTCTCCGACAACGGTGCCCTCGTCGGCTTGGCCGTGGTCTGTCTGGCCATGTTCATCGCCACCCCCGACTTCCTCACCGCCCAAAACCTCCTCAACGTGGGCGTCCAAGCAGCGGTGGTGGCGGTCCTCGCGTTCGGCATGACCTTCGTCATCATCACCGCCGGCATTGACCTGTCCGTGGGTTCCGTCGCCGCGCTCGCCGCGATCAGCGCTGGCTGGGCCACCACCAGCGCCGGACTTCCCGGCTGGATGGCGCTGCTGGTCGGCCCCGCTGTCGGGCTGCTCGCCGGAGCGGTCTGTGGGCTCGCCGTCGCCTACGCCAAACTCCCCGCGTTCATCGCCACCCTGGCCATGCTGTCCATCGCGCGGGGACTCACCCTGGTGATCTCCGGCGGCCGCCCCGTCGAAATGCCTGACGCTGTCACCTGGCTCGGCGCCGACCTTGGCCCGGTCCCGGTCCCGGTCCTCATCCTCATCCTGGCAGCGCTCATCACCGCTTTTGTGCTCCGCCGCACTGTTTTTGGCTTGTCGCTCTTCGCCGTCGGTGGCAACGAAGAAGCTGCCCGCCTCGCTGGTCTTCCCGTCGCGCGCCTCACCGCCAGCGTCTATGCCCTATCTGGCCTGTTTGCTGGGATCGCCGGTCTGGTCCTGGCCGGGCGGCTCGCCTCCGCGCAGCCCCAAGCCGCCAGCGGCTACGAACTGGACGCCATCGCTTCCGTCGTCATCGGTGGCGCCAGCCTCTCCGGCGGCACCGGCAAAGCCAGCGGCACCCTCGTCGGCGCCCTCGTCTTGGCCGTCATCCGCAACGGTCTCAACCTCCTCAACGTGACGGCCTTCTGGCAACAGGTCGTCATCGGACTGGTCATCGCCCTCGCCGTCGGATTCGATGTGATCCGGCAGCGTCGGTGACCCCGCACCCCAGCGACCCCCCACCCCCACTCAGAGTCGAGTTATCAGGGAGAACCCATGTCTAGCACCACCCGTCGTACCCTCGCCGTCGCACTCCTGGCAGGCACCCTCGCCGTGTCGACAACCGCCTGCAACCGGGAGTCCTCGAGCTCCGGCGGCAAGGGCTCCTCGGGGGGCACATCGATCACCTTGGCCCTGTCAACGTTGAACAACCCGTTCTTCGTGGACCTGCGGGACGGCGCACAAGACGCCGCCAAGGCCGCGGGATCCACCATCAACGTGGTTGACGCACAGAACGACGCTGCCACCCAAGCCAACCAGCTCGCGGACGCCGCCACGAAGAAACCCAGCGCGGTGATCATCAACCCCGTCGACTCCGACGCAGCTGGTGCCGCAGTCAAACCGGTCAGCAACGCCAAGATTCCGGTGATCGGCGTGGACCGCGGCGTCAACGGCGTGGACATCGCCACCCTGGTCAGCAGCGACAACGTCGCCGGGGGTAAGCAAGCCGCTGAAGCGTTGGCTAAAGCAATTGGCGAGAAGGGCGAAATCCTGATCCTTCAGGGTGTGGCCGGGACATCCGCCAGCCGAGACCGTGGTCAAGGCTTTGAGGAAGGCCTCAAGGCGTTCCCCCAGATCAAGGTGGCCGCCAAGCAACCAGCAAACTTCGAACGTGCCCAAGGCCTGAACGTCACCACGAACCTGCTGCAATCACACCCCAATGTGACCGCGGTCTTTGCCGAGAACGACGAGATGGCACTCGGCGCCGTCCAGGCGTTGGGCGCGAAGGCAGGCAAAGAGGTCAAGGTCTTCGGCTTCGATGGCACTGCTGACGGCTTGAAGGCCGTGAAGGCCGGCACCATGGTCGGCACGATCGCCCAGCAGCCCAAGGTGCTGGGACAGAAAGCCGTCGAGTTGGCTCTGCAGATCGCCGACGGCAAACAGGTCGACAAGAAGATCCCGGTTGAGGTCAAGACGGTCGAGGTCGGCAACGTCGGGGAATACCTGAAGTGATCGCCACGACACACGGTGAGGGAGGTGACCCGGGCACGCACCGGGTCGCCGTCCTCGGCTCGTTGAACGCCGACCTCTTCGCCCGAGTCGAGCGGCACCCCTTACCTGGAGAAACGGTCCTCGGCGACGGCGGACAAGCCCGGGCTGGCGGCAAAGGCGCTAATCAAGCGGTCGCAGCCGCCCTGAGCGGGGCACGTGTCCGGATGATCGGCGCGGTCGGCTCCGACGGCCACGCCGAGGTGGCCGTGGCGGGTTTACGCCGCAGCGGCTGTGATCTCACCGGGATCCGTCAGGTCGAAGGGCCTACTGGTCTAGCACTGATCACCGTCGATGCCGCGGGAGAAAACTCCATCATCGTGGTCCCTGGGGCCAACTTCCTGGTCGGAGACCCCGAACTGGCTCAGCTCGCCGACCTGCACGCGGGTGACTTCCTCATCACTCAAGGCGAGCTGCCCGTACCAGTCGCCGCCGCCGCCGTCCGTCGTGCCGTCGACGTGGGAGCTCGGCCGGTGATCAACCTGGCCCCCGTTGTCGACTATCCCGCTGAGGCGCTGCTCGCCGCGAATCCGCTGATCGTCAATGAGCATGAAGGTCTCGGCGCCGCCAAGATACTCGGGGTGGACGTCTCGCCGGACTGCCCCCCGGCGGACGTGATCTGTCGACTCGTTGACGCCGGTGTGGCCAGTGTCGTCATGACCCTCGGCTCGCACGGCGCACTGCTGTTGACCGCCGCAGCCCGCGAAGCTGGGCCGGTGAACGTTCCGGCGGAGTCGGTCACGGTGGTGGACACCACCGGTGCCGGTGACGCTTTTGTCGGCGCGTTGGTCGCCTCGTTGGCCGCTGGTGGCGACCTGGTGGAGGCGGCACGTCGCGCGACCCGGTTTGCCGCGCTGTCGGTAACCCGGGAAGGTGCCCAAGATTCCTACCCGACCGATAACTCCAGTGAGGACGTGACCTCTTCATGAGACGTGCGGGCCTACGCCACGCCGAACTCTCCCGTCTGATCGGCCTGCTCGGCCACACCGACACCGTGGTGATCGCTGATTGCGGGCTGCCGATACCTCGTGACCTGCCGATGGTCGATCTGGCTTTAGGTCATGGCGAGATCGCTTTCCGCACCGTACTAGACATCATGCTCTCCGAGATCGTGGTGCAGGCTCACACGGTCGCTGACGAAAGCCTCGACTCTCAGGTGCAGGAATGGTGTGCGGAGCGGGCCCCACACCTGGGCGAGGCGATCATGGTGCCGCACGAGGAGCTGAAAGCGCGAGTGGCTCAGGCGGCGTTCGTCGTACGTACGGGTGAGGAGACCCCATACGCCAACGTCATCCTGCAGTGTGGGGTGCCGTTCTGAGCTGGTGAGCTTCCGATCTCGCCCCCGGACACTCGGGGTGCGTCGGTAGCAGGGCCCGTCGAGGACGTAGCGTAGGGCGGCCGGAAAGGAGCCCACCGATGCCTGTTGACGACCCCGTGCTTCCTCTCGACGTGCCCGCACCCGGCGAGACCCCGCCACCTCGCCGAGGGATGTCGGTGCTGGTCGTCGACAATGACGACTCGTTCACCTTCAATTTGGTCGACCTGATCCGCAGCCATGGCTGCCGCGTGGACGTGGTCGACAACCGTCAGCAAGAGGTCTTAGACCGCCTCGACCAGTACGACGCCGTGGTGCTCTCCCCCGGACCCGGCAGCCCCCACCTGGCTGAAGACATCGGGATATGCCGCGCCCTGCTGGAGGGGCAGGACATCCCGGTGTTGGGAGTGTGCCTGGGTCACCAGGTGATGGTGGCCGCTGCGGGAGGCCAGGTGGACCGAGCTGACCAGCCACGGCACGGGCTCATCGAAGACGTCGTCCATGACGGGTCGGGGGTATTTGCCGGGGTCCCCTCTCCGATGCCAGCGATGCGCTATCACTCGCTGGTGGCAGTGTCTGTGCCGGAGTCGTTGGTGGTGACAGGTCGCGGTCCAGGCGATCAAGTGCAGGCGGTAACCCATCGGCATCGTCCGTGGTGGGGGGTGCAGTTCCATCCAGAGTCGGTGGGCACCCCGGCAGGTGCGGTATTGGTCGGCAACTTCCTCTCCGCGGCAGCAGCGTGGAACCAGCAAGCAGGTCGAGTGGTTCAGCGTGGTGACAGTCACTCCGGAGGTACGCCGACGCTCGGCGCAGCTGAACTGACCTGTGGCGCTGCCGTGTCGACACCGCCGTGGACCATGACGCATCAGACTGTGGCGCTCGCGGTGGATCCTGCGGTGCTGCAGGCACAGCTGTATCAGCTCGGGGCGCCCTCGTTCTGGCTGGACAGTTCCGACGCTGAGTCGATGCCTGTCACGCCGGAGCAGCCGGGCAGCCGGTGGTCCTTCCTTGGGGACGCCCAAGGCCCGTTGGCGCGAGTCGCGACGTACGACCTGACCACGTCAGTGACCACAGTGACGGATCGCGCTGGGACACAACACTGGTCGGGAGAGTTTCTGGATTTCTTAGCCACTGATATGGCGTCGCTGCCGCAGTGCGAACTGGCCGATGGCATGCCGCCGTACGTCGGTGGATGGGTGGGTTTCCTCGGCTACGAACTCAAAGCGGAATGCGGCGCGCCCCGTCGTGCCGCTCACGGGCATCCGGAAGCGGCCATGATTTTCGCCGATCGATGTGTGGCCTATGAGCATGACCGTGGTCGATGGCATCTGGTGAGCTGGTCGGACCCGTCATGTCGCGAGGAGCAGGACCGCTGGGCGTCTGGGATTGCGCGGCTACTTCGGCAGCTTGCCGAGGAGGCCGCACCAGCGCCTCCGGCACCGCATCCACCTCCGCTGTCGGTGCGGGCCCGACACTCGCAGGACGAGTACGTCGCCTTGGTCGCACAGGCGCAGGAACTCATCGCCGCCGGACAGTCCAGTGAGATCTGCCTGACCTCAACGTTGACTGCGACTCCACCTCCCCATTTCGCCGCCGATCTGCCCGGCTGGTATTCCCGGTTGCGCCAAGCTAACCCAGCTCCTTATGCCGCTTGGGTGAGCGTGCCTGGAGTGACTGTGCTGAGCACCTCCCCTGAGTGTTTCCTCACGATCAGCCCATCCGGGGAGGTGACATCCGAGCCCATCAAAGGCACCCGGCCACGCAACGCCGACCCGACAGTGGATGCTCAGCTACGCGCCGACCTCACGGCCAGCGTGAAAGACCGCGCAGAAAATCTGATGATCGTCGACTTGGTGCGGCATGATCTGACCCGGACCGCGCTCCCGGGGTCGACTCGGGTGGCCGAGTTGTGCGCCATCCGCAGTTATGCGACGGTGCACCAGATGGTCAGTGTCGTCGCCAGCCAGATTGGGGCCCAAGACGATCGGGTGGGTGTGCTGCGGGCAGCTTTTCCTCCAGGGTCAATGACTGGTGCCCCCAAACTGCGGACCATGTCCTTGATCGATGATCTGGAGCAGGCGCCACGCGGGGTGTATTCGGGTGCGCTGGGGTATCTCTCGCTATCGGGGGCAGTGGATATGTCGGTGGTGATCCGCTCGGTCGTGGCTGTCGATGACGAGCTGCGTTACGGCGTGGGTGGGGCGGTGACGGCGTTGTCGGTGCCGCAAGAGGAGTTTGACGAGACGATGGTCAAAGCACGGCCACTGTTGCGGTGGTGTGCTGTCGACCAGGTGGAGGGTGGGTGAACTCCGTGAGCGGGGAGCACCCCGAGACACCAGCCGCCGGGTCATCCTGGTCGGTGGTGGAGTCGTGGTCGGTGGTGGAGTCGTGGTCGGTGGTGGACGGACGGGTCGCTGACCTGGATGCTCACCGGGACCGGTTTGTCCAGTCGTGTCGTCGATGGGTGCCGGCAGCGCGTCCTGATCAGATTGACAACGGGTGGACGCAGCTGTGTGACCAGATTCCTCGGCAGGGAGCGTGGTTTCCGCGGATCGAAGTGGATGGCACCAGTGGCGTGGTGTCGTGGCTGGTGCGGCCAATGCCACAGCGGGGACCGGTGGCGCGGGCGTGGGTGATGCCGCGAGGTGACCAGCGCCGATTACCTCAGGTGAAGGGGCCTGACCTGCGGTGGTTAGCGCAGGCGCGAGCAACAGCGGTACGCCGAGGCTGCGATGAGGCGGTGTTGGTCGGGCCGGACGGATCAGTCGTGGAGGGGGCGTTCACGACGGTGGTGTGGTGGCGGGATGGGGCGTTGCATGTGGTGGAGGACGGGATTCCCCGTTTGCCGTCGGTGACGGAGGCGCGGCTGCGGCGCTGGTGCCAGGAGGTGGGGGTGCAGGTCCGGTCGGGTCGATTGCCGGTGGCGACAGCGCATGACGTGGAAGTGTGGGCGGTGAACTCGGTGGATCAGGTGCGGCTCCTGGTGTTTCCTGACCTGGAAGGTACGTCGGAGCCGGTGTGGTCGCACCAGTTTGTGGCGGCTCGTGCCGCACTGAATCGTGGGTGGGAGCCGCTGCCTGGCGCGGGATAGCTCCTTGCGATCGGGGCGTAGCTTCTCAGAGGGGTCGCCGTACGGGCGATGGGGGATCAGGCGGTGCCTGCCGCCAGCAAATGAGGCGACCCTGGGGAGGGGCATGGGCGGCGCCCTGATCTGGTTGGTGATGGTCGCGACAGCCGCTGCGGTGGTGTGGGCTTTTCTGCCGCGACCGGCGCAACGGTCGCCGACGCCGTCCTGCGCGGAGGAGAAACGGGAGCCGACCTCATCGCCACGTCCGATGCCCACGTCTGGGCCAGCCCCCAGCACTGCCCGGGCAGAGATCAGCTCACGTGCTGCGGCACCGGGGAATGCTGGGCCACGGAGTGCCGAAACTCCACCACGGGCCGCGTCGACGTCGGCGTCCCGCCGTACCGCTCTGTTTGCCGAAGGGGTCGTGGCAGCGACCTCGTCGACTGCTGAGGGGTTCACCCATGACGGTCCTTACGCCTGTCTCCAGGTGATGACGTCGGGTTTTTCGCCCGCCCGAGATCGGGTGGTGGAGGTGGCAGTGGTGCGTTGTGATGCCACCGGGACGGTGCAGCGTGAGTGGACCACGATGATCGACCCGGCACGTTCAGAGATTTCCGGGACCGCCGTGCACGGATTGACATCGGGGGTGTTGCAGGGAGCCCCAGGATTCGCAGAGACCGCTACAGCCTTGTTCGCCGAGGTAGAAGGGTGCGTGCTGGTCGTTCACCAGGCTCGGATGGTAGAGGCCTTTGTGGCGGCGGAGTGCCTACGAGCAGGGGTGTTGGCGCCGACGATGCCCGTCGTGGATATGTCGTCCTGGGCGGCATCGGTGTGGGGTTTACCGAATCCACGATTGGCAACAGTCGCCCGGCACGTGGGGTTACGACGGACGGTGCCCTCGTCGGCATTAGACGACGCCCGGATATGCGCGGCCGTGGTGCCGCTGATCGCTGGCCGGTGTGGTGATCGACTGCGCTATCCGGTGCCGCCGGTGTCGATGGACGCGACCGATGGACGTCACCGTGGTGAGCCGCGATGGGTGGCCCGCCCCGGCGGATCTGCGGGGATCGCCCCACACAGTTGGCTAGCCGACCTGCTATCGACCGTCCCGATGAGCGCAGCGGAAACCCATGATCCAAGGTCGGCGGCGCTCGTGGAGGCCATCACTTCGGTTTTGCCGGTGGGCAGGATCGTCACGGCTGACATCCGCGACTTGACCGCGGCCGCGGCTCGCGCAGGGTTACCCGCCACGCAGATCCGCGCAGTGACAGAGCGTCTGTTGGAATCGATGCGTCGCGTGACCTTCGCACAGGGTGTCCCGTCCCAGGATCAGGTGCGGCAGTTGCGCGGCGCAGCGCATTCGTTGGGTGTTCCCGGCTATTTCGACGACCTCGTCCAGCAGCCTCCCGCAGCTGCTCCTCTCCCCGGATCGGGGTCGTTTAGCAGACCGGTCCGCAAACCGCTCCCGCCGCCCCCCTCAGCATTGCCCCGCTGCGGTCGATGCCTCCGCATCGGTCATTACGTCGCGCAATGCCCCCGCGGCGCTGGCGCGCTCCCTCCGGGGCCGGTGACGCCGACTCGCAGTATCAGCCCAGTTGACCCGATCTGAGCGGCCCGTTCCTGGGAGCTCTCAGCCACCACTGACCGGACAGCGCGGGCCACAACAGACAATTGCGCGATCCAGTCGGGTCAGGTCCCTGTCCGAGATGCCGATTCGAGGGGGCAGACATGACGCCACAGAAGGCATCGTTCTCCCCCGCTCCTTTGCATTCCCTTCGCCACGCTGCCCAGGGTGGTCGACGACAAGGACCTGATCATGAATGTGAATTCCACCAACACTTCGTCGCTGCTCTCCGGGGCATATGAAGAGTATCGCCGCTATGAGCGTTATCTGGCACTTGCTTATGCCATTGGTTTGGTCACGGTGACAGTGATGTTCTTCCCCGGCGGGGCGTGGCCGGGTTGTGTAGCAGTCGCCACTTTGTTGGCCATCTCCTTCCGCCAATATCACCGGGCGGTGCACCGTTATGTTGGCCTTCCCGGACCGGACACTGACCAGGCGGTGCAGGTGTGGGGTACGGCGGCGCAAGCTTGCGTTTGGGGTTCGGTGCCGATCGTGCTGGCATTGGCGGTGCTGCAGTTCGTTCATTGATCGTCGACCCGGGCGGAGCGGTCGGGTACGGCGTCTTCAGGTCAGCGAAACATCTTTTGTGGCATCTCTGAATAGCTGTGATTCAAGCCGAGAGGCTCGTACCGGAGGGAAGGTACGAGCCTCTCGTCGTGTCGGCCGGGATCTGCCCTACCAAGCCGACACACCGATCACACAGGACGGAACAATCCCACACGACCGGAGCCACACACCACCTGCTCCCCCCCACCACTCACCACACCACGACCCACCACCGGAACACCACACCCCGGCACCACATCACCCACACCCCCCAGAAGACCGACCGCCCCATTGTCGCTGTAGTCACCGGTCGCGGCTGTCATACGACGTACGACGTACGACGGGACGACCGGAGGTCAGCTTGGCTTCGGTGCTCCTGGGCGGGCGTAACGGACCCAGGTGATGGCGGTGCAGAGCACCGCGAAACCGATACCGATCGCGTAAAACGCGGTGGCGGGCATCAGAGTCAACCCGATTCCGAAGAGGAACGGTCCGAACGCGGCGATGGCGCTGGTCCATCCGATGACTCCGCCTGCTTGGCGTTTTTCGAAGATCATCGGCATCTGTTTGAAGGTGCTGGCGTTGCCGATCCCGGCAAACAGGAAGATCGCCATCATGCCCCAGAAGAACCGGTCGAAACCGCCTTGAAGGGCCGCCGCTGAGGACGTGTCAGGGACCAGTGTGGTCATGGTGAATCCAATGGACCCGATGAGTCCGATCCCGGAGATGAGCGACCAGAGCGCTCCACCCATCTTGTCGGTCAGTGGGGAGAACGCGAATCGGGCGACTGCGCCGACGAGCGGGCCCCAGAACACGTATTTCACCGGATCAGGCACGGCGTATCCCGCGATGAGGACCTGAGCGGTTGCGCCAGTGCCGGAGACGATGGCGGCGTTACCGGCGCCGTACAGGTTGCCCATCAGCAGACCGAATTGGGCGGACAGCCCGGAGAAGGTCCCGAAGGTCATGATGTAAAGCAGGGTCATATACCAGGTGTCGACGTTGCCGAAGATGTCGAACTGCTGCTTGACGTTGGCCGTGATCGGCACTGACTTCAGCGTCATCCAGGCGAGGATGGCGCCGCAGATCATCAGCGGGATCCAGAAGAAGGCCCCGTTTTGATACCAGACGGTGACGTTAGCTTTTCCGGCGACTTTCATCTGTTGGGAGCCGCCGACGACGCCCAGCCAGGACAGTCCGATGAGGATCGGGACAAACAGCTGGACCAGGGAAACCCCGAGGTTGCCGATGCCGGCTTGCAAGCCCAGCGCAGTGCCAGCCATGCGTTTGGGGAAGAAGTACGACGTGGAGGGCATGAACCCGGAGAAGGCGCCACCGCCGATACCGGCGAGGAAGGCCAGGACCATCAGCTCCCAGTACGGCGCGGTGGGGCTCATCACCCGCACGCCCCAGCCGAGGGTGGGGGCGATGAGGAGCACCGTGGTCGCAGCGACCATTTTGCGGGTGCCCATGATGGGGGGCAGGACCATCCAGATGATGCGCAGCAGGCCACCGGCAAGACCGGGCATGGCTGCCATCCAGTAGAGCTGCTCCTTAGTGAAGGAGTATCCGAGAGCGTTGAGCTTCGGCACGATGGCGCTCGGCAGGAACCAGGCGACGAAGCACAGGGTCAGACAGAAGGTGGTGACCCACAGGGTCCGCCAGGCCAGGGGTTTGTCCCACCTGGCGTCATCCTCGGGGTCCCAGCTGGTCAGCCATTCCCCGCCGGAGCGGTCGGATAACGGAGCGGCGCTCATGTTAGGCCTCTTGGGGGTCGCGATGGATGTGGGAGTGGTCGATCGCGTGCTCGTGGGTGTCGATGCCCTGACGTTTCATCCTGACGATGGTCAGGTGCATCCAGATCGCGGAGATCAGAGTGATGAGGAAGAGCACGAGGAAGGTCGCCGTCTGCATTCCGGTGGCGGCTTTGACGTAGTAGAACAGCGGCGGCAAGAAGAACCCACCCAGGCCGCCGAGCATCCCGACCAGGCCGCCAACGGAGCCGACGTTAGTGGGGTAGTACTCGGGGATGTGCTTGTAGACGGCGGCTTTGCCGATACCCATGGCGCATCCGACGAGGAAGACCACGGTGGCAAACAGAGCCAACGGCAGGCCGGGCACAATCAGGATGCCGCAGAGGACCAGCATCAGCCCGAAGGTGAGGTACATGACGCGGCGGGCACCCCACCGGTCGGAGGCCCAGCCCCCGACGGGGCGCAGCAGTGACGCGGGGAAGATGTAGCTCGCGGTGAGCAGGGCTTGCGCGGTCAGGGGTACGCCGTACGCATCGCTGTAGTAGGTCGGCAGGACCGAGGAGAGCGCGACGTAGGCACCGAAGACGACGACGTAGTAGAGGCTGAACCGCCAGACCCGCATCTCTTTGAGCGGCTCCAGCATGTCTGCCAGCGGTTTGGCCTGGCCGGGGGTGCGGTCTTGGCGGGGCACAAAGATCCAGGTGAGGATACCGAGCAGGATCAGCAGCGCGGTGTAAATCAGGGGGATGAGGCGCCAACTGCCTTTAGCGCCGAACATATCGATCGCGAAGGGAGCTGAAATGAGAACAGGGGCAAGGAATTTGGTGCCAGAGGCGCCGACATTCCCGGCGCCAAAGACGCCCAGAGCAAATCCTTGGCGTCCCGAGTGAACCACGCTGCGTTCCAGGCGGTCCCGACAGTAAAGAGGTTCCCGGCGAATCCGACGAGGAAGGACAGCGCGAGCAACGCGGTATAGCTGTTGGCGTGTGCCACGAAGTAACAGGGGATGGCAGTGAGGAAGAGGAAGGCGATTGTCAGCTTCCGCCCACCGATCCGGTCGGTGAGTATCCCCGCAGGTAGACGCCACATGGAGCCGTTGAGGATGGCAGCGGCCAGCACCCAGGAATATTGCTCCTCATTGATGCCGAGCTCAGCTCGGATGGGTTTGGCGAGAATCCCGAACATCATCCACACCGCGAACATCACGGTGAACGCGATGGTCGACATCGTGACGACGGCAGTAGAGCCTTTCGCCTGGGTTTGAGTGGTCTGCGCGGGTGCCGTACCGGATGTGTCGGCGGCGGAACTCGCCGCGGGCTGCGACGTGGTCATGACGCTCCTGTGGGGCGAATAAAAAGGAACATCCCACGGTAACACCACCGCAAGTCGCCACGGAACTCTACAAATAGGGACGAAAGACCCCTTGTTCGTGACGATAGTCCAGGTCGCAGCGAGGCCCCCAGTGGCATGGGCAGCCTGAGGTCTGTCGTGGTTCAATGACAGTAGTCCTTCAAATTGGCGGCCCGAGAATCGTGCGCTCGCACCCGGTTCGCCGTCGACCCCCCTCTCCCCAGGAGCAGCGCATGAGCATGCACGCCGGACAGAGCCGGACGACGGGACTGGACGGACCTCTCTCCGCCGCTCTCGTCGGCACCCGCCGATTCTTCACCTCGGCGACGGTGTCTCCGGACGGTCGCTCCCTGGAGAAAGTCGGCGGACGCAGCGGCGACAGCTTCTACCGGGACCGCTGGAGCCACGACAAGGTGGTTCGTTCCACCCATGGCGTGAACTGCACCGGCTCCTGTTCATGGAAGGTGTACGTCAAGGACGGCATCATCACCTGGGAAGCTCAGCAGACGGACTACCCCTCAACTGGCGCCGACCGCCCCGAATACGAGCCGCGCGGCTGCCCCCGAGGTGCTGCTTTCTCTTGGTATACCTATTCACCCACGCGCGTGCGTTATCCGTATGTCCGGGGTGTGTTGTTGGACATGTTCCGCGCCGCAAAGAAGCAGTACGGCGACCCCGTGCTCGCCTGGGCGTCGATCATGCAGGATCCCGACAAGGTCCGCCGCTACAAGAGCGCCCGCGGCAAGGGCGGTCTGGTCCGGGCTAGTTGGTCCGAAGCCGTCGAGATCGTCGCCGCAGCGAACGTCTACACCATCAAACGGTGGGGGCCCGACCGCATCGCTGGCTTCTCCCCCATCCCCGCCATGTCAATGGTGTCGTACGCCTCTGGAGCCCGCTTCACCGAACTCATCGGTGGCGCGATGCTGTCTTTCTACGACTGGTACGCCGACCTGCCGGTGGCCTCACCGCAGATGTTCGGTGACCAGACCGATGTCCCGGAGGCCGGAGACTGGTGGGACGCCGGATACCTCATCATGTGGGGTTCCAATGTGCCATTGACCCGCACACCGGACGCGCACTGGATGACTGAGGCCCGGTACCGCGGGCAAAAGGTCGTCGTCATGTCGCCGGACTACGCTGAAAACGTGAAGTTCGCCGACGAATGGTTGGCGCTCGCCCCCGGCACCGACGCCGCGCTAGCCATGGCGATGGGTCATGTCATCCTGAAGGAGTTCTTCGTTGACGCCCCGGTGGAGTTCTTCACCGACTACTGCACGACGTACACCGATCTGCCGTTCCTGGTCGACCTGCAGGTCGCGGACGGTGAGCACGCCACTGACGACGGGGCGCCGTCGTACCTGCCCGGCAAGTTTGTGGTGGCTGGGGACTTGCCTGATGTGCTTGCTGAGGCAAGCACGAGTGAAAATGCCATGTGGAAACCGGTGCTCATTGATGCTGTGACTGACGATGTGGTCGTCCCCCATGGCACCTTGGGCGACCGTTTCGGCGAAGAGGGTATGGGGCGGTGGAATCTCGATGTGGGGGCTACGCGTCCTCGGTTGTCGCTGTACGACGCCCCGGACACGGAGCAGGTCCTCGTCCACCTGCCACGGTTCGACGCCTTGGACGGCAAGGTCGCTGACTCCCCCCGTGGGGTCCCGGCCCGTCGGGTTGGTTCCCGCCTGGTGACCACAGTGTTTGACCTGATGCTCGCCCAGTACGGCGTGGCCCGCCCCGGGCTGCCCGGCACGTGGCCCCGTTCGTACGACGACGTGGACGCGCCATACACCCCGGCGTGGCAGGAAGACATCACTGGTGTCCCGGCGGCAGCAGTCGCTCGGATTGCCCGGGAGTTCGCGCAGAATGCCGTGGACACTCAGGGCCGGTCGATGATCCTGATGGGTGCTGGGACAAACCACTGGTATCACTCGGACCTGATCTATCGGGCGATGCTGACGTTGACCACCATCACTGGATGTCAGGGCCGTAACGGTGGTGGCTGGGCGCACTACGTCGGCCAGGAGAAGATCCGGCCGCTCTCGGGTTTCCAGCACACCGCGTTCAGCTTGGACTGGCATCGGCCGCCGCGGCACATGGCGCAAACGGCGTACTGGTATCTGCACACCAGCCAATACCGTTATGACACCTATTCCGCCGCTGATGTCACCGCTGGCCTGGACGATTTCGACGGGCGCACCGTCGCTGACCTGGTCGCTCAGTCGGCACGATCCGGGTGGCTGCCCAGCTATCCGACGTTGAACCGGAACCCGTTGACAATCTGCGACCAGGCTGAGCAAGCAGGCATGACCCCGCAGGAGTACGTCGTCGACCAGTTGACGAAGGGTGAGATGCTCTTCGCCGCGGAAGATCCTGACGCGGAAGAAAACTGGCCACGGGTGCTGATGATGTGGCGAGCCAACCTGTTTGGGTCATCCGCCAAGGGAGACGAGTATTTCCTGCGCCACCTGCTCGGCACCGATCACGGCGTGAATGCTGCCGAGGCGGCTCCTGATCAACGTCCTAAGGAGGTCGTGTGGCGGGACGAAGCCCCGGAGGGCAAGCTCGATCTGCTCATGACGATCGATTTCCGCATGACCAGTTCGACGATCCTGTCCGACGTCGTGCTGCCTGCCGCGACCTGGTACGAGAAAAACGACATCAACACCACGGACATGCATCCCTTCATCCATTCGTTCAATCCAGCGATTGCCCCGCCGTGGCAGTCCAAGACCGACTGGGATGCGTTCGTGGAGATCGCAAAGGTGTTCTCTGACTTGGCCGGTGACCACTTGGGGGTGCGCAAGGACCTCGTGGCCAAACCGTTGTGGCATGACACTCCGGAAGCGATGGCCGCCGAACATGGTGTGGTCACGGACTGGCGGCGCGGGGAGTGCGACCCGATCCCCGGCAAGACGATGCCGGTGCTCGCCGTCGTCGAACGCGACTACGGTGCGACGTACCAAAAAATGACCAGCGTCGGACCGCTCTTTGAGAAGCTCGGCAACACCACAAAAGGCATCACCTACGACGTACGTCGTGAGGTCGACTACCTGCGCCGCAAGAATGGCACCGTCCGCGGCGGAGTCGGCGATGGCCAGCCCGCATTGAAGAGCGATATCAACGTCGCTGAGACGATCATGGCGTTGTCTGGCACCACGAATGGCCATTTCGCCACGCAAGGGTTCAAGACGCAGGAAAAACGCTGCGGGAACGTCATGCACGACCTGGCCGCCGAGCATGAGGGCAAGATGATCACGTACGCCGATACGGTGTCCGCGCCGGTCCCGGTGATTACCTCCCCGGAATGGTCGGGCTCTGAAACTGGCGGACGACGGTACAGCCCATTCACGATCAACATTGAACGGTTGAAGCCGTTCCACACGTTGACCGGTCGCATGCAGTTCTACGTGGACCACGACTGGATGCAGAAAATGGGCGAAACGTTGCCGACGTATCGGCCGCCGTTGAACATGACCCAGCTGTTTGGTGAGCGGGCCCTGGGAGAGACCGCGCAGATGGGTGACAGCGTCGGAGTGTCGGTGCGTTATCTGACGCCACACAACAAATGGTCGATCCACTCCGAATACCAGGACAACCTCTTCATGCTGTCACTGGGGCGAGGCGGACAGTCAGTGTGGATGAGTGACCGGGACGCCGAGAAGATCGGGGTGCAAGACAACGACTGGATCGAATTGGTCAACCGCAACGGGGTCGTCGCAGCCCGATGTATCGTCACTCACCGCATGCCGGAGGGCACGGTATACATGCCGCACGCCCAAGACCGATTGATTGATGTGCCGCTGACCGAGCACAACGGCAAACGCGGTGGGATCCACAACTCCATGACCAGGATCATGGTCAAGCCGACGCACATCATCGGCGGTTATGCCCAACAGGCCTACTTCTTCAACTACATCGGCCCGACCGGCAACAACCGTGACGAAGTCACGATGATCCGTAAACGCAGCCAAAACGTCGAGTACTGAAGACACCCGGACGAGGAGAGGCAACACGTATGCGCATCATGGCCCAGATGGCGATGGTGATGAACCTCGACAAATGCATCGGGTGTCACACCTGTTCAGTGACCTGTAAGCAAGCCTGGACCAACCGGACCGGCACCGAATATGTCTGGTTCAACAACGTCGAGACCCGACCTGGCCTGGGGTATCCCCGCCGGTATGAAGACCAGGATGAGTGGAAGGGCGGCTGGGAACTCGCCGCCAACGGCCGACTAAAACTCAAAGCCGGTGGCCGGTTGAAGAAACTCCTGCAGATTTTCTCCAACCCCAAAATGCCGTCCATTCAGGACTATTACGAGCCGTGGACGTATGACTACGAGACGCTGCTGAACGCCCCGGCGCAGAAACATTTCCCCGTGGCCCGGCCGCACTCGCTGATCTCAGGTAAACCGATGAACATTTCGTGGTCGGCGAACTGGGATGACGACCTGGGCGGCTCCACGAAGACCGCGCACCGCGACGTGATGCTCAAAGGCATCGCAGACAAGGTGAAGTTCGAATTTGAACAAACCTTCATGTTTTACCTGCCTCGGATCTGCGAGCACTGCCTGAACCCGGCGTGCGCGGCGTCGTGTCCCTCCGGTGCGATCTATAAACGCGTCGAGGACGGCATCGTCCTCGTCGATCAGGATCGGTGCCGAGGCTGGCGGATGTGCATCACCGGCTGCCCTTACAAGAAGGTGTACTTCAACCACAAAACGGGCAAAGCAGAGAAATGCACTTTCTGTTTCCCTCGCATCGAGGTTGGCATCCCCACAGTGTGCGCCGAAACGTGCGTGGGTCGCCTCCGCTACATCGGGTTGATGTTGTACGACGCAGACGCGGTGCTTGCTGCCGCAAGCGTCCCCGACGAGCAGCTGTATGACGCGCAGCGCTCAGTGTTCTTGGATCCGCACGACCCGCATGTCATCGCCGAGGCCGAGCGCGCAGGGATCCCCGGTGATTGGATCACCGCAGCTCAACGCTCCCCGGTGTACAAACTCATCAACGATTACCAGGTGGCTCTGCCACTGCACCCGGAATATCGGACCATGCCGATGGTCTGGTATATCCCGCCGCTGTCTCCAGTCGTCGATGTCATCCGCGACACTGGCCATGACGCGGAAGACTCCGCCACGCTGTTTGCTGCGATTGAGGCGCTACGCATCCCCGTGGAATACCTGGCAAACCTGTTCACGGCAGGCGATGTCGCCCCGGTCAATGACGTGCTGCGCAAACTCGCGGCGATGCGCTCGTACATGCGTGACATCAACCTGGGCCGCGATCCCAACGGATCGATCCCGATGAGCGTCGGCATGGCCGAAGAAGACATGTACGACATGTTCCGGCTCTTGGCGCTTGCTAAATACGACGAGCGTTATGTCATTCCCACTGCGCATGCTGAACAGGCGCACGACTTGGAAGAGCTGGCGACCAGTTGTGATGTCGCCGCATATGACACGGATGTGCAGGGTCTCTTCGGTGAGGGGTCGGGTGGGAGCACACCAATCGCAGTGGAGAACTTCCGCATGTTGCAGCAACGCCAGACCGCTGACGAGCTCGCTCCGACCGGAAGCAATCGGGTGAACTTACTCAACTGGGACGGCAAGGGCATGCCTGCCGGGATGTTCCCTGAGGGTGGTTCTGCGGATCGGGAGGCGCAACGGTGAGGTTGGCATTACGTCGCCGTAAGAGCGGCCAGTTGCCATGGGATGCGGATACGACGGCAGCGGTCTGGCAGTGCGCGTCGCTGCTATTGGGTTATCCCGATGAAACGTTGATGGCGCAACTATCGACGATCATGCAGGTCACCCAGCAGCTTCCTGCCGCGGTAGGTGGCCCCTTGGGTCGGCTGGCTGCGGATCTATCAGCTGCTGATCCTCAACAGGTACGCCGCGACTATGTGTCGACGTTCGATTACACCCGCCGGTGCGCGCCGTACGTGACGTATTTCTCGTGCGGTGATACCCGGAAGCGGGGGGTGGCGTTAGTGAAGTTCAAACAGGCCTACCGCCAAGCTGGGGTCGAGCTCTCTGACGCGGATGCTGAACTTCCTGATCATTTGTCGGTGGTCTTGGAGTTTGGGGCATCGGTGGATCTGACGGCGGGATTGGGTTTGGTGTTGGAGCATCGGGCCAGCGTGGAGGTGCTGCGGTTAGCGCTGCTGGATGCGGGGTCGCGATGGGCTGACGCGCTGGTCGCGGTGTGCGCGACACTGCCGCCGTTGGACGGTGACGAACGGAGCGCGGTGGCTCGACTGATCGAGGAGGGACCTCCCGCTGAAGACGTGGGGCTGGCGCCGTACGAGATTGACCCGCGTCTGAATCCCCATCCCGCAGATGACGTGTCGTGGGCGTCGTCCGCCTCGGCGTCGTCACCGGCCGGTTCGAGTCCTACTTTCTCTGTCGCTGTCCCCTCTGAAGGAGTCCGCTCATGAACACCCTGCTGTGGGTGGTCTTCCCCTATGTCTGCCTGACCACGTTTGTGGTAGGGCATATATGGCGATATAAGTACGACCAGTTTGGATGGACAACGCGTAGCAGTCAGTGGTACGAGGATCGATTGTTGCGGTGGGGTTCACCGATGTTCCATTTCGGCATTCTTTGTGTGGTCCTCGGGCATGTCATGGGGTTGTTGGTGCCGAAATCCTGGACCGAAGCGGTGGGTGTCAGCCAGGAGATCTATCACTTTTTGGCGGTGTCAGTGGGGCTCCTCGCCGGTGTCCTCACTTTGGTGGGGCTGGCGATTCTGGTGTATCGACGTCGTACGACGGGACCGGTGTTTCAGGCCACTACGCCGATGGACAAGGTGATGTATGCCTTCTTGGTGGTGACCATCTTGCTCGGGTTGGCTAACACGTTGGGATGGCAAGCACCAGGTATCGGCAGCGGCGGTATCGCTGTCGACCATTACAACTATCGGGATGGCGTGAGCATTTGGTTCCGGCAGTTCTTTACCTTGCAGCCAGATGCCCAACTCATGGCGGCAGCACCGTTGGGTTTCCAGCTGCATATTTTGGTGGCTTGTGCCCTGTTTGCGTTGTGGCCGTTTACTCGGCTGGTGCATGTGTTCTCTGCGCCGTTGGGCTATCTGACTCGTCCCTATGTCGTCTACCGGTCTGCTGACCGGCGTCCGGGTGCCGGTGTGGGCACACATGCGCCTCGTCGCGGCTGGGAATCACGTCCGGAGCTGCCACAACGATGAATACATCTATCCCGTCCCGACCCACCCATGACCTCACGGTGGAGCAGGAACGTTGGAACGCGTGGGTGCGGTCCACGTCCGACTTGTTGGGCATCGATCCCGCTGTGGTTGACATCTCAGCCATCCACGATTTGACTCGTACGATTGCCCGTGAATTGGATCGGCCATTGGCGCCGGTGAGTTCTTTCATGTTAGGTGTGGCGATCGGTGCGCGTGGGGCTGATGCTGATCCGGCGGCATTGACGGCGCTGATCGAGTCGACAGTTCATTCAGATCTACATCAACGCTGATTCAGGCAAAATCAGCTTGACAATAAAGGATGAAACGACGAACGATCAGGGTGATCTGAGTCCCACGCCTCCCTAAAACGCACCCCTACCGTGTCTCCGGTAGCCAGCATCTTTTCAACTAGCTCTTCAGTAAAAAACACCAAGTTAGGGTATTTGGGCTGCGGAAGTATGAAAGCCCCAGTTTGGGGCACTAGCTCAGGTCGAAACACTGGGAAATCTAGCACCAGTACTGTTTCTTCACCGTCGGCCCACAGTAAGGGCGTTATTCACGAGGCGTTTCCAGGTCATTCTTGGCTACCAGCCAAGTCGATAGAGCTCGAGTCGGGTAATGACGGCAATGATATCGGGGAGTTCGGTGAGTCTGCCTCGATAGCCG
>NZ_JAHPZL010000030.1 GCF_019331795.1 Austwickia sp. TVS 96-490-7B
AGATGTCGCAGGGGGAGGGGGTGAAGGTGTGTGTGGTGGATAGTGGTGTTGATCCGACGCATCCTGATTTGCGGGATGTGACGTTTGCGGGTGGGAAGGATATGTCTGGTGGTGGGACGCCTGATGGGTTGAAGCCGTATAAGGATTATCGGGGGGCGCATGGGACGGGGATGGCGGCGTATATTTCAGGGACGGGTCATGGTCCGGGTAAGTCTGCGGGGATTATTGGGGCGGCTCCTAAGGCGACGCTGATCAGTGTGTCGTGGGGTGATGATATCCGGCGTGATCCGATACCTGAGGCGGTGAAGTATTGTGCTGAGGCTGGGGCGAAGGTGATTAATTTGTCGATTGGGGGGAGTGGGAAGCAGTTGGAATCTGCGGTGGCGTTGGCTGAGTCTAAAGATGTTGTTTTGGTTGCCGCTGTTGGGAATGATGGAAAAAAAATACATGCAGGTTGGAGTAGGGTATTCGGGACTCTTTTGGTGGGGGGTGTGACCGAGAATCTGCAACGACATGAGCTGTCCACCTGGGGGGAGCCTAAGCGAAATGAGTTGAAAGGGGTGTATTCGCAGGGTGTGGGGGTGTGTGGGCCGTTTGCGACGTCATCTCGGCCGGAGGTGAAGGTGCCGCAGGCTGTTCCTGGTGGGGGGTATGAGGATGAGATGGGGACGTCGGTAGCGACGGCGGTGGTGACGGGTGTGGTTGCTGCGGTGCGTGCGAAGTATCCGGAGATGGATGCGGCGAATGTGATTAACAGGGTTATTAAGACGGCGAAGAAAAGTGGTAGTGGTCCTGTGCCAACCCCGGATTGTGGGTGGGGTGTGGTGGATGCTGCTGCGGCGTTGACGGCTGATGTTCCCAAAGTCGATTCGAACCCCTTGGGGCAAATGGATGATAAAGCTTTTAATTCTCACAGAGAAATTTTTGGGGTGAAATCGATGGGGTTGTGGGACCCGTCGTATAAACCTGATGCGCAGAGTCCGGCGAGGCCCAGTGGGTCGCCTGCAATGTCGGCTGAGCCTGCTGGTGGTGCCTCGGTGGGTCTGATTGTGGGTGTGGTGGGTGTGGGTAGCGCGCTCGTGGGTGGGGTGTATTGGTGGTTGCGGAGACGGCAGTAGTTCAACCTGTCGATCACAGCTCTGGCACACGATCAGCTCGTACCGTCGACCAAGACTCCACCGATTTTCGCATTTGCACACAGTTGTTGCTGTTACCTGCAGCGATCTTCGTCAAAGAGTGCAGCTCACGCAGAGGTCAACTGGTCCGGGTCCAGCCGACGTACGGACAACACGCGGAAGCCTTTAGCAGAGGCGAGCCGACCCACCTCATATGCAGAGCCGAGAGTCCCCGCCAGCCAAGCTTGCAGGGAGTCGCTGCCGAGATGGCGTTGGACTACGAGATACGCGATGCCGCCAGGTGCCAGCCGAGCCAGCCAATAGTGCAGCATCACGTGCAGGGCATTTTTCCCGATTCGGATCGGTGGATTCGACCAGATCAGGTCGAAAGTTACCGAATCTGGGACATCATCTGGGGCGGCGACCTGCACCCGTTCCAACCCCATAGAGCGAGCATTGTCAGCAGTCAACATCCGCGCTCGGGCATTGACGTCCACCGCCCACACCGTTGCTGCTGGTGCCAGCGACCCCAGCGATAACGTGATCGGTCCCCAGCCACATCCGAGGTCTAGGAACGTGCCCTGCGCCGGTGGCAGAGGAACTTCCCGTAACAACACCGATGTGCCTAAATCCAGTCGGTCTCCCGAAAACACCCCGGTGGAGGTGTGCACGCTGACATCCCGCCCAGCCAACCGGACCGTGATAGTACGGCGTTCGTCAGGTCCAGCCGGGTCAGCGCTGAAGTAATGCTGGGCGACATCAGGAAGGTCGGAGCTCACAGCGCACCACCATCGACGTCGGTGACAGCTGAACCCACCCGCGAATCCTGCGGAATCGGAGCACGAGGGATCGGGGCATGTCGACGCGGAATGCGATCACGGTCGAAAGTGACAGTGTCATAGCCATGCTCGATGGGGTGACTGTCTTCATCGAGGCCGACAAAGACGATCTTGTCGATCTTGATGATCGTCTGCCGGGTGACCATGTTGCGGACTTCGCAACGCAAGGTCAGAGATGTCCGCCCGAACGCGACCGCTTGCACACCTAACTCGATGAGGTCTCCTTGCCACGCGCTAGAGACGAAGTTGATCTCCGACATGTATTTGGTGACGCACCGTTCGTTGCCTAACTGGAGGATCGCGTAGATCGCACATTCTTCATCGATCCAGGAGAGTAGGGCTCCACCGAAGATCGTGCCGTTGGCGTTGAGATCCTCCGGTTTGACCCATTTACGGCTGTGAAAACGCATTCCGGAGGCATCAGGCATGCTCACTATGGTAAGTGGTCGCCAAGGACGTAGCCCGGCGGTGGTCGCCCCGGACGCGGTCCGGTCCCGGTCGCCGCGGGGACGATCGGGACCGGACCTGGTGTGGGAAGAACGGGGCAACGGCCCGCACGTCGTACGGGCATCACCGCAGGGAAGGGGGGACCGTGCGGGTCAGGTGAGAGCTGGTGAGGTGACGCAGTCAGCGCCACGGTCAAAAGCGAGTCTGTTCCCTTCCATCAGGTGGGCTTTTCGGGCACCGAGTTTGACCTCAAGGGAGTGCAGCAATGCCTCGGGGGAGACACAGCGGGTCGCCGCGATGAACGCTCCCAACATGACCATGTTGGTCATCTTCAAGTTGCCTAGTTCGTTGGCAATCTCGTTGCTGGGGACATACACCACCTTCACGTCATCGCGGTCCACCGTGTCCGGCACTAGGGAACTGTTAACGAGGACACAGCCGCCGGGTTGGACGTGCGGGAGGAACTTTGGCAGCGACGGCCGGTTCATGATGATGACACTGGTCGCGTCGTGGTCAATGACGGGGGAGGGGATGTCCGCCGAGGAGACAATCACCGAACAGTTCGCCGTGCCACCACGCATCTCCGGACCGTACGACGGCAACCAGGACACCTGATGCCCATCATCCATACCAGCCTGGGAAATCAACTGACCCATCATCATGATGCCTTGGCCACCGAAGCCGGACATGATGCACTTTTCGGTACGCACCGTTCAGCCCTCTTTCTTCGGATCGCGCAAATTACCTAACGGGTAATACGGGATCATATTTTCTTCCAGCCACTTCAAAGCTTGGTTGGGGTCGAGGCCCCAGTTCGTGGGACAGCTGGACAGCACTTCGACAATCCCGAAGCCTTGACCGGCGAGTTGCACCTCGAAGGCCCGTTTGATGGCTCGCTTGGCTTTACGCACGTAGACGGGGTTATGCACAGACACCCGTTCGACGAAAACCGCGCCTGGGACTTGGGCGAGCATCTCCGACATTTTCAACGGGAAGCCGGTGGTCGCGGCATCCCGCCCGGTGGGAGAGGTAGTGGTGCGCTGACCAATGAGAGTGGTCGGCGCCATCTGTCCGCCCGTCATGCCGTAGATCGCGTTATTCACGAAAATGGTGGTGATTTTTTCCCCACGATGGGCGACGTGGACAATCTCGCTGGTGCCGATGGATGCCAAGTCGCCGTCACCTTGATAGGTGAAAACAACATTGTCCGGCAGGACCCGTTTGATACCTGTGGCCACTGCTGGGGCACGTCCGTGAGCTGCTTCATGCATGTCACAGTTGAAGTAGTCGTAGGCCAACACTGAACACCCCACTGGTGCGACCCCGATGGTTTGTCCGAGCACCCCTAATTCAACGAGGACCTCACCGACCAGGCGGTGGATGATGCCGTGGGTGCATCCTGGGCAGTAGTGCGTCTTGCGTTCGGTCAGACCGGGGGTGCGTTCAAAAACGACAGTCACCGCAGATCTCCTTCCAGGATGTCCTTGACCTTGTCAGCGATCAACCGCGGCGTGGGGATCATGCCGCCGGTGCGGCCGACAAAGCTGATAGGCAACCGGCCTTCATTGGCGATCCGTACGTCGTCAATCATTTGGCCCATGCTCATCTCCACGACGAGGAGGTGTTCGACGCTGGCAGGCAGCTCGAGGAACTCCGACATGGGGAATGGGAATAGGGTAATCGGCCGCAACAGCCCGGTACGGATCCCGTCTTCTTCCAAAATCTCAATGGCGCTCTTGACAATTCGAGATGTTGTGCCATATGCGACAATAGCGATCTTGGCGCCATCAAGTCGGTAGCGTTCCGCCATTGGCTCCTTCAGCCGCATCTCGTCGTACTTGTCGAACAAGTGATGAATATGGGTTTCCAACTCCTCTGGCTTCAAGAAGAGAGAGTTGATGATGTTTGGTTCTCGTACGCCCTGCGTCCCGGTGGTGGCCCAGTCTTTCGGAGGGAGGTCCATCTTCGGCAGGTCGTTGCGCAGTTCAACTGGCTCCATCATCTGCCCGAGCATGCCGTCACCGATGATCATGACGGGATTACGGTAGTAGTCAGCTTTATCGAAGGCGATCTGTACCAGATCAGCGAGTTCCTGCAATGTTGCTGGGGCATAGACCAACAGTTTGTAGTCGCCGTCACCGCCACCACGAGTGGCTTGGTTGTAATCCGATTGCGCCGGCTGGATCCCTCCCAACCCGGGACCGCCACGCACGATGTTGACGATCACACACGGCAGCTCCGCTCCCGCGATGTAGGAGATGCCTTCCTGTTTGAGGGCGATACCGGGAGAGGACGAACTGGTCATGCATCGGGCCCCGCTCCCCGCGGCGCCGTACACCATATTGATGGCGGCAACCTCGCTTTCGGCTTGCACGAACGTGCCGCCGATGTGCGGGAGATGTGCTGCCATGTATTCGGGCAACTCAGTCTGTGGGGTGATGGGGTAGCCGAAGAAGAACCGGCAACCGGCGTTGATGGCGGCGGCCCCGATGACCTCGTTGCCCTTCATGAGTGTCTTAGGCATCGGTGCGCTTCTCCTTCGAGACGGTGATGCTCTGGTCCGGGCACATGACAGCGCAATTCGCGCAGCCATTACAGGTCTCCGGGTCGGTCAACCGGACCGGGTGGTAACCCATCGCGTTGATCGACTGCTCGTCCAATTCCAAGACGTGCACACCACACGCTGTGACACATAAGCCACAGCCTTTGCACACATCGTGGTCGAAGACCACTGTTCCCTTGGTTGCCATCCGTCGTGCCTCCTTCACATCCAGATGTCACGCATGAACATGCCGATGGGCAGGACGTCCCCGTCCATCTCCTCCTCGATCTGCGCCAGGACGTGCGGTAAAGCACACACGTGACGCACCGGCAGGCCAGTCTCGTCGCTGACTGCTTTGGTGAGTCGGTACCCGGCCAGGACGTCATCCACTCCGGTTTCCCGCAGCAGGTGGGTGTTGCTGATCAACCCGGTGCACGACAACGTTGACCACGCCTCAATCTGATTCAGGTGCGCCACAACTCCAGCAACATCCCTGGTCTCAGGGCGGTAGGCGTTAACGACGAGGAGCACCTCGTATGTCCGTCGTTGAATATCAGCAGCGAATTCCACCAGGACTTTCGCGCCGATCCCGTTGCCGCCGACGTCGAGGATCGTTTCGCATGTCGGGTCGGCCAACGGGACTCGAATTCGCGCAGAGACCGCCGGAAGATCCAAGGTGAGATTGTGCCCCAGAGAGGAACTGACCACCTGCACCCCGGCGGCTTCCATCATTTCGGCCTGTTCCCGGGATCGAAAGTAGGGGTTGACGATATCCAGGTCACCGACCGCGACATGATGACCTGCTTGAGCGAGCTGCATGGCCAGGGACACGCAGACCTCGGTCTTACCGCTGCCGTAATGACCGGTGACCACCCTCACCGGCATGTCCACTTGGGCAGACAACGGTGAGTGTTGAGTTGGAGACGCCAGAGCACCATTGCCGAGTCGGTCTGTGACCGGCTCGGTCGTCGCCTCGGTCGTGTGAACGGCCTCCATTGGCCAGCCTCCGATATCGACGCCACAGGGGCGCTCCGGGCCGCCTTGGACGACAGCCCTGGGTTGAGCACTTCCAGACTAGGTGTGCGTCGGGGAGTGCGCAGCGATTTACCTCAGGTACGTCGAAGGTTGTCGAGACCGAGGCGTGTGGTGCAGATGACGGTACGACGCTCAGCGCTGCTGTTGCTACAGGTCAGGGCGATACTGGGAGCTGAGAGCCGGGAGGGAATACGCCGTGATCAACAAGACGACGATCAAACCTCACCGCAGAGCTGCGAAAGGGCCCTCAGCGAATAACCCGGGAACGAGATGGAGTGAGGCCACCCCATACTGGGTTATGCCAAGAATGCAAGCTACTGAGGATCTCGTGAACAACGCCCTAATGTTTCGGCAACTTCGTTGTCAGAACAGCCATATGTCTGGTTATCTTGTGAAAATTGCTAAATAGCAGGGCTAGAGTTTCTGGGATTATCACGCAAGCCGTCCCTGCTATTACGAACTTTATGTATCAGATTGCCATAATTATGGATGAGATCTTCATCGCTGCCATGAGTAACCATTCTGCTGACGACATATCCTAAGGGTATAAGGTCCGATCTCGAAGCACTGTAAACTCTGCCTCCGATGCCGACGGCGTATGACCAGTAACCATCTCCTTCCGCCCTGCCACTTATTATTCCTAGCCCTTGTGGCAACTTGCATCCCGCGATTGGGACAACCAATTCACCAAATTCAAGAGGTTCCATTTTAATGAGTCACAATTCCTTTCAGTGATACATTAACATGCGCATTATCTCTTGATAGATGCCCAATCATCGCTTTTCCTTTTCGCGAAAGTTGCACATCCCACTCGAATGGCTCTCCCGCCGTGCGTGATGGGCCGGGTAGACACTCATTATAGAATCGATCCAGGAATCCACCGTTCGGTCCTGTGGGGAGACGTTCGGCGGGGTTGTAATCGGGGGGGTGGCACGTACCGAATCTTTCCCTTATTAGGTAGGCCATTTCTTTCGCCAGGGCCTGCCCTTCTCATTCTTTCTTTGACGCTAAATTGCTTCTTGTTAGTTTTGTATTCTTGGGGGGTGAGCCCTCAGGGGTCGGTCCAGGTGGTGGGGTTGGGGACGGGGTTGTGGGGGTGTCCGTAGAGTGTGGTGTTGCGGGCCTAGGTGATATTTTCCTCGGGGTGAGGGATTCAACGTGACTTGGAGCGCGTGAGCTAAATCAGCTTCACGATGACACCGACGACTCGTGGGGTGTAGAAAATGCTGATCCGATCCACAGGGGACATATTTCCTCATTAAGGGAGTTATTCATGAGCAGGTCAGGAGTATCTCCGGCGCGCGTGTTGTGCAAGATCTCATCACTCGTGAATAATGCCCTTAATAATAAGTCATACTCCATCATTCATCCCTGGTTTTACTTACTGTGCTGGATCGACGTTTCTGGGCCGCTATTTCTCGGTCAGACTGGAGCGTGCTCGCCCTTGCTGGAGAGCGAAGCTCATCGAGCACAACTACGGTGACGATCTGGCCTAGAGATAATTTAGAGTCAATTTTAAATTTATCCACCATCACGTTAGCTCCGTTAGTTAAGAGCACCCTAGCTCCCCAAGGTAGTATGTCAATGACTTCACCTGAATATTCAGAATGCAAGCTAATTGTCATAGGACGTTATTTACGAGCGATGAGATCTTGCGCGTTACGCGCGTCGAAGATGCTCATGACCTGCAAGTTTGGAGATCTTCACTTAAGGGATGATTATGCTCGTGAATAACACCCTGTTGTTATCCTGGTTCTATTTTTTATTTGCTCACTGAGTAGCTGAGCGGCACGCCGAAGTCGTTCCTCATTTGGATCTTCGCCGAATCTGCGAGCAATGCTTTCCTTGAGGAATTCTTCACACACTTTATGGGAATTTAATGCACAGAGTCCGCCTAATTTCGAAAGTATAATCAGAGCCTCGAAAATAACATCGTCATACTCGTTGGGGTTATCTGGGTAGACCATTTCCATGGGGTCAGCTTCTTCCAGCGCAAACCTAATAATTTTTATGGTTTCGCTAAACCTTTTTTCAAGAACTTTACGGACCGCTTGATATTCTTCAATAGTTTCAATCTCCCAGAAAGGGCGTGCTGGCGAGAATTCTTCGCGCAACATATTTCCTCATCTCTTCACAGTAAGAAATATCTTTAATGTCGCATTTCCGCTAAGCTTTATCTGATACACAACACGACCATTAATTCCAATTGGCACGAAAAGTTTGTCTTGTTTTGATGGGTCGGGAATGGTTCCTTTAAGGGATCCTAAAATCTCAATCAGACGTCCCAATTGCCGCACGGCATCATTTGCTTCCTGAATGGCTATAAATCCGGCTCGCACTGCTCGAATCATGTCAATATGCGGCTCTTGGGACTTGAGTGTGGGTTGGGTTCGGCGGTGTGCTCGGTGCTCGGGTGGGGGTAAGGGTCGAGGCCCCTGGCAGGATCAGAGGACTTCTACCCCCTCTGTTCGTTAAGGACCTCGACTGTGACTGACTCTACTTTGCTGTGCCCTGCGTCTGGTTTGTGCTCGTCGTGTGAGGCCTGGTTGGGTCTGTCCGGGGTGCGTGTGCTTGAGGTTGTCGAGGACGAGGGGCGGGGTCGGCTGGTGGTCCGGGTGGATCCGGTCCTGGATGTGGTCGGCTGCCCGGTCTGTGGTGTCGTGGTCTACGTCCGTGACCGTGCCCAGGTCAGGCTGGTCGATGCGCTATCGTTCGGCTGCCTGGTGGCCTTGGTGTGGGTCAAGCGGCGGTATGTCTGTCTCGAGTCTTCGTGTGCGGGCGGGACGTTCGTCGAGCAGGACGAGCCGGTCGCGGCGCTGCGGGCGCTGTTGACGGCTCGCGCGGTCTCG
>NZ_JAHPZL010000031.1 GCF_019331795.1 Austwickia sp. TVS 96-490-7B
GCCACTGGCTATCGAGGCAGACTCACAGAACTCCCCGATATCATTGCCGTCATTACCCGACTCGAGCTCTATCGACTTGGCTGGTAGCCAAGAATGACCTGGAAATGCCTCGTGAATAACGCCCTAAGTATCCTAGTTTTGTATGGTTTACCGATGAATTGGTGGAAAAACTCATGGCTACTGGTGACACCGTGGGGGTGCATTTTCGAAAGATGTGGGATTCAGAGAAGCCTGATTGCTCCTCGTTTTTTTCTTGAACAGTTGCCCTGGTGGCGGAATATGAAAATATGTGTTATTCGCCAGAGTGTCTGTAGCATTTAAGGATACCATCCACGTTGACAGAGAACGTCATGTCTGAATTTAACATTCAGACAGTGCAACATAAGTCATTCATTGAGATGGATGCATTAAAGTTCAATGCATCACGGCAGGAGATCGTGAATGAAAATTTTTGATGTCGTAACCGCAAAAAATAGGGAAAAGTTTTATCCAACTGAAGGAGTCCCTTGGCTTGAATTGGAGGATATGCGTTCCTCTGATCCAGCTGCTCCTTTTGAGGGGGGGGGTGGCCTACGCCTGAATTTTTCATTTATCGGGAGCCGCTTCCGGGGGACGGTATCGATAAGTACTTGCCATCGTTGATGGCGCAAAATGCTAGTCGATACGTTTTTCTGCGGGATCAAGCGATTGATTCACTAAGCGAATTACTTGAACCGTATGGCGAGTTGCTTCCTTTGTCTTGTGGTGAAGCCAGAATAATGATGTGGTGGCCCCAGGTTGTCGTTGACTGTCTTAATGATGACAAAAGCGATAACGGGGACTTAGGGCGTTATTCACGAGGCGTTAGAGGCCCATGTCCCGCACCCCGGGAAACAATCGATACACACCTGTCACCATACACATATATAAAAACATCGGCCGCTTTGAGATCATTGGGTTAGCAGACTCAAATCTCTCAGGGAAGCGACCGATGCGGTACCAGTCTACAACAGGACTCGATCACGATGCACTCGATGAACTCGTCAGGCGGGTCATCGACATTTTTCACTCCCGGGGAGTCGACTTGAGTAGACACCGGTTGCCCGTCAAAGAACAAGTCATCCTCACCCTGGAACTCCTACGGAACAATCTGTCACAAACGTTCCTAGCTGATCTGCTAGATATTTCACAATCCACCGCTTCTCGAATCTATCGCAGGATGCTCCCGGTCATCAATGAAGCACTCATCTTGACAGGTATCCCCATAGAGCAAGCAGCCAGTGATGGCCGAGCCATCCTCATCG
>NZ_JAHPZL010000032.1 GCF_019331795.1 Austwickia sp. TVS 96-490-7B
CTTCCGGGACGCTCACTCCGGTCGGGTCGATCCCGGACGCGGTGAGGGTCGACCGCGCTTGTCCCTCGTGCGCGGTCGACCGGCCATCTCAGCACGCCCATCGGCTGCCCCACACCGCCCATCGATCGGGCTGATCCGCGAGTCCACGGGACCCCAGCGCCATTCCGTGGCAGCCTGACAGCCATGCGATCCTATTGCGCCGTCTATGTCGATGCCGGATACCTGTACGCCGCCACGGCGACCCGTGTCACCGGGACCTCGCTGCGTACTGGAGTCACGATCGACCACCAGGGACTCATCGAGGGATTGATCAACCAGGCCCAGACCCATAGTGGACTCCCGCTCCTGCGGGTCAACTGGTACGACTGCGTGTCCGACCCAGACGGCCGCCTCGATGCCACCCAACGAGCAATAGGACAATTGCCACATGTGAAATTGAGGCTGGGCAGGCTCTCGCCGTCCGGTGAGCAAAAAGGTGTCGACCTGCGGTTGGGCCTAGACCTGGTCAGTCACGCCCGAAACCGCATCGTCGACACCATCTATCTGATTTGCGGGGACGACGACCTCACTGAAGCCGTCGAAGAAGCCCAAAGCGATGGCGTCCAGGTCGTCCTACTAGCCGTGCCGAATCCCGATCACACCCCCCACGGTGTGGCCGCCAACATGGTGCGGGAAGCCGACGGCATGATCCTCATCGATGCCGACACCATCGACCAGAATGTCCGCCAAGTCACCCGGTTGGTCCCGCCGGGAGTGGTCCCCTGCCCCCCGCAGTCACCTCCCGGCGGAGCAGCCCCCAAACCTGGAGAGCAGACCAGCTCTGACAGCTCCACGGTCCCGTCCCCGGCGACGTTGGCGCAACGCCGGGCGACCCGACCCAATGGTGCCCCCACCCCCCAACCGTCACATCCTGGCGGCACCCCCGCCGCTAGCGGCGCACCCACGCCAGCAGTTCTCGCCACGCCACCTGCCGCACAGGTCGTTTTCCGTTCCGAAACAGGTCGGCCCTCCCACGGTCGCAATGGCCAGGAGGAGACCCGCCCCGCCATTGACGCCGCCGCCATCGACGGAGTGTGTCAGCGGGTCTTGGAGAGTTGGCTGGCGTCAGCCAGCGACGAGGAACGTCGACAACTGTTTGCCGGGAGACCATCCATCCCTTCTGACATTGACCGGGCGCTCCTGCTCGATCTGTCCGGCAAGTTGGGGATTTACGAGATCCCTGAAGCGGACCGGTTTGCGTTGCGCGCCCGGTTCTGGGCGTTGATCCCCACTCCCGCGGAGAGCTGACCGCTGCGAGGGGGCGGGTCGTCGCCGGACGTCTGCCCCCTCACAGCCCAGTCTCCTTCCCCCCCAGCGACCACCGGGACAGATGGGATACAACGCACCAATGGTGCCAACGGGTGGCTTTTCGGAGGGATTAGACGCACCATGACGGGTAGTTCCTCTTTCGGTGCCGAGCGAGGGACCACCAGTGTCGGCCCCTGCCCCATCAGGAGCCGTACGACGGAAGGCCAGGCGTGAGCGAAAAGCCGGTGACGATGATGTCCACCGCAGACAGCACAGATGAGAAAGCGACCTCACCGGACGCCCCAGACGTGGCTGTCGACACGTCCGATATCTCCCCACCGGTCACGGCTGTCAACGCCGACGAGAACACCACCACCCTCGCCGCCTATGACATCGCCGCCGCGGCCTACCTCGAACACACCCCCAGCGAGCCCAGCGCCCTCGCCGAATGGCTGGCCGGGATGGTCGGCGAGGTCATCGCCCCGGGAGCGCGAGTTCTGGAGATCGGATCCGCAGGCGGGAAGGACGCCGCTTTCCTGCGCGATTCGGGCCTGATGGTCCAGCCCACTGACGCTGCCAGCAGCTTTGTCACGCACCTGCGAGCTCACGGTTTTCCCGACGCCGTGCGATACGACGTACGTCGTGATGCTCCGCCTCCTGGAGATTGGGACATCGTCTTCGCCAATGCGGTCCTGCCGCACCTGCGTCGACGTGACGTGATCCCGGCATTGCGGCGATTGCACGATGAACTCGGCGACGAGACCGTGTTGATGTGCAGCGTGAAGATCGGTGATGGCGAGGGGTGGAGCACCGAAAAATTAGGCACCCTGCGCTGGTACACCTACTGGCGCCCGGAAGAGTTCTTCCGGGCGGTGCGTGCCGCCGGCTGGGTGGTGCAAGAGTCCCGATTGCGTGCCGGACGATACGACGACTGGATCAGCGTGGTGGCCCTCCCCGAGCGCAGCGCTCTGCGGGAAGCCTTCGACGACCGGGCTGAAACCTACCGGGACAGCGCCTGGCATCGCGCCTTCGCCGAACAGTTCGTCGACACGGTGCCACTGACCGAAGGTATGCAGGTCCTGGACGTGGCGACCGGCACAGGTTTCGTCGCTGACGCCGTGGCCCGCGCAGTCGGCCCGCGCGGCCGGGTGACCGCAGTTGATGTCTCAGAGGGGATGCTGGCGGTCCTCGCGGAGCATGTCGTTGACGTTGATGCCTCGTCGCGCGCGCCGATCGAGGTGGTGCTGTGCGATGGCACTGATCTGTATCTGCCGGACACCTGTATGGACGTCGTGATCTGCGGGGCCGGGCTGCTGTATATGCCAGTGGAGGTGGCGCTCGCTGAGTGGTTCCGGGTGTTGCGCCCTGGTGGCTTGGTGGCTTTCTCCGGGATGCGAGCTGATGAGCCTCCTTCCTGGCGCCTTTTCCGCACCAGGGCTCGGGCCTACGGATTGGATCTGCCGGATCCGTCTGCTTCGTTGGGATCGCCGGAGGCCTGTGTGGCGGCGTTGGAACGGGCTGGATTCACTAATGCTGGCGTGGTCGAAGGCTTGGTGCCCTTCACCGATGCTGATGTGAGTCAGGCGTGGGCGGTGCATGCCCGAATGGCCCGTCATGAATTGATCGCGGTGCCGGAAGAAGACGTGGCTCGGCTTCGGGCGTCGTATGTGGCGGAGGTGGAATTGTCGGCCCGCAGCGATCCGACGTTTGTGCAGGCGCGGACTTTATATGCCACGGCTCGTCGCCCCTGACGAGCGATATGGGGACGGCGTTCCGGGCGACTCAGCTTTTTCTCAGGACACTCCCGCATGTGGATGCCATTCTGGGAAAACATGATTCGCCTGGTTTCGCTGTGAAGGACGTCCGATGAGCAACGATATGTTCCCCCCACCAGGTGGTGCACCAGCTCCAGGTCCTTCCCCCTCACCAGCGCCATCCCCGCCCCCACCCTATGGCACCTCGTATGACCTAGCCCCGACCTACGGAAATCCACCGCCGTACTGGTCGCCGAATCATGGTGACCCGTTGTACGGCGGCCAGCCCTCTGGGAACCCGCCGTACGCTGCTCAACCGTATGGAACTCCGTGGGTGAGCCCTCCGGGCACACCAACGGGATGGTCTGCCCAGGCTCCCGGGCAGCCGGTCGCCAGGGTGCCGCGCCCGATGACTCTGACCTGGGCGGTGAGGTTGATGTACGCCGGGGCAGCGGTGACCATGCTCAACGTGCTGCCGAGCTTTATCTATCTGGATGATCTCCGCCAGCTCATGATGGATCCCGCTGTGTCCCAGAATGATCCGATAAGCCCGGACGAAAACGCCGTGATCATGACGGTGGTATTGGCCAGCATGGTGTTCTTGTCCGTGATCACCGCGCTGCTGTGGGTATGGATGGCAGCTATGAACTCCTGCGGCAGGTCCTGGGCGCGCGTCATGAGCACAGCCTTCTTTGGGGTGGGAAGCGTGTTGGACCTTGTCACGGTGGTGCAGCAGCCCCGGCTGTTCACGATTCTCGGGGCAGCCATCCTCTTCGCGATCGGTCTAGCCGCAGTCATCTGCCTGTGGCAGAAAGAATCCAGCACCTTCTACGAATCGCGCCACTATTATCGATGACAGCCGCACAGAGCCAGGTTGACACACATGTCAGGCAATCCCCCCACGTCGGGACCACACCTGAAATGATGGCGGAAGCACCACTTTTCTCCTGACAAAGAAGGCTGGCATGAGCAATTCTTTCCCACCCCCAGGCGACAACCCTTACGCGGGACCCCCACCGGAGGGTCAGCCGCATTACGGCACACCGCAATTCGGCCAGGCTCCGCAAGGCCAGCCCCAGTACGGACAGCCTCAGTACGGCGCGCCCCAGTATGGGCAACCTCAGTACAACCAGGGGTACTACACCCCTGAGGTGATGGCGCCTCCTGCGTCGATCACCCGCGCCGTGTTGCTGATGCGCATCGGGGCCGGAATGGCACTCGTCCAGATCCTGGTGGGATTACTGACGCTCGGCTCTGCCCGCGCCCTCGCAGAAGAGGAGCTGAGCAAGCAAGGCACTGCAGTCACGACGGACCTCGTCAACGCCGCTGTGTGGACAGGAGTGATCTTCGCCGTGATCGGCGGCTTGATCGGCGCTGGACTGTGGATATGGATGTCCGTGATGAACGGCAAGGGTCGCTCCTGGGCGCGCATCTTGAGTTCGGTGTTCTTTGGCATCTCCGTGTTGGGCTTGCTTTCGACGTTCACCAAACCCACTCCAGCACTTAACATTGCGGTGACAGTGCTCTCGGTCCTGATCGGCGCTGCCACGATCGTGTTGTTGTGGCAGAAGGAGTCCTCGCAGTTCTACGAGTTCCACAGCCGCACCCACTGATCTGGCTGTTCAGCCGGAAAACAAAGCTCCAATCAGCGGATTGCGGGCTCGGTAGCCTTCAAACAGCACCCGCGCGGTCCCGACTGAGTCGACCAGCGGATGCTGTGCGAAGGCCGCCACCGCATCTCGAGGGGACCGGGTCTGTGCGGCTCGAATGGTCAGCTCTTCGACGGCTTTGACCTGTTGCACCAGGCCGAGCATGCGACCGGTCAACGGACTGGGAGCAAGGGGGTGCACCCCAGCGGCATCGACGAGGCATGGCACCTCCACCACAGCATCAGCGGGCAGCCCAGGCAGCACTCGACCGGCAGGAACATTGAGGATGGTCGTGGTAGGCACCCCTCGGGTCAGGGCGGTCATCACCGCCAAGGCCACCGCTTCATATCCACCCCCAGCGATGTCTTTGTCATCGCGAGTTTCGTGACGGGGACGGGCCTCCGCCAAATAGGTGGAGTCCCGCTCCTGACGAGCACCATGCCACAGCGTCAGCGCGTCATCTGGGCAGGCAGACGCGGCGGCATAGAAGGCGTTCTGTTGGTCGAGCAGAAATTCACCCCGAGTCTGGGCGCTGCCGCGAATCGCTGTCACTGCTTCCCGGGTGAAGTCGTAGTAGTAGAGGTATTCGTTGGGGATGGCGCCCAGAGTGGCAATCCACTCCGGCCCAAACAGGCGACCTTCCTCAATGCTGAGCACCCGGCTCGGGTCGGCGACCAGATCGGGCAGCAGATCCTGTCCATCCAGGTATAAACCGTTGAGCCAGCCCAGATGGTTCAGTCCCGCATAGTCACAGAACACGCGACGCGGGTCAGCACCTGCAGCAATCGCGGCGCGGCGTCCTAGCGCGACTGGTGAGTCACAGATCCCCACCACCCGATCCCCCAGGATCGGGACGAGGGCTTGGGTGATCATCCCTGCCGGGTTGGTGAAATTCAGGAACCAGGCATGTGGCGCCACCTGCGAGGTGACCATGGCGACCTGTTGCAGCACCGGCAGGGTGCGCAGACCGAAGGCGATCCCACCGGGACCAGTCGTCTCCTGCCCGAGGACATCCAGTTCTAGGGCGACACGCTCATCGCACGTCCGCCCAGTGAGTCCGCCTACCCGTACGGCGCAAAACACGATGTCGGCGTCGGCGAGTGCGGTGGTGAGGTCGGTGGTGAGTTCTCTTCGGGGAGCGGGGCGTCCGGCGTCCCGGCGGGGGTGGGGTCCGTCGGCCATGTGGGTGAGGACGCGGCCGATGACGGCGAGTCGTCCGGGGTCGACGTCGTAGAGGGCCACGTCATCGACGCTGTGGGGGTGACTGTCGTCGAGGAGGGCGCCGTAGATGAGGGGGACGCGGAATCCGCCGCCGCCGAGGATGGTCAGCTTCATAGGGTGGTGGCCTCCCTGCGGTGCCGGGGTGGTTCACGTGGTGGGTGGTCTGCTCGCGGCGGCAGGTGAGGTGGAGAACTGTTGTCGCTGTATGTGTTTCCCCCCACCTGTGGTGCCCTGCATCCCCGGTGTTGAAGTCTAGCGAGGTGCTGATCGGTGGGCAGGTTCTGCGGCGTACATCAGTGCGGTGCGCACGGTGGGGCAGGGTCAGTCGCCGGTGATCCCGGTGTGTTCCACGCTGTGGACGATGCGTCGTTGTAGGGCGAGGAAGAGCACCAGCATGGGGAGGACTGCGACGGTCGCGGCGGTAAACAGGGCCGGAAGGTTCACGCTTTGCGCGGTGAGATAGGTCGAGAGCGCGACTTGCACGGTCCAGGATTCGGGTGCTTGGCCGATGACCAGGGGCCAGAGGAAAGCGTTCCAGGATCCGATCGCCGTGATGGCGGCGATGGCGGCGACGAATCCCCACGAGTTGGGCAGCACGATCCGCCAGAACGTGCCCCATGGGGTCAGCCCGTCGAGGGCGGCAGCTTCTTCGAGGTGTCGGGGGAAGGTCAGGAAGTATTGGCGGAACAGAAATGTTGCGAGTGCTTGAAACAGGCCCGGGATGACGAGTCCGCGTAGCGAACTGACCCAGCCGAGCGTGGACACCATCACGAAGCTCGGCACGAATGTCAGGGCTGCGGGGATGAGCAGTGGGGCAGTGAGCAGGACGGTGATGGTGCGTCGGTAGGGCACGGGAAACCGGGCCAGGCCATATCCCGCGGTCCCGGAGATCACCACGACGCCGACGGTGTGGCTGAGGCACACCAGGATCGAGTTCAGCAGGGCCCGCCCGAAGGGTACGGCCGGGTCGGTGAACACGGCCCGCAGGGTGTCGAGACTCCATCGGGAGGGCAGCCAGTGCCATTCGGGGGCGGTGAGTTCTGCGGTGGTCATGAAGGCGTTGCGGAGGAGAAGCGCGAAGGGCAGGAGAAACAGTGCTGCGGTGACGGTGAGCACGGTCACGCGGGCAACGGTCGCTCCTTGGATGGTCAGCGGGCGGCGGCGTGAGGGATGGATGCGCGCCATGTCAGTCTGACTCCGGGGTGAGTCGGCGACCGGCCAGGGCGATCACGCCGATCAGGAGGATCAGCAGGATCGCGCCGGCGTTGCCGTGCCCGAAGTCCTGTCCACGCCCCAGGGCCACGTAGTAGAGGTAGACCAGCGGTGGGCGGGCGTACGGCGGATAGCCGGTGAACGTGGCGAGGATGTTGACGAATTCGTCGAAGGCTTGGAAGGCGTTGACCAGCAGCAGCAGGAGAACGGCGATGCTGGTGGGTCGGAGCAGCGGCAACGTGACGTGACGAAATGCCGCCCATCCGGTGGCGCCATCCACGGCGGCAGCTTCATAGATGGTGGGATCGATGCGGTGCAGCCCGGCGAGGAGAAGCACCATGTAGAAACCCACCTGCAGCCACAGACGTGCTGACACCAACACCATCCAATACCAGGGTGGTTCGATGACGGACAGCCACGGCACCGGGTCCAAGCCACCCCAAGCCAGCACTGTGTTGGCCACGCCAAAACGCACCCCGGAGAAGATCGACATCTTCCAGATCAGCGCTGCCACGACGTACGAACATGCTGTGGGCAGGAAGAACACACTGCGGAAGAAAGCTTGACCCCGCCGGGTATGCAGCAACAGCAGAGCGGCCCCTAATGAGCAGAGGAACGTCAGCGGCACGATCGCTGCCGCGAACACCACGAAGGTCAGCAATGCATCCTGGAACGCCGGGTCCGCCACCATGTCGACGTAATTACCGAGTCCCACCCATCGATCCCACGACGGGGTGACTGTGTTGTGCGCCTCAAAAAAGGACAATCCCACGCTCCACAGCAGCGGGATATAGCCGAAGATCAGCAGCCCCGCCGCGAAGGGTCCGACAAAAACCACGAACCATAGGTTCATGTCGTAGCGGCCCCGCCACCGGCGCCCTCTCCCGCCGCGCACCCACCTGCCGCTCACGAAGGGAAACGACGTAATTCAGCGGCGACAGGACCTTTCAACGCCGCTAGCTCCGCCGCAGGGTCAGCGCCTTTGTTGACGACCCGGACCATCATGTCGTGGAAAGCTGACTGACATGCGGGGGTCCACAAGATGTGATCCTGCGGGACGCCGTACTGCCGGAGCAGCCGCACCGCCTCCCCCGCCGGTCCGTCACGCAACCGTTCGGCTTTGTCCACTGCCGCAGCCCTGGCAGGCACGTGCAGACCGTACGCCGTCGCGAATTCCACCTGCCGATCCACCGAGTCCAGCCACAACCAGGCAGCATATTTCTTAGCGACATCCAGATGTGCCCCCTTCGCGCGCAGACATGCGCCATAAGCACCGACCGGGACATGAGCTTTCCCCCCAGGCATCGCTGGCCAGGGCAACACTCCGAAGTCGTCGCCAATGTCTTTGCTGATCTGGGGCAGCGTCCACATCCCGGTGAACTGCATAGCCGTCAACCCCTGCGTGAACGCATCCGGGGAGAACCAGTCGTTAGGCGCACCCAACAACACTTTTCGGTCGGCGTACCACCGGTGCAGCACAGCCAGCGCTGACACGGCAGCAGGCCGGTCGAAGGCGATCTTCCCATCTGGAGTGAGCAAATCCGCCCCGCACGACCGCAGCATCGGCGCGCCCATCAGCCCAGCGCCACCGTCATTACCCAAGAACAAACCCTTGACCTTATCGGTCCCAAGTTTGTCGACGGCTGCGACAAGTTCGTCCATCGTGCGTGGCGGGAGGACTTCCGCCTTGTCCAACATCGACCTGCGATAGACCAACACTTGAAGATCGATGACCTGCGGGATCGCCCAGATCTTTCCCTGGAATGTGAACCGTTTCAACAACGCCGGATCAAGATCCGTACGGGCTGGTCCAATCAGATCCGTCAGATCAGCGACCTGACCGGCCACAATCATGTCTGCGGTGGGTCCATTGGCGTATTCAAAGACATCCGGCGCACTGTCCGTCTGCAATGCCGCCGCGACCGCATTGTCATAATCACCCGGTTTCCAGGTAATGGAAATCTGGGCATCTTTGAAATCCGCGGCATACCGGCGGACCGCATCCAACGTGCCTGCTTCGCCGTACTGGTGATACCACTGCGACAAATTCGGGCCAGTGGCAGACGCCGTCCGCGCAGGCGCGCCCCCGGCGCCACCATCCCGCCCCGTATTCGCACCACATCCAGCAAGGAACCCACCGACCAACGCCGCTCCCCCCGCCAGCACAGCACGCCGATCCCACAACGGCGGCGGCGTCGACGACATCGCCGGCCCGGGAATACGGCGGTGGGGCGTGGTCATCGTCATGCTCCTCAATGTCGCGGGACCCGCCCACCCCTATACCGGGCAGGCAGCTGACCGGACCGCATCGCAATGCAGACCCTCCCTGCGAATTCTGCTGTAGCAGCACACCTTCAGCGGGGATCTGCGACAGGTTAGATTGACGAATATTCCGCGAGAACCCGCATTCTTCGCCCCGGCGTGTCCACCACCAGCCGCCCATAGCAATGCCACCATGAATCCCATGGGCGGCTCGTCGACACACCCACACCCCCGATTTGACCCCCTCGCAGCGACCAGAGCACCGGACCAGCCGGACATTGACCTGTTTGTGCACGGCATGGTGTTTCTCGACATCATCTTCACCGGCGTACCGGCCATGCCGCACGGCGGGCAAGAAATATGGGCCGACGGCATGGGATCGTGCCCCGGCGGCATCGCCAACCTCGCCGTCGCTGCCGCCCGCCTCGGACTGCGCACCTCCCTAGCAGCTGCGTTCAGTGACGACGACTACGGCGAGTTCTGCTGGCGCACCCTCCAGCAAGAAGGAGTCGACCTCACCGCGAGTCAGCGCTACCCGCACTGGCACTCCCCAGTCACCGTGTCCATCGCCACCCCAGACGACCGCTGCATGATCACCCACGGACACCCCGAACCCGAATGCCCCTCCGACATGATCGGACACCCCCCGCGTTCCCGAGCGGTGCTTCTAGACCTGTCAGCTCACGATCCCGGCGGATCCCTCGGGGTGGCCTGGGCAGATCACGCCCACGAAGCTGGAGCGCTCATCTTTGCCGACGTCGGCTGGGACCCCACCGAACGATGGGATGACACGATCCTGAACGCACTCGGACGCTGCCACGCCTTCATGCCCAACGCCGTGGAAGCCATGGCCTACACCCGCACCGACAGCCCCCAAGACGCGCTCTACGCCCTCGCCGACCGCGTCCCCCTCGCCGTCGTCACCAATGGCGCACACGGCGCGTCCGCATACGACTCCACTACCGGGGAAGAAGCCAGCGTCCCCGCGCTTCGAGTCACCGCGATTGACCCCACCGGCGCAGGCGACGTCTTTGGCGCAGCAGTGACGCTCGGAACCCTCGCCGGATGGCCCCTGACGCACCGACTCGCATTCGCGGCCCTGTGCTCATCGCTCTCCGTGCAACAAGTCGGGGGGTCACTAGCCGCACCCGGCTGGGGCGACATCGCCGACTGGTGGCAGCGCCTCAAAGACACTCCGGCCGGTACGGCGTACCAGATGTCACTGCGGCGCCGCTACGCATTCCTCGACGACCTCGTGCCCCACGCCGCAGGAGGCATGGTGCACCGCGCCCAAGCCACCATCGCGCACCTCTCAGACGCCTAAGCCGCTCTGCCGCGCCAGTCGCATGCCAGCGTCCAGCACACAGACCCGCCTCGCTCACCCGACCGTCCAGCACACAGACCCGCCTCGCTCACCCGACCTGAAGGACCTGGCCGACCTGGGTGGTCTGGGTGACCTGGGCAGTGTGAGTGTCGTGAGTGCGACGACGCGGACACCGGTGCGCCATCGCCAGCGCGACCAGCCAAGCCCCTTCAGCAAGAACGGCGATGAGGACCACCAACACCATCACCGGACTCATCGTCTCCGCCTCATGCGGAGACAGCAGCGACGCCAACGACCAGACCAGGCGGGACGGCGGCACAAAAGGCACCCGCAGCAGCGCCATCGCAGCGATCTCAGCGACCACAAAAGGCAGCAACAGCAAGGCCGCGTAGTAGCGGTGCATCATCTCGCCCGTCAGCAGCGCCAACAGGGAGAAAACAATGACAAAGCAGTCCAGATAGCCGCGCCCAGCGGTGACCAAGGCCCACCCCTCGGGTTTCGCTGACTTGTCGACCACATGGGCGATGACCAGCGTCCACCCCACCATGGTCAGGACGGAGACGATCGCTGCACCCCCAGCCAGACGCAAACACCACGCCGTGATCGCAGGGATCGCGCTGCGACGGGCGACCATGAGCAGACAGACACCCAAGACCAACCAACCGCCGTACATGGCGATGAACCACAACCAGTCCGGCGCCCATAGCAAAGGCGTGGGTTCGACTTTTCCTCCCCATGGCGGCATCAGGAGGAGACGCACCAGACCCCCGAGGGCCGCGATCCGCAGCAATGTCATGTGTCGATCGTCACATGCGGACCTGGGAACATCCTCAGCGTTGTAAGCGTATTTTATGCGGTCGCAGTCATATTCAACCGCCGACAGGGCCGGTTCGGCGCCGCTCCTACACAATGGGTGCCCATGGCCGATGAAAAGACCGTGCCCCAAACATCATCCGCGGTCCCCGACGTCCCCGAGGTGGCGCGGCTACGCAACGCCACCGTCGCGGATCTCGACGTGCTCGTCGAGGTCGAGGAGATCGCCAATACGGCTGCACTTCCACATATCTTCCCGCCCGAGTTGTACCCCTTCCCGCGGCAGCAAGTCCGCGACCGCTGGGCGGCCGAACTCGCCGACCCCACCTTCCGAATCCGGATCGCGGAGGTGAGCCAACCCGTCGACGCCGAAGACGCCCCCGACATCGACGGCACCCGCCCCCGACGACACGTGGTGGCCGGCTACTGCGCCTGCCGCGAGGACGGCGACCACGTATGGCTGGAACACATCGCGGTCCTACCGCAGATGCAAGGCTCCGGACTGAGCGTCATGCTGATCGCAGAAGCCCGCAGCACCTACCGCGGCCGCGAAATGCACCTGTGGGTACTGGAGCAAAACGCCCGGGCGCGACGGTTCTACGAACGTGAAGGCTGGGCGGCCACCGGCGTGACAAAACCAGCGCCCTACGTGCCCAACCCGCCGCTAGTCGAATACACCGTCCCGTCCTAATCACCGCTACACCAGCACCCACCGCCACCAAACGACCGTGACCTGCGGTGACCGGGAACGAGGTGGGACACCAGCACCAAGACACCACCAGCCACCCACCGACACTGACCCGCACCAAGACACCACCAGCCACCCACCGACACTGACCAGCACGAGCTACTGATGCACTGACACCGCCAAGCACCGGGTTCCGCCCCCAAGG
>NZ_JAHPZL010000033.1 GCF_019331795.1 Austwickia sp. TVS 96-490-7B
CGAATTCGTCGCCCAGCCCGTCCGGACCGACCTGAGCTGCGCTCAACGTCATGCTGTGCTGCTCTGACGATTGCGCTTTCCCTTGTCGGCGCGGTCCTGCGGAGAGTCCGAAGCTGCTGCCTCGGTTGCCGGGGCGTCGCCCTCCGGGGCCGCGGCGGCAGCCTGACGTTCCAATGCTGCTTTCACCAGGCCCGCGAAGAGGGGGTGAGCGCGGTGCGGCCGGGAGAGAAACTCCGGATGCGCTTGAGTGGAGACGTAATACGGGTGGATGTTGGCGGGGAGTTCCACGAATTCGACCAGGGAGCCGTCCGGGCTAGTCCCGGAAAACACCAGGCCAGCTTCTTCTAGCTGAGCACGGTAGGCGTTGTTCACCTCATAACGGTGCCGGTGTCGCTCTTCGGCTTTCAATGCTCCGTAAGCGCCAGCGACGACAGAACCCTTCGCCAGTTTCGCCGGGTAGGCGCCCAGGCGCATGGTGCCGCCCATGTCACCGCCGCCTCCTTCGACGTACTCGGTCTGCTCAGCCATAGTGGCGATCACCGCAGCGGTGGTCTCAGGGTCAAATTCGCTGCTGCTGGCTCCCTCAATCCCGGCGACATTCCGGGCGTATTCGATGACCATGCATTGCAGGCCGAGGCAGATCCCCAACGTGGGGACGCCCTTTTCCCTGGCCCAGCGCAGCGCACCGAGTTTGCCTTCGATGCCACGCACTCCGAAGCCGCCAGGGACGAGGACTGCGTCAACTCCACCGAGGGCGGCTTGAGCTCCTTCTGGAGTCTGACACTCGTCGGAGGCGACCCACCGGATCGTGACCTTCGCATCGTGGTGGAAGCCACCTGCTCGCATGGCCTCGGTGACTGAGAGGTAGGCGTCGGGCAGATCGATGTATTTGCCGACCAACGCAATGTCGACGCGGTGGGCCGGTTCGTGGACGCGACGCAACAGCCGGTCCCAGCCCTTCCAATCGACGTCACGGAACGGCAGACCCAGCCGCCGTACGACGTACGCGTCCAAAGCTTCGCTGTGCAACACCTTGGGAATGTCGTAGATCGACGGGGCATCCGTACACGCGATCGTGCCATCAGTGTCGACGTCGCAAGCGAGCGCGATCTTGCGTTTGAGTGCCTCGGGAATTTCCCGATCAGCTCGCAGCACGATCGCGTCAGGCTGCAGGCCGAGCTGACGGAGCGCTGCGACAGAGTGCTGGGTCGGCTTGGTCTTCAACTCACCGCTGGGAGCGAGATAAGGCACCAAGCTGACGTGCAGGAAGAACACGTTTTCGCGTCCGAGGTCATGCCGCACCTGGCGGGCCGCTTCGAGGAAAGGCAGGGATTCGATGTCGCCGACGGTGCCACCAATTTCGGTGATGATGACCTGCGGGGGGCGCTTCGCGGAGGCCTGCTCGCGCATGCGTTCTTTGATCTCATTGGTGATGTGCGGAATGACCTGCACCGTATCCCCGAGGTACTCGCCGCGACGTTCCTTAGCGATGACCCGACTGTAGACCTGTCCGGTGGTGACATTCGCAGCCTGGGAAAGTGGGACATCCAGGAATCGCTCGTAGTGGCCGATGTCGAGGTCCGTCTCGGCGCCGTCGTTGGTCACAAAGACCTCGCCGTGCTGGAACGGGTTCATGGTGCCGGGATCCACGTTGAGATACGGGTCCAGCTTCTGCATGGTCACTCGCAGACCGCGTTGCCGGAGCAAGAATCCGAGGCTTGAGGCCGTCAAGCCTTTGCCGAGCGATGAGGCTACGCCTCCGGTCACGAAGATATGTTTGGTCTGCGCCACGGACCCCCAGTCTAGGTCACGTCCTGAGTAGCTGAGGACCAGCGATCTCTCGGGGGTGGCTCGACGGCTGTCATGGTGAGGGTGAACGGTCATATTGACCGGCCTCAACACGGCGGTACGGCACTGCTCTCAATCGGTGTTATCCCGCCGTCGCCGAGCTTGTTCCAGCAGCTCACGGGCATGTTCGAGTGCCACCTCGCTGGAATGTCCAGCCATCATCCGGGCCAGTTCGCTGAGTCTGGCATCGTCGTCCAGCACACTTACCCCGCTGCTGGTGATGTGTCCATCGCTGCTCTTGTGCACCACAAGATGCCGGTCGGCGTATGCCGCGACTTGCGGAAGATGGGTGACCACAACGACCTGCGCATGGCGGGCCAAGCGAGCTAAGCGGGCACCGACGGCGAGTGCGGCTTGTCCGCCAACTCCAGCATCGACTTCGTCGAAGACGAAGGTGTCAGGTCGGTGGCCTTCGGGGTCTGGAGTGTCGCCGGCGGGCGTGGCTGCGGTGACGACTTCAAGGGCCAGCATCACTCGGGATAGTTCTCCGCCGCTGGCTGCTTTGGCGACGCTGCGTGCGGGAGCGCCGGGGTTGGCGGCTAGGCGGATCTCGACGTTGTCGATGCCGTGGGGGCCGAACCGGACGCGGGTGCCATCAGGCAGTGGCAAGCCGTCGTCGGGGGCTTCGTGACGTTCTACGGCGACATCGATGCGGGCTCGCCCCATGGCCAGATGGCCTAATTCGGCGGTGACTGCTGCGCTGAGGGCGGAAGCGGCGTGGTGGCGAGCGCGGGATAACGCTAAGGCGGCGTCGACAAGCGTGCTTTGTTCGTTGATCGCTTGAGCGCGGAGGATCTCCACGCGGTCGTGGGCTCCGTCGAGTTCGTCCAGCCGAAGTGCTGCCCGGCGTCCCCACTCGAGGACGTCGTCAATGGTGTCGCCGTAGGTGCGGGTGAGTCGGGCAAGGGCGGCTCGACGCTCTTGGACAGCAGCCAGGCGGACTGGGTCAGCGTCGACGTGATCGAGATAGGCAGCGAGGTCGGTGCCGAGGTCAGCGACGAGGTAGACGAGTTCGGTGGTGCGAGCTTCAAGGGCATCGAGCTGTGGATCGTGCCCGTGTTGGGCTGCTAAGGCGTTTCGGGCCAGGGTCAGGAGTCCCGTGGCACCTTCCTCGACAGTGTCGTCTTCTCCGCGGAGGGCATCGTGGGCGGCGCCTGCGGCGAAGCGGAGGGCGTCGCTGTGCGAGAGGCGGGCATCTTCGGCGCGCAGCTCTTCGTCTTCGCCGGGTTGAGGGTCGAGCCGTTCGAGTTCGTCCAGTCCGGTGCGCAGGACTTCGGTTTCGACGGCGCGATCTCGGGCGAGTTCGGTGACGCGGCGCAGCTCAGCTTGGGTGGCTGCCAATGCTCGGTAAGCGTGGGTATAGGCGTGGGCAGCGGCGGCCAGCGGCGCGGCGCCGTACTCGTCGAGGACAACCCGGTGTTGTTCGGGTCGGCGCAGGCGCCATTGGTCGGCCTGTCCGTGGACAGCAACGAGGAGTTCACCGAGTTCAGCGAGGATGGCGACGGGCGCTTGGCGTCCGCCGACGTGGGCTTTGCTGCGGCCTTCGCCGGAGACGGTCCGAGTGAGGATCAGATCGTCGTCATTGTCGAGAAGCGCCCCTGCTTCGAGGGCACGTTCGCGGGCAGGGTGGTGGCTGGGGAGTTCGACAGAGCCTTCGACAACGGCATGCCGGACATCATGGCGGACCATTCCGGCGTCTGCACGTGCCCCCAGCAGCAGACCTAGGCCGGAGACGACCATGGTTTTCCCGGCGCCAGTTTCGCCGGTGAGGACATTGAGTCCGTCGGCGAGGTCCAAGGTGGCGTCGTCGATCACGCCGAGGCCTCGGATGCGCATGTGGCGGAGCATGCCTTCAGCGTAGGTGGTGGCGAAGGGGGCAGTGCGTCATGACAGGCGCCCCTGGGGATGAGTGTCGGTAGTCACGCTAGGTGGGTGTGTCGGTGAGTGCTGTTGGGTATGGCGAACAATCAGTCGGCGAGATCGTCACATGGGGGGTGGTCGTCTGATTCTCTGCCGCGCCATCCTTGGACGGAGAGGTCAAATTTTCGGACCAGTCTGTCGGTGAATGGCGCGGCGCTGAGGCGGGCCAGTCGGACTGGGATGTCACTTCGACGGACTTCAACGCGGGCTGCTTCGGGCAGGTCGACGGGGCGGGCACCATCGCACCACATCACGCCGCGCCCTTCGGTGCCGGGGACCAGTTCAACGGCGACCTGGGAGTCTGGTCCTACCACGAGGGGGCGCGCAAATAGGGCGTGTGCGGAGATGGGCACGAGGAGCAATGCTTCGACATCAGGCCAGACAACTGGTCCTCCGGCGGAGAAAGCGTAGGCCGTGCTTCCGGTGGGGGTGGCGACGATGACTCCGTCGCATCCCCAGGTGGACAGGGGCCGCCCGTCAATCTCTAGGATCATCTCGAGCATCCGTTCCCGGGCGGCTTTTTCAACGGTGACTTCGTTGAGTGCCCAGCTGGATGCGATCTGTTGTCCTGCGGCACGGGCGATGACGTCCAGAGTCATGCGTTCTTCGACTTCGTAGTCAGCATCGAGGATCCGGCCAACGGTGTCGGCCAGCGCTTCTTTTTCAGCTTGGGCCAGGAAACCGACGTGTCCAAAGTTCACGCCGAGCAACGGGACACCGGAGCCTCGGGCAATGTCGGCGGCACGCAGGATGGTGCCGTCGCCACCGAGGACACAGACCAGTTCTGCGCCGGCAGCAGGACGGGCGGGGTCGGTAGCGACGATTCCGGGGGTGTGTTGGGCACGCAGCGCTTGAATGTCATCAGCTGGCATGGCCACATCGATCCCAGCTGTGGCGAATAGCCCTGCGATAGCTCTGGTGTGGCGTCGGAGACCGGCCCGGCCGGTGTTGGTGATGAGCAGGATCCGGCGCCTCATCGTGTCCTTCCGAAATGGTGTATGGCGTCATCGACGGCGGCAGCTTCGTCGACGAGCGCATGTTCTGGACGTGTCGTGACCCACATTAGGTACTCATGATTCCCAGCGCCGCCGGGGATCCCGGTTCCGATGACTGCCCGGGGGAATAAACCTTCGTCGCGGACGGCCTCAATGACGTTGAGGATCGCGGTACGCCGATCCCGCGGATCTCGGACCACCCCTTGTTTAGACAAGCGCTGCCGACCGGCTTCGAACTGAGGTTTGACGAGCACGACGGCCTGGCCACCGGGGCTGAGCAGACTCGCAATGGTGGGGAGGACCAGACGCAGGGAGATGAAGCTAAGGTCAGCGACGATGACAGGGAACGGTCCATTGATCTGCGTAGCGCTGACATCACGGATGTTCGTCCCGGAGAGATCTCGGACTCGAGGATCAGCGGCGAGTTCTGGGACAAGTTGGTTATGGCCGACGTCGAGCGCTGTGACATGGGCGGCCCCGTGTTCGAGGAGCACCTGAGTGAACCCGCCGGTGCTGGCACCGATATCCAGACAATGCTGTCCAGTGACCTGCAGGGGCTCAGGGTCGATGGCACCGAAATAGGTAAAGGCGATGTCTAGTTTGTGCCCAGCTCTACCGACTCGCACTGGCCGGTCAATGTGGAGCTGGATCGTGGTGTCCGGGTGAACTCTGCTGGCGGGTCGGTCTATGGGGCGACCATCGACAGTGACTTTCCCGTCGCGGATGAGCTCCGCAGCGAGGTTGCGTGATCGTGTCATACCGCGAGTGACCATGGCCACGTCGAGCCGGGTCGATGAGACAGGGGCAGATTCGAAGGTGGCCATAGTCAGGGAGTCACATCTGTTCTGCGGTATGCGCCAAACGTCGACGTAGCAGTTCGTGGAGCTCGCTGCCGAGTTCGAGGTGCTGTTCCACGTCATCACTGGAGGTAGCCAGCAAGGCACGAAGCGCCTGGTCGATCTCGGGGTCCCCAGTGGTCTGGTCGAGGGGGCTACCTGCCGGCGGCAGAGTGGATTCCGGTACGTCGGCGAAAGAGTCGGTCATCGTTGCTCGGTCCTGAGGTCAGGCTGGTCGTAGCTGAGCGTCGATCCGAAGAAGATCAGCGGGGTCGACAGCTGACTCATGATCAGCGACGTACCAACTGAGGTGAACGACCGCTCGGAGGAGTTCATCCGGGTCGCCAGTTCCGGTGATGTCAATAAGCCCGTTGTGATAGCGGGCATGGGTGCCGTTGCAGCTCACAATGGGTTTACCAGCATCAATGGCGATCGTGGGGTCGTCATAGGGTCGGTGCAGTGATCGCAGATCCATGGCAAGATATCGAGGTCTTGCCCCCCCGGTGGCGGCAGCGAGTTCAACGAGGCCGCTCACACCGGTCAAGACCAGAAGCGAAGGGATTCCCGCAGCGCTAGCCCCGTCGATATCCGTATCGATGCGGTCCCCAATGCCTAGTGTCCGTTCGGGATCACTGCCCAGAGTGGCTGCGCTGAGGTGATAGAGCGGGGCTTCGGGTTTACCGACGACGACCGGGTCAACCGTGACCGCTTGCCGTACGGCGGCCACGAGTGATCCGTTACCCGGTGCGATTCCTCGCGCGGTGGGGATGGTGAGATCTGCGTTGCTGGCCACCCAGAGTGCACCGCCGTTGATGGCGTACGCCGCTTCAGCGAGGTCTGTCCATGACACGGTCGCGCCGTAACTTTGCAGCACGCCGACGACTTTGGCACCGGCAGCATGTTCCGAGGTGGTGATCGGGACCATGTGAGCCCGGTGAATGGCGAGAGGCACGCCAGGGCCGCCGAGCGCAAGGATCGGCGAACCTGGTCCGAGTTGGTCAAACAGGTGTGCTGCCGCGGCTTGGGCGCTGGTGAGAACGGCATCCGGGGTGAGCTGCAGCCCGAGTGCGCTGAGATGTTCGGCGACATCTTCAGGCGGCCGTGACCCGTTGTTGGTGGCATAGACGATGCCGAGGCCACGCTCGCGCGCAGTTTCTAACGAGGCAACCGCATAGGGAATCGCTTGGGCCCCTCGATAGACGACGCCATCTAAATCGCAGACGATGCCTCGATATCCGTCGAGCAGTGTCCCCGCGCTGAGATCCTGCGTCGCACCACGGCTTGGTGTGCTCATCGGTCCGTGTCCGCGAGCGTGGCAGACATCTCCGCATCACGGTCTGCAAACTCCGTTGAGGGTGCGCCGGTGGTTGCAGATGGCATTTCAGAGGTGTCACCGGTTGGTGTCGTTGGCAGTAGTGACTCGGTAGACGTTTCTGCCGGGCTGGATGTTTCTGCCGGAGAAGTGACTGCCTCTTGGTTGGGCTCGCTTTGATGATCTGTCGTCGCGTGGTGGGTCACGTCATCTTGCTCCGGAGCCAGATCAATGAAAACGATGCCGTCCATGTCCTCTAGGCGTTCAGCAGCGTCAGTCGCTAACTCGGTGTCAGCGTCTGCGGCTTCAGCGAACCACGCTCTTGCTAAAGCGGTGTCACCACGAGAGTGCAGCGCATCGGCGTAGGCATAGAACAGCCTTGCGGACCAGGGGTCTCGACGGTTTGGATTGAGTTCTGGGATTTCGAGGATGACCACGGCTGCGTCGTGGTCTCCCATGTCTCGTCGAATCCCGGAACAGACGATCAGTAGCTCAATCCGTTCGGCTCGGCCCAGGGTGCGCGCTTCGGGTGACCCGGCAAGTTCGAGAGCTCGCTCGGGACGATTGAGTCCTCGCTCGCAGTCCACCATCAAAGGGAGGAGATGTTGGGATCCGGATAGCCTGCGCGCAGTGCGGAACTCGCTCAGGGCAAGTTGGTAGTCGCCTTCTCGGTACGCCACGAGTCCGCGGGTCTCCCTGACAGCCGCGACACGTCCGGCCCGACGAACCGCTGTTTCGGCGTGTGCGCGGGCGCCGACGATGTCGGTATCAAGGAGCCGAGAGACCATCACCAGATGCTGGCCAACCCCTTTAGCGTTGTCTTTACTGAGTGTCCGCAATTCGTGCTTGATGGAGCGGTCAATCTCGAATCCGGTGACATCTGCGTCGATGGCAGGTTCGGGAAGCCGTGGCGAGGTAGGTGCCAGCCGGGGGCCGCTCCTCGGGGTGCGATCATCTCCAGGGCGACCATCACGACGATCGAAGTTGTCACCGCGTCGCGAGTCCTTGCCTCGGTTGGGTCGGTCGGTACGTTCGGTCAGCCTGCTGCCGCTAGGACGTGCCCCTCGATCGGAGAACCGATTGCGCTGATCGCTGCGACCTTCACGCTGGTCATCGCTGTTGCGGTTCCATCGTTCATGAGAGGAGGCGCGGTTGTCAGAGGTTCGACGATTGTCATCTCGGTTGTTCCACGTGCGCGATCTGTCGTTTTCTCTCGTCGAAGATCGGTCCCACTGATCATTCTGTCGGCTGCGATCGCCCTGGCTGCGCCGGTCACCATCACGCCCTTGATAGCCGCGACGTGAACTACCGCGGCTTTCTTGACGCTCGTCCCTCCCAAAGCTTCGTCGATCATCGCGACGTTCGTAGCGGTCGTTTTCGCGCCTCGGGGTGGCATCACCTCGTTGGCGGTCTCTCCGTGTGGAGTCGCCGCTTCGGTCAGCCGGGGCGGTACGTCGGTCCCCACCGCGCCAATCAAGACGATCAGTACGACGCCGGGGTTCTGTGGACGAACTGTTGTCCCGTCCTCGACGGCTCGGCGCGGAACGATCGGGGCGTCCCTGAGATTCACCTCGTTGAACAGGCTTGTCTTGGGGTTTTTCCACACGTTCCCAGCGGGATGAACCGTCCGTGGTCAACTCTCGTACCCTTCTTCTCGATAGCAACCCAGCAGCGGGCGAACCTTAAGCGTATCCATCAGCGCAGCTGAATTAACAACACCTGGGATACGAGCAGTAATGGATTGACCAACAGTTCCTCAAATTCTGAAGAACGCGTATAGCCCTGATAAACCGGGGTGGTTTATCAGGGCTATACGTGAATGTTTGTCCGGCGGCGTCCTACTCTCCCACACCGTCTCCAGTGCAGTACCATTGGCGCTGAAAGGCTTAGCTTCCGGGTTCGGAATGAGACCGGGCGTTTCCCTTTCGCTATGACCGCCGT
>NZ_JAHPZL010000034.1 GCF_019331795.1 Austwickia sp. TVS 96-490-7B
CCCAGAAGACCGACCGCCCCGATATGTCACCCCGACGTCAATGTCAGGCCTTCGAACCCTTCGAGCAGCTGCCCTGGCATGCACCCGTCGCCCACAGCGACCACGCGATGAACGCAGGCTGGATCGCCAACCGGATCAACCGCTTCCGGTCATCATCCATCCCGAAGGACTCCTTGCGCTGGGTGTACTGCCAGATGTTGGCGGGGAAGACCGCGACGAGGAAGGCCGCTGCCAGGCACCCCAGCTTGCGCTGCTGACTGGGCAGCGCAATCAACGCCGCACCCTGCGCAATCTCCGCGACCCCGGACACCGCGACAGTGGCGTCCTTGTCAACCGGGAACCAGTCAGGGACGATCTCGGCGTACTCCCTGCGCTGGGCACCGAAGTGGGTCATGCCTGCGCGAATGAGCAGGGCTCCGAGTGCGACGCGGCCAACCGTTCTGGCAGTGATCTTCATGAGTGGTGTCATCTCCTCGTCCGGGCCCGTCCACGGACAGCGGGGACATCGGGTCCCGGTGGAAGGGCTCACACCAGGTGACAACGCGCCACCGCCTCGATCTACTCCCCGGTAGCTGGACTCTCGTCCCAGCCCGCCCATCCGAACTGCCGCGCCAACGCAGACATATCCAACACGCCAGAACCCGCCTCGTCGCTGGGCACAGCAGGGACCCGCAGATCCACCACGCACAGATCAGGAGCGCTCAACGGGATCACCGTCACCTCGGCATCCGCGACCCCCAACCGGGAGAGCGTGCCCCGGACGAGACCCAGATGCGCAGCACACACCACCTCCGGGTGCAATGTCGCCGCTTCCTTCATCGGGCAATGCTGCAACGTCATCCGGTGGCACCCCGGCCCAGGATGCTCCACCGTCACCGTCTCCCGGCGATAACCCCACCGCGCCAAGACATCAACAACCTCCCGCAACGGCAATTCCCGCGGTGCCGGGGCGCCCGTGAGATCAGGTGTCGCCCCAGGAGGAGGTGGCCACGTTTGCAGAGACGCCGTTGGTGATGGTTGCTCTGCCCCTGACACATCAAACTCACTGACATGGCGCCGCGCCCATTCTTCACCGGCTTTCTCTGACGCCTTGGCCCGATCCCGACCGCCACCCGGAATCGCCCCAGCTAAGACATCAGCAAGGACGACGTACGCCGCTTCGTTCACCGGCACTGATTCCGGGGCGACCGTATACACCTTGCGGGGTCGACCGACCGTCTCTCGGCGTTGAGTTTCAGAAAACAGCACGCCAGCTTGTTCCAACTGATCCAGATGGAACCGGACCGTCGTCACATGTAGTCCGAGGAGGTTCCCTAAATCGGCAGCTGCCAGGCAGCCTGGCTGCTCGCGGACAAAATCGACGATGCGACGCCGCACCTGCGAGGACAGCAGTTCTTCACGAGTCGAGATCGACATAAGACCCTTTCGGTGGAGACTCCACCTTATTGGCAACAAGGTCGACGCCCAAGGAGTTAGGTCCCGGGGAGAGCTGACGGTCATAGCGTACGATTCGCCTTGCCTACTGGGTGAACCCGCACAGACGGACGTCCTAATCCCGAGATGCGTCACCGCGACGGGCTTCGTGGATGCCGATCCGGTAAAAACGACACCTACTGGCAGCCTCACCTCCCGCTGACAGGCCCAATCGGGGATGCGACCCGCTTCCTCCATCGCGCTGCGGGCCAGGTGTTGCGCTGAGGCGTCACGTCACATACGCCGTAGGAGAGCTGACGTCAATGTCTGGTAGATCACGTGACGACGCCTGTCTTCCAACTCATCTCGTGACGATCGGGGCCGATCAGGCCGAGGATGACGGGCTCAGAGGGGATGGCAATCATGGACGCTGTGACCAGCACAGCACCCCGCAGTTTTTATCGCAGCTGGGGACTGCGCACCAAGATTATGCTGATTGGCCTCATCGGCATACTAGGTATGGCATTGTTCGGCGGAGCCAGCGCATGGGGAATTCAGCAGCTTGACTCGGCGGCGCAAGAGATTGACACCGCCAACCACATCCAAAAATCTGCGCTCACCGTCAAAGCCGAGATCTTCAACATCAAACGAACCCAAAATAGATACCTCCTACAAGCTTACGTCGACGGAGCTGCCGTCGCCGAATCAACTCACCCTGCCCGGCAGACCTACCTCACTGCGATCGCCCAGCTCCAAGGTGATCTCGACGGGTTCCCGGCGTTGAAACTCGACACTTCTAAAAAAGCACTCCAAAGCATCAAAGACCTCACCAAAGAATTCGTTGCCACTGACGACCAGGTCATCGCCCTCGTCAAACAAGGCACCCCGGCCAGCTTAAAACAAGCGCAAACTCTAGGTCTGGGACAAGCCACTGATCTCGCCTTAAAAGCCACCCAGGCTTCAACCGATCTAGACAAAGCAGTCTCCGCCCGAGTCGTCACTGCCCAAGAAGACCAAAACACCGCGAAACGCAACGCCACCCTGTCAATGATCTTGATCGGTGTCCTCGCGACCGCTGCTATTGCCGGCTTGGCAACGCTCATCTCCAACAGAGTCATCCGATCCGTCAACTCCGTGCGCCACAGCATCGAAGCGATGGGCCGCGGCAACTTCCAAGTCCCCGCCCGAGCCTTCACCGAAGATGAAGTCGGTCAGATGGCCCACGCCAACGAAACCACCCGCACCAACATCTGCTCACTCCTCACCCAAGTCGGGCAGGTCTCCACCGTCGTCGCAGCCGCATCCGAAGAACTCACCGCCGTCTCGAGCCAAGTCGGCGCCACCGCAGAACAATCCACCAGCCAACTCAGCAGCATCGAAGACGCAGCAACCGTCATGTCCAGCACAGTGCAAACCGTGGCCGCTGGCACCGAAGAAATGACCGCGTCCATCCGAGAGATCTCCAAGAACGCTACCGACGCGGCCGGTGTCGCCCGACAAGCCGTCTCCGTCGCAGACGTCACCAACACCACCGTCGCCAAACTCGGCGAATCAAGCATGGAGATCGGCAACGTCATCAAAACCATCACCTCCATCGCCGAACAAACCAACCTCCTCGCCCTCAACGCCACTATCGAAGCCGCCCGCGCCGGCGAGGCTGGTAAAGGCTTCGCTGTCGTCGCCACCGAAGTCAAAGACCTCGCCCAAGAAACTGGCCGTGCCACCGAAGACATCGCCCGACGTGTCGAAGCCATCCAAATCGACACCCAAGCTGCGGTCGCCGCCATCGGTCAGATCTCCTCGATCATCGCCCAGATCAACGACACCCAATCGACGATCGCCTCCGCCGTAGAGGAACAAACCGCCACCACCAACGAAATGAGCCGCAACGTCTCAGAAGCTGCTCACAGCGCTGACAACATCGCCGACAACGTCAGCAAAACAACCCGGGGCGCCCAAGAAACTAAGGACGCTGCCCGCTCCGCCAGTCAAGCTGCCGCTGACCTGGCCGGACACGCCAGCGAGCTGCAAACCCTGATCCAGAAGTTCTCCTGCGGCGCTGCCTGACCGCTGCCCGTGGCACCCCCACCCTCACCCTCACTCCCACCTTCACCTTCACTCCCACCTTCACTCCCACCCTCACCTTCACTCCCACCCTTACCTTCACCTTCACTCCCACCCTCACCTTCACTCCCACAGCCGCCCCTACAACTGCCCCCACAACCGCCCGTGGGCGGGTTTTGGGAGGGGTGACCTGGGGTTTTATGTCGGGGTGTCGCCCGTGGGCGGGTTTTGAACTGCCTGATGTCGCCCGTGGGCGGGTTTTGGGTGTGAATGCGCAGGTCGGCTCTGGGGTTTTGCGCCCGTGGGCGGGTTTTGGGAGGGGTGACCTGGGGTTTTATGTCGGGATGTCGCCCGTGGGCGGGTTTGGTGGATGCAGGAACCGCCGGATGGATGGTGCGGGAGGCGTGCGGAGGACATCGGGGAGGCATGCGGAAGAGATCGGGGAGATGTGCGGAGGACATCGGGGAGGCGGACGAGAGACGTGCGGATGGACGGCGCTGTGGGTGATCAAACGTGGGGTCGGGGTCTTCGGCGAGGAGCCAGCCCAGGGCTGCGGGAGCGGATCACCCGCATTGTGGACAGAGATAGGTCATCCCATGGTGTGAAAGTCCCTCCGTACCCTGCTCTTTCGTAGCAGGCCACGGCGCCATGCCTCCATTTTTGCTGATATCGGCCTCTGTCTGTGTCGAGAAAATGTCAGAATTGCGCCACGAATCAGGGTCTGACGGGTGTGTGACACGTCGGGGGCGATCAGCTCGGTGGCATTGCAGGTGCACGGTATCTCGTGGCGTGCGATGGCCCATCGGTTGAATTTCGTTGCGCGACAGCTCAGCTGCACCTCAGGCCAGTAGGAAGCCTACCTACTGTAGGGCCAGGGGAGGACAACGACATGACCATCGGCGGGGATCCAAACGCCTTGCGGGACATTGCGAATCACTTACGTCGGGATGCCCGCGACATTGAGGACATGAGCGCCCGAGTCAGGCAGCACTACGGCATCACGTGGCATGGGCCTGCCGCTGAGCGATTCCGCGAAAAGATCGAACAGCATGTCAGGGATCTGGGCAGCACCGCCGACGAAACCTTCGAAGCTGCCCGCGCCGTTGACACTCTGGCGCATGCCTTAGAAGAACGCCAGCGAGCCATTGAGGCAGCCCAACGAGTGGTCACTGACGCGATTCACAACGCAGAACGCACTGTCAGCGGACTGGCCGGACGTGCCTGGGACACCATTAGCCATGCCGACTCTGAAATTTACCGCAATGCCAAAGTGCTGCTAGACGGCGTGCCGCACCTGCCGCCACCCGGATCTCCAGGTTGGCTTGATCTCGCTCGAAAGATCGGACATTGACAATGGCGAAATATCCGCTAGAGCCCCGTGACGGCGCGCTGCGTGTCGTTGTCCCCCAGAGTGATTGGCAGCGGATCGCTGCGATCATCCCTGATCTGCCTGATTTCCTCGGCGAGCTACCCCCTGGTGAGCTCGCGCCTGAGGCTGATACCGCCATCATCGACGACCTCGACCAGGCCCTGCAGGCCGCGTTGTCGATCACTCAGGACCATCACGTCCAGGTCGATGTGCAAGCCGCCGTTGGCCCCCATGGAGTTGCTTTACGCCTGTGGATCAGCCAGTTTGCTGCCGTCGAGGTACGCCGATCCGTCACCATCATTGACGGACAGCCGCACATCAAACCAGGCGTCGAAATCAGCGCTGTCGAACTGGAACATGTCATCGATGAAATTCTGCGCTATCTCATCGACCGGCCATTAACCGACGAAGCTATCGCTTTTAGCCTGCCCGAAGAAACCCTCCTTCCCCTCACTCACGCCCTCACTGATGGACGCGTCGACGACGTACGTCTACTGCTTGACAACGACGGCTTGGCTGAGGTTCCCCCGCTGCTGAGAGCTCTTGTCGCAGCCGTCGAAGGGGACGCCCTCATCGAAACCCACAGCGCCGCAGGCCATCGCATATTAAGGCTGCTGCTCACTCGTGCAGGCTGGGTCGAAACCCACACCACCAGCGACGCACACATCGTCAGCACCCCCTACGACCGCGCCGCGATGGGCCATCTACTCACTGTGGACTTGAGCGAGCACCTGTCCAGAGCACACACCCCAGGCCACACCGGTGGAGAAGAATCATGACCCCGAATATGGATGCCCGATTCATCGCGCCCAGGGCTCCCATCAGCCCCAAAGTGCGCCCAGGGAACCCCTCCACCCTGAGGATCAGCGGCGGGTCCGGGGGCTTTGCCGCCCAGCTGGACAACATGACTGCGCACGCCAGGCAGATGGACATGATCGGCGGAGACCTCCGTGAGTGTGGCACCACCATTGGTGGCCGCGCTCTCGACTCCGCCTTCGCCCAAGCGGCGCTCCTCTGCCCCAGTGAAGTTTTCTCTGCCGAAACGGCTATCGCCGACGCCGCCGCCGGGCGAGCCGGAGCGGTGCCTCGGGGGGTGCAGATCTCGGCGCGCAGTAAGCAGCTCGGGCTGGTCATCGAGTCGTACCGTCGTGTCGACGCACTCGCTAAAGACGGGCTGGAACGCCTCACGAACCTTGGCCTTACTGCCTTGGGGACTGGTTTGCCGCTCTTGGCTGTTGGCGCTGCGGGCTGGGTAATGACGAATCCTGCGGCGGCTCTGCTGCTCGCATTTGGCGTGAAGCAAGTCGGGTCGAAAGGTATCCAGGATTATCTGTTTAACCATCCAGAACACCTCGACACCCTCACGAGATGTGCGCCGTGGCTCCTCCAAGGAAGTGCTATGGGGCCAGGGGGTATGTGGGCGTCTATCACGCGCTATCTCACCGGGGGACGGTGGCCCACCGACGACTATGAAACTTTGGTTGGGGGATTGGTCAACGCCGGCCAGAATGGCGGAATATTCGAGGATACCGGCGGGTTTAAGGTTTCGCCGTCCGACCATGTGAAAGGTCAGATGGATCCCCCCAGAAGTGTTGAAGGCCTCATCGAAATGGATGGTTTTGTTCAGGGGCAATGCGACAAGGTTGAGGGGGATGAGGCTGCCATTGCCATCACCAAGCTCGAGGGCACCCCTCCGAAATATATCGTGACGATTCCGGGCACGCAGGCTTGGGGTCCGGTGCGGACCAACAACCCCGTTGACCTCAGCAGCAATGTGGGCCTGATGGCCGGAAATCAGGTGGAATTGCAACGGCAGGTTGCTGCAGCGATGAAGGAAGCTGGTATTGAACCGGGAGATCCGGTGATGTTGAACGGCCACAGTCAAGGAGGGATTTGTGCTGCAGCCCTAGCCTCTGACCCCAAATTCCGTCAGGCCTACAATGTGCAAAGCGTCGTCACGGCTGGATCGCCTATTGCGCGTTTCGAGATCCCTCCAAACATCGATGTCCTTGCCCTTGAGCATGATTCTGACGCCGTGCCTAAACTTGAAGGCCGAGAAAATCCTGATCGGAAAAACTGGATCACTGTGAAAAGTGATGTGCGTGGACGGATGTACTACGGCGAAGAGAACAAGCTCATGGAGTCCCACTTATCGGACGGATATCAGGGGACGGGGCGGATGGTCGACCAGAGGTTGATGGGCCCCAATCCTGACCCTTCGATAGAGGAGTGGCGGCAACACAATGATAAGTTCCTGAGCGGCAAAGGAGAACAAAAGGTCTACAAAGTGACGAAGTCCTGACATTGCGGGTGTCTGCCCGTGGCAGGGTCCCATGGGCAGACACCCGCAATGTCACCACGGGCAGGTCGACTGGTATGACGTGTATTCCGCGCCCACCGCGGGCCCCGGACACAAGAACACGTCGTACCGGGGGTCGTCCAACAGGAAACGACCTAACCATGCCAGTGTCAGCTCCGAGAGTCGGGCGTCGGGGGATTCCACTCTGGTGTGAGTGGCGCCAGCTAGTTCAGCGAATGCTTTCTGCGATACCCCAGTGAGCTTGCGGTAGATCGGCGTCGCGTAGAAACTCTTCGGTGCGGTGATGTCCGAACTTCCTGACAGCACTAATGTCGGTGCTGATGCTGACGGGAACGACGTCCGGAAGTCCCACGGAAACACTGACACTACTGCTCGAACGTGGGGATGCGCATCGGTGGCTTCCAGGACTCCACCGGCACCCATTGAATAGCCATATAACGCGATCCGGGACCCATCCAGTCGTGAAGCCCACGGGCTGGAGCTGATGAGCCACGCGGCTGCAGCGTTCACTGCTTTGCCTCGTGCCGCGGGCCCGTCCAGCATGCTGGGTGGTTCCACGATGAACGCGGCATAGCCGTGACTGGCTAGTCGTTCGCCGACCCAACGGATTGTCTCCGCTGATCCTGATAAGCCGGGCATCATCACGACGGTGGGTGTCGGGCCGGGTTGATGAGTCGGCAACAAGGCCACGACGTCAGCGAACCCGGTCCCGGTCTTTTCTCGGGGTAACCGCATGGTCTCCACGTCGTGGGGACCAGCCTGGCGTAGCGATTCCCGGGTCGGGGCGTGTCCATTGTCTGGGCTGGGTGCTGCGGTGGAGCGACGCGCGGTGGGGGGAGGGGGTGTTGCTCGTCGTACCGAGGGGGTGGTGGCGGGAGCCGATGGGAGGTGCGTTGCCGTGGGGTGAGGAGGCGTTGCGGGAGGATCGATCGCTGGGGGAGTCGCTGGGGCATGCCCCGTCGTGGAAGAACCCGTCGTGGGGGGCGCTGGGGTGGGGCGCCCCGTGGTGGCTGCTTGACCAGGGGTGGGGTGAGTCCCGGAGATGTCAGGTTGGGCAGCCCACGACATCGTGGCTCCCGTGGGCAGGGTCAAGGTCACCGTCGCTGCCAGCGCAGCCAGCGACGCCGTACGACGCCCGCTCATCGCGGGTCATCCGTCGGAGCCGCCACACCTTGACGGAACATCGACGGCGGGAGGCCGAAGAACGAGGCCAGTCCCACCCCGGCGCCCATGAACCCAGCTGCGCCACACACCATCGTGTCTTTTGCGGACTCCGCGGCTGTTTCGTTGCCTGCAGGCTGGTTCGGTGACGGCTCAGGAGTCACCGCGCCGACCGCTTTGGTCGATGACACCGTTGCGTGGCCAGAGAGTGGTAGCTGTCGTGAGGAGTCGCCCACCCACACGGTGCGGGCACCGGCTTGCTCGACGAATCCCTTAGTAGCCACATCGAAATGGGCCATTGATCGTGCTGACAAGGTCACTGATACTCGCCGTGACTCGCCTGGCGCCAAGGTGATCTTGACGAAGTCAGCCAAGGTGCGCGGTGGCCCAGACACCCCCGGCGCCGGTCCGACATATACCTGAGGAACCACGGCACCTGCCCGTTTGCCGGTGTTGGTCACCGTGAAGGACACCGGGATCGACCCGTCAGGACGATCAGCGCCGACCTGGAGGTCTGCGTAGCGGAACCCGGTGTAGGACAGGCCGTGCCCGAATGGGAAAGCTGGCGTCTTTTTCTGCTGGTCATACCAGCGGTACCCGATGGCTAAACCCTCGGAATGGTGGCCGCCAGGGAACCGGTCTTTGCTGGCTGCGGGTAGATCTGCCGGGTCGGCAGCGAATGTCACCGGTAGGCGTCCTGATGGGTTGGCGTCACCCCACAGGACAGCGGCCAGTGCAGTGCCGAACTCTTGCCCCGGATACCACGCCGAGATCATGCCGGACACGGAGGAAACAAACGGGATATCGACGGGGTTACCGGTGTTCAACACCACGATGGTGCGCTTGTTGGCTTTGGCGACAGCATCGATGATGTTGCGTTGCACCAGGTCAAGGCTGGTATTGGCCTGGTCTTTGTTTTCGGAGAACCACGACCGGGCCACCACGATCGCGACGTCGGCCTCACCGGCGGTTTTTGCCGCGGCCGCAGGGAGGATCCCGCCGTAATGAGTCACCGAAGCCCCGGCTTTTTCAGCGCGAGCGGTGATGCCCTGCAAAGGAGTCACCACTCGATCTGCGACCACGTGAGCGCTTCCCCCACCGGATGCGATGACATCACGACCAGCGGCTGATCCGATCACGGCGATCTTTTTCACCGCTGACGACAAGGGCAAGACGTCGTCGTTCTTCATCAACACCATGGAGTCCGTCGCCACCTGACGAGCCACTTGTGCATGCTCCGGTGTGCTTACGGGTGCGTCTGGTGAGCCCGTGGGTTTTTTGTCAAACAGGCCAGCAGTAAACATGGCTGTCGCGATGCGAGTGGCCATGTCGTCGAGGCGGGCTGACGATACTTTCCCTTCCGAAACACCTTTGCGTAGCCGTTGATCAAAATAACAAGAGTCTGGCATCTGAAGGTCAAGGCCAGCATTCGCTGAGGCCAATGCGGCGTGCATTCCAAACCAATCAGAGATGATGAAACCAGGGAATCCCATTCGCCCCTTCAGGACCTGATTCATGAGATATCCATTGTTACAGGCGTGGACGCCATTAACTTTGTTATAGCTGCACATGATCGAGGCGACTTTGGCGTCAACTGCCGCCTCGAAGGGTGCCAGGTATAGCTCATTCAACGTGCGCAGGTCGACTTTGGCGTCGCCCAAGGCAGTGTTTCGGGCTGTTTCTTGGGTGTAAGCGCCGAGATGTTTTGCGGTGGCCAGCACGCCTCGGGATTGCACGCCACGGATCTCCGCAGCCCCTAACTGGCCGACCAAAGTGGGGTCTTCGCCGAAATTTTCAAAACTGCGCCCTGAGCGGGGATCCCGAGTGACGTCCATCCCAGGTCCCAATGCGTGGTTAGCGCCCTTTGCTGCGGTCTCGGTGCCGATGACTTCGCCGTACCGTCGTGCGAGATCGCGGTCGAAGGTGGCGCCCAGAGAGACCGGCGCGGGCAGCTGCGTCACCCCGGTTTTGTTGTTACCGATGCCGGCGGGCCCATCGGTCGGGCTCAGCGCGGGGATGCAGAGACGGGGGTTGGCGGCAACCTGACCGGCGTAGGTCGGTCCGTATGCCTGCAGGGGGCGCGCGGTGCCGTGGACCAGTGCGATTTTGTCATCCACGGTCATCTTCTGCAGCAATTGGCGGGCGCGGTCGGCAGCGGGGGCCGTCGAACCTACCCACGGGCATGAGACGCCACGTGCGGATGGCGACCCGCTGGGTGACGTGGGTCGGCTCGTGCTCGTCGTGGGTTCCGTACGTCGGTGTCGAGGATCGTGAGGTGCGCTCGCGTCGGCGCTCGGGGTGGTGGATCGGGATGTTCCGGTCGAGATGCCCTCTGGGGTCTTTGGGGAGGCTGGCGCAGGCGCTGCCGGAGATGTGGGAGACGCCGGGTCTGCTGGTGCATGAGTGGTGCCTGGTGGGGCAGGTGGGGGAGTCGCAGCGGAGGCGGGTGGTATGACGAAGGAGGTGGTTGCCGCAGTCACTCCGGCGACGGCCAGCGCAGCGACACTCAAACGGGAACGACGCATGGGGACTCCTTCGTCCAGGGTCGCCAAAGCGCCCCCGGATACCAACTGTGCATCATGAATATCCGTGCGACGGAACACTATCGGTGTGACAGGTGGTGTGTCGGCGGAGTGCTGTCAGTACCTCGACCAGACATCGACAAGCGGTCGGCATCTCCGTCGTACGGCGGGCTCAGCGGCGGTGGTCCGGCGGCCTCCGTGACGGCGGTGTGGGGGTGCTTCAGCGGCGCGGTGAGCGATGTGATGCCGAAAAATAAGTGTCAGCTGTGACAGATGAGGCGGCTGTGATCCTGGCAGGATGGTGCTGTGAGCGATGAACGTGAAGTGTTGACCTGGGACACCTTCGGCGCAGCATCCCGAGAGCTGGCCCACAGCATCGTCGATTCAGGGTTTGAACCAGACCTGGTCTTGTCGATCACCCGGGGTGGTCTGCTGCCCACTGGTGCGATCAGCTATGCGCTGGACATCAAGGCATTGCACATCATCAACGTGGAGTTCTACACCGGAGTGGACGCCCGGTTGAATGAACCGGTGTTCCTGCCCCCGCTGCCCGCACCAGGTGACCTCTCAGGACAGCGGGTATTGATTGTCGATGATGTCGCCGACACCGGCCGCACGCTGAAGCAGGTGCATGACTTTTGCGCGCCCCATGTCGCCGAGACCAGGGTGGCCGTGCTCTACGAAAAACCCCACTCGTTGATCAAGGCCGACTACGTGTGGCGTCGTACCTCACAATGGATCACGTTTCCCTGGTCCGCGCAGCCCCCCATAGTGCGGCGCAGCGACAATGACCGATAAATCAGAACACCGTCGACGGCCAGGTTAGCCGTCGACGGATCTGGGAAGCCTTACGTGAAGCTTTACGTGCGGATGACCGCACCATTGCCGCTAAAACCAACGCCCAGATTCGTTAAAGTACGACGGACGAACCGCTCATCGGTGCGCGTTTCCGCGACGAGATAATCCACATCGACAGCCGAAGCAATGCCGGTGCCACCACCGACAGCCTGAGCGCCGCCAACGTGGTCGACAGCATTGCGAATGTACGACGTGCGCATCCGCTCAAGGTCGGCGTACCGTGCGCTGATTCGCGACGGATGGTCAGGCAACACAATTGAACGCCCCGGGATTTCATCGTCGGGATCACCCAAACGCACCTCGATACCCATATCCCGGGCGAAAGAAAGCTGGGCGAGCGGGTGTTTGCCAGCGCCGGTGTATTCAGTTTCCTGTACGACGATGACTTCATCGCGTGGGCGAGTTCGCGCCAAAGCAAATGCTGCAGCTAGAGAGGTGTTGCCCGCCGGGCCGCGCTCCATGCCCTCGAGGTGGGCGAGAAGTTCAGTCATGGCAAACACTTCGCCCTGTTTGACCAGCAGATAGTCATCCATATAGCGCAGCGGTCGGGCTGCGGAACGAGGCACATCAGAGTGGTCGGGATCAGTGGCATACGGCATCCCAAAGCCCGTGTGGCCGGTCGTGAACGACTTGCGGTTGAAATCGTGGTCACTCGCCATCGACAGCCCGTGCAAGTCCACCGAAGCGCCATGCACCAGAGTGTGATGAGCCCCGGCGATGCGCAATCCGCGGGCAGTGCCAGTCAGATTGCCCCCACCGGCATTAGTGGCAATGACATGTTCAGGAGCCTTGCCGAGCAAGCTGTGGCACTGCTCGACGATCTCCACACCCAGCGGCTCGACCCCAGCGATGCCGTACGCCGAATACAAGCTCGCGTTGAAATATCCCGTCTCCTCCAGCATGAGCAAATAGCTGTAGAACAATTCTGGGCCAACGGAAAGCTGCATGACCTCCGCGCCCAACGCCTCACACTTGCGCATCTTCTCCAAGATCTCCGGCTGCCCGATCCGCGCTGAGTCATAACATTCCTGCGCGATCACGCACTTCAAGCCAGCCATCGCAGCCTGACTGGCCACTGCCGCGCCATAATTGCCAGAAGTGGCGGCAGCGACACCGCGAAATCCCAGTTCACGGGCCTGCACAATGGACATAGATGCACGCCGATCCTTGTAGGATCCGGACGGATTGGTCTGCTCATCCTTCACAAAGATCCGGGCGCCCAACCCATCCTCGGCGCACTGGCGAGCCAATGCAGTCAGACGTCGCAACTCCAACAATGGGGTGTTTCCCACCCCAACACGCCGTTGAGCTTCCCGAACATCGTCGACCGTATAGCCGACATCACCCATCAGCCGGTCATAATCAAACGCAATCGACCCAGACTCATATCCGGCGTAATCCACCCCAAGAGCAGCCCGCATAATGGCGCCATTACGTGCCATCACCGCATCATAGGAACGATCGCCCACGCTCGTCCCATTGCCCCGATCCACGATGGTCATCATCGTCCTCCTGCCAGGTCGTGCCGATCCCGATCACGATGCGCCTCGGCGAGAACAGCCTGAGCCTGTCGAGCCACGTGCAACAGCTCAGGCACGTACGTCGTGCCGAAACCGTGGTCATACCCAGGGTTCAGAGCGACCAAACGTCCGCGCAACCGCCGCCCCACGACAGTCTCGACCTCCACCAGGTCACCGACCGAAACCCCGGCAACCCCAACGTCAACAGGACCGCCAACGGTCTCATCAGCGGCGCGACCGACAAGGAAACCTTTTGACCAGGACTCGAAGGGAACGGCCCGAGTGTCCTCGGGCAACTTGCCAGTCCGCTCATGAGGAGCGAGAACGACACGGTGAATCTGGACCCAATCGCCGGGACGGGCGGGCATGATTCCTCCTGATGACCACGTAGCGCGGCACGATGCTGCCGCAGCGGCGCCCATGCCCACCGCCACGCTAGCGGCCCACAGGCCCTGACGACGTCATGTTGGGATGAATCTGCCGCAGAGGAATATCTGCGCGATCCGAGCGAGCCTGCCCCAGAAGCTGCGGACGAGACGCCCCAAACGCTGTGGCCAGCGTCGACGCTGCCTCCCACACCACCCGCTCAGCCTCAACCTGACTGATCGGGGCCACCGTGGACAGCCGCAACGGCGCCACAGCGTGTCGCCCAGACGGCGGACAGAGCGTGTCACCACAATCCTCGTCGTACACCCGCAGCTCCACCGGACGACCAGGGATGTCACACGCAACCCGCAGCAGAAGCTCCACCACGCCCCTATGATCCAGCAACGTCAGACACGCCTGAACCAGCGCACACGTGTCAGTGAGCACCGACTCAGCATCACTGAGCAAGACATGGCTCGGCTCCACCGACCCATCATCAAGCCGACCAGAGCGCGTCAAACCCACCGCGAGCGTCCCCGGCGTACCACTACACATCCGCAAACTCACATACCGGTCAGCAGAATCACCCACCCGGCCAACCGGACAATCCGGTCCACCCACCAACTCAGCCGACATCGCAGACATCCCACGAACCTGGAATGCAAACGGACCCGAAGGAAACAAACCCTCCAAAATAGCCAACGGAACAGCCTGCGTCAGATCGATCCGTTCACCCACACCAGCAAAGCGAACCACAGCGACCACCCAAGCGCGTCGATGCGGATCCAGCAGGGTCAACGCCTGCGCATACGCGTCATCAATGGTGGTGTGGGCCATGGCGCTCCATTTCTGCGCAGCAGACACCAAACATATGCCATCACTGCACCGGGTGGGGACCGGTCGTCACCATGCTGTCAAGAGTGACTCTCACAATCCAGGTGACATCATCACACCACCTCAGACTCAGACTCCGGGCTGAGAACCAGAGCCTCAGGCAACGGCGCTTCATGCAACACCGTCAAAGCAGACACCGCACGCGTCACCACGACATACAACCGTCGTAAACCGGTGCGGACATCCGCCTCACCAGCCACAATCGCCGCCGGCTCCACCACCACCACCGAATCAAACTCCAACCCCTTCGCGACCTCAGCCGGAACCACCACCACCCGATGCGCAACATCTCCACGATCAGAGCCGAGCAGCCCAAACTCCACCCCTGAGTCAGCCAACACCGCACTCATCGACGACACCTGCCGCGACGCCACAATCACCCCAACCGTGCCCGGCTGAGCGCTCGCAGCCTCCACCGCCTGCGGCAACGCCACCTCCCACCGGTCCACTTGACGGATCTCCAGCCGCCCAGATTCATGGCGCACCGACGACGGCGGCGCGATCCCAGGAGCAATCGCGGGCAACAACGCCGCCGCGAAGTCAATGATCGCAGCAGGCACCCTAAAGCCCCTGGTCAGCTCAGTGATCTCCGCTTCCGGCTTGCCCAAATGAGCCACCGTCTCCTCCCACGACGTCGTCGCCCACGGCGTCGTGCCCTGCGCGATATCCCCCAACACGGTCGCTGCGCCCGTCGAACACCGCCGCCCCACCGCCCGCAACTGCATCGCCGACGCATCCTGCGCCTCATCAAAAATGACATGACCGACGCTGCCAGTCCGGGTCAATACATCCGCCACCTCATCCAGCAGCACCGCAGCTGCCGGAGACCACCGAGCCGACCCCGGCGTACGAGGAGCCCTGCGCCACCGCAGCACCTCTTGCTCCTGCGCGGAAAGGATCCCCTCAGCAGCCGCCGCAAGAGCCGCAGGATCCGACCACAACCGGTGCAACACCTGCGCCGGAGTCAAGGCAGGCCAACACGACCTGACATAGGCCCGGACCGGTGCTGACCGAGACACCGCATCCTGCACCCGATCATCAGGCATCCCTCCAGACGCCTCCATCCGCACCAACACCAGATGGGCCAGGCTCTGCGGCAACAACGCCCGACCAGCCTCATAACGCACACCACGACGGCGCAACGCCGCGATCGCCGCCGTCACCTCCGCCACCGAAACACGCCACACCGACGCACCTCGCGGCACCCGCAACGGCTCCTGCGGCTCCACCAAATGCGCCCACACCGCTCGATACAGCACCTCAGCCATCCGCGCGTCCCCCTTCAACACGGCCTGCTCCACCGTGTCCTGGCCACGGACCCGCACCCCAGCATCCGCGCCCACCAAATCAGCCAGAGTCGTATGCCTGACATCCACCTCACCCAGCGCGGGCAACACCGCGCCGATGTGATCCAAAAACGCCCGGTTCGGCCCTACGACCAGCACCCCCTGGCGAGCCAGCCGCTCCCGAAAGGCATAAAGCAGCCACGCCGCGCGGTGCAAGCCCACCGCAGTTTTCCCCGTGCCCGGGGCTCCTTGCACACACACCGTCGTATCGGCCCCCATGCGCACCAACTCGTCCTGCTCCGGCTGAATCGTCGAAACGATGTCCCGCATCGGCCCGACCCGGGGTCGCTCAATCTCCGCCGCCAAAATCTGCGACGGTTCCTCGTCCACGCCCCCGTCGTCGAAATGCTCCTCCTCAATCGCCGTGATGCGACCGCCATCCCATCCGAAACGGCGGCGCACCGACACATCCATCGGGTCCGCCCGGCTGGCCCGGTAATACGCGGTAGACACCTCAGCCCGCCAGTCAATGACCACCGGGTCCCCGGACTCATCGCCGATGTGGCGGCGACCGATATACAGCCGTGGCGCATCGCCAGCCACCGGATGCGACGGGGCCACGTCGAGACGACCGAAGAACAGCGTTGATTGACCGTCGTCAGTCAATGCTCTCTGGCGCATCCACAACGCGGCGGCCAATGCTTCAGCAGACACGGCATCGCCGCTATGAGCTTCCAAGGAGGACACCCGGTCGCGCATCCGTGCGAGCTGTCGGCGGGCGTGGTCCAGATACAACTGTTCAGAACGCAGATCGGCGTCCGAAGGCATGACGAGATCACCTCAAAAAATCAGGAGCGAGAACGGCATGCGTAGTGGGACGACGCCGGGACATGTCGACGATGCAGTCCGGCGGTTAGCGCGGACAGACCCGGTCAGATCGGGTCGCACATTCGGATCGCAGGCAGAGGTGCGGGCGGGCACGACGCAAAGACGTTCATTGTAGATCGAGTCCTGGTGCTCAGGGGGCGAGGCGCTGTTCTGACGGACGTACATAGCTGCGGACCTCGCGGTGGTAGGACGCTGGCCTCACCATCAAAGTGCAGGTCATAAGTCTGAGGTGGCGAGGCACCTGACACGCCAGGGCGGCACTGTACGTCCGACGGGACGCTCACGGAGTGACAGGACGCTCACGGTGTTTGCGGCCGGGCTTTCGCCTGCCCCGAAACGCCAAGCACCGGGTTCCGCCCCCTTG
>NZ_JAHPZL010000035.1 GCF_019331795.1 Austwickia sp. TVS 96-490-7B
GTTCTGCCATTTTCTTCAATGCATCGCCAGCACTTCCAACCGCGTTCATTTCAACCCAATGACCCAACAACATAATTAAAATTAATGTCGCGAGTTCCCAGAAAAAATCCATCGTATGACCTGTTGCATCACTGAAATGATTCAAATAAAAAGCATATAGACTGTAAATGTAAGCAACTGAAATACCTAACGTAACGAGCGTCATCATGCCCGGTTTTTTCGAAGCGATTTCACCTTTCGCGCCAACCAAAAACGGTTGCCCTCCGTAAATAAATAAAATGGTCGCAATGATT
>NZ_JAHPZL010000036.1 GCF_019331795.1 Austwickia sp. TVS 96-490-7B
AGTCTGCTAACCCAATGATCTCAAAGCGGCCGATGTTTTTATATATGTGTATGGTGACAGGTGTGTATCGATTGTTTCCCGGGGTGCGGGACATGGGCCTCTAACGCCTCGTGAATAACGCCCTGAGTTAGCCGATTCTTGGCAATAAGATGCACCTTAGGCAAGCTTCGTCCCGCATTGCTTAGCTTTGTGGCAAAAGCATATTGCAAGTAAATATGAGATGGAAGCCGAAGGCCATAAATTAGCGAGAAGGCGTTCTGAATGGCCCTCCGTGATGAGTCATCAGCCGTGACGGGGAGGATCAGTCGATCTGTCGAGGATAAGGCTACCTGTGTATAAATCGAAAACGAGGGATTTGTGTCTATAAAAACAAGATCATAAGCATCTTGCATTGAGTCTATCAGGTCTCTGATCCAGTCGATAATGGCGAGCCAGACATCTCTGCCGGGGATCAGTGTGTTTGCAAGAGATGACATTGCGGTACTCTGCAGCTCAAGCAGCGGGTCACCTGCGATTAAATCAATATTTTTCGGAATCTGATCGTTAGATGTAAACGGTTGGCAGATATATTGTTTCGCATTGATTGATGGCGGGGAGAATGGGGCTGGCAGTCGATGTTCGAAGTATCCCCCGATGGTCCTCCGTGGATTCTCTGCCTGAAGTTCCAGCAGTTTGCTACTGCCATTGTATGAAAGTCCCCCCAGTAACAACTCAGATAGGTTTGCCTGAGGGCAAACATCAATCGCCAGGATGCGCTCCGTAGGGTGTTTGTCTGCGTAGGCCGTTAGGCTCTGAAAGCAGAGGCTGGTCTTACCGGTGCCGCCCTTGTTGTTCCAGTATGCATACGTAAGCATGTTTTTCTCCGTCCTGATTGACTATCCTGGGTGCACCACAAGTGCCAGCTTTTGTCTCCTGTGGACGTTAGGCTAAGGTGCGCAATCACTTGGGTAAATGGTGGACTGGAAAGTATGGGTCGCCTACTCAGAGCCTCTCAGTTGCTTTTATGTGCCCGCGCTAGTCCCACGCTGGGAGTAAAATTCCTGTACCGATGTTTTCTCATCAGCAGTTGGCATTGACGTTCAGTAGGGAGAAGGTGCCTGTGGCGATGTAGCTGATCTGTCGGGGGTTGGCTGATGTAAGGGCGTTATTCACTAGCTCTTAGCCCAGGAGTGAGTTTTGCGTCGAAAAAGCCTGTGACCTGCAGGTTTGCAGATTTCCACCAAGGAGACAAAACCCTCGTGAATAACGCCCTAAGTCAGGAGTTTGGGGGCGTGATTGTTGTTGGTGAGGTTTTCGTCCTCGGGCAGGAGGTGGATACCGATCTCAGTTTAGTCCTTGTCGGTCAGGTTTGGTAGGCCTGCTATTGTGGTGAATAGAGTTAGGAAGGATGTGTTGGCGGGCGGTGCTCAGATCGCGGTTGGGCCGGGCTAGACGGGGGAGTTCTAGTGTCGTGAGTCGCTAATTCGCTGGTCATTCGGTAGGTTTCGTGTATGTCGGGTCCTGCCGCGAAGCCGTTGGTGTTGACTGAGCATGAGCGGTCGGTGTTGTCGGGGTGGGTGAAGCGTCCGACGTCGTCGGTGAGGTTGGTTCAGCGGGCCTCGATCGTGCTCGCCTATGCGCAGGAGCCCTCTGTTGCGGGCGTAGCGCGGCGGCTGGGGGTGAGCGCGGCGACGGTGACGAAGTGGCGTGACCGGTTCTTGGTCTCGCGGTTGGACGGCTTGGAGGATGCTCCTCGTCCGGGGCAGCCGCGCAAGCTGAGCGATGAGCAGATCGGGGCACTCATCTCGCGCACGCT
>NZ_JAHPZL010000037.1 GCF_019331795.1 Austwickia sp. TVS 96-490-7B
CCGCCGACCAGGTCGATGAAACAGAGACACCCGCCCCCACCAACGGGGACGGGCGCCTCACCCTGCCTCGTGACAGGCAGCCACCACATATCAGCTGTACTGACCCGGGACGTTGATCAAGCGTGAGAGGGGCGGCTGGTTCGCGCAGGCCGTATGCGGGCGGTGCTCGTTGTACTGATGCAGCCAACCTGCGAAGGCGTCGCGTCGCTCCTGCTCGCTGCGATAGCAGCGGGTGTACGCCCACCCGTCGGCCATGGCCCGGTGGAACCGCCCGATCTTGGCGTTGGTCTGTGGCCGGTATGGTCGCGTCCGCTTCGGGGTGATCGGCAGGGCCTGGCATGTGTCACGCCATAGGTGTGACGGGGTACGCCTCACCGTTGTTCGATAGGACGCGTTCGATGGTGACGCCGCGGTCGGCGAGCCAGTCGACGGCTCTGTGCAGGACGGCTACGGCGGTGACGGCGGTCTCGTCGTCGTGGACCTCGGTGTAGGCGACGCAGGAGTGGTCGTCGATGACGGTGCGCACGAAGGCGTAGCCGAGCTTGGGGTTGTGCCATTTGCTCTTCGGCTTGTCTGGGGTGGCGGCGCGGTTGCGTTCGCCTTGGCGACGGCCGACGTAGCGCCAGCCGCCGCCGTCGGGTATGTTCCCGAGCCGAGCTGCGAGCTGAACTGGCCGTTCCCGCAACCGCATTCGCAGGCTCACGCACCGCTTCGTCACCGCTGGCCCCATCTTCTTCGGGGACGTCTTCGGGCGCGAGGATCGGTCGTTCATTGACTCGCCTGCCAGGTCGCGGGCGACCATCAGTCGATGGCGCGGTGTCAGTGCTGCGTTGGCGTGTGGCATGGAATTCCTTGTGCGCGTAGTCGTCACTCGACTGCGTGCGTCGAGCGTGAGGAGCAGGCCCCTCGGCGGGTCACAGGGCGAGTCGCGCGGCGAGGGCCCGGCCGGTGTGGGTGTCGGTGGTGGGCAGGTCGGCGGCTGGTCCTTGGTAGGTGATGTGGCCGCCGTCGGGTCCCGCGTCGGGGCCGAGGTCGATGATGTGGTCGGCGGTGGCGATCAGGTTCAGGTGGTGGTCGGCGATGACGACGGTCGCGCCGGCGTCGACGAGGCGGTGAAGCAGCCGGGTCAGGGTGTCGACGTCGCTCATGTGCAGCCCTGTGGTGGGCTCGTCCAGGGCGTAGACGGTGGCGGACTGCGCGATGCGGGTGGCGAGGCGTAGGCGTTGGCGTTCTCCTCCGGAGAGGGTGGATAGGGGTTGTCCGAGGGTGAGGTAGCCCAGGCCGACATCAACCAGTCCGGCCAGCGGCGGGCCTGCGGGAGTGTGGGTGTAGCGGGTGGCGGCGTCGGCGACCGGCAGGCCGAGGACCTCGGCGATCGCCAGGCCGTCCAGGGTGTGGGTGAGCACGCCTGCGGTGTAGCGGGCGCCGTTGCAGGTGGTGCAGGTGACGGGGACGGGGCCGCTTCCGGGGGCGTCGAGGTAGGTGACGCCCAGGCCGGTGCACTCCGGGCATGCGCCGGCGCTGTTGGCGCTGAACATGGCGGGCTTGAGCTTGTGTCCGGGGGTGCTGCCTGCTTTGGCGAAGGCGTCGCGGAGCCAGTCCATGACGCCGGTGTACGTGGCGGGGGTCGAGCGCCGTGATCCGCGGATGGGGCGTTGGTCGATGACTGCGATGTCGTCGCGTCGGGGCAGGTTCGTCAGCAGAGATGTCTTCCCGGCGCCGGCGACGCCGGTGATGCAGGTCAGGACGCCCAGGGGGATGTCGACGTCGAGGTGGTGCAGGTTATGGGTGGTGGCGTCGTGGATGCGCAGGGTGCCGGTGGGAGTGCGGGGCGTAATGTTGAGGGTGGGTCCGGCGGCGAGGGCTGCGGCGGTGGGAGTGTGCGCGTCCGCGAGCTGGGCGGGCGTGCCCTGGAAGGTGATGGTGCCGCCGGCGGTGCCGGCGCCAGGGCCCAGGTCGATGACGTGGTCGGCGGCGGTGATGACGTCGGGGTGGTGCTCGACGACCAGGACGGTGTTGCCCTTGTCGCGCAGCGCGTGCAGGAGCGTGACGACCTGGGCGGTGTCGTGGGCGTGGAGCCCGGCGGCGGGTTCGTCGAAGACGTAGGTCAGGTCGGTGAGGGCGGAGTCGAGATGAAGGACGGTGCGGATGCGTTGTCCCTCGCCGCCGGACAGGGTGGAGGTGGGGCGGTCCAGGGCGAGGTAGCCCAGGCCGACGCGGGTGAGGTTGGCCAGCAGGGACTGCAGCTGGGCGATGAGCGGTGCTGCGGCTCGTAGGTCGAGGTCCGCGAGCCAGCGGTGCAGGTCCGTGGCGGGCATGGTGTGGCAGGTGGTGATGGGGGTGTTGTCGATGGTGCAGGCGCGGGCGGCTGAGTTCAGGCGGGTGCCGGCACAGCCGGGGCAGGGCCCGGTGGTGGCGGCGTGCTCGAGGGCCTCGCGCAGGCGTGGTTTGAGCGCGGCGGGGTCTTTGGACAAGTACAGGCGGGTGATCTTGGTCAGGACTCCTTCGTAGGCCATGGGGTAAGTGCCGGTGTCGACGTTGGGTCCGGTGCCGGTCAGGAGGTGCTCGAGCTCGGCCGGGGTGTACGACTGCACCGGCTTGTCGTTGTCGAACGCCCCGCTGCGGGCGTACACCTTCCAGAACAGGGACCCGACGGTGAAGTTGGGGAACGTGATCGCGCCATCGTTCAATGACAGGGATCGGTCCAGGACGAGATCGACGTCGAGGGTGGCGGTGCGTCCGGTGCCTTCGCAGGCCGGGCACATCCCGGTGGCGGCGTTGAAGGACAGCGCGTGGGGGCCGGGCACCGGTGGGGTGCCGTGCCCGGCGTAGAGCTGACGCAGCAGGGACCAGGCATCGGTCGCGGTCCCGACGGTGGAGCGGGGGTTGGCGCCTAAGGGGGCCTGGTCAACGACGATCGACGCACTGAGACCTTCGAGGGTGTCGACGTCGGGGCGCGGCAGGTGGGGCATGAGGTTCTGGACGAAGGCCGGGTAGGTCGCGGCGAGGAGCCGCTGGGACTCAGCTGCGATGGTGTCGAAAGCCAGCGAGGACTTGCCTGACCCCGAGACCCCGGTCACCACGGTGAGCTGCTTCTTCGGGATGTCGACGTCGACGTCGCGCAGGTTGTTCGTGCGGGCGCCGCGCACCCTGATGACGTCGCGGTTCGACACGGGCTGCTCCTGGTGGATGGTCGTGGGGGTCATCGGTTCAGTCCTGGTGGGTCGCTGCGGTGTTGGGCAGGGCGAGCATCGCGACAGCCGCAAGCAGGTAGGTGGCGACCTGCCAGGGCATCACCTGGGCCAATGCGTGGCCGAACAGATCGGCCGGCGCGGTCGCGGGGCCAGCGCCCGAGGTGGCGTTGAAGAAGACGGTGCCCAGGACTGCGACGCCGACCGCGCCGCCGATCTGGTTGACGGTGGACAGCACCCCGCCGGCGGCACCGGCACGACGGCCGGGAACGCCAGCCAGGACGACGTTGACCAGGATCGGCGCGCCCAGTCCCAGCCCGAGGCCGCCCAGGAACATGGCACCGGCCAGGGGCCAGTAGCCGGGCGTCGCGCCGTCGCGGACGAGCCACCACAGCAGCCCCTGCGACGCGGCCAGGGTCAGCGACCCGGCCACAAGCAGGGCCCGCCCGGCCCTCGCGGCGAGGGCAACACCCGCGCCGGAGGTGAGCATCGACCCGATGGCGTACGGCAGCATCACCAGGCCCGTGTCCCAGGCCGAGCGACCGGTCCCGGCCTGCAGGTAGATCGACAGGACGAGGAAGAATGAGGCGAGGCCACCGAAGAACAGCACCGACGCGGCCAGGCCCGCGACGAAGGGGCGGACCTTCAATAGGTCGGGGTCGAGCACCGGCGCCCCGCCGCGGTCCGAGAGGGCACCTTCGTAACGCACGAACCCGGCCAGCAGGAGCACGCCGACGGTGAGTAGAGCCCAGCCCCACGTGGGCCAGCCCCAGTCGCGGCCCTGGACGAGGGGTAACAGCACCAGCAGCACCCCGAGGGCGGCGAGCAGCGCTCCGATTCCATCCAGGCAAGTGCGGGCCGCAGCGCGGGACTCGGGCAGGACCCGCCAACCCAGGACGAGAGCGACCAAGGCGACGGGGATGTTGATCCAGAAGATCGTGCGCCAGCCCAGGCCCCACAAGTCGGCGTCGACCAGCGCTCCGCCGATCAGGGGGCCGGCGACCGAGGCCAGCCCCTGGACGGCGCCGTAGGCCCCGAAGGCCTTGGCCATGGCCGCCGGCTCAAAGGAGGAGCGGATGATCCCGAAGACCTGCGGGACCATGAACCCGCCCGCAAGTCCCTGGACCGCCCGAACGGCGATGAGCGCACCTGCGGTCGGGGCCAGAGCGCACGCTGCGGACGCGACGGCGAAGGCCGCCAAGGCGGCCAGGAACACCCGGCGCCGTCCGTAGTCGTCGCCGATGCGGCCACCGGTGATCAGGCCCGAGCCCAGCGCGAGGGTGTACGCGGCGAGCATCCACTGCAGCTGCGCTGGCGAGGCGTTTAGGTCTGCCGCGATGTGCGGGGCCGCGACCGTGACGATGGTGACGTCGAGCAGGTCCATGAAGGAGGCGAACAGCACGACCAGCAGCGCGAGCGATGCCGCCCGGCCGCCTACCCGGGCATCCGCTGCGGTGTCTTGAGGAGAAGTCATGGCCTCACCGTGCCGCCGGTTCAGGACACCGAATGTCCGCAACTCGCTCCATGCTGTGGGCATGGCCGATACCTCCGCCCGCATCCTGCGGCTGCTGTCCCTGCTCGAGGCGCGCATCGAGTGGCCTGGTGGCGACCTCGCCGAGCGGCTCGGGGTGTCGGCGCGGACGGTGCGCCGTGACATCGACACGCTGCGCGAGCTCGGCTACCCCGTAGAAGCCGTCACCGGCCCCGGTGGTGGCTACCGGCTCGGCGCCGCCGGCAAGCTCCCGCCCCTGGTGCTGGACGACGATCAGGCCATCGCCATCGCGCTGGCCCTGCAGACCGCACCAGCGACCGTGACCGGAATCGACGACGCCGTCGCCCGAGCGCTGACGACCCTGCGCCGGGTCATGCCCGCACGCCTTCGCGCCGCCAGCGAAGCCTTCGAGGTCACCGCGCTGCGCAACTACTGGGAATTCTCGGCGCCACCCATCGACGTCGCCACGCTGCAGGCAGTCGGGTCCGCCATCCGCACGAGCTCGTGCCTGCGGTTCGACTACGCCGACCCCGACGGGCGGGTCCCCGGGCCGGGCGATGCCGACTTCCGCCCGCCCCACGACGTCGAGCCCCACCACCTCGTCGTGTGGGCCGGCCGCTGGTACCTCGTCGCCCGCGACCGCAACCACGCCACTTGGGGCACCTACCGGGTCGACCGCATCCGCCCCAAGACCCCCGCCGGCCGCCCCTTCACCCCCGCCCCGCTCGACGCCGAAGACCTGAACCGGCTCGTCGTGCGGAACCCCGAACGAGGCGACACCCCCGGCCAGTGGCAGTGCATTGGCACCGCAACCCTTGCCCTGCCCGCGGACGTCGTCGCCCGCTGGGCACCAGGCGGATCCGTCGTCACTCCCATCGACCGCCACTCCTGCCGCCTGACGATCGGGGGGTGGTCCTGGGCCGGAGTCGCCGGCCTCTTCATCACCTTCGACACGGACCTCACGGATACCGAACCGTCCGAGCTAGGCGATGCCTTCGCCACAATCCGGCGACGCCTGGAACCCGTCCTGCCGCCGGATCTACGCACACGAAGCCCACAGTGACCGGGCATAGACCTGCGCCCAATCCGCAGCGGGGTCCGTGTCCCGCCACACCATGAGATCACTGACTTGTCGAAACACCCGCTTGATCAACGTCCCGGGTCAGTACAGCTGATATGTGGTGGCTGCCTGTCACGAGGCAGGGTGAGGCGCCCGTCCCCGTTGGTGGGGGCGGGTGTCTCTGTTTCATCGACCTGGTCGGCGGTGAGCGTGTCGTTGGCGACGCGCGGTCAG
>NZ_JAHPZL010000038.1 GCF_019331795.1 Austwickia sp. TVS 96-490-7B
GTGAATGGGGGTTCAGTGGAGCTGGTGGGGGTGGTGTTAGCAGCAGGGGCGGGGCGCCGTTACGGCGGACCGAAGATCCTCGCGCAGGGCGGCGCATGGGTGCGTCGAGCGGTCGAGGCCTTGTACGGCGGGGGGTGCGACCACGTTGTCGTGGTGATGGGAGCGGCGGTGGTGGAGCCGCCTTTGGGGGCGTTGACGCTGGTCAATCCGTTATGGCAGGAGGGTCTGCGGACGTCGGTGGCCTTGTCGCTGGACTGGTTGACGACGTCGGGAGCCCAGCTAGGGGTGTGGCATCTGGTGGACCTGCCGGATGTGGGTCCGCAGGTGGTGGCGCGGGTGGTGCAGGCGGCTGGCGACACAGGGATAGCTCGGGCGACGTACGGCGGAAAACCAGGTCATCCAGTGGTGGTGAGGCGCGAATTCTGGTCTGCGATGGGCGAATCCGTGGCTGACCCCCAGGTGGGTGATCAGGGTGCTGGCGGGTGGCTGGCCAGGGCCCGTGAGCTGCGTGGGGTGGAATGCGGCGACCTGGCGTCAGGTCAGGATAGGGACCGTCGCGAGGACTGATGCGGCAGTGAGAAGTGAGCTATCTCACACCGCAGTGAGGACCCTGGCGGAGCTGTGGGAGGGCGCGCAGAATGACTATCCACAAGGTTGGATCTTTTCAGCTGCAAGTTAGGCAATCCTAACTCGAAGTATGGCGATCTCCAAGAAGGAGTCCCGATGTCCTCACCCGACACCGCCGAGACCACCCCCGCCACGCGTCGACGCCCCGAGGACGACCGGCTCCCCGCCGGGCCGACACTGAGCTTCGGTCTGCAACACATCCTGTCGATGTTTGGCGGAGTCATCGCCGTACCCATCATCATCGGCGGAGCCGCCGGACTCACCCCCGACAAACAAGCGCTCCTCGTCTCCTGCAGCCTCTTCGTCAGCGGCCTGGCCACCATCCTGCAGTCGGTAGGCGTGCCCTACCTCGGCTCCCAGCTGCCCCTCGTCCAAGGGATCTCCTTCGCCTCCGTCTCCACCCTGCTAGCGATCATTGGCAAGAACGGCGAAACCGGACTGCGATCAGCGTTCGGTGCTTGCATCGTCGCCGGCATCATCGCCTTCCTCGTCGTTCCCCTCTTTGCCCAGATCATCCGGTTTTTCCCACCGGTAGTGACCGGATCCGTCATCACCGTGATCGGGTTGACCCTCATGCCCGCCGCCTGCGGCTGGATCCTGGGGTCAAAGATGATCGCCGGCAAAGCCAACCCCGACTACGGCAACCCCAAAGCCATCGTCCTGGCAGCCCTCACCCTCGCCGTCGTTCTCATCCTGAGTCGCATCAAAAAAGTCGCCCGCCTCGCCATCCTCCTCGGCCTCGTCGGCGGATCCCTGCTGGCCATTCCGTTCGGGATGCTCAAAACCCCCGACCTGAGCACAAGCAGCCCCCTCGCCTTGCCCATGCCTTTCGCGTTCGGTGCCCCCATCTTTGAAGGCGCCGCTATCTTCTCGATGTTCATCGTGTTCATCGTGGTGATGGTGGAGACCACCGCCGACATCGTCGCTGTCTCCGAAGTTGTCGGCACCGACTGCCCCACCCACCGCGTCGCCGACGGCCTACGCGCTGACATGCTCAGCTCCGCCCTCGCCCCGGTCTTCAACACCTTCCCGGCGACCGCCTTCGCCCAAAACGTCGGGTTGGTCGCCCTCACCGGGATCACCAGCAGGTACGTCGTCGCTGCCGGTGGCGCAATCCTCGCCGTACTGGGATTGTCGCCCTGGCTGGCCGCGGTCATCGGGATGATCCCACTGCCTGTCCTGGGCGGTGCTGGCCTCGCCTTGTTTGGGTCAGTCGCTGCTTCCGGGATCCGGACCCTCTCCAAAGTCGACTACGACGCCAACAACAACCTGCTGATCGTCGCAGTGTCCATCGCTTTCGGCATCATCCCCAAGGTCAGCCCGGACTTTTGGGCACAGTGCCCGGAAAAGTTCCGGCTCGTCGCCGAATCGGGCATTAGCGCCTGCGCCATCGTGGCGTTCATGTTGAACATCTTCTTCAACATGCTCGGCAAACATGCCGACACGCCCATCGCGCACTTACGCGCCCACGCTCCCGCCCGAGCCGTGGACCACGACACCGTCACTGCTCTTCCTGACCATGGCCGCAGCCGGTCGGAACGGCCCTGCGCCACCACCCGCACCTCACCTCAGAAGACCGCCGCCGACTCGGAGCGCACTCGGTGATCGACGTACCGACCCGACCGGCACCCGCCCAACGAACCAGTGGAGGACACCACCATGGGTGACCTGATGCGACCCCTCACCTTCGACCAACTGATGACGTGGGCACATCATGAGTTGGCAACCGACGGGTCCATCTTCGGGGTCCGCCAAGACCGGTTCTGGCGCGCTGAGGAACCTCGACGTATCACTGACTCTTTCGGACATACTCTCGCGGTGCCGCTCGGGCCCGCTGCTGGCCCGCACACCCAGCTCGCAGGCAACATCATCGCGTCATATCTCGCCGGGGCCCGCTTCATGGAGCTCAAAACGGTGCAAAAAATGGACGGCGAGCAGATCCGGCACGCCGTACCCAAGCCGTGCATCGAAACTCAGGACGAGGGCTACAACTGTGAGTGGTCCACCGAACTGACCGTCCCGCAGGCGTACGACGAATATGTGCGCGCCTATGTCGCGATTGCGGTCCTCGCCAAAGAACTCGACTTGGGCAGCATCGACGACGTCGCCTTCAATATCAGCGTCGGATATGACCTTGACGGCATTAAAGGCGAGAAGATCGACACCTACCTCACCCAGATCATCGACGCCTCCGGCACCGCTGTGTGGGCCGAATGTCTCGACTGGGTGCGCACCCACCTCGACACCTTCACCCGGTTTACCAGTGCTGATCTTGATGCGCTCAGCCCCCGCATCAGCGATTCAGTGACTCTGTCCACGCTGCACGGCTGCCCTGCCGACGAGATCGAACGCATCGCCGCTTATCTATTGACCGAGAAAAACCTGCACACCTTCGTCAAGTGCAACCCGACGATGCTGGGATACGATTACGCCCGCTCCGCCCTGGATCGCCTCGGATTCGACTACATCCAATTCGACGACCACCATTTCACCGCTGACCTGCAATTCGATGACGCAGTCCCGATGTTTCGTCGACTCACCGATCTGGCAGCCTCGCGGGGACTGCGATTCGGGGTCAAACTCACCAATACCTTCCCGGTGCAGGTCGCTGCCGGAGAATTGCCCAGCGAAGAGATGTACATGTCTGGGCGCAGCCTCTATGTGTTGTCTCTCTCGTTGGCGCAGAAACTATCCCATGCGTTCGAGGGGACCCTGCCGATCTCCTTCTCCGGGGGCATCGACGCGCAGAACATCGCGCAGGTCCTGCGCACCGGCATCCAACCGGTCACCGTCGCTACGACCCTGCTCAAACCCGGCGGGGTGCTGCGTCTCAGCCAACTCGCTGATGAGGCGCACCGGGTGATGACCGACTACAGCCACATTGATGTGGCTGCTCTCGACCAGGCCGTTGAAGAGATCTTCACCAGCGAGCGCTACCACAAGCGGTGGCGGGAGAAGATCCGTTCCCGGAAGACCACGTCACCGTTGCCATTGACTGACTGCTATAAGGCACCCTGTGAGCATGGCGGTTGTCCCATTGAGCAGCAGATCCCCGAATATTTGCGGCTTACCGCGGCGGGACGTCTCGATGAGGCTTTTGACATCATCGCGTTGGACAATACTGCGCCCACCATCACCGGGGTGTTGTGTTCTGAGCAGTGCCGTGAGCACTGCACCCGGTTGGACTATGACATCTCCATTGACATGCGTGGGGTGAAACTGGCTGCAGCGGACGGCGCCCAACATGATTACATTGCGGCGACCATTCCGCCGCCGGTGACGGTCGCGCAGAAAGTCGCTGTCATCGGTGCTGGCCCTGCCGGGATCGCTGCCGCGATGTTCCTTCGCCGTCATGGCATCGATGTCGACGTTTTTGAGAAGCTCGACGGCCCGTATGGCGTCGTGGAATACATCATCCCGAAGTTCCGCATCGACCGGGCTCAGATTCGCCGTGACTACGAGATGGCTGTCGCGCTGGGGGTGACTTTCCACTTCAACGCTGACCCGGCGTACGACGTGCACGAGTTGCGTCGCACCTACAGCCACGTGATTGTCGCTACCGGCGCGTGGGGTCGCTGCCCGAGCCCGGTGACTTCCGGGCAGGAAAACGTCATCGACGCGTTCGAATTCCTGTGGGACACCCAGAACGAAGGCCGCACCGACTACGGACGTCGGATCGCGGTGATCGGCGCCGGTGATGTCGCCATGGACTGTGTGCGCACCGCATCACGTCTGCCTGGCTGTGCGGCCGCGGAGCTGGTGTATCGCCGTACCGAAGCGTTCATGCCGGCCACCCAGCATGAAGTGAACTTGGTGCGTGCGGAAAACCTGACCATGCATGAACTCCTCGCACCGATCTCTTACGACGGCAGCATGTTGCGGGTAGAACGCATGGAACTTGCTGACGTAGATGCTGGTGGGCGTCGTTCCGTGCGTGGCACTGGAGAATTCCTTGACATGCCGTGTGACACGGTGATCGCTGCGACTGGTGCGACGATCGACGCTGACGGCTACCGCCGTAACGGCGTGGACGTCGACGGGTGGGGGCGCCCCGTGGTGGATGCTGATTTCTGCTCCAGCGTCCCTGGGGTGTATGTGATTGGTGACGGACGGCGTGGGCCACGCACCATCGTCGAAGCCATCGCTGATGCCAAAGTCGCCTGTCGAGCGATCCTGGCAGATCACGGCCTCACCGCTGACTACACCCGCCCGCACCCGACCGTGCATCAGCCACCTGCCCCGATCTACGGACGGCGCGGCCTGCTCATCGCGCAAATCAACGGGAAAGACGAAGGATCACGGTGCCTGACCTGCCAAGACATCTGCGACGTTTGCACTGAAGTGTGCCCCAACCGGGCCAATGTCGCCGTTGTCGTCCCTGGCCTGTCCGACCCGAAACAGATCGTGCACATCGACGGCCTGTGCAACGAATGCCACACCTGTGGGATCTTCTGCCCCCACGCCGGCCTGCCCTACAAAGACAAAACCACCGTCTTCTGGAGCCGGGCAGATTTTGATGATTCCACCAACCCTGGCCTGCTACCTCTCGGTGGGGACCGCTACCTGGTGCGAACCCCGAACGGGACCGTCGTCACCACCGGACCCGACATGACTGACGCGCACCTGCCAGCAGACATGACGGCTGTGCTGCACACCCTGATCAACACGTACGACCACCTGTTGGCCCCCGCCACGGCGGCCGCAGCGGCAGCGGAGGTATGAGGCCATGATCATCGGCAACGGACCCGTCATCACCCAGAACCCGCAGCAACCGTTCCTTGAGCACGGCGCTGTCCGCATCGACGCAGACACCATCATCGATGTCGGTCCAGACCAGCAGATGCGTGCCGCGCACCCCGAAGAGGAATACGTCGACGTCGCCGGTCGAGTCATCATGCCCGGCCTGATCAACGCGCACAACCACGCCTACAGCCACTACGCGCGCGGCATGGCCCCCAGCGAACAAGGCCGGGACTTCGTTGACGTCCTCGAAAAGATGTGGTGGAAACTAGACCGACTCCTCACCCTCGACGACGTGGAAATCAACACGATGACCACCTTCATCGAAGGGATCCGCAACGGCGTCACCACCCAATTCGACCATCACAGCAGCCCCCACGCCGTCACCGGGTCACTCCACACCCAAGCCGACGTGTGCCGCCGCCTCGGCGTACGAGCCAGCCTCTGCTACGAGACATCCGACCGGGACGGCGCTGACATCTTCGCAGCCTCCGTCGCCGAAAACGTCGACTTCATGCGCGCCGTCAACGGCCCAGACCAAGACCTCATCAAAGGACTGTTCGGTCTGCACGCCGCCTTCACCCTCAGCCAACAATCCCTCGAAACCTGCGCAGCAGCCGCCACCGACGTACCCGGCGGATTCCACGTGCACACCGCCGAAGGCCCCGGCGACGAACCGCACTCCCACCGCCAGCACGGCCGCAGCATCGTCGAACGCTTCCACGACACCGGCATCCTCGGCCCCACCTCCCTGGCCGTGCACTGCGTGCACATCGACGACCACGAGTGGGAAATCCTGCAAGCAACCGACACCCCCGCCGTGCACAACCCCATGTCCAACATGGGCAACGCCATCGGCGCAGCACCCATCACCCACGCCCTCAACCGCGGCGCCCTCATCGGCCTCGGCACCGACGCCTACACCCAAGACATGCTCATCTCCGCGTCCGTCGCCAAAATCCTGCAAAGCCATCACCTCGGAGACCCCACCGTCGGCTTCGGTGAAGCACTCACCGTGCTCACCAACAACGCCCACATCGCGGCACGACACTTCCGCCGCCCCCTCGGGATCCTCACCGCAGGCGCCTACGCCGACATCATCACCGTCGACTACCAGCCGCACACCCCGATGAACAGCACCAACACCGGCGGACACCTGCTCTTCGGGATGACCGGACGCCAGGTCACCGACACCATGGTCGCCGGCCGCTGGATCATGCGCGACCGGATCATCCAAACCGTCGACGAAGCAGCCTGGTGCGCACGCTCCCGAGAAAACGCCCCCCGCATCTGGGCTCGCATGTGACCACCACGGTGCCCCGGCAGCACCCGTACGACGAGGAGGAAGACCACCGATGACGACCCTGATCCGCGGTGGGACTGTGGTCACCACCAACGGTGCCCGACGAGCTGACATCCGCCTGGACGGGCCCCTCATCAGCGACATCGGCGACCTCAACCCCCACCCCGAAGAACAGATCATCGACGCGCACGACTGTCTCGTCCTCCCCGGCGGCATCGACACCCACACCCACCTCGACCTCGAATGCGGCCCCGACCTGACCACCATTGACGACTTCATCTCCGGCAGCCGCGCCGCCCTCGCCGGAGGTACCACCACCGTCATCGACTTCGCCACCCAATTCCACGGCGAAACCCTCCACGACGGACTACGCCACTGGCAAGACAAAGCCGCCGGCGCGTCCTGCGACTACGCCTTCCACCTCGCCATGACCGAATGGCGCCCCGAATTCGCCGACCACATGGCCGACATGGTCGCTGCAGGCGTCACCTCCTTCAAGCTCTACATGGCCTACCGCGGATCGATGATGGTCGAAGACGACGACATCCGGCACGCCCTCAAAGCCAGCGCCGCCCTCGGCACCACCATCGGATTCCACTGCGAAAACGGCCGCCTCATCGACGCCCTCGTCACCGAAGAACTCAACGCCGGCCACCACACGCCGTACTACCACCGTGCGACCCGCCCCCCCGAACTAGAACGCGAAGCCATCAACCGCCTCGGCGTCATCGCCGCCCCCCTCAACGCCCTGCACTACGTCGTCCACCTCTCCAGCGGCACCTCCCTGCCAGAAATCCTCGCCGCCCGCGCTCGCGGTGCCCAGATGGTCGCCGAAACCTGCCCGCAATACCTGGTCCTCGACGGCTCGGCGTACGGCGGACCTGACGACGAGGACCTGCGCCGCCGCGCCTACGTGATGAGCCCCCCGCTGCGCACCTCCCAGGACCGTGACGACCTGTGGGATGGCCTGGCCCGCGGCGACATCCAATTCGTCGGCACTGATCATTGCTCTTTCACCCTCGACGGGCAGAAATCCGCCGCCACCGACTTCGCGCACACCCCGAACGGCGCGCCCGGCCTGGAAACTCGGCTTCCACTGCTCTATACGTACGGCGTGGCCACGGGACGACTCACCCTGGAACGTTTCGTCGCCGTCACCGCGACCAATGCGGCCCGCTATTTCGGGATGTACCCCCGCAAAGGGGTCATCGCTGTCGGTAGTGACGCCGACATTGTCGTCTACGACCCCCGCGGGCAGCGCACCCTGCGCCACGATGACCTGCATGACGCCACCGACCACACCCCCTATGAAGGGCTGACCGTGCAAGGACATGTCTGCCACGTGTTCCGCCGCGGCGATCACGTCGTCACCGACGGCACTCCCACCGTCCACGGCGGCGGACAGTACATCCCTCGCGGCTTGCCCGACCCGACCGTCCGCTGACCTACCAGCCCCGCCGACACTCGACCTCCGACCCTGAGCTGCCCCAGCACCACACCCCGAGGAGCCCCCCATGAAGTTGCACGTCAACGGTCAAGAACACGAAGTCGACGGCGACCGCATGCTCATCCACGCCCTCCGCGACGTCATCGGCACCCTGTCGGTCAAGGTCGGCTGCGACGACTCCACCTGTGGCACCTGCGTCGTCCATGCCAACGGGCGCCTCGTAAAAGCCTGCAACCGCCCCGCAAAACAATTCGAAGGCCAAAAAATCACCACCGTCGAAGGCCTCACCGACCGCGAAAAAGAGGTGTATGTCCACGCCTTCGGTGAGACAGGTGCCGTCCAATGTGGCTTCTGCACCCCCGGCATGGTCATGGCCGCCAAAGTGCTGCTCGACAAAAACCCTGACCCCACTCTCGCTGACGTCAAAAAAGCTGTCCGCACCGACATCTGCCGATGCACTGGCTACCGTCAGGTCTTTGACGCAATTCTGCAATCTGCGCAGATGCTGCGAGAAGACCTGCCCGTCGTCGAGGATGAGCGCAGGTGGCGTCTCTCAGATCGCGCGCACCGCCCTGACGTCGCTGACAAAGTCCTCGGCACCGGGCGCTTCGCCGACGACGTCCGCTTGCCAGGCATGGTCCACGCCAAGGCGCTCCGTTCACCGTCTCCGCGCGGACTGCTTCGCGGTCTAGACACTGCTGCTGCCCTCGCGCACCCGCATTGTCTTGCAGTGTTGACCAGCGACGACGTCCCAGAAAACAAAATCGGGCATATCACCAGCGACTGGGATGTGCTGATCCCCGTCGGGTCACACACCCGGTATATCGGCGATGCCCTCGCGTTGGTCGCCAGCGATGACCCAGACCTCCTCGACGAGATCATCGCGCTCATCGACGTCGACTACGTCGAATTGCCGCCGGTGACATCTCCCCAAGAAGCATTGCGGCCCGATGCGCCCCTGATCCATTCCGGGGGCAACATTCTCGACATTGAACACACCAAACGGGGCAACCCCGACCGGGCACTCCGCGAATCGGCGTACACGGTGACGCACAAGTTTGCGACGCCCTGGCAGGACCACGCCTTCATGGAACCAGAATGCGCTGTGGCCACCCCCGATGGTGACGGCATCCGCATGTACACCTCCTCCCAGTCGGTGTACGACGAACAGCACGAGATTTCCCGGATGTTGCAGCTCCCGGTCGAGAAAGTCCGCAGCAGCGCGACATACGTCGGTGGCGGATTCGGTGGTAAAGAAGACATGAGCGTCCAGCATCATGCAGCGTTGATGGCTTGGCATTTACAGCGGCCAGTGAAGGTGCGCTTTACGCGCACTGAGTCGTTGAATTACCACGTGAAGCGCCACCCGATGCACATGGAATTCACGGTGGGATGCGATGCTCACGGAAAGTTGACCGCCGTAAAATGCGTGATCCTCTCTGACACTGGCGCCTATGCCTCCTTGGGTGGCCCTGTGCTGCAACGAGCTTGCACTCACGCCGGTGGCCCCTATGCGATTGACAACTTCGAGGTCCTCGGCATGGCGATGTACACGAACAACACCCCCTCTGGGGCGTTCCGAGGTTTCGGGGTCGTGCAAAGCCAGTTTGCGATGGAAACATGTGTCAATGAGCTCGCTGAGAAAGTTGGTCTCGACGCATGGGAAATGCGCTATCTCAACGTGGTCCGTCCCGGAGACTGTCTGCCCAATGGGCAAATTGCTGACGAATCTACCGGGATCGCTGAAGTCCTCGAAGACCTTAAAGGTGACTTCTATGCCGACCCGAAAGCTGGCTTAGCCATAGCGCACAAAAACACCGGCATCGGCATGGGTTTGACGGACACTGGCCGGTGCATCTTGTCCGTGCAAGATGGTCGCGTTCATATCCGCACCTCAGCGTCCTGCATGGGGCAAGGTGTGGGACAAGTCACGATGCACGTGCTGTCTGAGACGGTGGATCTGCGGCCCGACCAGATTGTTTTTGAACTACCCGACACGGCCCGTACGCCCGATTCGGGGACCTCCACCGGTTCGCGGCAGACCCTCTTCACCGGAGAAGCCACCCGCCTCGCCGCCGTACAACTGCGAGACGCCCTGATTGCTGTCGACGGTGACCTCAGTCGCCTTGAAGGGCAGGAATGGTTGGGGGAGTTTTCCCCAGAAACCGATGTCGTGGACTCCACCAAGCCCAACCCTTACAGTCACGTCGCCTACGGGTACGGCGCCCAGTTGATCACGTTGAACGACAAAGGCGAGGTCAACAAGGTCGTTGCGGTGTATGACGTCGGCACCGTGATGAATGAACAATCCGCGGTCGGGCAGATCGAAGGCGGCGTCATGATGGGCCTGGGCTATGGATTGACGGAAGAATTCGTCATCACCGGTGGTATCCCGCAGACCAGGTACGGCAAGCTTGGCTTGATCCGGGCAGACAAAATGCCACAAGTCGAAGTGCGATTCGTCAAAGGACCCGGCACGTTGCCCTACGCCTACGGCGCCAAAGGGATGGGGGAGATCTGCCTCATTCCCACAGCGCCAGCTGCTGCGTGGGCGTATTACCAACGTGACGGGAAACGCCGCTACTCGTTGCCGTTGCGGGGCACTGCTTACAAACCGGAGGTCCCGGACACTTTCGGCGCACCGCAACCGACGTATGGCGCGCCGGTTTCCACTGCTGCGGGGGCGCCCACCGAGGCCTGCTGAGCCGTCTGATGTCACAGAGAGTATTGATTTGCCCCCGCGGGCAGGTCGTGAGGGCTACCGTGCAGGGGTGATCGAACATCTCCTGACGGATTTACGTCGGGTGAGCAGCGCACGGCTGCAGTTGGATGCCCCGACCGTCGCTGACGCTCCCGCTCTGCATGAGATTTACCGCGACCCGTTGGTGTGGACGCATTGTCCTCGGTCGCGGCGCACCTCCGCTGAGCAGACCGTGACGATGCTGCAGTCGTGGATCGCCGACTGGGATCGAGACGGGTTGGGTCAGTGGATGGTCCGTCGGTCAGGTGATGCGTTTGGTGTTTGCCGATCGGGAACTCACGGACGCTGAGATCGTTGCTGCCACCAAATGAATGGTGACATTGGGTGAAGTGATGCAAGAGGAAGGTGGGCCTGTGAAACGCCGATTGTCCTTGGAGCTCAAGGTTGCTGTCGCTGTCATGGCAACAGCAGTGTTCGGTGCTCTGCTGGTCCTGATCATCCCGTTCTCGATGAAGGAACACCAGAGCACCATGCTCACCTGGATCGCCGCGGGACTGGCCGTGGCCTTGGTGGTGTCAGCTGTGGTGTTGAGGTTCTGGTCACGGAAGATGACGCTGCGCAAACAACAGTCATGATCCTGCTGTGAGGTAACAGCGAGGTCAGACGGGCATCAGCAGGGGGTCGGCTGGTGACTCGGTAAGCAGGTCACACACAGGGCGAGACTGACCTGCTTGAGCGCCGCATCGGGGGACAACAGCAGGGGCGCCATCGACATCCATGACGTGCGCATCCAAGCCAAAAGTGTCAGCGAGGAGCTGAGGGGTCAGCACGTCGCGGGGGCGGCCTGCGGCGGCAATCCGACCACCTGACATCACGATGAGGTGATCGGCGTATCGGGCGGCGAGGGTCAGATCGTGTTGCACCAGGATCACCGTGGTGCCTTGCCTCGCTGTGGCCTGGGCCACGGCCATGACGTCGACGGCGTGAGCGAGGTCGAGGAAGCTGGTCGGCTCGTCGAGCAGGAGGTATGGCGTGCGTTGGGCCAGGACCAGGGCGATCCAGGCGCGTTGGCGTTGACCGCCGGAGAGTTCTTCAACCCCACGGTCTGCGAGGTCGTGCAGGTCGACTGCGGTGAGGGCGGCGTCGACGGCTGTGGCATCTTCGGGACGCCACCGGCGCAGCAACCCGAGGTGAGGGTGACGTCCTCGGGCGACAAGTTCGGTGACGGTCAGTCCTTCTGGGACAAGAGGAGATTGGGGGAGCAAGCCGATGTATCGTGCCCGTTCGCGGGGGGTCAGGTCGGTGAGGGGGCGGCCGTCGACGCCGCAGGCGCCTTGTGTTGGCGGGTGTTGGCCGGCGAGGGCACGCAGCAGGGTGGATTTGCCGCACCCGTTGGGGCCGACGAGGACGGTGAGTGCCCCGGCGGGAAGTTCGAGGCTCAAGTCGGTGATGACCTGGTGGCCGTCGTATCCGAGGTGAAGATGGTGTGCGGTCAGGGTCATGCGCTGATCCTCCGGGAGGTGAGCAGGGCCACGAGATATCCGCCGCCGATGAGGGCGGTGACGATTCCGACGGGAAGTTCGAGAGTGCCGCCGCCGAGGACGGCGAAGACGTTCCTGGCGATGAGATCAGAGGTGGCGACGAGAGCGGCGCCGCATGCGGCAGACCCCAACCCTGGGGGTCGTTCGCTGTGCCAGAGCCGGGCGGCGATGCGGGGTGCGACCAAGCCGACGAAAGCTACTGGCCCAGCGGCAGCGGTGGCTCCGGCAGCGAGGACGGCCGCGCTGATCAGCGCGGTCCACCGCACCCTGGCCAGCGGGACACCGAGTCCTCGGGTGAGGTCATCACCCAACGGCAAGACGGCCAGGTGGCGACGAATCAGCAGGATGGCGGGGGTGGTGGCGGTCAGGACAGCGACGACCGGTACGACGGAAGCCCATCCGGTGCCCCCCAGGCTCCCCGTGAGCCAGGTGGTGGCGCGGGCAGCGTCTTGAGCGTCACCGAGGGTCAGGAGCCAGGCGACAAGGGACTGTGCGGCAACGGTCACACCTACCCCGACAAGGACGACCCGTTCAGGCGTGCGGGAAGCGAGAGTGACGACGGCGGTCGCGGTGAGGGCTCCGACCGCAGCCGCGACTGGCATGCCGACCATCGCAGCCAGCCCGGATACGCCGCCGTACGATCCAGCAGCCATGGCCACGCAGACGGCGCCAACGCTGGCGCCGGAGGTGACGCCGATGATGTCGGGGCTGGCGAGTGGGTTGCGGGTGACGGTTTGGGTGAGGCTGCCGGCGAGTCCGAGGGCGGCTCCGACGACGAGACCAGCCACCACACGGGGAAGCCTGAGGGTGCCGACGACGAGGATGGTCTGGTGGTCGGCGGTGCCTAACAGTGCGCCGATGACGTGGGGGAGGGGGATGTGAACCGCGCCGAAGGTCATTGCGCTGAGCGCAGCGGCAGCGGCAACGGCAACGGTGATCAGGGTGAGGACGATGCTGCGGCGGCGTCGGTGGGCGCTGTGATATCCGGTGGCGTAGGTGGTGGTCGTGGCGGTCATCGGGGGTTCCTGCGGGCGATGAGGGTGACGAAGAGGGGCCCTCCGATGAGGCCGAGGACCACTCCAGTAGCGAGTTCGGCTCCGCCGCCGACGAGACGTCCGGTGATGTCGGCGAGGAGCACGGTGGCAGCGCCGAGGGGGAGTGCGAGGGGGATGAGGCGGATGTGTCGGGGGCCGACGAGGGCTTTGCCGGTGTGAGCGACGAGGAGGCCGACGAAGGCGAGAGGGCCACAGGCGGCGACGGCGGTGCCGGTGAGCAGCGCGATCGCGATGATGGTGAGGGCGCGTAGACGTCGTACGTCGACCCCAAGTCCGGCGGCGAGGTCCTCGCCGAGCGCGACAGCGTCGAGTCCGCGGCCGGCGAGCGCGGCCAGTGCCAGTCCGATGAGCGCGAAGGGGGTGAGCGCGAGCCAGAGGTCGCTGGGGCGTCCGGCGAGGGATCCGACGGCCCAGAATCGGTAGGCGTCTAGCGAGGAGGCGTTGAGCAGGGAGACCGCTGAGGTGATGGCGCTCAGCGCGGCGGAGGTGGCGACTCCGATGACGGGCAGGGTCGCGGTGGAGGCGCCGGTGTGCCGGCGGCGGTCGGCGACGGCGGTGGCGCCGAAGACGAGTGCGGTGGCGGCGAGCGCTCCAGCGAAGGCGAGCGCGACGGTGGTGAGGGGGCCGTCGGGGAGTCCGATGATGCTGCCGGTGGCGGTGCCTACAACGATGAAGAAGGCAGCTCCGGCGCTGACGCCGAGGATGCCTGGGTCGGCGAGGGGGTTGCGGGTCAGTGATTGCGCGAGGACGCCCGCGACGCCGAGGATGGCGCCGACGAGGACGCCGAGGAGGGTACGGGGGAGCCGTAGGTCACGGACAATGACGTCGGCTTGGGTGCCGCTGGGGGTGGTCAGGGCGGTCCATACCTGGGTGGGGGAGAGTGTTTGCGCACCGAGGGCGAGGCTGGCGATGACGGCGACCACGAGGATGACGCAGGTGAGTGCGAATGCCCGTCGGGAGTGCGAAGCATGTTGCCGGGGAGTGGTTTTGGTGGGGTGGGGTGGGGCGGGGGCAGGGCTGGTCGAGGCACCGCCCTGGGCTGCTGAACCGGGGGTGACCTGGGGTGAGTGGCGAGAAGTAAGGGTCTCCATATATAAGGTGAGCCTAACCTATTGATTTCAGGAGTGATGATGTCCCACCAGCTCTCACCACGCCGCGACACCCGCGCGCCCCGACGCTTCGTGGCGCTCACATGCGCCCTCGTTGGTGCCGTTGCTCTCAGCTCGTGCGGTGCCGTCGAAGCCAACACCCCCAGCAGCCCCAGTTCAAGCGGGTCCGCAGGCCCCGAACGCACCATCAAGCACGTGATGGGCAGCACCACGATCAAAGGCACTCCGCAACGGGTCGCCGCGCTCGACCAAAGTTACGTCGAAGCCGTGGTGTTGCTACGCACCCCCGTGGTGGCCAGCACCACCTATCACTCCCTGAAAGGACAGGTCCCCGAGCATTTGGGCGAAGCCGGGAAGACCTACTCCGGAGAAGCCACCGTCATCGGCACCCTCCAAGAACCCAGCTTAGAAAAGCTGACCACCGCCAAACCCGACCTGATTCTTTCCGCCAAGGTCCGCCACGAGAAGCTGTACTCCCAGCTGTCAGCCATCGCACCCACCGTGTTCAGCGAGACCACCGGACCGACATGGAAAGAAAACATCCTCCTCACAGGTCAAGCCCTCAACAAAGAAGACCTCGCCAAGGAACGCCTCGCCGAATACGAGAAGCAAGCCAAAAAAGTTGGCGACGCCGTCAAAGCCAAACTTGGACGCAACCCCAAAATCTCCGTGGTCCGCTTCACCGACGGACCAACTCGGCTCTACCAGAAGAAATCGTTCTCCGGGATCGTGCTGCAGGACGCCGGATTGGACCGTCCAGAGAGCCAAAGCGCAGACGAATTCATGGCTGAAATCAGCGAAGAAAAGATCCCCATGGCCGACGGCGACAAAATCTTCGTCACTGCCGCAGACGCCAAAGACGGATCCAGCCCCAAGTCCAAGGCCGCGTTCGAGACGAACCCGCTGTGGAAACCACTAGCTGACAAAGTCGTCAACGTCCCCGACGCGACCTGGATGACCTCTGTCAGCGTGCAAGGCGCTTACAAGATCCTCGCGGACATCGCCACGGCGTACGACGTGCCCGGACCGGACCCGCTGCAGCCCTGACCGCACCCCTCGGGGGGACACCGACCAGAGGTCGCCTGAGCGACCCACCGATGGGGGAGCGTCAGGGGGCGCTCCCCTCCAGGGCAAAACCCGTCATCGACGTACCCCGGAAAACACCACCACGACACGCTCACCAGGAGTGACCCCGGTCCCCTCACCTGCACCGGGCAACAACGCAGCCAACCCCGCTGTCCCCGTGGGGGAGACGCGCGCACCCAAGTGATGCACCAGCTCATCGGCCTGCCGGATCTGCTCCTCCGCGATCACGAGGGGACGTCCGCTGCTGGCACGCATCACCGCCACGTCAGCCATCCAGTCGTAGGTCTCATCATCGAGGATCCCATCAGCCAACGATGAAGGCTGGTCCCACGCAGTCATGAACTCCGGCCACCGGCGACCTAACTCATCGAGAGGAATGTGCTGAGCGCGATGCCAGGCGCGCGCCAACGGTGCGCCACCTTCCGTTTGGGCACAATCCAGACGGTACGACGGGCCCAACCCCCACCCCATGCAGGCAGCGAACGCGCCACCACCGACCTGAATCACGACCCGCGCCGGAGCGTCAACCTGCTCAGCAAGCTCCCAACCCACAGTGCGACCACCATCAAGACACAACCCGTTCTCCGGGCCTTGCACGCTAAACGGGATCGCACCGTCGGCCACCGCCTGCCGAAATGCGGTCACCGCTGGATCGCCACAGACGCCAACGACACGAGCGCAGGGATGCACCTGGGCGCCCAACGCCGCGAGCGTCGACATCACCGCCGGTGACGCCGTATCAGGGACATACACCTGAATCGGCCAGCGCGCCGCAGCAGCCAGCGTTGACGCCGCGATCGCCGCATTTCCGCAGGACGCAATCGCTAAGGGCGCTCGCGGCCCGGTGCTTAAACCGAGTTCTTCGCAGGCCCGCAGATGCAGCAAAATCCCCACCAAATGGCGAGCCTTATGTGACCCGCCGACGTTGCCCGTCTCGTCTTTGACCCACACCTGAGCGCCGAGCCGCTCAGACAGTGGCTCGTGGAGGGCACACGGTGTGACCCGGAAATCTCCGGCCACCTGCCGAGTTAACTCCAGACAGCGTTGCTCGCTCATCCCGTGGGCGCGAGCAAACGCCCACCACGCCAACGATCTGCCGTAGCGCACGAACGGATTCGGGTCGTCGATCACCTCCGGGTCGGGACCGCTCACCACAGGATGCAAGACGTAGTGACTGTCTCCCGCCGGTGCGGCCGGAGACCGAAACGGATAGACCGTCTCGATGGGAACATCCACGCCACTGGTTGCACACCGATAGCCGGTCACCACTCCACGACGTACGGCGGTGGCAGCCATCAGGCGACGACCCAGGTGCCGGTCTCGCCGCGCAAACCCTCCACCAGCTTGTCCAAGGAGGTGATCAGGGTTTTACGTCCTGGACCGGAGCGCACGAAATCAATAGCGGCAGCGATTTTTGGCCCCATCGACCCTTCCGGGAACTGTCCCTCATCCATCCATGCCTGTGCCTGCGCGATGGACATTTCGTCGATGTCGCGCTGCCTTGGCGTGTTGTAGTCGATCGCGACCTTTTCTACTCCAGTCAAGATGACCAGGTCGTCGCAGTCAGTGTCCGCAGCCAACAAGATCGAGGTGCGGTCCTTGTCAATGACTGCGTCAATGGCTTGAGTCCACCCATCTTCCACCACCACCGGGATGCCGCCACCCCCGCCGGAAATCACCACATGTCCCGCCTCAACGAGATCCCGACACGCTTGGCGTTCCACAATTCGCAACGGGATCGGTGAGGCCACCACTTCACGCCATCCTCGGCCAGAGTCCTCCACAAAAGTCTTCCCAGCGTGGATGTACTCCTGGGCTTGCTCCTCGGAGAAGAACGCCCCGATCGGTTTGGTCGGCCGGGAGAACAACGGGTCGTTTCGATCCACCACTGCTCGTGCCGTCACCGTCGTCACCTGTTTGGTCAAGCCGTGTTTCATCAGCTGGTTCTCAATGGCGTTTTGCAAGTGATATCCGATGTACGCCTGGCTCATCGCCACGCACTCACTCAACGGCATCACTCGATGATCCTGCGCGCCAGCCTTGCCCAAGTCGATAGACGTTTTGATCATCCCCACCTGGGGGCCGTTGCCATGACAGATGACTACGTCATGGCCGTCAGCGATCAAACCCACAATCGGGCCAGCGATGACACCGACGGTCTCGACGAGCTCGTCGAAATCGGTGCCGAGGGCGTTACCTCCGAGGGAGACGAGGATACGAGCCACGAGCAGGAGTCCTTCCAAGACGAGAGAGGTACGACGTACCGGTCCGGGCCGACCCTGCAGGATCGGCCCGGACCGGAGCAGCTATCAACACGGTGGGGTTTTCCGCATTGACGACCGCGATGAGCTCAGAGCTGGGAGACGACGGTCTTCCCAGTCGCTTTCGTCACATACATCGACGGCAAACAGGCGTAGAGCGCCGCGCAACGCACCAGGTCGTCCTTCCACTGAAGCTCGTTCGGAGCGTGCGCTTGAGCCTCTTTGCCGGGGCCAAAGCCGATCGTGGGAATGTGGTGCCGTCCCGCAGTGGCGACTCCGTTCGTGGAGAACGTCCACTTGTCGATCCGGGGCTCACCAAACAGGCCACGGTGGACCTCTGCGGCGGACTGGATCTCCGGGGAGTCCTCCGGGATGACCCAGGTCGGGAAGTAGCACTGCTGCCCGTATTCCTTACCGGTCCAGGCGACGCTCTTGTAGTCGTAGCAGAACACCCGGGCGCCCCACTTCTGCACGCTAGGCAGCGCCTTGATCTCCTCAATAGCGCCCTCCCAGGTCTCACCATCAGTGAGACGACGATCCAACGAGATCGCGCAGGAATCAGCGACTGCGCACCGTGACGGGGAGGTGAAGAAAATCTCCGAAGTGGTGACAGTGCCCTTGCCGAGGAACTCGTCGACGTGCAGCTTGTCGTTGAGGTCGCGGACCTCAAGGAGGATCTCGGCCATCTTGTAAATCGCGTTGTCCCCACGCTCCGGAGCCGAACCATGACAGGACACACCGTCGACCTCAACCCGGATTTCCATCCGGCCACGGTGACCACGGTAGATCCCCCGGTCGGTGGGTTCGGTCGACACGATCAGGTCGGGCTTCTCCCCTTCCTCCTCGATGAGGTAAAGCCAGCACATCCCGTCGCAGTCTTCTTCCTGCACGGTGCCGGTGACCATGTAGGTGTATTCGTCTGACAGCAGCCCCAGATCCTTGGCGATCTTCCCGCCGTACACCGACGCCACCACGCCGCCGAGCTGGTCCGTGCCGCCACGGCCTCCGACAAGTTCGTCATCTTCGAACCCGTCAAACGGGTCGAAAGTCCAGTTGTCGATGTTGCCCACGCCGACAGTGTCGATGTGACCGTCGAAGCAGACGACGGTGCCGCCGTTGCCGAGGTAGCCGATGGCGCTGCCCAAACCGTCGATGCGGGTCCGGTCGTACCCCAACTTCTCCATCTCGGCGATGATGAGGCGGCTCTTCGCTTCCTCCTGGCAGCTGGTGCCCTTGTTTTTAATCAGGGCACGCAAGAAGGCGACCATATCGGTGCGGTAGCTTTCCGCGACCTCGTTGACCTTGGCATAGTCGATGTCGACCACGTTGTCTCTCCTCAGGATTGTGGTACGGCGCTGCGGGGTTGACCTGTGAGCTCAGTACTGCCAACGCGGACGGCCGGTGGCGGCCAGGTCCTGCAACGTGGCGATCGGGTCCTTGACTTTCTGCAGGAAGATCATGGCGGCGATGGCATAAGGCTTGTTGCTGGCCTCGGCGTACATCGGGACGCGGTACCGGTCGAAGACCGACGCGTCGACCTCGCCCTCCGTGCAGGAGACGCCGGTGATGTCCGCAGGCAGCGGATGCATATAGAGACCTTGACCACCCTTCGTGCTCTTCATGAGCTTCTCGGTGGTCGTCCAGTCCTTGTGCTCGGCGTTCTGGGCGAGGAGTCGCTGCTCGAGGGCCTTGATGCCGTCGGAGTCGCCGTTGCCGTACAGGTCGGTGCGCTCCTGCATGGCCGCGAACGGCGCCCAGGACTTGGGGCAGACGATGTCGGCGCCCTCGAAGGCGTCGGCCATGTCGTGCGTGACCCGGAAAGATCCCCCGCTGGCCTGCGCATGACGGGCGGCGACCTCCCGGGGCTCGTCCATGACGTCGTATCCCTCCGGGTGCGCCAGGACAATGTCCATGCCAAACCGGCTCATCAAGCCGATCATGCCCTGCGGGACGGACAGCGGCTTGCCGTAGCTGGGGGAGTAGGCCCACGTCATGGCGAGCTTCTTGCCGCGCAGGTTTTCCAGGCCGCCGAAGGTGTGGATCAGGTGTAGCAGGTCGGCCGTCGACTGGGTCGGGTGGTCGATGTCGCACTGCAGGCTCACCAGGGTGGGCCGCTGCTCCAAAATGCCCTGCTCGTAGCCCATCTGCACGTACTCGGAGAACTCCTTCATGTAGGTGTGACCTTTCCCGATGTACATGTCGTCGCGGATGCCGACGACATCGGCCATGAAGGAGATCATGTTGGCGGTTTCCATCACGGTCTCACCGTGAGCGACCTGCGACTTTCCTTCGTCAAACACCTGCTCCTCCAAGCCGAGGAAGTTGCAGGCGGACGCGTAGGAGAAGCGAGTACGGGTCGAATTGTCTCGGAAGAGGGAGATACCCAAGCCGGAGTCAAAGATCCGACAGGACGTGTTTTGCTCACGCAACGCCCGGAGCGCATCGGCCACTGCGAGGACCGCGCGGATCTGGTCGTCGGTCTTGTCCCAGGTGAGGAGGAAATCCTCCTGGTAGAGACCGGAGAGGTCGAGGGTGCGCAGGGCGTCGATCTGGGGGGCGAAGTCCATGGCCGGGTCATCTCCTGGGGGCGCAGTGGTCGCCACTGACGGACCGACTCACTGAGGTGTACGTCTAACTATGGCAAGAGTCTAGTCTTCTTCTGGTGCGACCGGCAAGGAAATGGCTAGGATCAACCCATGGACATTCCTGCCTCTCAGGCTCGTGAGGATGCGGCAGCAATCCTGGCCAGCGCACCCTCGGTGCTAGCCAAGGCAGCTGCTTTCGTCCGAGGAGACGGGCCCGCGGCCCAGATCGACTGGGCCAAGATCGCCTACTTCGCTGGCCAAAACGTGCTCTCCAGCGGCGACCGCGCCTTCCTGGGGATCTGTGCCGAAATCGCCGGACACAACCCCGACGGTCGACACCCTGACCAAACCTTCGGCGCCCGTTGGGACTGCCTCGACGGCCAACACCAATCCGTCATCGCCAGCGTCCTCGCCCAGTCTTCCCAGTCCAAACAATGCCGGGAACGCGAGATCCTCGAACAACTCGGCGTCCCCTCGGCATATCCCTCAGTGCCTCGCCCACAGCTGGTCAGAGTGCGTTTAGGGCCAGACCAGCCCGCCGTCACCAATGACGCACTCGGGCGCGAACGGGTCGGCTACCGCGACGGAGCATCCCCCCATGAGACGTGGCTGCGCGGCCGCGGCGTCTGGCGTATGCAAGCCGACCGCGTCATCGCTTCACAATGGTTGATCGTGGCGCACGCCGGGGTCGTCCGGATGGTTGGCACCATCGATGGTCTCACCATCCATGGCGATCGGATCGCCATCATTGGCCAACCTCTGCCCGACCATCCCTATATCGGCAAGCCCGACCCGTTAGACAACAACAGCCAAAACCCCGTTGCCTACGGCGACATGAGCGACATGACCGACGTCGCCTGAGGCTCCGAGCCGCGGCTCGCCTCTCACCGGGTCACCGCGTACGACGAACGCCCCGACGATCGTCGGGGCGTTCGCCTGTCGTGCGCCGGAGGTCAGCCGGCCAGTGGCACGCACACATGGGTGAGGAGGCGCTCGGGCTCCACGCTGCCCGGGTCGTTGACGTAGACGTTGCATGTCTTTTGCTCCAGCGGCGCGTCCGCCTCACGGTGAGCCCGCGCGAGCCCCTCGTCATGTAGGAACGCCTCGATTCGGGCGTGCGCCTCGTTGATGAGGGAGTATGGGCCCTCCACGCGCGCCACCACCGCGGTGCGGGCCGGCAGCTCGTGGACGGTCAGCGGGCCGCGCGCCGTCGTACCGGCGGGGACCGGCACCCACACCGATTCGTCGACGTCGGCCTCCTTAGTACTCCGGGTCGTGTTCGAAGCACCCACCGGGGCCGGCGGGCACGATTCCTTGGGCAGCCAACTCGGGCATGAAGCGGCCCCAGAGCAAGCCTTCCTCGCCGTAGGTGGGGATGGTGCCGCGCAGCGCGACGATGGTCTGGGCGGGGAGCTGTTCGCGGCTGACGGTGATGGCGGACATGAGCGTGCCTTTCGTGTTGAGGAGTTGGTCGAGCAGGGCCAGCCGGTCGCGGGTCGCCGCCAGGTCGGCGCGCAGCGCGTCGCGCTGCAGGGCGAGTGCCTAGGTGTACGCCGGGGTGCCCCGCGCCGCCAGGACGGCGGCGATGGACGAGACGCCGAACCCCACGTCGCGTAGCCGCCGGATCCAAGCCGCTTCGGCCAGCTGGGCGTAGCCGCTGGAATCTGCGGCGAATGACCGGCTGTCGAGGACGGTGCCGAGGTCGTCGATGGCAACCGCGACGTGGATGTACTTGTGGGTGTCGACGCCGACGATGACTCGACGGTGTGCTGGGACCTGCTGCATGCTCATCAGTGCTTACTCCAACCAGACCAGGGACAGGGTGAGTGACGCTGGCCGGTCGGGTGGACGGGACTGTGACGAGACTGTTGCGATCAGGCTCCTATGAGGTCACGCCCGCCCGACCAGCACCAGGATGCTGCGCCTCCGGGCGGACGACAGATCAACAGCCAGGACACCCAGACTTCGGGGTCAGTCGTAAGCAAGAGTCAGGCCGCCCGGAGGCAGGTGACACTCTCACAGTCGTAGGGGTCGTGGTTTGACCCGACCGACGGATCATTCCCGGCCTGCGCCAGGCGATCTGTCATCGCGAAGCTGACGTACTGGCCGAGTTCAACACCATCCCGACAGCCCGCTCGCACAGCTCTGGGAAATACTTCGATCGACGTGGCATGAAAGTGACCCTTTCAACGAATCCACTCTCCGGACACGCCGGGGGGCTTCAGGTATGGCAACCGGGTTGATGTGGACTACGACGAGGACGGTTTGCCGGTGTCGTGGACGCATTCGGGTGGGTATGTGGTGGAGTTCGATCGGGTGGGTGAGGGGATCGCTGGTCGGGTCGCGGCGATGCGGGTGCGTCGCGGGTCTGAAGCGTCGGTGGTGGTACGTCGTTACGGTTATGACTCGGCGGGGAACCTGGCGCAGGAATTCATCGGGGATGGATCGCAGGCATTCTTGTTCGGGTATGACCGCGACGGGCGGATGACGTGGTGGCAAGACCGTAATGAGGAACGGTATGACTACACCTACGACGCTGATGGTCGCTGTGTCGCTGGGACGAGTGTGTCTGGAACCTTGTCGGGAAGGTTGACTTATGACCTGGTCGCGCAGACCACGACGGTGTGGGATGCGAACCGGGCAGTGTTCCGGTATGAGTGGGATGAGGCAGGTCGCGTCACGCTCGCGGTGGATCCTAACGGGTTAGCCACCCGCACTCAGTGGGATCAGGTTGGCCGCAAGATCGCGGTATGTGACCCCTCGGGGGTGTCTACCCGGTGGGGTTATGACTCTCATGGTGGTCCGGTGAGGGTGACTGACCCCTCCGGGGTGACGACGTCAGTGGTGTGTGACCAGGCCGGGCTGCCGGTACGGGTCACTGATGGGGCCGGACGCGTGGTGAATTTAGGCCGTGATGTCTTAGGGCGGGTCGTGACCGTGCGTGACGCCGCCGGAGAATCAGTCGCGGCGTATGACGTGGACGGGAACGTGGTGTGGGCGCGTGATGGCGACGGTGTGGAAATCCGGTACAGCTATGACGGGGAAGGGAATCTGGTCACCGCGCGGGACGGTGCTGGCCGCGAGACATGCTATGAATACGGTCGGTTTGATCTGTGCACGGCGATGGTTGATGCCACCGGGGCGCGTACCGAGTTCGAGTATGACCCGACCCGTCAACTCACGACCCTCACTGACCCTTTAGGGCGCACCTGGCGGTGGGAACGAGACGCCGCGGGTCAGGTCCTCGCTCAGATCGATGTCAACGGGGCACGCACCGCTGACGAACGTGACGTGACCGGTCGGGTCACCTCACGCACCAACGCCGTGGGTCAACACGTGCGATACGGCTATGACCCCAGCGGGTTACTCACTTGGAGCGAAGACCAAGACGCCACAGGAACAGCCGGGGTACGGCGGGAGTTCACGTACGACCCGACCGGGCGACTCCTGAACGCCACGATCGGTGATCACGCCCCAGGATCACTGACCATCACGCGCGACGTGCTGGGACAGGTCACCCACGAATCATGGATCACCCCGGGAGCACCCACTCCAACCCCTGGCAGACCCGACACGACAGCAGCAGTCATCAACGTTTCTTCCTCCTACGACCGGGCAGGCCGCCTCGTGCGGCAGGTCACCCCAACAGTCCGCGTCACGACCTGGGGATATGACGACAGCGGCGTGATGACACGAGTCGTGGCAGGCCGATACGCGATCACCATCGACATTGACACCGCAGGCCAGGAAATCTCCCGACACGTGGTGGCGGCACCCGAACCACCCCCGACCCCCTCGGCCCAGCAGGCGGAACCAACCCCCACAACCCCGTACCCAACCCCACCACCTGGACCGACCCCTGGGGACTCACCCCCCAAGAATACAAAAAACCAGCA
>NZ_JAHPZL010000039.1 GCF_019331795.1 Austwickia sp. TVS 96-490-7B
GCCTACCTCCTCAACGGCAGGCCCCGTCAAACCCTGGACTTCGACACCCCCACCGAACGCCTCGATAAACTACTCACCGAAGCAGGCGAGGCACTGACCGGATGAATCCGCCACCCTTCCGCGTACTCCACGCCTCATTGGCGATAATCAGGGGGGGCGATAGGGGCGCCCATGATGGCAAACATACCCCCCTTTCTTATGGCTACCCCGAGAACCGTGCAGAAGATGGTGGTAATAGTTCCGATGATGGAGTACCCGAGAGTATCGCCAATGAAATTAACGGGATCGAACCACGTATTTCCATCAACGTTTGAAGTATAGGTTCCAAGGAAGGAATCTGTAATGTAATAAGCCGCTACGGCGCTCAATATAAAAGATATCCCCGCCTGGAAAGAGGTGTGAGCATATTTTCCAGTTCGTGTCGCGAGATAGGTAGTCAAAAACCACGCCCACCCATTCCCAAGAGTAAATGATAAAAGCGGTGCGCCAAACCATGAACCATGGTTCGCTACGGAGGTCAACAGTCCAAAGAGGGCACCTAACGTTATCAGTATAAAGCGACTCAAGGTCGGTTTCTCCCGTATTGTATTGATGTGGTTGAACGGTGGTATCCCAAGGGTCCTGCAAGTATGTCTCAGCGAGGAAATAAATAAGTTTCTCAGGTGAGCCAGGTGCTTTGGGCGTTATTCACGAGGCATTTCCAGGTCATTCTTGGCTACCAGCCAAGTCGATAGAGCTCGAGTCGGGTGATGACGGCAATGATATCGGGGAGTTCAGTGAGCCTGCCTCGATAGCCGGTGGCGAGAATTTTCCATTGTTTAAGGTGTCCGATGGCGTGTTCGACATGGGCGCGAATACTGGATATCTCTGTGTTGTAGTGTTTATCGTTGTCGGTTCGTTCGTGTCCTTTCTTCTTTTTGAGGGGTGTCAGTGCGCCCTAAGCGATGTAGGCGGTGTCTGCGATCCATGGCGTGTGGTTTTCTGCGAGGATCTGTGACCAGCCGGTGAGGTCGAGAGCAGCAGAGTCATGTCGAGCTCCGGGAACCGGTGTGGAGATCGCTCAGAGTTGTCCTTCCAAGGTGGAAGCGACCTGGATGCTTAAACACTGGCAACGGCGTTGACCGGAGTCGTTGGCTTTGGTGACCTCTTGCCTCTGAGCTGGGCGGTTGCCCGTCGGGATGTACGTGCCGTCGATGAGGATGGCTCGCCCATCACTAGCGGCTTCCTCCATAGACATGCCCGTGAAGGTCAGGGCTTCATCGATGACAAGGAGCATCCTGCGATAGATGCGAGAAGCTGTCGATGGTGAAATATCTAGCAGATCAGCAAGGAACATCTGTGACAGAGTGTTCCGTAGACGTTCCAGGGTGAGGACGACGTGTTCTTTGACGGCCAACCGATGTCTACTGAAGTCCACTCCCTGGGAGTGAAAAATCTCGGTGACCCGCCTGACGAGTTCATCGAGTGCATCGTGATCGAGTCCTGCTGCGCGACTGGTACCGCATCGGTCGCTTTCATGAGAGATGTGAGTCGTCTAACCCCATGATCTCAAAGCGGCCGATGTTTTTATATATGTGTATGGTGACAGGTGTGTATCGATTGTTTCCCGGGGTGCGGGGTGCGGGGTGCTAACGCCTCGTGAATAACGACCTAACTTTCTTGCCAGGTGTTCGGGAATCCCACCTTCCAGATTTGTGGATTAAATAATAATGCTAGTATCCCGATGCACATAATTGCGATGGCACTAGAGAGCGCCACTACTCCTCCATAAGATGAAAGTATAATTCCTCCTAGCGTCGGACTGAGTGGCTGAAGTAGGGTGGCGAAAAATGACATGGAAGACGCAAATCTTCCTTGCATATCATCACTGACTAATGTCATAGCAAACCCACCTATAGACGCATTCGCTGCAGGGGTAGCTAATCTACCAAGTGTCATGAATATTAATATTAATAAATAAGATTCAGTGATAACTGAAATTGTTAGACACAATACGGTTAAAGTAGATGAAAAGGCGAGGATAGCCCCTGGCTTTAGTAAGTCAACTATCCAAGAAGATGCTATCGCTCCCAATAAAGACCCCATGGCAACTGCGCTATCTAAAAACCCTATGTCAGCAAGTGAAAAACCTCGCCTAAGTAGATCCAGATTCAAGGCAAATAAAAAGAGAGAAGAGCCAAAATTAGATAATGCTGCAAAAATTAGGAAGCCTGCAAGAAATGGAGACTTGAAGATAAGCACTAGGCCTTCGTAAATATCCCTGAAAAGAGGGCCGCTAGTGCAGCTTTTTCGCGTGAAGTTAAGCTTCGTTTTAATTTGGTTTATACATGCCGCCTGCATTAATTGAAGAATTGCTGAAAATAAAATTATTACCACTGGTCCTAGGGTAAGTAAAAGTCCACCTACTGGTGCTGCAATCAGGCGTACAGCACTGGTTCGAGCTTGATTTATAGATCGCGCTTTAGGCAATTCAGTCGCGCTTACAATATTGCGCAAGGCGGCTGACTCTGCGGGCTGAAATAAGCAAGATATTACAGCATCAATCACCGCAATGAATACAATTATAAAAAATGCAGAATGAGAGTCTATTAGAATACTTGCACTTCCAAAACTGATGGCTCCAAGAATTGAGCACATAGAGAGAATTTTTCCTGTAGAATATCTATCTACAATAGCACCACCAGGAAGTGAAAAAATCAGGACAATGACGCCGATGATGCTTGAAATGACCCCAGCTCGTGCTGTACTGTTAGTAACATTATAAGCGATAAGCGGCAGGCTAAAACCGAGGAGGGAAGACCCAAAACAGGACAGGGAGCCACTAATCCAAAGCCAATGCCAATCCCTATTATTGCGCAAAGATGACTGATCACTACTTGTAATTTTTTTCATTAAGTACAGCCTTAGGGCGTTATTCACGAGGCATTTCTAGGTCATTCTTGGCTACCAGCCAAGTCGATAGAGCTCGAGTCGGGTGATGACGGCAATGATATCGGGGGGGTCGATGTTCTGCCTCGATAGCCGGTGGCGAGGATTGTCCATTGTGTGAGGTGT
>NZ_JAHPZL010000004.1:0-53769 GCF_019331795.1 Austwickia sp. TVS 96-490-7B
CCGTACCCAACCCCACCACCTGGACCGACCCCTGGGGACTCACAGAATACAAACAAGCCAAGATTCTCAAACTCCCAGAGATTGGGGAATCGCCTAGAAAATTCGTAAATAGCAACATTGGGCATATTGGGCTCTTGGGACTTGAGTGTGGGTTCATGGGGTGAGTCCGTCGGCGATGAGCAGGCAGCGTAGGCGGTTGTTGTCGCGGTTGTGGAAGCCTCGGGCGATGTGGCGGTGGAGTTCGATGAGGCCGTTTACTGCTTCGGTGCCGCCGTTGGATGCGCTGTTGGTGTCGAAGTGCGCTTGGAGGGGTTCGGCCCACTGGTTCAGTGTGCGCCCGAGGCGGTTGGCTTCGGAGGGGACAGGTCGCCAGGATGGTCAGGAGCTGGCGGGTCGCGGCTTGCTCGTGTGTGGGGGTGGGTGTGTGGAAGAGGGCGCGGATGCTTGGGGTGATCTGCCACGTGATCTCGACTTCGGCATGGGCATCGTGCGTGGTGGATGCGTTGTCCAGGCGGGCGTGCACGGTGCCGTGCTCGTCGCGGGTCAGGTCGACCATCCCGGTGAGCATCCTTGGGCCGCGAACACGCTGGTCGACGTGCTGCCACACATGCTCGTCAACACCCAGCATGGCCACGCCATCGAAACGTGCCGGGGTCCGCGGCCAACTGCCCGAGCCAGGCGCGCACGGCGCGACACACGCTCTTCCAGACCAGTCCCAGCTGACGGGCCACCCCACTAATCGAGGCGTTCTCGCGGCATAGCTGCGGCACCGCCCACGAGACCGCGCGAGCCGTCAACAGCGCCCGCAGCGCCGCGACCGGCTCGTCCTGCTCGACGAACGTCCCGCCCGCACACGAAGACTCGAGACAGACATACCGCCGCTTGACCCACACCAAGGCCACCGGGCGGCCGAACGATAGCGCATCGACCAGCCTGACCTGGGCACGGTCACGGACGTAGACCACGACACCACAGACCGGGCAGCCGACCACATCCAGGACCGGATCCACCCGGACCACCAGCCGACCTTGCCCCTCGTCCTCGACAACCTCAAGCACACGCACCCCGGACAGACCCAACCAGGCGTCACACGACGAGCACGAACCAGACGCAGGGCACAGCGAAGTAGAGTCAGTCACAGTCGAGGTCCTTAGCGAACAGAGGGGGTAGAAGTCCTCTGATCCTGCCAGGGGCCTCGACCCTTACCCCCACCCGAGCACCGAGCACACCGCCGAACCCAACCCACACTCAAGTCCCAAGAGCCGGTAAGCACCGCGTCAGCCCCCCATCCTGCCAGGATCCCCATAACTGCCCCACCAAAATTGCACCCATAGTTCGTCCCGGAAGTCTCTTCAGTTGGATCGACCCGGTTGCAGGTGTTTCCGCCTGTGTAGAGGTGGTTGTTCTTCTCCTTGCCGGACGGGTCGGGGGTGTCAAACCGTCCGGTGTTGGGGTTGTACCAGCGGACCCCGAACCTAGTCAGACCTGCGCCGGTGGCGGTTTTGATCTGACCACCCGCATGAAAACGCAGGTCCCCCAGTCAGTCTGGATCCCGCATCAGTCATCTGCCTTGAGAGACCTTGTAGGCGAGAAGGGTGCCGAAACATAAAGCACTCAGCCCGCCGAAAATATAGCCGACGAACAAGTATCCAAGAATGAACCCTACAAGGCAGGCCGCCATACTCAAGATGCCACCAATTGTGCAGGATATGACTAGCCCTCGAGCGGCGCCCCACCTAAACTGCATCCGCCATTCTTCCACTTCTTCATCCCGTGACATATCGCTCATATTCAACCAAACCTTTCCAGTGCAAGTTCCCCTAAGCAACCTGCTAGCGAGGTCAAGGTATTAAGAATCAAGTGTGCAGGCCAGTCCTCCGATGCTGAGGCCCAGGCCCATGACAGACGTAATTAACCCACCCATCGTGGCTACACCTGCGGCCTCTGTACCAACCGCAGCAATGCCCGCTAGGCCCGCGACTCCCACGCCTGCGACAACGACTCCCACAACCCCGACGACGATCCCGGTAACACCGAGAGCTATCGCCTGGTCACGTGTGCATTCTTCCCCACTGGGGTCCGTCCTATTACATGCATTCCCGCTGGCGTAGAGGTAGTTGTTCTTCTCCTTCCCCGACGGGTCAGGAGTGGTAAACCGACCAGTGGCCGGGTTATACCAACGCACCCCGAACCTGGTCAGACCAGTAGCCGGTTCATAAATCCCGCCGACGTAACGATGAACATTCCGCGCAGCCAGGACACCACCCGGCCCAGGCGGCGCAGAAATCTCGTTGCCGTTCTTGTCATACGTCAAGGCACTCGCCGCGCCGCCACCGAGCTTGATCGAGGTCAGCATGGAGGCCGCGTTGTACCTATGTGCCGACGCATTGCAGGCACACCATCGTTAGACACGACGCAGCCCTTCACCGCGAATCGCCGCCAGGCGACTCCCTCTTGAAAGATACCCGCCACGGAATCACCGCCACGGCTATGAGAGAGACAGCAAAGAGCACGGAAGGCCCCTGGTCGCGCCAGAACACAGCAGCTACTACCGTCGCACCGATGCCCGCCAAGACAAGCGTCGAGGCCCTGGATATCCATTGCTTCCTGCGCACATACCTAAGAGCGAGGCCGATACAGAGCGCAGCGATCACGTCATTCATCAGTTGCACCAAGCCTGCCCCGTCGACCCGCTGACATAGCAGCCAATGCTCGGGCTCGATATATCTGAATAGCTATTTTGGTACGGAGCACCAGAGCACACGACGTCGTACCCATAAACGCCGATCAAAAAAGCAATATCCAGCCAACGACTGGCGGATTCATCCGGTCAGTGCCTCGCCTGCTTCGGTGAGTAGTTTATCGAGGCGTTCGGTGGGGGTGTCGAAGTCCAGGGTTTGACGGGGCCTGCCGTTGAGGAGGTAGGCGACGTTGTCGAGGTCGGTTTGTGAGTGGATAGACAGGTCGGTCCCTTTGGGGAAGAACTCGCGTAGGAGACCGTTGGTGTTTTCGTTGCTGCCGCGCTGCCAGGGCGAGTGGGGGTCGGCGAAGAACACCGGGATGCCGGTAGCGATGGTGAACCGGGCATGACGGGCCATCTCGCGGCCCTGGTCCCAGGTCAAGGATCGCCGCAGCAGGTGCGGTAAGCGCCCCATCGCCTGGGTGAGGAGCAAGGCGACCCGGTCGGCGTTGTGGTCGTAGGGCACTCGCTGCAAGATGACGAACCGCGTGGTCCGTTCGACCAGGGTGATGATGGCCGACCGGTTCCTAGCGCCCATGATCAGGTCACCTTCCCAATGGCCGGGCACAGCACGCTCATCGGCCTCGGGTGGGCGCTGGCTGATCATGATCTTGTCCGGGATCGCTTCGCGCTTGGCAATGATCACTGCCCGCTGCGCCCGCGACAGGCGCATGGTGCCACCCCGTCGCAGTACCCCCTTCAGCTCGGCACGCAGGGCGCCGCGGGCCTGGCAGTACAACGCCTGGTAGATCGCTTCGTGAGACACCCGTAACCATGGCTCGTGTAGGTGGTCCTTGGCCAGTCGAGCAGAAATCTGACGCGGCGACCACCGCTGCTGAAACCCCGCGTTCACCATCGCCAACAGCTGCGCGCACGACTCCAGCTTGCGCCGCTTCGGACGCGCCCGCTGCACCACCGCCCGCTCATGGGCCACGTAAGCACGGTACCCCTGGCGGCCACCACACCGAGCGATCTCGCGGTTCACCACACCATAATCACGCCCCAACCCCGCCGCGATCACCCGCCCCGAACAACCCGCCGCGATACCCCGCGAAATATCCTCACGCTCAGCCAACGTCAACCCGCGACCACGCATCAACACTCTCCCTCACCTGGAACCACACATCATCCCAAGCGAGGCACTGACCCCTTTACCCCAAGGGTCTTATCGCGGTTAACAACCTCTCCCCTCTACAGGATTATGTCACTTCCTCCATTACGGCTATATCACTTACTTTCGCAGCACTTATCTTCCTGGGTCAGGTAGTTAAATTTGCACTCCCAAAATGTTTACAGCAAAAACAAGGTGATCGATCATCCTGCCATTCTTCATCACGTGATTCTATGGTTGAGATAGACAGAGAGCGTCAGTAAGGGACGTGGCGTCCTGAAGGCATGGGTCTGTCAGACTCATGAGCCCGGGTCTTTCATCGCCGGTATGGAAGTCCCGTCCATGAGAGCAGAAAATCTCCACGACAGGGTCGTTTTAAGGTCTGCGAGGAGTTCGGTTTCGGCGGGTGGAATGTGGGCTGGGATGGTGATGACATCGCCGTTGACGTGCGTGACCGCTGCTTGCCGGGGGCCGCAAGGTGCGGATGACATGACAAGGTGTGATCGTGTCGTTGAACTGCCCGTCAGTGAAAGCGTCAGCGACCACGACGTGCGTGTGCCACCCCGGCGTTCCTTAACCCGATTCAGCAAGAGATACAGCCCAGGGCATGGCTGATCGTGACCGGACCAGGACATGGCCACGATCCGCCATGCCCTGGTCTGATCTCGCGCACGGTCAGCCTTCGAGCGCCTGCGGTTCGATGATCTCAGCGTCGACGATGTCCTCAGGTGCGCGCTCGCCGGGGCGCAAGACCGGCAGCAGCCGCAGCGCGTCTTCCTGGGGGTCGCGGTCGATGATGACGTGGTCGCCGTCCCGGACGTGCCCGGCGAGTAGCGCCGTGGCGAGTCGGTCACCGATCTGCACCTGAACGAGTCGACGTAGGGGCCGGGCGCCGTACGCCGGGTCATATCCGGTGAGCGCCAACCATTCTCGAGCGGCGTCGGTGACTTCGAGGGTGATTCGCCGGTCGGTGAGTCGGCGGGTCAGGGCAGTGACCTGAAGATCGACGATGCGAGATAGTTCGTCGAGGGTGAGTGCTTCAAAAATGACTGTCTCGTCGAGGCGGTTGAGGAATTCAGGTTTGAAAGCGGCTCGCACTGCCGTCATCACGGCGTCGCGGCGGGCATGCTCGTCCAGGGTGGGGTCGATGAGGTATGTCGATCCGAGGTTGGAGGTCATCACGAGGATGACGTTGCGGAAGTCGACGGTGCGTCCTTGACCGTCGGTGAGACGGCCGTCGTCGAGGACTTGCAGCAAAATGTCGAAGGTCTCGGGGTGTGCTTTTTCGACTTCGTCGAGCAGGACCACGGAGTAGGGGCGACGCCGGACAGCTTCGGTGAGCTGGCCCCCTTCGTCGTATCCGACATAGCCGGGAGGCGCCCCGATCAGCCGCGCGACGGCGTGTCGTTCGCTGTATTCGGACATGTCGATGCGGACCATGGCGCGTTCGTCGTCGAAGAGGAAATCAGCCAACGACTTGGCTAGCTCGGTCTTGCCCACCCCGGTGGGTCCGAGGAAGAGGAATGATCCGGTCGGCCGGTCGGGGTCGGCGATGCCCGCGCGGGTACGACGTACCGCGTCGGAAACAGCTCGTACGGCGGCGTTTTGTCCGATGAGGCGGCGGCCGAGCCATTCCTCCATGTGCAGCAGCTTCTCGGTCTCCCCTTCGAGGAGCCGACCTGCGGGGATGCCAGTCCACGAGGAGATGACATCGGCAATGTCGTCAGGTCCGACGTCTTCCTTGACCATCGCGTCAGATCGCTGGTCACCTTCGGCAGCGCTGGCTTCGGCGAGTTCACGCTCCAGGGCGGGGATCTCGCCGTACAACAGTCGAGATGCCCCCGCGAAGTCTCCTTCGCGTTGGAGCTTTTCGCTGGCGATGCGCAGCTCATCGAGGGAGGCTTTGAGATCACCGACCCGGTTGAGCCCTGCTTTTTCCATTTCCCAGCGGGCGGTGAGTTCGGCCAGCTCGGTTTCACGCAAGTGCAAGTCGTCACGCAGTCGAGCGAGACGGGCCCGAGAGGCGTCGTCGGTTTCTCGGGACAGATGGAGTTCTTCCATTTTGAGGCGGTCAACGGCGCGGCGCAGCGTGTCTATTTCCACTGGTGAGGAGTCAATTTCCATCCGCAACCGGGAAGCAGCTTCGTCGATGAGGTCGATGGCCTTGTCGGGGAGCTGCCGCGCGGGAATATACCGGTCAGACAGGGTAGCGGCGGCCACGAGAGCCGAGTCGGCGATGGCGACTTTGTGGTGAGCTTCATAGCGTTCTTTCAAGCCGCGCAGGATGGCGATGGTGTCTTCCACCGAGGGTTCACCGACGTACACCTGTTGGAAGCGGCGCTCCAATGCGGCGTCTTTCTCGACGTGTTTGCGATATTCATCGAGGGTGGTGGCGCCGACGAGACGGAGTTCACCGCGGGCGAGCATGGGTTTGATCATGTTGCCAGCGTCCATGGCACCTTCACCGCTGGCACCAGCACCGACGATGGTGTGGATCTCGTCAATGAAGGTGATGACTTTGCCATCGGATTCACGGATTTCTGTGAGGACAGCTTTGAGTCGTTCTTCAAATTCCCCGCGATATTTCGCTCCGGCAACCATCGCACCCATGTCTAAAGCAATGAGTCGTTTGTCGTGGAGAGAGGCGGGGACATCGCCAGCAACGATCCGTTGGGCGAGGCCTTCCACGACGGCCGTTTTGCCGACGCCGGGCTCACCGATGAGGACGGGGTTGTTTTTGGTGCGTCGGGAGAGGACCTGGATGACCCGGCGAATCTCGCCGTCCCGGCCGATGACGGGGTCAAGTTTGCCTTCGCGGGCGCGCAAGGTGAGGTCGGTGCCATATTTCTGCAGTGCATTGAAGGTGTCTTCGGGGTTTTCCGAGTCGACTTTGCCGCCGCCGCGCATGACGGGGATGCGCTGGTCGATGGCTTCTGGGTCCAGACCGAACGCACCGGTCCGGGCGAGCGCGAGGAGGAGATGGTCGGTGGAGATGTAGCTGTCGCCCATGGCTTCCATGACCTGGCGAGCTTGTTCGAGGACGGTGGAGAAGGTGCGGCTGGGGGTGGCTTGGGTGACGGTGGATCCGCTGATGGTGGGGAGTTTGGCGAGTTCAGCTTCGGCGGCACGGCGGGCGGCGAGCAGGGAGGAGCCGGTGGCGTCGAGGAGGGGCCCGGTGGTGGTCTCGGGTTGTTCGGTGAGGGCGAGCAGCAGGTGGGCGGGTTCGACGTGGGGGTGTCCGGAGGCGGCGGCATTACGGGCGGCGCCGGCGAATGCCTCCTGGGCCTTGGTGGTCAGTTGAAGTGCCATGCTCACTCCTTGCGTGGGCGTCGTCTGTGATGATCCGCGGGTGGCGCGGTGTTCTCCATCAGCAACATCGCAACAAGTTGAGTCTATTCCACTCAACTCTGTCGGAGCGGAGGCGGTGGGTTAGCGTGACCCGGTATACACCCGCGCCCATGCCGCTCCGATCCGTTCCAGCGCAAACATCTCCAGGTCGGGAACCTGCCCTATCAGCCGAGAGGCATCCTCCAAAGCAGACCACCACACCGGTAGATGACAGCCTGGCTTGACCGAATGCACCCACGACGGGCCGACCAGCGCGGACAAGTCTTGCGCAGGGGCCCCATCGCGCAACACCACCGGACGAGCCCACCCCAACGCAGCGGTCGCTTCGGTGCCCGGCCAGCACGGCGCGGGGATCGCCGTCAGGTCCACGACGTCGGCGGCAGCGCACCACCAGGTCATCTCGTCAGGCAGGAGCGTCCCGGTCCGAGCCAGTCCTCCAGGCAGCCGGGCGGCTCTCTCCTGGAGATGCTCCCCGTACGCCGGATGATCGTCTGCACCCAACACCACCACCATCACCCCTGCCTCTGCGAGCTCAGATGCCTGGTCGAAGAATTCCCCGACATGGTGAGGCGACCCCAGCACGGCCAGGTGCAGGAGGACCGGCGTTTCCAACGGCACATCAAGCGCCTGACGTGCGTCGTGACGCGACGGCGGCGCCATATACCAGCCGGGATGGTGAGCGGGTGGAATGACATGCTGTCGAGCACTACGAAGACCAGGGAATCTGGCAAGCGTCGGTTCCACCATGGACGGGCTGGGCACAACGACGTCAGTGGCCAGTGACGATAGAGCACGTCCAGAGTTACGCTCCGGCGGGGTGATCTCGTCGGAGCCATCGAGTTCCCACACGATGCGCACGCCACGAGCGCGGGCACGAGCCAGAGCCCACCAGGCACGCCAGCCCGGCGATGGTGCCGGATGATCGGTCGAGGACGTCGCAGGCGGCACACCGCGCACGTGGACGGCCAGACAGCCGGAGGGCACCACCCGATCGAGGTACGGCGCGGCCTGGATCCCGTGTGCGTGCAGCGCTGAAGCCAACGGGTCGGGACACAGCAGAGACTCAGCAGTGCAGGAATGGATCACGACCTGCGGTGCGTCGTCAGCACCAAGGGCCCGGCCGGGAAAGTGTTGCTGTCGCTGTTCCAGCACGCGCCCACGATATCGGGGCACACCGACAGCGGTCGGTTACGCCTCGCCCGGCGCTCGCGGACGATCCGGCGCGTCCGAATGGGTCGGCGCGCCAGGGCTCGTCGGCGTCCGGGGATCTCCCAGCGCGCCAGGGGTATCGGTGCCCTTGGTGGATCGGTGACGCCATTGCCCCCAGGATCGGCGGGTACCAGTGGTGGTGAGCCACACCCCAGCCCAGAGCAGCGCCACGGTGACCATCCCGGCGATAAAGACGGCGATCACCGACGTTGTCAAAGTCAACGGACCCATGACGAATGCCAACGAGGTGCCATTGGCTCCAGTCATCCAGATCCCACCAAGCGCGAGAAAGGCGGCGATGACGAGCAGGGCGACGCCGATCATGATCATGGTTGTTCCTCACCGATGTGGGGGGATGACGAGCAGGAACATACCGGACCGCAGGGTCGGGATGTGGTAATGGCGCGGTGGACCAGAAGCAGACATGCCCGTCAACAGATCCAACACGATCTGCGAATTGCTCCTGTCCCACGCGCCAGTCACTTTCTCGGACCGCGAAAATGCCCTGACAACGCATGTGCCTACATCACCCCCGCGGCGGCTTGGCATGTCATACGGTCAAAGACGGCACTACGACGTACGTCATGGGAAAAACCGCACCCACCTCAGTCCAGCGCCAAACTCCCACAGAAACCTCCCCCACCCACTGACGTCCTCAGCTCAACCCGCCCACGGGCGACATGCGTCACACCAAACCCGCCCACGGGCGCACTTCACGAATCACGACCTGCAGGTTCACCCCACCAAACCCGCCCACGGGCGACATGCGTCAGACCAAACCCGCCCACGGGCGCACTTCCCCCACAAAACCCCAGGACACACCCCACCAAACCCGCCCACGGGCGACATGCGTCACACCAAACCCGCCCACGGGCGGGTGGGCGGACAGTCCCTGAGCGGTGTAGCCGCATGGTCAGAGCAAAGGAGCTTCATGGCGCACGGCCCCCCATCCAGCACAGATGCTTCGCACCGCATTTTTGTCCAGCTCTGGAGTGCCCAACTGGTTTTGGTGATGTTGTCGAGTAGTAGCGGGTTGGTGCTAGCACTGACGTTGTATGAGCGCACGACGTCGGTGGCGGTGTTGGCCGCAGCGACCTCGTTGGGGCTGGTTGGGTCGATCTATGGCGCCCCTTGGATTGGCGCTGTCATTGATCGTTTCTCACGCAAAACCGCTGTTGTCGCAGCTAATTGCGGATGCGGCTTGTCGGCGTGGGTGTTGTGTTTCACGCTGGCCACAGATTTACCAACAGGTGTGGTGCTGGTCGTGGTGGGCGTTTCTGGTCTGGCAGCGGCCGCTTTATCGTTGACAATGCAAGCCACGGTCCGGTTGCTTCGCACTGAAGAGGATCTGACCCGCGTCAATGGCGTCCTCACGATCGTGGAAAATCTGCCGGTCTTTGTGGGTCCCTTGTTGGGTTCGGCGATCTATGCAACTGGCCATCAGGTCCTGATTTTTGCGGTGGAGGGGTGCGCGTCTCTGATGGTGGCCGGGTTTGTGGCGAGCCGGTCATCCTTCGCTGCGTCAGATCTCCCGCCGTCTCGTCCTCGGTCAATTTTTGCCGGCGTACGTTACGGGTTGCGGTTTATCCTGCATCATCCTGATCTGCGCGTCTTGCAGCTTACGTTCACCTTTTTCAATGTCGCTAACGGGGTGGCAGCGGCGGTTTGTACGGCGTATGTCATTGCTGGCACTGGTGAATCTGAGACGGCCGGGCACGGCGCGACCCGGTTGACGGTGTCGACGTGGTGTGGCAGCGCCGGGTTGCTGCTTGGATCTGCGTTGGTTTTTGTGCTAGCCGGTCGAGTACGTCGGAGCGCCATGGTGGTGGGCGGCATGGCGTGCGGTGCTGTGGTGGGTCGAATTTTTTTTGCGTTGTCTGCGTCGGTGGTGACGATGATTCCGACGTTGACGTGTCGTAACGCCACTGTGCAGGTGACAAATGCTCCGCTGACAGCGTTATGGCAGGAGCGCACTCCAGTGGATGTGCAGGGAAGTGTTTTTGGTGCCCGGCGTCTTTTGGGGCAGGGGCTCTATCCGGTGGCGACGTTGTGTGGTGGCTTTTTAGTCGATGTTTTGACTTCTCAGGGCTTGGGTCGGGTGCTGTCAATGCAGCTGACGATTGCTGGTTGCGGTGTCGGTGAATTGGGCTGCGCTTTGTTTTTGGCGGGGTCAGGTGTGCTGGCTCGCAGTGGTTTTGAGTCGCGCCTCGGATCTTCCGCTGAGTCGCCGCCCGGAGCGTAGGTCGCCGCCCGGGGCATCGGTCATAGCGTGACGATCATGTGTGGGTGGGCGTCCGGGGTGAGCCATTGCATGATGCGTTTGAGGTCGGTTTCACCTATCGCCACACAGCCTAAGGTGGGTCGTCCATCGCTGACGTGCAGGAAAAAACCGCTGCCGCCGTACGGCACTCGTCGGGGGTTGACGCCCATCACCACGGCGTAGTTGTAGACGAAGCCGCTGTCGCCGAGACTTTCTCCGCGGGGGCGTTTCGGGTCGTAGACGTGGGTGTTATAGGTCGGGGAATCTGAGTCGTCGTCCCAGTAGTCGTGAGGTCCGGCGATGAAGTACGGCATGCGGGTTCCTGGATTGTCTTTGATTCCAAAGGTTTCGGTGAGAGCCCAGGTCCCGAGGGGGGTGAGCAGTGATCCTTCGTACGCCGCTCCGACACCTCGTTCTCCTACCTTGGCACGTAGCTGGGGTGAGCTGGGGAGGCCTCGTCCGGGCGCGGTGACATTCCATGCTTGCAGGCTCGCGGAGGTGCAGCTGCGGCAGTCAGCTCGCACCACGATGAGTTGTCGGGCAGTTCCGGTGTAGGGGACGGGAAGCGCCAGGTCGAATGGTGTGTCCACCGATTCGCGGGGGGCAGCCCAGTCGGATACGGCGGGCGCTCCGTCCGGCCCGGGTGGTGGGGCAAGCGCGTGGGAGGTGCCGACGGGCAGGGCCAATGCCAGTGCCAGTCCGGCGAGGACGGGCGCGATACGGCGGGAGAGGGACACCATGTGTGCTCATCGGCTGCGGCGACGCGGAGTGAAGGGCGAAGGGTTGAGGCACTGTCTGGCCGTTTGAGGCGCCGTCGTACGATCCGAATGTTGTCCCCTGTCGTGTCGTCGGTGAGGAGCATCGTGATGGGTTCGTCGATTTTTCGGGTCGCTGCGGCCCAGTTGTCGTCTACCGGTGACCCGGTGGAAAACCTGGCTGCAGTGGAGGAATGGACCCAGCGCGCCGCGGATGACGGGGCCCAGTTGGTGGTCTTCCCGGAAGCGACGATGGCGTGTTTTGGGACCCGGTTGGCTCAGGTCGCTGAGGACCTCGACGGTCCGTTTGCGTCGGGGGTGCGGGGGGTGGCGCGCCGTTGCGGGGTGACCGTGGCGGTGGGGATGTTCACGCCGGCGTCGCAGGGTCGGGTGCACAACACGGTGATGGTGAGCGGCCCGGCCGGGGAGTGGCGTTACGACAAGGTGCATTTGTACGACGCCTTCGGGTCTCGGGAGTCTGACTATGTCGCGCCGGGCCGGGAGGTGGTGACAGCTCAGGTGGGGGATGTCACGGTGGGGGTGGCGACCTGTTACGACGTCCGATTCGCTGACCAGTTCACGGCGTTGGGGCGGGCGGGCGCTCAGGTGGTGGTGCTGCCGGCGTCGTGGAGCGATGGGCCGGGCAAGGCTGAGCAGTGGGATCTGTTGACGCGGGCGCGAGCGATGGATGCGCAGGCTTACCTGGTGGCCTGCGATCAGGCGTGGCGTCCATCGAAAGGTGATGATGCGTTGGGGATTGGGCGCTCAGTGGTGGCTGACCCGGTGGGTGGGGTGCGGGCCAGATTGGGACATGAGTCGGGGTTGTTAGTCACTGACGTTGATCTGACTCTGGTGGAGCAGGTACGTCGACGAATCCCCATCCTGTGATCCGAACCCTCTCGGAGAATCCTTGAGTAGCAATCCTTTCCGACGATGAGTCCGGGTGAGGGAGTTCCCTCCCCGACGGCATCGGAGGACCGACGTGAGTGTTCAGGCACTGGGGCAGGACGAGGACACGATCTCGTTGCGGCATGGCCGCGGCGTCCTCGGGAAAATCATGACAGTGGGATTGGTGGGTCTACTCGGGGCCGTTCTGGTCGGGGTAGTTGCCGCCTACGAGCTGCGGATCTTGTCTGGGCTGTCCCAAGAGCAAGCTGCTCTCAACACGCTGCAGAAAACAGCTCAACAGCTGCGGTATGGCAACGCTGAGGTCAGTGGGTGGGAGCTGGGCGTCGTCGGGGACGTCTATCGGTTGGGGACCGAGAAAGGACTCACCGGTGAGACCGCAGCAAACCGCAACGGGTTTATTAAGTCCCGGGAACGCATCAAAGGACAGCTGAGCTCTTTCCCGGTCGGTGATCTCGTCGACTCCGAAAAAGCAACTTTCGAGAAGGTCCAAAAGCTGTACGACGCTTACTTTGCCGCTGACGATGCCGCTATTCAGCTCTATCAGAAGGGCGACGAGGCGTCACGGAAAAAGGCTGACGCAAGCATCAATGGAGGCGATGCGGGGTCGGCCTTTAATGCTCTCGACGAGTCAACCACCAATCTGGTCAACTCGATCAGCTCACGGGTGGCGGCGAAAGCGGAGGACTCGCAAGACGCCACGAACCGCACCACATGGTTGCTGGTGGGCACGGTGACTGTCCTCGCTGCTGTCATCATCGTCGCTGCTCGGCTGATTGCGTCCCCCATCCGAGCGGCTTTGGTGTCGGTGCGCAACTGTTTGCACGCGATGGGCCGTGGCGACATGACAGTGCCTGCTCAGGTCACCACCCGCGACGAGGTCGGTCAGATGGCAGCCGCTGCGGAGCAGACCCGCACCTCGATCCGCGCGTTGATCGGAGAGCTCACTGAGTCAAGCATTTCCGTTGCAGAGGGGTCGGGGAAGGTGTCCTCCGTCTCTGAGTCCATCGGACGGGATGCCGCTCACGCGGCGGAACAGCTCACCGCTGTCTCCACGGCCGCGGACGATGTCTCCCGCAATGTGCAGACCGTGGCCGCTGGCACCGAAGAAATGACCGCCTCCATCCGCGAAATCTCCAAAAACACCACCGACGCCGCCGGCGTCGCCGCCTCCGCCGTCCAAGTCGCCGACCGCACCGAAGCCGCCGTCGCCGCCATCAGCGAAATCGCCGCCATCATCTCCCAAATCAACGACACCCAAGCCACCATCGCCTCCGCCGTCGAAGAACAAACCGCCACCACCAACGAAATGAGTCGGAATGTCTCCGAAGCCGCTTCTGGGGCGCAACATATCGCCACGAATGTCTTAAACGCCGCCGCTCAAGCCCGGCAGAGCCGAGACGCCGCCGATTCACTCATGGGTTCCACCGACGAACTCGCGGGGCAGGCCGGTCAGCTTCGGTCCCTGGTGAACCGCTTCACCTGTTGACCTGGTCAGTGCGTTGCAGCACCAGGATGCGCTCGTCTGCGTCGACCTGGCGGTATGACCGCGACAGGTAGGCCATCAGCGGGTCCCGGTCTGCGTCCCCCTGGATTGACCCGCTGCGGAGGCGTTCCCGGTCCACCATCACGATCTGCGGGGCGTCTCCGGAGGTGCGTAACCACTGGACGGTGGTCTCGTTCGCTGGACCGTACTCTTCCATCCACAGGATCGGGGTCGCTGGGATGGCGTCGCCGATCAGGTACGCCCCGGGGCTGCCGATCAGCATCAATCGGGATCCCGGGGTCACCCACCGCCGGAGAAGTCGCAGACGTTCGTCGTACGCCGTTTTTGTCCCTTGGTCGGTCCACACTCCAGCCCAGGCGCCTTGGTCAATATGGGCGGTCATCGTGGTGACGGGGGGTTGCGCAGCGACGCCCCACGTCCCTACGGCCGCTAACGGCAGGATCACCACCAACCCGGCCAGTCCCTTGGCCCATCCATGCCGGGGCCCCGCGAGGTCACGGACCATCCGCACCCAGCCCACCGACAACGCAGAGACCAACATCGAAGCCCCGACGCCGTGCACGGCCCGCATCGGGCCGGATGACGTGGTCGCTGCCACCAACGGCACCTGGATCACGGCAGCTGGTGCGGCCAACACAAAGAGCACGCCCACGGCCCGGTCCCGCCGATACCAGGCGTCCACGCATACCGGCACCACCAGGATCACCACGAGCACCATCGCGGTGGCCGTCATGGAGCCCCGAAACACTGCAGCGGCATCGCCGCGTGCCGCGGACAGCACATGCACTGCCGCCAACGCGATCACCGCCACGCTCGTCCCAGCTACCCGCCACACAGCCCACCCTGGACGTAGTGCCCCGACCAGGGCCAGACCCACTCCGAGATGCATGGGCAGATAGCGGCGGTGAAACAGGTCGGCGTACACGCTCAACGCATTGCCCAACCTGGTGGACAACGGAAGACGATCACCCTGGTAGGCGATGGTGAAGTCCACGGTGTGTTGCAAGGCACCCCATCCGGGGACGCAGAGCAGCCACACCAGGAAAGGCAGTCCCACCACCGTCCCACCCACGACGAGCGAGCGCCACGCATGGTGTCGACGTCCGATCACTGCTGTCGCCCCCAGCAGCCACACGGCGGACGGCAACATGTTGGGGAAGGTCGCACAAGCCGCCGCGGCTGAAGCAGCAGCGATGACATACCAGCGCCGAGTTCCAGTCCACACTCCAGCGGCGGCGGCAGCAATGGCCACATGCAACGCCACCACGGGCGACGAGTTATAGCTGAACTGAAACAGGTTGTAGGGCAACACCAGCAGACCGGACACTCCCCCGGCCAACGCTGCTGCAGGACCCACTCGTCGGCGTAACGCCATGAAACACACGGCTGCCGCGAGCGCCGCTGAGGTCAGGAAAAACACTCTGCAGGCCAGGACGAGGCCGGTGAGGCCGTGCCAGGACACCCAAAGTCGGACGAAGGGGACCGCTGGGGCCGCGCCGAGAGTTTGCACGTTGAGTTCGTCGATGAAGAGTTGATCGCCCAGGGAGAGTCGCCAGGCCTGGGCGATGACGTGGCCGTCGTCGTGGAAGCTCGCGCCGTATCTGATGCGCCATATCGCCCAACTGACCAGGAGGGCAGCGGTGACAGCGACTCCGAGCGTCTCCGTCCGGGGACGACGCCAGGTCTCGGAGCGGAAAGACATGAAGGGCATCCTGCCATGTCGACTTCGGGGGCTGCCGCGTCGATTCTGCTGCGAGGTGACCCTGACCAGGCGTATTGTGCGCTTCGGCTGGGGTCTCGTTGTGCCGGTGGGGCCCTCGTGAAATTTTTCTCGAACTGCCGTTCCGGCAAACTCTTCACAGAGTTACGCTGGCCACGGCGAAAGGAGCCTTGACTATGGCACTTGCACAGCGACTGGCGAACCTCGGGACAGAAACAGCGTTCGCCGTCTCGGCCACAGCGGCGGACTGGGCGGCTCGCGGCAACACCGTGTACCCCTTCCACCTCGGTGATATCGACCTGGCGACTCCCGCGAACATCGTGGAGGCCATGAACAAGGCGATTGCCGACGGCAAGACAGGGTACTGCCCCGGCGCCGGGATCCCCCAGCTTCGAGAAGCTCTCGCCGCTGACATCAACTCCCTGCGCGGCACCGACTACACCGCGAACAACGTCATCGTGCAGCCTGGCGGCAAGCCGGTCATCACCAAATTCCTTCAGGCTGTCATGGACCCAGGTGATGAGGTCCTCTTCCCCAACCCAGGTTTCCCGATCTACGAATCGCAGATCGAATACCTCGGCGGTGTCGGCCTGCCCTACGGGTACGTCCCGACGGAGACTGGCTTCAAGCTGGACTTCGACCGGATCCGCGCCATGGTGACCCCCAAGACCAAGGCGATCATCTATAACGACCTGCAAAACCCGATCAGCGCTGAATCCACGGACGCCGAACGGGAAGAGGTCGCCCGGTTCGCCCAAGAGCACGACCTGTGGGTGCTCTCTGATGAGGCCTACTTTGAGACCCGCTACTCAGGGCAGAGCACGTCCATCACCAGCATCGACGGGATGAAGGACCGCACGGTCATCCTCTACACCTTCTCCAAGAAGTTCGCGATGACCGGGTGGCGACTCGGCGCGGCGATCGTCCCTGACGCCCTCTCCCAGGTGTTCTCCACCCTAAACACCAACAACGAGTCATGCACTGCGCACTTCGTGCAGTACGGCGGAGTGGCCGGTCTCACCGAAGACCAGGGCGAAGTGAAGCGCATCCTGGAAGTCCTCAAGGGTCGCCGCGACGCTGCCTTTGACGCTTTGACTGCGATCCCCGGGGTGAAACTCGCCAAACCTGAATCGACGTTCTATCTCTTCCCTGATGTCACCGAAACGATGGCTCGCGTCGGCATTGAGGACCTTGGCGAATTCGCTGAAGCCGCTTTGCACCACACCGGTTGCTCCTTCTGCACCCGCAACCACTTCGGGCGTCCGTTGCCCGGGGAGGACCGTCAGTTCATCCGCATCGCCTACTCCGGGATTTCCGCCGAACGGATCACCGAGGGTCTGGGCAACCTCAAGGAATGGGTGGAGTCCAAGTGAGCAAGGTCGTCATCACCAACCGCATCCCCGAATCGGCTGTCGCAGCGCTACGCGCCGTACACGACATCGACTATTACGACGCCGAGGAGACCATTTCCCGCGAGGAACTGCTCCGTCGCGCCGCTGGCGCCGACGTCCTCGTCACTCTGCTCACTGAAAAGGTCGACGACGAACTTCTCGACGCTGCTGGTGAGCAGCTCAAAATCGTCGCGAATGTCGCGGTGGGCTACAACAACATCGACGTACCAGCCTGTGACGCTCGTGGCATCGTGGCAACGAACACCCCGAAGGTGCTCACGGAAACCACCGCCGACACCGCCTTCGGCTTGATGTTGATGGCTACCCGCCGCTTCGGTGAAGGCGAACGAGTCATCCGCTCCGGCACCCCGTGGCAGTGGGGCATGTTCTACATGCTCGGTATGGGATTGCAGGGCAAAACTCTCGGCATCGTCGGCATGGGCCAGATCGGGCAGGCCATGGCCCGCCGAGCGGTGGCCTTCGGGATGGACATCGTCTACACCGACGAGTTCGAGCTGGACGCGGCCACCGCCGAAGCGTTGCACGCCCGCAAAGTCGACATGGACGAGTTGCTGTCCACCTCTGACGTGGTCAGCCTGCACTGCCCACTGATGGATTCCACCAAACATCTCATCAACGCCGAATCGTTGAAGAAGATGAAGAAGACCGCGTACGTCGTGAACTCGGCGCGAGGCCCGGTCATCGACGAGGCAGCGCTGGTCGACGCGCTGAAGAACGGCGACATCGCTGGCGCTGGACTGGACGTGTTTGAAAACGAACCAGCAGTGCACCCCGGCCTCCTCGAATGCGACAACGCGGTCCTGCTGCCCCACTTGGGTTCGGCGACCGTCGAGACTCGCACCGCCATGGCCGAACTCGCTGCGCAGAACGTGCTGGATCTGCTCTCGGGTCAGCCTGCGCTCACCCCAGTCACCCAGAAAACCAGTCTGTAACCATCCGCTGATCCTGACCGATCAGCACTCCTCGTCCCCGTCGTGGCTGCCGCGGCGGGGACGACCCCTATCCCGACACGATGACGCGTAGTGCCACCAGATCCCTGTCCTGTCAAGTAGATCCGGGCCATACTGACAGTGACGAGGAGGTCCCATGACCCTACTGTGGGTAGTCGTGGCATGGTGCGCAGGCATCATCGTCCATACGTGTGGCCACTACATCGCTTTCCGCGCCGTCGGGGTCCCTGCTGCAGAGGTCAGGGTGCGATACGGCCTCAACGGCGGGCACATCGAACTCAGAGACGGAGACACCTGGGTTGTCCCCGGCAATCCCACCTACGTTCCCATCTTCATCCGGCTCGTCCCGCACCGGCGACATACCTTCCTCACCATCGCCGCCGGACAAGGAACGGAACTCCTCGTCGCGGCAGCAGCCGTCCTCGCCCTCGTCCACGCCGAGCAGAACGGCCTTGCCAGCGTGGTCGCCGGAGTCTCTGCGGCTTTGTTCCTCGTAGACCTCGCCATTGGCCTGGCCACCACCCTTTCGTGGCGACGCCCCACCTGTGACGCCGCCTCCTTATGGGTGCTCGCCCCAGACCGGGCGCTCGGCTTCCTCATCATTTCCGCGCTGGCCCGTCTCGCACTGGTTTTCTTGGCTAACGTGTGATCTGCGCCAGTGATCCTGGCCGGGCTCACTGGCCTAGGGTGCGCGCCAAGAGATCCTCCAGCTCAGCAAACATGCGTTCGGTGCCCACTTCCTGGTACGACGACGTATCGGCCATGGTGAAGCCGTGCGGTGCCTCCGGATAGATCGCACTGGTCGCGGTCAAACCTGCGGCGGTCAGGGAATCTTCCAGCGTGGTGATCGCCTCAGCCGGGTTGAACGTGTCGTGGTCGGCGTGGCCAAACAGATATTCGGCGTGAGTACGGGCCACCAACCGGTGACAGCTGGTCGGGGTGTCGTCGACAAGGTTCGCGCCATGGAATCCGCCGACAGCGACAATCTGGTCCGGGTGCAGCGCCGCAGCACGCACCGCCAGCCGAGCCCCCATGCAGTAGCCGGTCGTGGCATACGGTCCAGTTGCGTGCCGCGAGAGGACCTCGACCCAGGTGTGGGTGTCCGCGTCAGAGAGTTCCGCGGTGTAACGCTGGACTCGCGGCAGCGACTCCTGCCCAAACGCAGCGCGATTCTCCGGGACCCGCAAATCCATAGTGGGCGCCAGATCAGCAACGGTGCCTTCCCGGTAAAACACGTGGGGCATGAGGACGACGTACCCCCACGACGCGATCCGGTCGGCCATCTGTCGGGTGCGATCTCGAAGACCGATGGCGTCGACGAAAAACAACACCCCGGGGTGTGGTGCCTCGTCGGGGCGAGCAAGGTAAGCCTCGGTCGATCCGGCCGGGGCGTCAATCTGGATCATCTGTGACATACCTGCCTGACTAGTCCACCACACCCGTTGATGCAAGAGGCCACTCGGAAGAACTGGCCACCAAATTCACACCGAGTTGAGGTCTTGAGTCCCTGACGTCCCGGCGTGCCGCGTGATGTCATGTCAAGGGCCCAGGCTCCCGGCAGCTGGGCCAGACGGCGGACAGCTTCACGCCGTACGGTCGTGACCTGGAGGACAGAGTTAGCCGTGCACACCGATGTGCTGATGATCGACGACGACACCGACCTGGCCGACAGCACGCTCGAATACTTGGGAGCTTTCGGGGTGAGCACCCATCACGTCCGCAGCGGTGAAGAAGCCCTCACCTGGCTTGAAAAACACAGTGCGTCAACGTTGCTGCTTGACGTGAACCTGCCTGGCATGTCTGGCTATGCGACCTGCCGAGAAATCCGTCACCGTCAGGTGATCCCGACACTATTCCTGTCAGGTCGCACCAGCGAAGATGACCAAGTCCTCGCGTTGAGCGTCGGCGGCGACGACTTCCTCTGCAAGCCCTACCCCATGTCGGTGCTCCTAGCGAAGGTCCAACGGGCACTGGCCCGGGCACGCACGTCAGCATCAGCCTCAACCGCCCGCCCCATTGTCATCGACGACGGCTGGCTCCAGTTCGACTCCACCACGGGCCGCGTCCACGTCGACGGCCACGAAGTGCACCTGACATCCCTCGAATATCGCCTTCTCCGTCACCTGGCGAGCAGGCACGGTCAGGTCGTCACCAAAGAGGACCTCTTTACACACGTCTGGGCAGAGCCATTGACCTCGGATAGCACACTGTCGGTGCATATTCGCAGACTTCGGCGGCGTATCGAACGTGATCCCGACCATCCCGCCTACCTCCGCACCGTGTGGGGTCGCGGATACCTTTTTGAAGCTGGTGGCCAGGTCACGCGGTGAAAAATGTCCGCACAGCTGGCTTTACGCTGGCGTTGGCCCTCCTGGTCGCAGCTGCCGTGGTGAACTACGAGTTGTCACTCCCAGCACCACCGCCTGATGTCGCCACAGCGGGTGCTCCGGCGCAGCGCTATCAGAGTCCGTGGCCCGCCACGCTCGTCTTGATCGCAGCCGCCGTCATCGTGCTCGTCTACTCGCTATGGCTGCACCGGCAGATCATGTCCCACACCCAGGCCCAGGCCCAGGCCCAGGCCCAGGCCCAGGGGGCAGCCGAACAACACGTCGCTCGCAGCGCTTCGACAGCTCTAGTGGACGACCTCAGTCACGATTTGCGGTCTCTCGTCGCCACGATTAGCGCGACCACCGAACTTCTCCAACTCCAAGAGACCGACCCGGCACGAGCAGCCAAACTGGCGGTGGTGCTCCGGAAAGCCCATCAGGTTGACGCGTTAACGAGCGACCTGGCCCGAGCGGGACGTGACGAATTGATCACCCTCGATATCACGCCAAGGACGACCCCCACAGCGGACCTCATCCGGGCCATCAGGGAAAGCGCGGTGGGTATCGCCGCTCCGTACGCACTGGTGACACGCATCGACATCCCTGACTGCCTGACTGAGGTCGATCTGATCCGGTGGACGCAGATATGCGACAACATCCTCGGCAACGCTGCCAAACACGCCGGGACACCCGTCGAGGTCACTGCGGCGATCCATGACACCCATCTCGACATCACCTTCCGCGACCACGGCCCTGGAGTCCCCCAAGCCGATCTCGACCGCATCACCCGACGCGGCTACCGCTGCAGAAGCGCTGGCAACACCCCTGGTGAGGGATTAGGGCTGAGCACTGCGCTGACGCTGGCTCATGCCATGGGCGGATCATTGCACTGTTCATTACCACCAGGGGGCGGTGTCGCTGTGACAGCGCGGCTCCCCCTCACCCCATAAGGCTCGCCTGTATGGCGGTGCCGACGTGAACGTTGCCCGGGTCGGTGATGTCTCGGTTGACGACGAGGATGGTGAGGGTGATTCCCACCAGGAAGATCGACCATACTGCGGCGATCACCACAGCAACACGCTCTGCTGACGGGGGCATCAAGAGCCGTGACATGCTCAGGAGTACTGCGAGCGCCACTGGCACCACGAGGATGAACGGCACCATCACTGCGAGGAACCCGGTCAGAGAGGTGGTGCCGGTTACTTCGCCGGTGGTGAGGTTGAATTGGTTGGCGAGACGCGCAGGGAGACGGCTGTGCCATGCGGCAGCGCAGGCGAGGACAGCTGCGGTGCCGAGTAGTCCGGGGGCTGCAGTCGCGATGACCCAGCCTCGTCGGGGGGCATGCTCCGCTGGCGCGATGGTGTCATTTGTGGCGCTGTTCATGTCGCACCTTTTGTCAGAAATTGGTGAAGGTGTCTTCATGGTAGGAGTGGCGCCGTTGAAGATTCCCGACCGAATTTCTGACATTTTTTTTAACATCTCTCTGAGTTTTATGGAGATGTGTCAGCGTGGTGGCCGCCAGACCACGAGCGCTTGGGAAGCAGAGGTCGACCGTCGGGGTCGTTCGCCGGGTCGGACTGCCACGACGTCGCCGTACCTGCCAGCCGCGAACACCCGTTGACCGCTGGCCTGTCCCATGACGTGCCGAACTTGGGTGAGTTGCCGGTCGAGTTCGTCGACCTGTCGCCGTAAAGCATCGATCTCGTCAGCCATCGCCATGATGCGTTGAATCCCGGCGAGGCTGACACCTTCTTCTTGGGAAAGCCGCTGTACTTCACGGAGTTTCGCTACGTCGTAACTGCTGTAGCGGCGGCCACCGCCGCGGGTACGTCGAGGCGTGACGATCCCCAACCGGTCGTATTGACGCAAGGTCTGCGCGTGCATCCCCGCAAGTTGAGCCGCGACGGAGATCACGAACACCGGGGCGTGCTCGTCGGCGACGAAACCAGCGTCGCGGTGGGCGGTGGCAGGCGCCGGACGGGACCGGCCGTGCGACACGGACGGTTCACCCCGTCCACCGCCAGGCACGATCAGTCGCCTTTCGCTTTACGGTGCAGCTCTTCACGAGGGTCGTAGCCTGCGTCCAAGGATCGCAATGTCTCTACCGCGGCAGCAGCTTCCTCAGAGAGCCGCTGAGGGACGACGACCTGGACTTTGGCGAGCAGATCACCAGCCCCGTCTTTGCGTTGAACACCGCGCCCTTTGACGCGCAGCACCCGACCTGACGGGGTCCCCGGAGCGATCCGCACTTTGACGGTCCCGCCATCAATGGTGGGCACTGACACCGCTTCACCTAGCGCGGCTTCCGCGAAGGTCACCGGCAGATCGAGCAACAGGTTGTCGCCGTCCCGAGTGAATACCGGATGCGGGGTGACAGTGATTTTCAACAACAGGTCACCTGGTTCGCTGGAGATCCCGGTCGGCGGTTCACCCTTGCCTCGCAACCGGATCGTCGCGCCGTCGTTGACCCCGGCAGGGATACGCGCAGTGATCGACTTGCCGCCAACTCCGTTGACGATGACCGTGTCACCGGTCACAGCCTGCCGGAAAGTTAACGTTGCGGTGGCATGCAAGTCACGAGCCTTGCGGGGACCACGACGCGGACCTGCGCCGGGGAAACCTGAAGCCCCCGGATATCCGCTGGTCGTCGCGCCACCACCGAAACCGGTCCCGCCAGCACCACCAAACATTGACAACAAATCGTCAAGGTCCGGTCCGGAGGCTCCGGCCGAGCCGGCGAAGCCACCAGCGCCACGAGAGTGTCGGCCCGGCCCGGGTGCGCCACCACCGAACAAGTTGCTGAAAATGTCTTCGAACCCGGCGCCACCCGTGGCATTACCCGGCCCACCCGCTGTGAACCGGGCGCCGCCTCGGCTCATCGCCCGCACCGCGTCGTACTGCTTACGCTGCTCCGCATCAGAGAGGACGGCGTACGCCTCCCCGATCTCTTTGAACCGTTGCTCCGCGCCACTGTCCCCCGGATTCGAATCGGGATGCAGGTCACGGGCCAACTTGCGGTAACGCTTCTTAATGTCTTTGTCGTCAGCGTCGGCCGGGACGCCCAGGATCGAGTAGAAGTCCTTCTCGAACCAGTCCTGACTGGCCAATGTCGCCTCCTTCGCTGAACGCGGCGATCGATGGATGAATGGTGATCACGTCGCCACGAACCGGTGACACCACGCTGGGCCGCCCGGTCGGGTCGCAGGGACGACCCGACCGGAAAGGCACCTGTTCAGAGCGGATCAGCTACCGACACCAGTGCCGGCCGCACCACTCGCTCACCGAGGCGATACCCCGGTTGCATGATCTGTACGACGGTGGTGTCCGTGGTCCCTGGCGCTAACTCCGCCTGGACGTGCATGACGGCCTCATGCACGGTCGGATCGAAGGTCTCCCCCGGCTCGCCGTAGCGCTCCACGCCGTACCGTCCGAGGATCGTCTCGAACTTCTCGGCGATCTTCGCGAACGGACCGGTCTCCAACTCACCGTGCTGACGAGCCAAGTGGATCTCGTCCATCACCGGCAACAACGCCTCAATGACCCCGGCGATAGCTCGCTCGGACTCCACGGCGCGATCACGATCCACGCGACGCTTGTAGTTGACGTACTCCGCCTGCAAACGCTGCAAATCGACGAGACGCTCCGCCGCGAGACGCGCGTCAGAGGACTCTTCAACCGCTACCCCGTCACCGGAAAGACCCGCGAGGGAGTCTCCCTCAGCGATGTTGTCCTCACCGGGTTCAGCGGTCACCGTGTCCTCCTGTTCCTCAACGGGGTCAGCAGTCACCGGAGGCGCCATGGACGTCTCCCCGCCGGAGGTCCTGCTATCGCCCCCCGTGCTGGCCTGGACGTCCTCATAGGCGCCACGGGCAGCAGCCTGCTGCGCCGGGCTGGGCATCGCGCGGGCGCCACCCAGTGGATCGCCGTGGTCCTCATCGGCAGACCTGGTGGTCTCGTTGTCGGTCATGACCTCTCCTTGACGTGCTGACCTCCAGTGTGCCTGGTGGGGCCGCCACTGTCGTAGCGACCCCACCAGGGCAAGGACATCACTTCTTCTTGTCGTCCTCCACGACCTCAGCGTCGATGATGTCATCGGCGGCAGCGGCACCCGCGGCACCCGCAGCGGCGCCCGCCGCCGCACCGGCAGCGCCAGCCGCCCCGGCACCCGCGGCTCCGGCGCCCTCAGCACTCTCAGCCTGCGTCGCGGCGTACAACGCCGACCCCATCTTCTGGGACTCCTCGTTCAACGTGGTGACCTTCGCGTTGAGGTCTTCCACGCTAGGAGCGTCATCACCGGTCTTGGCCAAAGCAGCCTTCAGATCAGCAAGCGCGTCCTCAACGGGCTTCTTCGTCTCCGCAGGAACCTTGTCACCCGAGTCGGCGAGGAACTTCTCCGTGGAGTAGGCCAGCTGCTCCGCAGTGTTGCGAGCCTCCGCCTCCTCACGGCGCTTCTTGTCCTCCTCGGCGTGTGCCTCGGCTTCCTTGACCATGCGCTCGATCTCTTCCTTCGGCAGCGCAGAGCCACCAGAGATCGTCATCGACTGCTCCTTGCCGGTGCCGCGGTCCTTCGCGGAGACGTGCACGATGCCGTTCGCGTCGATGTCGAAGGTCACCTCGATCTGCGGGATACCGCGCGGCGCCGGGGCGATACCGGTCAACTCGAACGTGCCCAACGGCTTGTTCGCGCTCGCCAGCTCACGCTCGCCCTGGAAGACCTGGATCAGCACCGACGGCTGGTTGTCCTCTGCCGTGGTGAACACCTCGGAACGCTTCGTGGGAATAGCCGTGTTGCGCTCGATGAGCTTCGTCATCAGTCCGCCCTTGGTTTCGATACCCAAGGACAGCGGGGTGACGTCGATGAGCAGGACATCCTTGCGCTCACCCTTGAGGACACCGGCCTGCAACGACGCGCCGACCGCGACAACCTCGTCCGGGTTGACGCCCTTGTTGGGTTCCTTGCCGCCGGTGAGCTTCTTGACCAGCTCGGTCACCGCAGGCATCCGGGTCGAGCCACCGACGAGGACGATGTGGTCAATGTCGCCGACCGAGATCCCAGCGTCCTTGATGACCTGCTCGAACGGCGCTTTGCACCGGTCCAGCAAGTCTGACGTCATCTGCTCGAACTGGACGCGAGTGATGTTCTCGTCCAGGTGAATCGGACCGTTCTCCGACATCGACAGGTATTGCAAGCTGACGTTTGTGGAGGTGGAGGAAGACAGTTCCTTCTTGGCCTGCTCCGCGGCGTCCCGCAGACGCTGCATGGCGATCTTGTCATTGGCCAAGTCAACGCCGGTGGTGTTCTTCACCGTGGTCAGCAAGTGCTTGACGATCCGGTCGTCCCAGTCGTCGCCGCCGAGACGGTTGTCACCGTGGGTCGCGCGGACCTGGATGGTGGAGAAACCATCCTCCGGGTCCTTGCCAACCTCCAGCAAGGAGACGTCGAAGGTGCCGCCGCCGAGGTCGAAGACCAGGATGAGTTCGTCTTCCTTGCCCTTGTCCAGGCCGTAGGCCAGCGCGGCCGCGGTCGGCTCGTTGACGATGCGCAGCACGTTCAGGCCCGCGATCTCGCCGGCCTCCTTGGTGGCCTGGCGCTCGGCGTCATCGAAGTACGCCGGGACGGTGATGACCGCGTCGGTGACCGGTTCACCCAAGTAGGACTCGGCGTCCCGCTTGAGCTTCATGAGGGTGCGAGCGCTGATCTCCTGCGCGGTGTATTTCTTGCCGTCAATTTCCGTGGTCCAGTCGGTGCCGACGTGGCGCTTCACGGACCGGATCGTCCGGTCAACGTTGGTGACAGCCTGGCGCTTAGCGATCTCGCCGACAAGCACCTCACCGTTCTTGGAGAACGCGACCACTGAGGGGGTGGTGCGCCCACCTTCGGCGTTAGCGATGATGGTCGGCTCGTTGCCCTCCAGGACAGAGACAGCCGAGTTGGTGGTTCCGAGGTCGATGCCTACTGCACGGGCCATGGTGGTTCCTCTCCTTGGTCTGTGGGTCCAGCCGCTGAGCGGGAAGCCACCCATCCGGGGTCGACACGTCACAACTCGGACGCGGCACGTCATACGACGTACGACGTACGTCGTACCCGGCTGGGAGGCATCTCGCCCGGCTCTACCGGACGTGATGCGTCTGGATCTCAGAGTGGCGAGCCTGAATCCTGATTGTCAATTGGGAGCTCACCAAACTTGAGTTCATCTGACTCAACACCGGACCAGGCCGTCATGTTCCCACCGTCATGTGACCTCAGTCACATTAGGAGGTGCGGCGTCAAACGCAGGTCTCCGCCCCGGCCCTCCGCAACCCGCCCACGGGCGACTTTCCCCACACCACACCCGCCCACGGGCGGCTTTCCCCCACAAAACCCCAGGTCGACCTCACCAAAACCCGCCCATGGGCGACTTTCCCCCACACAACCCCAGGCCGACCTCACCAAAACCCGCCCATGGGCGACTTTCCCCCACGCCACACCCGCCCACGGGCGGATCGGCGTACGACCCACCACCGACCGCATCCTGAGCAGACTGGAGACATGCAGCAGCCAGTTTGTCTGACCGCGATGATGGGGTTGCCCGGCGCAGGCAAAACGACGGTGGCGCGCGCCATGGCGCAACGAGACCAGTCAGTTCTTATCTCAGTTGACCCCATCGAAGATGCGATGCACCGGGCGGGAATCCCGGCGAGTCATGAAACTGGGTTAGCGGCGTACCTTATTGCTGAAGTCATCGCCCGAGAATCTTTGATGACAGGCCTCAACGTGATCGTGGACGCCGCTAACTACGTCGAGCCAGCACGACACATGTGGCAGGCGCTCGCGACGGAATGCGCCGCCGTACTCACGTGGGTGGAGGTCGTCTGCTCTGACGAATCACTGCACCGGCGGCGACTTGCCGCACGTGACCGCGGATTTGGGCCCACGTTGGAGATTGGCTGGGCCGATGTGACCGCCCGCCGTGACGCCACCGACCCGTGGCCTGCTGGCGAGCCTGTCCGGCATGTCAGCATCGACACAGCCTGCGCCATTGAACCCCAACTGAACACCAGGATGTGTGGTGAACCTTTCAGGCACCGCGCGCGAGACCCCAACCCTTCAGTCAATCGCCCCAACACTGCGAGCACAATGCATCCATGACTCTCGCTACCGAATTTACCGTGACCACTGACCTTGACCGCATCGACCTGGACACTGTGCATCATTGGCTGTCGACAGACACCTTCTGGGCGACAGGCCGGTCCCGGGAAATAATGCAACGCGCCGCGGAAAATTCTTTAAACTTCGGTGTACTCGACACTGACGGCGCCCTCTGCGGATATGCCCGGGTCGTCACCGATCAGGCAACTTTTGCGTGGCTGTGCGATGTGTATGTCCCATCAAGCCACCGCGGCTTAGGGCTTGGTTTATTGCTTTCTCAGAAGGTCGTCGACACCCTTGCTCCGTGGCACCTGAAACGCATCATGCTCACCACCATCGACGCGCACAGCCTGTATGAAAAAGTCGGATTCACACCCTTCCCCAACCCTAAAAATCTGATGTGGATCACCGCGCCAGAATGACTGCTCAAGACCGTGTACGTCGATGATCACCGCCGACCAGAAATACGGCACAACTGCCCCTGGCAGACCCACATCCAGGCATATGAACAACAGCTGCCTCCTCCGGATGCGGCCCCACACCCCTCCTCCTAGGGTGTCGGACATGTCCGAAATCACCATTCCACGGCCCAGTTCCGGCGACATCATCACCCTCCTCCTCGACGACCATCGTTGGATGGAGTCGCTCTTGCGTGATCTGCGCGTTGGTATGCACGACCGCGACGAGACGCGAGCCGCTCTATCGGCATCACTCGTGGCCCATTCCGAAGCGGAAGAACAAACGGTGTATGGCCGCTTTGCTTCAGCAGCTGATGAGGTCGGCGCTGACGAAGTCCAGCACGGTAAAGAAGAACACGCCGAGGGAACAACAGCACTGTTGGATCTCTTGGAATGCAAAAAGACGACCACGCAGAAATTTGACGACGCGGTCGAAAAACTGTCTGCCTACTTGCACCATCACATCGCTGAGGAAGAAATCACCGTCTTGGGGCCTGCTGCGCGAGATGTCCCCGAACAGCGCCGTCATGAGATCGGTGCTGCATGGCTCACCGCCCGTAGCGCCCTGCTCGACGCCGACTGTGGCACCCTCGACAACGTCCGTGAGCTCGTGGATGCCGCTCGGGAAGAAGGTCTCGTCGAGGGAGAACTGCCCGACCAGCCTCAGGAATAAGGCGATCCGCTCCGATCCCGATACCCCCCAGATACCCTGCCACTCTGCCGCCGCGGAGTGCCGCTCCAGGTACGGCACTTCGCGGCGTCACGACTCGCCTGGTGTAGCGTCCCGCGGGTGACTCCTGCCCGTGTCCTCTCCACCAACGTCGCTGTCCCCCGCCCTGACCCGGCTGGCGCGGACCGCTATACCGGCATCAGCAAACGCCTCACCGCGCAGATCAGCGTCTTCACCCCAGGTCCGTCGTACGGCGATGGATCAGGAGTTGAAGGCGACTTCATCGGCGATCGTGACCATCACGGCGGGGAGCAGAAAGCGGTCTACGCCTACGCCCGGGAGCAACTGCACTACTGGTCCCGGGAATTCGGTCGGATCCTTGAGCCTGGTTCCTTCGGTGAGAACATCACCACCGCTGGCGTCGACCTCGAAGCCCTGCTGATTAACCAACGACTCCGAATCGGCACGGCTGTTTTTGAAGTGTCAGTGCCACGCACGCCCTGCCGGACGTTTGCGGCCCACCTGGGGGTCCCACAGTGGGTTCAGCGATTCACTGAGCACGGCCGCTGCGGCACCTATCTGCGGGTCGTCGAATCAGGGAAGGTCACCCCAGGCGACTCCATCAGCCTCGACGGCCACCCTGGACATGACATCACCATGTACACCGCCTTTGCTGCGGCGATGGGAGATGACGACGCGGCCGCTCTGGTGGTCGCCGCCGAGTGTTTGCCGCCTTACTACCACGAGCGGCTTGTCCGTCGACTTGCACCAGCAGCTGAGGACGTCTCTTCCTGACGATGGGTGGAGCGGCAGCGAGGGCTGGCGCACGATCGACTCACTTCTGCTCTCCTGCGACCTGCTCGTCGACCGGATCAGCAGCCTCGGCAGGTGGGACACTGATCAGCCGGTAGGGCCCGCGTTGAAGGACAAATGCTCCCGTCACGACACCGAGGACCACCAGCAAAACCCCGCTGGACACGTTCGAATATCTTTCTGGCCAGGGGATTTGCTGGTACGGGACGTCAAAATGTCGAAGGACAAAAGGTTCCAGGACCGCCCCAACCGGGACGATCATCCGAGCTGCGAGTCCCAGCCATCCCGCTCGCGCGGCATACCATCCGCATAAACCCAGCGGCCCGCAATACAACACGCCAGCGAAGAACCATATGTTGTTAGACCACAAAATATTCATCTCGTAGATGCCCAGTGCCACGCCAAGGAGGTAGTGCACCAGCAAGGTGCCTTCAGCAGCAGCGACTCCAGCGACCAGCGCAAGCCGCGGCCGGGGAGCCTTCCACCCGGCGTAGAGAGCCACTGCGGCCCACACCGACCCGGAACTCAACACCTTTGAAATGCTTTTACGCACAAAGGAATAGACCTGCCAGTCGCCTGACATCTCCGGCGGCACACAGATGTTGAACAATGCCGACACCACTGCGAGTGCCACACACACCTTCATCACCGGGTCCCACCTGGCGCGATTTTCACTCATGCGAATGAGGCTAGGGGTATCGCCGCCCGAATGGCGAAGGGACGGCAGGCCATGCGTGTCTTTGGCCACGTCAGCTGTCCCGTCGGACGTACACCAGTACTCAACAGCTTGGGCGTGCCGTCTCGCCACCTGGGGAAACGTCGCTCCCCCCGCGACCTATGTACGTCCGACGGGACGGCTTGCCGGTCACACTGACGCGGCAAGAGCTGCACGCTTCGACGTGTGACCAGCGTTGATCGGTACCCACATCAAGATCCATCCCGCCGCCACCCAGCAGATCAGGACGATCCAGGGCGTCATCGTGGAGGCATCTGGGAAGTAGGAGAGTGACCGCAGCAATGTCCCGGTGGCGCCGGGCACGAATAACTGGCCGATGTCACCCCATGGAGCGGGAAGAAACTCCGGTGGCATCACGGTGCTGGCGATGGGGTTGGCAATGAGCACTGTCAGTACGGCACCGAGGACAATTCCGCTTCGGCCGAGGGTGGCTTGCAGGCCGGTGATGAGGACGGTGGTAGCTGAGATGGCGAGGGTGACAGCGGCCCAGTTCGTCACGAAAGCGCCGGCGAGGAAGCCACACCAGGTATGCAGGATGAGAGTGCAGCTGAATCCGCAGACAACGGCATGCAATCCGGCGGCGAGGAGACGATGACGACGGTCGCGCAGCATGACTGTGATCACGCCGCCACCGATGACGCCGCCGATCGCCAGCGGCATCCCGAGTAAGGCGAGTCCGACGCCGCGTGGGTCGTCGACGGTGAGTGGGACGACATCGGTGATGGGGAGTGCTGTGCTGGGATCGCGGGGTGGCAGTGCGGTGGGGATTCCAGCGGCCAGTTGGGTCAGGGCTTGGCTGACAGCGGGCGAGGCTGCGCTGGCGGTGAGGACTTCTGGTGCGGGGGCGAACACGACCGCTCCATACACGTCGCGGCGGTGGATGGCGGCGATGGCGTCTTCCCGGGTAGCTCGTGACACGAAGGCGAACTGATCACCCGGCGGCGGAAGGTGTTGTCGCAGTTGGTCCACGGCGGCTGGTGGGCCGACGACAGCGATCGGCAGGTCGCGGGGTGCGGCGGTGTGGGTGGGCCAGGTGAATGCCAGCAGGATCAGGGTGACGACGGTGGCGGACACCCCGACTGCGGCAAGGACGTGGGCGATGGGCGGAGGGGTCGACGCACGGGACTCACTCGCCGCCGTGTCGGTGTTGGCGATGTTCATGACTGCACCTCCATCTTAAAACGAATATTCGTTCTTTATAGTGAACCTGCGCTCGCCTAGCCGTCAAGAACGAACATTCGTTCGCATAATTAGGATGTCGCCATGCCCAAGGTCAGCGAGGAGCACCGCGCCCACGTCAGCGAACACATCCACCAGGCCGCACTCAGAGTGTTCGCTCGCAAAGGGCTGCGCTCGACCACCATGAGCGACATCATCAAGGAATCAGGGATGTCCACCGGGGCGATCTATTCGTACTTCGCTAACAAAGAAGCTCTGACTATGTCGGTGGCCAGCGCCGTTGTCGGCGGCAGGTTGCACGTCCTTGAAGAACTCACCGCTACGGACCCGCTCCCCCGCCCCGCCGTGGCGCTCCGTCAACTACTCAGCGGAGTTGACCCAGTCCTCTTCCACGGCGGCCTGATCCTGCAGGTGTGGTCCGAGGCCTCGACCCATCCAGGGATGGCGGCCTTAGCCCGAGACATGTTGACCCAGGTTCGCACTGGTATCACCACTTACCTGACCAGCTTTTACGCCGCCCAAGGCTTACCTGCCGATGCTGCCGCAGCAAGAGCAGTAGCAGCAGCTCCTGCAGTTCTCGGCTTAGGGCAAGGCCTCATCGTTCAGTCGACGGTGTTCGAAGACTTCGATCCGGACAGCTACCTGAGGGCAGTCGACGTACTCCTCGACCCAGACCATGCCTGACTCTGGCGACGAGGAAAAGACGGTGCAGCGGCAGTGGGTGCACTACTGGCTGATGCCGCACTGGAGGGAGCGCCCATCACTGCTAAGAAGTACACAGTGACAGGATGCGGGAAGACCTGCGAGCGAGGATTGACTTGATGCCATCGATCGACCATGTGGCTGTGTATGTCCGTGATTTAGAGGCCACCCGCGACTTCTATCAGCGGTTTTTTGGCGCAACATGCAATGACGGCTATCACAATCCGCGAACGGGGCTGCGGACCTTTTTCTTGTCGTTCGATGGGGGTGTCCGGCTGGAGATCATGAGCAAGCCGGGGCATGAGGAGTCACCGGCGAAGGAGCGGGCTGGGTGGATTCATACGGCGTTCTCAGTGGGTTCGCGTGAAGAGGTGGACGCTGTGGCCGACCGCTTGCGCGAGGCGGGCCATGTCGTGACCAGCGGCCCTCGGGTCACGGGGGATGGTTGTTATGAAGCGGTGGTATTGGATCCGGAGGGAAACGAAGTCGAATTCGTGGCGTGAGGGTGGCGCTCGTGGCGTGAGGGTGGCGCTCGTGGCCACGTCGCCGTTGCTCACTGAACTCCGCTTTGTGGCACTGAACGCCGCATTGGAGCACTGAACGCCGGGAAGGACGCGGCGTGAAGTGGCTGAAACAGGAGTTCAGTGCCTCCGCGGCCACGTTGCACCAGCAGCGCCACCAGAAAGCCCCCACCAGCTGCCCGGTCGGTCGCGCGGCGAGACGTTGCGTGCGCCCCCGTGTTCTCGCGCGGCACCGCATCCGTCGGGGCCCCACTGGTTGGACCGAAACCCTTGACTTCCAATGGTTTTCGTCAGCAATATATTGCATGCCGTTTTCGAGGCCGTTGACTCCGCTCCGACGCGGGCTGCTCCGTGAGGATGTGTACGACCAGCTTCGGGACGCCATCGTGGACGGCACCCTCGCTCCCGGACAGGTGTTGCGGGACGCTGAGGTCGCGTCGTGGCTGGGGGTGAGTCGCACTCCGGTGCGGGAGGCTTTATTGCGTTTGGGCACATCAGGTTTGGTGCGCGCTACGCCGGGTCGGTCCACGGTGGTAGCGACGATTGAGCCGGGGGCGGTGCGGGACGCTCAGTGTGTGGTCGCGTCGATGCATCGGTTGGCGGTAGAGGTGGCAGTTCCGCGGTTGAGCGCCGAGGAGGTGGCTGCCATGCGGGACGCGAATGACCGTTTCGCTGCCGCGCTCACGGCTGGTGATGTGGATGCGGCATTGGCTGCTGATGACGAGTTGCATGCGGTGCCAGTTCGAGCGAGCGGCAATGATGCGGTGGCGACGGTGTTGGAGCAGTTCACTCCAGTGGTACGTCGGGTGGAGCGGTTGCGTTTTGCCTCGCTGGCGGGGCGGGAGTCGATTTTTTTGCATGCGCGGCTGGTGGATTTGTGCGCTGCAGGTGAGGTTGAGGCTGCCGCTGAGGTGTCTTTTCAGACGTGGCAGCGTTTGGCGCCGTTAATTGAGTCTCTTCCGAAGGTCGGTGGGGCTGCTCCCGCGCCGTTGGCGGATGGTTCCGCCCATGAGATGTGCCCGGAGTTTCCGGGTCGAAGGTGACCATCCCTACCGCCGAGACGACGAGGTCTTCGATGAAACTGCACGAGTTCCCCCGCTACCAGTTGACGTTCGGTCCGAGCCCGATTCATCCGTTGAATCGGTTAACTGCCCACTTGGGGGGTGCGCAGATGTGGGCGAAACGGGAGGACGTCAATTCTGGTTTGGCGTTCGGCGGAAATAAGGTCCGCAAGTTGGAGTACATCGTCCCGGATGTGTTGGCGTCGGGTGCGGACACATTGGTGTCGATTGGGGGGTATCAGTCGAATCACACCCGGCAGGTCGCTGCGGTTGCTGCCCATTTGGGGTTGAAGTGTCGTCTGGTACAAGAGAAGTGGGTGCCGTGGGAGGACCCGATCAATGACAAGGTGGGCAACATTATGTTGTCCCGCATCATGGGCGCGGATTCCCGTTTGGATGCGGCGGGGTTTGACATTGGGATCCGCGATTCGTGGCGGGCAGCGTTGCAAGATGTGGAGGAGGCGGGGGGCCGCCCGTATCCGATCCCGGCTGGTGCCAGTGAGCACCCGCTCGGTGGGTTGGGGTTTGCGAATTGGGCGTTTGAGGTCGCCCAGCAAGAGAAGTCGTTGGGGGTGTTCTTCGACACGATTGTGGTGTGCACGGTGACCGGGTCGACGCACGCCGGAATGATCGCTGGGTTCGCTGCATTGGAAGAATTAACTGGGGTACGACGGCGAGTGCTGGGAATCGACGCGTCCGCGACGATTCAGCAAACCCGAGAGCAGGTCGCCCGGATTGCGCGGCATACGGCGGCTCTCATTGAGGTGGGGCGGGAGATCCGCGATGACGAGATCACCGTATTGGAGGGGTGGGCTGGGGATCTGTACGGCGTACCAGTGGATAGCACGGTGGCGGCGATCGAGACAGGGGCCCGCCTGGAGGCGATGATCACTGACCCGGTTTATGAGGGGAAGTCTTTGGCCGGGCTGATCGATCTGGTGCGGAATCAGGAGATTCCGGCGTCAAGCACCGTGTTGTTTGTGCATTTGGGTGGGCAACCCGCGTTGGACGCGTATCACCGGCTGTGGTCTGCTCCGGCGGAAACCACGTCTGAGGTGAAGTTGTGACTGGCTGACAGTGTGCACGGCCGCTTCGCCGCCGCCGTTCAGGCCATCCAGGCCGTTCAGCGTTCAGGCCATCCAGGCCGTTCAGCGTTCAGGCCATCCAAGCCGTTCAGGCCGTTCAGCGTTCAGGCCTTTCAGCGTTCAGGCCTTTCAGACCGATCCGGTCAGTGGGGTTCGGGCTGTCTGGGCAGTAGTGACCGCTGAGCTGGCGGCGGCGAAGCGTTCAGCGTCGTACAGGGCGCGACGAAGGACAGCGGCGACCTGGTCACGATGGGTGACGGGCGCCAGATGGGAGGCACCGGGGATGACGGTGACCCGTCCGTCGTGGCAGTGCTGTAGGTAGGTGGCGAGGTCGAGGCGCATCTGGTCGTGTTGCCCTGCGATGAGGTGGACAGGGCAGCGCAGGGGGCTCAGGTGCGCAGCTCGGGCGTGGGTGACGATATCTGCCCACGCTTGGGGGGTGACGGCGTATCCGGTGGCGTCGGGGATGTCATCGTCCGTGGCGCCGAGGCGCCGCATGGTGTGATTGGCGACTCCAGCCATCCGGTCGGCACCGATGAGAGGTAGCAGTCGGGCGAATCCGGTGTACAGGCCGGTGAGGCGAGGGTGTCGGGAAGGGTCGGCCGTGGCGCCGATGAGAGCGAGCGCGTCGAGTTGGTGAGCGTGATCGTGGGCGTAGGCCGCAGCGAGGTAGCCGCCGAGGCTGTGTCCGGCGAGGACGACGGCTTGGTCGGGGGTGGCGGTGTCGATGGCAGCGCCGATGATGTCGAGCGCAGCAGTCCAGGTCCAGGGCTGCCCGGCGCGACTGCCGTGGCCGGGCAGGTCGATGGGGTGGAGTTGTGCGTCTGGGAGCAGCGTGTCGTAGTCGCGCCATTGTCGGGTGTCGAAGCGGGTGCCGGGGACGAGGACCAGGAGGGGCCGTGGAGTCACGGTGGTCACGGTAGCTGTGGAAGCTGAGATGGCGTGCTGGGCTGGTCTGGTGGTTCCCCTCGAAGCGCCCCAATGATTAGGTTAGGCTCACCTAAGCCTTTCTGAATCTCGTCATCGCCCGGGAGGATCCCGTGAACACCGCTGCTCGTCGGTCCAAGACTCTGATGGCCACGTCTACCCACGTCGAAATTGGGGTCCTCGGTCAACGGCGGCTGTTGCGCACGCACGCCTTGGAACGCAACGGCTCCGTGATCTTCTCGCTGGATGACATGCCTGCTCAGTGCGTGCCCCACGCTGCTCCAGGCCGCCCAGGACCTGCGCTGGATCTGATGGCGGTGGACGTGTCCAGCGTGTCTGGTCCGGATCGGATCCGCGGCACGGTACGGCTCACTGGGACCCTGGACATCCTTGAGGGTCCGTTTCGAGACGAGTTGTGCGAGCATCTCGATATCGCCGAGAACTCCCTGATAGGCCGCCTCTCCCCCACCTGGCTGAGCCTGGAGTGGCGGGTCGAAACCCCTGAGGGCACGCCGACGCTGCAGGAAGTGGATATTGACGACTACCACCTGGCGCCGGTTGATCCATTGGCTGGCTGGCAAGACCGATGGACAGCGCATCTGTTTGCTGATCATCAGCAGGCTCTTCGCTCAATCGCCGCAGGTCACGTCGAGATGCCCGAAGGCACCGCGGTGCGACCGATGCTGGCCGATGCTTTCGGCATGGTGCTGCGGCTCAGCGACGGCAGCGGATGGCAGGATTTGCGAGTTCCCTTCCCCCAGGCGGTCGCGTGTGGGTGTGAAGCGGTGCAAGCGTTCAATCTGCTTGTGGAGACAGCAGAAAAAGGCCGCGAGGAGGCGGCAGGGAAGGTCGTCGTACGCCGTGATGATCTTTCCTGAGCCTCGTTCTCAACCAACGGAATCGCTGGGAATAAAATCCGCCTAGCTGCAAGAACGATACAAATATCCACATATCGGACGTTTTCTGCATCACATCGTGGATCAGCGGATCATGGCGGAATTCATCGTTCCCACGATTTTTCCGACCAGGTGATCCCATGACGCAGACTTCCGACGTTGGGGTCCTCGACCGGTCCGGCACCGACCCGGAGCAGCCTCACAAGGGCAGTTCCGCGGCCACGCCGGGTGCCCAGGCAGCCGACGCGCCGACCGACCGAGAGACCTCGGCCATTCCTCCCGTACGACGCCTGACCGCGATGGCCTTCACCATGAACGTCCTCAACGGCATGGCCTTGGGAGTCATCATCTCCCTCATCCCTGGTGCGTTCCTCGGCGAACTTCTCAAGGCTGTCGTCCCCCACGCTCCCTGGTTGGCAGTCGTCCTTCAGGCAACCACCATGTCGACCTCAATGATGGCTGTCGTCATTGGTTTCCTCGTCGGATTGAATTTCTCCTTCACCCCGATCGAGTCCGCATCCATCGCCATCGCCACCCAGTTCGCTGCGGGCGCGATGGTCGTCAAAGACGGCGTGATGACCCTCAAAGGCACCGGTGATGTCATCACCATGGGGTTGACCGCGGCCTTGGCCGCCGGTCTGGTGCTGCTCATCGGCGAAAAGACCCGGACCTATTCGATTCTGGTCGTTCCCGTGACCGTTGTGGTCGTCGCGGGTGTGGCGGGCCGGATCCTCTTGCCTTATGACATGGCGATCACCGCGGCTATCGGTCGCGGCGTTGAGCACCTGCTGACCCTGCAGCCGGTGGTGATGGCGATGCTGATCGCTCTGGTCTTCTCCGTGCTGATCCTCTCCCCTGTCACCACCGTGGGTATCGCTCTGGCGATTTCCATCTCCGGCATTGGCGCTGGCGCCGCCAACCTGGGGGTCTGTGCCGCCGGGTTCGGTTTTGCGATCCTCGGCTGGCGGGTCAACGGTCCTGGGGTGAGTGTGGCGCACTTCCTGGGTTCGCCGAAGATGTCCATGGCCACGTTCTTGTCCCGCCCGAAGGTCGCCATCCCCTCCATGTGCAGCGCGATCGTGTGTGGGTTGGTCGGGGTGCTCCTCGGCATCGATGGCACTCCGATGAGCGCTGGCTTCGGGTGGGCCGGTGGGGTCGGGCCGTTGTCCTTCATGAGCTCCCACGGCTGGCAGGTCGACGCGGTCCTCAAGGGGTTGGTTGCTTTCGTCGCCGCTCCGGTCGGATTCGGGTTGCTGTTCAACCACGTGTTCAAGCGGGTTGTCCCCCTGGTCGCCGATGAGGATTACCGACTGCATCTCGACTGAACAGACAGCTTCGTACGTCGACGCGCGGTGGGCGGCTCCTTTCCCGGGGGCCGCCCACCGCGCGTCGTGGTGTCGCGGTTAGCCGCCAGTCAGCATCTTGAAGGCCACCGCGAGCACCACAGCGTTGTAGAAGAAAGCAATGACGCTGTGCCCCATGACCACCCATCGCATCCGGCGCCGGTTGACGTCGACATCTGAGGTCGCGAAGGTGGTGCCAACGGTAAATGAGAAGTACATGAAGTCGACCGTCCGGGGATGGTCGATGTGCGAGAACCCCAGCCCTGCGTCGCCGAGTTGGCGATAGAGCAGGGAGTAGCGCAACCCATAACTGGTGTGTAAGAACAGCCAGGCGAGGACCATGGTCAGGCCACCCACCACTTTGACTGCGAGGGCATCGGCGTCTTTGCCTTGGCCGAGGACGACGACGCTGACGGAGGCGCCGAGGCCAAGGACACTGGTGAGCAGGGGCATCACGGTGCGCAGGGAAGCTTGGAATCTGCTGCTGAGTCCGGCGGTACGTCGGCTGCGTCGGTCGTGTTCTCGGGGATCGTCGTCGAGGTGGTCTTGGCCGTCTCGTCGGCCTTTGTCGAGGAGCCGGACACCGATTCCGAGGTAGAGCATGGCGAGGAGATTCCAGATGAGCAGCAGGCCGAGGGCGTCGATCCAAGGAAGCTCGAGGAACACGAGGAGGCCGACAGCGGCGAGGGTGGTTTCGACGACGATGCCGACGTTCGCCCAGGCTCGTCGGTGACGACGTCTGGTGGGGGTGGGCGGCATGTCGTGTCCTTTCACTGGGATGTGCAGCCGGGGCAGTCAGCGGCCGGGGTCATTGTGTCTTGCTTGTCCGGGTGATGCGTTGCGCTGGCGTACAGGTCACGTCCAGGAGAGCAGGTGTTGTAGCTCAGATCGGCTACGGGTGGAGTGGTCCAAGGTTCAGGGCATGACGACGGCGCCGGATCCTTCGCCCCGTCTGGGGTGAGGGATCCGGCGCCGTGGAGGGTGATCAGCCGGGTGGGGCCGGTGTCACCTGGTCATCGTGAGTGTCAGGCGTTGAGGGCGGGGTAGTCGATGTAGCCCTTGGCGCCGGGGGTGTAGAAGGTGTTGGGGTCGAGGTCATTCAGGGGGGCTCCGGTGCGCCAGCGCTCGACGAGGTCGGGGTTTCCGATGAACGGGCGACCGACGGCGACGGCGTCGCCGAGGTCGCGGCCGAGCAGGTCGGCGACCTCTTCGAGGGTGGTGATGGTGGCGAAGCCGGAGTTGATGAGCACTGGACCACCGAAGCGGCGGCGCAGGTCCTGAGTGAGTTCACCATCTGGCGGGGCGAGGATGCTCAGGTAGGCCAGGCCGAGGTCGGCGATGCTGTCGACGAGGTGGCCGTAGGTGGTGGCGGTGGCGACCGGGTCGTCCTCGATGACGCCTTGGATGTTGTGGGCCGGGGAGATGCGCAATCCGACCTTGGCTGCGCCGATGGCGTCGGCGACGGCGCGGACGACCTCGATGGTGAGGCGGGCGCGGTTCTCCGGGGAGCCACCATAGTTGTCGTCGCGGTGGTTGCTGGAGGTGCCGAGGAACTGGTGCAGCAGGTAGCCGTTGGCGGAGTGGATTTCCACACCGTCGAGGCCTGCTTCGATGGCGTTGCGGGCTGCCTGCACGAACTCTTCGATGATCCCGGGGATCTCGTCGGTGTCCAGGGCGCGCGGGACAGCGTGGTCCTGCATGCCGGTGGCGGTGACGATCTGGCCGGGTGCCTGGATGGCGCTCGGCGCGACTGTCTCTAGGCCGTCCTTGTTGTCGGGGTGGGAGATGCGGCCGACATGCATCAGCTGGACGACGATGCGTCCGCCCTTGTCGTGTACGGCGTCGGCGACGAGTTTCCAGCCTGCGACCTGCTCAGCACTGTGCAGACCGGGGCTGCGCCAATAGCCTTGGCCGACGGCGCTGGGCTGGGTGCCTTCGGCGATGATCAGGCCGGCGGTGGCGCGCTGCGCGTAGTACTCGGCGTTCATCTCGTTGGGGACGCCGTGGTCACCGGCGCGGCTGCGTGTCAGCGGGGCCATCACAAAACGCTGGGGAAGGTCCCAGTTGCCGATGCGGACCGGCTCGAAGGGGGTCGACATGGTTGTCTCTCCTGTGGTCTAGGGAAGGTAACGGCGTGGGAAGGGGCGTCTAGCCAGCTCAGAGACGGACGATCATCTTGCCAGTGTTGGCGCCGCCGAGCATGTCGATGAAGGCTTGGGGGGCGTTGTCGACGCCGTCGCGGAAGGTCTCGTCGTAACGGAGCTTGCCCTCGGCGAGCCAGGGGGCGATGTCAGAGACAAACTGGTCGCGCATGTCGGCGTACTTGGAAACGACGAATCCGCGCAGGGTGAGGCGCTTGCCGATGGCCTGGACGAGGTTGCGGGGGCCAGCTGGCGCGTCGACAGAGTTGTACTGGGAGATGGCACCGCAGAGGGCGACACGACCGTCGATACGCAGTGCGGAGAGCGCCGCTTCGAGGTGTTCGCCGCCGACGTTGTCGAAGTAGACATCGATGCCCTCGGGGGCAGCTTCGTTGAGGCGGTCGAGGACGGGGCCATCGTGGTAGTTGAAGGCGGCGTCGAATCCGAGTTCGAGCAGACGGGCGACCTTCTCGGGGGTGCCGGCGCTGCCGATGACGCGGGAGGCGCCCTTCAGCTTGGCGATCTGGCCGACGAGGGCGCCGACGGCACCTGCGGCGCCGGAGACGAAAACGGTGTCACCGGGCGCGAATTCAGCGGCGGCGAGCAGACCTGCGTAGGCAGTCAGACCGGGCATGCCGAGGATGCCGAGGTACGCCGATGCGGGGGCGATGGTGGTGTCGACGACGGTGACCTGGTCGGCGCCGAGGATAGCGTGCTCGCGCCAGCCGAGGCTGTGCAGCACCGTGGTGCCGACGGGCAGCGCGTCAGCGGTGGAGGCGATGACCTCACCGACGGCGCCGCCTTCGAGGGGCGCGTCAACCTGGAATGGCGGCACGTAGGACTTGACGTCGTTCATGCGGCCACGCATATAGGGGTCGACGGACATGACGGTGTTGCGGACGAGGACCTGGTTCGCGTCGAGTTCAGGCAGGTCAGCAGTCTCGAGGCGGAAGTTTTCCGGGGTGGGCCAGCCCTGAGGGCGGGCGGCCAGCACGATCTGTCGGGTCGTGGTGGGGATGCTCATGGTTGCTCCTGAAAGTTCGTCGGCTGGGGTACGTCCGGGAGGTGCGTCCGGGAGGTGCGTCCGGAGCCTGCCGATCGATGGCTGGGGGATCGACAGGCCCCGGACGCTGGGGGGAGGGTCAGTCCTGGGCGACGGTCACAGTGACGTCGATGTTGCCGCGGACGGCGTTGGAGTACGGGCAGACCTGGTGTGCCTTGTCGGCGAGGGCCTGCGCCTGCTCCTGGGGCAGGTCAGGGATGACCACCTCAAGGGCGACGGTGAGCGCGAAACCGCCGGCACCGTTGGGGCCGATGCCGACGCGGGCACCCACGCTGGAGTCACCGAGGTCAGCCTGGGCCTGACGCGCGACGAGCTGCAGAGCTGAGTGGAAGCAAGCGGCGTATCCGGCTGCGAAAAGCTGTTCCGGGTTGGCGCCGTCCCCGGAGCCACCCATCTCTTTCGGGATGGCCAGCTGCAGGTCGACACCGCCGTCCGCGGTGCGGGTACGACCGTTACGGCCTGCTCCGGTAGCGATGGCCTCTGCGGTGTAGAGGGCGTCCATGGTGGTCCTCCTGTTGTGATGCGGTGATGTATTGACGTGTGGGAGAGGCGAGTGCCTCAGGGTGCGCGGACATCACCAGTCGTCGGTTGACGACCAGTGGTCGGCGCTGGGATAGGGAGTGCCCTGCTGGTCAGGCCCGGCAGGGCGGGGGTGTCTCGGCGGCCCGTTCCACGGCTTCGCAGAAGCGCTGCGACAGTGAGCGAAGGGTCTCGACTTCGTCGTCAGTCATGTCGAGTGAGTCATGCAGGCACCGTTGCACCCCAGACACCTGGGATCTGAGGTTGCGACCGGTGTCGGTGAGGTGGATCGTGACGCGGCGTTCGTCGTCGACGCCACGGCGACGTTCGAGGTATCCCAGGTCAGCGAGCCTTTTAAGCAGAGGAGACAGGGTGCCACTGTCGAGGTGGAGCCGTCGTCCCAGCGCCGTGACGGTGATGCCGTCCTCTTCCCAAAGGGCGAGCATCGTCACGAACTGGGTGTAGGTCAGACCAAGCTCGGACAGCGCACTGCGGTAGGCCCCCGAGGCAGCGCGGGCCGCCGAGTAGAGCGCGAAGCAGAGCTGGTTGTCCAGCGCTAGGTCTCGTTCCATGTCCCCTACTGTGCCACACCAGTGAGTGAGGCGCAATTCGATTGCACACAATTTTATTGCCCACTGCTCAGCAAGGGGTGGAGCTCACATCACGACGACCTTCCACCGAGCCAACCCACCACTCCCCGCAGCAAGGCGCATCGCCCCGCGAATCGTTTTAGAGTTTGCGTATGCATGCAACTACGCAACCACCGATATGGAGTGAGGACGTCGTCACCCTCGCCGTCGAAGTGCTCCGCGTCCTGGCCGACCCGACCCGCCTCCAGATCGCCGGCCTGCTCCTCGACGACGAATCCTCCGTCTCCGACCTCGCAGCCCGCGTCGAACGCCCCATCCCCGGCGTCTCCCAGCACCTCGCCAAAATGCGCATGGCCCGCATCGTCACCAGCCGCCGCCAAGGCAATCTCGTCCTCTACCGCGTCAACAACGACCACGTCCGCCAACTCATCGTCGACACCATCGGCCACGTCGAACACCTCCTCGACGCCGTCCCCGCCCACCACCTCACGGACCAGCCATGAGACACCGCCTCCGCCACCTGAGACACCACCTCCAGCACATCCTGTCCGCTCTGACCGGCGGCCACTCCCACGACCACGCCGACCACCTCGACGACGCCCTCGAAACTCACCACGCCGGACGACACGTCTTGACCTGGTCTCTCATCGCACTCGCTCTGACGGCGACCTTGCAGGCCGGGGTCGCGGCCCTGTCTGGATCAGTCGCTCTCCTGGGCGACACCTTGCACAATGTCGCAGACGCGTTGACCGCCGTACCGCTGTTGATTGCTTTTGCCTGGTCGCGTCGCCCTGCGAACGACCGATTCACCTATGGGTACGGCCGCGCCGAGGATCTGGCGGGTTTATTCGTTGTCGCGATGATCGCCCTGTCCGCGCTGCTCACGGGCTATGAGGCGATCAGTCGTTTCCTCCATCCCCGTCCAGTCACTCATCTGTGGGCCGTCGCTGCTGCTGGCGCCATTGGGTTCCTCGGCAACGAGTTGGTCGCCCGATACCGCATTCGGGTAGGTCGTCGTATCGGCTCGGCAGCGCTCGTCGCAGACGGGATGCATGCCCGCACTGACGGATTCACGTCATTGGCAGTCATTGTCGGTGCTGGTGGGGCGGCGTGGGGCTGGCAGTGGGCTGATCCCCTGGTGGGATTGCTGATCACCGTCGTCATCCTGGGGGTGTTGCGTACGGCGGTCACGCAGGTCGGCGCCCGGTTGATGGATGCCGTGGACCGGGACGTCGTCGACGCCGCCCGGGCAGCCGCTGACACCGTGGACGGGGTCTTGGAGGTGCTGTCCTTGCGGTTGCGGTGGATTGGTCACAGCTTGCATGCGGAGGCCGATGTGGTTGTCGCAGAGGATCTATCTCTCAAGGAGGCGCATGAGGTGGCCCATCGCGTGGAGGCACACATGACCACGTTGGTACGACGGCTGGGGTCGGCCACGATCCATGTCAGTCCGGCGCACGCCCACTAGGTCTGTCCCGCGTCCTCGCGGTCTCCCTCCGCCCCCTGACTCGTCCGGGAGAATCACCGTCGTGCATTGTGACTACGCCGAGGCCGGGACCTGCCGGTCCTGCCCGCATCTGCGGACGCCGTACCCGAGTCAATTAGCCGCTAAGCAGCAGGCGGTGCGAGCTGTGGTGGACAGCCAGGTGAGTGCGGCCTGGGAGGAACCTGTCGGGTCGGTCCCGTCGGGTTTCCGCAGCAAAGCGAAGATGGTGGTGGCGGGAACACCGCAGGAGCCGACCTTCGGAATCCTCGACTCGCAGGGGTACGGCGTGGATTTGCGCTCTTGCGCGTTACTCGGTCCGGCGGCTCGGGCGGCGCTGCCAGTGTTGGCCCAGTTTGTGTCCCGGGTGGGGTTGCGTCCGTACGACGTACCGTCGCGGTCTGGTGAGGTCAAACATGTGCAGGTGATTGAGGACGTCGGGGGCGCTGTCCTGATCCGATGGGTGTTGCGGTCGGAGGGGCAGATCCGCAAGATCCGCGTGGGGTTGCCGTGGCTGATTGAGCAGTTGCGGGGCGTCGGAGTGGCTGCGGTGGTGGTCAGTGTGAATGTGCTGCCGGAGCATAAAGCGGTCCAGGAGGGCGAGCGGGAGGTGGTGCTCACTGAGCAGCAGGTGCTGCCGTTGCGGGTCGGTCCGGTGGTGTTGGCGGTGCATCCGGGGGCGTTTGTGCAGACCAACACGGTGGTGGCGGAAGCGTTGTATGCGCAGGCTGCTCGTTGGATCGCAGAGGTGGGGGCGCGTTCTGTGCTGGATTTGTATTGCGGTGTGGGTGGCTTTGCGTTGAGGGCGGCCCATGAGGTGCCGGGGATCGCTGTCCAGGGGGTGGAGGTCAGCGAGGCTGCAATCGCTGGGGCACGGTGGGGTGCAGAGCAGTTGGGTGTTCCTGCGAGGTTCGTGGTGGGTGACGCGACGGCGTGTGCGGAGTCGATATGTGCTGGGGTGGCCGAGGGTGGTGGCGGGATGGCACCGGATGTGGTGGTGGTGAATCCGCCGCGGCGGGGGCTCGGGCCGAGGTTGGCGGGGGTGTTGGAGGCAGCGCAGGTGCGGGCGGTGGTGTATTCGAGTTGCCATCCGGGGTCGTTGGCGCGTGATGTGGCGGCGATGCCGGGGTGGCGGGTGACCCGAGCTCGACTGTTTGACATGTTTCCGCACACTGATCACGCCGAGGTGTTGACGTTGTTGGAGCGCCGCTAGGTGGCGGGTTGTCGATAGGGTGCGGCAGGCATGGGGCGGGGTGAGACGCCATGTACTGCACGGCGGGTGGCGTTTTAGTCTCGTGATTGTCGGTCGTGCAGCGGTGAGCTGTCCGTGGAATCGCACGTTGGGTGGTGACGGATGTGCCGGTAAACATTCCTCAGGGTCTGCCTGCTCGGGTCCGCTTGGAAGCGGAGAACGTGTTTACGATGCCGGAGGATCGCGCTGATCGTCAGGACATCAGGCCGTTGCAGGTGGCGATGGTGAATTTGATGCCGACGAAGGAGGACACGGAGACGCAGGTGCTGCGCCTGTTGAGCAATTCGCCGTTGCAGGTGGAGTTCACGTTGTTGCGGATGGGGTCGCACGAGTCTCGCCACACGTCTGAGGAGCATCTCCGCACTTTTTATTCAACTTTTGATGAGGTGGCGGGTGAGAATTTTGATGGGTTGATCATCACGGGGGCACCGGTGGAGTTGATGGAGTTTGATCAGGTCGATTATTGGTCTGAGTTGGTGGAGATCATGGATTGGTCGCGTGAGCACGTTTTTTCGACGTTGCACACGTGTTGGGGCGCTCAGGCAGGCTTGTTTCATCATTATGGGATCCCGAAGTATGAGTTGGGATCGAAGATGTTTGGGGTGTTTGAGCATGAGGTGTTGTTGCCTCATTCTCCGATTGTGCGGGGCTTTGATGAGGGGTTCGCGGCGCCGCATTCTCGGCATACGTCGGTGGCTCGGGAGCATGTTGATGCTGTTCCGGGGCTGGATGTGGTGGCGGTGTCGCTGGAGGCGGGGGTGTATTTGGTGACGAGCGAGGATCAGCGTCAGATTTTTGTGACGGGCCATCCTGAGTATGACCGGGATACGTTACGTACGGAGTATGAGCGTGACGTGTTGCGGGGGTTGCCGGTGTCTGTCCCGGCGCATTATTTTCCAGGCGATGACCCTGCGGGGCTTCCGCGGATGAGGTGGCGGAGTCATGCTTTTTTGCTGTATGCGAATTGGTTGAATTATTACGTGTATCAGCGCACGCCGTATGATTTGTCAATGATTTCTGGGGCGGAGTAGGCGTGTAGTTTGTCTGGGTCAGACTGGTGGCGTTAGTGCTGGCGTCGTCGGCCGAAGATCACGGCGAGGACCACTCCGATGACAGCTGCCGTGCCGAGTCCGCCGCCGATCCAGACTCGCTTGTCGTTGAGTATCCCCGCTGGTTCCGCATTCAGCCCTGTCGCTGAACACGTCGGCTTAAACTCCGGATCCCACTCCCCCATCGACCGCACTCCTTTCACATCCCGAGTACCATCCACACAGTCATCACCAAGCTGCCCTAACGGATTCGCCGCTACCGGTGGCACATCCGCAGTCAACGCCGCATACGCATCGACCACACCCCACCCGCACTGCGGAGTCGGCACCGCGCCCTCTCCCGACTTCTTCGCCGTCTTCAACACCCTATTCACCACATTCGCCGCATCCATCTGCGGATACTTCGCCCGAACAGCCGCCACCACCCCTGCAACCACAGACGTCGCAATCGACGTCCCATCAGAATTTGTATACCCCCCACCAGGAACAGCCTGAGGCACACCCACTTCCGGCTTAGCAGACTTCGCATAAGGCCCACACAGGGCAACACCCATCGTTATTTTATCTCCGTTGGCCCTTGTCACTGGAGCGCCAAAATTGGCCCGGGGATCCAACTGATTATTTTCATCTACACCAGAGACGGAAATAGTGCCAAAATTGGCGCCCCAGGATATATCACCCTCAACCCCATCATTCCCCGAAGAACCAACTACAACCACGTCTTTCTTTTGAGCATATTCGACGGCATCTATTTTATGCGTAGCCCCACCTGATCTTGATACACTAATAACTTTTGCACCTTTATCCACGCAGTGCTTGATGGCGGTTCCTTCTATTGGCTGAGAGGTTGATTTATGCTCGCTCCTACTCGGAACAGTCACACTGATAATGTCACTATTTGGTGCAGCTCCCAGCAAGCCGCTTTGGCCGTTTCCAACAATATTAACTGTCATGGCAGTTCCATGACCATCAAGAGGCTTAAGCCCATCCGGCGCCCCCTTTCCGGACAGGTCAGTACCATCAACAAACTTTACTCCAGCTAGATCTGGATGCTTTGCATCAACCCCGGTATCGACAACACAAACCCGCACCCCTTCCCCCTTAGAAATTGATAAAGATCGAGTGATCCCCATGCCCTCGGCCCACCACTGCCCCTCTTTAGGCGATGTAGCCGATGCAGGTCCACTTGCCGCCGCACCAAGACAGCAAGCCATGGCAGCAGCAGGCACATATCGGCGGTGAGAGAACATTTGTTATCCGTGCCTACGTCGACGACCAAAGATCACGGCGAGGACCACTCCGATGACAGCTGCCGTGCCGAGTCCGCCGCCGATCCAGACTCGCTTGTCGTTGAGTATCCCCGCTGGTTCCGCATTCAGACCTGTCGCTGAACACGTCGGCTTAAACTCCGGATCCCACTCCCCCATCGACCGCACCCCCTTCACACCCCGAGCATCATCCACACAGTCGCCACCAAGCTGCCCTAACGGATTCGCCGCCACCGGCGGCACATCCGCAGTCAACGCCGCATACGCATCCACCACACCCCACCCACACTGCGGAGTCGGCACCACACCCTCTCCCGACTTCTTCGCCGTCTTCAACACCCTATTCACCACATTCGCCGCATCCATCTGCGGATACTTCGCCCGAACAGCCGCCACCACCCCCGACACCACAGACGTCGCAATCGACGTCCCTGAAGTCTGTTTATATCCACCACCAGGAATAGCCATAGGCACACCGATCCTTGGTTTAGCAGACGTCGCATAAGGTCCGCATACGGCAACACCCATGTACTGCACTTTTCCTGCTGGGTTCGTCTCAGCTTCTGAGAAATTGGACTGCGGATCGAGTTGAAAATCTTGATCTACGCCAGCAACTGCAAGCATGCCGAAATTAGCCCTCCAGCTAATACCGTTCCTTACACCGTCATTACCTGCCCCCCCCACCACAACAACATCTTTTTCTTGGGCATGCTGGATTGCCTTATATTTTCGAATATACCCACCAGATTTTGAGATATTAATCACTCTAGCGCCATGATCTACGCAGTATTCGACCGCTGCATCATAAAAAGACTCATCGTGTAGCTTTTCTTCAAAATGACCAGGAATGCTGACGCTAATGATGCTACTTTTTGGCGCGGCGCCTAGCAATCCATTGGCGTTAGATCCAGCAATATTTACGGCCATTCCGGTCCCATGGTCATTTAGTGGCTTAAGTCCATTCGGCGCTCCCTGACTCGTCAGGTCAGTCCCATCCACAAAATTTACACCAGCTAGATCCGGATGCTTTGCATCAACCCCGGTATCGACGAGACAAACCCGCACCCCTTCCCCCTTGGAAATTGATAAAGAACGAGTGATCCCCATGCCCTCGGCCCACCACTGCCCCTCCTTAGGCGATAAGGCAAACGCAGAACTCCAGGAAGATACACATATGCAGTATATTATAATAGTAGCGCCGATCTTTTTTCTACGCTGCATTATCTATCCCCTAATCACAGGATTATAAACACTCATCGCATTTAATCAGCGACTAGATTGTGCACGGTCTTAAACCAAGGGTAGTCTTGTCTTTCATGTTGCATACCAAGAAAGAAATGCCATTAGGATAAAGTGGAGGTTTGCATGAATTCAATGGCGGCCTGATCGTCTTCATTGCGATAACTTTTATAGGAGTCCGCCATTCCTAAGAGGTGTAGCTTCACTTGGTTATCCACATTTTGGAGTTTTTGCTTGACACCGCGGGTCGAAATTTGGACATGATTCCAGGAATCCTGAGCTTCCGTTAGCTCTCCCCCAGCATTTTTTGGGATTGAGGAAATAAAAGAATCAATTTTCTGAATTTCTTTTTGAAGTTCCAAATGAAGATCATAGAGTTTTCCATAAGTCAACCGATATTGATCAAGGTCGATTGAAAACCCGCCTGCGTTTTGCCCACTCATGCCAATATCCTTTGTCAGTCGTTGTCGTCGAGAAGTTCGTCACCGAGCACTGCAGGTGCAGCCCACTGAGGAGCGCCCCACAGCTCGTCTGTCGGCAGCAAGTATTCTGGCCGGTGCTTCAGCTCTTGTTCTTCATCCCTATTCGCACCGCGTCCACCCATCGGCGCGTTGCTGCCACCAGTGGCGCGCCCCCCAGACTCGGTCACAGACTGGAACCTTGCGCCTTCAGACATCGCACCCCCGCCACCGGGACGGCCAAAACCAGCACCACGAGCATTAGTCCCGGTGTTTCCAGGACTTGGCTCTCCCCCAAAGGCGCCACGACCAAGACCACCTCGCGTCATTCCTTCACCGACAGGTGCGCTGCCGATGCTTCCAGGAACCCCACGGGCACCGATCCCTTGATTAGCAGCCCATCCTCCAGCTCCTGACGCAGCACCACCTGCAGAGCTCCAGCCCGCTGCCACGCCACCAGCACCTATCGCAGCAGCACCGCCCACCGCAGCAATAGCACCGGCATTGCCATGTCGAGTGACACCCCCCGAAACCTCCCCAGAACTTCCTGCAACAGAACCGCTGCCAGATACACCATCAGCATTGCTTGATGGAGCCCAGCCCGCCGACCCAAAACTCCCACCATTATCAGGAATAGCACCAGCTCCCTGCGTACCCCAAGGACTCGTCGCACCAACACCTCCCGAACCTGCAGTGGATGCGCTCGACCCCGCTCTAGTTGAAACGTTTCCAACTCCAGTGGCGTGATGACTTCCTGCCCCCCCCAAGCTAGCGACAGGTGCGCCACCCTCGCTGCGGAAAAACATCGTGCCATCGCCTAAAATTTCCGCAGGACCTGATGGCGATGCAGGATGCGCAATGGCCTCCAAAGAAGCGGGCGGCTCATTGGCTGGACCTGATTCAATATCTTCTAAAAAAATAGCTATTTTTGAACCATAAGATGATGCATCGTTGCCCATCTTCTGCACCTCGGCGAGAATGGCCTTTCGCTCATTCTCAGCTTGTTGCCTCTGGGCCCAATAATTTGCAGCAGTCCCACCCAGTAAAGCTATAGGACTGATACCACCAAACGCGGAACTAGTTTTCATGGCATCGACGATGCTGGGATCAGAGACCGGCATCGCGCTGATCTTGTCGCGCGCGCTACTCATCGAAGTACCGAAGTCACCGACAGTGCCACCAAAGGACTTGCTGGTGTCTGCGGTCTTCGTGCCCACCTCACGCGCCTTGGTGTTGCTGATCATCGCCTGATCAGCAGCTTTACCGCTCCAGCCTTCTGCAGCGAATCGCGCCATCTGGTCATGGAACTGGTTGCTCAGCTCATCCAGACGTTTTGCGGACTCCTGGAACTGCTTCATCACAGACGCCATGGGTCCTGGGTCGACGCTACGGGCGATCGCCTGCAGCTTTCTCGCATCGAGTCCGTCATAAGATCCCACGAAGCCTCCCCTGTCACTGAGTAACTGGTGCCGCAACTACCACATCTGTCACAGAACCCCTAGTGAGGGCTACCCTACACTGTCTTGCCACTGTGCGGCCTAGGATCGTCCACACCTGAGAAATTGAGATAGCTTCTCACGTGATGAGACTTCACATCCCTCCCACCTGATGACCCTGCAACCCCTGGAGAAAGCCATCAGATCTACAAGACTGGCTACCGGAATTTGCATACTTTCTTTGGTCGCAATGATCACCAGATGCAGCGCTGGGGTGCCCCACGGCGCAGGAATCGACCCTGGGAAGACACTTCACACCGAATCATTAGACCCTAACAGGCCACCGGAACCCCTGACAGATGTTCCCATCAATCCATATAAAGCATATCCGATAATTCATAAACGAATGATAAATGACCTTGATGCGATTTTAAGTCAGGCGCGATTTACTATTCATGAAGCGGAATTGACTCAATATAATTACCAGGAAATTGAGCAACCATATTTGCGCACCGCGTTTTATGGGAAAGACTCCCTCGATGTCCATGGAATAAGTGAAAATCTTACTCGAGCTGCCAGCGCTCTCGGCTGGCAACAAATGGGAGAAAAGAATTCACTGAGATTCAGGAAGGGATCCTTCTTCCTGATCGGGACATTCTCTTTAATGAAATCTAGCAAGATTGAAATAGATACTAAGTGGTATCCATTTTTTTCAGTTTCGCTATACACGGCATATTGGCCGCATTATTCAAATAAAACTTCCGGCCGAGGAATAATACCTGTAGGTTGCCAAATGTTCGGCCTGGAAAAACATATTGTGAAACTTCCCGGCGAAATAAAAGTTAGCATTTGTCACTCCTACAAAAATTATTTTTCATGATAAAGGAGCTCAATGTGAATTCTTTTTTTACGGATACCGAGGGTATGCGACACTCCGCTAAAGCTGCGGATAGCGCCGCGGAGAAAGTCAGGCAGGTCAAAGTTTCTTCATCATTATCAAAAATACAGTCAGGCCTCATAGGAGCAGCTAGTGCTAGTACTGCTTTAACTTTAGGTGAGCACCTCGACAAGAGGTTAACTACGTGGTCAAATTCCACCAAAGACTTTGCTAAAAAAATCGAAGATTCGGTACGTGAATATGAGAATATCGAGTCTCTGACACAAGGACAGTTCAATCAACTTAGGCGGTAAAAAGCTGATGCAAAGTAAAGCCACACCGACTGGCAGCAATCTTTCGTGGAAAGACGTCAAGACCTGGAAAAAATCCCTGCTCGAAGAATTTGGAAATGGAATTAAATCTGACATAGATCGACTTCTGCGTTGCCAGGATGACCTTACGGCAATTAAAGCTGATGGAAAATGGGCGGGAGCAGCAGCCAATAAGGCACGAGAAGAAAGCGGTAAAATTGACGACCAACTTAAAGATATTGTAGCCACTTTGAGTGCCATGCAGAAAGGAATATATCGGGCTAGCGACGAGTTGGGGGGCTTAGAAGATTCCATAAAGAACGTTCTGTCATTTTGCGACTCTCACCAATTCAGCGTTTCAGATCATGGCCAGGTTTCTGACACATCCGCCTCGCGCACATTTCCTTCTGCACAAAGTGCCAATGACTGGAAGAAAGACAGACAAGATCGAGCTCGCACCCTCCAAAATGATGTCGACCGTATCATTAAGCGAGCCCACGAGATTGATTCTGGTCTTGATTACATCTTCAATGAAGTTTTCAAAGGTATCGATGATAAAGGAAAAACTACTCTTTCAGATGCCAGAGCCGAAGGTAACAGAGCTGTCCGGAGTTCAGCTTTACAGGAAGCTCTTGCAGCCTCGAAGCGGAGCGAAATTCCTTCAGATCCACGTGAAGTACGCGATTTTTGGAACAATCTCAGTGAAGAGTTGAAAGCACGCCTTATCGCTGAAGATCCCCGCAAAATTGGCAATCTCAATGGAATACCAACCGTTGATCGAGACGCAGCCAACCGTAAATACCATGAAACAAGGCGCGAGCATTATCGACAACTTTTCACACGGGCAGGCCTTCCTGTCGAATATACATTCAAGGGCCCAGGGGACCTGGAGCGGTTCAAAGAAGGGACATCCCGGGACAAAAACGCTAAAAAATGGGACGATCTCAATTTTCCAGAGGGCACGAATCGTGATACCATCTACAATGAATTCTTATCCTGCTTAAAAGTGGAAGAATCGCTAAATAACCCCGGGAAAGATTTAAAATCTAAGGCTCCGAGATATCTATTGGCATACGACCTCGAGGCCTACGGATCCAAGGGCCGTTGTGCTATTGCATATGGTAATCCAGACACAGCCAAGAATGTAGCTGTGTGCATACCAGGACTCAACTCATCTGTGACTAAAATGAATGAAATTTGTGCTGATGCAGACGCTCTCCAGGCTGGTGCAACATATGTAGCGCCTTCAGAAAGTACTGCGGTTATCGCGTGGCAGGGTTACCAAACCCCTGGCCTGGGGACGGTGGCCTCTCAACATAGAGCGGAAGCTGGAGCGAAACTCCTTAGTCAAGATGTGGCAGCGCTTCGAGTCAATTCTGCTCCCGACGCGCGATTCACTGTCATCGGACATTCCTATGGGAGCACCACAACGGGTTTAGCATTGCACCAAGAAGGCCTAGCAAAACATGTAGATAATGCGGTCCTCCTCGGTAGTCCAGGTGCCGGCAGTGGTGTTAACAACGTCAAAGATCTTCACATGAGCTCTGACCATGTCTTTATTGGTTCAGCGAGTAATGACCCCGTCACTAACATGAATCAAACTTTGGGTAGTGACCCCGCTACCAAAGACTTCGGTGCAACTAGAATTAAAGCCGAAAACACTACTTTGAAGGAGGGGTTGGATCGTATCCATGGCTGGAGCAATCACTCTTTGTACTACGATTATGACAAAGGCATGCACGGCGAAGATTTTCAAATTAATAAGAACAAAGGTGAAGCATTAAGGTCCGTCGAAAGAATAGTCACCGGTCGTAGTGGTGATCTTGGTCGGGAAGACTTATTGGCACCCCACCGTGAAGAATTATCTCCTCCGGTAGGAACCACTGAGTTCCCCCACAAACCAACCAAATTTGATCCAGAAGCGCACCGGCACCTCAATCGTTAATCATCACCGTTCATGGAAGGCGACAAGTCATTGATGCGCCACCTAAAATTCCCGAACAAATATGTGATCACTACGGCGGCACTCGCTGTGGCACTATTGGCATTCAGCTTCCCCTTTCCAGTGATTCCCAAGTCGGAACCATCACCGACCATCACCATCAACGGAAAACCTGAGCCTAACCTATATTACAGACCTGAATCATACAGCTGGCTTCCCGACGAACAGTTCCAGGCTTTTAATATAGTTAGGGCGTTATTCACGAGGCATTTCCAGGTCATTCTTGGCTACCAGCCAAGTCGATAGAGCTCGAGTCGGGTAATGACGGCAATGATATCGGGGAGTTCTGTGAGTCTGCCTCGATAGCCAGTGGCGA